>CAVRHE010000011.1:0-309858 GCA_963720925.1 uncultured Acidobacteriota bacterium
GTAGGAGGCAAGGCTTGTTCGTGATCGTGAACTGCTTGCAGTGTTCTGGACGCCGGGGGATTGGAGTCCATCGATCACAGGTGTCACCTCGCTGTCGTCGGTCGGGGTTGGCCATCTTCGGTGCCGATCCGCACCTGAAACGAACCTACGCGGCAGATCTCACCAAGTGCTCGCGGCTTGTCCACGTCTCGTTCGACCCCTTGGGACCATTGAGTAGGTTGGGATGGGCGGCCCCCGAGCGTCTGCATCGTGGCGCTGGCCAAGCTCGGAGTATCGGAAAGGAACCGCGGATGAGCAAGACATTCAAAGGTGTGATCAACATCGATGATCGAGACTCGATCCCCGATTGGGAGCCGTATCTTCAGCCTGTTGCGCCGGGGGGCTCGCCCAGCGTTTTGTACATCGTCCTCGATGATGTCGGGTTCTCGGCGATGGAGCCCTGGGGTGGGCTCATCGAGACGCCGAACATCACCCGGCTCGCGGCAAGCGGGCTCACCTATACCAACTGGCACACCACCGCACTCTGCTCGCCCACCCGGTCCTCGTTGCTCACCGGGCGCAACCACACCACTAACGGGATGGCTTGTATCGCCGAGGCAACCACGGGGTTCCCGAATTCGAACGGTCACATCCCCTTCGAATGCGCCACGATCGCCGAAGTCCTGGGCGATCAGGGTTGGAACACCTACATGCTCGGCAAGTGGCATCTGGTCGCAGCCGACGAGATGAACATGGCGTCGACAAAGCGGAATTGGCCGGTGGGTCGCGGTTTCGAGCGCTACTACGGGTTCCTCGGGGGGTGAGACGAACCAGTGGTACCCGGATCTCATCTACGACAACCACCCGGTCGAGCAACCGTCACTCCCCGAGGACGGCTACCACCTCACAGTCGACCTCACCGACAAGGCGATCGAGTTCATCAAGGACGCAAAGACCATCGCTCCCGAGAAGCCGTTCTTCATGTACTTCTGCCCGGGCGCGACACACGCCCCGCATCACGCACCCAAGGAGTGGATCGAGAAGTACAAGGGCAAGTTCGACATGGGTTATGAGGCCTACCGGGAACTCGTCTTCGAGAATCAGAAGAAGATGGGGATCATGCCCGAGGACGCGGTCCTCTCTCCACTCAACCCCTACGCCGAGGAGAAGAGCGTCGACGGCAAGCCGTGGAACCCACTCGATGTCGTTCGTCCCTGGGATGCGCTCTCCGACGATGAGAAGGCATTGTTCCGTCGCATGGCGGAGGTCTATGCCGGCTTTCTCAGCCATACCGACCACGAGATCGGCCGTTTGCTCGACTACCTCGAAGAGTCGGGCCAGCTGGAGAACACGATCGTGGTGTTGGTCTCGGACAACGGTGCCAGTGGAGAGGGAGGCCCGAACGGGTCGGTCAACGAAAACAAGTTTTTCAATGGCATTCCCGACACGATGGAGGAGAACCTCCAATACCTGGACCAATTGGGCTCCACCGCGACCTACAACCACTACCCGGTCGGTTGGGCCTGGGCATTCAACACCCCGTTCAAGATGTGGAAGCGGTACAACTTCGAGGGCGGCGTCGCCGATTCGATGGTCATCTCCTGGCCACAAGGGATCGAGGCTCGGGGCGAGGTCCGTCACCAGTTCTGCCACGCCACCGACATCGTGCCGACCATGTACGACTGCCTCGGGATCGAGTTGCCGGAGGAAGTCAAAGGTTTTCATCAGATCCCGCTCGAAGGAGTGAGCATCCGCGCCACTTTCGAGAACTCCGATGTGCCGACTCCCAAAGAGACTGGCTTCTTCTCCATGCTTGGCTCACGGGCGATCTGGCACAAAGGCTGGAAGGCGGTCTCGGTACACCCGACGATCGCCGGATGGGGTCACTTCGATCAGGATCGGTGGGAGCTATACGACACCGAGAATGACCGCACCGAGATGAACGACCTGGCCGCAGACGAGCCGGTGAAATTGCGGGAGATGGTCAACCTTTGGTTCCAGCAAGCGGGCCTCTACAACGGGCTGCCCCTTTTGGACAAGACGCCATTGGAGGTACTGGCGGATCCGACTCGACCGCAGGTTGCTCCGCCGCGCGATCGGTATGTCTATTACCCGGGTGTAGCCGAGGTGCCGGAGACGGCCGCGGTCAACATCCGCAATCGGAGTTACTCGATAGGGGTCGAGACCACGATCGAGAGTGAGGACGCTTCGGGAGTCCTCTTCTCGCATGGGGCCCGCTTCGGTGGGCACTCGTTGTACATCAAGGACCGAAAGCTCAAGTACGTCTACAACTTTGTCGGGTCGAAGGAGCAGATCGTCGAGGCGACCAAGGAGATCCCGACCGGGAACGTGATCTTGGGCGCAGCGTTCGAGAAGGAGGGCGACAGCATGCCCACCACCGGCACCTTGTCGTTGTTCATCGACGACGAGAAAGTCGGCGAGGGGAAGATCATGACCCAGCCCGGGAACTTCTCACTGGTGGGTGAGGGCCTCAACGTGGGCAAGGACGCTGGTGAGCCGGTGACTTCTGATTACTCCGGGTCGCACCCGTATGCCTTCACCGGAGGCACCATCAAGGAGGCGATCGTCGACGTGTCGGGAGATCAGTACGTCGACTTGGAGTTGGAAGCCCTCGCCATGATGAAGCGGGAGTGACTTCGTGCCCTTTGCGTGATTGATTTCCGGTCCTTGGCGGGTTGAATGTCATCACTTAGAGCGAGGAGACCGGGTGGGATGTCTGTTCTTGATACTTATGGCCGTCAGCCCCGCCTCGCGGTGGTGACTTTGTGGCTTCTGACCGATTGGGTCGAGCGTGCCTTTGGCGACAGTTGGATCCTCCCGCTGGCCGGATTGATTCTCTTGCCATGGACCACGGCCCTCTACGTGGTCGGGTATGTCATCGGTGATGAGCCGCTCCGTGGGGGATTCGGAGCGATCATCGGCCTGTTCCTGGACGTGGCGGTTCATGCCGGGTCGGCCACGATGACCCGGAGGCGGTACGCCACGTGATTTCCTGACGGAATCCGGCGCGACCGACGAGATCGTCTCTTTACGTTCTCTATAGGCGCGTCCGACATCCTTTCGATGTGGGCGTGGCGTCTTTCAACTGCGTATTTCGGGAACTTCGGTCTGGTCTGCGTCGTCATAACGCTGATCGCCTGCGGCGTTGCCCATGACCTCCTCCCTTATTCAGCCTGCCAACGTGCTCACACCCGTCCCAACCGGACACGGGGTGCCGGTCTGATGCGGATCCTCGTGGTCGAAGATGAGCAGGATCTGGCATTGGCCATCGCCGACAGCCTTCGCCGAGACGGCTACGCCATCGACATCGCCCCTACCGCGAGCTCGGCGATGAACCTCGCGTCAGTCAACAGCTACGACGTCGTCTGTCTCGATCTGAATCTCCCCGATGGGGACGGCCTCGATGTTTGCCGGCGCGTGCTCGCCGACCCGAGACGGTCCTACGAGCTGGGTCCAACACCGAAGATCCTGATGCTCACTGCCCGCGGGGGTGTCGACGACCGTATTCGAGGCCTGGATGAGGGCGCAGACGACTACCTGGCGAAGCCGTTCTCGCTGGGGGAGCTGAGTGCACGGATCCGAGCGCTGCTCCGGCGTGACACATCGACAGGTAGCTCGGTCATCACCCACGCCGGCATCGAGATGGATACTGCCCGCCATGAGGTGACATTCCACGGCGAGTCAGTGGCTCTCACCGTGAAGGAATACGCGTTGCTTCGCTGGTTCCTCCTCCACCCCGAGGAGGTGCACAGCGCGGAGCGGCTGCTCGAGCACGTATGGGACGAGCACGCCGACCCGTTCACCAACACGGTGAGGATGACCCTGTCCAATCTGCGCCGCAAGCTATCGACTGCGGGGGCAGAGGCTCCGATAGTCACCTTCCCCGGTCATGGCTACATGCTGAGGGTGGCGAGGTGACCAAGTCCAGGATTGGATTGGTGATCGTGCTCATGGCACCCGCCGTGCTCATTGCTCTGGTGGTCATGGTCGTGACCGTTACCTTGCTGGTGAGTCACGAGCCGTGGGCCGATGCCCGAACTGGCATCGCCGAGGTGGGGGAGGGTGTCGCAGTGGTGGTACTGGCCGAGGAAGGAACCATCGACGGCCTCATCGACTCCGGTCTACTCGCGCCGGTACTCGCCTTGATCCCAGCGTTCGTTGTGGCGTGGATCATTTCCGGGCGGGTGAGACGCGTCGTCGCCAGGGCCCGTGCCGAAGTCGAGGCCGCCGACGTCGAGCGTCACAGCCGGACCCAGGAAGTGGTCCATGAGTTGCGCACTCCGCTCGCCGTGATGGGAACGAATCTCGAGCTGGCCGCCATCGAGGCCAAGACCGAGCTTGGTGCCGCCGGCTACATCGATGCCGCCCGCCGAGCCGTGACCAGGATGGCACGAACGGTCGACGATCTCGCCGGCCACGGACGGCTCGCGGTCCAGCAGGGAAGCGGGCCGGTCGACCTCGCTGATCTCGCCGAGGCGGCGGTGGCTGAGCACATCGGTCCGGCCCGAGCCCGCGGAGTCAATGTCGAGGTCATCGGAACATCTCATTTGACGGTCCCCTCGGTTGATCCGGCCGCGGTGCGCGCCACCATCGGCAACTTTCTAAGCAACTCAGTGCGGATGGCTCCGCAGGGCTCGTCGGTGGGCGTCGATTGGGGCCGGCTCGACGGCTGGGCCTGGTTCGCGGTGATCGACGAGGGACCGGGTCTGGCGCCACATCTCCATGCCCGTGTCTTCGAGCGGGGCTGGCAGGGTCACCATGAGCGCGATCGCGGAGACGGGACCGGCGAGCGCGGGCTCGGGCTTACTATCGCCCGCCAGCTCACCGAAGCTCAGGGCGGGGCGGTGACCATGGAATCCGAGGAAGGGGGAGGCGCCGTTTTCACCGTCTGGCTGCCGCTCGAGGTCGGGGCAGATCCCAGCGTGGTGGTTGCCCCAGATCGGGTCCACCCTGCATCACGCCCCTGGCTGGAGCGCTCGCTCATCGCTTAGGTCCCGGGGGGCTGTGTTTAGCTCGCCAGGCGGAGCCTCAGGTCGCGGTCAGCGGCTTCGAGATGTCCTCCAGCGATCTTCCTTCTGCAGCAACTCCGTAGACGATCTCGACAACCCCACCGATGATCATGATCGCTGCGCCGATCAAGTAGCCGATGAAGAGCCCGGTGGTATCGGTGCCGTCGCCGATCAGCCAGCCGTAGAAGACCGGGCCAAACGCGCCGGCGATGGTCCCGATGGCGAAGAAAACCGCGATCGCCTTGGCCCGCACCTCGACGGGCCAGGTCTCGCTCACGGTGAGATACGCCGCACTGGCTCCTGCCGAGGCGAAGAAGAAGGTGATCACCCACATCACGGTCTGGGTGGTCGCGTCGAGCACACCGGCCTCGAATAGAAAGGCGCTCACTGCCAGCAATGCCCCTGACAAGATGTAAGTGCCGGAGATCATCTTCTTCCGACCAACCGAGTCGAAAAGGGGGCCAAGGATCAGTGGACCCAACAGGTTGCCGACCGAGAAGGCGAGGCCATAGAGCGGCACCGACGTCGCACTCACGTCGTAGAAGGTGGTCAGCACCAGCGCGTAGGTGAAGAAGATGGCGTTGTAGAGGAACGACTGGGTGATCATCAGCGAGGCGCCCAGGATTGCTCGCGGCCGGTAGGAGCGGAACGCCAGTCGGAGGAATTCGCCGTAGCCACCGGGTTCCTCCGGCACCAACTCGAGGGCTTTGCTGTCGTCGACAGGCTCCAGTTCCTGGCCCATCTGGACCGCCACCTCTTCGATCTTCCTCACGTTCTCCTCGGCCTCTTCGACCCTCCCGTGCGTGAGCAGCCAACGCGGGCTCTCCGGCAGGGTGCGCGCCACGATGATCACCACCAGGGCGAGCACCGGGCCCATCAGGAAGGCCAGTCGCCACCCCTCATTTGGCGGGAACTGATTGAGGAAGAAGAGGGCGGCAAAGGAGCCCAAGATGGCCCCGGCCCAGTAGCTGCCGTTGATCCAGATGTCGACGCGGCCTCGATACTTCGATGGCATCATCTCGTCGATCGCCGAGTTGATGGCGGCGTACTGCCCGCCGATCCCCATCCCGGCCACCAGTCTCGTGGCGTAGAAGAAGACCAGCCATCCGGTGTGATGGCCGGTCACGAACGCTGCGGCCCCGGTCCCGAACAGGTAGAGGAGCAGCGTGTAGATGAGGAGACGTTTGCGACCAAGAGCGTCCGACCGTTTCCCGAAGTAGAGGGCTCCGATCAGCTGACCGACCAGATAAACGGAGGCGATGAGGCCTATTTGGGTCGAGGTCATCCCCAGAGTGTCCGACTGGGTCAGGACCCCGGTGACCGAACTGGCGATCGTGATCTGGAGACCATCGAGGATCCAGGCGGCACCGAGCCCGCACACCATCCTCGTGTGAAAACGGGTCCACTTCAGTCGGTCGAGCCGTGCTGGGATCGTGCTGCGAATCGGAGTTGGTGTCGCGGCTGTCGTCATTGATCTCTCCCTTCACTCATCTCGCTACGGCCGGACGGATCCTCTTACAGGCCCGGGCTGGAGTGCATGAGGCCTCCGTCGGCGAACACCGTGGTTCCTGTCATGTAGGTGGCGCCGTCTCCGGCGAGAAAGGCAACGACGCTGCCGATCTCCTCTGGTTGGGCCATACGACCGAGAGGGATGGCGTTGTCGAGCACCTTCATCTTCCCCGGGTCTTCCATCGTCTCGAGGTTGATCGGAGTCGCCACCGCACCGGGCCCGACACCGACGACCAGTACGTTGTGAGGACCCAGCTCCTGGGCGGCGGTGCGGGTGAGCATGCGCATTCCCCCCTTGGACAAGCAGTAAGCCGTGTTCCCGGGCATCGGCCAATCCTCGTGAACCGAGCTGATGTTGATGATGCGGCCCCCGTCGCCCTGGGCGATCATCTGCTTGGCTGCGATCTGTGTCCCGAAGAAGGCGCTCTTCAGGTTGATGTCGAGGACCCTTTCGTATTGCTCTTCGGTCGTATCCAGCACCGAGGTTCGGGTCTCGATCCCGGCGTTGTTGACCATGATGTCGACCCGCCCCATCTTCTCGACGGCGGTGTCGACCAGCCGTTGCAGGTCTGCGACCTTGCTGACGTCGGCCTGGACGCCTATCGCCTTGTCTCCCAGGGCGTGGATCTGCTTCTCCAGCTCGTCGGTGGCCTCGGGATGCGCCACGAAGTCGATGACTATGTTCGCTCCGTCCTCGGCCAGCGCCAGCACTATGGCCTTGCCGATCCCGCTATTGCCTCCAGTGACTATTGCGACCTTGTCTTTGAGACTCATGGGATTGCTCCTTGCTGTCAGTGCCCGTTGGCGAGACGTCCCGCACCGTTGGGCGGGACGCTTCGGAGGCTGGTGGTTTGACGTCCTGTGATGGTGAGGGCGATCGCCCCCATCACGACGGCGACGATGGCGGTGTATCCGAACAAAGTCGAGAGCTCGATGCCCGACTCCTCGAGGGGACCGGCTCCGAAGGCGGCGATCCCATAGCCGAGCTGATAAAAAGCGATCACTCCGCCGGCCACCGCGCCGGACATCGCGACCAGCTCACCTTGACCGAAGCTGATCGTGAGCGGGAGGAGCGCCGAGCAGCCGAGCCCGGCGAGTCCAAATACGAGGATGCCGAGGCCGGGTTGGTCGCTGGGAAGGGCTGAAATGGCCACGAAGACCACCGCCAAGAGGAACGGAAGGAGCCGATAGGCGCGGCGCTCCGGGAAGCGACGTTCGATCGAGGCCAAGCCCACCCTGCCGATAGTCACCGCGGCCCAGAAGGTGGTCAGAGCTAACGAGGCTTGCGTCGCCGAGGCCCCCAGGTCTTGCATTGCGAGGGAGGACCAGTTGCCGTTCATCGTCTCACATATCCCGTAAGTGACCGCGAAAGCGGCGTACCACCAGAAACGTGGCGGGACGGTGGTCTTGCCGGTGGATCCTCCAGCGGGCGCCGGAGTCTCCAGCGGGAGGCGGAGACTGTTCAAGAGGAGCAACACGAGCAGTGCGCCCGACAGAATCGGGAGCCCCCACCAGAACCCGAGTCCGACGAACAGGGCGACGAAGACCGGGGCCAGTGCCGTGCCGAGGCCGAGCAATGCATTCAGGACGAGGACCGACGCGTCGACTTTGCTCGGATTGAACGCTGCGGTGAAGGTGTTGAGAGCCGGCACCGTGAGCCCAAACCCGACTCCGAGGCTGGCGGTGGCGAGGAGGAGCAGTGCATATGCGGTCGACTCCTGGCCCGTGAAGAATTGACTCACCACGAGCAGGGACATCGCCACCAGGTTGGCCACCAGGCCGAACACGTACAGCTTCTTGGTGCCGAGCCGTCGGGAGAGGGCGGCACCGGCCAACGATGCCGAG
Organism: uncultured Acidobacteriota bacterium; assembly: GCA_963720925.1. GTDB lineage: Bacteria > Actinomycetota > Acidimicrobiia > Spongiisociales > ZC4RG35 > JARDZU01. The sequence continues at coordinate 8,364 of CAVRHE010000011.1, forward strand.
ATGGCCGTGATCGCCTGCGGGATGAACATTGCGCCGTATTGGGTGTTCGACAGGTCGTACTCGTCGGGGGAGGTGAAGATGGTGCTCGCCGCGGGGAATGTCACCAGGGCCACGCCCTGTATCACCGCGGCCACCTTGACGGTGTTGGCCTCGGTGCGTGTTGCCATGGCTGATCCGACTCCCCTAACCGACTCGTTCGACGAGGTGCTCCCCGACGCGGATGGCATTGGCCATCGCGGTCAACGCCGGGTTCACCGCCGAAATGCTGGGGAAGAAGCTGGTGTCGACCACATAGAGGTTGTCGAGCTCGTGTGCCTTGCAGAATTCGTCGAGCACCGATGTGGCCGGGTCATGCCCGAATCGAATCGTGCCTGCCTGATGGGCCACGCCTGCAATGGGTATCGACATGTGCATGTAGAAGTTCTTGCCGAGCACGTGGTGGTCGGCCATGCCCAGATGGTTGAGGAGCCGTTTCAGCTCCTCATAGAGACGGTCGGCCTCCTCGTCGTTGGTGCGGTGGTAGTTCAGGACGACGTTGCCGTCGTCGTCGAGCGTCACCCGGCTCTCGGGGTGGGGAAGGTCCTCGGTCGTCAGCCAGAAGTCGACGACGTGATGGGCCACCTCGTCGAGCGACCAGTGGGGCGCCAACTTCGTCAGCATCGGCTCCTCGCCTTTCATGGCCTCGGCGTTCGACTTGCCCACCATCTGGATGTTTCCCATCGGATACGAATAGCCCTCGGTGCCGAGATAGAAGTCGTTGAGGCCGAGGGTCTTCTGAAACAGCGTGTCGTTGCGCTCCTTGCTCATCGCCACGATCGCCTTGCTGTTGTGGAACATGTAGTTCCGGCCTACCTGGTCGGAGCCGTTGGCCAGTCCATTGGGATGGTGGTCGTTGGCCGAGGTGAGCAGGATCTTTGCGGAGTTGACGGCGCCGGCGGAGAGCACGACCAGATCGGCCTCGTATTCCTCCTGGCTCCCGTTGCGGGAAACGACCACCCGGGTCACCGTGCGTCCCGAATCGTCGGTCTCCAGCCGAGTCACCTCGGCACCGGTGAGCAAGGTGACGTTGGGATGGAACAGGGCCGGCCGCACCGCCATGACCTCGGCGTCCGACTTGGCGTGGACCAGACACGGATAGCCGTCGCACCATGTGCACCTGATACAGGTGCTCCTGTCCCGCTCCGCTTCGTCGAGGAGGATGCCGCATGGAGCGTGGAACGGGTGGTACCCGCCGGCGATCAGGTCGTCATGCAGCTGTTGGATCCGGGGCTCGTGGGAGACCGCGGGCCAGGGATACTGCTTGCTCCAGGCTCCCTCAGTGGGGTCTTCGCCATGATCGCCGTGCACCTGGTAGAGCCACTCCGCCTTCGTGTAGTAGGGCTCGAAGTCGTCGTATCCCACCGGCCAAGCGGGTGAGACACCGTCGACATGCTGAAGGTCGCCAAAGTCCTGGGGACGGAATCGGTACAGGGCCACGCCGTAGAGCTTGGTGGCGCCCCCGACGAAGTAGTGGACCTGTGGCTGGAACGGCTTGCCGTCGGAGTCGAACCAGGTGTCGGGGGAGATATACCGTCCTTCGACGAAGACCTCCCCAGGGTCCCAGTTGGGCATCTCCCGCTGCAGGAACTGTCCCCGCTCCAGGAGCAGAATGCGCTTGCCCGAGGCGGCGACCGTGTTGACCAGTGTGCCGCCACCCGCCCCGGTCCCGATGATGATGAGGTCATATCGATCAGCCATCTGGTGCTTCTCCCGATGATTTCGGTCGGTCATTTCGATGTTGTTTATCAATGGGGCGGGATTCATCCCCCAGAACGGGTGATGCAACCAGACGATTTCTCCTGCACATTCGGACCAGGAGGTACGCGATGAGCAAATTCCCGCCGATCGCCGACTACGCATTTCTATCCGATTGCGAGGCCGACGCGCTGGTGGCAGCGGATGGCTCGGTGGAGTGGTTGTGTCTTCCCAGGCCAGACTCGCCGAGCGTCTTCGGTGCGCTCCTCGACCGGTCCGCCGGCAGTTTCCGGTTCGGGCCGAGCCACACCCTTGTCCCTGATCATCGTCGTTACTTGCCGGGGACCAACATCGTGGAGACGACCTGGCACACCCCAACAGGTTGGTTGACCGTCTACGACCTCCTGGTCATCGCCCCGACCGAGGATCGGCCCCGGGATGAGAGCCGCCGACGTGCTCCGGCCGACGAGTCGGCGACCGGGACGCTTCTCAGAATTGCAAACTGCTTTGCCGGTCGCGTCGAGGTGCAGATCGACTGCTTTCCCCTGTTCGACTATGGACGTCAAGAGGGCCAGTGGTCCTACCCGGATGAGGACTACCACCGTGCCCAGGTGACGGGAGGCGGCCTGACCATCGACGTCACCTCCGATGCGCGGCTCGACTTGACCGGTGCCCGTGCCTTCGGACAGACCACACTCGCCGAGGGGGAGTCGACCTTCATTGCTCTTTCCTGGGTCGGCGACGCCCCGGCGGATCAGGCCGAGGCCCAAGCCGCCTTGGAGAGCACCATCAAATTCTGGAGGAATTGGCTCGACCGCGGGAAGTTCCCCGACCATCCCTGGCGGCCGTACATCGAGCGCAGCGCCTTGGCGTTGAAGGGCCTCAGCTATCAGCCAACCGGCGCCATCATGGCGGCGTCGACCACATCGCTTCCCGAGTCGCCGGGAGGGGAGAGAAACTGGGACTATCGCTACACCTGGATCCGGGACAGCGGCTTCATGTTGCGGGCTCTTCACGACCTCGGCTTCGACTGGGAGGCCTTCGAGTACTTCGCATTCATCCTCGATGCGGTTCGTCGTGACTCGGACGGCACCATTGACCTCCAAATCATGTATGGCATCGGCGGCGAGCGCGACCTGACCGAGCAGACCCTGGACCATCTCTCCGGTTACATCGATTCAAAGCCGGTGCGGATCGGAAACGGTGCCTGGGACCAGCATCAGCACGATGTCTGGGGCATGCTTCTCGACACTGTCGCCTCCCACATACACCGCGGAGGAGAGATCGGACCCGAGACCTGGAAAGGTGTCGTAGCCATGGTCGACGAGGCCATCGAGCGATACACGGAGCCGGATCAGGGGCTCTGGGAGATGCGCGGCCCGCCGCGGGACTTCGTCGAGTCCAAGATGATGTGCTGGGTCGCCGCCGACCGGGGTGCACAACTGGCCAGGAGCCGCGGGGACGACGAACTGGCCGATCGCTGGACGGAAGCCGCCCAGCGAATGCACGATGAGATCTGCGAGAAAGGCGTCGACGACCGTGGCGTCTTCCGGCAGCACTACGAGACCACCGAGCTCGACGCATCGAACCTGCTAATCCCGATACTCGGATTCCTGCCGCCAGACGACGACCGGGTCCGGGCCACCGTGCTCGCCACCGCCGACGAACTGACCCAGGACGACCTGGTGCTGCGGTACAAGGTCGGCGAAACCGACGACGGTCTCTCCGGGGAGGAAGGGACCTTCACCATCTGCTCGTTCTGGCTGGTCTCGGCGCTGACGATGATCGGTGAGACCGACCGGGCCCGCGCCCTGTTCCAAAAGCTCCTCTCCTTTGCCGGGCCATTGCTGCTCTACTCCGAGGAGATCGACACGAAGGCGGCTCGCCATCTCGGGAACTATCCCCAGGCCTTCACGCATCTGGCGTTGATCGACGCCGCCACGAGACTGATCGCCGTCGAATCGGAGGGCTGATGCAGGACGCCGATGCTGGCGGGCGGCACCGTGTCGTGGTCGTAGGTGGTGGATTTGGAGGACTCCCCGCAAGTCGGCTGCTGGCCCGATCGAGCAACGTCGATGTCACGCTGATCGACCGGCGCAACCATCATCTCTTCCAGCCGCTCCTCTACCAGGTAGCCACTGGCATCCTTTCCCCCGGCCAGATAGCCCCTCCGCTGCGCCATATCCACCGTCACAATCGAAATGTGAAGGTGCTTCTCGCCGAGGTGACCGGCTTTGACATAGACCGGCGTGTCGTCCACGCGACCCGTCCCCCCAACGAACCGATCGAGGTGCCCTACGACAGTCTGATCGTGGCAGCAGGTGCCTCGCAGTCTTACTTTGGCAACGACCACTTCGCTCTGTACGCGCCGGGTATGAAGACGATCGACGACGCCCTCGAGCTGAGACGGCGCATCTTCGGGGCATTCGAGATGGCGGAGACTGCTGCCACCGCCGAGGATCGCGAGCAATGGCTCACCATTGCCCTCGTCGGGGCCGGACCGACCGGAGTGGAGCTCGCTGGTCAGATACGGGAGCTGGCGACCCGCAGCCTGCGTGACGAGTTCCGCAACTTCGATGCCTCCTCCGTGCGGGTGCTTCTTCTCGACGGTGGCGACGAGCCGCTGGCGACGTTCGGCGACAAGTTGTCCGAGAAGGCGACCCGATCCCTCGAGAAAATGGGCGTTGAGCTGCGCATGGGGACCAGGGTGACCGGGGTGGATGGAAACGGGGTGGATGTGACCACCGCCGAGGGCGACGATCGGATTCCCGCGCGCACGGTGGTTTGGGCGGCCGGTGTCCAGGCATCCCCCCTGGCCGGGATGCTGGGGGAGGCCACCGGCGCCGAGGTCGATCGGGCGGGCCGGGTCGCGGTGCTCCCCGATCTCAGCCTCCCGGGTCACCCCGAGATCTTCGCGGTGGGCGACATGATGTCCCTCGACCGCCTTCCCGGGGTCGCCGAGGTGGCAATGCAGGGTGGCCTTCATGCCGCCCACACCATCACGCGACGTCTTGACAGCCAGCCACCGAAGGACTTCGAGTACAGGGACGTGGGCAGCGTTGCCGCAATCGGAAGATTCAACGCGATCTGCAGCGTCTGGGGTCTACGGCTCAGCGGTTTGATGGCCTGGTTGGTGTGGTTCTTCGTCCACATGACGTTTCTCAACGGCTTCGCCAACCGGTTCACGACGTTGTTCTCCTGGTTTCGCTGGAGCTTCGGAAGGGCGCGTCGGGAGCGGGAGTTCAGCGTTCATCACACTGGCGGTGATCTCAGCGCACCCGAAGCAGTGCAGGAGGAAATCGAACCCAAGCCGTTCCCGGCTGCTCCGCCAGGGTCCGATCCGCGCGATTAGGAAGCGGAGCTCAGGTCCCCAGCCGTACCTCGAACACCGCCGAATAGGCGTCCCCACGAGTCACCAGGGGTGCGGTCCCGCCGATCAGGGCATTGGTGGGGGCGACCATCGGTTCCAGCGCCAGGAACCGGCGGCCAGCAGGCACCCAGACCTGGAAGTACTCGTAGCCGGGTCCGCAATGCATTTCGAGCGCGAGTTCCCCCGTCTCGATGGAGAGGTGTCGGCCCCGTCGTATTTTGTAGAGGTCGTCGAAGGTTCGGTTGGCGACCGGAGATTCCTCCGCCTTCTCGTAGGTGACGTCTCCGGTCGGGATGCCGAACTGGTCGAGTGCGATGTGGTCCCGAGCGGGGAGCCTCAGCAGCCAGTCGCTCCTCGGCGATTCCGCCAGCCGGAGATAGGGGTGCCAGCCGAACGAGACCGGGACATCCTCGCGCCCGTTAGGCGTGAGAGTCGTGGTCACGTCGAGATGATCCCCACCCAGCGAGACGGTCAGGGATAAACGATGACGGAAGGGGAACTCGGGCATATCGACGTCGATCGAGGCGTCGAGCGTGGCCCGTCCGCGACCGGTCCGTTGGCCATCGATCTGCCAATCAACGGAACCCAGCAGAAGACCGTGGATCGGGAGATCGTTGTCGTCGCGAGTCGGCGCCGAACTTCCCTGGAGGTCGACGCGTTTGTCACCAACCGAGTAGACCCAGGATGAAAGTCGATTGGCCCACGGCGCCAACAAAGGCAGACCGGCAGTGGATCGTTTTCGCAGTCCTGCAACGCCGCCGGGTATGTCCAGATATTCGTTCCCCCGGTGGCGAAGCGACACGCCGGTCATTCCGACTCGGGGCAGGAAAGTGGCTTCCGCATCACCGACAACCAGCTTTATCCCGGGCTCATCCTCGAAAAGGCACTCCTCGAAGCCAGGACTCATCACCTGTGCCACGCTACCCCTCCGCATACGGCTTTCGTCCATACCGGATGATGCGCGCGCAGTTGCGATCCGCAAGGCTGGTAAGCCGACAAGCGAAGGAGCGGCCGTGAGTCATCATCCTGAGGTTTGTGCCGGCGCCAGAGAATTCCTCGATAGGTCCGATCGGGGAGGATGTTTCGATTGTGGGACATCCAGGTCGATGAAACTTCGTTGGTGAATCTCGTGGAACCCGTTCTTGCGGTGGACGTCGTCACCTGGGCCCGGGCCCAGATGGCGTTCACCCTTGCCTTCCACATCATTCTCGTGCCGCTGGGGGTGTCCTGGGCGGCGATGACACTGATCGCCAATTATCGGGGTCTGAAGCATGGCGACCAGAACGCGTTGCGTCTCGCTCAGAGGTGGTCGAAGTACATGGCGGTCACCTTTGCCGTGGGGGCAGTCACCGGCACCGTGCTCAGCTTCGAGTTCGGGTTGCTCTGGCCCAATTTCATGGAGCAGTGGGGGGAGGCATTCGGGATTCCCTTTGCCTTCGAGGGGCTCTTCTTCTTCACCGAGGCCGTGTTCATCGCCATTTACATCTTTGGTTGGCGCCGGTTGAGGCCGTGGACTCATTTCTGGACCGGTGTTCCGGTGGTTCTCGCGGGGATTTTCGGATCCATCTCGGTCGTCGCCGCCAATGCATGGATGCAGACGCCTCAGGGATTCACCCTCGATGATTCCGGGAGCATCACCGCGGTCGATCCGATCGCGGTGATCTTGAACCCTTCGATGCCGTTGCAGGCGGCGCACATGCTGTTCGCCGCCTACATGGTGGGGCCGTTTCTCGTGGCTTCCGTCTATGCAGTCGGCTTGCTCCGGGGAAAGCGCGACCGTTATCACCGTCTCGGATTCATCATCGCGTTCACCGTTGCCGCCATCGCCACGCCGATCCAGCTGGGAGTGGGCGATTCGCTGGCCCGCTGGGTGTACGACAACCAGCCGATGAAGTTCGCCGCGATCGAGTTGGTCCCGGAAACCGCGAGCGACGTTCCCGAGACCATATTGGGGCAGTTGACCGACGCTTGGACAGTGGAGGGAGGGATCCCCATCCCGGGTCTTGCTTCGTGGTTATCCGACCCGTCGACCGGGTCCGCCACTGTGATCCAGGGCCTCGACTCCTTCCCCCGGGAGGATCTGCCGACGGTACGTCAGATCAACATCGTGCACCTGTCCTGGGACCTCATGGTGGGCATCGGGACCCTCCTGTTCTTGCTGACCCTTTGGTATTGGGCTGCCTGGATCTTCAGGAAGGACATGCCCAAGAGCAGGCTCTTCTTGTGGATCGCCTCAGCGGGAGGAGTCCTTTCGATAATCGCCATGGAGGCGGGTTGGATCGTCACCGAGGTAGGTCGGCAGCCGTGGATCGTCTATGAGCTCATGTTGGTCGAAGACGCCGCCACTGCCAACGAGGGAGTAGTGGTGACCTTCTTCACCGTTCTCGCCCTCTATCTGGCTGTGGGCGTGACGACGATCTTGGTCCTGAGGGCCATGAAGCGCCGTTTCGAGAGGAGAGAACAGGCCGAGGACGGCTTCGCCGAGGATGATGTGCCTTACGGGCCATCCGCTCCCGCCTCCGTCGCCTCGTCGTCTGAGGAGGGTGAGGGATGACCACAGTCGTGGCCGCGGCTCTGCTCCTCGCGGTCATTGCCTATGCAGTGTTCGGAGGTGCCGACTTCGGCGCCGGTTTCTGGGATCTCTTTGCCGGCGGTGACAAGCGGGGTGCCGAGCCGAGGAGAGTCATCGAGCGGGCAATCGGACCAGTCTGGGAAGGCAACCACGTCTGGCTGATCTTCATCTTCGTGGTCCTCTGGACCGGCTTCTCCGAGGCTTATGCCTCGATCTGGCTCACCCTGTTCGTTCCGCTCACCATCGCCGCGCTTGGGATCGTTCTCCGGGGCGCCGGTTTTGCCTTTCGCAAGGCGGTGACCACCACCCGGTATCAGCGCATCTTCGGTGGGGCCTTCGCCATACCGTCGCTCATAGTGCCCTACTGCATGGGCGCCGTGGTCGGTGCCGTCGCCTCGGGTCGGGTGCCCGCCGGCGGGATCGCCGGTGATCCGGTGTCCTCGTGGATCAACCCCACATCCGTTCTCGGCGGGATTCTCGCCGTCACCGTCGCCGCCTATCTGGCGAGCGTCTATCTCGTCGTCGACGCGGCTCGAGTGGGTCAGGAGGGCATGGTCGACTACTTCCGCCGCAGAGCCGTCGTCATCGCAGTGGTGGCCGGCCTCGTGGCTGGAGGGGGGATCTTCGTGCTCCGTGAGGACGCCGTGTACGTCTTCGACGGGCTCACCACACGAGCGCTCCCCATTGTGATCGCGTCAGTTCTCCTGGGAGTCATCTCCCTGGTGATGCTGGTCAGACGGAGCCACGCAAGCCTCACTCGAATCACCGCCGCCCTTGCGGTCGCAACCATCGTTCTCTCGTGGGGCGTGGCCCAGTGGGACTTCATCCTCCCCGAGACGCTGACCCTCGAGCAGGCATCCGCTCCGGAGGGGACTCTGGGCGCGCTCATCGTCGCGGCGGTGCTCGTCGTGGTCCTGGTGGGTCCGGCATTCATCTGGCTGTATCGCTTGGACCAGCAGGGCATGTTGCCCGAGGAAAGCGTGGAAAATGCGTGAAACAACCCCAAAGGACCCGCCCTCGCCGTAACTAAATCCCCGTCCTGTCCGAACCAACTAGCTTGCCTTTATGGCATGGGAGCGACGACGTCACTTGGGCGTGCGGCCGTGTGACGACGTCGCCCTGATCTGGTCGCGAAATGGGGCATTCTCATCGAGGGTCGGTCGGTTGTGAGTGCGTCGCACACGTCGCGACGGGTGGTCGCCGACGGGCATGAACGCCTGGCGAGACCCACCGAGATCAGGGTTGGTTCAGGGGTGGGAACCCTTGATTGGCCTCCGTTCGAGATCTCGGATTCGAAGCTCCATCCACCGATCGCAAGGGCCGAGATCGTCGAGAGAAAAGTGCTGGTGAGGACGGCTCAGCGCCTCGTCGGCGCCTTTCCTTTCGATTGTGGCACCGCCTGGCTATGGCAAAACAACTCTCCTGTCACAGTGGGCAGAGGCGAGCGACTCGCCGGTGGCGTGGGTGTCGGTGGACGAGCGAGACAACGACCCTTCCGTCCTTCTCGCCCATGTGGCCATCGCTATCGATCGCATCGAGCCATTGGATACTGGATTCCTCCGATTGGTCACCTCTCCGCGCTCCGGAGCCGCCCTTCGTGCGGTACACAGATTGGCGTCGACCTTCTCGGACTTGTCCAGGCCCTTGAGCTTGGTCCTCGACCAATGCGAGGCACTCTCCAACCAGGAATGCTTCGACTTGCTCGGCGAGCTGGCAATGAGTCTCGGCGAGGACTCGCGAGTCGCAATGGCCTCGCGCACCGTTCCCCCACTCCCGATGGCCCTGATGCGTTCTCGCGGTCAGTTGGATGAGATCGGTTTCGACGATCTGGCGATGGATGAACATGAGGCCGAAGAGCTCTTCGAGCAGTTTGGGCTTCGAGTCACATCTGATGAGGTGAGCGATCTGGTTCGACGTACCGAGGGTTGGCCTGTCGGTCTCTACCTCGCTGCCCTGGCTTTCAAAGCCGAACGACACGGCCGTGAGGCCGTGGTCAGCTTCAACGAGGATGACCAATTCATCGCTGACTACTTGAGGTCCGAGCTCCTCGGCTCTATGTCGTCGCGCGAGGTGACCTTCCTGACCCGAACCTCGGTGCTCGAGCAAATGTCGGGACCATTGTGCGATGAAGTCGTTGGTCGTGAAGGCTCCGCGCCCCTCCTCGAGGAGATGGAGCGCCGCAACCTCCTGATTGTCCCGCTCGACCGGCACCGGGAGTGGTACCGATACCACCACCTGCTGCGCCACATGTTGCGGCGAGAGCTGGACCGCAGGGAACCAGACTCGATACAAGACCTGCACATCCGGGCCGCCTCTTGGTTCGAAAGAAACGGCCTGCCCGAGATGGCAATCAAGCACGCCCAAGAGGCCGGCGAAGCAGATACGGTGGCTCGCCTGGTTCTCGACCTCGCCCAGCCAGTGTGGGCGAGCGGCCGGGTCGACACCGTGATGACTTGGATGCGGTGGCTCGAGGAGAAGAGGCTCGTGGAGCTCTACCCGGCCGTGGCCGTGCACGGTGCTCTGATATTTGCACTCTTGGGCCAACCGGGCGCTTCTGATCGTTGGGCGGCGGCAGCAGATGTCGCTTCCCCGGACGCCGAGACTCCCGACGGGAGCACGATGGACAGCTATCTGGCGTATCTGCGGGCCAATCTGTGCCGCGATGGCATCGAGGAGATGCGAGTCGATTCCCTCAGAGCATTGGAAGGGTTGAGCCCGGCAAGCCCATACCGGGCGACGATGACCTTCACCGAGGGACTCTTCTACCTTCTCGAGGGCGACCCAGAGCGGGCAGATGCCGGGTTCGTGCCTGCCTTCGATGCAACGATGCATGCCGGTCAGCTTCCGTTTGCGGCGGTGATTTTGGTCGAGCGATGTATCGCGGCCGCCGAGCGCCACGATTGGACCGAAACAGAAGAGCTGACGTCGCAGGCAGTCTCGATCGTGCAGAACGGAGGCTTCGACGACTATTGGACCAGCGCTGTCGTCTACGCGTGGGCCGCACGGGAGGCTCTCCATCGCGGAAAGATCACAAAGGGGAGGGATTTCGTCGCCCGGGCGGCGCGGCTCAGAGGTCTGCTCACATATGCGCTACCTGCGGTCTCGGTACAGACGCTGATCGAATTGGCCCGGTCGTATGTGGCGCTGGGCGATCGGGACGGTGCGAAGACTGTGCTCCGGCAAGCCACCGATATCCTGCGGGTCAGGCCGTCGTTGGGCCAACTGCCCTTCCAAGTGGAACAGGTGCGACGGATGGTCGAGAGGATCCCGGTCGGCAACATGGGGGCATCGTCGCTCACGGGAGCGGAGCTTCGTTTGCTCCCTTACTTGTCGACCCATCTCACCTTCGGGGAGATAGCCGACAGGCTGTATGTCACTCACAGCACAGTGAAGACCCAAACCACGTCGATATACCGGAAATTGGGCGTCTCCTCGAGGAGCGCGGCGATCGAAAGGCTGACGGAGACAGGTCTGCTCGGATCGTAGCGAAGCGACAAGAGCACGCCCTTAGGACGTCGCCAGCGTGGATCGATCGAGCCAGTCTTCGAGCCGGGTCGGTCCGAGCTTCGCGTTTTCATCCGGAACCAGGGTCCTTTCGCTGAGCTCGGCGCCGAAATAGCGCGCCTCTGGGTCGGTGACCACCTCACGGGGATCGTTGCGTGCCCTGAGGACCTTGCGAACCAGGTCGTCGATACGAAACTGCTCTGGCCCTGCCACCTCGACGGTGTCGTTCACCGGCGGTCCCACGGCGGTTCGGCCGACCACCGTCGCCACGTCATCAGCGGCCATGGGCTGGATCAGCGCGGGCGGCAGTCGGACAATGTTCTCTTCGGTTGCCGCGTCGGCGATGCCCTCGAGGAATTCGAAGAACTGGGTGGCGTGGACGATGGAGTAGGGGATCGAGGAATCCTTGATCAGCTTCTCCTGGGCGATCTTGGCCCGGAAATACCCACTGTCTGAGAGGCGTTCTGTTCCGACCACTGACAATGCGACATGATGGCCAACTCCTGCCGCAGCTTCCCCGGCGAGCAGATTGCCGGTGGAGGTCGTGAAGAACTCGAGCACTGCCGCTTCTTCGAACGATGGCGAGTTCGATACGTCGACAACCACGTCGGCTCCATCGAGCGCTTCCGACAAGCCCTCTCCGGTGAGAGTGTTCACCCCCGTGTTCGGTGATGCAGGCACCGCCTCGTGACCGAGCTCGATCAGCGCCCGAACGAGCTTCGAGCCGATGAGGCCGGTTCCGCCAATGACGACGATCTTCATGAGGTTCCTTCCTGAAGCGCCCTGAAACGTAGCGACGCCCTGTCAGGTGGTCATTGGGGAAACGTCATGGAACGGTGCGAAAACGGTCCTGACTTGACAGGCCCTTTAAAGGGCATCCCATATGTTGCGGCCGTTGACCCCACGGAGGAAGCCTTGACCCAACTCGACCCCAGCCCGCCCAAACTCCGCCCCAGACGGCGGTCGTGGCGTGATCTTCCGGCGTCGCCGCCAATCGGCGATCCGCACCCGCCGATCGCCCAGGAGCAGCCGGTAGTTGCAGCGGTGGCGCCGACCGAGGCAGCGGAAAAGGCGCCGAGGAGCGGTCTTCGCATCTTCACCTACGCCCTGACGGGTGTCGTCGTAGCGCTGGTAGGTGCCGCGGTATGGCTCTCGCAACGAGAGGAGCCGGTCACGACAACACCGACTGTGGCGGCCGGAGAGGCGGAAGCCGGAAGCCCGGGCGCCGTTGCAGCCGCTTTGGGCCCGGCCGTGGTTCACATCGAGATCCTCGGTGGGTTGGAGGCCGGTGGAGGGGTCGGCTCGGGTGTCATCTACGACACTTCCGGGCTGGTGCTCACCGCCCATCACGTCGTCTCGTTCTCCGACGAAGTGACTGTCAAGACCGCCGACGAGAGATCGTTCAATGGACGCGTGGTGGGACGGATCCCCGAGCGGGACCTGGCCATTGTCGCCCTCACCGACGCAACCGATCTGGTGGCGGCCACCATCGCCGAGCCGGGGACCGTGGAGGTGGGCGAACCGGCGATCGCCCTCGGGAGCCCCTTCGGGTTCCAGCAGTCGGTGACAGCCGGGATCATCTCAGGGCTCGACCGAGAGTTGGAGACGCCCATGGGCACTCTCAGCGGGCTGATTCAGACCGATGCTCCGATCAACCCGGGCAACTCGGGAGGGCCTCTGGCCGACGCCGAGGCAAAGGTGATAGGGATCAACACAGCGATCGCCTCCATGTCGGGCGGAAACGACGGTGTCGGGTTCGCCGTGCCGGTCGAGGACTTCGCGTCGCTGATCGACGAGGTCGAGGCGAATGGTGGCGTCGACGCCCCGACCGTCCCCGCTCCGGAAGATGCCGGGTCGTTGGGAGGATTGGTTCCCGGCCTCGAAGACCTTCTGCCCGGACTCGACGATCTCTTCGGCCCTCAAGGACCGGGGGGTCTGGAGGACCTTCCCGGCCTCGAGGAAATGCTCGAGGAGATGTTCGGAACAGCGGACATCCCGCCGGAACTGCAACAGCTGCTCGAAGAACTGCTGGGTGTCCCGGCTCCGACGGCTCCAGGGGAGGGAGAGACGTCATGACCACGAGTCAGTTCACACCGAGAGGCGAATTGTCTGCCGTGCACGAGGTGCAACTCCGTGAGGTGATGGCCGAGCTCCAGCGGGTCATCGTTGGCCAGGACCGAGTCCTCGAGCGTGTCCTCGTCGCTCTCATCGCCGGCGGTCACTGCCTACTCGAGGGCGTTCCCGGCCTGGGCAAGACACTCACGGTCGCCACGCTGGCCAGGACCCTCGGCGGCACCTTCACCCGGATCCAGTTCACTCCAGACCTGTTGCCTTCGGACATCGTCGGCACCCGCATCTACCGGCCTTCGACCGAGCGGTTCGACGTCGAATTGGGCCCGGTGTTCGCCAACTTCGTGCTGGCCGACGAGATCAACCGTGCGCCGGCCAAAGTCCAGTCGGCGCTTCTCGAGGTCATGGCCGAGCGCCAGATCTCGATCGGAGGCACCACCTATCCGTTGCCTCTCCCCTTCCTGGTGCTCGCCACCCAGAACCCGATCGAGTCGGAGGGTGTCTACCCCTTGCCGGAGGCGCAGCGAGACCGATTCCTAATGAGGATCCCGGTGGACTACCCGACACCGGACCAGGAGCATGAGATCGTCGACCGTTCCCGGCACCAGACTTCGGGGTCGCCTGTAGCCCTTCTGTCGACCGATGATGTGGCCGGGCTTCAGGCAGCGGCATCCGCCATCTACGTCGACCGGGCGGTGCAGGACTACGCCATAAGGCTCGTCCTCGCCACCAGGAATCCGGCAGAGCAACGAGTAGCCATCGATGGCCTCCTCGCCTACGGCGCCAGCCCCAGGGCAAGCATCGGGCTCATCAACGCTGGACGAGCCCTTGCTCTCCTGCGAGGGCGGGATCATCTTCTCCCCCAGGACGTCTACGACATCGCCTACGACGTGCTCAACCATCGTCTCGTCTTGTCGTTCGACGCAGTGGCCGACGGTGTGACGGTGGACGACGTCCTGGTCGAGGTCCTGACGACAGTGGTTTCACCACGTCTGTCGTCCTCGCAGCTCGCGGGGAACCGGACGTCGCTGGCGGTCTGATGCCCTTCAAACGATCAGGGCCCCCCAAGGGGGTAGAGCCGATCCCGCTGGCATCGCGCCTGACTTCGCCGTCGCAGGTCCCGATTGAACGGTTGCGACTCACTGTGCTGCGCCGGCTCAATGGCCTCCTCGCCGGGGATCATGCCGGGCTCTTCCCGGGTCACGGGACCGAGAGGGGCGAATCACGACCCTATGTGCCAGGCGACGATCCCCGTCACATCGACTGGGCGGTCACAGCACGGACCCATGACACACACGTCCGCGACATGGTCGCCGACCACGAGCTGGATGTGTGGCTTGTCCTCGACTCGTCCTCGAGTGTCGGTTTCGGCACCGGCCGGGCGACCAAGCACGAGGTTGGGTGGTCGGCGGCGGGGGCATTTGCGCTGCTCGCCTCGAACAGCGGCAATCGGGTGGGAGCGGCGCGTTCCACCAATCACCGAGATCGCTCACGGCCTCTCCTCATTCCGGCTCGCGGCGGTTCGGCCCACACCGGCGGAGTCCTGACTGCTCTGCTCGAGGCACCTGAGGACGGGCAGACCGGCGACCTGGCCCGTGCCATCGAGATGGTCGGGCGGGCCGCCCGCCGGCGGGGTATGGCAGTAGTCATCTCGGACTTCCTGGGTTCGCCGGACTGGGTGCGCCCGCTGCGAGCCATGTCCCATCGGCACGAGGTGATCGCCGTCGAAGTCGTGGATCCGCGGGAGATCGACCTGCCGGACGTCGGATTGATCGCGGTTGTCGACCCGGAGACCGGCAGGCGGCGACTGATCGACACCTCCGAGGATCGGGTTCGCGAGCGCTACGCCGCGCTCGCCGCCGATCGCCGGGCCGACGTGGCGACTCGGTTGAAGAGCTGCGGAGCCGATCACCTGGTCTTGCGAACGGACCGGGATTGGGTCCTCGACTTCGTCCGGTTCGTTTCGGGCCGCAAAGCGAGATTGATGTCGGCGGGGAGGTCGGGACGATGACAGATTTTGGATTTCTCTCACCCGGGCGGCTGGCCATCCTCGTCCTGCCTGCTGCGCTGGCAGTGGGCTATCTGCTGCTGCAGGCACGACGCCGCCGCTACGCCGTTCGCTTCACGACGGTTGAGATGCTCGATCAGGTCGCTCCGGACCGCCCAGGATGGCGTCGCCACCTGCCCGCGATGGGCCTGATCATCGCGGCAGTTGTGGCGACCATGGCTTTCGCCCGCCCGGTTGTTGCCGGGGAGACCCTCGAGTCCTCGAGGCTGGTGGTACTCGCCATCGACACGTCGATCTCGATGGAAGCCGACGACGTATCGCCATCGCGGGTCGATGCGGCCCGGGAGGCCGCTGGGGCATTCCTCGACTCGGTGCCTGAGGGCGTCGCCATCGGGGTGGTCGGCTTCGACGGGGTGGCAAGGAACCTGATCTCCCCGACCACACGGATCGAGGCGGTGCGTCGGGTCATCGACGGATCCATCAACCACAGCGGTCTGGGCGAGGGGACAGCGATCGGCGAGGCGGTATTCCTCGGTATCGAGGCGATCGAGGCTTCCGGCGAGGAGGCATCAGAAGATTCGACGAATCCCGACGAGGCCGTGGGCACCATCGTGGTGCTCTCGGATGGTGAAACCACGATGGGCCGCAGCAATGACGAGGCGGCCACGGCGGCACGTAGTGCCGGAATCCCCGTCCACACCATCGCCTTCGGCACCGACGCCGGGACGATCATGGACCCGTTCGAAGGCGAGGTCCCGGTGCCGGTGAACGAGGAAGCCCTGGCGGAACTGGCCCGCCAGACAGACGGGAAGGCGCTCAGTGCGGCCTCTGTCGAGCAGCTCAGCCAGGTCTACGAGGACCTGGGTCGTTCGGTGACCGTCGAGAAGGAGCAGGTCGAGATCGGCGACTGGTTTGCCGGCGCGGCCCTGGGCCTTCTCTGTCTCGCCGGAATGGGATCGCTGGTCTGGTTCGGCCGACTCCCCTGAACGAACCTCTTCGTTGTGGCTTCAAGAGGTCACTCGAACAACTGGCGAAGATGCGAGTTGAGAAAGGTCCCGTTCGGATCGAATCGCCGGCGCACCTCGAGGAAGTCTTGATAGCGGGGAAAAAGACCCGCGATGCGCTCGGGGGTCATGAAATGGATCTTTCCCCAATGTGGCCGGCCGCCGAACTGGGCAAACAATGCGTCGCAGGCGCGGAGGTATGGCCAGTAGTCGGTCCCTGGCTCCCCGGAGATTGATACGACGAGATTGTCCCGCTGGTAGTTCGGGCTCAGCCAGGCGTCGTCGCCGGCGACGACGCGGATCTCCAGCGGGTAGACGCTCAGCGGCAGCCAGTCGAGCATCAGCCGACGCATCGCATCCATGATCTCCCGGGCTTGCTCGAGGGGTAGGAAGTACTCGACCTCATGGAAGTTCGGGTCGTAAACCATCGGGTAGATCCGGTAGGAACGATCGATTCTCTCGTTGTCGGGGAGTCCATCGGAGGTGGTGCCGACTTCGACCTCCCGGTAGCGCTTGACGACGCAATCGTCGGCCCCGGCGTCATGGAGGTTGTAGAGCCTTGCCGAGGCGTCGGTCGGCATCCAGAACAGGCCGAAATGGCGGTACTCGTCGATGTCGGCCTCGAAGCGCTCCATGACGTCGTCGTATTTCATGATGTCGACCCGGGCGTGCAAGTCGTACGCGTGGACGACCTTCAGCGTGACCTCGGTCATGATGCCCAGCAGACCGATCGAAGTCTGTAGGGCCGGAAGCACATCCGCGTTCACATCCCGCGAGACCTCGACCACGTTTCCGGAACCGTCGACGATCCTCGCCCCTTCGAGTGCGGCCGAGAAGTTGGGCTGTTTCAGCCCGGAGCCGTGGGTGGCGGTGGCGATGGCGCCGGCGATAGCCTGGGTGTCGATGTCTCCTTGATTGGCGAGGGCCAGGCCTTCCTTCCAGAGCGGATCGCCGAAATCACCAATCGTGGTCTTCGGCCCGGCCTTGACCGTGAGGTGGCTCGGGTCGATATCGATGATGCCCCGGAGAGGGCTCGTGTCGAGCAGGACTTCGGTCTCGACGATGGGAGTGAACGAGTGCCCGGTGCCGACCGTGCGGGCGGCGTATCCACCCGCGGCTGCCCTGGCGATCTCGCGTTGGACGTCGGCCTCGGAATCTACCCTCACAACTTGTCTCGGTGAGAAAGACTGATTGCCGACCCAATTGGCCCACGTCCCACCGTCGATCGAACTGGTTGTCACCGGCCCGGAATGTACCCAGACGCTCCGGATCGGTGACAGTTCGGTTCAGCCCTCGAGCGACTCCAGAACGCTCCTGGCATGGGGGGCCTGGAGAGGATGGAACAGTGGTGCCTTGTCCAGAGCCTCGGTCAGCTCCACCCGCGCCTGCTCCTCATTCCCTTCCGCCAGGGCGATCAACCCCGAGTGATAGAGGATCTGCGGCTCTCTGAGGCCCACGGCCATGACCTTGTCGATCTGGGTTCTGGCCTCTTCGACCCGGCCGGCCCGATAGAGGGCCCAGGCATAGGTGTCGAAGCCGAACGGGTCGGATCGCTGGCTCACGTCGGTCTCGGCAAGCTCCACGGCGCGCTCCGGTTCGAGATCGTGATCGGCCAGGTACTGGGCCATTGTCCGCCGATAGGCGTCCTGGTGGACCTTGGTTTCGCTGGCCGCCGGCTCGACGCGGTCGTAGAAGGCGTTTGCCCGCTCTTCGTCTCCCAGGGCAACTGAGAGATCGCCGAGTATGGCGAGGGTGCCCGGGTCCGGGCTCAGCGCAGCCGCTCCCTCATAGGTGGTGAACGCCTCGTCGAGTCTGCCATCGGACATCAGCACCGCGCCCAGTGTCGCTCGTGATGAGGACCAGGTGGGGTCGACTTCGATGGCTCGCTCCAGCATCGTCTCCGCCTGTTCATAGCGGCCGAGATCATTGAGGAAATGGGCGGCGAAGGTCAGATGGAAGGCGAGCCGCCTGGGCTCGGATCCTTCCGCCTCGATTTTCCGCAGCGCTTCCTCGGCATATCCGAGTGCCGCGGGGACGTCTCCCATCGAATCTGCGTGCTGGGCTCGCCGAGTGAGGACCTCAGGTATCTCACCGGTGATGGCGGCCACCTCTTCCAGGGAATGCGCCGCCGCTTCGGCGTCACCGAGCTCGAACTGAGCGTCGGCGACCACCAAGCCGTGCTGCCGCGTCTCGTCGTGTCCGATGCGGCGAGGCTCGAGGCGAGCCCGAGAGCTTCGTCGAAGCGATGCACTGCGAGGTATGACTGGGCGAGACGGAGCCCGGCGACCCGGTCCTCGGGGGCGAGGCTCACTGCCTTTTCGAGGCTCGTGATGGCTGATCCGTAGTCGCCGAGGTCATCCACGAGCTCGGCCCGTTCCAGATAGAGCCGACCGAGTTCGCTCATGTCCAACGGGTCACCGTTCTGGGCAACGCGCTGCTCGAAGACCGAGATGAGTCGCTCCACCTCACCGAGGCGGGGGCTCGGGGTTTGTTCGAGGGCGCTCGTTGGCGCCGTTTCGGTCGTGTCGCTGAGGGCGCGGAAGCCGTAGGAGCCGGCCATCAGCAGCCCGATGGCGACGATGGCGGTGATTGCTCGTCTCATTTCGATCCTTTCGGTCGAATCCATCGGAGTGTTGGCCGGTGGGGCGTTGCCCCACCGGCCAACGACTCAGCTGTGTGGCACTCCCAGGTACGGGAACTTCGCCATGTAGTCGTCGTGCGGTCCGATGCCATCGGTGTTGATGGCGCCGTCGGCATCTCGATCGTCGAACAGTCCGAGCGGGTCACCACCGGTCACGATGCGCAACTCGATGTCGATGACGTCGTCGGCAAGG
Organism: uncultured Acidobacteriota bacterium; assembly: GCA_963720925.1. Taxonomy (GTDB): domain Bacteria; phylum Actinomycetota; class Acidimicrobiia; order Spongiisociales; family ZC4RG35; genus JARDZU01. The sequence goes on from CAVRHE010000011.1 coordinate 27,460, forward strand.
GCTCGGCCATTCAACGGGCCGGCCGCCGTGGTTGCGGTGTCGTAGGTGATGACATCCGGCAGCAACACACCTGCGAGGGCGCCAGCCGCGGCGTCGCTGTAGGCGAGTTCGGTGTCCAGCGATGAGAACGCCTGCAACGCGGCGATCGTGCCTGCCGTGAAGTTGGCGACGTCGCGCTTGGGCTTCCCGGCGTTGAACACGTTCTTGGCGTTGGAGTCGGCACCCACGATGGGTCCGGAGCTGTTGACCACAGTGTTGATCGCGGGCCGACCCATGCGGTCGACCTGGCTATCGCTGCGACCGTTCTCCGAGCTCGTCGTGGCCCATACCCCGATCTGCGTGCCCAGCTTGGCGTCCGGGACCTCGAGCACGATGGCGAGCGTGTTGAGCTCTTCGAAGAAGTCGCTCTGCATGCCATCGTTCAACATCCGCGGCCCGACACCTTCGACGGTGCCACGGAAGCCACCGAGATCGAAGAAGAACGGGTCCGAGCGCAGGCCGGTGAAGGATTTGCCGTTGCCCGACCAGAGCCGGATCGTGTCTTCGGTGCGGCCGAACCCGACCACCTTGCCGTCCGGGGTGACCTCACGGGCCTCTGACCCGGTCGCCCTGCGGACCGTGACGAACTGACCGCTACCGAACTTCCGATCGACGAACGTGAGCGAGTAGGTCACGTCCTCGACGGCGTCGCCGTTCCGGTCGATTCTCAGGTGGTATGCGCCCTCTTGCCGGTTGGCGAACCTGGTGTCTCCGGTTGCCGCCGGATTGACCGTGGCCGCCACCACCGTCTTCGAGGGGTCTGAGCCCTGAAAGACATACACGTCGTTGATGTCCAACCGGGTCTTGCCTCCCGGCGAGGTCAACCCCGGTGCATCCAGGTGGTCCGCCGCTCGGGCGCTCAGTGGTGCGAACGCGAATGTGGCTACCAGGGCAAGTAACACCCAGATGGCCACTTTGGACGCCGCCTTTCTTGTTGTCGTCATCATCGCCTCCTTCCAATGTGTGTCGATGACGGTCCTGGTTCGGAGCCGGGGCGTGCATGGTTTGGGACGAATTCGGGTAGGGCTCATTTGTCGACGAGAGGAAGGCGATGTCACACAACGATCATGTGGCGAAGGTGTCGACGGTCATCGATGCCTCGAAGGAAGAGGTCTGGGAGGCCCTAACCGATCCCGACTCGATCAGCCAATACATGTTTGGTACGAAGGTGAACACCGACTGGCAGGAGGGGAGCCCGATCACTTGGGAGGGCGAGTGGGAGGGTCGGCATTACCAAGACAAGGGCTCGGTTCGCGAGATCCATCCGCCGCAGGTCCTCGAGTACAGCCATTTCAGCCCGCTTACCGGGTTGCCCGATGTGCCGGAGAATTACCACACGGTCCGCATCGAGGTGGTCGAAGACGGCCCTGCGTCAACGGTGACTCTTGTCCAAGACAACAATGAGACGGTCGAGGCGAAGGACCACTCCGAGAAGAACTGGCAGTCGATGCTCGATGGACTCAAGAAGGTCGTCGAGGAAGGATCCGGGTAGGAATCAGCCAGCCGGCTGGCCGGCCTCGTAGTCGTTCCAGGCGGATTCGACAGCTGAAAGGGCATCCTCTGCCGACCTGTCGCTGTTGGACACGTAGTCGGTGAGCTCGGTGAGGAGAGGGCCGAACCCGACCTCATAAGGCATCAAGTCCGACCCGTCGAACCTGAACATGTCGGCCTCGACAGATTTGCTGACCGCCGCCGATATCGAGTTCAGAAGAGGATCCGTGATGAGGCCGACGTCGAAATCACGATGGGGTGGGGTGAAATCCAGCAGAAACGGGCTCTGCGCCCAGCCGGATCCCCATGCCGGGCTGGCGATCGCCCTCATCACGGCCCGCACTTCGGGTCGATCCGCTAACGGGAGAGCAAGGTCACCGGCCCCGAGCATGGCGGGGCTGTAATCAGGATCGATCCGGGGGAATTTCACCGCGGACATCGGCGCATCGGAGAATGACCCCATCGCGAAATCGGGTGCTGGGCTCAGCCAACATTGAGGAGGATCCTCGGATGCCAGGAACAAAGCCTCGTCCCATCCGGTCTCCTCGATGAGCCGCGGCATCGTGTATCCAGGGGTATGGACCAAAGTGCCCACTTTCTCCAGAGCGGCAACCGCCGCTGGGTGGTCGAACGGGACGTCATGGGCCACCCAGCGGTCATAGAACTCGGGTCCTTCCTCGAGGAGCAAAACGGTCTCCAGCCAATCGGTTGCCGGCCATCCGGTGGCATCGAACGCGAAGATCCCCAGACACCATGGTGTTCTTCCGTCGGCCACCATCTGATCGCTGAGAGTCATGAGGTCGGCCCAGTCGCCAGGCAGCGCATAACCAGCTCGATCGAATTCGGAAGCGTTGTACCAGAGCAGCGATTTAGCGCCCAGGCGAGTCCATACGGCATGTTGGCGACCGGCCAGGGAGGCCATTGATGTCAGATACTCGCCGTAAGACTCTCGTAGGTACTCATTCCCCAGATAGGCGCCGACGTCGATCAAGGGTCTGCTCGCGGCGATATCGGCGATCGCACCCGGAGCACTGATGATCGAAATGTCGACGGGGTCATCGCCCAGGGGGACGGAGTTCGGGTCTTGGTCGAAGCGATGGGCGACATAACGCACGTCGACACCGAGTCGACGTGAGCCGGTTCAACTCGAGCTCCGCACCCTCCTTCGTGTCGCCATTCCATGCTCCAGTGACCACGACCGATGTTCCCTCCAGGGGCTCCTTTTCATCGGCAGCGAGGCTGGTGTAGCGCTGAAAGCCTCCGGCGATGTCGATATCCGAAATCGGAAGCCATCGGATCTGGACACTCGTCGGAGAAGAAGAAACGGTCACATTCGCTCGCTGTGAAAGGCCGTGCTGCGGCTTGCTGTCCTATCTGGACAAGATGCTGAGGTGTGAGAGCGAAGACTCCTCGTCGCCCCGGCGGCGTGAGGGACGAACTGCGACTGAGTGTCTCTGCATCGTCGGGCGGATACTGAACCGAAGCTTCTTGCAGGGCCCAGTGGAGGGCATCGACGGCCTCGGGCAGGGCGGCTCCGGTGCCCTCTGTCACGCGGATCGCTTCGATGCGAGGAGGATGGCAAGATCCGGATCGTCGGCCAGTGCCAGCCCGGACTCCGCTACGAGCTGTCTGGACCTCGTCCGTCGTCGCCAACTCGTCGGCCAGGTCGCGTGCCCGTTCCCGCTGGCCAAATGCGAGCAGTGCGAGAGCTACGACGAGGGCAGACATGGCGCCGAGTCCGACCAGAGCACGAGTCCTGCGGCGGAGCTGTGATCCCTGGAGTTGCCGCTCCCTGGCGACCCTCTCCTTCTCCCGCTCCAACTCGGCGGCAGCCTCGAGGAAGGCCTTCTCAACAGAGGTGAGACGTACGGGAGGATCAGCGATCCAGGTCTGATAGCGGGCGAGACTTGCACCGGCCAGGAGGAAATCGGGGTTCCTCTCCTCGTCGATCCACTCTGCCGTAGCGGTCGTGAGGCGAGCCCGGGCCTGGATATCGGCTCTGGCCTCGTCGATCCACGACTCGAGACGCTGCCAAGCCCTGATCAGGCTTTCGTGGGCGATCTCGACGGTCGGAGCCCTGCTCACGGGGTCCCGGTCGAAGCTGAGCAGGCGATGTCGGGCGAACGCTCGGAGCATGTCGTCAACTTCGCCTTCAGTCCCTTCGATGCTCTTCAGCTCCGAGACGAGGGCCCTGCGCCGGGTGTCTCCCCCGCCCTCGTTCAGGGATATGAGACGAAGGAACACTTGTTTCGCCGCAGCCCGCCCCTCAGGTCCCAGGGCGCTAAACAGCGACTCGGCTCTGGTCACCAGCGCTCTGGTCAGCCCACCCATCGACTCGTACGCGGCGGCAGTCATCGTGGCCCCGCGTCTGCTGTCGAAGAGCTCGGTGAGGGTGTACTGGAGCATGGGCAGCACACCAGGCTCGGACGTGGCGTCGGCGGTCAGGGCTGCCAGCAACGCGGGCTCGACGATCACGTCCACCGATTCCGCCGGGCGTGTTATGGCTCGCTCTAGCTCAGGTTGGGTCATCGGGGTCACCAACTCGGTGTGGTCCCGTAAGAGCTCGCCTATCCCGATCGTGGCGAGCGGGTGGTCGTAGAAGTCGGCGCGCAAGGTGATGACGATCCGGACCCTGCTCTGCGGATGGGTGATGGCGTCCACCAGCGCCTCGGTGAAGGCTTGACGCTCGTGATCCCCGGTCATGGTGTAGAGCTCTTCGAACTGGTCCACCACGAGGACGAGGGGTGAGACCTCGTCGGGTAAGAGGCCCGGAATCGACCTCCGCAGCCCGGAGGGTTGGGCGACCAGTTGCTCGACCAACGTGGGGGGCATGGACACAGCAACGCTGGTGATGGCGCGCTCCAGGCTGTCGAATGGGTGCGAGCCCGGAGTCATGGTCGCGATGAACCAGGAGTCGGAGCCCGGGACACCGCCGGCCCTGAGTGCAGGCACCAGACCAGCGTGGACAACGCTCGACTTGCCGCTTCCGCTCGGCCCGACGACAGCGACGAATCTGTTGAGCGGATCCGGACCGCCAAGCCTGGTTAGCAGTCGTTCGACCAGACGCTCACGCCCGAAGAACTGCGCGGTGTCGGCCTCGTCGAATGGCACCAGCCCCTTGTAGGGATTTGGAACATCTCTGACTGCCACCTGACCCTGCGTGGCCCCGACTGCCGATCGGAAGGCCTCGGCGAATTGCTCGACAGTGGCGTACGCCCCGGGATTGCCAACGACGGCCGCTACGCCGGCCTCGAGCCGGGCGCCGAGCTCGGTCAGAGAACCGTCGCTGCCGTCCAAGAGCTGGGCTGCGCAGGTCGCCAGCCCTTCGATGTCGTCGGCGGGTACGGAGGAAAGCCCAGCGCTCATGCCGAAATCCGTGATCAGAGGCCTGGCGTCGTTATCGAGAAGCACTTTGTCCAGGGTCACGCCGCCATGGACGATCCCAAGCTCGTGCGCTTGGGCCAGAGGGAGGGCGAGCTGGCTCACGATTTCGCACACCCGCTCGGGAGGGGTGCGCCCCTGGGCAAGCAGGGAGTGGAGGCTGCCCCCGGTGATCAGCTTCTCGACCAAGATGGCGCCGTTGGGCTCCCGCCAGAAGTCGAAGATCGGCACCACTTGGGGAGAGTCGAGCTCGGCGATCGACCTCGTCTCCGCTTCGAACCTCCGGACGAAGGCCGGGTCGTTTGCCACCTCAGCCCGAATCACCTTGACGGCGACCTCTCTGCCGATCGCGGGCTGATAGGCGCGGTACACGTTCCCGTACCGGGTCTTGGCAAGGCTCGTTCTCAACTCGTATCCACGCACCGCCAGGCCTGGGTCGCCTCCGCCCTCATTGCGACGACCCGGCACCGGCTCCAGCCGGGGATCACCTGTGAGGATCTGCTCTTCGAGGTCGCGCAACTGGGCCGACGGTTCGATACCAAGCTCCGAGCCCAGTCGATCCCTCAGCTGGCCGTAGGCACGGAGTGCCTCTGCCTGGCGGCGGGACCGATATAGCGCGGTCATGAGCAGTGAGGTGAGCTGCTCCCGATAGGGGTTTTCACGCACCAGGCCTTCGAGCTCTCCAACCAGCTGGTGACTCAAACCACGGGCGAGGTCGGCCTCCACCCGCCCCTCGACCGCGTCGAGACGCAATGAGTCGAGCCGGTGAATCTCGGCCTGGGCGAACGACTCGTACGAGAAGTCATCGAGTGCCCGGCCTCGCCACATAGACAGGGCCTCGGCGAACACGAGTGATGCAGCGGAAGGATCGTGTGAAGCCAACCCGCGTCCCTCCGCCAGGAGGCGCTCGAAACTGGCGACATCCACCTCGTCCGGGTCCAGTTGGAGGAGATAGCCGGGAGCCCTGGTCAGCAGCAAAGTTCCCTCGGCGCGTGCCGGACGGTCGGGTTCTAAAGCCGACCTCAGGTTGGAGACATGGACCCAGAGGGCGTTCTGCTTGTCGGCGCCTCCTTCACCCCACAATTCATCGAGGATTCGATCGGTGGATACGACTTGATTGCGATGGATCAGGAGCAGGGCCAGAAGCGATTTCTGTTTGTGGCTCCCCAGGTCGACGGTTTGGCCGGCGCGTCGGAACTCGAGTGGCCCGAGGACATTGAACTGAACATCGCGACCGGACAACCACACCTCCAACCCGAACCCTGCGATTACATGTTTAGCGACTTAAGCCCGGCTTAAGCCTCCGAAAAGCCCAAATAGAGGCGACGAAAGCCCGCCTCTAGGGCCTGCCGGGACGGTGTGGCCATGTTGGTCGCACGCATACTCGGAGTGGGATTGCTGATGTCGGGCCTTTCCGCCGTGTGGCTCGGACCAGTTACGACCGCAGGCGAGGCCGCATCGACCCGGGACATCACTCTCGACCAAGCGGATTTCCGAGATGAGGCAGACCTTGCCCTGGCCCGATGGGCCTTCGAACGCTTCGAAAAGGCCGGGCTCGAGTTGCCACTTCTTTCATTGTCCTTCCACGACGACCGGGCAGCATGCGAGGGCAATTTCGGGTACTACCACTCGGGCGCTCCCGCCACTGTCGACATCTGTGGGTTCAACTCCGACCGCTTCCTGGTTACCCCGAAGAAGACCCTCCTCCACGAGCTGGCGCACGCCTGGATTTATCAGACAACCGACAGCGAGACCCGGAATCGATTCCTCGATCTCAGAGGACTCGACAACTGGCAGGACAATTCGGTGTCATGGGAAGAACAGGGCACCGAGCACGCCGCCGAGGTCATCGCCTGGGGGCTGATGGACGAGGAGCTCTTTCTCACTTCCATAAGTGGGACCGAACCTCCCCAGCTAGCCGAGGCGTTCGTGCTACTGACAGGCAGGGAGCCGTTGAGGTAGCACAAGGAGACCCGGCGTATTGGCCGGGTCTCCACACTCATGCTTGCGTCAGCGGGAGTCCTCCAGGCTGGCGAGGAACTCGGGAACGTGCTGCTGCCAGAGGGCCAGGATCTCGGGCTCGATGTATGAACCACCCTGCATGACGGCTCGTCTTCTGGGTGGTTCTCGGTCATCCACGCCCAGAAGACTTCGTGGCCTGCAGACTCCTCGTAGCCATCGGCCTCTTGAAATTTGTTCACGCTGACTGATCTCGCCGTCCGCAATGGCGAAGCGAGTAGAAATTCCCAGACGACAGGATCCTCACCGAAGGCCCGGATGAGGGCGTCGGAAATCAGTAAGGGCAACGGACCTGCGGCCCGCTGAACTCGAAGCATGCCGTCGAATTCGTGGGTCCGGCCCATGATGGCCTGAAACTCGATGTAGGCCGGGAAGTTCTTGCCGCTGTCCGGCCAATGTGCTGACTCCGACATCGTCGGCGAAGAGGGACATCACGGTCTCGGCATCATGCTCGTTCAGCGCCGCCATGAACTGGTCGGCGATCTCCGACCGGGTGTGTCGGCGACGTCCGGCGCCGGTCTCGGGCGTACAGGGCCACGATGGCCCCGATGGCGATCACAGCTGTCAGGATCGCCGGGGCCAAGCAGGGATCCGCCTTAGCGGGCTGGATCGGCAGTATCGGGCGCCTCGCCAATTGCCGGTTCTTGGGACTTCCTCGACAGTCGACCGGCTCCGGCCGATCCGTGGTCTCGGTCATGCGACCCTCCTTCATGGAGTAGACGTCGCGGAGGAGGCGACGGGACAGGTCGTCGTCGTACAGCCGCTCGAGATGTCGATCTTGGGTGATCAGGTTGGCCCGACGGACTCGGGCCTCTAGCTCGACGCTCACGTTCCGCCTCCTTCCTTCGCAACTGATTGGGTCGCACGTCTTCTCATGAATCTCTGAGGATCCAGCTCACGCGCCAATCGCTGCTTGGCGCGGGAGTAACGCTGGTCAACTGCATCACGCGAGATATCGAGCACCGTCGCGATGTCGGCGGGGGAGAGCTCCTCCCACAGGTTCAGCTGAATGATCTCCCGATCGGTCCGGCTCAGCCGGGACAGGGCCTCGATCACTTCACGGTCCTCTTCGTACCTGAGCAGCTGCTCATCCGGCATCGGTGCCCAGGCACGATCGTGGCTGGCTCGGTCGAAGAGACGCGCGCGTCGCCCGGCGCTGCGCCGCTGGTTGGCGAGGACGCGAAAGGCGACTCCGATCAGCCAGGCCCGGGCCTCGTCGGCCGCCGGGACGTCGTCGATGCGTCTCCAGGCGACAACGAAGACCTCCGCTGCGGCGTCCCACGCGTCCCATCGTGATACACGTCGGGCGCAGTAGGCCAAAACGGCGCGATGATGGGCGGCGTAAAGCCGCTCAAAGGGGACATCCCTGCCGGAAATCTGCTCCGGCGCTGAGTCTTCGGCCATCGTCGCCCCGCAACCGATTCACGAATGAACTGTCCGGATGAGACGGTTTCTGACCAGCAATCGTATTGATCTCATAGCCGGCCGCTACCTCGGGCGTCCCGCGTAGAGTCGGAAACAGCCATTGGAGAAAGGGTGGACTGTGACAAGTAAGGCCGATTTCACCGAAGAGGAGTGGGTCAAGCTCTATCGGGCACCGCTGGTCGCAGGTATGGGAGTGTCGATGGCAGACCTCGGTGGCCCGATCGAGATGTCGAAGGAGTCGATGGCGGCGATGAAGACAGCCTTGACCCCAACGGAAGAGCAAGGTCTGGTGGTCGACCTGTCTGCCGGGCTGAAGGTGGTTCTCGAGCAGAAGCAGAACCCCATGTCGGATCTCAAACCGGAGTCCGGTGCCGACCCTCGTGAGTTGATCCTGGACGAGATCCGCGAAGCCAACCGCATCGTCACCCAGAAGGCGACTGCGGAAGAGGCGATCGATTACCGAGCCTGGGTCCTTCAATCGGCCAAGAACGCCGCCGAAGCCGCCAAGGAGGGTGGCTTCTTCGGGATCGGCGCCGAGCAGGTCAGCGCAGGGGAGCGGCAGATCCTTGCCAAGCTCGAGGAGATCCTGGGAGACGCGCCTGTCGACAATTAGGGGGCCGAGGCTCCCACCCGGGGATACAGTCGCCAGATGGACGTGAACGAAGCCGAGATCGATCGGATTCGTCGTGGATGCACTCGATGGCTGGCCTGGCATGGCGATCGAACAGCCGCTGGGATGCTGTCAGAACTACCCGACGACATCACACCCGATCGTTACGGGGAGGGCGGCGTAGTCGAGGAACTCGAGGCCCACCTCGCCGATCTTCTCGGTAAGCCGGCTGCCGCCTTCTTCGTGAGCGGGACCATGGCACAGCAGATCGCCTTGCGCATTCATGCCGACCGACGGAACCGCCGGACGATCGCGTTTCAGCCCACCAGTCACATAGAGATGCATGAGGGAGGCGCTTTCGAGCGTCTCCATGGCCTCGTTGGGCGCCCGGTTGGTGATCCATACGGCCTCCTCACTCTCGAGGGCCTGGGGGAGATCGCCGAACCCATCGGCGCCTTGTTGCTCGAGTTGCCACAACGTGAAATCGGGGGGCAGCTCCCGGTTTGGGAAGATCTTCTCGGCCAGACGGCCTGGGCTCACGACAAAGGGGCGGCGGTCCATCTCGATGGCGCCCGACTCTGGCAATGCCCTCCCGCCTACGAGCGACCACTGGAAGAGATCGCCGCGCTGTTCGACAGCGTCTATGTCTCGTTCTACAAGGATCTGGGAGCCCTGGCCGGGTCGGGCTTGGCCGGCCCCGAGGAGTTCATTGCCGAGGCCCGGGAATGGCGTCTCCGCCACGGCGGGACCCTGTTCGCGATGTGGCCCTACGCCGCCTCGGCCCTGGCCTCCCTCCGATCCCGGCTCCCACGTATGAAGAGCTATCGGGATCATGCACTGGCGATCGCCGATGTCCTGCGTGACCTCGATCGGGTGCGGGTGGTCCCCGATCCGCCTCATACCTCGATGTTCCATCTCCACCTCGGTGTCCCATCGGAAGTGGTGAAGGCCAATGCGCTGCGGATCGCGGAGGAGGAGAGGATCTGGACCTGGAAGTCGACCTTCCCCGGAACCCATCCCGATTGGCAGATCGTCGAGCTAACGGTTGGCGATTCGACGCTCGACTTCGAGCCAGGCGAGGTTCGCGACCTGATCTCCCGTCTGGTAGCGGTTTGATCCCGAGCCCAGGATTGACGGGTCCTCACCGACCTGGCATACTGAACCAAATGGTTCAGTATGCGACGCTCGACCGGACTCTGGGAGCTATCTCCGACCCGACCAGACGTCAGATCCTGGACCGGCTCGGTCGTGGACCGGCGTCGATAACCGAGCTTGCCCGACCATTGGCCATGTCGCTGACCGGTCTCAAGAAACACGTCCGGATTCTCGAGGACGCAGAGCTGGTGGTCACCGAGAAGGTGGGACGGACACGGAGATGTCGCCTCGGCCCATCCCGATTGGACGACGCGTTCGACTGGATCGAGTTCTACCGGAAGCAATGGGACCGCCGACTCGACGGGCTCGAGGCCTATTTCGAAGAAAGGAAAGGAGAAGAACGATGAGTTACGAGCTCAGAGTGGAGAGGTTGATCGATGCCACCCCGGAGGAGGTGTTCGATGCCTACACCGATCCCGAGGCGATGAGGGTCTGGTTCACCATCCTCAACGAAGGGATGATCGTCGAGAACGAGATCGACCTCAGGGTGGGCGGGACATGGGTGAGCTCCTGGGGGTTCTCCCCGGAGGAGATGTTCCATGAGACTCAGACCTTCGAGGTCGTCGATCGGCCACATCGGCTCGTCAGCCAAACGAGTGGGAGTTCGCCGGACGGTCATAGCATCGATCAGTCGCGTCGAGATCACCTTCGAGGACGAAGGGGGGAAGACGCTGATGAAAGTGATCCACTCCGGCCTCCCCGACGAGTCGAATCGAGACTTCTTCGCCGACGTCGCCTGGAAGGGATTCTTCGACCGCCTCGAGGCCTACTTCGCTGCGAAGGTGGGCGGCTGATCCAAGTCTGATCGGCGGCGTCGCCTCACCTAGGGTCGGCGCCGCCGTGGAAATCGCCATCGTCGGGACCGGCAAGGTCGCCGAGCGCAACTACATACCGAGCCTTCTCCGTCACGACGATGTCTCGTTGACCCTCTACTCGAGGACGAGGGAGCGTGCCGATGCGTTGGGCGAGCGATTCGGGGTGCCGGTAGCCGGCTCTCTCGAAGAATTGTTCGGGCGGGAGCCGGAGGCGGTGTTCGTGCTCACCGGGGAGCAGCAGAGGCTGGATGCGATAGGTGGTGTTGCTTCCCCTTCCGGCCCAAGCGGATGTTCCTCGAGAAGCCGCTGGTGGCCCGGGAAGGCCAGGCCAACGTCACTGAGCAGGATTTCTGGGACGGCAAGGCGCTCCTCGAGGAGTCCGCCGTGGCAGGGGCCGAGGTCGCCATGGTGTTCAACTACCGGTTCTTCGACCAGACCCAACGTGCCCTTCGATTCATCGAGGAAAGGGATCTCGGGTCACCATCGAACGTCGTCGGTCTGTCGCATTACGCCACCTGGAGCCACTGCATCGATCTGATCTTGTTGCTGGCTGGTCGACCGACCCGCATCTCTGCTCAACAGGGCATTGTCGTGCATTCCCACCCCTCCTCGGGGGCGGCGGCCGACATCGCGGCCTCGTTTGCCATTGGCGAAATCGCCACCGGCACCCTCCTAGGCACCAATGCGCTGGGCTGGGATTTTCCCCTCTACGAATTGATCGTGGGGTTCGAGCGGGGCCGCATCCACTTGCGTGGTCTGGATCAGGAGATGGAATTGCTCGACCACGCCGGTGATGTTCACGAGGTCATCACGCCGAGCCGGGAGACCTCCCGCTGGGACAAATACGACGCCTCCTTCGACAAGTCCGTTTCCGCCTATCTCGACACGGTGCGGTCCGGCGCTCCGCCACCCGTACCCGGGATCGCCGGGCTCCTCGAGTTGCAGTTCGAGGCGAGTCTGAAGAGATCGATCGCCGAGCAGCGGCCGGTCGTTCCGGATGAGGAATTCCCGATCGATTCGGTACGGTGAGGCCTGGTCAATGCGATACATCGAGATCACCGGCATCGAGCGACCCGTTTCGGTCATCGGGCTGGGCACGACTTCCAAGATCTTCACGCCCGCCGGAGATGACCGTGTCGCCGAGCTGATCGACGCCTACCTCGCCGTCGGCGGGAACTGCATCGACACTGCTCACATCTACGGGTCCGGCGAGAGCGAGAAGGCCCTCGGACGCTGGTTCGAAGATTCGCATCAACGCGAAGACGATCTTTCTGATCACCAAGGGATGTCACCCACACGTGGACGAGGCCGGGCAGTTTGGCCCGCCCCGGGTCACCCCCGAGGCAATCCACTCCGACTTGGGCGAGAGCCTGGAGCGACTCGGGACCGACCACGTGGACATGTACTTGCTGCACAGGGACGACGAGTCGGTGCCTCCCGGCCCCCTCCTGGAGGCGCTCAACGAGGAGAAAGCGGGCGGCCGAATCGTTGCATTCGGCGCCTCCAACTGGACGGTCGATCGGATCGCTGCGGCCAACGAATACGCAGCCGAACACGGGCTCACTGGATTCGCGGCTTCCTCGCCCGGTCTCAGCCTGCCCCGCCCCGTCGAGATGCAGTTCCCTGGAACACTGTTCGCCGACGACGACACCCGCCGCTGGCATGCCGACACCCAGTTGCCAGTGTTCGCTTGGACCTCGCTGGCCGCAGGATTCGCTAGCGGTCGCTTCCGGCCCGAGGACTCGGACGTGGACGAGAGCACCAGGGCCTTCTTCTCCGAGGACAACTTCGAGCGGATGCGTCGGGCTGAAGATTTGGCCTCCAGCAAGGGAGCCACCACGGTTCAGATCGCTCTCGCCTTCGTCTTGAATCAGGGGTTCCCGGTTATCGCCCTGGTCGGCCCATCAAATGTCGAGAACCTCAATGGCACGCTGGGCGCGCTCGATGTCGGCTTGACCGCAGACGAGATGCGATATCTCGACCTGGGCGACTAGCGGCGACGGCCTTCCCGCCGGGTCCCGACCGTGCTCTTCGCCACGGAGGCATCCAGCCGGTCCCTGATCTCTTCGAAGGCCGGGCGAGTCGGCGTCGATATGGCTGTCGACTGCCTCCCGGATGGCCGCGGTGTGGTCGGGGGTCGAGCCGCAGCACGCCCCGACGATTCTGGCACCCGATCGCAAGGCCAACTCGACGTAGTCGGCCATCCCCTCGGGGCCGATCGGGTAGGTGAGGCCTCCTTCGGCTTGATACAGGGGTATCCCGCAGTTCGCCTTGGTGATCGTCGGCGACAGTTGGAGCGACTTCGCCGATGGCATGTGCCGCCGCCACGGCGTCGCCCGGGCCGATCCCACAGTTGGCGCCGATCGCGGTGACCTCTTGGTGCCCGAGCCACCATTGACCGAGGTCGCGGGGATGGATGCCCATCATCGTGTGGCCGGCGGTGTCGAAACTCAATGTGGCTGCGATCGGTAGCCCGGTGCGCGACGCCGCCTCGACCGCCGCCTTCAATTCCTCGAACGACGAGATCGTCTCGATCCAGATCACGTCTGCCCCTGCTTCGGCCAGGGCCTCGCATTGCTCCCCGAACACTTCGACGCCGCGCTCGTGGGAGAGAGTGCCCAGCGGCTCGAAAAGCTCGCCGGTAGGTCCGACGCTCCCCGCCACGGCTACCGGGCGATCGGCAAGATCTGCTGCCCGCCTGGCCGCTTCCACGCCGGCCCGGTTCAGCTCGGCGACCCGGTCGCCGAGATCGTGGAGATCGAGGCGCAGCCGGTTCCCGCCGAAGGTGTTGGTGAGGATGATGTCGGCGCCGGCGTCGATGAAGCCGCGATGCACCTTCTCGACGAGGTCCCCCTCTTCGATGTTGAGCAACTCGGGACAGCCTCCCCCTTCGAGGCCGAGCGAGAAGAGGGTGGTCCCCATGGCTCCGTCGGCCACCAGGTATCGGTGGTCGGCGAGCAGCTCGGTGAACGTCGTATGTCCAGCCTCGGCTTGGTGGGCCATCTTCATCTCCTGTTGTGAAGGCGGCCCCGAACGAGGAAACCGCCGCAGCGAGTGCCGGGCGGTTCATCCATCCCGACGCTTTAGCCGCATTTCTTGAGCGCCCGCAAGCTGTGGATCAAATCGGCGCTTTCAAGGGAGGATACGCGAGTCGTGCGGGTGTGACAAGGAAGACGGCCCCTCGGGGCCGTCTTCCTGCAATTGCCTTTAGGAATCGAGGGTTACTGGTCCGCCAACCAGGCCGACCAGACGTCCTCGTTGTCTGCGATCCACTGGGCAGCGACATCGGCGGCATCCTCGCCGTCGATCTCGACCGCCGGCAGCATGCTGAGCTGGTCCTCGGTCGTGATGGTGAACTTCTCCAGGAAGGACTGCACGTTCGGCGCCTTCTCGGCGAGCTGGGCCGAGGCGTACTTGGTGAGCACGTCCTCGGGGTAGTCGCAGTCGATGGCGGCCGGATCGGCGTAACAGTCCTCGTTGTACTCGGGGAGAGGCACATTGACCAGGTCGTACGCGGCCACGGCCGCGGTCGGGGTCCACCAGTACATGAGGATGGGCTCCTCGGCGGCGAAGCGAGCGTCGAGCTCGGCGACTGTCGATGCCTCGCTCCCAGAGAAGACGACCTGGAAGGGCAGATCCAGGTTCTCGATGATCGCCTCGTCGTACTGGGAGTAGGAGGGGTCGGTCCCGAGGAAGCGACCGTTCTCACCGGTCTCCGCGGTGGCGAACATCGCTGCTACCTCCGGGTCGGCGTAACCCTCCCAGGTGGCGAGCTCGGGGTTGGCGTCGATCACGTACTGCGGCGTGAACCAGCCGATCTTGCCGATGGCGCCCAGTTCGCCGATGTCGACAACGCTGCCGTCATCGATGAACGCCTGCTCCTCTTCCACGACGCCGGAGGGCCACACCTCGAGCACGGCGTCGAGGGAGCCGTCCGACAGACCGGTGAACATCGTGTTCTCGTCGATCGCGACGATCTCGACCGGATTGCCCAACTCCGCCTCGATCAGTTGGGCGGCGATCTCGGCGTTGAGCGCCGAAGCGGTCCAGGCGTTCGCCACGATGTTGATGGTTTCACCGTCCCCACCCGCCGCTGCGGTGGTGTCGCTCGCCGCCTCGGTAGTAGCTGCGCCGTCGTCGGCTGCCTCGGTGGTGGCGGTACCGCCATCGTCGCCGCAGGCGGCCAACAGCAACGCCATCGCCGATATCAGTATCCAGATTCGCTTTTTCATGGTTCTCCTAGGGCTCGCCGGCCGACGATCGCGGCCGGAAGGGGCCGCTGGTACATTACCGGCGTGGCTGTCACGAAGGGGCTGTGACCGGCGACGTATGCCTGTCGGTCGAGCACATCTGGAAAGTCTTTGGTGCTAAGCCCGACAAGGCAATCGAGATGGCCGGGAGCGGCGCATCCCGCGAGGAGGTGCAGCAGGCGACCGACTGCACCATCGGCGTGCGCGACGTCACCTTCGACGTGGGTCGGGGCGAGACCTTCGTCGTCATGGGCCTGTCCGGCTCGGGCAAATCGACCCTGATCCGATGCGTTTCCCGTCTCAACGACGTGACCCGGGGCAAGGTCGTCCTCGACGGCGAAGACCTGACCGCGATGAGCGACGACCAGCTACGTGACGTCCGCAGACACAAGATGTCGATGGTCTTCCAGCATTTCGGGCTGTTTCCGCATCGACGGGTGATCGACAACGCCGCCTACGGGCTCGAGGTCCAGGGTGTCGACAAGGCCGAGCGTTACGAGCGGGCGACCAAAGTGCTCGAGGTCGTGGGGCTCAAGGGATGGGAGCAGAGCTTCCCCCAGCAGCTGTCGGGCGGGATGCAGCAGCGGGTCGGGCTGGCCCGGGCGTTGACCGTAGACCCCGAGATCATGTTCTTCGACGAGCCTTTCTCCGCCCTGGATCCTCTCATCCGCCGCGACATGCAGGACGAGCTGATCAGGCTCCAGGAGACCCTGCAGCGAACCATCGTCTTCATCACCCACGACTTCTCCGAGGCGATCAAGCTCGGCGATCGCATCGCCATCATGAAGGACGGAGGGTTCGATCAGGTGGGCACTGCGACGGAGCTGATCAGCGACCCGGCCACCGACTACGTGCGGGAGTTCACCAAGGAGATCCCCAAGGCCAAGGTGCTGACCACGGCGGCCGTGCTCAAAGAGGGAACGGGCGCACCCAACGGTCGGACGGTCCAGCTCGACGACACCATCGAGACGGTGCTGCCGGCCCTGCTCGACGACGACTCCGACATCTGGGTCGAGGACCCGGACGGAAAGCAGGTCGGGGTGGTGGATCGACGGGCGGTGGCCAGAGCGATCGAGCCCGAGAAATGACCGACGTCCTCCAGCCCGCCGACGTCGCCCTTGCCGACGAGCGAGCCGGGCGATTCAGGATCCGGGGCTGGTGGATCGTCGCGATCGTCGGCATCATCCTGCTCCAGGTCCTGGTCACCTCGCCCACGGTTCCTGCTCTGTGGGACACGTACATCTCTGGCGCCGGTCGATCAGTTCTCTGCATGGGCCCGGGAGAACCGCCAGATCCATCCCGTCTTCACCGGGTTCTTCATCCCTGTGTCCGCTGCGGTCGATTGGGGTCTCACGACGGTCGAGTCGTTCCTGCTCTGGCTTCCCTGGTTCGTCCTGCCCATGGCGGTGTTCCTCGTCATCTTCAGGACCGGGGATTGGAAGACCGCCCTCGTTGCCGTCCGCCGCGGTGCTCTATCCCGGCCTGGTCGGGCTCTGGGACACCACCATGGAGACGCTGTCGTTGATGACCATCGCCGTGGTGATCGCATTGGCCATCGGGATCCCATTGGGCGTGTGGGCGGCCCGTTCGCCGCGGGTGGATCGCTTCATCAGACCGGTCCTCGACGCCATGCAGACCATCCCCGCTCCGGTCTACTTCATTCCGATGGTCCTCTTCTTCGGGATCCGGCGGGTGCCGGCCACCATCGCCACCGTCATCTACTCCCTGCCTCCGGCGGTGAGACTGACCACCCTCGGCATTCAGCGGGTTCCCCGTCAATCGGTGGAGGCAGCCGAGATGTTCGGCTCGACCGGGCGGCAGACCCTGTTCAAGGTGCAGTTGCCGATGGCGATGCCCTTCATCATGACCGGGGTCAATCAGACGATCATGATGGCCCTGGGCATCGTCGTGCTGGCCACGCTCCTCGGTGCCGGCGGGTTGGGTCAGGAGGTGCTCCAGGCATTGAACCAGCGCCGCACCGGACGGGGCCTGGCCGCGGGTCTGGCCATCGTGGCGGTGGCGATGGTTCTCGACCGGGTGGGACGGTCGATCGCCTTCGCCGACAGGACCCGACCTGCCTCACGACGCTACGTGATCACCGCGTTGGCATCTGGTCGTCGGCGGGATCGTGGTGGGCCGGGTGATGGGCTGGGTCGAGTTCCCGGCGGTGTGGGAGGTCAGGGTCTTCGACCCGGTCGACACCTTCGTGCGCTGGGGTCGGGACAATCTCTCCTTCATCACCCGCCCGGTGAACGACTTCATCGTGGCCGGGCTGCTGATCCCGGCCCGCGACTTCCTCATCCTCACCGTGGCCTGGCCGGTACTGATCGCCGTGACGGCCATGCTTTGCTGGAGGCTGAAGGGGGTGGGTCTGGCGATCTTCGCCGCGGCAGCCCTGCTCATGGTCGGCCTCATCGGGATGTGGGAGCTGTCGTTGGGGACCCTGGTCCAGGTGCTCGCTGCGGCCTTGATATCGGTTGCGATCGCCATCCCGGTCGGGATCTGGGCCGGCCGAAGCCCGAGGGTCGAGAAGGTGCTGACCCCGTTCCTCGACGCGCTGCAGACCATCCCCTCTTTCGTCTTCATCATCCCGGTGATCCTCTTCTTCACCGTCGGTCAGGTCCCGGGCATCATCGCCGCGGTCCTCTACGCCATCGTCCCCGGTATCCGGATCACTGCGCTCGGCATCAAGGAGGTCCCGGAGGAGAGCGTCGAGGCATCGGAGACATTCGGTGCGACACGGCGGCAGACGATGTTCGGGGTGAGGATCCCTCTCGCCGCTCCGACGATCCTGGCCGCGGTCAACCAGGTGATCATGATGGTGCTGGCGATGGTGATCATCGCCGGTCTGGTCGGGGGTGGAGCGCTCGGTTTCGAGACGGTCAAGGCATTGACCACGCGGCGAGACCGGTCTCGGTTTCGAGGTCGGCTTCGCCATCGTGGTGATGGCGATCATCCTCGATCGGATCACCCAGGCCTGGGCGGCGAGGCTCCAGCCACCGACTCCGGCCCACTGACCTGCCACTACTACCGTCTCGCCGATGAGCCCGGAGCCCAAATCGCTGCCACCCAGCAGCTCTATATCAATGGTGGTCGCGTCGATGCCGCCTCGGGGGAGACCTTTGCCACCATCAACCCCGCCACCGGGTTGGAGATCTGCCAGGTGCAGCATGCCGGGCCGTCCGATGTGGACCGGGCAGTGGCATCGGCGCGGGAGGGATTCGAGGTCTGGCGCCAGCTGTCTGGGGCGGAGCGGGGCCGGATCCTGAACCGTGCCGCCCGGCTACTTCGAGAGCAAAACGAAGAGTTGGCCCATCTCGAGGTGCTCGACACCGGCAAGCCGATCCAGGAGGCGATCGCCGTCGACGTGCTCTCCGGGGCCGACGCGATCGAGTACTACGCCGGGCTGGCGGCCACCATCCATGGTGAGACCTTCGATCTGGGCAGTGCCTGGGTCTACACCCGGCGTGAGCCACTCGGTGTCTGCGTGGGGATCGGGGCGTGGAACTATCCGATCCAGATCGCCTGCTGGAAGTCAGCCCCGGCCCTTGCCTGTGGCAACGCCATGGTCTTCAAGCCGGCGGAGCTCACCCCACTCACGGCGGTGAGGCTCGCCGAGATCTACACCGAGGCCGGTCTTCCCGACGGGGTCTTCAACGTCGTCCAGGGCGATCACCGCACCGGGGAGGCCCTCGTGTCCCATCCCGACGTGGCCAAGGTGTCGCTGACGGGCGAGGTGGGCACAGGGAAGATCGTCATGGCCAACGCCGCTGCCACCCTCAAACACGTCACCCTGGAGTTGGGAGGCAAGAGCCCGCTGATCATTTTCGACGACGCCGATCTCGACAATGCAGTGTCGGCGGCCCTGATGGCCAACTTCTACACCCAGGGCGAGATCTGCTCCAACGGCACCAGGGTCTATGTCCACGAGGAGATCCACGACGAGTTCCTCGACCGTCTGGTCACGCGAACCTCCAAGATGAAGATCGGCGACCCGATGGACCCCGACACCCATGTAGGGGCCCTCATCTCGAAAGAGCACATGGAAAAGGTCATGTCGTACATCGATGCTGGAAAGACCGCCGGGGCGAAGATGGTCATCGGTGGGGAGCGACCCTCTGACCCCGCGTTAGAGGGCGGCTTCTTCATCGAGCCGACTGTGTTCGATGCATGTACCGATGACATGTCGATCGTCCAGGAGGAGATCTTTGGGCCGGTGATGGCGGTCCTCAGCTTCCGCGACGAGGACGATGTCATCGCCCGGGCCAACGACACGCCGTACGGGTTGGCGGCGGGCGTGTTCACCAGGGACATCCAGCGCGCTCACCGGGTGGTGGCCCGGCTCGAGGCCGGAACGACGTGGATCAACAACTACAACATCACCCCGATCGAGATGCCGTTCGGCGGCTACAAGCAATCCGGGATCGGCCGGGAGAACAGCCTGGTCACCCTCAATCACTACACCCAGGTCAAGAGCGTGTACGTGGAGATGGGCGACGTCGAGGCGCCGTACTAGGTAGGAATCCGAGAGGGAGGTGACGGAAGTGGCTGATCGCTTCCTGGCGGGCAGGACCGCCATGGTGACTGGTGGGGCATCAGGGATGGGGCTGGCGATGGCTCAGGCGTTTGCCGCCGAAGGTGCCAATGTCAGCATCGGGTCGCTTCTATCCGCCGGCAAGAGGACCGAAGGTGAAGTGGTCCACATCCCGGGGCGGGAGCAGATGGACCATGCAGTTTCAGTCATCGAGGGGGAAGGAGTGGAGTGTCTCGCCCTCGACCTCGACGTCACCTCGGACGATTCGGTCGACGCATTTCATCAGGCGACAGTGGAAAGGTTCGGCCCAGTTGACATCTTGGCCAATGCCGCCGGCATCACCGCCGAGCAGACCATCGTCGGGCATCCGGACACCCTGTGGGACAAGGTCATCGATGTCAATCTCACTGGCACCTACCGTGCCATCAAGCGGGTCTTGCCCGGGATGATCGAGAGGGAATGGGGACGGATCATCAACATCGCCTCCACCGCAGCATCGGTAGGTGCGGTCACCTCGGGTGCCTACTGCGCCTCCAAAGCCGGGGTGGTCGGCCTGAGCAGGTGTGTCGCCCTGGAGGGTGCCCCGCATGGGGTCACCTGCAATGCGATCAGCCCGACCTGGGTCGATACGTCTTTTGGTCGGGAGTGGATGTCCGACATCGCTGAGAAACAGGAGCAGCGGTCGGGTGAGGAGTACATCTCCGACGTCGAGAAGACGAACCCCCAGGGTCGCCTCATCTCGCCGACGGAGATCGGCGCTCTTGCTCTGTTTCTCTGCAGCGAGGCCGCCCGCGGAATCACCATGGAGGACTTGCGGGTGTCAGCCGGATCGCTCTGGTGAGCTAGCCGCCCTTCCTGCGTCGCACTTCCTCGACCACCGCCTCGAGGATGGGGTGGAGGTCGCCGATCACCGCGAAGTCAGCTTTGGTCACCATGGGGGCTTCGGGGTCGTTGTTGATGGCCAGCACGTTCTTCGAGGCCATCATCCCCACCCAATGCTGGATCGCCCCCGAGATTCCGCAGGCGACGTAGAGGTTGGGAGCGACCCGGGTCCCGGTCTGACCGACCTGATCGGAGTGGGGTCGCCACCCGTTGTTGGTGACCACCCGGGAGCAGCCGACCGCCCCGCCCAACAGCGCGGCCAACTCCTCGAGAATCCCGAAGCCCTCGGGCGAACCGACACCCCGCCCTCCGCTCACCACAACCGGGGCGGTGGTAAGGGTGATCCCTTCGGAGATGGTCACCCGCTCCACGACCCGGGTGCGCTCCAGGCTTTCGGACAGCTCGGGTGTGAAGCGCTCGGATTCGGCGGCTCCCGAGGCACCAGCGGCCGCGAACACATGGGGAGCCACGGTGGCGAGCTTCACCGGTGCGGTCAGGGATGCCTCTTCCAGGAGACTCCCTCCCCAGCGGGTTCGGGTTACCTCCCAGGACCCGTCGCCGGGCCGGACTTCGGTCACATTCGTTGCGAGCGGGAGATCGAGCAGGGCGGCCACATGAGCCATCACCTCGTTGCCCCGCTCGGTTCCGGCGGCAAGGACCGCCGATGGGGACTCGGCCCGGATCAGCTGATTCAATGCCTCGGCGATTGCCTCCGGTGCATAGTCGGAGAGCATTGGATGCTCGATCTCGATGTGTCGCCCTACGCCTCCGACCTGGCATGCGCCGACGCTGACCGAGCACATTTCGCCGAGCATGCCTCCCAGGGTGATCGCCTGGAGGGAGGTCTCCAGCGGCACCTCCGATTGGTGCTCGACCAAGACGAGGACGGTGCTCACATGAGACCCAGTTCTTCGAAGAGATCCGCCACCGCCGGGGCGGCCTCGGGGCCTAGGCCAAGGATTGTGGTGGCGCTGGCCACCTCGGGTGGGTTGACCAGCCGAAGCATGTGAAGACTCCCCGGTGTCTGAACCGCCGTCACGCTCGCAACCTCCGCCTTCTTCGCCTTGAGCCGTGAGGGAAGCGTTGGATAGCGGGGCAGGTTGATCCCCTCCTTAACGGCTACGACAGCGGGCAATGGGAGCCGGTAGACCTCGAATCCGGCGTCGGTCTCCCGACGGGCGATCAGCGTCGCATCCTCGATGTCGATGCCCTTGATACCGCCCACGACCGGCCGGCCCAGAGCGTGAGCCACCCTGATCCCAACCTGATACCCGCCGGCGTCGGCCGACTCGTTGCCGAAGAGGATGAGGTCGAACCCTTCCTCGGCCGCCTCCAGTTCTTCCGTCTTGGCGGTGAGCGCGGTAGCCGTTGCCTGCGGATCCCAATCGGCGCCATCCGTCGACAGCAGCACTGCCTCGTCGGCACCGACCGACAGCGCATAGCGAAGCTGTTCCTCGGCCTCGGGCGGGCCAAGGGTCAGCACGACCACGCTGCCGCCGTGCTTTTCCTTGATACGGATCGCCTCCTCGACCGCGCACTCCTCGTGGGGGCTGGTGGTGAAGGGGAGATGTCGGGCGTCGATCGCCTGTTGATCATCGGTGAGGACGATGCGTGCACCAGGCGCCGGGACCCGCTTGATGCAGACAAGGGTCCTCACCCCTTCATCCGCCCATCGTCGGGGTCGAACAACGGGGTCGACCCGGCGACCTCAACCTTCACCGGATAAAGCTCGTTCATATACATCACGGCCATTTCGTTGCCCACCACCGCGTACTCGGGCGGCAGATAGGCCATCAAGAGGAATTTGCCCACTGAAGGACCTGCCCCGGCGGTCGTGACGTAGGAGGGCCGGCCCTTCCTGTCGATGACCCGGCCACCGTCGGGAGTCGTGATCGGCTCCCGTCCGGTGGGGTAGCGCTTGATCCCGTCACGGGGAGACATGTGGTCTTCCACGGTGAGCGTGCACAAGATCGCAGCAGGCTCCTCCTCCCGGGCGCTCAGATAGGCCTCCTTCCCGATGAAGTCGTGCTCCTTGACCCGCGGCCTGGCCAACCCGGCCTCCACCGGGTTGTACTCGCTCTCCAACTCCGACCCCATCAGCCGGTAACCCTTCTCCAGACGCCCCGTGGTCCCGTACACCCCGGCGCCAACGGCCGTAACACCGAGGTCCTGGCCGGCTTCCCACAGCCGGTCCCACATCGGCCCGCCCGCTTCGGAGGGCACATACACCTCCCAGCCCAACTCGCCGACGTAGGAGATCCGGAAGAGCCGAGCGTTGATCGAGCCAAAATCGACCGCCTGGGTCGTGCCGTAGGGGAAGGCGTCGTTGGAGAGGTCGTGGTCGGTGACCGATGAGACGAGGGTTCGCGCCTCAGGTCCCCATACCCCGATGGTGGTGTAGGCCGAAGTGGTATCGCTCATGTGGACCGACCCGTCCTCGGGGAGATGGATACCGAACCAGTGCTTGTCTCTCGGCCCGTCGAAGGCGCCGGTGATCACCCGGAAATGCTCCTCGGCGAGTCGGAGCACGGTCAGGTCCGCCTTGAACCCTCCGGAGCCGGTCAGCAACGGCGTGTAGACGGAGCGGCCAACGGCGACATCGGCGTTGTTCACGGTCATCCGCTGGATGTAGTCGACGACCCCCGGCCCGGTGAACTCGAAGATGACGAAGGGGGCGAGATCGACGAGCCCGACCTTCTCACGCATGGCCAGATGCTCGGCGCTCTGAATCGGCGACCACCAGCGCCGGTCCCACTCGTGGGGACGGTCCTCGATCCCGTACTGATCGACGAGCGCCGCCGTTCGACTCGTACCAGTGCGGGCGCTCCCACCCTCCGGCCTCGAAATACACCGCGCCCAGCTCTGCGGTGCGGGAATGGACCGGGGAGAGCCTCTTGTCCCGTTCGGAGGCCCACTGCTCTCGGGGATGGACGATCCCGTACGTCTTGTTGAAATGCTCGGCGCAACGGGCCCGAATGTGGTGCTCGGTCCGCGCGTAGGGGTAGAAGCGGGCGATATCGGACGCATGCGGGTCCAGCTCGGGATAGCCATTGGTCATCCACTCCGCCACCGCCCGTCCCGTCCCAGGCCCTTCCTTGATCCAAATGGCGGCCGCCGACCAGAGATTCCGCACCTCGACGGTCTCACCGATGAGGGGCATGGCGTCGGGGGTGAGAGAGAGCAGACCATTGATCGCGTACTTGATCTCTGCGCCGGAGAGGATGTCGGGCATGAGCTCGAGGGCATCCTCCAGCTGGGCATCGAAGTCGTCATCGGTGAAGGGAAGCTCGGTCGGGGAGAGGCGTGCCTCGGAGATTGAGGGGATCTCGTCGGGAGAGTGGAATATCGGGCGATGGGCGTAGGAGCCGACCTCCATCGAGCCTGATGTCTGCCGCTCGTACATGAAGGTGTCCATGTCCCGCACGATGGGGAAGGCGAGCTCTTTCCCCGATTCCTGAAGGATGGGTATCGGGCCAACATCGATCATTTGATGCACGGCGGGAGTCAGGGGGATGGTTGCCCCGGCCATCCGGGCGATCCTGGGGCTCCACACCCCGCAGGCGATGACGACGTACTCGGCCTCGACCCGGCCTTTGTCTGTGACCACCGCCCTGACCCGTCCACCATCGGTCTCGATGTCGAGGATCTCCGTGTTGGCCATGGTTTGCAATGCCCCCAGCCCCGCCGCCCTCTCCCTGAAGATGGTTCCAGCCCGCAGCGAGTCAACCGCCGACACCGTCGGGAAATAGCAGCCGCCAAGGAGGATCTCCTCGTTGATGAAAGGGACGAGTTCCCTGATCTCACCCGGCGTGACCAGGTGAGCCTCCATGTCCCAGTTCTTGGCCGAGCTCATCCTCCGCCGCAGCTCCTCCATGCGCTCCTCGGTCCGGGCCACTTCGAGCCCGCCGCAGGTGACGTTGACCCCCATCTCCTCGTACTGGCGCTGGCTGTCCAGAGTGAGCATCGCCATCTCTTTGTTGTGGTCGACCGGGAAGATGAAGTTCGAGGCGTGGCCGGTGGATCCTCCGGGATTGGGCAGTGGTCCCTTGTCGATCTGGACGATGTCGCGCCAGCCCAAGTCGGCGAGGTGGCCCACTACAGAGTTGCCGACGATGCCGGCGCCGATCACGACCACGCTGGCGCTGGACGGCACATCACTCACGTCTAAAACCTCGTTCTCCGGTCAGCTCAATCATGGCCCACCATGGACCCTGTTGGGCGGGCAGACTAGTGTTCCAACATATAGCACAAGCCCGCATCGTGGAACGCCTCTGGAAGCCACGGTGTGATCTGATGGAGTGGCGATGGCCGACGACGAACTCGATCTGAACTCATTATCCGACCCGGATCTGGTGACGCAGATGCATGACGACCTCTATGACGGTCTCGCCGACGAGATCGTCGAGGGCACGGAGATCCTGCTCGCCCGGGGCTGGGATCCGCAGTCTGTGCTCAACGACGCCTTGGTGGAAGGGATGCGGATCGTAGGGATCGATTTCCGGGACGGGATCCTCTTCGTGCCCGAGGTCTTGCTCGCCGCCAACTCCATGAAGGCGGGCATGGAGGTGCTGCGGCCTCTGCTCGCCGAGACCGGCGCGCAGACCATCGGGAAGGTGGTGATCGGCACCGTCAAGGGCGACATCCACGACATCGGGAAGAACCTGGTGGCGATGATGCTGGAAGGCGCCGGGTTCGAGGTGATCAACCTGGGTATCAACACCGATGCCGACGAGTTCATCGCCGCCCTCGACGAGCACAAGCCCGACATCCTCGGGATGTCCGCCCTGCTGACGACGACGATGCCGTACATGAAGGTCGTCATCGAGGCGCTGAAGGAGAAGAACATCAGAGACGACTACATCGTCATGGTCGGTGGTGCCCCGCTCAACGAGGAGTTTGGCGTGGCGATCGGCGCCGACGCCTATTGCCGCGATGCCGCTGTTGCCACCGAAACTGCCGAGGCGCTGGTCCTGGCTCGACGTCTCATGTCGGGTGAAGACAGATGAGTGACGAAGGTGATCGACTGCTTGTGATCGCCTGCGGGGCGCTGGCTCGTGAGGTCCTCGATGTGGTGCGTCTCAACTCGCTGGATTGGGTCGATCTCGAATGTCTTCCCGCCTCTCTTCACAACTCCCCCGATCTGATCCCGGCTGCGGTCGAAGAGCGTCTGGATGCGGCCGAAGGGCGATACCGGAACGTCTTCGTCGGCTACGCCGACTGCGGGACCGGGGGACTCCTCGACCTGATGCTGGAGCGCAGGGGGGTAGGTCGGCTGCCCGGGGCGCATTGCTACGAGCTCTATGCGACCGGTCCCGTTTTCGCGTCCCTGCACGACCGAGAGCCCGGCACCTTCTATCTGACCGACTTCCTGACCCGTCATTTCGATCGTCTGGTTTGGGCGGGCCTGGGGCTGGATCGATGGCCCGGTCTTCGCGACACCTACTTCGGCAACTATCACCGACTGGTCTATCTCTCCCAGGTCCCCAGCCCCGACCTGGTCGCTCGCGCCAGGGCGGCGGCCCGGCAGCTCGGTCTCTCGTTCGAGCACATACATGCTGGATATGGGGATCTGGCCGACACTCTCGTCGAGGTCGGCCGCCGGGTGCCGGCGTGAGCCCCAAGGAAGTCAGACACCGCGATCGGGGACCTCAACTGACCGTCATTCGCTGGCGGGAGATTCCCGCCCAGGTGTTGGCCCGCCGTGGTGACGAGACCGCCAAACGCGAGCTCTCGGCCCGGTTCCAGGTCGCCATCGATCGGGCTGCAATGTACGCCGGCTTGTTTGGGACTGATGAGTACCTGGCGGAATGGGCTCGGGACACCAGGCCCTGTGGGGAGGATCTCGAGTCCGAGGTCGCCGCCGAGGCGGCGCGTCTCGAGTCCGAGTACGACTCCGAGATGCTCAACGAGCTCGCCGCCAACGGGGGGGCGCGATGACGGACACCGTCGTCTCCTCGGAGACCCGCGAAGTCGTCATTGGTTTCGAGCGTCCCTTCGTGCTGATCGGGGAGCGGATCAACCCGACCGGCCGTCGTCTCCTTGCCGAGGAGATGAAGACCGGCGACTTCTCCCGGGTGGAGAACGACGCGATCAGCCAGGTGGGGGCCGGGGCGCAGATGCTCGACGTCAACGCCGGCATCCCACTGGCGGACGAGCCTGCCCTTCTCGCCCGCGCCGTTGAGCTGGTTCAGTCATTGACCGACGTTCCGCTGTCCATCGACTCGTCGATCGTCGCCGCGCTCGAGTCCGGGCTGCTGGCGTACCGGGGCAAAGCGCTGGTCAACTCGGTCACCGGGGAGGAGGAGCGTCTCGAGCAGGTGTTGCCGCTCGTGGCGAAACACGGGGCAGCTGTTGTGGCGATCTCCAACGACGAGACCGGGATCTCCGAGGACCCTGACGTCCGGTTCGAAGTGGCGAAGAAGATCGTCGGCCGAGCGGCGGATCACGGCATACCCCGGGAAGATGTCGTGGTCGATCCGCTGGTGATGCCGATCGGCGCAATGGCCACCGCGGGGAGACAGGTGTTCCACCTCATTCGCAGGCTGCGAGACGAGTTGGGGGTGAACACCACCTGCGGGGCATCCAACATCAGCTTCGGCCTGCCCAACCGCGCCGGGATCAACGCTGCCTTCCTGGCGATGGCGATAGGGGCCGGCATGACGTCGGCGATAACCAACCCTCTCGAGCCGGAGATCCGTCAGGCGATCCTGGCCGCCGACGTCCTCGGTGGTCGTGACCCCAACTGCGCACTCTGGATCAAGACCTATCGAGAGCCACCCGCCGTCGGCGAGGAGGGCCGCCGTCGTGAGAACCGCCGCCGACGCGGCTGAGGGGCCGTGACCCGTCAGGTGGTGTTCAGCCCCTCCGGGCGACGGGGGGCGTTCCCCGAGGGCACCACGGTCCTCGACGCGGCCCGGGCGCTTGGAGTCGATCTCGATTCGGTATGCGGGGGAAGGGGCATCTGCGGTCGCTGTCAGGTCGTGATGGGCAGCCGACCTGGCGTCGAGGCCCGAGCCGACCGGCTCTCCGAGCCTGGAACCACCGAGACCGACTATCAGGGCCGGCGACCACTCGGACCAGGCCATCGGCTGGGCTGTGCCGCCCGGATCGTGGAGGACGTCGTCATCGACGTCCCGCCCGACAGCCAGGTACATCGTCAGGTAGTCCGCAAGCGGGCCGGTGTGGCTGCCCTCCCGGTCGACCCGGTCGTCCGGCTCCACTACGTCGAGGTCCCGGAGCCCGACCTCGCCAGCCCGACCGGTGACCTGGAGCGACTCCTTGGAGTGCTCGAGCAGGAGTGGGGGCTTGCCTCGGTCGTCGTCGACCCCGCGGTGCTGAGAATTCTCCAGACGACCCTTCGCCAGGGCGGCTGGGCGGTGACGGTGGCGGTACGGCAGGGGAGAGATCTGATCGCGATCTGGCCCGGTTTCCGCGACCTCGCCCTCGGTGTCGCCTTCGATGTCGGCTCAACCACCATCGCCGGCCACCTCTGCGACCTCCTGACTGGCGCGGTACTGGCGACCAATGGGGCGATGAATCCTCAGATCGGATTTGGTGAGGATCTGATGAGCCGCGTTTCGTACGTGATGATGAACGACGATGGCGCCTCACGCCTGACCGAAGTGGTGCGAGGTGCCCTCGATGAGCTGCTCGGCGAGTTGGTCACCGAGGCCGGGGTGGACCGCGGTGACATCCTCGAGCTGAGCCTCGTCGGCAACCCGATCATGCATCATCTGGTCCTCGGGCTCGATCCGCGTGAATTGGGCACAGCTCCCTTCGCCCTCGCCACCACCTCGGCGCTCGATACTCCTGCTTCCGAACTCGGGCTGCATGCCAATGGTGGCGCCAGGGTGTATTCCCTTCCCTGCATCGCCGGTCATGTCGGCGCCGATGCAGCCGGGGCAGTCTTGTCGGAGGGCCCCCACCGCGCCGAGCGTCTCCAATTGCTCGTCGATGTGGGAACCAATGCCGAGCTGGTGCTAGGGAACAACGACCGTCTGCTCGCCGCGTCCAGCCCGACCGGGCCGGCGTTCGAGGGTGCCCAGATCTCCTCGGGGCAGCGCGCTGCTCCCGGCGCCATCGAACGGGTCAGAGTCGACCGGTCGACTCTCGAGCCTCGCTTCTCCGTCATCGGCCATGACGTGTGGTCGGACGAGCCCGGCTTCGACTTCGGTGCCGTCACCGGGATTTGCGGTTCGGGGATCATCGAGGCGATCGCCGAGCTGCACCTGGCCGGGGTGATCGACACCGATGGCGTGATCCGACCGCCGGTCGATCCTTCGTCAAGGGTGGTGGCGTCAGACCGCACCTTCTCCTATGTCCTCTGCTCCGAACCGTTGATCGAGGTGACCCAGAACGACGTGAGGGCCGTCCAGCTGGCCAAAGCCGCACTCCACGCCGGGGCGCGTCTTCTCATGGACCATTACGGGGTGGACCACGTCGACGAGATCAGACTGGCCGGGGCCTTCGGCAGTCATATCGATCCCCTGTACGCGATGGTCTTGGGGATGATCCCCGACTGCGACCTCGAGCACGTCTCGGCGGCGGGGAACGCCGCCGGGGTGGGGGCGATGATGGCCCTTCTCTCGGGTGTGGCCCGTACCGAGATCGAGGCGGTGGCCCGTGTGATCGAAAAGGTGGAGACTGCGGTCGAACCACGATTCCAGGAGCATTTCGTGGCCGCTCTGGCCATCCCCCACAAGACCAATCCCTACCCACTCCTGTCCAAGGTCGTCGACATGCCACCCCGACCCGAGCCGGGCGAGCGACGGCGGAGACGCTCGGAATGAGGCTCTGACCCTTCCCGACGTCTGTTCCATGATGTAGTCTGGTACCGCATCATGGAACAGACCAGCACGGGACGTCGGGGTGGTGGCCGCGCCGCCCGCCAGGCGGCACGAACCGCCCGGGCCATCGAGTCGGTGCCATTCCTCACCCGCAACCTGGCGCCGGTCGAGGTCATCGACGAGGAAGGTCTGTCTCTGATCGAGTCCAATGCCGACATGCTCCTCGAGAGGGTCGGCATCGAGGTCGGCAACTTCCCCGAGGCGCTCGACATATTCCGAGAGGGGGGTTGTGAGGTCTCCGAAACCCGGGTCCGATTCCCCGCCGGGTTGGCCAGGAGTCTCCTGGCGACCGCGCCATCGAAGTTCACCCAACACGCTCGCAATCCCGAGCACGACGTCGTCATCGGTGACCCACATCTCGTCTTTGCCCCCGCCTACGGGTCGCCCTTCGTCCGGGACCTGGAAGAGGGTCGTCGCTACGCGACGCTGACCGACTTCGAGAACTTCGCCCGATTGACCCACATGACCCCGGCGCTCCATCACGGCGGCGGGACCTTGTGCGAGCCCGTCGACCTGCCGGTCAACAAGCGGCATTTCGACATGGTTCTGGCCCACATCAAGTATCACGACAGAGCGTTCATGGGCTCGGTGACCGCCCCCGAGCGGGCACAGGACACCGTGGACATGGTCAGGATCGTCTTTGGCGACGATTTCGACCAGGGAAAGACGGTCCTGCTCTCCTTGTGCAATGCCAACAGCCCGATGAGCTGGGACTACAACATGCTCGGCTCGGCGAAGGTCTACGCCGAGAACAACCAGGCGTGTCTGATCACCCCGTTCATCCTCTCCGGCGCCATGGCGCCGGTCACCGTGGCCGGGACCGCGACCCAGACTCTCGCCGAGGCCATGGCCGGCATGGCCTTTTGCCAACTGGTGCGGCCCGGGGCGCCGGTCGTGTTCGGGTCGTTCGCGTCGTCGATCTCGATGCAATCCGGAGCTCCCACCTTCGGCACGCCCGAACCGGCGATGGTCCTGTTCGTCATGGCGGCCCTGGCCCGGCGGCTCGGCGTCCCCTTCCGCAGCGGGGGAAACCTCACCGCGGCGAAGACCCCCGACTATCAGGCGGCATTCGAGTCGGCCGCCACCTTCCTCCCCACAATTCTCGCCGGGGTCAACTTCGTGCTCCACACCGCTGGGTGGCTGGAAGGCGGATTGGTCATGGGATATGAGAAGTTCGTCCTCGACGCGGACCAGGCCTCGATGGCGGAGGCCCTGGTCGGGGGAGTCGACCTCTCCGACAATGGCCAGGCCCTCGAAGCGCTCATCGACAACCCGCCCGGCCAGCACTTTCTGGGGAACCCGCACACCCTTGCCAACTTCGAGCATGCTTTCTGGCGCAGCGCCACCGCGGACAACAACAGCTTCGAGCAGTGGTTGGAGGCAGGATCTCAGGAGGCAGTCTCACGGGCCCATGCCATCTGGCGCCGGATGTTGGCCGAGTACGAGCCGCCACCCCTGGATGAGTCGATCGACGCGGAATTGGCCGAATGGGTCGCGCAGCGCAAGGCCTCCTTCCCTGATTCGGACGTCTGAGCATGAGCGACGTTCTCGTGCGAGCGCTTCTCACCGGTGCTGATTTCGAAGTGATCCCGTTGAAAGGCGTCATGGAGAAGACATCGTCAGATCGCACCGGGCTCGACCGTCTCCGTTACTGCCTCGCCATCGCGCGGGATGACCCCCACGGTGGATCTGGCGACCGAGCTCCAGGCACGGGGCTACCGGGCCGTGCCCCACCTGTCGGCCAGAACCATCGAGAACCGCCGCGATCTCGCCTCGATCATCAAGCGCCTGGACGATGGGGGCGTTGGGCAGGTCTTCATCACCGGCGGCGACGGTGAGCCAAGCGGCTCCTACCACGACGCGCTCTCCTTGCTCCAGGACATGGCGGCGCTCGGCCATCCGTTTCTCGAGGTTGGGATAACCGGGTACCCGGAAGGCCACCCATTCATCCCCTCCGACCTTCTCCGCCAGGCACTTCTCGAGAAGCAAGCTCACGCCACGTACATCGTCACCCAGATGTGTTTCAACCCCCAAACCATCGTCGACTGGATCGCCGCCATCAGAGACGAAGGGGTGACGCTGCCCATCAAGGTGGGGGTGCCCGGCGCGGTCGATCTTGCTCGTCTCCTCAGCATTGGGGCACGGATCGGGGTCGGTGAATCGATGAGGTTCCTGACCAAGAATCGGGGTTCGATTCTGGGGATGTTGCGCCCCGGTCGTTACCGGCCAGACCGGATCGTCGGACCCCTGGCCGAGATCGGCGCCGGCCTGGGAATGACCGGCATCCACCTATTCACCTTCAATCAGGTCGAGGCCACGGTTGCCTGGCATAACAAGGCCATGTCGAGGATCACTTGATGGCGGTGCAGTCGATCGATCGCGCCTTTCAAGTTCTCAAGGCCCTGGCTGTCGAGCCCTCGGGTGTGACCGACCTCGCCCAAAGAGTCGGGTTGCCCAAGTCGACCGTGGCCCGGATGCTCTCCAGCCTCGAAGACCAAGGCGCGGTGACCAGGGGCCCGGACGGCACCTTGTACTGCATCGGCATGGGGCTGGTCGAGCTCGCCGGTGCCATCGACGCCACAGCTGCGCTGGCCACCGCGGTCCGTCCCCACCTGGTCTGGCTCTCGGACCAGCTCGGGGAGGCGGCCGGGTTCAGCATCCCCACCGGATACACCATCCAATACATGGTGCAAGTGGAGAGCCCCAACCCCGTCCAGGTCCGTGACTACACGGGACTGACGGTCCCCATGCACGTCGGCCCGTCCGGGCTCTGCGTGATGGCGCAATGGCCGGCCGAGGAGGTGGACCGCTATCTGGGTCGCCCGCTAGAGGTGTATACCGCGAACACGGTGGTCGACCCAGGCGAGATTCGGGAGAGGCTCGATTCGGTCAGAGTCTCCGGCCATTGCTGGGTCCGCGAGGAGTTCGCGGAGGGGATCAATTCGGTGGCAGCTCCCGTGCTGGCCGACGGGAAGCGCGTCCTCGGGGCAATCCATGTCCACGGCCCCGCCTACAGGTTCCCCGCCGACGGGAGAGCCGACGCCATCGCCTCGCTGGTGATGGATGCAGCCGCTCGATTCTCCAGTCGTTCCGACACGATGTGACCCTCGCCGGCACGGCCGGCACTCTCTGCCCTAGGGTTGAACGACCGTTCAGGAATCGAGGAGGACACGGGTGGCCAACGAACGCCGCGAGATGCTGGAGAAGAGCACGACTCTCTACTTCGGGCCCTGGTATCGACGGTCGCCGTACTTCGAGTCCACCCTCGCTGCCGGCTGCACCTCCTACGACATCTACAACCACATGTATCTGCCTGCCTACTTCGACGACCCCGACGTGGAGTACTGGGCGCTGGTCAATGGGGTGACGATGTGGGACGTCGGCGTGGAGCGGACTGTCGAGGTGAGCGGGAAGGATGCCGATCGGCTCATCGACTACATCACCTGCCGTGATCTGACCAAATGTGCGGTGGGCCAGGGCAAGTACATGCCGGTCATTGCTCCCGACGGCGGCATCGTCAACGACCCGGTCTTGCTCCACGTCGGCGAGGACCGTTGGTGGATGCAGCTGGCAGATTCCGACGCAGGTCTCTATGCCTTAGGCGTGGCCGCCGATCGTTTCGATGTCGATGTGACGTTGCCCGATGTGCACCCGATGCAGGTACAAGGACCGCTGGCTGCAAAGACGATGGAGAAGCTGGTGGGCCCGGGCATTTTCGACATCAAGTACTACTGGCTGGGCGAGTTCGAGATCGATGGGATCCCGGTGGTGGTCAGCCGGACCGGCTGGACGGCAATTCCCGGATTCGAGATCAATGTGCTCGATCGAAGGGATGGCGCCGCCATCTGGGACGCGGTGGCTGCCGCCGGCGAGGAGTTCGAGATCCGGCCCATTGCCCCATGTGAGGCGCGTCGCATCGAGGCCGGGATCTTCAACTACGGCTCGGACATGACCCTCGATGACACCCCGTTCCATATCAGTGGCATGGAACGACTGGTCGAGCCGCAGGAACAGGATTACCTGGGGAAGGCGGCGCTGGAGAAACTCCGTGAGACCGGGGTCGACCGCAAGCTGGTGGGCATGTTCCTCGAAGGCGACCAACTCCGTGCGGAGCTGTCCCAACCGTGGCCGGTGCTCTCGGGGAATGACGAGGTGGGGCGGGTGACTGACGCCGTCTGGTCGCCTGGGCTGGAGCAGAACATCGGGTACATGTGGGTTCCGATCGACCTCTCGACACCCGGCACCCGGGCCGAGGTCATGACCGAGAACGGGGAGGAGTTGACGGCTGTCGCCGCGGCTCTTCCCTTTGTCGACCCGCAGAAGAAGGCTCCGGCGCAGAGCCTCAGCGTCTGAGCAGTTCGAGGACCTGTTCGACCACGAGGTCGGGGTGGTCCCAGATCACCATGTCGAGCCCTGATTCGTTGGCGATGACGGAGCGCGAGTCGGTCGAGAGCGCGGCGTAGAAGGCCAGCCCTTCTTGCCAGTAAGTGTTCACCGCGTCAACGGCCTCACGTCCAAATGCGTCGATGAAACCTCGCGACTGGAACACCGAGTCCGGATCCTGTTCGATCACTGTCAAAGGCACGTTCCCGAGGCCATCGAGAGATTGGGAGACCTCGGCATCCAGATCGAGCCACGGTGGGTGGCCTGCCAGGTCCGGGAGGAGATCATCGTAGAAGTCCTGGAACCCGACCGGCCTCGGGTCGACCAGCACCAGGCCGGCAATATCGCCACGCCCATCGGCAAACAAACGGGCAGCGTGCACACCATCGACGGCAGCGGCCAACACGTAAGGCCCGGAGATCCCGGCCTCGCTCAGAGCCTGCTCGAGGTCGGCAGCTTGTTGTTGCGGCGTCGTCTCACCCTCCACATATCCGTTGGAGCAGACGACGTATCCCTCGCTGGATAGCTCGGCCTGGATGACCGACCACGACCCGTAGTCGATCCAGTCTGAAGGTTGGAGGATGACAGTGGGGCCACCGGATTCGGCGCTCCCGGTGCAGAGCAAGCGATGGGGGAACCGATTCCAGTCGTCGACCACGATCGGGCCCATTTCGATGAGGTCGGCGCTGGTGTCGAGCCGGATCAAGGCTCCGCGGTGATAGAAGGTCACCCAAAGCGCCCCATCGGCCACTGCCAGCCCGCCGGGCTTGCCGGGCATCGGATATCGGTGCTGCTCGCCAGTTGCCGGGTCGATCCGGATCAAGAGATGGTCGGTGCTCGAGGTCACCCAGAGATCGCCGTCGAATTCGATCAGGTCGAGGAGCCCGAAAGTGAGGCCGGCAAACGCT
The DNA here is from genome assembly GCA_963720925.1 of uncultured Acidobacteriota bacterium. GTDB lineage: Bacteria > Actinomycetota > Acidimicrobiia > Spongiisociales > ZC4RG35 > JARDZU01. Next base: position 62,198 of record CAVRHE010000011.1, read on the forward strand.
CCGAACTCGCCCGAATTCGGGTCGTAGACGTTGAGGTTGGTCCCCCAGGGATAGTCGCCATCCAGCAAGAAGAGGCGGCCGTCCGCTTCCGCGACCTGGCGAATTCCCGATCCGCTCATGGTCTCCAACCCTCGTTCGGTCGGGATCACCATGTCGCCGAGCTGCCCACTTTCGGACAAGCTGGAGATCAGGTCCGTGCCGGGGTCGTTGACCCAGAGATGGCCAAGCCCATCGCCCCCCTTGAGCTCGCCCGGAACCGTGGCGATGATCTCCCCCTCGGTCGATATCCGGATCACATCAGCCTGCTCACGGCCGACCCACAGACTGTCTCCCAGCCAATTGGCCCACCCAGGCACTCCACCGACGGGGATGGTCAGATCGACCTCTCCGCTTTCTGGGTCGAACCGCAGCACTGTGCCGCCGTTGTCAGGACTTATCAGCCAAATACGGCCGCCCCCAACCACCACCTCTTCCACTCGGGCGTCGATGGAATAGGTGGCCTCGACTTCTCCCGATGCGGCAGACACCTCTTGGAGCAGGTTCTGGAGCGTCGTCATCACCCAGATGGTGTCGCCGTCGACGTCCATCGCCTGGAGACCGCCTGACGCCAGCGGAATTGCCTCATCGATACCTCGATACGCGGCGAGGTCGTCCAGATCCGGGGCGAAGACCGAGGGGGGAGTGTCGCGAAGCGCCACCGGGATGGCGACTGCGACCACCGCGGCAAATGACGCGACAGCGATCAACCATGGTCTCCTCATCCGGGCGATCGCCGGCTTCAACGGAGGGGAAAGGCCGATGTGCTCGTCGACCTTGCCCCGGAGCCGGCTCCTGTCCGCATCGAGGTCCTTGGCCGGGTCGGCGCGCTCGAGTAGCTCGATCATGCGGGGGTCTCCTTGGTGGTGAGCGATGACGCCTCGTTGCTGAGGCCGTCGAATCTGACCTTCAATCGAGCACGTGCCCGGTGGAGCCGCTGGTCGACCGCGTTCTCCTTGATGCCGAGAACCTGGGCGATCTCCGCTCGGCTCAAACCGTCCCAGGAGGAAAGCCGGAGCAATTCTTGGTCGGTTGTGCTCAGCTGGTCGAGCGCGGACAGCAGGTCATCGAACTGGTCGCCCGAACTGGAGTGCGGCTCATGAGTAGTGGTCTGCTCCAAACGTGTTGACAGGTTGGAGCGGCGTCGTCGACTTCTGTACTGACTCCCCACCACTCGATGGGCGACGCCGAACAACCACGCCCGTGTTGCATCACCCTCTGGCATGTCGCCGAGACGGCGCCACGCCACACCGAAAACTTCGGCTGCAGCGTCTTCGGCATCGGTGAGCCCGAGACGACGGACGCAGTATCGAAAGATGGCTTTGTAGTTGGACTCGAACAAACGGTCGAAGCGAATGCCCGGATCTTCGATCAGCTCGACAGCACTTCGGTCAGACACATCTGCCTTTCTGGCATGTTATGTGCCCGGTTGAACCGCTCCGCTTACACCCGGGTCAGTTACTGCTCGAGCGGCGTCAACCGGATGATCGGGATGTGGCGATCGGTCTTGTCGAGGTAGGACCCGTATCCGGGAGCAAGCGACACGATCCGGTCCCAAGCCTCCTGGTATTCACTGCCATCGAGCGAATCCGCCCGCACCCTGGTCTCTTGCTTGTCGACCGTCGCCCAAGCCTGATCGGGATTGGCGGCGAGATTGTGACACCAGCCCGGGTGCCGGGCTGCGCCTCCGTTGGAGCCGACGACGAGCCAAGCGCCAGTGTGCTCCCTGTCATCGAACCGGCCGAGCAACGCCTGTCTCTGTTTCCCACTCTTCGCCCCCACCGTGGTCAGCAAGATGAGCGGCTGGCCTTGCACCTTCATTCGATCGCCCATCACCTTGAAGAGGAAATTGCCGAGTCCCGATCCGGCCTTCATCAAGGCCTTGGCGAAGCCTGGAATCTCGGTACCCCGGGTCCCTTTGGGAGACAGTGTCACCACCATGGGGTGAGCCTATCCGAAGGCACTTCCAGCCCACTTAGCATCGCGGCATGAGTGATCGGGATGTGGTGCTGGTCACCGGGGCGCGGGGCTTCATCGGCGCCTGGGTGGTCAAGACTCTCCTGGCCGAGGGGCGGCATGTGGTCGCCCTCGATCGGGATCCCGATCGCTCGCGTCTGGCGCAGGTCCTCGAAATGGATGATGTGAGGTTGCTGACCGAGGTGGCCGGCGACGTGACAGACCTCGAAGCCACGACCCGGGTGATGGCCGAACATCGAATTGGAAGGGTCATTCATCTCGCTGCCCTCCAGGTGCCGGCCTGTGCCGCCAATCCATCTTTGGGGGCCTTGGTAAATGTCGTCGGGACCACGAATGTGCTGATCGCCTCACGTGACGTTGGGCTCCGGTCTCCAGTGGTGTACGCCAGTTCGGTGGCGGCATTGATTCTCGCCGGGAGCGACACGCCCTCGACCATGTACGGGGTCTTCAAGCGGGCAAACGAAGGCACTGCGTCCCGGATGTGGGAGGACGAGGGCGTCGCCTCGCATCGGGATCCGGCCCCATACCGGATACGGCGTGGGCCGCGACCAGGGTCTGACTTCGGGTCCCACCAAGGCGATGCTCCACGCAGCGTCCGGACGTCCGTATCGCATCGGGTTCGGCGGGTCTCTTCAGATGCAGCACGGCGGCGATGTGGCCCGAGTCCTGCTGGCGGCCGCGGACTCGAGCTATCAGGGCGCCGCCGTGCTCAACCTCCCCACGCCCGCCACCCATATGGCGACCATCGTCTCCTCCATCGAGACGGCGGCCCCGGGCTCGGCCGGCAAGATCACATACGACGAGACGCCGCTCCCATTTCCGCCCCGGCCTGCACCCGACGACATCGAGTCCATCCTCGGCGTCGTCCCCGAGACCCCGCTCCAGGTCGGTGTGGATTCGACGATTCGCCATTTCGAACGCCTGCTCGAGCGAAAGCTGATCACACCTCGCAGTTAGGCTCGCGCGCCGTGTCGACGATGCCCGAGGTCAGGTTCACCCGTTCCGGAGATGTCGACCTCGCCTATCAAGTGCTGGGAGACGGGCCGCTCGACATCCTGTTGATGATCGGCTGGGTCTCCCATCTCGAGGTCCTGTGGGAGTTGCCCGAATTCGTCTTCGAGAGCCCCACACCCGCGATCGAGTGCGCATTGGCGATGTGTCGACGGGAGCAGGATCGATGGCCTCGAGATCCGGGTCGGGCTACACAGTGGCGAGGTGATGTTCGAGGCTGGGGATGTTGCCGGGATGGCGGTTCACATCGGGGCCAGGGTGGCTGGGCTCGCCAACCCGGGTGAGGTGATCGTCTCCCAGACCATTCGGGACATGGTCATCGGATCGACGTTCCAATTCACCTCCCGGGGTAGGCACGAGCTGAAGGGCGTCCCGGGGAGCTGGGAGATCTTTGGCGTCGTCTCGTGAAACCTTCGGATGAAATCGCACGACCCTGTCGATCTCCGGTGAGACGCGTTCGTAGGTGGGGTATGGGGAGGGGCAAGGTGCCCCTCGCAGAAAGGATCATCATGACGCAGTACATGCTTTCAGTGTTCGATGCCGAGCGACCGGACGAGATCGCCGCCGATGTCCTCGAGAAGATGAACGCCGATATCGACACGCTCAACAACGAGATGATCGAGGCCGGCGCCTGGGTCTTCGCCGGTGGCCTTCATCCGGTGGACACCGCCACCGTGGTGAGGGAGAAGAACGGCGAGACCGTCACGATCGACGGGCCATACGCCGAGACCAAGGAGCAGGTCGGTGGCTTCTGGGTGATCGAGGCGCCCGATCTCGACGCCGCGCTGAAGTGGGCCGAAAAGGCAACGCGGGCGTGCCAGGGCCCGATCGAGGTGCGCCCCTTCCAGGACGAGCCCGAAGCCTGAGGGAGTGGCCCGTCTCGAGCTCGCTGTTATCGATCGGACTTTCCGGGAAGAGTCCGGCCAGGTCATCGCAACCCTGATCCGCCTCTTCGGCGACATCGATCTCGCCGAGGAGGCGGTTCAAGATGCCTTCGTGGTCGCGTCCGAGCGATGGCCGGAGACAGGAGTGCCCCCCAATCCGGGCGGCTGGATCGTCACAACTGCCCGCAATCGCGCCATAGACAGGCTGAGGCGTGAATCGAGTCGGGAGGAACGACATGCTCATGCCGTGGAACTCCAATTCCAATCGGAGCCCGATCCGCTCGAGGGCCCGTTGACCGATGACCGGCTCCGGCTGATTTTCACCTGTTGTCACCCGGCCCTCGACCCCTCGGCCCGCGTGGCGCTGACCCTTCGTCTGCTCGGCGGCCTGAGAACTCCCGAGATAGCTCGTGCGTTCCTCGTCCCCGAGGCCACCATGGCACAACGTTTGGTCCGGGCCAAGAGAAAGATCAAGGCCGCCAACATCCCGTATCGCCTTCCCGCCGATGCGGACCTGCCGGACCGGCTCGGGGCGGTGCTGACGGTCGTCTATCTCATCTACAACGAGGGTTACTCGGCCTCGAGCGGTGAAGAATTGTTGCGTGCGGACCTCGCCCTCGAGGCGTTGAGGCTTGCGGGTGTGCTCACGGACCTGATGCCCGACGAGCCGGAGGCGACGGGTCTGCTCGCCTTGCTCCTCCTCTCCGAGTCGCGACGTCCGGCGCGTGTTGCCTCCGACGGCTCGATCGTGCTCCTTGCCGATCAGGATCGAAACCTCTGGGACCGAGATCTCATTGACCAGGGCCAAGAGCTGGTCCGGGCCTGTCTGCGTAGGAACCGTCCCGGCCCGTTTCAGATACAGGCGGCGATAGCGGCGGTACACAGCGACGCCGTCGATGCCGCAGACACGGACTGGCGCCAGGTCCTCTCGTTGTACGACATGCTCATGATGGAGGCCCCAACCCCGGTGGTCGCTCTCAACCGAGCCGTGGCCGTGGCCGAGGTCCATGGCGCGGCGGACGCCCTGGCGCTTCTCGACGACATTGATCTCGACCGCTATCACCTCTACCACGCCACCCGCGCCGAGCTACTCAGGCGACTCGGTGATGTCGGTGCTGCTGACGACGCCTACGGCGAGGCGCTCGCACTTGTCTCCAACGACGTGGAGCGGCGATTGCTGGAGGAACGACGCCGGATCAACTCGTCCCGATAGGCGCCGGCCCAGTCGATCGGCGGGCCGCGAGCGTCGGGGTCAGCTTGATCGAGACCGGCACCGAATCATCGCTGTCGTCGAGGATCTCGAGCATGAGATCCGCCGCCCTCACCCCGATCTGATAGTGCGGGATCTGCACGGTGGTGAGGGGAGGCGAGAGCTTGTCGGCGAAAGGCATGTCGTTGTATCCGACCACGGACACGTCGCCGCCGATGGAGCGACCGGTGTCGCCGAGCACGTCGTAGCATCCGATGGCAATCAGGTCGTTGGCCGCGATCACGGCGGTGAAGTCGGCGCGGCGTTCGAGGATCGCCCAGAAGGCCTTGGCCCCGGGATCTTCGTGATACCAGTCCGCGAAACTCACCAGGTCTGGGTCGACGTCGAGACCCATGATCTTCATCCAGGCGACGAAGCCCTGATAGCGGTCGAGCCCGGTGGAGAGGTGCTGCGGCCCTCCCACGTGGGCGATTCGGGTGTGACCCAGGTCGACGAGATGACGGACTGCCAGTCCGATGCCGGCATGATCGTCCGTGGTCACCGAGGGGACTTTCTGGTCGTCGACGGTGCGATTGACCAGCACGAGGGGCAGGCCGGATTCGACCAATTCGTCGATCGCCGGGGTGTTGCGATGCGCGGTGGCCAGGATCAACCCGTCCACGCGGCGGTTCATCATCGAGGCCAGCAGCTGCGTCTCCCGCTCGGCGTCGTTGTCGGTGTTGCCCAGGATGAGCGTGTAATCGGCCGTCCCCAACACGTCTTCCACGCCGCGCACGATGGGCGGGAAGAGGGGGTTGGTCAGATCGGGCAGGAGCATCCCGATCGAGAAGGTCTTGTTCGTCTTGAGCCCTCGGGCCAGTGAGTTGGGCCGATAGCCGAGATCGCGGGCAGCCAGCATGACACGTTCGGTGGTGCCTTCGTTGACGAGGTCGCGGGTGGCCGGGTTCAGGGCGCGCGAAGCGGTCGATGGATGAACGCCTGCCTTGTCGGCGACCTCGCGGAGCGTGACGGCCCTTTGCATCCCCGGAGTGTACAAAACGACTGCTCGCGGTCAGGGCCCGAGGTCGACGTGCTCCCGGTCGAGCTCTTTGATGGTTCGGCACCCAACGAGCGCCATGGTCCGCCTCATGTCGGTGGCGAAGAGGTCGAGCACGTGATCCACCCCGGCCTCTCCTGCGGCACCCAGCCCATACAGATAGGCCCGGCCCGCCATGCATGCGGTTGCCCCGAGCGCCAGCGCCTTGACGATGTCGCTCCCGCGCCGGACCCCACCGTCGCAGATGATCTCGATTCGGTCCCCGACCGCGTCGACCACAGTTGGGAGGATCTCGAGAGGGACCGGCGCCGAGTCGAGCTGACGGCCACCGTGATTGGAAATGGCGATTGCGTTCATGCCCTCGTCGGCGGCGATCCGGGCGTCGTCGACCGTCTGGATTCCTTTGATGACAATCGGCCCTTTCCACCTTGCTCGCAGCCATTCCACGTCGCTCCACGAGAGCCCCGGGTCGAACTGATTGCTGACGTACTCGGCCAGCGCAACGGTCTCCCCGCCCTCGCCGACACTGCGTCCGGCGACGTTGGCGAACACGATCGGGTCGTTGGTGAGGAACTGCCAGGTCCAGCCCGGATGGATGATGCCATCGAGAAGCGTGGACAGGCCGAGCTTCGGGGGCAACGTGAAGCCACGCCTCACATCCCGCTCCCGCTTTCCGAAGACGGCGGTATCGACAGTCAGACACAATGCCTCATAGCCGGACTCCGCTGCCCGCTCGACCATGTCCGCCACGAGGCCGCGGTCCTTCCAGACGTACACCTGGAACCAGAGCCGTCCTGAACTGACAGCTGCCACCTCCTCGATCGACCTCGTGCCCAGGGTGGATAACGCGTACGGGAGGCCGGCACGCTGTGCCGCACGCGCCACCGCCAGCTCACCGGCGGGGTCGGCGATGCGGGTGAAACCGGTCGGTGCCAGCACGAGGGGGTAAGGCATCGGCTTGCCGAGAAGAGTGGAGGAGATGTCGACTTCGGTCACGTCCCTCAAGATCCGGGGACGGAAAGTCACTCGTCGATAGGCCGCGGTGTTCGAATTGAGTGCCAGCTCGTCCTCGGCACCGCCATCGATGTAGTCGAATACCCCCCGGGGAAGCCTGCGTTTGGCGATGGCACGGAGGTCGGCAACCGAGACGCCTTTCCGCAGCCTTCGCTTCGTCGGGCTCAGTTCGAGGCTTCGAAAACGAAGCTGACGGAGGGATCCGAACCACGGTTTCCTCTGCCTCTGCGGCTGCATCGCGAACACGGTAGTTGGGCCGACACGCCGTTATCTAGTGTGATATGTTACATAAGTGAACGTGGTCGGCATCTGCCGATCGAGGACCTGCGACTGGAACCGGGTCAGATTCGGCGACGGTCGTTGACTGAGGAGGAACCTGGTGTGAGTGATCCCGGGCCGGTCATCGAGATCGAGGGGGTCTCCAAGCGGTTCGATGCCACTCAGGCCCTGTCCGAGGTCTCGCTCGCGCTTCTCCCCGGTGAGATCCACTCCTTGGTCGGGGAGAACGGCGCCGGCAAGTCGACCCTCATCAAGATCATGACCGGTCTGTACCCCGCCGATTCAGGGGAGATGACCCTCGGGGGGGTGCCATTCGCCCCTCGTTCATCTGCTGATGCCCAACGCCAGGGAATAGCAGCCATCTATCAGGAGCCATCGGTGTTCCCCGACCTCAGCGTGGCCGAGAACATCTTCATCGGCCATCAGGATCAGGGGTTGATGGTCGACTGGAAGACGATGTACGAGGAGGCCTCCCGGATCCTCGCCAAGCTCGACATCGAGATCGACCCACGTCTGCCCGCCGCCGGCCTCACCGTGGCCGGCCAGCAAGCAGTCGAAATCGCCAAGGCGATCTCCCTCGATGTGCGAGTGCTGATCATGGACGAACCGACGGCGGCGCTCTCCGCCCACGAGGTCGACCGACTCTTCCGTCAAGTTCGCAGCCTGAAGGAATCGGGTGTGGCCGTCCTATTCATCACCCATCGCCTCGAAGAGCTCTTCGCCATATCAGATCGCATCTCGGTGTTCAGGGATGGGCGGCACATCTCTACTCGGCCTGTTGCTGAGGTGACCGAGGAATCCTTGGTGAGGGAGATGGTGGGGAGGGACCCATCCGATTTCTTCGCCAGAGGCGAGCATCCCGAAGGTGAAGCGCTGTTGAAAGTCGAGTCCCTGGGAGTATCCGGCGTGTTCTCGGACGTCACCTTCGATCTGCGCCGGGGTGAGGTCCTCGGGTTCGCCGGCCTGGTCGGGTCGGGGCGCACCGACATCGCCCTTTCTCTCTTCGGCGTGCATCCGGCCGACTCCGGCACCATCGAGCTCGAGGGCAAGACACTCGACATCAGATCTCCTCAGGAGGCGCTGGCCAGCGGCATCGCATATCTCTCGGAGGACAGGCGCAAACTGGGTCTGTCGGTCGAGCAATCGCTGGTCGCCAACGTGACCCTGGCGACTTTGGACCGCTACACGAACTCGTTCGGCATCATCGATCGCGACCAGGAGCGCGCCGACGCCGAGGTCCTGCGGCAGCGGCTGGGAATCCGGGCACCGAGTCTGTCGACGCCGGTCAGCCAGCTCTCCGGCGGAAACCAGCAGAAGACCATGCTCGCCAAGTGGCTCAACACGCACCCCAAGGTTCTGATCCTCGATGAGCCGACCCGGGGCATCGATGTTGGGGCCAAAGCCGATGTCCATAAGTTCATCGACGAGCTTGCAACCTCCGGGATCGCGATCATGCTCATCTCATCCGATCTGCCCGAGGTCATCGCGATGAGCGATCGGGTCGCCGTCATGCGCGAGGGCAGTCTGATTGGCATCTACCCACGTCGGGAAGCCACTCAGGAGCGAATCATGACCGCCGCCGTGGGTACTCGATGACCGAGTCCGCCGCAGTGGCAACGACGAGGAGCACCCGGTTCCTCCGTCCGGAGCGGGTGAAAGAGGCGACTCTCCTCGCCATCATCGCGGTGTCGGTCGTGGTGTTCGCCTTCCTCATCGACGGCTATCTCAGCGGGCGCTTCTTCAATCGGGTCACCACCAGTGTGGTGGTCGTGACGCTTCTTGCCGCGGGCCAGGCACTGGTCATATTCAGCCGCAACATCGATCTGTCGGTCGGCTCGATCGTGGGCGTCGCTGCTTATCTCACCGGCGATTTCCTCGCCGCCACTGGCCAAGGCCCGATCCCAGCCATACTCATGGCGACTGTGGTCGGGGCGGTCCTGGGATCGGTCAACGGTCTCCTCGTTGCCTACGGGGGTGTGCCGGCGATCATCGTGACCCTGGGCACATTGGCCCTGTTTCGCACCCTGCTCAGCATCTACTCGGGGGGTGCCAACGTTCTTGCCGGTGATCTGCCCACCTGGGTGCTCGAGTTCAACAACGTCACCCTGTTCACGATCGCCGGATTCGAGGTTCGGCTGGTGTTCTTGATCGCGGTGGTAGTCGTGGCTGGTCTGCAATTCGCTCTGGCCCGGCTGCGCTGGGGGCGGCGGATCTACGCCATCGGATCCAACCCGTCGGCCGCGGCCCAAGCCGGATTGCCTACAGCGTCCCTCGTCTTTTGGTCGTTCGTCGGCTCCGGCGCCCTCGCCGGGCTCGCCGGGTTCATGTTCCTGGCACGGGCCGGCACGATCAGCGCCACCGCTGGTGCCGGGCTCGAGCTCGAGTCGGTCGCCGCGGCTGTCGTTGGCGGGGTGAGCATCCTCGGTGGATCTGGCACCATGGTGGGCGCCTTTCTTGGCGCCGTGTTCATCGACACGCTCAAGCTCAGCTTGGTACGCGTGCCGGAGGTGAGTGAGTTCTGGCGTGATGCCTTCCTTGGGATCCTGATCCTGGCTGCTGTCATCCTCGATACATTGCTTCGCAACCGCTTCAACCGTCGCTGGTCAGCCGAGGCGAGGAAGGCGATGGAAGCCACCGGCCCCACGGCGGCAGGGATGGCACACGTTGCGGGAGGCGGGGGGACTGCCGATGCGTGACTGGGCGGCAAAGCATCGTTGGGAGTCGATCCTGATCGTCGTGCTGGCGGCGACGATCGTCGTCAACGTCTCCCTTTCCCCGTTCTATCTCGGATTCGGGAACTTCGTGAATCTCTTCTGGCTGTCGATCGAGAAAATCATCGTCGTCATCGTGATGACGTTTGTGATCATCAACGGCGAGATCGACCTCTCCGTGGCGTCGGTGATGGGCTTCTCCGCGGCGGTGATGGCCACCCTGTACGAGGGCGGAGAGCTCCCGTTCGCTCTCGCCATCCTGATCGGGATCGCAGTAGGCGCGATCGCCGGCCTTCTGCAGGGCCTGGTCATCACCCGATTCGGGCTGCCCTCGCTGGTGGTGACCCTGGCCGGGCTGATCGGGTTCCGCGGGCGGCGCGTGTCCTGCTCGAAGACCGGTCGGTGGGGGACTTCCCGGAATGGTTCGAGAGCATCGGACAGCAGACTCTCATCGGGCCGTTCCCGGTCGCCCTCGTCCTGTTCTTCGTCGGCCTTGCCCTCGCCTGGGTCATCCTCGAGCGCAGCGCGTTTGGACGCAAGGTGTATGTGATCGGCAACAGCGCCGATGTCGCCCGGTTCTCCGGCATCGAAGTCGACTCGGTGAAGCTGCGGCTCTTCGTCACTTCAGGCGCGGTGGCCGGGCTCGCCGGGATCCTGTTCGCGGCCCGGGTTGGCGCAGTCCAGGGCACACTCGGCGAGACCTACGAACTGGACATCATCACCATGGTCTTGCTCGGAGGGGTCAGCATCTTCGGTGGATCCGGCTCGATGCTGGGAGTGGTGCTCGCACTGTTCACCGTTCTCAACATTCGCAACGGCCTTGGGCTGGCAAACATCGACGGAATCACGCAAACCGGCGTCATCGGCCTCCTGCTGATCGGGTCGGTGCTGGTTCCCAATCTTGCCCAGAGGTATCGACTTCGACGCCCCCGGGCCGAGGCGGTCGCACATGGTCCCCCATGACGAGTCATTGAACGGAGGTAGCAGCGAGCCATATCGATGAAAACCGAACACGACAGATACGAGGAGGAAAGAGAAAGTGAAAGCAATCAAGCGACGCAGTCGGGTCTTCGTCCCGATGGTGGTTCTGGCGCTCGTGATCGCCGCCTGTGGCGGAGACACGGATGACACCACGACTACCGCCGGTGAAGCGACGACGACAGCGGCTGAGGCCACGACCACGGTCGCGGCCGAGACGACAACTTCGGCCGGCGATACGACAACATCGGCCGCAGCGGCCGGCGAGGCGGTGGAGATCACCGCAGGCGACTCGATCACGGCGACGTTCTTGCCCAAGTGCACCAACATCGCGGTGTTCCCGCAGGCCAACTCGGGGGCCGAGGAAGCGGCGGCGGAGCTCGGCTCCGATCCGGCGGAGTTCGTCGGTCCTGCCGACTGTGGTGACACCACCGGCCAGATCGAGTTCATGACCAACGCCGTCACCCAGGGTGTCGACGCGATCATGCTCTCCAACAACTCCGGCGATCAACTGGATGCACCCGCCCAGGCGGCGGCCGATGCCGGCATCCCTGTCGTGACCTGGGACTCGCCGATCCCTTCGGCCACGGGCGAAAGCGTCTTCGTGGCGCAGGTCGACTTCGACGAGACCGGTCAGGTGATGGCCGAGATGGCCCGCACCATCCTCGGCGACGATGGTGGGCAGTTCGCCATTCTCTCGGCGACACCGGACGCCGCCAACCAGAACGCCTGGATCGCGGCCATGGAGGAGGTCCTCGCCGGACCCGAATTACGCGAATCTCGAATTGGTCGAGACCGTCTATGGCAATGACGTCGCCGAGGACTCGGTGACAGCTGCTCTGGGTCTCGTCGACTCGCATCCCGATCTAGAGCTCATCATGGCCCCGACCACAGTCGGGATCGTGGCTGCTGCCCAGGCGATGACTCAGGAAGGCCTGTGCGAGACGATCAAGGTGTCAGGTCTCGGCCTCCCCGAGGAGATGGCGCCTTATGTCGAGAGCGGATGTGCTCCGGAGTTCGCACTTTGGAGCTTCGTCGACCTCGGGTACCTCGCCTATTACGTGGCATACGGGATCGCCACCGAGCAGATCATTGCCGAGGAAGGCGCCAGCCTTCGTTGCCGGTCGCATGGGCGAGTACGAGATCACGGCCGACCCGACACGGGATGCCGGATTGCGGGTGCTGATGGGACCATTCTCCGTGTACAACGCGGAGAACCCGGGCACCTGAAGTCGCGGGCTCTGCCCGGGCCTCACGGGAGGCCCGGGCAGGCCTCCGGCCTGGCCGAGCCGTGTAAGATTATGCGAGATCTAACGCCGCATCGCACACAGCATGCGGAGATTCGAGACGGGATTCATGAACCCCGGTGAACAGCCAACCGTGGTCGAGGAGCTGATCGCTCGTTCCAATCGGCTCGGCTCCGATCGGCGCAACACCAATTACGGAGGTGGCAACACCTCGGCCAAGGGACGGGTGACGGACCCGGCTTCGGGTGCCGATGTCGCCGTGATGTGGGTCAAGGGCTCCGGCGGCGACCTGGGAACTCTGACTCCAGCCGGCCTCTCGGTCCTCGAGCTCGACGGGATACGCGGTCTCCGCGATGTGTACCGGGGTGAGGACCAAGAAGACGAGATGCACGAACTCCTCGACTTCTGCGTCTTCGGCCCTCCCGGTGCCGCACCGAGCATCGACACGTCCATGCACGGCTTGCTCGAGGTGGATCACGTCGATCATCTGCATCCAGATTCGGTCATAGCCCTGGCCGCCTCGACGGACGGTGAGGAGTTGACGAAGCGATGCTACGGGGACGAGGTGGCGTGGGTCCCGTGGCGACGCCCGGGCTTCGAACTTGCCCTCGAAATCGAAGCTCTGCGCAGTCAGCGACCGGGCTTGCGGGGTGTGGTCATGGGAGGGCACGGACTGACTGCATGGGGAGACAGCTCGGAATCCTGCGAGTCGGCGTCCTTGGACCTCATCGGCAGAGCCGCCGAGTTCATCGAGCGACACGGTCGGCAGGATCCTCTTGGACCGATTCGACCGGGGTTCGAGGGTTTGGCAGAAGCCGATCGCCAGCGAGAGGCGGCTGCCCTGGCTCCGGTGATCCGTGGCCTCGCCGGCACTGACGGCCAGGTCGTTGGCCGGTGGTTCGACGACGACGTCATCCTCGACTTCATCGCTCGCGAGGCGGCTCCTCGGGTCGTCCCCCTGGGGACATCCTGCCCTGACCATTTCATTCGCACCAAGGTGCGACCGTTGCTGCTCGACCGGGCACCGGCATCTCCCCTCCAAGAGCGGATCGACCGACTCCGCCAATTGCATTCGGAGTATCGGGAGGAATACCGCGCCTACTACGAGCGTCATGCCGATCCGCAGACGCCGCCGATCCGCGGAGCGGACCCGGCAATTTTTCTGATCCCCGGCATCGGCATGTTCAGCTTCGGCGCCGACAGCCACACTGCACGGATTGCCGGCGAGTTCTATATCAACGCGATCAATGTCATCACCGGCGCCGAGGCCGTTTCCAGCTATCAGCCAGTCCCGGAGGCGGAGAAGTTCCGGGTCGAGTACTGGATCCTCGAGGAGTTGAAGCTCCGCCGCCGCCCGGCTCCGAAACCGCTCACCGGGAAAGTCGCGCTCGTCACCGGTGCCGGCTCGGGCATCGGACGAGCCATCGCCGAGGCATTCGCCGACTCGGGCGCGGTGGTGGTGGTGGTCGACATCAACATCGACTCGGCACGCGGCACTTCCGAGCAAATCGGCTCGGCCGACTTCGTCCTGCCGGTCGAGGCGGACGTGACCGATGAGGCGGCCGTTCGGAATGCGTTCGATGCCGCAGTGCGCGCCTTCGGTGGCGTCGACATCGTCGTCAACAACGCCGGTCTCTCCCTGTCCAAGAGCTTGCTCGACACGACCGAGCGTGATTGGGACCTGCAGCACGATGTGATGGCCAAGGGCTCCTTCCTCGTTTCCAAGCACGCGGCTTCGGCAATGATCGACCAGGGTCGAGGTGGCGACATCATCTACATCGTCAGCAAGAACGCGGTGGTGGCCGGACCCAACAACCTCGCCTATGGATCGGCGAAGGCCAGTCAGGCCCATCAGGTGCGTCTCTTGGCGGCGGAGCTTGGCCGGCACGGAATCAGGGTCAACGGGATCAACCCGGACGGTGTGGTGCAGGGCTCGGGTATCTTCGCTGGAGGCTGGGGGGCGGACCGCGCCAAGGTCTATGGAGTGCCGGAGGAGGAGTTGGGCAAGTTCTACGCCGACCGCACGCTGCTCAAGCAAGAGGTGCTGCCCGAGCACGTGGCGAAGGCCGCATTGGCCCTTGTCGGCGGGGAGCTGAGCCAGACGACCGGGCTCATGATCCCGGTGGACAGCGGTGTCGTTTCGGCTTTCCTGCGGTGAGTCAAGGAGGAGAGAGATGATCGACCAGGACCGGATTGCCGGGCTCAACGAGGCGTGGGGGCCGGCTCTGCGAGAGGATTTGGATCATCTTGCCGTGCGGCTCGACCGACGCTCAGGGCCAAGCGCGTCCGAAGTGGTCTCCGCGCTCGCTGCGTTCGATGTCGCCGCTCCGTCGTGGGCGGTGGGGACCGGTGGCACCAGGTTCGGCCGCTTTCCGATTGGTGGCGAGCCACGGAACACAGAGGAGAAGATCGACGATGTCGCCCTCCTCAACACACTGACCGCCAGCAGCGGGGCCATCTCGCTTCATGTCCCCTGGGATGATCCCGAGGACCCGGAGGGCCTGCGGGAATATGCCGCGGCCCGGGGCATCGGCTTCGATGCCATGAACTCGAACACCTTCCAGGACAACCCCTCGACGACCGACGACGGCAAGCTCTCCTACAAGTTCGGCAGCCTGGCGAACGCCGATCCTGCCGTGCGGGATGTTGCCGTCGAGCACAAGAAGTACGTGATCGATCTCGGTGTCAGGCTGGGATCCACCGCGTTGACGGTCTGGCTCGCCGACGGGATCAACCACCCCGGCCAGGCCGACCACACCACCCAGTTCGAGAGAGTGGCGGAGGGCCTCCGTGCCGTCCACGACTATTTGCCCGACGGCTGGCAGATGTTCACCGAGCACAAGCCCTTCGAGCCGGCCTTCTATGCCACGGTCAACTCCGACTGGGGCTCGTCGCTCCTCCTCGCCCAGGCGGCAGGGCCCAAAGCTTCGTGCCTGGTGGACCTCGGCCACCATCTGCCCAACGCCAATATCGAGCAGATCGTGAGCCGGTTGGCAATGGCCGGGCGCCTCGGTGGGTTCCACTTCAACGATTCCAAATACGGCGACGACGACCTCACCACCGGTTCGATTCAACCTTTCCAGTTGTTCCTCATCTTCTGCGAGTTGATCAGGGCGGGCGAGGGCCGGCTCCCGGCGCTGGCCTACATGATCGACCAGAGCCACAACATCAAGGACCCGCTCGAGGACCTGATCCAGTCGACCGAAGCCGTGTCGATCGCCTACGCGCAAGCCCTCCTCGTGGAACGCGATGCGCTTCTCGAGGCGCAGGCGGCCAATGACGCCGCGCTGGCACAGCACTTGCTCCAGGATGCTTTCCGCATCGACGTTCGCCCACTGGTGGCGGAGGCGCGTCGAGCAAATGGTGCGGCCATCGAGCCGCTGGAGGCCTACCGATCGCTTGGATATCGTCGGGCGATGATCGAAGAGCGCGGTCTGACCTCGGTCGCAACCGGGTTGTGAGCGACCCGCTCCGGGTCCTGGCGGTGGATCTCGGAGCTACCTCCGTTCGCGTTGCTGCCGTCGACCTATCGATGAGGGCGCCGGTGGTCGACGTCCTCCATCGGTGGGAGCACTCTCCGATCAGAGCGGGTGATGGGTCGTTGCGATGGGATTGGCCCAGAATCGTCTCGGAGGTGGAGGCGGGACTGGAACGGGGCCTCGCCAGCGGAGGCGTCGCTTCGATCGGGGTCGACGGGTGGGGCGTCGACTACGGATTGATCGATCGGTCCGGGGAACTGGTTGCTCTCCCGTTCTCGTACCGGGACTCGAGGACGGACGGGTGGCACGAGACTGCTGACCGAATCGGTCTGGAAAATCTCTATGAGCGCACCGGTGTCCAGATCATGGGGATCAACACCATCTTTCAACTGGCAGTGCACGACTCCGCAGAGCTGAGCAATGCCTCCCGGATCCTTCTCCTGCCCGACCTCCTCATCCACCATCTCACCGGAGTGGAGGCGGCAGAGCGGTCCAACGCGTCAACCACTGCGCTCATGGACATACGGACCGGCAATTGGGCCACCGACCTGTTCGACGACCTGTCAGTGGATCCATCGTTGTTCCCTCCGGTGACCGGTGCCGGGACTGCAGCGGGCAAATGGAGGGAGATCCCGGTGCATCTGGTCGGAAGCCACGACACAGCCTCCGCCTTTCTCGGCATGCCCGGCGGATCGAGCCCGGGAACTGTTTTCGTGTCGGCCGGGACCTGGGTTCTGGTGGGTGTGGAACGGCCGGGTCCGGACACCTCCGCACGAGCCCGTGCCGCCAACTTCTCCAACGAGGCGGGGGCACTCGGCGGGATTCGTTTCCTCAAGAACGTCGTCGGCCTCTGGATACTCGAGCAGTGCCGTCAGGCCTGGGGCGGGCCGCCCATAGAGATGCTCCTGGAGGAGGCGGCGTCGATCGAAGCCGAGGTCCCGACATTCGACGCCGGGGATCACCGATTCGTCAGCCCCGCCGACATGTTGGGTGAAGTCCAGGAGGCCGCCGACCTGCCACCGGGCACCCACCGCAGTGTGGTCGCGAGGAGCGTGATCGAATCGATAGTCACCGGGATTGGCGAAGTCGTCGAGGAGTTGGAGCAAATCACAGATGAGCGGCCGGCGCGCATTGCCGTGGTCGGTGGTGGGGCGCGGGTGCCACTCCTCCACGAGTTGCTGAGCCGGCGAACCGGGCTCCGGGTCGTCAAGGGCTCGCAGGAAGCCACCGCCCTGGGAAATGCCATCGTCCAGGGCATAGCCATGGGTGCCTTTGGTGGCCTCGACGAGGCTCGGGACTGGCTGGGAGCGGGCGATGGCTGGGATGGGGTGGGAGCGGGGAATGTCACCGGCAGCTTGAATGTCGGTCGGCAGAGCAGTGGGGAGGCGGAGTGAACCGGCGGACGTTCAACAGCCCGGAGGAACGTCTGGGCGAGGTCAAAGACCTCATCTCCGAGCGTGGCGCGGTGCGGATCGACCAACTCGCCGCCGACTTCGGGGTGAGCGAGATGACCATCCGGCGAGACCTCGACGAGTTGGAGGCACTCGGCGTTGCCCGTCGGGTCAGGGGTGGGGCAATTGCTCTCGGGCCGGAGCCGTTCGCGCAACGACATCGGCACAACGCCCGAGCCAAGGGCCGGATCGCCGAGAAGCTCATCGATCTCATCCCGGCAGTCGGGACGGTCGCCTTCGATGCCTCGACCACGGTTCATCGGCTCGCCGCATCGTTGGAGATGGCTCGTGATCTGGTCATCGTGACCAATGGCCTCGACACCTTCCATGCCGCGGTGGGCAAGCCGGGCATCACTGCTTCGCTGACCGGGGGCACCCAGGAACCGCGGACGGGAAGTCTGGTGGGTCCGATCGCGGCCCGTGCCGCTCAAGGCTTTCTCTATGACGTGTTCGTCTGCTCGGCCGCGGCCGTGGATCATCCGGTCGGCTCATCAGAGGCGAGCCTGGCCGAATCTGAGGTGAAGCGGGCCTTTGCCGCGACCAGCAGCCGCATCATCCTCGCGGTCGACCACAGCAAGCTGGGAACCCGCGCCCAGGCCAGGATGTTCGACCTCATCGATATCGATCTGCTCGTCACCGATCTCGACCCGGTGGACGAACGGTTGAAGTCCTATCGGTCTCTGGTCAGCGTCACCTAGGAATTGGCGTGCGGAGAATCGGATTCGTCCTCAAGGTCAGACCGGAAATGATCCCGGAGTACAGGCGAAGGCACGAGGAGGTCTGGCCGGAGATGCTCGAGGCCTTGAGTCGCACCGGGTGGCACAACTACACCCTGTTCATACGCTCCGACGGCACCATATTCGGGTACTTCGAGAGCCCGGACTCGTTCGCGGCCGCTCTGGATGGCATGTCCCGGGAGGAGATCAACTCGCGCTGGCAGGCTGAGATGTCTCCGTTCTTCGAGGGAGCGGGCGGCGCTGCCGACACGATGATGGAAGAGCTTGTCGAGGTTTTCCACCTGGATTGAGCCGGCTGGGTGGCGTCTACCGTCGCCTCGATGAGTCAGGACCACCACGGGCATGGCGGGGGTCACGACGACCCGTCCACCCACCCCGCAGGACATGACAAACACGCCGGGCATAGCGTCGACATGTTCCGGGACCGCTTTTGGCTGTCACTGGCCCTGACCCTGCCCATCGTCTTTCTACAGCCCCATGGTGCAGGAGTGGTTCGGGTACACCGCACCTGTCTTCGTGCGGCTCGGATTGGATCGCCCCGGTGCTTGGCACCATGGTCTTCGTCTACGGGGGTGCTCCGTTCCTCCGTGGCGCATTCCAGGAGGCGAGGGACCGCCAGCCGGGGATGATGCTGCTGATCGGCATGGCGATCACGGTGGCCTATCTGGCCTCTTTGGCGACCACCCTCGGCTGGTTCGATCTCGACTTCTGGTGGGAGCTCGCCGCCTTGATCACGATCATGCTCCTCGGGCACTGGATGGAGATGAGGGCGATCGGGCAGGCGCGAGGCGCCCTGGCAGCCCTGGCCGAGCTGCTTCCCGACGAGGCGGAGCGGATCGTCGGGGGGAAGCCTGAGACAGTGCCGATCTCGGTGCTCGCCGTCGGCGACCTGGTCCTGGTTCGCCCGGGGGCCAGGGTGCCGGCCGACGGGATGATCGCCGTCGGTGGCGCGGAGATGGACGAGTCGATGGTGACCGGCGAGTCGAACCCGGTGAGCAAGGGGCCGGGAGACCGAGTGGTCGCCGGGACCATCGCCACCGACTCGGCGATCCGAGTCGAAGTCGCCGCGATCGGGGAGGACACCGCTCTGGCCGGGATACAGAGACTCGTCGCACAAGCACAGCAATCGAGGTCTCGCGCCCAGGTGCTGGCCGACCGGGCGGCGGCGTTGCTGTTCTATGTGGCGGTCGCGGCCGCCGCCATCACGGCGGTCAGTTTGGCTGGCTCTCGGGCAACCCGAGGACGCGGTGACTCGCACCGTTTCGGTTCTGGTGATTGCCTGCCCTCACGCCCTCGGGCTCGCCATCCCGCTGGTCATCTCGATCTCCACCGGGATGGCGGCGCGCAATGGGATCCTGGTCAAGGATCGTCTCGCCTTGGAGCGCATGCGCACCGTTGACATCGTGCTGTTCGACAAGACGGGCACGTTGACCCGGGGCCGCCATGCTGTCGGTCATGTGGCCGCCGTCGACGGGGACCTCGATCGAGTGGTGGCTCTGGCGGCGGCGGTGGAGTCGGATTCCGAGCACCCACTGGCCCGGGCCATCGTGGCCGAAGCGGCAGAGCGAGGGCCGGTTCCCGCCGCCGGCGGGTTTCGGGCGATGAGCGGCCGTGGCGTGGAGGCCACAGTGGATGGAGAATCGGTTGCAGTGGGAGGTCCTTCGTTGCTGCGGGAAAGAGGGCTGGCGATTTCGGCGGATCTCCGGTACCCGGTCAACGACTGGGAAAACCGGGGCGCGGCTGTGCTCTTCGTCATCAGGGGAGAGGACGTGATCGGCGCTATCTCGTTGGAGGACGAAATACGACCCGAGTCGCGGGAGGCGGTGGACCAACTCCACCAGTTGGGGGTGCGGGTGGCGATGATCACTGGGGACGCCCGCCAGGTAGCCGAGTCGGTGGCCACGGAGCTAGGGATCGACGAGGTCCTGGCGGAAGTCCTGCCGGAGGAGAAGCACTCCAAGGTGGCGGAGCTCCAGGAGCGTGGGTTGGCAGTCGCGATGGTGGGCGACGGCGTCAACGACGCGCCCGCCCTGGCACAGGCCGATGTCGGCATCGCCATTGGCGCCGGCACCGACGTTGCCGTCGAGTCGGCCGGGATCGTCCTCGCTTCCGATGATCCCCGGGCAGTCGTTGCCACCCGGCGCCTTTCCGCATCCGGTTATCGCAAGATGCTGCAGAACCTGGCCTGGGCCACTGGATACAACGTGGTGGCGATCCCACTGGCCGCGGGTGCCCTGGCCTGGGCTGGAGTGGTCCTGGGTCCAGCTGCTTCGGCGATCCTGATGAGCGTTTCCACCATCGTCGTGGCGATCAACGCCCAATTCCTCCGGCGACTGGACCTAACCGGCTCACAAACTGGATGACTGCTTCTGACACCTGGTCGGGATGGGAGAAGTGTGGCGAGTGGCCGCCCTTCAACAGCGTCAGCCTCTCCACCGGCCCGCTGACCCCTCGCTCGATCGCATCCAGTTGGGCCATGGTCCCGTATTCATCGTCGAGAGCCTGGACGAGCAATACAGGGCATTGAATGTTCGGCAAGGAGTCTTCGATGTTCCAGTCCCGGAAGGCGGGATCGAGCCAGATCTCGCTCCACGCCTTGAAGGTCTCCGCCGGGTCCCGGTGATATCTTGGCCAATCGTCGCGGGAGATCGGTGGTCTCGAAGCGTCTGACCACCTGTTCGATCCCGGCGATTGTCTCGGGCTCGACGAATACGTGTGGGGCGATGAGGAGCAGACCCGAGACCCACCGGCGCTGTCCGGTGAGGATCAAGGAGATCGAGGCGCCATCGGAGTGGCCGATCGAATACGACGTCGGCGAGCTCCAACTCATGGAGGAACTGGTAGAGGGCGAGGGCCTCGCGGTGCATGAAATCGGGCGTTCGGGGCTGACGAAGGGGATCGGACCAGCCATGGCCCTCCCGGCTGTATACGACTGCAGTTTTCCCGGTGGCCACGGCCAGGTCACGGGGTAAGTCCTTCCAGGAGCCCATGCTCCCCAACCCGTCGTGGAGAAAGACGAGGGGGTTTGCGCTGCCCGGCTGGTAGATCCGGTACTCGACCTCGCTCCCGCCGACCTGGATCCTGCTCTCGGAGGGGGTCCCGGCCTCGGTCATGGCCGATAGTCTCGCTCGGTCGGGACAGGCAAGGGGTAGATGCAGACCAACGCCAACATCAGCACCCTGGTCGATGGGTGGGTGGAGCAGGGGCGGGGCGACGACACGATGTTGGTCACCGCCGACGACGTCGCGTGGACGGCAGGGCGCATGCATCGGAGCGTGTCTTCGATCGCGGCCCGTCTCCGGGATATCGGTCTGGGCAGGGAGGATCGTGTCTTGCTCGTCCTCGACGACACGCCGGCCTTCCCCGTTGCGTTTCTGGGGGCAATGCGGATCGGGGCGGTGCCGGTCCCGGTCAACTTCCTGGCACGACCAGACGACTTCGGGTACTTCCTCGACGACTCGTATGCGTCGGTTGCCATCATCGATGGCGCGTTTCTCGACGTGGTCGGACCCCAGGTGGCGGCGCGACCGTCGGTCCGTCTCGATTGTGGCCAATGGCGATGGGCCCGATGCGGCCGTGTCATTCGACGCCTGGATGGCGGAGACCGTGGACGAGGTCGACCCGGTTCCCACCCATCCCGACGACATGGCCTTTTGGCTCTACAGCTCGGGGTCGACGGGGAGACCCAAAGGCGTGGTCCACCGTCATGCCGACGTGGCAGCCACATGCGCCAACTACGCCGAGCCGGTGCTCGGGATCGGGGCGGGCGACGTCGTGTTCTCCAGCACCAAGATGTTCCATGCCTACGGGTTGGGCAACAATCTCACCTTCCCGATGTGGGCCGGCGCCACCTCCGTCTACCTCACGGGGCGGCCCACGCCGGAGCGCCTCCTGGAGCGGGTTCGAACCCATCGCCCTTCCCTCTACTTCTCGGTGCCGGCCCTCTACAACGCCATCCTCGCCCACCCCGAGTTCGACCAGACCGATTGGTCGTCTGTCCGTCTCGGTATCTCGGCGGCCGAGCCGCTACCTCCTGAGATCTGGCGTCGCTTCCATGATCGGACCGGGGTGGAGATCCTCGACGGTGTGGGCTCGACCGAGATGTTGCACATCTATTGCTCCAATCGGGCCGGTGCGGTCAGGCCGGGAACGTCGGGCACTCCGGTCGAGGGATATGAGATGGAGGTCCGCGACCCGGAGGGTGCTCTCTGCCCCATGGGGGAGGCGGGCGAGATGTGGGTCCGGGGCCCGAGCGCCCTCACCATGTACTGGCACCAATACCAGCGGAGCCGGGACAAGATCCGGGGCGATTGGTTCCTCACTGGTGACAGGTATCGGCAGGACACGGATGGCTATTTCTGGTACGAGGGCCGGGTCGACGACATGATGAAAATCGGCGGGTTGTGGGTGAGCCCGATCGAGATCGAAAACCGGCTCCTGGAGCACCCATCGGTGCGGGAGGCAGCGGTCGTCGCCATCGACATCGAACACATGTCACGCATCAAGGCGGTGGTGATACTCGCCGAGGGCGTCTCCAGCGGTGAGGACCTGGATGCTGAGCTGCAGGCATGGTGCAAATCCGGGTTGCAGCGGTACCAGTTCCCCCATGTCCTCGAATATGTAGATGATTTCCCCCGGACAGCGACAGGGAAGATCCAGCGCTTCAGACTGCGGGAGGCAGGTGGCTGAGCTGTCTAATCGGGAGCGTCGATCCAGCGGACTCCCAGGTCCTCGAGCCGCTCCCTGAAGCCGTAGAAGTCGACGCCCAGCTCGCCGGCGGAGAGACGCGTCCGAACTTCCGCCTCTCGCTCCAGGCGCTGACGGGCCGCATCGCAGCACTTCACCGGCGCGCTCGCGCTCTACGACGACCACGCCATCGTCGTCGGCCACCACGACGTCGCCGGGGCCGACCGTTGCCCCTCCGCAGACGACGGGGAGGTTCACCGAGCCCGGCGTGGCCTTCGCCGTCCCGGAGGCATGGATGGCCCGTGACCAGACCGGAAGATCGCATGCGGCGCAGCTCGAACACGTCACGTACCCCGGCGTCGACTACCACGCCGACACATCCCCTGGCCATCACCGACGTGGCGAGCAGCTCGCCGAACATCCCGTTTGTCGAGGGGGCGGTGGTGGCGATGATGAGGATGTCCCCTGGCTCGATGACCTCCACCGCGGCGTGGATCATGATGTTGTCGCCGGGGGCGCAGGAGACTGTCACGGCAGAGCCGGAGATCCGAGCCCCATCTTGAATGGGTCTGATCCCGTGATCGAGGAGGCCGGCTCCGCCTGCCTCGTGAACGGTCGCCACTCCGGCGGCACCCAACTCGGCGACGATCCCGGCATCGACGCGCGGGACGTTTCGCACCACGACTGCGTCGCCCACCTCAGCCGAACTCTCTCGCTACCTGGGGGAACACCCGCTGATATGCCTCCGCTTTGGCGTCCGTCACCAGACCTAGGTTGGGACCCGAGTTGCGCATCGCCTGGACCCCACGTCTCGTCGCCACATCCGTGTAGTAGTCCCAGAGGTGTTCCTGACCCTCCATGCACCGCATCGCCTCGAGCTTTTGCTCCCACACCTCGGTGATGTCGAGGAGCACGTCGGGCAGGAAGCCCGAGTATTCGGTCTGATGGGGCTCGAAGAGGAACACCGGTGGAGCCCCAATCACCTCAGTCCCCGGGTCGTAACCCGCCGCCTGGGCAATGATGCGGGCCTGGGTGGCGATCGAGTGAGCCGTCTCGTGATCACGATTCCACGGGTCACGCTGGCTGTGGGTGAGAACGACGGAGGGGCGGATCTCCCGATAGACCTTGACCAAGCGGTCGAGCAGGTCCGGGGTCTCGACCAACGGGTAGTCATCGGCGTCGAAGGCGCCGCAGGTCGGCGCCAAGGACCTTGACCGCCGCCTCGGCTTCGGCATGTCGTGCCCCCTTGACCTGCTCGAGGTCCATGCCCTGACGCCAGTATCGAGCTGACTCCCCACGCTCCCCGTAGGCGAGGCATACCACGGTGACGTCGTGCCCCCGGTTCGCGTAGAGGGCGATGGCGCCACCGGCACGCCACACGAAGTCCCCGACGTGGGCGCTGATCACCAGCAGCGACTCCTGACTCATCCCACCAACCCTATCTGCGCTACCTGGTCGCTAACTTCGCCGTCGAGGCACTTCGACCCATGAGCTCCGACCCCTCCGGCATTCCCTGCATGTTGATGCGCGGCGGCACGTCAAAAGGTGCGTTCTTCCTGGCCGAGGACCTCCCGAGCTCCGTAGGCGACCGCGACGAGTTGCTGCTGCGGATCATGGGCTCGCCGGACCCGAGGCAAATCGATGGTGTCGGTGGTGCCCACCCGCTCACCACCAAGGTTGCCGTGGTCGGCCCGTCCGAGCGAGACGACGTCGACATCGAGTATCTCTTTCTCCAGGTGTCGGTGGACCGCCCCGAGGTCACCGACAGGCAGAACTGCGGGAACATGCTGGCGGCGGTGGGCCCCTTCGCCCTGGAACGGGGGCTGATCAGCCCGACCGATGGCCAGGCCCCGGTAAGGATCCTGATGAAGAACACCGGAGGAGTGGCGGTGGCCACCTTCCCCGTCGAAGCGGGAAGGCCCGTCTATGCGGGCGAGACCGAGATCGCCGGGGTACCCGGCGGTGCTGCTGAAATCGTCATCGAGTTCGAGGACATCGCCGGGTCCAGCACAGGGGCTCTTCTCCCAACGGGTCGGTCCGTGGACGACGTGGGCGGTGTCGAAGCCACCCTCATCGACAACGGGATGCCGGTGGTCGTGCTGCGGGCGTCCGATTTCGGGGTCAGCGGCGATGAGACCTGTGAGGAGCTGGAGGGCAACGCCGATCTCCTCAAGAAGCTCGAAGAGATCCGGCTGGTCGCCGGGCCGCTGATGAACCTGGGTGAGGTGAGCCGGGCCACCGTGCCCAAGCTGACTCTGGTGTCGCCGCCCCGGGCCGGAGGCGCCATCTCCACCAGGACTTTCATTCCCCACCGCTGCCATCAGGCGATCGGTGTGCTCGGGGCGGTCAGCGTTGCCACCGCGTGTCTGCTCCCGGGGTCGCCCGCCTCCCAAATGGCCAGTATCCAGACCGGCTCCGACGTCATTCGGGTCGAGCATCCGACCGGCACCTTCGACGCCAAAGTCCGACTCGACTCCGGGCCCAAAGTCGAGATCCTCGGAGCCGGGATCATCCGGACCGCCCGCAAGCTCATGGACGGGATTGTCTTTCCCCGGCCCGCGCTATGACCGGAAGATTAGGGTGCGCCGGTGCCGTGGGTGACTGGTCCCGGCACTGACCCGAGCTCGGGAGGACGGGTGTCACCCACATGGCCGATGAGGAGGAAAAGAGCATGAGGAACATTCGCCAGAGTGTGAGATTGCTGATCCTGGTGGCGGTGATGGCGTTGATCGCGGCGGCCTGCGCCGGCGACGACGCGACCGACACCACTGAGGCCGCGACGGATACCACGGAGCCGGCCACCGAGACGACAGCGGCGCCGACGGAAACGACGGCAGCGCCGACAGACACAACGGAGGCGGCCTCCGGTGAACCGATCCGGATCGGAATGCTCACCGATCTGTCGGCGACACCACCAGCAGCCCCGTTCACCCCGTGGGCGGTCCAGGTCCGCGACGGGATGCTTCTCGCCGCCGAGGAGATCAACGCTGCCGGTGGTGTCGATGGACAGATGATCGAGATCGTCGAGCAGGACTCGGAGAACGATCAGGATGCCGGTGTCGCCGGGTTCGAACGGCTGGTCGAGGATGGTGTGGTCGCCGTTGGCGGCATCATCTCCAGCACGGTCGGCGCCGCCGTCTCGCCGCTCGCCGAGGAGTTGCAGATGCCGACCTTCCTGGTGAAGTCCGGAACCGAGGCCGCTCTCACCGCGGACAGCCGCTTCATGTTCCGCACCTGTCTGCCCGCCGCTCCGATGGACGCAGCACCGGTCCTCCAGTACGCCCAGGAGCAGGGTCTCACCAACGTCGGGGTAATCGTCGCCGACTACGCGTGGGGCCAGGCCTTCGCTGGTGCCGTGGAGGCCACATTCGAGGGCTCCGAGGTGGACTATGGCGAGATCCAGGTGGCTCCCGTTCCGCCGGACACCGACTTCACGCCGTTTGTTCGGAACATGGCCGATGCCGGCGCCGAGATGGTGATCGCCACCGGTCATCCACCAGGGAATGCGGCCATCCTCGCGCTATCGGCAGACCTGATCGGCGACGTGCCAGTCACCGGGGCTTGGGTCCCTCCGGATCTGGCGGTCGGCCCACAGCCCGACGTTGCCATCGGCCGATACGCCGACTTCGCCTGCGCCGATTACACCAGCGAGAGTTATGCCGCGCTGGCCGAGCGTTACTTCGCATCCTCCGACAACACGTTCATGTCGGATGACGCCGTCGCCGGCTATGGCATCGTCACGATGGTGGCCCAAGCGGTGGGTGAGGTGGGCGACGATCCGGCGGCCATCGCCGAGTACATGCACCAGACCTCGTTCGATCTCGAGGGCTATGCCTATCCGTTGAGCTGGACCGAGTGGGGCGAGCTGGCAGAGTCCCAGCCGATCTTCTTCCGGATCACGGAGGGTCCTGCTCCCGAAGGGCTCAACGAGGCCGGCGAATGGTGGTTGGAGCTCCTGACCCAATCCGAGCCACTCGAGCCCTACCAGCCGTAAAGGACGGGATGCCCCTACTCGAGCTGGAGGACATGTCGAAGACGTTCGGCGGCCTCCCCGCCGTGAACGGGGTGAATTTAAGGGCCGACGAAGGCGAGATTCTCGCCATCGTCGGCCCCAACGGCGCCGGGAAGAGCACCCTGCTCAAGATGATCGTCGGTCTGGAGCATGCCAGCCAGGGGTCTGATCCGGTTCGCGGGTGAGGACATCACCCAGCACCCACCCCACCGGATTCGTCAGAAGGGGATCGCCATGGTGCAGCAGACTCCCCGCTCTTTTCTCAACATGACCGTGCTCGAGAATGCGACGCTCGGCGCCATGTTCGGTGCAGGGACCGGTCGGCGCACCGAGGTCGAATCAGGTCGCGATCGGCGATGAGATGCTCTCGCTCGTTGGCCTGGCTGACCGACGGCACGACAATGTCGGGAGTCTGAATCTCCATGAGCAACGGTTCCTCGAACTGGCGCGGGCGTTGTCCGGCCATCCCAGGCTGCTCCTCCTCGATGAAGTCATGGCAGGGCTGAACGATGCGGAGCTGGCTTCATCGATCGAGATGGTCCGAACCATCCGTGAGCGGTTCGGACTGACGGTGGTCTGGGTCGAGCACGTCATGAAGGCAGTGATGAGCTGTCGGGGCGGGTCGTCGTGCTCGATTTCGGCCGGGTGCTGGCCGAGGGGCCCGCCGATGTCGTGATGCGCGACGATGCAGTCATCGAGGCCTATTTGGGGGCGGGGACCGGGTGATGCTTGAGGTACGCGGACTTTCCGCTGGATACCAGGGCAGACGCGGTGATCCGGGACGTCGACTTTCACGTCGAGCCCGGTGAGGCGGTGATGATCATCGGGTCGAACGGCGCCGGGAAGACAACATTGTTCCGCTCCATGCTCGGGCTCCTCCCGCCCTCTTCGGGTGAGGTCCGGTTCCAGGGCTCGGACCTCGTCGGGATGCCTGCAC
Source organism: uncultured Acidobacteriota bacterium (assembly GCA_963720925.1). Classification (GTDB taxonomy): domain Bacteria; phylum Actinomycetota; class Acidimicrobiia; order Spongiisociales; family ZC4RG35; genus JARDZU01. The sequence continues at coordinate 89,883 of CAVRHE010000011.1, forward strand.
AACAGATCGCCCGCCTCGGGATCAGCTTCGTCCCCGCCGAGCGGCGTCTCTTCCCGAGGATGACGGTCCAGGAGAATCTCGCCCTCGGGGCATATCCCGGCCGCCCCGACCCCGAGACAGTCGAGCTGGTCATGGGTCTATTCCCTCGCCTGGCCGAACGACGCCGTCAGCACGCGGGCACGATGAGCGGAGGCGAGCAGCAGATGCTGGCGATGGGCCGGGCCCTGATGGCGAAGCCCGGTCTCCTGGTGCTCGACGAGCCCACCACCGGTCTTGCCCCCAAACTTGCGGCTGAGGCGTACGAGGCCCTCGGTGTGCTTCGGGGGCGAGGGTTGACCGTGCTGGTCGCCGAACAACAGGTTCCGCTGGCGATGGCGTTCAGTGACCGCGGTTACGTGTTGGAGAACGGAGTGATCGAACTGGAGGGGACCTCCGAAGAGCTGGCGACGAACCCGGAGGTCCGGCGTTCCTACCTGGGTGTGACATGATCGCCAACATCCTCGACGGGGTCGTGCTCGGGCTTCAGTTCGGCCTGCTTGCCGCCGGGCTCACCCTGGTCTATGGGCTGGGTGGTGTGCTCAACCTGGCCTACGGGCAAATGGCGGTCGTCTCCGCCATGGCGGTCTTGTTCGCCATCGACGCCGGCATGCCCCCCTGCCCGCGGTAGGCATCGGGCTGGCAGTGGGTGTCGTGCTCGGGTTGATCCTGGACCAGACTATTCTGCGCCCGATATACCGTCTCCAAGGCGAGGCCAGGGTCCTGCTCAGCCTGCTCCTTACGCTCGGTGCGGCCTTCATCGTTGACGGATACCTCACCTGGCGGTATCCAATCGAGGGGCTCACGTTGCGCATCGGTGGGGGGCCGATGGACATCCTCGGCGTCCCCATGCGACGGGGAAGCATCGTCGCCTCGGTGATAACCCTGGCCGCGCTCGGGACACTCTTTGTATTCTTCCGGGGGACCACCCTGGGTCGGGCGGTACGCTCGGTGATCGAGGACGAGGAGGGGGCACGTCTGGTCGGGATCGATCCGCGACGCATGCTCCGCATCATCCTTGCCCTCAGCGGTTTTCTGGCCGCCCTGGTGGCGGTGACCCAGTCGATGGTCCGGCCGGTCACCGTGTCGGCCGGGTTCAGCATCACCGTGTTCGCCCTCATCGTCACCGTGGTGGGGGGATTGGGGAGCGTCACCGGGGCGATGCTCGCCGGGATCATCCTCGGGACCATCAGCAACGTCGCCGCGTCGTACATCGGGACGTTCTTGTCCCTGATCATCCTGCTCGGTGCAGCAGCGGTGACCATCCTCATCCGACCGTCCGGGCTGCTCGGAGTGAGGGAATGACGGAGCAGTACACCGAAGCCACCGGCACCGCGCTGATCGGCGGCACCGAGCGGCGAGCTTCGCGATCCCTCGCGGCGTTGTTCATGCCGATAGTGCTCCTCGGTGCGGCCCTTGCACTAGTGCCGCCCCTCTGGCTCGGGGACTCCCGGGTCCTGATGGGAGTCGCCATTCTCGGTCTCACCTTTGCCTGCTACACGATCGGCTTCAATCTCATCTTTGGCAGCACTGGCCAACTGTTCCTCTGTGTCGGAGCCTTGGCCGGGATCGGTGGCTACGGGGGCGCCATCCTTGGCGACACGGTGGGGCTGCCCGTCCTCGTGAGCATCCTGCTGGCGACTATCGCCGCCGGCCTGATCGGCGGGCTGTTGAGCTGGATCGCGGTGCGACGCTCGCTGGGCGTCATCTTCACCGGGATCATCACTCTCATTTTCGCCCTCGCCTTCGAGAATCTCTTGCTGGGGCTGGGCGGTGTCACCGGGGGCGAGTCGGGATTATCCATCTCGTCGGGAGCAGAGGGCCTCCTGCGACGCCAGATCCCTCCCTACTACGTGATGCTGGGACTGGTGCTGGTGTTCCTCTTGGCACACGGTCTGTTGAGACGGTCCCACGTCGGCTGGGCATTTCGCGCCCTGCGTGACGACGAGATCGCCGCCGAGCTGGCCGGCGTCGACGTGGCGCGCTATCGGGTCTATGCCGCGTTGATCGGAGCCTCGATGCTCGGCATGGCGGGGGCGACCTACGCCTTCACCGAAGGCCGTATCAGCCCCACCACTTTTGGGTTCGCCCAGGTCGACGTCGTCGTGCTGGTGATGCTGGCCTTTGGCGGGATCGGCACTCTTTTCGGGCCGATACTCGGCGCAATCACGTTCACGGCCATCGGCGAGGTGTTGATCGATCTCGGCCAGCTCCGGGTGCTCGTCTACGGGATCTTGATCATCGTGTTGTTCCTTTGGGTCCCACGGGGTGTCATCCCGACCCTGGGAGACTTCATACGCCGCCAAAGGAGCCCATCCCGCAGGGAGGAGTGACAAATCCGATCGAATCTCGACATCGCCCATCTCGGATACCTGGAGCTGTTCACCCCGACGTTCGAAGAGAGCCTCCGTTTCTTCACCGACGTGCTGTCCATGGACGTCGTCGAGTCTGTCGACGGCGTCGCCTATCTCCACGCCTGGGACGACTACGAGCGGTTCAGCCTCAAGCTGACCGCCCGCTCCGCCGCCGGGATTGGCCGAGTCGGAGTTCGGGCAACCAATGAAGAAGCCCTGCGCCGCCGAGTCGAGGAGATCGAGTCGTCAGGCCTCGGTCATGACTGGGTCGACGGGCAGCCTGGAAGGGGAGCGACATTCGCCTTCTCGGATCCCGACGGGCACGAATGGGATCTCTACTTCGAGTCGGAGCGGTACATGCCCCCGGAGTCGGCGACACCAGCTCTCAAGAACCAGGCCCAGCGTCGCCCCAATCACGGGATCGGCGTTCGCCGTCTGGATCACGTCAACTTCCTGGCCGCGGATGTGGAGAGCAATCGAGACTTCGTCGTGTCGGTGCTGGGCGCCCGGCCCACCGAGCAGATCCAGCTCGATTCCGGAGACATCGCCGCGATCTGGATGACCTTCACCAACAAGGGCTACGACGTGGTCTATACCAACGACTGGACCAAGACACCGGGTCGGCTCCACCATGTGGCCTTCGCGGTGGATCAGCGTGAGGACATCCTGCGCGGGGCGGACATCTTCCTCGAGCACGGCGTCTTCATCGAGACCGGACCCCACAAGCACGCAATCCAACAGACGTTCTTCCTCTATGTCTGGGAGCCGGGGGGGAACAGAGTCGAGATCGTGAACGCCGGGGCCCGATTGGTCTTGGCCCCCGACTGGGAGCTGATCACCTGGACCGAAGCCGATCGGGCGAAGGGCCAGGCCTGGGGTCTGAAGACAATCGAGTCGTTTCACACCCACGGCACGCCACCGGTCGATCATCCGCTCGGATCGATGACCGCCCGCTTCTTCGATTCCCGCGCCGCCTATCTCCTGTTCAGCACCGCCACCAACGAGAAGCCTGTCGTCGCGACTCGGATCGGATCCGAGCTCGACCGCATCGCTCCCGGGAGTAAGGCGCTCCACGTGCTGGATGCCGGGATGGGGGATGCAACCGTCCTGACCGAGTTGCTGCGAAGGCTCCACCGAGCTTTTCCCCACGTCCCTTGGCTGGTCGTGGGCAAGGAGATCAGCATCGAGGACGTGAGGATCTCGCTCGACAAACTGGCCGATCGCTTCCTCGAACACCCGGAGATGGTCTTCGTGGTGACCAACATGTCCTACCGGGAGGCCCCTCATCTGACCCCCCTACGGGAAGGGGCCGAAGCCGAGCTGAGGTGGACGACGGTGCCCCTCGAGGGCGCGACGGCTTTCGACTTCTCCCGTCAGATCAGAGGTCTCTACGACGCCCTGGCCGATGACTGGGCCGTGCGCACCAGCCCGAAGACGGGGAATCCCATATACGTCCGTCCATCGGTGCTGATCCTCTACCGGAAGGACCGGGAATTCATCCTCGGCGATGTCATCCCGAGGCGGAGCACAGGTCCAGAACTGAGCTATCAGCTGATCATCGCCTCTCAGCCCTACCGGGCTCGAACCTCCGTCGAGCAGAAGATGAGGACGGTCATCGTCCCCCTGGCCAGGGTCCTCGCCCCGGGTGGTCGGATGGTGGTGGTCCACTCCCACGGCAACGACCCGGGCCTGGAGATCATCAGGGGGGTCTGGCCCGAGGAAGACCCATTTCAGACCAACCGGCATGTCCTGGCCGCGGCGGCCCCGGATCACTTCGTCGAGCCGGGCGATGAGGATCTGACCTTCGAGCAGGCCTCCGACGAAGAAGCGGTATTTCGCTATCACCTGCACGCCATGTCCTCGGAGGTGCAGGAGCACATTGGCACATCGTTGATCGTCGCAGCATGGAACGCGGCGACATACGTGGCCCAGATCGACGAAGAGCGGTTGTCCGACGCCGTGGGGTCGGGTCGTTACGTGCCGGCCACCCGGGCGGTGATCCAGGAAAACGAGGGCGTGTGGTTCAACGACGAGGCCTTCGTCATATCCCGTGCCGCGGCACTGACCCCAAAAGTCATCGCGGACGCCGAGCGTTACTCTCGGCAATGACCGCGAGTATCCGAGGAGACGACATGAGCGACCGGCCACCCTTTCGGGCAGACCACGTTGGCAGTTTCCTCCGGCCGAAGACCGTGGTTGACGCCCGGGCGCAACGACGCCGAAGGCCAGATCGGCCCCGAAGAGCTGCGAGAGGTCGAGGACGAAGCCATTGCCGAAGTAGTGCGTCAGCAGGAGGACGTCGGGCTGAGGGGGATCACTGACGGCGAGTTCCGTCGTTTCATGTTCCATGTCGACTTCCTCGAGCAGCTCGACGGGGTGACGGTCACAGAGGGGAATTTCCTCGCCAGGTTCCATCGACTGGACGGGTCCGAGATCGAGTTCTCGCCGCCGACCATGGGTGTCGACGCGCCGATCCGCCATGCGCGGCCGATCCAGGGGGCCGATTTCGACTACCTCGCCTCACAGGTGACCAAGACGCCGAAAGTCTCGATCCCGGCGCCCTCGATGCTCCATTTCCGTGGTGGGCGGCAGGGGATCAGCCAAGAGGTCTATCCCGACCTCGAGCAGTTCTTCGACGACCTCACCACCGCCTATCGGGAAGAAATCGCCGACCTCGCCTCCCGAGGGGCCAGATACGTGCAGATGGACGACACCAACCTCGCCTACCTCTGCGACCCGGAAGTGCGGGAGCGGACCGCCGCCCGCGGTGACGACCCGGATGAGCTGACCAGGCTGTACAGCCGTCTGGTCAACGATGCCTTCGCAGGTCGGCCCGACGACATGGTTGCCGCGATCCATCTCTGCCGGGGGAATTTCCAGAGCGCTTGGGTGACGAAGGGTGGGTACGAGCCGGTGGCCGAGATCCTGTTCAACGAGATGGATGTCGACGCCTTCTTCCTCGAGTACGACGACGAGCGCTCCGGTGACTTCGCCCCCCTTCGTTTCGTCCCGGAGACGAAGATGGTGGTGCTCGGGTTGATGAGCTCGAAACTTGCCGACGTCGAGGACGCCGACCAGGTCAAGAAGCGAATCGACGAGGCGGCGGAATACGTGCCCATGGACCAGCTCGCCCTGAGCCATCAATGTGGGTTCTCCTCCACCGTGCACGGCAACAAGCTCACACCAGACGATCAGTGGCGGAAGCTCGCCCGCACCGTGGAGGTGGCTCACGACGTCTGGGGTTACTGAGTCCACTGACTGACCGGTCGTTTAGGATCGGGCCGTGATCGATTTCCAGACCGATCCGGGCCGCTATCGCCATTGGCGTCTCCGTTTCGACGGGCCGGTGGCCTTCCTCGACATGGATGTGGATCCTTCGGCTGGGCTCCACGAGGGCTACGAGATGAAGCTCAACTCGTACGACCTGGGGGTCGACATCGAGCTGGCCGACGCGGTGCAGCGTCTCCGGTTCGAGCACCCTGAGGTCGGGGCGGTGGTGATCGGATCGCTCAACGAAAAGGTCTTCTGCGCCGGGGCCAACATCGGCATGCTGGCCGTCTCGCCCCATCCTTTGAAGGTCAATTTCTGCAAATTCACCAACGAGACCAGACACGCCATCGAGGACGCCACCGCCAACTCAGGGCAGAGGTATCTCACAGCCGTGAAAGGGAATGCCGCCGGCGGCGGGTATGAGCTCGCCCTCGCCACCGATCACATCATCCTCATCGACGATGGCTCGTCGTCGGTGGCCCTGCCCGAGGTCCCCCTGCTCGGAGTCCTGCCCGGGACAGGTGGCCTCACCCGGCTGATCGACAAACGCCACGTCCGAAGGGATCGCGCCGATGTGTTCTGCACGGTGGAGGAGGGGATCAAAGGCAAGCGCGCCCTGGAGTGGCGTCTGGTCGACCAGCTGGTCGCCTCGTCAACGTTCGACGAGACGGTAGGGAGCCGGGCGCTGGAGATGGCGACGGCTACCGATCGGCCCGCGAGCGCCGAGGGGTTGGAGCTCACCCCGCTCCAACGCGACTTCGGCGACGACCTCATCACGTATAGCTCGCTTCGCGTCGAGATCGATCGTGTCATTCGGACCGCAACTTTGACCATCGTCGGGCCCGACAACGACGATCACGATCGGGACGCCGGGTTCTGGCCGTTGCGCCTGGCCCGTGAGCTCGACGACGCCATCCTTCACCTCCGGGTCAACGAGCTCGAGATCGGCACGCTGATTCTCCGCAGCGTGGGCGACCCCGATCTGGTGGAGAGCTTCGACCGCCTCCTCGGCTCGGAGGGCGACTGGTTCCTGAGAGAGGTGGCCCTCTACTGGAAGCGGCTGCTGAAACGGCTGGATGCCACCGCACGCACTGTGATCTGCCTGGTGGAGCCGGGGAGCTGCTTCGTCGGCTTCCTGGCCGAGGTCGTGCTGGGCGCCGACCGGAGCTACATGCTCGACGGTCCCTGGCCTGGGGAGGAGGCGGAAGCAAGGATGAAGCTCACCCGCTCTTCGGCGGGCCTGCTCCCCATGGCCAACGATCTGACACGTCTCGAAACCAGGTTCTGGGGCGACGACGACGGACTCGCTGTGGCCGTGAATGCAATCGGCAAGGCGCTCGACGCGTCAGAAGCCTACGAAGCAGGCTTGGTCACCGATGTCATGGACGACATCGACTGGAAGGACGAATTGCGGGTGATGATCGAGGAGCGGGCCGGGTTCTCGCCCGACAGCTTGACCGGTATGGAGGCCAATCTCCGGTTTCCCGGCCCCGAGACCATGGAGACCAAGATCTTCGGCCGCCTCACGGCCTGGCAGAACTGGGTGTTCCAGCGGCCTAATGCGTCGGGTGAGGCGGGTGCGCTGCGCCGGTATGGGACAGGCCTCCGCCCTGATTACGACCAGAGGAGGGTGTGATGACCGCCGAGATGGTCGACTACGACCTGCTGATCCCGAACAACGTTGGTCTCGCCGATGATCCCAAGCTCCGCCGTGCCTTGGAGCAGTGGCACCCGGGCTACATCGACTGGTGGATGTCGATGGGGCCCGACGGCTTTCAGATGGCCGACGTCTGGCTGCGCACCGCGATCAGCGTCGAGAAGGAGGGTTGGGCCAAGTTCGACTACGTGAAGATGCCCGAGTACCGCTGGGGGATTCTCCTCGCCCCCGAGGTCGAAGATCGCACCATCCCCTGTGGCGAGCATGTCGGGGACCCGGTGTGGACCGAGGTGCCGGGGGCATACCGGGCCATGTTGCGGAGGCTCATCGTGATCCAGGGTGACACCGAGCCCGCATCTGTCGAGCAGCAGCGATTCCTCGGTTCCACCGCTCCATCCATCTATGACATGCGCAACCTCTTCCAGGTCAACGTGGAGGAGGGCCGCCATCTGTGGGCGATGGTGTATCTCCTGCAGAAGTATTTCGGAAGGGATGGGCGCGAAGAGGCTCAGGAGCTGCTCGAGCGCCAATCGGGGAGTGCGGAGAAGCCGCGGATGCTCGGGGCGTTCAACGAGGCCACGCCGGACTGGCTCTCCTTCTTCATGTTCACCTATTTCACCGATCGTGACGGGAAGATGCAGCTCGAGGCACTGGCCCAGTCCGGGTTCGATCCCCTCTCACGGACCTGCCGATTCATGCTGGCCGAGGAAGCCCACCACATGTTCGTGGGATACACCGGGGTGAAGCGGATCGTGGAGCGGACCGCGCAGGCGATGGCCGATGGAGGAGTCGAGGACCCACACGACACCGAGGCGATCCGGCGTCTCGGGGTGATCGACCTCCCTTCCATCCAGCGGAAGACCAACCTTCATTTCTCCCTGACGCTCGACCTGTTCGGCTCGGAGGAATCCACCAACGCCGCCAACTTCTTCAACGCCGGGGTCAAGGGCCGGTTCCACGAAGACCGGCTCGAGGACGACCACCGGCTGGTCGACGACACCTATCCGGTGATGAAAGTGGTCGACGGGGAACTTCGTCAGGTCGGCGTCCCGGCTTTGAATGCGCTGAACGCCCGGCTCCGGGATGACTTCATCGAAGATTGCCAGGCCGGGATCACCCGCTGGAACAACGAGATATCCGATCGGGGTATCGATTTCGAGATCGTTTTGCCCCACATCGCTTTCAACCGCCGGATCGGGGAATTCGGGGAGATTGCGGTCACGCCAGATGGCGAACTGTATCCCGCGCCGAGTTCGAGCAGAACCGCGGACCGCTGGCTCCCGACTTCGGATGATCAGGGATACATCGAGAGCCTCATGCAGCCCGAGCTGACACCGGGCGACTTCGCCGGGTGGATCGCCCCTCCCTCGCGGGTATCCAGGGAAAGCCCACCGACTTCGAGTACGTGAGGCTTCCGTGACCCAGGCTGCGAGCCGGGCCCGGGCCGCAGAAGATCGGCGGGCCGAGCTGATCCGGGTCGCCTACAAGCTGCTCGCCCGTGACGGCGTGCATCGCGTCCCGCTCCAGCAGATCTCCAGTGAGGCCGGCGTCTCCAAAGGCTTGCTGATCTATCACTTCCAAACCAAAGACGGTCTGGTTCTTGCCTCTCTGGAGTGGGTCCTGGAGTCGACCGAGGCCAGGATCAGGGAGCATCTCGCCGAGTCCGGCGATCCCGCCACGGCAATCTCCAAGGTGGTGGATGCGGTGTGGATCGGCCCGGAGGCGAATCACGACTTCTTCCGGTTCTATCTCGACGGTGTCGAGCACGAGGCGCGCTCGCCGGAGTTCGACGAGTTCGCCGACCGGGCCAGGTCGATCATGAACAGCTTCTATCAGGAGGTCATCGTCGCCGGGGTGGATGCCGGCGTGCTCGACGTCGAGGACCCCACGGTGGCCGCGATCCAGATGCGGGCGGTGATCGAGGGCACCTTCCTCCAATGGCTCCAGACCAGCGACTGGCGCACCAACCACGGGGAGTACAAGGAGCACTGCCGGCGGGCCTTGCTTCGCGTCCTCGGGGCATCGCACTGACCCAATCCACGATCTTCCCCGCTGCGAACCAACCCCAATGGAAGCAGTGGCCGCCGTCCGTCTTCACACCGTGCGCAGGGGTGTGGGTAGCCTCGCTCGCTCCTGCTCGATCCGTCTGACACGCATGTCAACAACACCCCCGCTGGACAGCCTCATGACACGGGTCGCCCGGGGCGATGCCGAGGCGTTCTCCGAGCTCTACGACCAGACGTCGTCGATGGTCTACGGGTTGGCCCTTCGCGTGGTCCGCTCCGAGGCAATGGCCGAGGAGGTGACCCAGGAGGTGTTTCTCCAGGTATGGCGTCAAGCATCAGGGTTCGACGCGCAGCGCGGCTCGGTCAAGTCATGGATGGCCACGTTGGCTCACCGCCGGGCAGTCGACGTCGTGCGCCGATCTCAGAGCGCCCGGGATCGGGAGCTGAAGGTGCCGGCGGATGGGCCGTCGGCCGATGTCGCCGAGATGGCGATCCTCGACGACGAGCGAGATCGGGTGCGTGCGGCCCTCGGCTCATTGACCGACTTACAGTTTCAGGTGATTGAGATGGCCTACTTCGGGGGCCTCACCTACCGGGAGGTGGCCGAGCGGTTGGACACTCCGCTGGCAACGGTGAAGACACGGATCCGGGATGGGCTGACCCGTCTCCGATCTGCTTTGGGTGAAAACGATGGATGACATGCACGATCTCGCAGCGGCCTATGCCGTGGACGCCCTCGACGACGAGGAACGAGCCGCGTACGAGGCACATCTCGCCGGTTGCCCCGAATGCCGCGAGGAGCTGGCCCGGCTCTCCGAAGCCACGGCTTCCCTGGCCGAAACTGTGGCGGTGACGCCGCCGCCAGAGCTCAAGGAGCGCGTCATGACGGCCATCGCCGCCGAGGAGCCCGCCGATGTGATCCCGCTGGACGGTCGTCGTCGCTCCGCCCTCGGGTGGGGCCTGGTTGCGGTGGCTGCTTCGGTCCTCGTGGTCTCGGTGGGGCTGCTGGTGTCGAACGACGCCGGCCAGGGCGGAGCCGTCGCTGCCGTGCTCGAGGCTCCCGACGCGGTCGAAGTCGATCTCGACTCGGACGTTGGTGGCGCCCGCTTCGTGTATTCGGAGTCACTTGGCCAGGGGGTGTTCACCGGTTCGGAACTCGATCTCCCCGAAGGGAATCGGGTCTACGAGCTGTGGCTGATCGACGAGGAGGGCCCGACCGCTGCCGGCGCCTTCCGACCGGAATCGCCAGAGGAGGCAACCGTCCTGGTCGAGGGCATCGAACCCGGTCTCACCCTGGCCATGACCGAGGAGCCCGAGCCCGGTCTGGCGGAGCCCACCGGCGAGGTCCTGCTCAGCGCCGAGATCTAAGTCACCGCTACCTTGAGGTCGATGACCAAGGTCGATCCCCATGTCTTCGTGATCTTTGGCGGCACAGGAGACCTTGCCCAGCGCAAGCTGATCCCGTCCCTATATCGGTTGATCAGGGACGAGGGGGCCGGCGACCATTGCGTGGTGCTCGGAGTGTCGCGCCGCGGCGGTCGGAGACGCCGCTTACCGGGAATGGGCGATTGAGGCACTCGTCGCCAGCGGGCTCGACGGCGAAGAGGTCGAGCAATGGTGCCGGCGCAATCTGCACCATCAGGCGCTCGGCGACGATGAATCCGGTTACGTCGCACTCCGGGAGCGCATCGAGACCATCGAGGCCGAGAGGGGCATTCCCGCAAATCGGGTCTTCTATATGGCTATCCCTCCGGGGGCGTTTGCTCCGACCATCCAGGGTCTCGGCAGCTCAGGGCTCAACCGGGGCCCAGGTTGGGTTCGGGTGGTCGTGGAGAAGCCATTCGGCACCGATCTCGAGTCGGCCCAGGACCCTCAACGAGCTCTTGCTCTCACATTTCGAGGAGGCCCAGATCTACCGGATCGACCATTACCTGGGCAAGGCGACGGTTCAGAACCTGCTCACTTTCCGGTTCACCAACCCCATGTTCGAACGCCTGTGGAACCGAGATCGGGTCAGCCGCGTCGAGATCACCGTGGCCGAAGACCTGGGCATAGGGGGTCGTGCCGGCTATTACGAGCGGGCGGGGGTGGTGCGGGACATGGTGCAGAACCATCTCACCCAGCTGCTCGCCCTGGTGGCGATGGAGCCCCCCAATGTCTTCGACGCCGACCGGATCCGCGACGAGAAGGTGAAAGCCGTGACAGCGGTGGCACCCATCGACGTGGCCGATGTCGTTTACGGGAGGTACGAGGCGGGTTGGCGGGACGGCAAGGCGGTGCCCGGATATCTCGAGGAAGAGGGCGTCGGCGCAGACTCGACCACACCGACATTTGTCGGGCTGAGGCTCTACGTCGACACCTGGCGCTGGCAAGGGATCCCGTTCCTGCTCAGGACGGGGAAGAGGCTGCCGGAGCGATCGACACACATCGCGGTGACCTTTCGGGAGCCGGCCCTCTGCGTGTTCCACGGACGTCGCGACGACTGCCTCCACGAGCCCGATGTCCTCCTCATCATCCTCGAGCCCGACGAGGGATTCTCCTTGCGCTTCAATGTCAAGGCGCCCCATGAAGACACTGCGATCGATCCTCAGACGCTGCATTTCCGATACTCAGATGTGTATGGGCCGCTTCCCGACGCCTATCAGACGCTGATTCTGGACATCCTCGAGGGTGACCAGACACTGTTTGTCAGGGCGGACGAAGTCGAGGCATCATGGCGTCTCTACGATCCGCTGCTCGAGCACCTGCCCAAGCTGATCGGCTACGAGGCAGGGACATGGGGCCCGCCCGAGATGGATCAGGGCGTGGCCCTGGGCGGCGAGCATTGGATGCACCGCAAGGGGTGACGTCCAGGCACGTCACGCGGTGCGCAAAGTGATCGTTGCCATCGGATTCAGTTCGAATTCGACAGTCACCCCCGGAAAGAGATCGATCGGAGGCACCACCGAGCCGCAGATGACGACATCGCCTGCCCTCATCTGCTCACCATGGTCGGCCAGTAGATCGGCCAGATGAGAGACCACCTCGATCACGCCGCCGGCGAGATCCTCCAGGCGGTTCGTGCGGGCTTGCTCCCGGCCATCCAACCTCACCCGCGCCTCCAGACCAGTGAGATCGGCGCCGGCGCGACCCGAGTCGGACGGGCCGAGGACGACTCCTCGGTGAAAGATGTTCCCCACCAGGACTTCGTGCACGTTTTCAGGTGGAGGGTCGATGTCGGCCAGCTCGATGGCAGGCCCGATGGCTGAGATCGCAGCCCGGGTCCCGTCGTGGCCGCTCCCCGGCGGGAGATCGGACCCCAGATAGGCCGCAATCTCGGGCTCGGCCACCGGACGGGGCCAACCAACAACGTCGACTTCGGCGCCATCATCGAGGAGCGTGGCGTCGGTCATGAACCCGATCAAGGGGCCGTCGATCCTGAATCGCTCCCGCCAAACCGGGGCGCCGAAGCCCGCCTTCCAACCTATTGGCCGGTACCCCTGAGAGATGAGGTCACTGCGCAACTCGAGCTGGCCCGTCAGACCGCTGGTCATCGCCGATTGGCTCATCCCGGCAGCTCGTATCCGGCCGCATCGAGCGAGCCCGCCCCACTCCAACCCCAAACCAGTGTCACTTCCTCCTCGCCGGTGTTGTCGAATCCGTGCCAGAGGCCCCGTCTGGTGAACAGGACGTCTCCTTCGCCGGCAGGCTGGTCCTCGTCGTCGGTGTAGATCATTCCGTGGCCGGAGAGGACGATGAGGAACTCGTCGGCATTGGGGTGACGGTGCCGATCGTGCCGGGCTCCCGGCGGAGGACGGTCCAGCCGAGGAGGAGGTCGTCGGTGCCTGCCTTGGCCGCGTCGACGAGGAACTGCACCTTCATGTCGACCCAGCCCTCGTCCTCGCGCAGCCCACCTTCGACCGGCACGTCGTGACGGTTGATCCGAAAGCGGCCGGTCATTCGTGTCCTCCCAGTCGTCGATAGACATCGAAAACGGTGACAAAGTCGCGATTGCTCAAGCCGAGACCGTGGCAAGCGTTGAGCATCTCGTTCGCCGCAGCGGCGAGGGGCACGGGACTGCCCTGGCGCCGCCCCAAGTCGAGGGCGAGCAACATGTCCTTCTGCTGCAGGGTGACATTTGCCAAGTGGTTTGTCCGGCATGTTGCCCTCCAGGATGAATGGGCCCCTGTAGCCCATCACCGGTGATGCGACAACGCTCTTGAGCATCGCGTCGACCGCGACGGCGCGGTCCACGCCTCCCTTCTCGGCCAACGCGACGGCCTCGCTGAAAGCCACCATCTCCACGATCAGACAGAGGTTGATCGCCACCTTCATCTGGACGGCCATGCCGCTTGCTCCCGATGTAGGTGACATTCGGCCCGATCGCCTCCAGAACCGGGAGCACCTTCTCGAATGCGGCGCGGTCACCGCCGACCATCACCGAAGCCTTGCCCTGCTCGAGCGAAACGGGGCTGCCCGACAGCGGTGCATCGAGCATCGTCCGTCCCGCCTCGGAATAGACAGGTGGCGATTTGTCGCGACGCATCGGGGTCGATCGTGCTCATGTCGGCGTAGATGCCATCCTGGCCGAGACCTGACAAGACGCCATCTTCCCCGATGGCGACTGACTCCACTGCCGTGGCATCGGTCACGATGGAGAGGACCACCTCGGCCGCCTCGGCCACCTGGCGGGGAGTGTCGGCCCATCCCATGCCTAGATCGCGGAGGGAATCGGCCTTCCCCGCGGTTCGGTTCCAGCCCGTGACATCGTGCCCGGCGGAGAGGAGTCGGGGAACGATGCCCTGGCCCATGTCGCCAAGGCCGATGAAGCCAACCCTCACTCGGTCCTCCGGAGTCGATCGTCGAGGAAATCGAGTTTAAGGGGCGGTTTCCCGAGGAATACCTATCCGGGATCGCTGGTTGGCGGAGCGCAATGCAATTCGGAGTATTCAGCGTCGGCGACGTCACCGCCGACCCGACCACGGGCCGAACCCCGACCGAGGCCGAGCGGATCAAGGCGATGGTCACCGTCGCCTTGAAGACCGAGGAGATCGGTCTCGACGTGTTCGCTACGGGTGAGCACCACAACCCCCCGTTCGTCCCGTCGTCTCCCACGACGATGCTCGGCTACCTGGCCGCCCGTACCGAAAGAATCATCCTCTCCACGGCCACCACCTTGATCACGACTAACGACCCGGTGAAGATCGCCGAGGACTTCGCCATGCTCCAGCATCTGGCGGATGGGCGGGTCGACCTGATGATGGGCCGCGGCAACACCGGCCCTGTGTATCCCTGGTTCGGCAAGGACATCAGGGACGGGATACCTCTGGCGATCGAGAACTATCACCTGTTGCACCGGCTGTGGCGCGAGGATGTCGTGGATTGGGAGGGCAAATTTCGTACCCCGCTCCAATCCTTCACCTCGACCCCTCGGCCACTCGACGGGATACCACCGTTCGTATGGCACGGGTCGATTCGCAGCCCGGAGATCGCGGAGCAGGCCGCGTATTACGGGGACGGCTTCTTCGCCAACAACATCTTCTGGCCGAAGGAGCATTTCATCCGTCTGATCGATCTGTATCGGCGGCGATTCGAGCATTACGGTCACGGCAAGGCCGATCAGGCCATCGTCGGGCTGGGTGGCCAGGTGTTCATGCGCAAGAATTCGCAGGACGCGGTGCGGGAATTTCGTCCCTACTTCGACCACGCCCCGGTGTACGGCTACGGCCCGTCGCTGGAGGAGTTCACCGAACAAACGCCGCTCACGGTCGGCAGTCCACAGCAGGTCATCGAGAAGACCCTGAAATTCCGCGAGTACTTCGGCGATTACCAGCGCCAGCTGTTCCTCATGGACCACGCCGGCCTCCCCCTGAGCACGGTCCTCGAGCAACTGGAGATGCTGGGGAGTGAAGTGGTGCCCGTTCTCCGCAAGGAATTCGACTCATTGCGGCCGCCCCACGTCCCAGACGGCCCCACCCATGCCGGGCTCCGGTCGGCGGCGGAGGATCAGGTCGTGGAAGCAGAGATCTTGTGAAGCAGCGACGTCTCGCCGTGGTGAGTGGCGGGCTCAACGAGCCTTCTTCGACGCGGCTGTTGGCCGATCGGCTTGCTACAACAGCCACCCAGGCCCTCGCGGATCTCGACGTCGAGGCACAGGTCGATGTCTTCGATCTGCGGGATCACGCCCATGATCTGACCAACATGATGTTGACCGGTATGGCCGGCCGGGAACTCGCAACGGCGATCGACAAAGTGGTGAAGTCCGACGGTCTGATCGCGGCAACCCCGATCTTCAGCGCCTCCTACTCCGGTTTGTTCAAAACCTTCTTCGATGTGCTCGAGCCCGATGCCCTGGCCGGCAAGCCCGCCTTGATCGCCGCCACGGCCGGGACCGCTCGGCACTCGCTGGCGCTGGAACATGTCGTCCGGCCCTTGTTCAGCTATCTCCGCGCGGTAGTGGTGCCGACGACGGTATTCGCCGCGTCTGAGGACTGGGGTACGGGAAGTAGTTCAGGCGAGGCCCTCTCGGAGCGTATCGACCGTG
This sequence comes from uncultured Acidobacteriota bacterium, assembly GCA_963720925.1. Classification (GTDB taxonomy): domain Bacteria; phylum Actinomycetota; class Acidimicrobiia; order Spongiisociales; family ZC4RG35; genus JARDZU01. Next base: position 105,729 of record CAVRHE010000011.1, read on the forward strand.
CCGGGCGCGAGCTGGCCCGATTGGTCGCCTCGGATCAGAGACCGGCGCCGGCAGACCCGTACGACGATGTGATGTCGTTCGAAGACCTTCTCGGAAGCTGACCTTGCAGATCACCTTGACGACCACTGGCCGGAAGACGAAAAAGCCTCATAGGGTCACTCTCTACGCCTATCCCGACGACGACCGCCTGGTAGTCGTCGGTTCTTTTGGGGGACATCCCACCGATCCCGACTGGGCGGCCAATCTGCGGAAAACGCCACTGGCAAGCGTGCGCCGGGGAGGTGAAGAGATCGAGTACCGGGTGGAGGAGGTCGACGGGCCGGAGCGGGACCGTCTGTGGAAACTGGTCACCGACGCTTTCCCTCTCTATGGGACCTATCAGGGCCGCACCAAGCGGCTGATACCGCTCTTCGTTCTCGAGCCTGTCGGCGGCTAGAGAGGACCGGATCGAACACTGTGGATGATTGACCGGGATCGGTGCTCGGCTGTGCTTTTATTGGCGGTCAGGAGGACTCAATGACCGCAAGACTCGGATTCCGGACTGTGTTCGCGCTGACCTTGATGGCAGCGCTCGTCGCGGCGTGCGGCGGCGACGAGATCGACATCGAAGAAGCCCAGGCTCAGTTCTGCACCGACGTCGAGGCATACGTCACGGCGCTCGACACCTATGGCGGTCTGTTCGAGGACGTGGAGTTGACGGTTGGCGATGTCCAGTCCGCCGGCGACGAGCTGGAGCCCGCCCGGGAGGCCGTGCTCGACTCAGCTGCGCAGTTCCAGGAGGCGGTCGAGGCCGACCCGGATTCCGCAGTGGACATAGAGATCGTCGATCCGGAGTCGATCGAGGTCGTCGAGGAGGCGGAGGCGGCGTTTGACGATGCGGTCGCCGGGATCGATCAGCGGACCCTTGTCAGTGAGGCCGGGGTGTCGTTCACCTCCGCCGCATATGCCCTGCAGGTTGCCTGGGCCCGTCTGTTTGCCGACGCCGGTTGTCTCGATGATGAAGGCCTCGCCAATGCGACTCAATGGGTGTCCGACTATGTGACGGCCCTCCAGACCGACCTTGCCACGGCCGGCTATTACACCGGCGAGATCGATGGCATCTATGGGCCTGGAACCATCGATGCGGTGGAGCGGCTTCAGGAAGATTTCGACCTCCCCGTGACAGGATTGCTGGACCCGGCGAGTCAGGCTGCCCTGGCTGAGGTGCTCGGCCAGCAGGAGTCGGCCCAGGTCGCCGCTTTGCAGGGGATCCTCACCGCCACCGGGTACTACGGCGGACCGATCGATGGTGTGTGGTCGATAGAGGTCGAAGACGCTTTGAAGGAGTTGCAGACGGACCTCGGTGTCCCGGCGACAGGCGTCGTCGACTCCGCCACGCTGCGCGCCTTCCAGGCTGCCCTGACCGAGGCCGGCGCCCCACCGCCACCGACAACTCCAGCGACTGAGTCGCCTGGGACCACCGCACCACCGTCACCGGCCACGACGGTTCCTGCCGTCACCACGACCGCTGCTCCGCCGACGACCCAACCCGCGCCTCCGACCACCCAGGCGCCGACCCCAACCGTGCCGGTCGTCGAGGGCAACATCCTCGAGGTGCTCGCAGATGCCGGCCAGTTCGGCGAGCTGTTGGCCGCCATCGACGCCGCTGGGCTCACCGAGACCCTGTCCGGACCAGGCCCGTTCACGCTCTTCGCTCCCACCGACGAAGCATTCTCACAACTCGCCGAGCCGCTCCCAACGGAGCCAGAGGCCCTGCAAGCCGTACTTCTCTACCACGTGGTGGAAGACAACCTGAACGGCTTCGAGCTGATGGGAATGAGCGCAGTGCCGACCGCACAAGGCTCCGAGATCGTGGTGTCGGTCGATCAGGGCGAGATCGTGCTGAATGGGTCATCGACGGTGACCATCGCCAATGTGCTCGGGACCAACGGCACGGCCCATGTGGTCAATGCGGTGCTGATTCCTCCCGGCTGACCCCTCGTCTAAGGCCCACGGGGGTAAGGGATGGCCTGGATCTGCCTGATGGCCGATTTGATGTCGATCGTCGGTGGCCGTTGCGGCCGGGTCCTCGGGAGTGCCGAGGGGACCGGTCTGGGTGGTGGGTCGGCGTCGAGTTGGCTTCCGTTGGGCCGATAGAAGTCGAGGTGGCCGGGGGTCCCGTCGATACGCCATCCTCCTTCATGAACCAGGCCGTGATGGTGCCGGCAGAGCATGACCAGGTTGTCGAGGCTGGTGGGACCGCCCTCGGACCAGGGGATGACGTGGTGGATGTCACACCAAGGCGCCGGCCGGTCGCATCCGGGGAAGATGCAGTGCAGGTCACGGGCGACGACGGCGATCCGGAGGGCGGGTGTGACCAGTCTCTTGGTCCGTCCCACGTCGAGAGGTTGGCTGTCGGGACCGAACACGACCCTGGTCAGGCTGGCGTCACAGGAGATCCTCGAAATCTCGTCGGCGGTGAGGAAGGTCCCAAGCTCTGTCTCGGAGATGCGGGGCTTACCTTCTTCGAACAGGGTTTCGGCGGAGACGTGAACGATGAGGCCGGGCCTCCCTGCGCCGGATTCGACCATCTCCATAAGGAGGTCGGCCCGTCGGGCTGCGTTGGTTCGTGTCTCATCCGCGCCCGGGGGACCCGGGTCGAGTCGGGCTGCAAGTCTCTCCCCGGATTCGATGTCGACCCAGCCGTTGATCCGCATCATGTCGTGATCACGCCGGAGATTCAATGCTCTGGCCTCCCGGACCAATTGGCGTCCCGCGGCGAGGTCGTCACGCGCCACCTGATCCAGCCAGTAATCGAGGCGCTTTCTCAAGTTTCGGATGAGGGGGGTGTCCAGGGCGATGCCGACCAGTTCGCTCTCAGCCTCCGTGAACTCCTTAGAGGCCCGCCATCTCGCCTCCATCAGCACATCCACCTGAGCTCCCGAGATCAAGCCCTGCTCGAAGGCCAGCGAGACAATGGGCGCCTCGGCCAGTCCGTTCGCTCGGGCTACCAATCTCTGCGCTTCGCCGGGATGAAGGGACATTCGGTGCTTGAGAAGAGCGGTCATCGAGGTGTAGCCGTCGTGACCGAATGCCTTGATCTGATTGGCCCGGCCGACGAGCCGGGCGATTCGGGCCTCTTCGCGGTCCCGACTGCGAAGCGCCGAAGCCAGTTCATCGACCAGGTCTTCGGGTGCGGTCAGCTCGAGAAGCGGTTCGGTGGGGAAGTTCGAGGTCTCGAGCACATCGAACATATGTTCGATACGCTACCAGGACACGGTGACAAATTCAATGGATACCTGAGAAGTTTCAGGGATTCTGAATAGAGCCGGACTCGCTATGTTGCGGTCGATGGAACACATCGGGGCCGGGGCCGAAGCGTGGAGCCCGTCGGGAACAGAGCATTTCACCGGGCTGGTATGGAACCGAAGACTGAGAGATTCCGAGGAAGGCATCACCATGATCGCCGTTCAGTTCGCACCGGGAGCACGGAGTGACTGGCACAGTCATCCTGGGGGCCAACTCCTTTACGTGGTCTCCGGGTCGGGGCTCGTTCAGACCGAGGACGGATCGACAGTGCGGATCGCGACAGGCGATGTCGTGCACGCACCTCCAGGAGAACGGCATTGGCATGGGGCGGGTATGGATTCGCCATTGATGCATCTCTCGCTGACCAGCGGTGGGCCGACCGCCTGGGAGGGAAAGGTCACCGACGAGGAATACGGTCGTCACTGACCTAGTGCCGCCGGTTGTGGCAGCCTTCCCGATGTGACCACCACCAGCGCGCGAACCGTCCGACTGGGGGCAACCGATTATCCGGTCGTGCTGCCCAGTCTGCGCGATCCGCGCCTGCATCTGGCCGGCGTCATCATCACCATCCACGTGCTGGGCCAGGTGGCCCTCGATTTCCGGGTTTCGGTTCCTCAGATCCTCGCCGCCATCCTCGCCTGCGCCGTCATCGAGGTGGCGCTCACCTTTCGTAAGACCAAACAGATCGTTTGGCCGGCCAGCGCCATGCTCACCGGCAGCGGTGTCGCCCTGATCCTTCGCATCGTCGGTCAGGAGCGCGGAGACCACTGGACGTTGAACGGTTGGTACCTGTTCGCCGGGATCGCCGCCCTCTCGTTGCTCACCAAGTACTGGATCCGATATCGAGGCACCCACGTCTTCAACCCATCGAACGTCGGGCTGGTCGCAGCTTTCCTGGTTCTGGGAAGCGAGGTCATCGAGCCACTGGACTTCTGGTGGGCGCCTCTCGACTTCTGGATGGTCGCCGCTTACGCCGTCATCCTCGTCGGTGGCGTCCTCATCACCTCCCGCCTCCGCTTGCTCACCCTGGCCGCAGTGTTCTGGCTGACCCTTGCCGTCGGTCTCGGAGTGCTCGCTGCCTCGGGACACTGCATGACCGCGGCATGGGCTCTCCAACCCGTATGCGGGACCTACTTCTGGTCGGTGATCGTGGCTTCGCCGGAGGTGCTCATCTTCCTGTTCTTCATGATCACCGACCCCAAGACCATCCCAGAGGGCCGTGCGGCGCGGATTGCGTTTGCAGTGTGCCTGGCACTGGTCTGCACCCTGCTGATGGCGCCGCAGACCACAGAGTTCGGAGCCAAAGTGGGGTTGCTCGCCGGTCTCGTCGTGATGACACCACTTCGGTTCATCCTCGACCGTGTCTTCAAATCAGACAGGATCGAGTCATTGGCCAAGTCGTCGACGAGTCGACCGGTCCGGGCCTTCGCCCCGGGCGCCGTCGTTGGAGCTCTCCTCGTCTTGGTGCCTCTGGCCATCGTGCTCGCCGGCGCCCCGGCGCGAAGCACTGCTGTGGCCGCCCCGGTCGCGTCTCCGCCGCCCGAGATCGAGATCGACCCGGCACAGCTTCCCGACGTCACCATCAGCGCCGAGGCGGCAGCCTTGCAAGGCGAGGTCGACCCGAACGCCGTGGCCCTCGGCCTGGCCCAGGCACTCGCCGTGGAAGCCGAGGCGATCCGTCGCGCCGACACCTCGCTGTTGCGGTCGGCCGATGACGCGGAGCGGCTCGTCGAGATGGAACGGGTCGTCGAGCAGACGGCGACCAGTGGCGTACATGCAGTTCCCACCCACACGTTCGACTCGCTTCACGTCGACGTCGCTCCCACCGACGAGACACAGGACGCAGCCAGTCTCGGGCTGGTCGCAAAGGGGACGGTGGAGACCATCACCTACGATGCCGCCGGCGTCGAGCAGGCCCGGGGCAGCGAGCCTTTTTCCAAGACGTTCGTCCTGCGGCCTGAGGTCGGGGACAGATGGCTGATCGTCGCGGAGGTGGAGGATGGCTGACAACCCGGTGATCACCATGCTTGGGCGCAGGCTCCGTCTGGCGGTCATTGGCGGCGGCCCGGGAAGCTTCATTGGGGACATGCATCGATCTGCCGCGCGTCTCGATGACCGTTATGAGTTGGTCGCCGGTGCCCTCTCTTCAGACCCGGAGCGCTCTCGCGCCGCCGGGGTCGGGCTCGGTATCGTCGAAGATCGGGCATATCCGGCCGCCATCGCCCTGCTCGAGGCTGAGGCCGCCCGGGCCGACGGCGCTGACGTGATCTCGATCATGACTCCCAACGACAGTCATCACGAGTACGCAGCGGCCGCCCTCGATCTCGGCTTCGACGTCATCTGTGACAAGCCGATCACCAACACGCTGGAGGAGGCACTCGATCTGGTCAAGCGGGTGGAGCAGACCGGTCTCGTCTTTTGCCTAACCCACAACTACACCGGGTACTCGTTGGTCCGCCAGGCGAAAGCCATGGTCGCCGACGGCCAATTGGGGGAGATCCGGCTCGTTCAGGTCGAATACGTCCAGGGTGGAAAGGCGAGCGAGAACGATCCAGATCCGGCCGGCGGGCTTCCGTGGCGATACGACCCGGTGCGGGGTGGCCCGTCGTTGGTGATGGGGGACATCGGGACACATGCCCACAACCTGGCTCGATTCATCACGGGTCTCGAGGTGACCGAGGTCGCCGCCGAGGTCGGTGCCATCGTTCCCGGACGACTCGTCCATGACTACGCCGGGGCCTGCTTCGATTCGAGAACGGAGCCCGGGGATCGTTCTGGGTCACCCAAGCTGCGGCAGGAGTCGAGAACGCGCTACGGATACGGGTCTCCGGGACCCGGGGCAGCGTCGAATGGCACCAGGAGCAGCCGATGCGTCTCCTCTTCACCCCATTGGCGGGCCCAGCGGAGTGGCGAACCCCAAACGGGCCGGGAACACTTCCCCTCGCCGCCCGCTCCACACGGATCGTCGCCGGACATCCGGAGGCCTTCCTGGAGGCGTTCGCCAACATCTACTCCGATGCGGCCGAGGCGATCGCGGCACGGCGCAGCGGCACCACACCCGACCCGCTGGCCCTCTATTTCCCCAACGCCATCGACGGTGCCGTCGGTCTCCGTTTCGTCGAAGCGGTCATCACCTCGAGCCAGGAAGGCGGCGTCTGGACCGACGCCACCCCAGACTTCCTCTAGCCGGTCATCGTCATGGCCCGGTCGGGCCGGAGCAGGAACGGTGGGAGGTAGCCGGGGATGTTGGAGAAGGGGAGCACATCCGGGTGCAGGTCGATGCCGAGGGAATCCCTCATGAACTCACGCCGGGCCGATATGCGCCGCCACGCGTCCGGATAGCGATCGGCCATTCTCTCCCGCAACGACTCGTCCGCCAGAGCGATGCCGTCCTCGATGTTGGTGGTGAAGTATTCGGTGCCCGTTGCCGGGATGATGTCGACCTGAAGTGCCATACCCGAGGCCAGCTCGATGTCGGATCCGGCGACCGACGGGTGAGTTCACCCACTCGTCGAGATGTGATCTGATGACCCGGGTTGAGGAAGATGCCGAAGAACGGGTCACCGAGATGCCGGTCGATGATCTCCTGGAGTGCCCCGCCCTTCTGACCGACATGGAGCGCTTCGTACCACTCGGCCACCGCCTCGAAATAGGGAGCGACCAGACGATCGACATAGTCGTCGATTTCTTCCGGCAGGTCATCGGGGCCTTCCGCCACGAACCCGGCTCGGCAGTTGAGGGCGCCCCAGATCCCGAAGGCGACGGTGAACCGGTCACCGCGCTCGATGGGCCGGTCGCCGGGGCTGAGCAAACCAAGAGACGCCCTGGGGCCGGCGGTCAGCATCAGGTGACACGAGAGCGGTGTCCCGTTCCATTCGAGCAGCCGGACCGCCTCTTGCTCGGTCAGGCCAGGGCGGAGCCCCTCGAGGACACGACGCACGCCGCTCGAGGTGTGACAGGCGGCCCACTCGTAGTAGGCGAGCTGGTCGACTTCGTTGACCACGCGGAGCCCGTCGGCCGCGCCGATGAGGATGTCCGCGGCATTTTCGACTGCGCCCTCCGACCCGGCGAGGCGGCGAAGCTCGTCGACGATGAAGGCGGGGAGGTCGATGATCCCGCTGTCTTCGAACACCTTCCATCCCACCACGCCGACCCTGCTTCCGGCGACTATCCCTTCCTGTCCCAGAATCTCGCCTAGGGGCAGAGACCGGTCGCGGGGCTGGCTGGGCAAACTGAAGTCCTGGTAGAGATGCCGCCGCATGGCGAGGGGAGCGGCGCCCGCCATTCCCCAGCACTCGTTTCCTACGAGGATCGCCGGCTCATGGTCATCGCCTACGACCAGGAGGGCCTCTTCGAACCTGGGGTCGAACCCGGTGAGGTAAGAGAGATTGGCGCTGTGCTCGCGGTCGGCGTACACCACAACCCGGTCGAATCCCCGCTCAGCTGCTCGCACGCGCAGACGCTCCATGCGATCTTGGTAGATCGAGTCGGAGATGACCGGCATCGCATCGGGCATACCGAAATCCGGCAGCTCCACCTCGGTGAGACTGGCCCCGCTCATGACTTCATCCGTTCGGGTCGAAGGCGACTGCACGGTCGGCGTCACGCTCGATGATCGTCAGTTGGTTCGTGCTCACGTTGAGCCACCGCCCCTTCTCGCCATCAGGCCACTGCACCCGAACCTCAACGCTATCCGCATCTCCGGCGCCGAAGTGGGCCCAACCCAGTTGCCCGCCGGCGTGCCCCCCACCCACGGTGACCTCTCGCTGCACCACGCGGTTCCCGACCTTCACCTCGATCCAGGACCCGATGCCGTCGACGTTTGGCGCCGGCTGCTGCAATCGGATTCCGACCCAATTCCCCATCGCCACAGGGGAGGCGGCGTCACCCCATCCGACGTTCCGCCAGAGCTTGATCTTCTCGCGCCGGTTCACCTCGACCAGATCGAGCATGCCATCGAGATTGAAGTCGGCGAGAGCGGCGCCCCGTGATCGAGCGAAGTCCACGATCCCGGCCTCCTCCGCCATCTCGGTGAAGCTCCCATCCGGGTTGGCGATGAGGAGGTTGTTGGGATCCCTGACCGCATAGCCAGGCTGTGCCTCGACATTCCCTTTGGACACGAACAGGTCGACGAGGGTGTCGTTGTTGACGTCTTGGAACTCGGGATGCCAGGCAGTCGAGGGTGCCGCTGTGTCGCCAACATACGGTCGATGGGCGGTCAGCCCGCGCTCAAAGGCGATGTCGATGTAATTGGGCTGTGTCGGCCCATCCGCCAGGGTCTGCAACTTGTTGTCGCCCTGACTGGTGAGGAAGAACTCGGGGAGCCCGTCGCCGGTCACGTCGTGGCCGGCGATGCCCATCCCCCAGATCTGCATCGGCTGCCATCCCTCCTCTTCGGTGTACAGATCAGGGGCTTCGTCTGGCGAAATGCGCCAAAGCTGTTCCTGTCCGTTCCGGTAATAGTGCTGGTCGTTGGTCATGCGTAGATCACGACGACCCGATCGGTCCCAGTCGCTGAACAGGACCGACAAGGTGCACCAGCCCGGGGACAGGGTGATCGGCTCGACGTATCGATCGCCTTCGGGTCGGTACAAATAGTGGTCGGCGCAGGTACCGGACAGCTGGCCGTCCTCTGCCAGGTAATTGCCGAAGGCGAGCGTTGGCATCGCGCCATCGCCCTCCCACGTGGCGCTGAAGCCAACGGTCCAGTCATCCCGTGCGTCGAGGGACCAAGTCTCGTTGGCCCGCTCGAACGTGCAGTCCCCCCGCCCACGAAGCAAGACGTCTTCGCCGAATCTGAGCACCGCCAGATCGGCGTGTTGGTCACTGTCGATGTCCAGCGGGTAGGCCCCGGTCACTCCGGTGAGATTGCTGGAGGGCCCATCCAGCAATTGTCCGAATCGAAGGGCTCCACCGATCGCACTGTCATTGTGATAGAGCCCGCTGGGATTGGTGCCTCCCGCCATGTATAGGTCGGAAAGTCCGTCTTCATCACAGTCGAGCACTGCGACGCCACCGCCGACGAAATACTCGAACTCGCCGTCGTACACATGGTCGACGCCTGATTCCGCTGATTCGTCGACGAATCGGGGAGGTGGCGACGCGGCATCGGGCAGGTCGGATCCGAAGACGGCCACGGCTCCCGTTGCGAGCGCGCCGGCGATGACTGCCCCGGCTGCCACACCGATGACGAGCCAGGCCCAGGCCCGGGCTGTCATGTTTGCCCCTCGTGGGTCGGCTCGACACAATGCCGCATGGGCAGATTGTGTCGAATGGAGGAGGCTATGAGGTGACGGACCCCGTCAGGTGGGGTGTGCTCGGCTGCGCCGACATCGCGGTGAGGAAGGTGATACCCGCGATGAACGGGTCGGAGTTGAGCTTTGTCACCGCCATCGCTTCGCGATCCTCGGAGCGGGCCCGGGCCACGGCAGACACCCTGGGCATTCCCCGATCCTACGGAAGCTACGAGGAACTGCTTAATGACCCTGACATAGAGGCGGTCTACATCCCGTTGCCCAACCATCTCCATCCGGACTGGGCAATTGCTTCGGCCGAGGCGGGCAAGCACGTCCTGTGTGAGAAACCACTCGCCACGAGTAGCTCGGTGGCCAAGCAGATGATCCACGCGGCGGAGCGATCCGGTGTGAAGCTCATGGAAGCTTTCATGTACCGCCTCCATCCGCTCTGGATCGAGGTCCGCCGGCTCCTTGCCGAAGGAGCCGTGGGTGAGCTGCGCGCCATCCAGTCGTTCTTCTCCTATCACAACATCGACCCCGACGACATCCGGAACCGAGTCGACGCCGGCGGTGGATCTCTTCACGACATCGGTTGCTACCCGGTCAATGTCGCCCGAATGCTCTTCGATGCCGAGCCTTCCGACGTGATCGCCACCATTCGCAGGGATCCCGAGTTCGGCACCGATGTGCTGACTTCCGTGATGCTCGACTTCGATGGCCGCCATGCGGCTTTCACTTGCTCGACCCAATTGGAGGACGACCAGAGAGTCCACATCTATGGGACGGCCGGTCGTCTCGTGGTGGAGATCCCGTTCAACATCCCGCCGGATCGTCCGACCCGGGTCCTGTTGGTGTCCGGTGGGGACCCCCCGGTCGACCCCAATGTGGTGGTTCATCAGGTTCCTGCGGCCGACCAGTACCGGGTGCAGGCGGACGCGTTCTCTCGCGCCATCCGTGACGACACACCGGTGCCAACTCCACCCCAGGACGCCCTAGCCAATATCGAGGTCATGGAGCGAATCTTCGCGGACGCCGCCGCGCGAGCCTGAGCCGGGTCACGCCGGACCGGGCGCGAGTGTGTCCAGCCGGGTCGGCGATGACCTCCGAGATGGCCAGCTCCGCCGCGCCGATCAGAGGGGCATCGGGCCCGAGCCCGCTGGCCGCGATATCGGCGATGTCACCCGGGGCGTCGAGTGCGCCGAGACGGGCGCCTTCGAAGACTGCTTTCTCCAGGAACGGGAAGAGAGGGTGATAGAACCCGCCGAGCACGACCAGTTGCGGGTTGAAGACGTTGATCAGGTTGCCGATCCCCAACCCGAGCCATCGCCCGATCTCGGCGAGGGCATCGAGAGTCTTCTGGTCGCCGGCATCGGCCCTGGCGACGATCGTGTCCACGAGGCTCAGCCCGGTGACATTCGACGGGATCCCGGCGAGACGGGCCAGAGCTGCTTCTCCGGCTTCCGTCTCCCAGCAGCCGGTCGCGCCGCAGCGACAGAGATGACCGTCGGGGCTGATCAGGGTGTGCCCCGCCTCGCCCGCGTAGCCGGCCACCCCCAACATTGGCTTCCCGTCGTGGATGATCCCGGCGCCGATTCCGGCCTCACCCGAGATGTAGATGAGATGGGGTACCCCGGCACCCACTCCGCGCCGGAACTCGGCGAGGGCGCCGAGGTCGGCTTCGTTGGCGACGAGGACCGGGTCGCTCAGCCCCAGGGCGGTGGCGAGCATGTCACCGAGGGCCACGTTCCTCCAGCCGAGGTTGGGGGCGAGCTGGACGAACCCGTCGGATCTCCGGGTGACCCCGGCGACACCGACGCCGACCCCGGTCAGGATCGAGTCGGCGGGCAGTCCTCCCAGCAGCTCGCCGGACAGGCCGGCGACGACTTCGACCGTCTCGGCCGCCGACTCGCCACGGGGCCGCGCCACCCGGACTTGTTCGTAGACATGACCACCGAGGCCAACCGTGGCGACTGCCACCGAGTCGACCGACAACTCGATCGATAGAACCACGGCGCCCTGGGGCCGGGTGCTCACCATTGGGGAGGGCCGTCCCGGACCCGAGGGGGCGACCGCCGGGCCCTCCTCGACGAGGCCGAGGTTGGTCAGCTCGCCGATGAGGTCGGCGATGGTGGAGCGGTTGAGCCCGGTGGTGGCAGTCAGCTCGGAGCGAGAGACCGGTCCGTGAAGGTGGAGGCTCTCCAGGACCACCGCCAGATTGTGGCGGCGCAGCTCGTCGGCGGCGACGCCCTTGGGCCGGTGATGGGCATCCCTCCCGGCCGTTATCTGGGTGCGGTTCAAGTGTCTCCCGGGAGGCCTGTTGGGTGCTGGGACCTTATGCCGCAATTTGTTGCGGGGTCAAACATATGACGGTTATGCTCGCATCGGTCGGCGTGGGGTCGTTATGGCCGTTCGCGTCGACTCGTACGGATATTTGCCAACCCTTCGGGGTGGCAACCGGAGGAGGAAGGAACAACAAGATGAAAAGACGCCTAATGGCGTTGGTAGCCGTCATCGCCCTCGTCATCGCCGCTTGTGGTGGTGAAGAAGGAGGAGACACCACCGAAGCTGGTGCCGACACGACGGCAGCCGGAGCGACCACGACGGTGGCCGAGGCGACCACGACGGCAGCGGGTGCCAGCACCACTGCCGCTGCCGGAGGCGACGGCGATTGCCTCGTCGGCATGTCGTGGAACAACTACAACGAAGAGAGATGGGCCAAGCACGATGAGCCCGCAATCCAGGCAGCCCTAGAGGCCGGCGGATGCGCGTACACGTCGACAGATGCCGGTTCATCCGAGGAGCAGCAGATTGCCGACGTCGAGAACCTGATCAACCAGGGAGCTGACGTCGTCATGATCCTGGCCCAGAACACGCAGGCGATCCTGCCCGCGGTTCAGGCCGCCACTGATCAGGGAATCCCGGTCATCGCCTATGACCGCCTCATCGAGGACGCGAACACCTTCTACGTCAGCTTCGACAACGTCCTGGTGGGTCAGCTGATGGCCGAGGTCGTCTTCGATCTGGTGCCGACGGGGAACTACTTCATCATCAAGGGCAACGGTGCCGACGCCAACTCCGACTTCCTCCGTGAGGGGATCGGGTCTGTCATCGATGCCGCGGCCGAGGCCGGTGACATCACCATCCTCGAGGAGGACTACACCGACAACTGGGATCCGGCGCTCGCTCAGACCACGGTGGAACAGTGGCTGAGCGCGCACGACAACGACGTGCAGGCCATCGTCTCCGAGAACGACGGAATGGCCACCGGCGCAGCCGCCGCCCTCGATGCCCAGGGCCTCCTCGGCACGGTGGTGTTGTCGGGCCAGGACGCCGACGTCGCCGCCCTCCAGCGGGTGGCAGCCGGGACGCAGGCTGTGTCGGTGTGGAAGGACGCCCGTGCGCTGGGCACGGCTGCCGGTGAGGCTGCCGTGCAGTTGGCCGGCGGCGCCGCCCTCGCCGATGTCGAGGGAACGGCTGAGTTCATCTACACGAACAAGGAATCCGGTGCAGAGACGGTACTGACCAGCATCCTGCTGACACCGATCCCGATCACCCAGGAGAACCTCCAGGAGGTGGTCGATGCGGAGTGGATCACGGTCGAGGAGCTCTGCTCGGTACCGGGGGGACTGTCGGCTCCTGCGCCTCCTGACCAATCGCTGAGGCGAAATCGATGATGTATTGCGCCCCCGGTTCATCGGGGGCGCAATACGTTCCCGTTCTCTAATGTGGTGAGCTCATGAGCGTGGTGGAGGCTCCGCCGACACAGTCGGACACTCTCGAACCGGGATCGCGCCGGTCGCTGGGATCGTATCTGCGGGACAACGAGATCGATACCCGAATGGTGGGCATGATCGCTGTCCTCCTGGCGATCTGGCTTGTCTTCCATTTCCTGTCCGGGGGAACGTTCATTACGCCCCGCAATCTGTGGAACCTCTCGGTGCAGACCTCGACGATCGCGATCATGGCCACCGGGATGGTGCTCGTCATCGTTTCCCGCAACATCGATCTCTCGGTCGGCTCCATGGTGGGGACTGTGGGCATGGTGATGGCCATGCTCCAGGTCGAATGGCTCCCACCACTGATGGGCTCGGGCAACTCTTGGATTTGGCTCGTCACGCTCGCCATCGGCGTGGTCTTGGGAGCTCTCATCGGCGCCTTCCAGGGATCGATAATCGCCTACGTCGGCGTCCCCTCATTCATCGTCACGCTGGGCGGACTGCTGGTGTGGCGGGGGTTTGCCTGGCTCACCGCCAGTGGCCGGACCATCGCCCCGATGGACGCCACGTTCCAGCTCCTCGGAGGTGGATCCAGCGGGTCGCTGGGGGAGACGGGTAGCTGGATCGTCGGCGGTGTCGCCTGTGTCGGGATCGTTGCTCTTCTCGTCATGGGTCGTCGTCGTCGTCGCAAGTTCGGCTTTCGGCTTCGCCCGACGTGGCTCGACGTCGTCCTCGGGGTCCTGGGCTGCGCCGTCGTCCTCGCCGCGGTCTGGGTGATGAACAGCTACTACCTGCCGGAGAACCTGGCCATCCAGTACGCCGAGGAGCATGACATCCCGATTCCCGAAGGTGGCCTTCAAATCCCGCTCGGAATCCCTTATCCGGTGCTGATCTTGATCGGGGTCACCCTGGTCATGAGCTTTGTCACCAACCGGCTCCGCTTCGGTCGCTATGTCTTTTCCCTCGGGGGAAATCCAGAGGCAGCCAACCTGGCCGGGATCAAGACCAAGCGCACCCTCGTCAGAGTCTTCATGACCATGGGGATCTTGGTGGCGATATCGGGCGCGGTCTCAATCGCGCGTCTCAACGCTGCGGTGAGCGGTCTCGGCACGTTGAACGAGCTCTATGTCATCGCCGCTGCAGTCATTGGCGGCACATCCCTGTCGGGAGGGATCGGGACCATTCCCGGAGCCATCCTCGGCGCGCTCGGTCATGCAGTCGCTGCAATCCGGCATGGTCCTCATCGGGGTCGGCGCTCCGGTGCAGGACGTCGTGCTCGGAGTCACCTTGGTGGTCGCGGTCGCCATCGACACCATCTATCGGAGGAGGGCGGCCCGATGACGATGCCCTCCCAAAACGGCGGCACCCCCCTCGTCGAGATGAGGGACATGAGTGTCAGCTTCGGCGGCGTGCACGCGGTGAAGGACGTCACCATCGACCTCCACCAGGGGGAGATCCTCGGTTTGGTCGGTGGCAACGGCGCCGGCAAGTCGACCCTGATCAAGACCCTGGCCGGAGCCCAGAAGGCGGACTCTGGCGAGATTTTCATCGACGGCGAGCCGGTGAGCATCACCACACCTCGTGACGCCAAGTCATACGGGATCGAGACCATCTATCAGACCCTGGCACTGGCCGACAACCAGGACGCCCCGAGCAACATGTTCCTCGGCCGGGAGCTGATGACCCGCTGGGGCACCCTCGACGACTCGGCGATGGAGGATGCCACCAGGAAGATCATGGCGAGGCTCAACCCGAGGTTCCAGAAGTTCAAGGAACCGGTGTCCACTCTGTCCGGTGGCCAGCGCCAATCGGTGGCCATCGCCCGGGCAGTCCACTTCAACGCCAGGATCCTGATCATGGACGAGCCCACCGCCGCCTTGGGCCCGGCCGAGACGGAACAGGTCCGTGAGTTGATGCGGCAGCTGCAATCGGAGGGCCTCGGCATCATCATGATCAGCCACGATATCCATGACGTGTACGACCTCGCCGATCGGATCTCCGTCATGCTCCAGGGCAAGCTGGTGGGGACGGTGAACAAGGACGACGTCACCATGGACGAGGTCCTGGCCATGATCATCATCGGCAAGAAGCCCGAAGAGGTCACCACCAAGGAGCTGGAACAGCTCCACGGCTGAGCCCGGCCGACACCCGATCCCAACCCGTCGGGAGAAGACGCGGCCAAACCCTGTGAACCAGCTGGTGAACGTATAGCCGCATACGCTTGCAGGCCTACGGTCCCATGAGGCTATCTTCCAGGATTCCGGGGCAACATGATTGCTCGACGAGGAGGAAACGTCATGCCAGCAGACACCGTGCAATTGCTCAGCCCTTCGCGAAGGAACTTCCTCAAGGCGCTCGGGATGACCGCGGCGATCGGGCTCATCAACGCCTGCACCAACGACGGGGCCACCGCCACCACGGCTGGGGGCTCCGGCGGGACGGGGAGCACCGCCGCCACCGGCGGCTCGGGTGCGGGGAATTTCCCCGAGACGCCCGAGTGGAATTTCGTCTTCGTCAACCATGTCACCACCAACCCGTTCTTCGTGCCCACGGTGTACGGGATCGAGGACGCCGCGGCCATCCTCGGCATCCCTACTCCCCAATGGACCGGGTCGGAGGACGCCGACAACGGCGGCGATGGTCAACGCCATGGAAGCCGCCATTGCCGGCCAAGCCGACGGCATCGGGGTCTGCCTGGTCGATCTCGAGGCATTCAACGGGCCCGACCGACGAGGCCCTTGCCGCAGGAATCCCGGTCATCGCCTACAACGCCGACACCCCACCCGGCAACCCGAACAACCGACTCTGCTACGTCGGTCAGGATCTATACGGGTCGGGCTTCGAGATGGGCAATCGCATCGTCGAGCTCGTCGGATCCGGGAAGGTGGCGCTGTTCATCGCCACCCCGGGGCAGCTCAACATCCAGCCCCGCATCGATGGCGCCATGGACGCCATCGCTGAGTCGGGGGCCGACATCGAGGCGATCGACATCGCCACCGGCGCCGCGCTGGAGGAAGAGTTGAGCACGGTCGAGGCGTGGTATCTGGGCAACCAGGACGCCACTGGCATGTTCGCCGTCGATGCCGGCAGCACCCAGGCCGTAGGCCAGGTGGTCCGGGACCAGAACGCCCGGGACAACGGCCTGGCGGGCGCCGGCGGGTACGACCTGTTGCCGGAGACGGTGGAACTGGTCTCAGAGGGAGTGCTCGACTTCACCATCGACCAGCAGCCTTATCTGCAGGGGTTCCTCCCCACTGTCTACCTCTATCTGTACAAGCTCTCGGGCGGGGTCGTCACACCTCCGGAGACCAACACCGGTCTGGTGTTCCTCGACTCGTCGTCCGCCCAGTTGTTCCTGGAGACGGCGAGCCGGTTCGAAGGCGATGCAGAAGAACAGGCGATAGTCGAGCCCGTAGGCTGACACACATAGATGACTGACACTGCTGTCGCACCGCCCCGGCCCCAGACCATCTGGGGCCGGGTCGGTGACTTTCTGGTGCGACGGCCGGAGTCGACCATCGCCTTGGTGGCGTTGGCGCTCGGGGCCTATTTCGCGGTGGTCAACCCGGCGTTCCTGACCACGGCCAACATCCGGGTCATCTCCCAGTACATGATCGCCACCGCGATCCTTGCCGCTGGCCAGGTCATGCTCCTGATCAGCGGGGAGATCGACCTGTCGATGGGCAATGTCTATTTCATGACCCCGTTCCTGGTCTTCTTCGCCAGCGAGGCCGGTCTCGTTCTTCCCCTCGCCATCCTGGTTGGCGTGCTTGGAGCCGGGGTGGTGGGCTATCTCAACGGGGCGATAAGCCTCGGGTTCGGCATCCCGTCCTTCATCGTCACCCTGGGCATGGGGTTCGTGATCAACGGATTCACTCTCAACATCTCGGATGGGTTTCCCAAGCGCGTCCCCTCCACCGGAGTCGGGGCCGCGATCTTTGGAGACGCCAACTTCTCCGGGTTGATGTGGGTGATCATCATCGTGATCGCGATGCATCTGATCCTCAACCACTCCCGATGGGGGATCTATACGGTTGCAGTCGGTGGCAACCCGCTGGGAGCTGCCGAAGCCGGTGTCCCCAGCCGGAGCATCAAGATGCGCAACTTCATCCTCGCCGCAATGCTGGCCGGCTTCGCCGGGGTGATCGAAGGGATCCGCGTGGGCTCGTTCGACCCGGGCGCCGGCGTGGCCGGGACCAAGGTTTTCCTGTCGGTGGCAGCCGCGGTGATCGGTGGCACCCTTCTCTCCGGAGGGTCGGGGACCATCATCGGCGCCTTCTTCGGTGCCCTCGTCCTGGCCATCCTGCAAGACGGGTTCAATCTGGAAGGAGTGAGTGCCTTCACCTTCACCATGGTCCTGGGTGGCGCGATCATCCTGGCCATGATCCTCAATTCGCTGGCGAACAAGGCCCGGGTCAGATCACAGAGCGCCCGATTATGACCTCTGGATCAAACGGTGAAGCGATCAGGGCCGAGGGGATCGGGAAGACGTACGGGCCAGTCGTTGCACTGCGTGACATCAACATCCGACCTGGCCAAAGGCGAAGTGCTCGGGCTGATCGGAGACAACGGTGCCGGGCAAGTCGACCCTGATCAAGATCCTCACCGGTTTCACCCAGCCCGATCAAGGGCAGATCTTCATCTATGGGGAGGAGATGAAGCTCCGTTCCGTTTCCCACGCACGGGAACTCGGGATCGAGACGGTCTACCAGGACCTTGCCTTGGTCAACCAACTACCCGTGTACGCCAACATGAGCCTGAACAAGGAGGCGGTGCACCGCCCGATCCCCTTCCTCGACAAGAAAGAGATGCGGGAGCTGGCTCGGACCCATCTTGGCGGACATGGGGGTCCGCATCCCCTCGGTCGACACCGAGGTCGGCTTTCTCTCCGGGGGCCAGCGTCAAGCCGTGGCCATCGCCCGGGCCGTGTACTCCGATGCCAAGGTGATCCTGCTCGATGAGCCGCTGGCGGCGATGGGGGCCAAGGAGAGCGCCATCATCATCGACCTGATCAAGGGTCTGCGGGAGAAGGGCGAGGTCTCGATCATCCTCATCGCCCACAACTTCGCCCAGGTCGTTGAGATGTGCGACCGGGTCAATCTGGTTCAGCACGGCCGTATCACTTTCGACACCCCCGTGAGCGAGACCTCGGTTCAAGGAGCTGACCGATCTGGTCTCTGCGGAGTATCGGACCCGGGGAATCGGCTGAGTTCTCAGCTGAGGGCGTGAAACGAAGGGGAGAGGGCGGGGTAGAGGCGGTAAAGCGAGCGTGGGCTGCCGCGTAGGTCTTCCGATCCGATGACGGCGCGGCCACGGGGTCCACATCGATGACTTCGCTCGCCGCCCGCTCCACTGATTCGAACCACCCGACTCCGACCGCCGCCAGGAGAGCGGCTCCATAGGCGGCCCCCTCCTCGGTGCCCACGACGGCGATCTCGGCGCCGAGCACGTCGGCCAGGATCTGCCGCCAAAGAGCACTGCGGACCCCACCCCCGGAAGCCCGGATCTGATGAGGTGCGGCCAATCCGGCAGAGACCATCAGATCGAAACCGTCCCGCAGCCCGAAGGCGACACCCTCCATCACGGCGCGGGTCAAGTGGCGCAGGTCGTGGCGCACTGTCAGCCCGACGAAGGCCCCGCGGGCAAGCGGATCGGGGTGAGGGGTCCGCTCCCCGGTGAGATAGGGGAGAAAGAGGAGCCCGTCGCTCCCGGGAGGAACCTCGGATGCTCCCTTCACCAGGTCGTCGAACGAGAGATCGGGGGCGACTGCATCCCGTAGCCATCTGAGACTGCCTGCTGCCGACAGCATCACCCCCATCATGTGCCAGCGGTCGGGGACCGCATGGCAGAAGGAATGGACCCGGCCTTCTGGTTCCACCGCCACGCCGTTGGTGGTGGCGAACACGACCCCGGAGGTGCCGAGGGACAGAGCGACGACACCGGGTGCGATCGCCCCGACACCGACGGCATTGGCCGATTGGTCGCCTCCGCCCGCCACTATCGGCGTGCCGACCAGGAGACCGGTCGCGGCTGATCCGTCAGTGCTCACCTTTCCGATCACCTCGGGCCCTTCGTGAGTGGCGGGGAGCAGATCCGGGCTGATGCCGAGGGCATCCACAACCTCGGGAGACCATGTCCTCATCTTCAGATCGAAGAGGATCGTTCCCGATCCGTCCGCCACATCGGTTGCGTAGTCCCCACTCAGGCGGAATCGCACGTAGTCCTTGGGGAGGAGCACCTGGCGTACTCGTGCCCAGTTGTCCGGCTCGTGGTCCTGCACCCACAGCAACTTCGGGGCCGTGAACCCGGTCAGGGCATCGTTCCCCGTGATCTCGATCAGGTTCTGCTTCCCGACGCGGCGCCGGATCTCGTCGCATTGCGGCCCGGTCCTTTGATCGTTCCAGAGGATGGCGGGCCTGCACCACCGCGCCCTCCTCGTCGAGGAGCACCGAGCCGTGCATCTGCCCGGTCAGCCCTACCGCCTCGACGTCACCAGGCGACGTCTTGGTCGCCTCCATCACATCGCGAATCGAGGCGATGGTGCCCTCCCACCACGACTCAGGTCTCTGCTCCGACCAGAGTGGTTGGGGGGTCTCATAGCCGTAGCCGGCGGCGGCCGTGCCTTTCACGTCGCCGGACCCATCCACCAGGATCGCCTTGGTCGACGTAGTGGAGGTATCGATTCCGAGGACGAGGCTCATGCTTCACCCCTCAGCATGATCCACGGCGACGGATCAACGCCCCGAGGACCAGATGACCCGGTTGACCCGGTTCTCGAGCAGTTCCTGGTTCCCGGAAACCGGCGTGGGATCGATCTCACCCGCCGCCACCCGTTCCTCGAGGGTCTCGAGGGTCTCGTCGCCGGCGAGGATCGACGCTCCGAGATCGGCCGACCATCCCGCATATCGTTTCTCGAGAGGGCCGGACAGGGTCTCCGACTCGACCATGTCTGCCGCCACCAGCAGGGCTCGGGCCAGGGTGTCGATCCCACCGACATGGCCGTGGAAGAGATCGGTGCGATCCATCGATTGGCGGCGCAACTTGGTGTCGAAGTTGAAACCGCCGGTGGTGAAGCCCCCACCTCGCAGGATCTCATACAGGGCGAGGGACAACTCGTCCACCGAGTTGGGGAACTGGTCGGTGTCCCATCCGTTCTGGTAGTCACCGCGATTGGCGTCGACGGATCCGAAGATCCCGTTGGCCACCGAGTAGGCCACCTCGTGATGGAAAGAATGCCCGGCCAGCGTGGCGTGGTTGCCCTCGATGTTGACCTTGTACTCGTCGACGAGGTCGAAGCGCTCGAGGAACCCGTGGACGGTCTGGCAGTCGTAGTCGTATTGGTGCTTGGTCGGTTCGGCTGGCTTGGGCTCGATGAGGAGAGTCCCGGTGAACCCGATCTTGTGTTTGTGCTCGGCCACCATGGTCAGGAATCGGGCGAACTGCTCTCCCTCCCGCTTGAGGTCGGTGTTGAGCAGCGTCTCGTATCCCTCGCGGCCACCCCAGAGCACGTAGTTGGCGCCATCGAGCCGGTGGGTCGCCTCCAAGGCGTGCTTCACCTGGGCCGCGGCATAAGCGAAAACCCCGGGGTCCGGATTGGTGGATGCACCGGCGGCGTAACGCGGATGGGAGAACAGGTTGGCGGTGCCCCACAGGAGACGGACGCCAGTCTCGGCCATCTTCTTTTCGGCGTAGTCGACCATCGCCTCGAGGTTGGCTGCCGATCCGGCAAAGGTGCCGGCCTCTGGGAGCGATGTCCACGTCGTGGAAGCAGAAGAACGGCGTCCCTAGTTTGGTGAAGAACTCGAATGCCGCGTCCATCTTCTGACGCGCACTCGCCATCGGGTCTTCGCTCATCCCCAGCCAGGGCCGGTCGAAGGTGCCGGCGCCAAAGACGTCGCTGCCCGGCCAGTTGAACGAGTGCCAGTAGCAGACGGCGATCCTGAGATGGTCTTCCATCGTCTTCCCGAGCACCATCCGGTCAGGGTCGTAGACCCGAAACGCCAGGTCGTCACTCGAACCTGAGGCGGCGAATCCGATCGGCCCCGACACCTCGGCAAAGAACTCTTCCGGCACGTTCAACCTCCACTGATTCCCGACGCGAACCGGTGAAGGATATTTAGTCGAGAGGCCCGGGGCAAAGGGAGCTTCCAGACCCGAGATGATGCTGTTAGACACCACGCCGACGTGTCCCGACGCATTAACATCATGGTTCTTGCCGTGCTTCGTCGCCGTCGGCGTGTCCGGCATCTCCGAGACCGGCATGGGCCGCATCCGAAGACCTCGGGCCGTTCATCGACGACGACGGGCATCCTGGCGAGCCCTATCTCGAATGGCTCGCCGGGCTGGGGGCGGTGCAGGGGTGCAACCCGCCGCGCAACGATCGCATCTGCCCGGATCGGGTGCTCAACCGGGTGGAGGCGGCGAAGATCTTGGTGAGAGTCGGGGTCCGCGTCGGGACCATTCCCCCGCCTGGATCCGCACCGGATCGGTTCGTCGACGACGAAGGGATATGGGGAGGTGCCGCCGAGAGACTGGCCAATCACCTCGCGGCACTCGGGATCGTCGACGGCTGTGACCCACCGACCAATCGCCATTTCTGTCCGTTCGCCCCGCTCAAACGAGGGCATGTCGCCAAGATCGTGGTGCGGACGCTCGATCTCGACGCCCCGCCCGGATACCGGTCGCCGTGGGACGACACCTCGAGCCGGTTCTACGACGGCGTTGCCCGGATCGCCGCATACCGCGGCATGTGGGACGCCAGTGCAGGACGGTTCGCCGGGGAGACGCCGGTGACACGCGCCGAGTTCGCCTGGGTGTTGGCCGCCGCCCTCGACGTTCGTCACTGGCCCACCGATCCGTTTCGGGCGTCCCGTGTGGAGTCACTAGCCAGCCGGTTCCCGCAACAGTCCTTCACCGCCTACGTCTTCGACACCCGCTCAGGTTGTGCCTTCTGGATGAGCCCTGCGCAACGGCTTCGCACGGCCTCGGTTTTCAAGGTCATGGTGATGGCCGGGACGTTGCTCGAGGCACAAGTGAGAGAGCGTGCGCCGACCGCATGGGAAATGGGGCAGATGACACCCATGATCACCGAGTCCGCCGACGATCCGGTCCGCTCCCTGTGGCGGTCCTTTGGCGGATCACCCTGGTATCGGCGGCAGACGCGGATCTTCGGTCTCTCCGACACCGTGGCGGTGGGCGACAGGGAGAGCGGCTGGGGTCGCACCACGACGTCCGCCAAGGATCAGGGAGACCTGATCAGACAGGTGTTGCTCGGCCACTGGGGCCCCCTCGACCTCACACATCGGGCGGTGGCATGGGAGTTGATGACCTCGGTGGTCCCGTCACAGACCTGGGGGATCACCAGCGGGGTCCCGAGTGGGTGGACGGTGGCCCAGAAGAACGGCTTCGCCGGAGGGGTTGCCAACTCCGTAGGGTTCGTCGAGGACCCCGATGGTGGGGGGTATGTGATCGTGGTGCTGTCCAATGGCTGGCCGACCTGGAGTCGGGGCGTGGCCGTCGTGGAGGAGATCGCCGGCTGGGTGTCGTCGGTGCTGGCAGGCTGAGCGGATTGGTCCCCCGGGCCTGAACGGCGCTCAGACGGCGGAGCGGGATGACTCCACGATGGTCGCCTCATACGCGCCCCTCGGCGCTTCGATTGTCACCACGTCACCTACCCGCTTGCCCAGGATGGCCGTGGCCAGCGGTGAGTCCGACGAGATTCGATTGGTGTCGAGACCTGCTTCGGCCGGGTGCACGATCAGATGCCTGACTTCCTCGCCATCATCGAGTCGAATCGTCACCCAATCGCCGACCTGCACGATGTCGGGGTCCTCGGGGATGTCGTAGACATTGCCCGCGGTCTCCAGGACGTACTTGAGCTGCTCCAGCTCCCGAAGAGCGAGGTCCTGCTCGAGTCGGGGCGCCATCTCGTCGTCTTCTTCTTCGATCGCCTCGACGAGAGCAGGGATGGTTTCCTCCGCGAGACGACGGGCGCGTTCCTCGAGGAGCACGCGGCCCTCCTGGGTCAGGAGCGGTGGCTCGCCTGTCGATGTCATCTCGAATCCCTTCGCCGTGCCCGCAGAGCGGATTCCGTGGATTAGAGAAAAGCCCGATGAACGACTTTCGCCGCCCTTCGGGCCCTTCAGATCCAACCTTGGCACATGCCTTCGGATTTGTCCAGCGAGTTGAACCGGGAATCAGGCATCATCGTGGACCTCGATCTCTTGATGCCCGGCGTCCGGCGCAGCGAATACATGCAGACGCTCGGCCTCTTGTCCGAGGCCCTTCACCTGGGCGCGGGGGACCTTGCGCAAGAGGTGCACTTCGAGCTTCGATGTCTTGCCCGTCCGGCCCATCTTCCACCACCCGCTGAACATCCCCTCTACGAGGAGATTTCCCACCCAGCCGGGGGGCACGATCCCCGTCGTGAAGAACCGGGAGCGGTCTGAGTGACCGAGGAGGACGTTGTCGTACTCGGGCAGGAAGCGGGGCGGCGCGGGCGTGTCCTCGTCGAGGATCGGGGCGTCGGGGAGGTCGAGCAGGTCGGAGCCATCCGGGCCGCGAAGGGTGCGGAGACGTTCCCGCATGCCGTCGACTACCTGGCGCAACCCGTTGAGCCTCGACCACACCCTGATGTCCGAGATCGTGGCCGGCCCAAACGCGGCCAGATATCGCAAGACGATCTGCTCATGGTCTCGCATCGCGGGGAGCCCGCTCCCGATCCAACCCTCGATGGTGGTCCATGTCGCCGCCCCGGTTCGTCCCCACAATCCGCGTGGGGGCACCTGGATCACGGGCAACAGGTAGGTGACTACCTGCGCCATCGAGGTCCCGGGCACGTTCGGCCATTTCTCCTCGAGTGCCCTTGCCAAATCGGCTCGTGTCATGGGTCCCTCGTCGAGCAACGACTTGCCCTGGTCGAGGAGCACGGCCCGGTCGAGGCCTGCGGTGTCCTTGGCGAAAGACGTGGACCCGAGGACAGCGGCCAGGGTCTCCTGGAGGTGTGAGCGCAGGAACAGGAAGTCGGACGTGGTGGACATGTGGAGCGTGGCCCGCATCAAGGCGCCCCGGAGTGCCTCACGGCGTTCGAGCATCCCCGACAGGGTTTGCGGGTCGAATCCCTCGAGGCGCGACCACAGGGCGTAGTAAGGGTCGTGCGGATTCTGCGCCTGCATCCCCACGAGGACCTCCATCGCCTCGGCCGGGGTTTGTTGGGCGCGCTCGAGCAACAACTGCCGCCCCAAAGTGGTCCGGTTCAGTGCCCTTCTGCTGACCTCGATGGTCAATGCTTGATTTCGAGCCCGCCGAACAGGACGGTGGCGTTGACTGCCAACGTCGGGGCGTCTGCAGAGACCGGCTCCTTGGCGGTTGCGTTCTCGATCCCGCCGAACAGGGGCAGGCCACGAGTGACGACGTTCCAGCCCTGGGGCACTGTGATATCCACCCCCCCGAACGCGGCGAACACGTCGAGCTCGGCGCCGGGCGCGGGCACTGTGTCGCGGAGGTCCACTTCGGCCCCGCCAAAGACCGCCGAGATGCTTCCGCCCTGGAATTCCTTCGAATGCGATGCGATCTCGCTGCCGGAGAACACGTTGAAGCTGTTGACGCGCTCGCCGGCTTCGGTTTTCGCCCCGAGGCCACGTCCGAAGAGCACGAGGAGCCCGACGAAGATGATCGCGGCCGGGATGATGAAGTTGCCGAGGTCGATGATGTCGAGATTCGACAGGAGGAAGGCGAGGCCGACGGCCGTGATGATCAAAGCCACTGGCCAGTGACGCGGGTTGGCGGCGAAAGTGAGAATCCCGGCGAGGAGCACGATCGCCGGCCACCAGGTGCCGAAGATCTCGCCCGCATCGAGCACACCCGCGTTGTCGAGGAGCAGGACCGTCCCCACCGCGACGATGAGCAGACCAAAGAAGAGGCGACCCCAGTTCATGGGCGGGAAGCTACCAGCCGTCTCTCAGTCCCCTGCGACGAAGAACCTCCACTCTCCGGTCTCGGTGATGCCGATACGCCACAAGGCGTAAGAGCCGAACGCGGCCGACTGGTCGAGCTCCTCCTGGGTGTAGACGGTGAGCAAGGCCTCCATGTCGGCCGGCGGGATCTCGTCCCACGAGTCGTAGACGAAAGCGGAGGGCCAGTAGTAGTGGCGGGGCAGACCGTCGTAATCCTCGAAGGCATAGGGGGTGTCGAACAGCTCGACCAGGAGGGCCAATGCTGGATAGGTGCCCTCCTCCTCCCACATCGGGATCATCTCGAAGCCGCCGCCGCCGAAGCTCGTCACGAAATCTGGAGAGGCCAACGCCTCGAGCGCCTCGAAGTCGCAAGCGATCGCTGCCGCGGCGATGGCTCGTCTGGCGTCGGCGACCAGTGTCGGTAGCCCTTCCTGCTCGGCAGGCATGGGCAACCCGGCGGCCGAGCAGTCGGCAACGACAGGCGGAACGGTTGTCGCGCTCGGACCCGTTGTAACGGGCTCAGGCACCGTGGTCGATGCCGGGACCGGCGAAGTGGAGGGGGTGGAGCCACTGGCTGGCCCGGAGTCATCGGGGTTCGAGATCATCGGGAGCACGCCCAAGGTCACGATCACCACACCGAAAGCAGCGGCGAAGATCAGCCAGCCGCGGGGAAGGGCGCGGCGCGCATCGGTATCGAGGGGTGGCGGCACCGCATGTTTGGCCGACTGGCGCAGCTCCTGGGCAGCCTGTTCCATCCTTTGCTCGAATTCGTCGAGATGCTTCACGTCGTCTCCTCGCGCCATATATCCAGACGCCGGCTCAGATGTGCCCTCGCCTTGTGCAGGTGGGCTTTCACCGCCCCCGGGCTCACACCCATGACTTCGCCGATCTCGGCGACCGAGAGTTGGTCGACGTAGTGCAGGACGGTGGCCTGCGCTTGTCGTCTCGGTAGTTTTCGCACCTCGTCCCAGACTTCGGTGGCGCTCGAGGTCAGCTCGGGGAGCGTGTCCTCGCCGGCGCGGCCTCCGAGCCGGGTCACGGCACGCAGCTCGGCGCCGGCCTTGCGTTGGAGCGATGTCGCCCGGTTGATCAGGACCCGGCGCACCCAGGCGCCGGGATCGTCGTAGCCCGAGACCTGGTCCCAGTTTCGGTGGGCGGCCAGGAACGATTCCTGGGCGAGATCCTCTGCCGAAGAGCCGGTTCTGAGGAGGGCGCGCGCGATCGCCACCATTCGTCCGTACTCGCGCCGGTAGAAGCTCTCGAACGGCTCGACGTCGAGCGCTCCGATCTCTGTCGAAGGCACGTGTCTCCTCGATTCTTGGAACGTGCTCACTCACCTAACACGCACCAGCCCACTAACTGGTTTACCCGGAATCGCGCCGCGGGTATGAAATAGGATTCGGATCGAGCATGGATCTGAATCGACTCACCGAGAAATCGCAACAGGCGCTCTCAGAAGCGCAGTCATTGGCCGTTCGCCTCGGACACACCGAGGTCGACGGGGAGCACCTCCTGCTTGCCCTTCTTACCCAGGCCGAAGGACTCGTGCCCCGTCTCATCTCCCAGGCCGGGGGCGATCCGGCTCGATTGAGCTCTGACATGGAGGCGGAGCTCGCCAAGCGTCCGAGTGTCAGTGGCCCCGGGGTCTCACCCGGTGAGATCCGGGTGACGCAACGTCTGGCCAGGCTCCTCGACTCGGCAGAGAGAGAGGCGACACGTCTCAAGGACGACTACGTGTCGGTGGAGCACCTCATCATCGCCTTTCTCGGAGAGGCGGACACCGCGGCCAAGCGCGCCCTCACGGAGCAAGGCATCACACGGGACCGATTTCTCGAGTCGCTGACTGCCATCCGGGGCAACCAGAGAGTGACCTCGGCCACGCCCGAATCGGCGTACGAGGCCCTCGAGAAGTACGGCCGTGACCTCGTCGCCGACGCCAGGAGCGGGAAGCTCGACCCGGTGATCGGGCGCGACAGCGAGATTCGCCGGGCGATCCAGATCTTGTCCCGGAAGACCAAGAACAACCCGGTCCTGATCGGAGACCCCGGTGTGGGCAAGACGGCCATCGTCGAGGGCCTGGCCCAGCGCATCATGCGGGGTGACGTCCCCGAAGGGCTGAGGGACAAGACGGTATTCGCCCTCGACATGGGAGCGTTGATCGCCGGCGCCAAGTACCGGGGTGAGTTCGAGGAGCGTCTCAAGGCCGTACTCGGCGAAGTAAAAGCGGCGGAAGGCCGGATCCTCCTCTTCGTCGACGAGTTGCACACCGTCGTCGGAGCTGGTGCGGCAGAGGGCGCAATGGACGCCGGGAACATGCTCAAGCCGATGCTGGCCCGTGGTGAGCTGCACATGATCGGTGCCACGACTCTGACCGAGTACCGGAAGCACATCGAGAAGGACGCCGCCCTGGAACGGCGTTTCCAGACTGTGCTCGTCGACGAGCCGAGCGTAGAGGACGCAATCTCGATCCTCCGCGGCCTGCGTGAGCGTTTCGAGGTGTTCCACGGGGTGAAGATCCAGGACGCGGCACTGGTCGCAGCCGCCGTCCTCAGCCACCGATATATCACCGACCGATTCCTCCCCGACAAGGCGATCGACCTCGTCGACGAGGGCTGCGCCATGCTGCGGACGGAGATCGACTCGATGCCGGCCGAGCTCGACGAGCTCACCAGACGTGTCACCAGGCTCGAGATCGAAGAGGCCGCGCTGAGCAAGGAGAAGGACGCCTCCAGCATGAAGCGGCTCGAAGAGCTGCGCAGGGAGCTCGCCGACCTCAAGACCGAGGCCGCGACGATGCGCGGGCAATGGGACTCGGAAAGGCAAATCCTTCGTGAGGTCCAGGAACTTCGGGCCCAGATGGAACGGGTGCATCGGGAGGCCGAGGAGGCGGAGAGGAATTACGACCTCGACCGCGCCGCCCAGCTACGTCACGGCGAGCTCCCCGACCTGGAGCGCAGGCTGAAGGAAGCTGAGGACAAGCTCGCTACAGAGCAGGGTGAGCACCGCCTGTTGCGGGAGGTGGTCACCGAGGACGAGATCGCCGGGATCGTGTCACGGTGGACCGGCATCCCGGTCAGCCGGCTCCAGGAGGGCGAGCGGGAAAAGCTCTTGCGGCTCGACGCAGTGCTCCACGAGCGGGTGGTGGGGCAGGACGAGGCAGTCCTTCTGGTTGCCGACGCCATCATCCGCGCGCGCTCCGGGATCAAGGACCCTCGCCGACCCATCGGCTCATTTGTTTTCCTCGGCCCCACCGGGGTGGGCAAGACCGAGCTGGCCAAGGCGCTGGCTTCGGCTCTCTTCGATACCGAAGAGAACATGGTCCGCATCGACATGAGCGAATACCAGGAGCGGCACACGGTGAGCCGATTGATCGGGGCCCCTCCGGGATATGTCGGCTACGAGGAGGGAGGACAGCTCACCGAGGCCGTTCGCAGGAGGCCCTACTCGGTGGTTCTCTTCGACGAGATCGAGAAGGCCCATGCGGACGTCTTCAACACTTTGCTCCAGGTGCTCGACGACGGGAGGCTCACCGATGCTCAGGGGAGGACGGTCGACTTCCGCAACACCGTCATCATCATGACTTCGAACATCGGATCCCAGTATCTGCTGGAGGGGATCACCCCGGCAGGGGAGATCAAGCCCGAGGCGAGGGAGATGGTGACCAGCGAGCTGCGCCGTCATTTCAGGCCGGAATTCCTCAATCGGGTCGACGATGTGGTCCTGTTCAAGCCTCTGACTCTGGAAGAGATCGAGAGGGTCGTGGACCTGATGCTCGATGATGTGCGAAGTCGGCTCGCCGACAGGAACATGAGGCTCGAGGTGAGCGAAGCCGCCATGGAGTTCATCGCAGAGCAGGGCTTCGATCCCGTGTACGGGGCCCGTCCCTTGCGCCGGTTCATCTCGCACGAGTTGGAGACGCGCATCGGCCGCGCCTTGATCGGTGGAGAGGTCCGTGACGGTGCGACCATCCGCGTCGTGCTCGCCGAAGGCGATCTCGTCGTGGAGTTCGAGAATCCCAGCTAGGAGCAACTGATCCGTTGGGCAGGTGTCCTCGACGCGATGGCCGATTCGGGGGTAGTGCGGCAATGTTGGTACGGTGGGGGCTCAAGCGGCCTCGGTGCCAGTCCTTCGTTTTCTCGCAGAGCTCAATGATGCGGCTCTCCGTCGCCGGCGATCGCTGTGGCTCAAGTACAGCCGACGCATTCACCGGTCGTTCACGTCACGGAGATCTGTATGAAACAAAGCCAAGCCATCCTTCCGTCGATCGGACTGGTCAGCACCTATCCACCGACAGTCTGCGGTCTCGCCACCTTCACCGCCGCTTTGCGCGGGGCGATGGCAGAGGAGCGCGGATCGGAAGAGGGTCTCGAGGTCTTGAGTCTGGGGGACGGCCGCCTCGAGGGATCCCGACCCGAAGTAACATTTCAGCACGTCAACGGTGATCCATACTCGTTGCGGCAGGCGGTTCGAATCCTGAACCGCCACGACGTCGTCTTCTTCCAACATGAGTACGGGATCTATGGCGGGCCTGACGGCGCTGAGATACTCGACTTCATCTCCGACCTGGAAGTCCCGACCATCGTCACGCTGCACACCGTGCTGGACAAGCCGACACTGCGACAGAAGCGGATTCTGGAGAGGATTGTCGACCTTGCGGGGCAGACGGTCGTGATGAGCCACACAGCCCTGCGCCGATTGCGGGACAGGTACGACGTCGACTCCGACAGAGTGACGATGGTTCCTCACGGGGCGAGTCCCGGACTGGCCGTTCCGGGAGCTGGCACCGGGCCGCGACCGGTCGCCCTGACCTGGGGTTTGATCGGGCCGGGCAAAGGCCTGGAGACTGCTCTAGACGCCTTCGCCGCCGTGAAAGACCTGGAGCCGCTTCCCCGCTACGTGATCCTCGGCAAGACCCACCCCAAGGTGCAGGCCGCCCAAGGAGATTCATATCTGGATGGGCTGAAGGCGAAGGCGCACGCTCTGGGTCTGGAAGATGTTGTCGAGTTCGACAGCCGTTACCTGGATACCGATTCCCTTTCTGCCGAGATCCGACGGGCCGATGTCGTCCTTCTTCCCTACGAGTCGACGGAACAAGTCACATCCGGTGTGTTGGTCGAGGCCCTCGCCGCCGGGAAGCCGGTGGTTGCCACGGACTTCCCCCACGCGGTCGAGATGCTCGGCACCGGTGCCGGCGCCCTCGTCCCCCACTCCGATCCCGATGCGATGGCGACCGCCTTGCGCGGAGTCTTCGCGGAGCCCGGGGTGGCATCTCGTATGGCGACTATCGCAACCTCGATCGGCTCGACCCTCCACTGGCCGGTGGTGGCGGACCGATATGAGTCGATCGCGGGGGACCTCGTCGATCGCAGGTCTCTGGTGGATGAGTTCCCCTCGGGCCGGCGGGCTGTCGCTCTGGCCAAGGTCGGATGAAGTCGACCATGGATCGGTCGTCGCTTTGGGCCGACCCTGACATCCTGGCCACAATCGACGACCTCCCTGAACCGCGTTTTCATCACCTGCTTCGCATGACCGACCACGTGGGCCTCTGGGAGCATGCCCGGTATACGACGCCCAGGCCCGAGCATGGCTATTGCACCGATGACAACGCCCGCGCCCTCATAGTGATGTGCCGTGAACCAGGCCCGTCTGTCGAACTGGTCGGACTGTCTCGGATGTATTTCCGGTTCGTGGTGGAATCCGCCCTCCCCGAGGGCGGGTTCCACAACAGGCGGGGAGCGGACGAATCGTGGGCCGACGAGATCGGCTCCGACGACTCGCAGGGTCGAGCCATCTGGGCTCTGGGCACTGCTGCCCGGCGGGCACCCGAGAAGTGGATGCGTCGTGCCGCACTCGAGCTCTTTCAGCAGCAGGAGAGCTTTGCGTCTCGCTCGCCGCGGGCCAACGCCTTCGCGATTCTGGGTGCCTCCGAGGTGTTGAGCGAGGACCCGGCACACACCATGGCCAGCAGGGCAATGGCCAAATGGGCCGGGCAACTCCATGTTCTCGATGACCGGGAATGGCCTTGGCCCGAGAGACGGCTTGCCTACGACAATGCCCGCATCCCGGAGGCGCTCATCGCGGCCGGGGCGGCCTTCGGCCACGACCAACTCGTCGCAGCCGGCCTTGGCCTACTCGGATGGCTGGTGACAATCGAAACCTGCGACGACCACTACAGCTTCACGCCGGTCGGGGGCTGGGCCCGGGGTGAGCACAGGCCCGGCTACGACCAGCAACCGGTTGAGACGGCGGCGATGGCCGATGCATGCGCTCGAGCCTGGGAGCTCACCGGCGACGACAAATGGAGAGAAGGGGTGCTGACCGCCGGCGCGTTGGTTGGTCGGAGGAAACGACGGCAAGACCATTCTCTACGACTTCGAAACCGGCGGATGCTGTGACGGCCTGACCGTCAGCGGGCCCAATCTGAACCAGGGTGCCGAGTCGACGCTCTCCGCCTTGAGCACCCTCCAGCAAGCTCGAAGGGTCGTTTAGCCGCTGAACTGATCCGTTGGGCAGTTGTCCTCGACCGAGTACTCCTCGCCCGAGCGCCGGTAGGAATACAGGCAGTCAGCCGCGCCGACCTGGACCTCGAGAGTGAAGACGTCTTCCTCCCAGTCGTACGAACCCTCCCCGGTGAGGGTCAGCCCGTCCATGAAGGCGCATTCCTCGAAGATGAAACCGTCGGTCTCGTCCTGGGCGGTGAAGGTGATCACCCCACCCTGGTTGCAACCCACCGGCATGTCGCTGACGGTGTCCCACCAGTAGTACTCGGGCATGTAGAAGATCTCGAATTCGACCGAGTCGAACATGGTCTCTGCGCTGTCGAACTCATCCACGGTGAGGGGGAGCAGCGAGATGTAGTAACCGACGACGTCTCCCTCGCATTCGGACTCCTCCGGTGCGGTGCCTTCCACGATGAAGCTGGTTACGGCGTCGTCCGGGCATTCGTTGCCCCGTCCGAAGATGACATGAGGCCCGCCTTGCTTGCTGATCAAATACCCTTCCTCGAGACGTTCAGCGACGTCTACTCCCTGCTGATGCGGAGTGGCCGGATCGGCGGTCGCGCCCAGCACCACCGTGGGTACGCCGGGGGCGGCAAGAGGCGCCGGACGGGTCGGATCGTCGCTTGCCGTGGGCCAGAAAGCACAGGGCAGATCACCAAAGAACACGGCTCCCAGACGGGCGGGGTCCATATCGGCGCCGGCGGTGAAGAACGCCTGCGCGGTCTCTTCCGGCGTCGACCCCGGGTAGTGGTAATCGAGACATTCGACCGCGTAGTAGATGGCATCCGAATAGGTCGGGTCTTCGATCGCTGTCTCGGTCTCCGCGTCGATCCCGACGTTCAGGTAGAGGAGCCTGAGAAGGGGCACCAGGTCACCCCGTCCACTTTGGGCAGCCAGCGCTCGAAGGAACATCATCCGATCGTCCTCCGAGTACATCTGGCCGCTGGCCACGACCTCGAGGTCCCCGAGGCCGAAGGTGCGCTCCTCGAACCCGCCGGTGGCCAAGGGGTACGGAGCGGTCAGCGGGCCTTCGACCAACAGGGCGAGCAGCTGGTCGTACGCCTGGTCGGGGGACACGCCGAGATCCGCTGCGCAGAACTCGTCCTCGGCGCAGTAGTCCAGCGTCGACTGGAGCGTGGCCCCGAAGGCCGTTGCCTGCTCCTGAAAGAAGTCGAGGCCCTCCAGGGTGAGATCGACCGTTCCGTCGAGGACCATTCGGGCGACGCGTTCGCTGGTGGGCGTCCGCATAGGTCTGGGAAAGCTGGGTGCCGTAGCTCTCCCCGTACAGGACGATCTGGTCATACCCAAAGGTCTCGCGGAACACCTCGAGATCCTCGGCTGCCTGGTCGGTGCCCAGGTAGGGGAGAATCGCCGGATTGCCCATCTCGGAGACACAGCCCTCCGAGAAGGTGGATGCGGCCGCAGTCAGCGCTTCCTGATCGAAGCCGAGACCCGTCGTCGCGTCCACCCGGTAGTAGTCCGCCGCCGCCTGCGGGCAGCTCAGGCCACCCGACATCGCGACCCCGCGCTGGTCGAAGAAGACGATGTCGTACGACTCCGGTATCGCCGGGTCCAGGGCATCGGTATAAGAATCGGCGGCCGCGATGCCCGGAGCTGCCGGGGCCTCCGGTTGCGGTGACGAACGCCCCGAGGCTGTCCCCGGTGGCGGGGAGCACGGCGAAGGTCACCGGGATGGTTCTCTCGTCGGCTGGATCGAAGTGATTCATCGGCATGTCGAGCGTCACACAGGTGAACACCGAGTCGGGGCAGAGGCTGGCGTCTAGATCCTCCATGAGTTGACCGGTGCTCGGGCGCTCCGTCGTGGTGGTCGGGCCGGCAGTGGTCGTTTGCGGCGGTTCTGTGGTCCGGTTCCCCCCGTCGGTGGTGCACGCTGCGAGCAGCAACAACACCCCTACCTGACACCACCTCCGCATTGGCGGCATCGTACGCCGCATATTCGTGGCGTCGGGCATACTCCGGCGGTTGCCACAGCTCCTCGCTCGGTCCCTCGTCTTCATCACATCTGCCGCGGTTCTAATCCTGGAGATCCTGGCCGGGCGGCTGCTCGCGCCCTACCTGGGGGTGAGCCTCGAGGTATTCACCGGCATCATCGGTGTGATCCTTGCCGGGATTTCCGTCGGGGCGTGGGCCGGCGGGCGGGCGGCGGATCGTGGAGACCCCCGTCGCCTCATCGGGCCTCTCCTCGTCGCCGGCGGCCTGACTGCGGTGGCGTCGCCACTGCTGGTCGACCTGGCCGGCCCGGCGGCCTCGACCGGGCCTGTTTCGATCGTCGGCCTCAGCCTCATCGGGTTCTTCGCCCCGGCAGCGATCCTGTCGGCGATTCCACCCATCGTGGTGAAGATCAGATTGGCCTCGTTGCAGGAGACGGGTTCTGTGGTCGGGACGTACTCCGCCATTGGGACCGCGGGAGCCATCTTCGGCACTTTCGTGACCGGGTTCGTGCTGATCGCCGCCTTTCCCACGAGGCCGATCGTGATCGTGGTGGGATTTGTGCTCGTGCTGCTCGGGGTGGCGGTATGGGTCGGGCGCAGCGCCTGGACCGTGACCGGCTCACATTGTTTCGCTGCTCCTCCTCAGCGGTTTGACCCTCGGATTCGACGGCCCCTGCCAGTACGAGACCAGCTATCACTGCGCCGAAGTAGTGGCCGACACCGGGCGACCCTCGGGAAGGCTCCTGGTCTTGGACCGCGGCCACAACAGTTACGTCGATCTCGACGACCCCACTCATCTCGAGTTTCGCTACATACGGGTGATGGCCGACCTGATAGACGTGGAGATGCCGCCGGGCCCTCTAAACGTCGTTTCGATCGGTGGCGGAGGGTTCACGTTGCCCGGCTACCTGGCCGCCACGCGGCCAGGCACCGACCACCGCGTCCTCGAGATCGACGCGTCCTTGGTGGAGATCGGCCGACGCCACCTCGGGTTCGAAGACGAAGCCGAGGTGATCATCGACGACGCCCGGAGATCGATCACGCAGATTGCTCCTGGCTCGGTCGATGTCGCCGTGGGCGACGCCTTCACCGGCCTCACCGTTCCCTGGCATCTGACCACGGTGGAGTTCGTCGAGATGATCGGTGACACCCTGGCTCCCGGCGGCTTGTACACGGTCAATGTGATCGACCGGCCCGAGGCGAGGTTCGCCCGAGCGGAGGCGGCGACTCTCAGCGAGGTCTTCGACCATGTGGCGGTGTTCGCTCCAGAGGGCTACTTCACCGGCGCCCGCGGCGGCAACTACGTCCTCGTCGGGTCGGATGACCCGATCGACATGGATCGCGTCCGGGAGACGCTCCTTTCCAGAGGGGGTGTCGAAATCGGTCTGGCCGGCGATGAGCTGGCCCGATTCATCGACGACGCCCGTCCCTTGACCGACGACTTCGCCCCGGTCGACCAGATGCTTAGCGGTCTCTGACGCCGGGTTTGTAGGGTGGTGCGATGTTGCGGATCAAACACACTCGACGCGAGCGAGAGATCGAGGGCGCCCGAGGCGTGACCCTGACCTCTGCCAACAGTGGGTTCTTCGGGGCGACTTCATTCGGAGGCGGTGGCTTCTCCTATCACCGTCCAGTCCTCGTCAGAAACCCGGGCACCGGGGCAATGATCCCGATCCGGGATCATGTGATGACTGTCAGGCTCGCTGCGGCTGCAGTGCTCCTGATGGCGCTGATCTGGAGGTGGATCGATGGCAAGTGAGAGCTACACGACCTCGGAAACCGTCGCGGCACGTATCGGCGACGCCCTGACCGGGCTGTTCGGCGAGGCCTCCCCGAGCACCTTGTTCTCCGAGCCAATCCAACACGGAGACGACTTCGTCGTCACTGCGGTCGCCTGGGAGCGGGCCGGTGGCTTCGGGTTTGGCGCCGGCCAGGGTCAGGGCCAGGGTGAGGAGAGCGGGAGCGGAGAAGGTGGGGGAGGTGGCGGCTTCTCGCAAGGACGTCCGGTAGCGGTGATCAGGGTCACGCCGACTGGGGTGGAGGTGACGCCGGTGATCGACTTCACCAAGATCGGCGTCACGCTGCTCCTGGCATCGCTCGGGGTCTGGCGAGCCCTCAGCCGCTGAGGTCATCGCCGCCGCTCGCAGCTCAGGACTGACGCGCCCGCCCGGAATCGGGATCGATGATCAAGGACGACACGTCGACGGCTTGGAATGCCGATCCGGGGATCTCCTTCAACTCTCGCAGCATGTCGTTGTCCCATCTGGGATCGGGGCTGCCGGATATGTACCAGGACGAGCCGTTGTCGGCGAGGATGATCCCGTACTCCTTGAAGGCCCGCAGAATCACCTGCACCTGTGCGGAGAAACCCGAGATGTCGAATTGGGACGACAGGCGAAACCTCTGCCCCATGGGCGGCAAAGCGACGCTGGACGAGTCGGAGGCGTCGTGTCGGGCGGGCCAGACGTGCGCCGACTCTCGTCAGTGGCGCTGTGAATCTGATCGCGTGATCGATGTGCCCGGAGAGGACTTCGTCGTAACGGACGAGGCCGGGGAAGATCGGCAGTCCGGCGGCATCTGCTGAGGTCCAGCCGTCCGGGCGTAATCGAGATGAATCGAGTTGATATCGGGCACCGGACGCGGCTTGCCACGACGATCCAAGCCCTGGGTGGGCATCGAACAATTCGAAGAGCTCGCATCGATAACGGTCGACGACGATGACATGACGATCACCCGACGAATCGGCCCCCCCTTCGATCGGGGCGCCGGCAGGGATCGGGAATGGTCCAGGGTCGGACTCGGCGCCGTACGCGGTATACGTGACGGGCACGGCTGGGGTGCCGGCCTGCGCTTCGATGTAGGGGATGCCAATGGGGCTATTGGACCCCGGCGGCCACACACCTGAGCCAAAGTCGGGGTGGAGATGGGCCGAGGCCCCGATCGATGACACGTATTGAGCCGATCGTGCATGCACCGGCAGACCATCGATCCGGGTGTTCCAGATGTCGTCCGCAGGCAGGGTGGGGCATCGTGCCGGTGGTCGGTTTGGGGTGAGGTGGGTGGCTCGGGTGAGGAGGGTGGCCATCTGGTCTCGTCTGATCGGGTCGTCGGGGCAGAACCGGGTGTTGGCCGGCGGGTTGCAGCCGATGGTCACTCCGGCGGCAGCGATCTTTTGGATTGCTTGTTCGAAGAGGTGGCCGTTGTCGTCGGTGAACCGGTCGTGGTTGGACACCGGATAGTTGAAGGCTCTGGCCAGCATGGCGGCCATCTCTCCCCGGGTCATGTTCCGTTCCGGGCAGAACCGGTTGTTGGCCGGGGGGTTGCAGCCCTGGGTTATCCCGGCGGCGCGGAGACGGTTGATCCCAGCTTCGAATGTGCTGGCTTCGTCGTCGACGAAATAGTCGTTGGGGGTGGAGCCGAGATCGAGGGCTCGGGCCAGGAACACTGCCATTTGGCCACGGGTGACGGTCCGATCTGGACAGAAGCGATCATTGACCGGCGGGTTGCACCCACGGGTGATGCCCTCGGCGGCGATGGCCTCGATGCCCCCCTCGTGGACATTCCCATCGTCATCGACAAACGAGCCTCCAGGAGGAAGCACCGCCAGGAACACCGCCAACAACAGCGCATGCACCGCTAGTGAATCGACTCCTTCGCCGCCCGACTCAAGGGGTACGGCCTAGACATCGGCCCCGGGCTTCACCACCAGTACGTCACACATCGCACCCTTGACTGCCTGGTCGGCGGTCGAGCCAAGCAGCCATCGGCCCACTCTTCCTCGCCCCCGGGGGCCGACCACCAGCACCGATCCACCGGCCTCGGAGCAGTAGGTGATGAGTGTCTTGCCCGGGTCGCCGTCGAGCTCGACACGGATCACCTCAGCCTCGGAGTCTTGGAGGATGGGCCCGGCCTGCTCCCAGATCTCGGCTCGGTCGCTCTCAGCCAATTCGCGGGTGTGGATGGTGCGATCACCTTCGAGATGGAGGACCGCCGGGCTGACGTCGAGGACGTGCACGACGTGAAGCGCGACGCCACGCCATTCGGCTTCCCGGGCGGCGTGTCGTAGTGCGGTGAATCCGGGCTCGGATCCGTCGATTCCCACCACTACCGGCCCCGTTGCGCCAGACGTCGCTGTCATGGCGGCATCCTAGGATCCCGAAAATGGCAGCGATCGAGGTCAAAGGGCTGGCGAAGTCCTACGGCGATGTCGTGGCGGTCGACGGTGTGGACATCACGATCGAGTCGGGCGAGGTGTTCGCCCTGCTCGGGCCCAACGGCGCCGGGAAGACCACCACCGTCGAGATCCTCGAGGGACATCGGTCCGCCGATGGCGGCCGCATCAGCGTGCTCGGCTTCGATCCTTCAACGGGTGGCCGTGCGTACCGAGAGCGGATCGGGATCGTCCTCCAGGAAGGCGCGGTGGAACGTGAGTTCTCCGTACGGGAGGTGCTGTCGATCTACGGAGGTATGTATCCCAGGCGTCTCGACGCCGACCACTTGATCGACCTCGTCGGGCTCACCGAGAAGGCCGACGCCCGGATCAAGACCCTGTCGGGCGGCCAGCAACGCAGACTCGAGCTCGCCTTGGGGCTGGTCGGTGATCCCGACCTCTTGTTTCTGGATGAGCCGACAACCGGTTTCGACCCCTCGGCGCGAAGGCAGGCGTGGGGGATCCTCGAGAACCTGACTGCCCTTGGGAAGACGATCCTGCTCACCACCCATTACATGGACGAGGCGCAGCATCTCGCCGACAGGATCGCCGTCATCGACCGGGGCAAGATCGTGGCCGAGGGCACGCCCGAGACGCTCGGAGGACGGGCAGATGGGAAGAGCGTCATCCGATTCGCTCTTCCTCCGGGCGTCAGCCCGGAGGAAGTACCAGTCAGCGCGATCACTGTGAACGGCGGCCTCGTCGAGGTCAATGCCGAGTCCGCCACCCGTGCACTCCATCAGCTCACGACTTGGGCCCTCGGGAAGGGCCTGGAGCTGGAACGGCTCCAGGTGACCCGGCCGTCCCTCGAAGACGTCTATCTGGAGTTGACCGGTGAGCACTGACGCGTTGCGACGGCCCCCCGTGGTTTCCCTGGTCTGGCAGCAGTTCCTCTATCAGAACAAGGTCTTCTGGCGCACTCCGATCGCGGCGTTCTTCACCATTGTGTTCCCACTCATGTTGCTCGTGCTCTTCACCGCGATCTTCGGCAACGAGGAGATCGAAGGCCTGGGGATCACCACGGCTCAATACTTCACTCCCGGCCTCGCCGTGTTTGCTGCTGTCTCGGCGACTTACACCAACCTGGCCATCGGCACCGCCATCGCCCGGGACAACGGGATACTCAAACGCATCAGGGGAACACCGATCCCACCCTGGGGGTACATCGCCGGGCGGGTAGTTTCGTCCGTCTACCTGGCCTTCCTTGCCATGGCTCTCATGATGGCGGTTGGGGTGGTCTTCTACGGTGTCCAGATCATCGCCCGGACGCTGCCGGCAGCCTTGCTCACATTCGTAGTCGGAGTCAGTTGTTTCGCGGCCCTCGGCATGTTGGTGGCGGCGATCTCGCCAAACGGCGACGCCACGCCTGCCATCACGAACGCCACCCTTCTCCCGGTGGCGTTCATCTCGAACATCTTCTTCCCAATCGAGAACCCACCTCGGTGGATGGAGATCGCAGGCAACTTCTTCCCACTCAAGGCGTTTGCCGAGGCATTCCGTGACGCCTTCGATCCCACGCTGACCGGGTCTCAGTTCCACTGGCCCCAGATCGGCTATCTCCTCCTTTGGGGAGTCGTGGCCGGCCTCCTCGCGATTCGGTTCTTCAAGTGGGAACCGTCAGCGGGGTCGACGTCGCGTCGTCGTCGGAGAGATGAGTCGAAACCCGTAGCCGCATGACCAGGAGGTGATTCCGTTGCACACCGCAGACCCGGATCGATATCGCCGGATGCCTTATGCCCGCTCGGGGCGGAGCGGCCTCGATTTGCCCCGCATCTCTTTGGGGTTGTGGCACAACTTCGGGGGCGAGTCGCTGACCGAGGAGGGTCGGCGCATGATCCTGAGCTCGTTCGACCAGGGGATCACCCACTTCGACCTGGCCAACAACTACGGGCCTCCGCCCGGATCGGCGGAGCGGAACTTCGGGTCGCTCATGGCGTCGGACCTGGCGCCCTATCGAGACGAGCTGATCATTTCCACCAAGGCGGGATACGACATGTGGGAGGGGCCTTATGGTGAATGGGGCTCTCGGAAATACATGCTGGCCAGCTTGGACCAAAGCTTGGCGCGTATGGGGCTCGATTACGTCGACATCTTCTACTCCCATCGATACGACCCCGACACCCCGCTCGAGGAGACCTTGGGCTCGCTCGACACCGCGGTCCGGTCGGGCAAGGCTCTCTACGTCGGGATCTCCTCATATGGCCCAGAGAAGACCCGTGAGGCGCACGCGATCCTCGCCCGGCTCGGGACACCGTTCATCATCCATCAACCCTCCTATTCGATGCTCAATCGGTGGGTGGAAGACGGCTTGCTCGACGTCCTCGGCGACCTCGGCATCGGCTGCATCGCATTCTCCCCATTGGCCCAGGGGCTGCTGACCGACAGGTACCTCGATGGCATCCCCGCCGACTCCCGGGTGGCGAAGGGAGGTGCGCTCGATCCCTCGATGCTCTCCGAGGACAACATGGCCCGGGTGCAGGCCCTGAGCGACATGGCACGAGAACGCGGCCAATCGCTGGCCCAGATGGCCGTCGCCTGGGTGTTGCGCGACGATCGCGTCACCTCGGCTCTCATCGGCGCAAGCCGCTGGTCACAGGTCGAAGACCTGCTGCGGGCGGTGGACAACACGCGGTTCAGTGACGAGGAGCTGGCCGCGATCGATCGGCACGCGGCGGAGGGCGATATCAACCTTTGGGCCAGATCCAGCGACGCGGGCTGACGGATCCAGGTGAGAGATTCTGAAGTCAAGCGATGGTCCGCCCTTCACCGGGTGCTCTACGAGGCGACAAACGGAGCGCTCGGCCGGCGTCTGGTCGGCAACGACATGCTTCTCCTCACCACACGCGGGAGGCGGACCGGCGAGGCGCACACCGTCCCGTTGCTCTATCTTCGCGACGGGGACCGTCTGTTGGTGATCGCCTCTTACGGCGGGCGCGACCACCACCCCGAGTGGTATCTCAACCTTCTCGCGGAGCCCGAGGTCACGGCTCGCGTCGGTGCTCGTAATCTGGCGATGACCGCGCGAACCGCTTCTTCTTCAGAGCGAGACGTTTGGTGGCCCCAGGTGGTGGCCGCTTACGGCGACTACTCCGTCTATCAACAGAGGACAGAACGAGAGATCCCGGTGGTCGCACTCGAGCCCGCGGTCGGAGGCCGCACAGTGGCAGAGCCCTGAGGTCGCATAATCTCAGCCTCATGTCGATCGCCGACCGCCTTGCATCGTTCGGGGTCACCATCTTCAGCGAGATGACCGCGCTCGCCCTCGAGCACGATGCCATCAACCTGGGACAGGGATTCCCGAACTGGGAAGGTGCCGG
Source organism: uncultured Acidobacteriota bacterium (assembly GCA_963720925.1). GTDB lineage: Bacteria > Actinomycetota > Acidimicrobiia > Spongiisociales > ZC4RG35 > JARDZU01. Next base: position 146,902 of record CAVRHE010000011.1, read on the forward strand.
CTTCGTGAAGGAGGCCGCGGCTCGATCATTGGCGGAAGGCGGCAGCGACCAGTATCCGCCGAGTCAGGGAGTGCCCGCGCTGCGGCAAGCCATTGCAGATCGATACGGGCCGCTGCTGGGCAGGGAGATAGATCCTGTCGAAGAGGTGACGATCACCTGCGGATGCACGGAAGCACTTGCAGCATCGTTCCTGGGGCTGATCGACCCCGGAGACGAGGTGATCCTCATCGAGCCCTTCTACGACGCGTATCCGGTATTCGTCTCAATGACCGGGGCGGTCCCCAGGTATGTGACTCTGAGACCGCCGGGGTTCGAGCTCGACTTGGACGAGCTTCGATCCTTGTTCTCTCCGAACACGAAGGCGATCGTCCTCAACAACCCCCACAACCCGACCGGCCGGGTGTTCACCGATGAGGAGCTGTCGGCGATCGCTGCACTCTGCGTCGAATATGACGCGATCGCCATCACCGACGAGGTCTATGAGGAGATGGTCTACGACGGCCGGCATCTGCGACTGGCCACTTACGAGGGGATGCGGGGGAGAACCCTGACTCTGTCCTCGATCGGCAAGACGTTCTCGCTCACGGGTTGGAAGGTCGGGTGGGGCATTGCCCCGACAACCCTCACGGCAGGGTTGCGCGCCGCCCACCAGTTCCTCACCTTCACCACTCCGACTCCGGTGCAGCACGGTGCGGTGGCGGCGATGACCGCCCCGGTCGATTTCTATGAGGACCTCCGCTCGGGTTACCTGAAGAAGCGGGACCTTCTGGCCGATGGGCTCGTGCGGGCCGGATTCGACGTCCACCGCCCCCAGGGCACGTACTTCATGATGGCCGGTTTCGACCGCTTCGGATTCGCCGACGATCGCACGTTTTGCCGACATATGGTGGAGGCCGCTCGGGTAGTGGCGATCCCCCCGAGCGGCTTCTACCACCGGCCCGAGGATGGGGCCTCGCTGGTCCGCTTCGCCTTCTGCAAGGACGAGGAGATCCTCACCGAGGCGCTGGACCGACTCAGCGACCTCGGCGGGTGAGGCTGCTCAGCCGGCGAAGGCGGGCATCACCTCACGCCGCGAACAACTCCAGGCTGGACAGGTCGTAGGCGGGGTCAGGGAAGTAGATGATGGCGTATTCCAGGCCGAGGGCCTCCCAACCCTTGAGATAGGTGATGACCTGGTCGGGGGTGCCGGAAGCGTATTTGTAGAGCTTCGCCTGCTCGGCGGCGCGGTCCTCGGGGACGTACTGGCGCAACCGGGTCTCCAGGGCTCGGATCTTCTCCTGGGCTCCGGATTCCGTCTCATCGCACACGACGTTGAAGTTGGCCGACCTGGTTATCGAATCGAAGTCGCGGCCGAGATCGCGGCAATGCCCGGCCAGCACCTCGGATTTGTGGGCGAAAAGGTCGGGCTTGATGCCGAAGTTGGTGTACTCGGCGTGGCGGGCCGCCACCCGCAGCGTCAACTGCTCGCCGCCGCCGGCGATCCAGAGCGGGATGTGGGGCGTCTGGACCGGTTTGGGTTGGCAGATCGCACCCTCGAGCCGGTAGTGCCGACCTTCGTATTGGACCACCTCCTCGGTCCACATCGCCTTCATGATCTCGACACCCTCTTCGAGCATCTTGATTCGCGGCGCAGGATCCCGGAATGGGTAGCCGTACCCTTCGTGCTCGTGCTCGTACCAGCCGGCGCCGATCCCCATTTCGAGCCGGCCTCCCGAGATGACGTCGATCGAAGCCGCCACCTTGGCCAGGTATGACGGTGGGCGGTAGGTGTTGCATGTGCACATCTGGCCAAGTCGAACCGTGCTCGTGACTGCGGCCAGCGCCGCCATCAGCGTCCACGCCTCATAGGTGACCTCCTGGGTCGGGGCGGGGACGGTGTGAAAGTGGTCGTACACCCACAGCGACTCGAAACCGGTCTCTTCGATGCGGCGGGCCACCCTGGTCATCGTCTCCCAGTGCTCTTCCCGGTCGATCCCGGTCAGATCGAGACGCCAACCCTGGGGCACGAATGCTCCGAATCTCATGGGGCGAGGCTAACGAGGTGCCAACTGCGTCGGCGAAACCTGGTTGGACCTGGTCTTTCCGTGTTTACACTTCATCGCTCCCCGAGACACCCAGGGAGCGATGACGGCACCTTTCTTCGATCCTGGCCCGGATCGAGACGCCTGCGGCGTCGGCTTCATCGCGGCCCGGGATCTCGCCCCTAGCTTCCGATTGACCCGTCTTGCCGTCGAGTGCCTGGTCAACCTCGACCACCGCGGGGCACGCGCCGCCGACGGGACCGGTGACGGCGCTGGTCTGCTGACACAGGTGCCGCATCGGCTGATCAACCGCGAGTTGGCCACGCACGGGCTCGAGGTGCCGCCGGCGCGTCTCGGAGTCGTGATGTGTTTCCTCTCACCAACCGAGGCTGCGGCATCGCGCTCGGTGGTTACCGAGGCCATCGAGGCGGAAGGGATGCAACTCCTGTTCTGGCGCTCGGTCCCCACCGATCCGTCAGTCCTCGGAGATCACGCCCGGTTCGTCCTCCCCCTCATCGAGCAGGCCATCGTCACCGGCGACGAAGAGGGCGCCGCCTTCGAGAGAAGCCTGTACTTGTCCCGGAAGCGGATCGAGAAAGCAGATGTCCCCGGGCTCTCCGTCCCGTCGGCCTCCGGCCGAACCGTGGTCTACAAGGGTTTGTTCACCGCATCCAAGATCTCTGATTTCTACTGGGACCTGCGCGACCCTGATTTCGAGACTGCGTTCGCCATCTTCCACCAGCGGTATTCGACCAACACCTTCCCGTCGTGGGACAACGCTCAACCGTTCCGCACCCTCGCCCACAACGGTGAGATCAACACCATCCAGTCCAACCGATCGTGGATGGTGGCCAGGGAGAAGGCGGCGACGCCGGGGGTATGGGGGGATCGCCTGCCTGACGTCTTCCCTTTCCTCCAGCCCGGCATCTCCGACTCGGGGAGCCTCGACAACGTGTTCGAGTTGCTCATGCAAAGCGGCCGGTCGCTGCCACACGTCAAGGAGATGCTCATGCCCGCGGCCTGGGAGAACGTCCCTGACCTGGAGCCGGACCTCGGCGCCTTCTACGCCTATCACGCTTTTCTCACCGAGCCTTGGGACGGTCCGGCAGCCATAGCGGCCACCGACGGATCGTCGCTGCTGGCCGGCATGGACCGCAACGGTCTTCGCCCTGCCCGGTGGGCGGTCACGCCCGAGGTGCTCCTGGTCGCGTCAGAGGCGGGGGTCTGCCCCGAGGAGGAGTCCAAGGCCACTGCCACCGGCCAACTCGGGCCGGGTGAATTGATCCTGTTCGATGGTGAGACGGGCCATGTGCTGCACTCCGAGGAGGTCAAGCAAGCGCTGGCCACGGCCCGGCCGTACGGGGATTGGGTGAACACCGAAACTCTCCGCATCCAGGCTTCGTTCGACGGTCTTGCCGACGAGCGCTTCGACGCCGCCGCGCTGAGTCGGGTGTTCGGGTACACCGCCGAGGAGCGCAGGCTCGTCATCGCCGACATGGCGAAGGGTGACAACCCGCTCGGATCGATGGGCGACGACACCGGGCTCGCCGTTCTGGCCAACAAGCCACGCCGACTCACTCAGTTCTTCCACGAGCAGTTTGCCCAAGTGACCAATCCACCAATGGACCCGATCCGGGAGAAGCTGGTCATGTCCCTCCGCATCCAGCTCGGACGGCGCGGCCCTCTGCTCGAGGACCGGCCGCAACAGGCCCACCTCATCGAGCTGTCCAGCCCGATTCTCTCCGATGCAGAGCTGGAATCGATCGTCCGTTCCGGGGACGCGAGGTTCTTCTCACACTGGATCGCCACCACCTGGGCCGTGTCGGACGGACCTGAAGGGATGGAGGGCCGACTCGACGAGATCTGTGAGGAAGCCACCCAGGCGGTCAAGCTGGGGGCGACGATCATCGTGCTCTCCGATCGGGAGACAGAGGCCACCAGGGCGCCGATACCGATGCTCCTCGCCTTGGGGGCTGTCCATCACCGGCTGATTGACGAGGGGGTGCGGGGATCGGTTTCTCTGGTTGTGGTATCGGGGGAGCCACGCGACCCGCACGACCTGGCCTGCCTGGTCGGTTTCGGGGCGTCGGCCGTGAACCCCTACCTGGCCATCGAGCATGCTCGCGATCTCGCTGCGTCGGGCGCCATCGACGTCGACCCGGTGGCGGCGCAGGAGAACTACCGGCAGGCCATGGAGGGTGGCCTGCTCAAGATCATGTCCAAGATGGGTATCTGCACGCTTTCCGCCTACCGCGGCTCTGAGCTCTTCGAGGTCATCGGGCTCTCCGAGCAAGTCTGCCGGAAAGCGTTCCGCAACGCCCCGCGCCGTCTTCGGGGTGTCGGGACGAAGGAGCTTGCCCGCCAGGCGCTGCAACGTCACGAGGCTTACACGACCGGGGTGCCCGATCCCGGTGGGTTCTACAAGCATCGCCGTGGCTCCGACACCCACGTCACCAGCCCGATGGTCGTGCTTGCCGTGCAGAAGGCGGTTCGCTCGGGCGACCCGGAAGATTGGGACAAATACATCGAGATGATCTCGGATCGTGATCCGGCGCTGGTGCGAGATCTCCTCACCTTCGTGCAGCGGGAACCGGTCCCCCTCGAGGAGGTGGAGCCGGTCGAGGCCATCATGCGCCGATTCACTACTGCGGCCATGTCTCACGGCGCGCTCTCGGCGGAGGCCCACGTGGCCCTCGCCGAGGCAATGAACCTGATCGGTGGGCACTCCAACTCCGGCGAGGGAGGGGAGGACCCGATCCGGTTCGGCACCCCGATGAACTCGGCGATAAAGCAGGTCGCATCGGGCCGTTTCGGGGTCACCCCGGCATATCTCCACTCCGCCGACGAGCTACAGATCAAAATGGCGCAGGGATCGAAGCCGGGCGAAGGCGGCCAGCTGCCCGGACACAAGGTGTCAGCCGAGATTGCCCGCCTCCGGTACACCGAGCCCGGGGTCACCTTGATCTCGCCGCCCCCGCATCACGACATCTACTCCATCGAAGACCTCGCCGAGCTCATTTACGACCTCAAGGCGTTCAAGCCGACAGTCCTCGTCTCGGTGAAGCTGGTGAGCGAGCCTGGCGTCGGCACGATCGCGGTCGGCGTGGCGAAGGCCGACGCGGATGTGATCACCATCTCTGGATCGGAAGGGGGCACCGGCGCATCACCACTCGTGTCGATAAAGCACGCCGGCTCACCCTGGGAGCTCGGCCTGGCCGAAGCGCACCAGGTCCTCACCACCAACGGCCTCCGCTCGAGGGTGCTGCTGGAGACAGACGGTGGGCTTCGCACTGGGCGCGACATCATCGTCGCTGCCCTGCTCGGAGCGGAGCGATTCGGTTTCGGGACACTTCCACTGCTCGCCATGGGCTGCAAGATGGTTCGCCAGTGCCACCTCAACACCTGCCCGGTTGGGATCGCCACCCAGCAGGAGGACCTGAGGGCGAAGTTCACCGGATCGGCCGATCAGGTCGTCCTCCTCTTTCGTCGCCTGGCCGAAGAGGCACGGAGGCACATGGCCGCACTCGGAGCCCGCTCGATCGCCGACCTGGTGGGACGCGCCGACCTGCTGCGCCCGATCGATCCCCAGCACCCGCTCTCCGCGGACCTCTCGGCCATGCTGCTCGCATCGAAAGGCGGAAAGGTCCACGAGGGATATCGCAAGCTCCCGTTGTCGAGCCTCTCGGTTCGCCTCGTCGCCGACAGTCAGGAGGCGATCGCCACTCGCCAACCCGTCGACCTCTCCTATCCGATCCGCAACGTCGACCGGGCGATAGGCGCCCGGCTCTCGGGTGAGATCACCGCCCGGTACGGGAGTGACGCCCTGCCCGAGAGCACGATCGTCGTCAAGCTCGCCGGCACAGCCGGACAGAGCTTTGGCGCCTGGCTGTGCAATGGGGTGGAATTCCATCTCGAGGGAACGTCCAACGACTACCTCGGCAAGGGGATGGGTGGCGGTCTGGTCTCGGTTACGCCCCGACGCCCGACCGGGTCCGCCCCTCACGCGGCCGGCAACGCGGTCCTCTACGGAGCGACCGGGGGCCGTGCCTTCCTGGCCGGTCGTGTCGGTCAGCGCTTCGCAGTTCGCAACTCCGGCGCGACCGCGGTCATCGAGGGCTGCTCAGACCATGGCTGTGAGTACATGACGGGCGGCAAGGTGCTGGTTATCGGTGACGTCGGTCGCAACTTCGCGGCCGGGATGACCGGAGGAGTGGCCTATGTGTGGGACCCGGATCTCAGTCTCAAGGCGCTGCTGGCCGACACCGCGCCCTCGGCGCGCCGTCCGTCGGACGCCGACCTGGCCGACATCAGATCGCTGATCGAGACTCACCTCCGTTACACCACCAGCCCTGTGGCCGAGCAGATCCTCGACGACTGGAATCGGCAGGAAGGGGCTTTCTGGGTGATCTCTGCATCGGCCCCACGGCGCAAGCCAGTGGAGGTCGAGGTGACAGAGGTCCCTGCCGCCGGTTGAGCGCGCACGATGACCTCGTTGGCCGGATCCAGGCCCACCTGAGCGGCCGGGGGGAGTTGACCGAGGGCCGGGTGCTCGACGGCGACGGCTATTTCCTCGATGGACATCTCGTGGTGGCGGTGATGGGCGACGACCTGTGCGTCCAGGTCGGGCGCGAGGAATGGGACGACACCCTGGCCGGCGAGGGGGTGCGACCGCTTCTCTTCGCCGACTTGCCCGTGCCGGGCTGGGTGATGGTGGATGGCGCGTCGGTTGTCGGCGAGGAATCCCTCGCCGGATGGATCGAGAGCGCCCTTGCTCGAGGCTGAGCACATCGTGGTGATGGGGGCGATGGGCTCCGGCAAGACCACACTTGGCCGGAGATTGGCCGAGGCCCTGGGCCGCGATTTCCACGACTCCGATCGATCGATCGAGCGGCGCATTGGAAAGTCAGGTCGTGAGATCGCGGAGACCGACGGCGTCGATGCATTGCACCGCCTCGAGAGAGATGTGTTCCTCGAAGCCCTCTCGAGCGATGAGCCGGCGGTGATAGCCGCGGCCGCGTCGGTGATCGAGGACGCCGAAGTGCGCGAAGGCATGACCGGTGCTTTCTGCGTGTGGGTGACCGCGGATCCCCGGATCCTCGCCGAAAGGGCGACAAAGAGCGATCATCGTCGATCGGTTGCCGTCTCCGAGCATCTCGAACGGCGGGACCGGCTCTTCACGGAGATGGCGGACCTGGTGATCGACACCGGGGACCGATCGGCCGGTGAGACGGCGATGCTGGTCCTCGAGGAGCTGCGAGGGGCGAAGAATTGAGCGTCGGCGCGGCAGAGAGTTTTCGACTCGGCGTCAACTATTGGCCGCGGCGAAAGGCGATGTACTGGTGGTCGGACTTCGACCGGGGCGAGGTGGCCGAAGAGTTCGATTTGATCGCATCGCTCGGCATGTCGGTGGTGCGGATTTTCCTTCTCTGGGAGGATTGGCAGCCGTCTCCCGATTCGGTTTCGCCAGAGCGTCTCCGAGACTTGGGCGTCGTGCTCGATCTCGCCGCCGAGCGAGGGCTGGGTCTCGATGTGACGTTCTTCACCGGCCACATGAGTGGGCCGAACTGGTCGCCGGGATGGCTCCTCGACCCGGGTGCCGGGTGCCCCTCCCCCGATGTTCGTCAGGTCGTCAGCGGAGGGATGGTGGTCGATACCGGCTACCGGAACATGTTTCAGGACAGGGCCGCTCTCGACGCCGAGCGCCTCCTCCTCGAGGCGGTGGTGGGCACATACCGGGAGCACGCAGGGGTCTGGATGTGGAACCTCGGCAATGAGCCCGACCTGTTTGCCCGTCCCCGAGATGCGTCGGCGGGGCGATCCTGGGTCAAGGAGATGACCCAACTGGTCGAGGAAATCGATCCCCGCCATCCAATCACCACCGGTCTGCACACCGCCAATCTCTTCGCCGACAACGGGCTCCGTGTCGACCATGTCTTCGACGAAAGCGACGTCGCCGTCATGCATGGCTACCCCATGTACGTCGACTGGGCCCGTGACCCCCTCGACCCCGACTTCGTCCCCTATCTATGCGCCCTCGTCACCGCCCTGACCGGGAAGCCGTGTCTGGCCGAAGAATGGGGTGGGTGCACATCGCCAGACACCGCCGATTCCACGACCTGGGCCTGGAACGCATACGGTGCGCCGAGGACCCAATTCATGGCCGGGGAGGAGGCATTCGCCGAGTATGTCGAGTCGGTCCTGCCGCGGTTGGTCGACGTCGGGTCGACCGGGGCCTTCATGTGGTGTTTCGCCGACTATCACCCTGACCTCTGGGATCGGCCCCCTTGCGACGAGGGCGGCGCTAAGCACGAACGTCATTTCGGTCTGATCCGACCCGATGGCAGCCTCAAGCCACACGCCGAGGTGATCAGGAGGTTCGCCGCCACCGAGCCAACGGTCAGAGCCCCGGTGAAGACCTTGACACTCGACGTCACCCCCGACGAGTACTACGTCGACCCGGCCGCTCACGCCCGCCGTCTCTATCAGCAGTGGTAGCCGGGCGTCATATCCGGGACGCCGGGCTTAGCGGTGGAGGACCTGTCGTCTCGGCTTGGGGTCGTGCGCCGAGCCGCTCCTCGGGCCGCGGCCCCGTGAGGCGACCTGGATGAGATCGCCGAGCATCGCGCTCGCCGTTGGCTGACCCCCGGCCCCGGGCCCGGTGAAGAGGAGACGTCCGACCGACGGCCCCTCGATGAAGATGGCGTTGGTCACCCCATTGACCCCGGCCAGCGGATGATCGGCGGGGAGGCTCATCGGCTTGACCTTGGCTTCGACCCGACCATCGATTCCCCGCTGCGCCGAGCCGATCAGCTTGATCACCTCGCCGTTCTCGTTTGCGGAGGCCACGTCCTCGGCGCTCACGCCCTCGATCCCTTCACACTCGACCTCCCAGGGAGCGACGCGCTCGCCGAAGGCGAGGCTGGCGAGGATCGATGTCTTGAATGCCGCGTCGCGGCCTGACACGTCATCCGCGGGGTCGGTCTCGGCGTAACCAAGACGCTGAGCTTCGGCCAGGGCATCGTCGTAACTGCGGCCCTCCTTGGCCATCGCGGTCAGGATGTAGTTGGTGGTCCCATTCACGATTCCGCTCACCACATCGATGTCCTCGCCGGCGAGACTCTCAGCCAGAGGGCGAATCACGGGGATCCCGCCGCCCACAGCTGCCTCATACATGACAGAGACGCCTGCTCGTTTTGCCGCCTCCATGATCTCCTGACCTCTGGTGGCGATCAGTTCCTTGTTGGCGGTGACCACGGGTTTGCCCGACCGCAGGGCGGCCAGAACCAGGGTGCCCGCCGGCTCCAGGCCACCGATGACCTCGACGATCACGTCGATCGAGGGGTCGGTGACGACCGATAACGCGTCGTCGGTGATCCGATCGGACTTGATGTCGAAGGGACGCTCCTTGGCCAGGTCCCTCACCGCGACACGACGAACCTCGAGATCCACCCCCGACTTGAGCCGGATGGCGTCCCTATCGGCGAGCAGCCTGCTGACCAGGGTGCCGCCGACGGTCCCGGCGCCGAGCACGCCGACCCGGACAGTCATGGCGTCCGCCTCGATTCTCTCTGCTCTCTCATTTGACCTTCGCTTCTCGGATGGCCGCCCCGGGAGTGGGGAATCAAAAAGATCCGCTCCCTGCCGGTGCGGATCTCGTGTTTCGTGTGGTTGTGGCGCTTGCTTACACGGACGAGTCGCACGGCCTCTCGGTCGTGGTCGTCATACCGGTCGTGAGCCAAGCACTCATGTATAAGGCAAGGTATCCGGGATCGTGGATCAAGTCAATGCCGCGCCCCTCCGCCACAGGATCTTGCACAAATCCGGCGGAATGCAATAGCCTTGTGATTGACGAAGCGCTCATCTTGAGCGGTTGAGGGATCAGGCCCGATGAAACCGCGGCAACCGGCGCAAGCACGGTGCCAATGCCTGGATCGATGAGTTGCCGGAGCCATTGGCTCCCGGCGCTCTTCAAGCGTTTCGAGAAGAAACAGAGGAGTAGACCGGTGAGCGAGGCTCGGCCGAGCGACTACATACATTTCGTGCAATCCGGTCTCGTCATCTTCGACGGGGCTACCGGCACCAACCTTCAGACCGTCGGGCTCACCGCCGACGACTTCGGCGGCCCGTCCCTCGAGGGATGCAACGAGTTGTTGAACCTGCGTCGTCCCGACGTGATCAGAGACCTGCATCGCTCTTTCCTGGAAGTCGGGGTGGACGTGGTGGAGACCAACACCTTCGGAGCCTTCGCCGTCCCGCTGGGGGAGTACGGGCTCGAGGACCAGTCCTACGAGATCGCGGCGTCAGGGGCGACATTGGCAAGAGAGGTCGTGGACGAGTTCGTCAAGGCGGATGGACGGCCCCGGTATGTTGCCGGGTCGATCGGTCCCGGAACAAAATTCGCCACCCTCGGCCAGATCTCATATCAAGACCTGGCCGCGGCCTACGAAGTGGAGTCTTCCGGGCTCATCGACGGAGGCGCCGACCTCCTGATCATCGAGACCCAGTTCGACTTGCTCGGGGCCAAAGCCGCCATCGACGGGGCCCGCAGGGCGATGAAAGCCGCCGGTGTGGAGATCCCTCTCCAGGTCCAGGTCACCATCGAGCTCACCGGGCGGATGCTGCCCGGCACCGAGATCGGCGCCGCCCTGACCACCCTCGAAGCGCTGCGACCCGATGTGATCGGCCTCAACTGCGCCACCGGGCCCGCGGAGATGTACGAGCCGCTGCGCCACCTCGCCCGCCACTCGACGGTGCCGGTGGCGGCGATACCCAACGCGGGACTTCCTCATGTGGAGGACGGGCAGATGGCCTATGACCTGTCACCTGACGACCTGGCCCATCACCTCGGACAGTTCGTCACCGAGATGGGGATCGGCGTGATCGGGGGCTGCTGCGGCACGAGCCCGGCGCATCTGGCCGCAGTTGTGGAGAGGACCCGCCCCCTCTCGCTCATAGACGCGCAAGCCAGAGACGATCCCTTCGGCTGCGTCGATCTACAGCCAGGTTCCATTTGACCAGGACACGTCGTTCTTGATCATCGGGGAACGGGCCAACGCCAACGGGTCACGCGCCTTCAAGGAGTCCCTGCTCGCCGACGACCTCGATGGATGCGTGTCGATCGGCCAGGATCAGGTGAAGGAGGGGGCTCATCTCGTCGACCTCTGTGTCGATTATGTCGGGCGGGACGGAGTGGCCGACATGCTCAAGCTGGCCGCTGCTTTCGCCACCGATGTTGCCGCCCCCGTCGTGCTCGACTCAACCGAGCCCGAGGTCATGGAGGCCGGTCTCGAACGGCTCGGCGGCCGCAGTTTGCTCAACAGCGCCAACCTCGAGGACGGCGAAGAGCCGGGCTCGCGTCTCGACCGGGTTTTCGGGCTGGCTCACAAGCACGGGGCCGGAGTCATCTGTTTGCTCATCGACGAGGAGGGGCAGGCCCGCACCCTGGAATGGAAGCTGCGGATCGCACATCGCATCCACGACCTCGCCGTCGAACGCTATGGCTTGCGTTCCGAGGACTTGATATTCGATGCCCTCACCTTCCCTCTCACCACGGGTGGCGACGACCTGCGCAAGGACGCGATGATCACCCTCGACGCCATCCGGCAGATCAAGACCGAGCTGCCCGGGGTCAGGACCGTGCTCGGCGTGTCCAACGTCTCCTTCGGTCTGAACCCGGCGGCACGGCGCATCCTGAATTCTGTGTTCCTCCACGAAGCGGTCGAGGCCGGTCTCGACGCGGCAATTGTCCACGCCGGGAAGATCGAGCCGCTCAACCGGATCGACCCTGAGCAGCGCCAGGTCTGCCTCGATCTCATCTACGACAGGCGTGCCGAGGGTTACGACCCATTGGAAAAGCTCCTCGAGCTGTTCGCCGGGGTGGAGACGGTGGAGCGGTCGGAGAGCGATTACGAGGGCATGGCGGTGGGAGAGCGGCTCGCCAAGCGCATCATCGACGGTGACCAGAAGAACGTCATCGCAGACCTCGACGTCGCCTTGGGGGAGGGCTCCGAGCCCCTCGACATCATCAACAACTACCTCCTCGATGGGATGAGGACGGTCGGCGACCTCTTCGCCAGTGGTGAGATGCAACTCCCCTTCGTCCTCAAGTCGGCAGAGACCATGAAGAAGGCCGTCGCCTATCTCGAGCCGATGATGGAGAAGGCCGAAGGCTCGACCCGGGGCCGGATCGTGCTCGCCACGGTGTCAGGCGACGTCCACGACATCGGCAAGAACCTGGTCGACATCATCCTGACCAACAACGGGTACGAGGTGCACAATCTCGGCATCAAGATCGGCATCTCGGAGATGATCGCCAAGTTCGAGGAGACCTCAGCTGACGCGATCGGGATGAGCGGGCTGTTGGTGAAGAGCACCCTGATCATGCGCGACAACCTCGAGGAGTTGGAGCGACGGGGTCTGGGCAAGGTCCCCGTGCTCCTTGGTGGGGCCGCCTTGACCAGGAACTACGTCGAGGCCGATCTCCGATCTCGATACCAGGGCCCGCTCTACTACGGCAAGAACGCATTCGCCGGGCTCGAGGCAATGGGGAAGATCGTGGCCGGCGAGCCCGCTCCCGAGCCCATCGCGGCCAGGCAATATCACGAGCGGGAGACCGCCGGGGGTGTCATCCCGGCCCGGTCGCCCGACGTCAAGCGGGACAACCAGATCTTCGTGCCGCCCTTCACCGGGTCCCGGGTGATCCGGGGGGTCTCGATCGACGAGATCGTCCCCTATCTCAATCTGACCGCCCTCTTCCGCAACCAGTGGCAATACCGGCCGGAGAAGGGGGAACGGGACCTCGATTTCAAGGAACGGCTCACCCCGCTGCTTCGGGAGCAGATCGCTCTGGCCCGTCATGACGACCTGCTCAACCCCAAGGTGGTCTACGGATACTTCCCCGCGAACGGCGACGGCGACGACCTCGTGATCTGGGACGACGTCAGCGCTCAAAGGGAGCTGACCAGGTTCAGCTTTCCCCGCCAGCGGGAGGACCCGTACCTGTGCATCGCCGACTTCTTCCGACCGGTCGGCGAAGAGGTCGACTACGCCGCCTTTCACATCGTCACGATGGGCGACAAGGTCTCCGACCGCACCAAGGATCTGTTCGAGCAGGACCGTTACACCGACTACCTGCTCCTTCATGGTCTCGGTGTGGAGATGGCCGAGGCCCTCGCCGAGCACTGGCATCATCGGATCCGGGAGGAGTGGGGGTTCGTCGATGAGGACGGACCGTCCCTCCTCGGGCTGTTCCGGCAGCAGTATCGGGGTGGACGCTTCTCATGGGGATACCCGGCGTGTCCCGACCTCGAGGACAACGAGAAGGTGGCCTATCTACTCGGGCGCCGACCGGATCGGGATCACGGTGGGCGAGGAGACCTTCTATCAGTACCAGCCGGAACAGACGACCTCGGCCATCATCTGCCATCACCCTCAGGCGAAATATTTCGTTGCCCGCAAGCCCAGGGAGGACCGAGATGCTGACAAAGGCTGAGGGCTGGTTGCGGATTGCCGAGATCAACCCTCCCGAGCTCCCCAACCTCCAGCATCGGAGCCTGTCGCCCGGCTTGGAGCCATGTGCTGGTGACCGACAATGTCTTCGGGCGGATCCGTGTCTCGCCGTATGCGTTCTCGGCCCGCATCACCCATGACACGCCCGACGTGCACCCGACGGTGGTGGTGTCGACCAGGGACCGGAACATCCTGGCCATCGAATCCGAGGTGAGAGGTGCCCTCGGCAACGGAGTCGATTCGTTTCTCGTCGTCATCGGCGACACGGTGCCCCACGTCGACCATCTGGCGCACCACTACGAGATCGTCGAGCACCTCAGGGAGCTCCAGGAGAATTTGCCTGATTTCGAGGTGGGCATGCCCTCCCGATTCCGCGAGTGGCAATTCCGGCGCAGGATCGAGCTGGGGGCCCAGTTCTTCGTCACCGGGCCGATCCTCGACCCCGAGGTGATGGAGCGGCACCTCGGTCTGCTCAACCTGAAGCCGGAAGACCCTCCCGTCTTCGTGATGGTCATACCTCCCTTCAGCTTGTCCTGGGTGGAGCAGATGGAGGCCATCGGGTCGGTCCCTTCTACCGACGGCATGAAACAGCGACTTGCCGACCTCAGCCCCGAGGTGGGTCGCAAGCTCGGATGGGAGATGATCTCCGAGGCGGAGAAGCGGGCGAGGGACGCCGGGGCGGCCGGCGTCATCCTGATGGGGCTGAAATACGAATCGGTGGTTGGTGAGGCGGCGGAGAACTGGCTGAACCGGCGCGATTGACCTTCGACCTACCCGGGGTCGTGGGCCGCGGCGCGCCATTCCTCGTCGGTCGAGGCGCCCGCATCCGTGGCCCTGACGACGGCTTCTATCTGGGCATCCGTCAGGTCGTCGACAAGGCAGAACTCGTTCCCGAATGGATCCTGCATCACCGCCCAGTCGATGATCGGTGGTTCGTCACCATGAGAGCCCGGCCGCGGGTACAGGCTCGGCGCCTTTTTCACCGCTCCTCCCAGGGCAACTATCCGGGTTATGGCCTCGTCGATGCCGTCGTTGGGAGTCACGTCGATATGGGCGCGATTGGGGTGATCCCCTTTGCGGCTCTTCACCACCTGCAGGATGAGCTCGTGCTTCCAGGGGTTCTTCTGTCCTAGATACCCAAATCGGCGATGCCATCCTTCGGGCTCGCTGCCGATGACTTCCAGTCCGGTGACTGCCGACCAAAAGGCGTATCCCTGCGCGAGATCATTCACGTCGATGACAGTGGCGCGATAACTCCCGATCCCGTGCAAGGGTGTCTCCGGCTGGGTGGGGACAGGTCGAGCCCTGTCATGGGTGGGTGGTGATCCCATCGGTCGGCGAGGATAGTGACGGGGCGTGGCGGCTCAGGGTGGTCGCACCCTTGTCTCATTAATCCTGGGTAGTCCTGGGTCCTACGATTCCAGGGGTGACGCAGGAGCCGTCGGATCTCGAACGTCTGCTCGGGCCAGACCGAAGACAGCTTCCCCGCCCTCGTGGTATGGCGCTCATCGTCGCTCTGATCGCAGTGGCCGTCGTGGTCGGGCTGGTGGTTCTCTGGCCCGGTGAAACCCCGGAGTTCGACCGATTCGCCTTTGGGTTCGCCGACGAGGTGATACCGGCCACGGTGGAATCGGTCGAGACCGCCCCTTGTAGCTACGCCGCCGAGTTCGACTGTCAGGCCGTGATCTTCACGGATGGGACCGACACGTTCTCGCAGGAGTTCCCCGACGAGCCCGGGCAGCCGCAATTCGAGTCCGGGGACCCGGTCTACTTGTCGGTCGTCGTGGCGGAGGACGGGAGCGTGTCGCTCAGCTACTACGACAAGAATCGGGGACCACTGTTGGCGGCCGTGGCCCTCGTATTCGCAATCGCCGTGGTCGTACTGGGGCGCATGCGTGGCGTGGCGGCTCTGGTCGGTCTCCTCATCAGCGTCGCCATCCTGATCTGGTTCATAGTTCCGGCGATCATCGCCGGCCGTGATGCGGTGATGGTGGCTCTGGTGGGAGGTGGTGCCATCGTGTTGATCTCCCTCTATCTCGCCCACGGCTACACGCCATTGACCCATGTGGCCGCTGTTGGTGCGTTTGCCGCTCTGACGCTGACCACGGTCCTGTCCTACGTGGTCGTCGAGCTGGCACAGTTCACTGGCCTTGCCAGTGAGGAGGCCTTCTACCTCCTTGCTTTGCCCGACATCGATCTCTCCGGCTTACTCCTCGCCGGCATCGTTCTCGGTGCCCTCGGTGCCCTCGATGACGTCACTGTCACCCAGGCGTCAGCCGTGTGGGAGGTCGGAGGGGCAAATCCGGAACTCGTACAGCGAGACCTATTCGACTCCGGTCTTCGGATCGGACGCGACCACATCGCGTCCACGGTCAACACGCTGCTGCTGGCCTATGCAGGGGCAGCGATGCCTTTGCTGATTCTTTACAGCCTTTCGGGTCTTTCCCTCAATGTGGTGGCGAGCTCCGAAGTAGTGGCTGTTGAGATCATCCGTACACTGGTCGGGTCGATCGGGCTCGTGGCGGCTGTTCCAGTCACAACCTGGCTGGCGGCGAACCAGATGAAAGCGCTCAGCCCGCCGCTCTAGAAGTTGACTTGCTGAGCCTTGGTCTGCCGGCAGAGATCGATCATCTGGAGTGCCAGTCTTTGATCGGCGGGCGAGCGGATCGAACCGATGTCGTGATTTCCACGGCATGGACATCGCCAGAGATACCCGTTGTCATCACGGGCGAGTATCCAGCCATTGTCATACAGGAGATGCAGCATTTCGCTCCGTCTCATGTTCGAGTTCTTTCCAGGTTGCAGGGAGTGGGTTGGTTTGTTGTCACGAAGGCCACTCTCGCCGTGGCCAAATCAACAGACCGTTAAGTTCCGGCTCACGATTTCTGCCGACTGGCAATTTTTCGAAGACACGGTCAACGGTCGAGCGGCCTCTAAAGAAAAAGGCGCGAAATCTCCGATAACCCTCGCATGGGGACGGAGCGGCTGACCAGCCCAATGGCGCGACGACGTGCGGTAGGTATCGCCATCGGGGCGACTCTGGTCCTCGGCGTCCTCGTGGTCGGTCTCACCTTCGCCAATTCGGTCGGGGCGGCCCGCGTGGCGACGAACGCCGCCGACCTCCACTGGACCAACGCCACGCTCGGGACCGGTGCGCTGACCCGGGCGGCAGTGGTGCAGGCGACGACCTTCTCCGAGCTTGCCGACAGCGGGCTCGTGACTCAGGACGACCTCTCGACGGCAATGAACGAAGCCCGAGATGCTCGAGACCGATTGGCCGAGCTACTCGATGCGGCCGGGAGCAGTGCGTCGACCGCCTCCCTGACCCATTTCCTGGCCCGGGTGGACGAGGCCATCGCCGACCTCGAGGCGGGTGACTTCGCCAGCGCCAAGACCCTCTTGATCGCCGACGCCGAACAGGCCTACATCGACCTGGTCGAGTCTCTCCAGATCGAGCAGACCGGAATCCAGTCCCAGATCGACGCCAACACGGCCGGCTCCCGTCGCACCACCGAGTACATCCAGTTCTTCCTCATGCTCGCCATCCCCGCTTCGGCGGTGCTCATCTACCGCTTCGTGGCCCGTCGCCAGATGCGGGAGCTCCGTCTCAAACTCGATCTGGAACTCGAGAAGGAGAGGGAGATCGGGCGGGCGAAGGATGAGTTCATCGCCGGGCTGTCCCACGAGCTACGGACCCCCCTCACCTCGATCTACGGATTCGCCGAGATATTGACCGACGGAGGCGCCGAAGACCCGGCAACTGCCATCGAGGTGTCCCAGATCATCGCCAACGAGGCCGCCGAGATGACCCGTATGATCGACGATCTCCTCGCCGTGGCCCGGCTCGAGAGCACCGGTGTGCAAATCGAGATGAGCCCAACCCAGGTCACCGACGTGGTCGACTCGGCGATCCTTCCATTCGAGCGGGCCGGTCTCAAGATCAAGAGGGCCGGAAAGGATGCGATGGTGTCCACAGACGCTGCCCGGCTCCGTCACGTCTTGATCAATCTCATCTCCAATGCGGCCCGGCATGGCGGCCCCAACGTCGGCGTCGAGGTTTCGACTGGCGATGGCATGGTCGACATCGAGATCTGGGACGACGGCGCCGGCGTTCCCGACGAACAGTTGGAGAGACTCTTCGACACCTTCATCCACAATGGCGCGGCGACTCTCATGACAGGGACGCTCGGCTTGGGTTTGGGCGTGGCCTCCCGGCTGATGGACTTGTTGGGCGGCAAGCTCGTCTACCAGCGCTTTGCCCAGAAGAGCTACTTCATCGTCTCCCTGCCGCTGCTCGCGGAGGAGGGAGACCCCGAAGACGTCAGAGGACGCACCGTGGCCCACTTGATCCGGGCCATGTCGGCGTGAGGCGGCTTACCGCAGTCTTCGTCGGCATTGCCCTGATGGGTCTAGCGGTTACCGCCTCGGCCCACGAGACCGAGGTGATCGAAGCGTCGTGGGTCTGGATCGTGCTACTCGGGTTGGTGATCGCCTACTCGATCATCTCCGGTCTCGACCGGCGTTCCGCCCTATCCGACAGCTAGACGTGCCTTCGGGCTACGCCGCATCGGGAGGCCCGAACCAGGTGCTTAGTGCCTCAGGAAGCCCCGGGTGGGTGGGGTCACCTACCCAGGCAACATGGCCGTCGGGCCGAATCAACACGCCCGCAGGAGCAGAAACTTCGCCCAGCACCGGAAGCTCCCACACGCCTTCGTGCTTGGCGTCGACCAACCGGACTCGATCTGCCCAAGGAGTGATGTCGAAACCGCCAGATTCATCGAGATCGAGGAGCAGGGGCCGGGCGTCATGCAGCAAAGTGAAGACGCGGGTAGGACCGTCGGCGGTGTGCAGGTCGAGATCGGGCATGCGCCGCCCGAGCAGCGGGTGTCCCTCACCGAGCTCGTAGTGGATGTCGAGACCGGAGATCATCCCGGCGATGCGCTTGCGGGGCTCGTCCATGCTCAGCTGTTCGAGCACGGTGTCGCGGAGGGCCCTGCTGCGCTCGTCAATTCGGGCAAGCGCGACTTGGGCCATCGTGTTGTGCAACACCCGGGCCCCGACCGGGTGCCGTTCGGCCTGGTAGGTGTCGAGGAGACTCTCGGGTGATGTCCCCTTGACCACCTGGGCCAGCTTCCATCCCAGGTTCACGGCATCCTGCACCCCCGTGTTCAGGCCCTGACCGCCCTGCGGGCCATGCACGTGTGCGGCATCGCCTGCGAGCAGCACGCGTCCCTCGCGATAGGACGCCGCCTGGCGGCACATGTCGGTGAATCGGGAGATCCAGGTGGGATTGTGCACCCCGTAGTCGGTCCCGTAGGCGGCGACGAGCGTCTCGCGCAGGTCCTGCAGGGTGGGCTCGCCGGTGTGCTCGATCTCCTTCTCGAGCAATACGACCCCGTACGGGTTTCCACCCTCCTCCCGGTTGACGGGACCGATGCCGCCACCCTCGGGGCGCATGCCGATCTCCGGCACCTCGTCCATCTCGACCTCGGCGATCAGGTAGCTGCTCGTCGGATCCCAGCCCGGGAAGTCGATGTCGGCCGCCTTGCGGATCAGGCTGCGTCCCCCATCGCACCCGATGAGATACTGGGCTCGGAGCGACGTGTCGTCGGACAGCTCGACATCGACGCCGGTGTCGTCCTGGGTGAAGCCCACCACCTCGCGGCGGCGGTGGATTGGCACCGCGAGCTCTTCCACCCAGCCGGCAAGGATGGGCTCGAAGCGGCTCTGCCAGAGCGCAAGGACGTAGTTGTGGCGGGTGGGAAAGTCGCTGATGTCCAAGAAGGTCCCGGCGAAGCCCACGAACGGATGCACTTGGCCCTCCGAGAGGAATCGTTCTGCGATGCCACGTTGATCGAGCACCTCGATGGTGCGGGAATGAAGACCCCCAGCTCGCTTGCCGTCGAGATCCTGGGCGGCGCGTCGTTCGACGATGACGACGTCGATCCCCGCCAACGCCAGCTCGGCCGCCAGCATCAGCCCGGTCGGACCTCCTCCGGCAATCACCACCGAATGCTCGGTCTCCTCCACGGCACTCATGATCCAGTTCTCACTACCCGTCGAACCCATTGGTCAATCCGCTGCCGCGGACGGTTGCTGACTCGGCACCAGTCGTTCCAAGTTATCGTCCTCGCGATGCCCCGGGCCCGCGACCCGAAACCGAAAGACCCGCTCCATGGGGATGGGGGTGGCCCTGTCCAATGCGATGGCCGAGCTCGAGGTCTTGCTCAGCCCGGCCGCCGAGCACCGGATCGAAGAAGAGCGCAAGGCCGAGATCCTCCCGGATCAAGTGGGAGTGGTCCTGGACGAGCACAGTGGCAAGGTCATCGTCGTCGAGCCAGGGGAGATCTCCCAGGCGGCTCGCTAGCGGAGTCCTACCGTGGCGGGCGTGCAGCTCGCCCTCGACCTGTTCCTGATATTCACGCTACGTCTGCTCGACGTGGGCATGGCCACGGTTCGCATCGTCCTGATCAGCCGGGGGCGGCGGGGGCCGGCGGCGCTTCTCGGCTTCTTCGAGGCCTTGGTCTGGGTCATCGCCATCTCGAGGGTTCTGGCGGGTCTCGATGACCCAGCGCGAATGATCGCGTTCGCCCTCGGCTTCGCCGCCGGCACCTATGCCGGCTCGATGGTCGAGGAGTGGCTGGCATTGGGCCAATCCCTGATCCGCGTGGTTGCCCCCGTCCACACCGACCCGGTGGCCCCGTTGCTCCGCGAACAGGGTTACGGTGCGACGGTGCTCAACGGTGACGGTCGGTCCGGCGAGGTGAGGGTCACCTTCTGTGTCGTCCCCAGGAAAGAGGTGTGGTCGGTGACCCATCTGATCCATGAGGCCAATCCCGAGGCCTTCGTCACCGTGGAACAGACGTCCACTGTCGATCTGGCTGCGAAACATGGGGGAGACGTCCAGCGATAACGCATTCGGCGGGCCTGTCCGTGGCTTCTTCGAGGGTGTGCGTCTGCGCGTCGTGTCCTCGGCGACCGCTCCTTTCCGTCACGCCCCCTACCCACTGACCGGCAGTCTCGACCATCGTGGCGACCCAGGGCTGTTCGGTCCCGAATCGGTGTCCTGGCGTGTCATCGGAGACGCCGCCTCGTTCGTAGGGGGCATCCGTGCCCTCCTCATCCAGGCGGCCCATCCCGAAGTGGTGGCCGGCGTCGGCGACCACTCCCGTTACCGCGAAGACCCGCTGGGGCGCCTGTCACGAACCTCCGCCTATGTCACTGCCACAACGTACGGAGCCATGCCCGAAGTCGAGCAGGCAGTGGCCCAGGTGCGTCGAATCCATCGGGTGGTGTCGGGAACCTCCAGTCGTGACATCGCATATGACGCCGATGATCCCGGGTTCTCGGCGTGGGTGCACAACGCACTCACCGATTCCTTCCTCGTCGCCAACCAGACCTTCGGGAGGGATCATCTCACCCCTGACGAGTGCGATCGGTTCGTCCTGGAGCAGACCCGGGTCGGCGCCCTCCTCGGTGCCGATCCGATGCCCACCACGGCCGCCGAGCTGTCCCGGTGGATCGAGGGTCATCCCGGGATAGCTCCCTCGCCAGCGATGGCGGATGCGGTGGACTTCCTCATCGACCCGCCTCTGGAACCTGGTCTCAAGATCGGATACAAACTGCTGATGGAGGCAGCGGTGGCCACCCTGCCCGGCCGGTTGCGAGAGATACTCGGGACGACCAAGACACCTGGGGCGGTGAGGGTGGGGAAGGGCGTCGTGGCCGGCCTGCGCTGGGCACTGGGTGCGTCGCCTTCATGGAACCTGGCGCTGGTGCGGATGGGAAGGCCGATTCCGGAACGCCGGTTCAAACAGCCGTTGCCGGTGCCGCCTCCGGTCAGTCGGAATTGAGGTAGCCCCGGAGCACCTCTAGTTCCATCTGCAACCCCTCGGCCCTCTCTGTCTGGCCGATCTGCCGATACTCCGCTACGGATCCCTCGAATTCCTCGATCTCACGGACGATGATCTCGATGACGTCATCATCGGTCAATGAACGGCGCTGCACGTCTCCGTAACCGACAACGCCCTCCACCGAGGCGACACCTTCGACCGCCTCTGCGTTCTGGATGGCCGACATCGTGGTGCGAAGGACCTTGACCCGCGCCATCTCACGATCCCTCATCGCCTGAGCCAGATCGTCATGGATGCGGGTGCGCAGGGAGCTCAACCTTCCATCACCCTAGGCAGGACCGGTCGCGACGTCAGCGAGCCGAGAGCTCCCTGTCCAGGGGAGAGGCGAAGCGGGCAATGAGTCTCTTGTCGTCGAGCCATGACTCCAGCTCTTCGGCCTGAAGCTCGACCTCGGCGAGGCTCTCACTACCCACGTCCTCGAGGAGCTCCCACACCACTTCACCGGACACTCGTTGCCCCCAGGCACCGACGATCTTCCCATCGGCCCATATCGTCTGGCCGGCATTCCCATTGCTGTCGAACAATCTTGGTGCGTGAGGCCCCAGATACCACTCCCGCTCCTTCCAACCCATCGTCGTGGGATCGAGGGCGGGGAGGAGTGCCACCCAAGGCTCTGCGGGTGGCAGCGGGTCGAGGTCATCGGGGAGTAGGTATCCAACACCCGAATCCAATTCGACCTCTACCGGGCCTATGGTCGCCAACGCCGCACGCACTTGGGTGACCGGCCAACCCGTCCACCATTTCATGTCGACCTCCGTGCCGGGGCCGAATGTCCTCAGCCATCGCTCCAGGACTGCAGCCTGTGCCTGAGGGCGGCTGACCTCGGGAATTGGCCCCCCGAGCCATTCCTCCATCAGGGCCCACCGGTACATGCTGCTGACCCAGGTCCCTTTGGGCCGTCCCCGCGTCACCTTCCCCTCCGTGGCGAGGAGGAACAAGATCCGGGTTGTCATGCCAACGGTCGTCTGGACCGAGCCATCCGCCTTGTAGAAGGTGATCTTCTCGGTCAGTTCGGGAACGTCCTTGGAGAGCTCGGCGGCGACCGCCTCGCCCCGCTTCCTGAGCGCCGCCAAGGTCTTCTCGGAGACGTCGTCGATCCACTTCGCGCCGTCTTCGGCGATTCCGTAGCTCTCCAGCCATCCGGCCAATCGTCTTCGCTCCGGCCCGATCAGCGCCACCGTCGACGAATAGTGCAGCATCGACACCATCTCGACCGGCACCACGAACATGGTGCGTCGCATGGCATGGACTCGCGCCAGCGACTTCTCCTCATAGAGAGCGTGCTCGAGGTCCCCCTGCTTGAACCCCGGCACTCTGGCTCGTGCGGACAGGTAGACCGTGGCGGGATCCGAAGAGTGAAATCCGGTCATCGCCTCGGCGGCATCGACCACATCGTCGGCGGGCCGGGCGAGTCGATGCCTCGACGCAAGACGCGCCCTCCGTTCATCGTTCGAGACCGTACGCATCGGGACCAAAGCTAGGGCCGTCTCAACCCAGCAGGATCACGATGCCAAAGGCCAGGATGACCAGATTGCCCAGGATGGTCACCACTCTTCGTGATCGAATCGAGAGCCGGTGGCCGGCGAATGCGCCCACCGTTGCGATCAATGTCTGCCACGAGAGGCTGGCCAGGAAGGCGCCGGTCACGAACAGGGCGCCGTCACCCGCCGTCATCCCTCTCGCCACGCCGAGGCCGATCACGACCGCGGCGAAATAGACAACGGTGGTGGGGTTGATGATGGTCAGGCCGACGAAGCGGCCATAGGTCCGGACGAGATCACCGCCACGGGGCTCCGTCACATTCGTCTCCGCCGGCTGTTGGCTCCGGAAGAGGCCCAGCACCGCGATGACCAGAAGGACCACGCCGCTGGCGATTCGCAACGGGTCGCCGATCGATTCCACCGTGGCGGCCAGGGTCGCCCCACCGAGCACGGCGAGCGCCGCATAGAGGAGGTCTGCGGTGGCTGCCCCGGCTCCAGCCGAGAACGCGGGGGGAAACCCACGTCTGATCCCGACGTCCATGATCAGGATGGCGATCGCCCCGACCGGGATAGCGATGCCGTAGCCCGCCGCCACGCCGGTCATGAAGGCGTCCATCTCGGTGGAAATCTAGGGAGTGGCGGGCTATGCCCCGGGTACCGTCCAGGCGTCATGTGGGCGGATCGTGATGTCAGACGGGTTGTCCTGGCCCGGTTCATCTCCCGCAGTGGGGGTGAGGCAGCCTTCTTCGTCGGCATCTGGGGCAAGGCGGCGTTCGAGATGGACGCCTCAGCCGCAGGCGTGGCTGCCGTCATGGGCGCGCTCGGTGTCGCCTCCCTCATCGGCTCGGCCGTGGCCGGAGTCCTGGTCGATCGTTTCGACCCCCGCCGCGTCCTCATTGCAGCCGAGATCGTGTTCATCCCGGTGGCGTTGGGGATGGTGTTCGCCGACACCCTTCCCGCCTTGGTGGTTGCGACGTTCTTGCTCGGTCTTGTCGGAACCCCGGTGTTCACGGCGATCTCTTCTTTCGGGCCGTTCCTCACCGACGATCCCGATCGTCTAGCCCGCATCAACGGGCTTATCGAAGGGGCAGCCTGGGCGGCATTCGTGGTGGGGCCCGCCCTCGGTGCGATCATCGCCGGCAGCGTGGGACTCGATGGCATCTTCGTCCTCGATGCCGCCACTTCGGCGATTGCCGCATTGATCGTGATACCCGTCTCGGTGCGAAAGATGGCGAGGGAGGAGAGGGAGAAGGAGGGCCTCCGCGAGCTGCGGGAGGGCTTCTCCTACGCGTACGGCCAGCATCGGCTCCGTTTCTACATCTGGCTCGGTTCGTCGGTGTGGGTCCTGTTCGGGACCTTCAGCACCTTGGAGCCATTGTTCTACCGGGACATCCTCCAGGTCGAGCCCGAGACCCTGGGCTGGGTCAACTCGATTTTCGGTCTCGGCCTGGTCGCCGGTACCTGGATCGCCTCCCGCCTCCCGCCCAAATACCGCACCGCCCGGTCTCTGGTGCTGATCGTCGCCCTCAACTCGGTCGGAGTGCTGGCCTACATCGGCACCGATCAGTTGCGGGTAGTCGTCGTGGCCGGCGTGTTCTGGGGCTTGATCATCGGGATCATGGCTCCCCTTCTCCGCACCCTCATCCAGCTGAACACTCCCGAGGACTTGATGGGGCGGATCACCGGTGTCACCCAGGTCCATTCCGAGGTTGGCCATTTGCTACCTCTGGCCATCGCACCGGTTCTCGCCGGGATGTTTGGCGTCCAGCGAACTCTGATCTTCTCCGGTCTCGCCCTGGCCGTGTTTGCCCTTTTCTTCGTTCCTACGGCCAACCGCCTCGACCGGACCCGGGTAGTCGACGTCCCGCCGACCGGGCTTCCCGACCCCAATGACGAGCCCCGCTCGGTCGGCCATTGACAGGAGGCAGGACGGCCGCCCCTCGTTAGAGTCTCGCCGCCATGGGAGGAGCGAATCGAAAGGTTGCCCGGGCCGGTATCTCGATCGTGGCCGTCATCGTCGTATTCATCCTCGTTTGGGAGAGCTACAAGCTGATCTGGACTGCGCTGGGATGGGAGAACCCGGTCCGACCCGACGATCGCACCATGCCCCACACCTGGGACATCTTCCTGGCACTGTTCCGACCGGCCCAGCGAAACGGCCCTCCGTTCATCCTCGTCGAGCTGAGGGCGGCCCTGATGACCCTGCGTGAGGCGTTTGTCGGATTTCTCATCGGCGGGACCATAGGTTTCGGGCTCGGCGTCCTGTTCGTGAGGTCGACGGTGTCGGAGCGAGCCTTCATGCCCTACGTCGTCGCCTCCCAGACCGTTCCGATCATCGCCATTGCCCCGATGGTGGTGGTTTGGGGTGGCCGGATCAATCTCCCCCAGTGGTTGAGCGTCTCGCTGATCGCCGCCTATCTCACCTTCTTCCCGGTGGCCATCAACACCCTGCGCGGATTGCGCTCGCCGGCCCCGACGTCGATGGAGTTGATGAGGTCTTATGCGAGTAGCCCTGGCGACGTGTTGTGGAAGCTCCAGGTCCCGGCGGCGATGCCCTACATCTTCACGGCGCTCAAGGTCTCGGCGGCGGCCAGCGTCATCGGGGCGATCGTCGGTGAGCTGCCGGCGGGTCTGCGTGGAGGTTTGGGGCGCGACCTTCTCCAATTCTCCCAGCAGTTCACTGCGGCGCCGGAGAAGTTGTTTGCCGCGGTGATGATCGCCGGGCTGGCCGGTATCGCATTCGTCGGCCTCATCACCGCGCTGGAGCATCGCTGGATCGGCGCTAATCGAAGGCTGACCACGTGAGCGCGCCGGTTGTGGAGGCCCGGGGTCTGGGCAAGGTGTTCGGCGTCGGTGACGCTCAAACCGAGGCGCTGCGAGACATCGATCTGGAGATCGCCAACGGAGACTTCGTCTCCCTCATCGGGCCGTCAGGATGTGGCAAGTCCACTCTTCTCCGACTCATTGGTGACCTGGTCAGCCCGACCACTGGGACTCTCGTCGTCAACGGGAAAGAGCCAGGACAGGCCCGTCTCGACCGTGACTACGGCATCGTGTTCCAGTCGGCGACCTTGCTCGACTGGCGCAACGTCCAAAAGAACGTCGAACTGCCTCTCGAGATCATGGACTTTCCCGATGCCGAACGACCAACCCGGGCGCGAGAGATGCTCGATTTGGTCCAGCTCGGAGGCTTCGCCGACCACTACCCCTGGCAACTCTCCGGTGGAATGCAGCAAAGAGTGGCCATCGCCAGGGCGCTGGCCTTCCGACCCGCCCTGCTCCTGATGGACGAGCCGTTCGGCGCTCTCGACGAGATGACCCGGGAAGCCATGCAGCAGGAGGTGCTCCGGGTGTGGGGGGAGACAGGTACGAGTGTCGTCTTCGTCACCCACTCCATCCCCGAGGCGGTGTTCCTCTCGACGAGGGTGGTGGTGATGTCACCGCGACCAGGGCGGATCAGCGAGGAGATCGCGGTCGATCTTCCCCCCGGCCGTGACCTGGACACTCGCGAGGACCCGAAGTACTTCGAGCTCGTGATCGAGGTCAGGGAAGCTCTGCGTCGGGGCGAGTCGGGGAGTGGGGGAAAGTGACCGAGCGAGACGACCTGATCCAGGAGACATCGACCACAGATGTCTTCGCCTCGTTCGAAGGAGACATCCCGGCCGGCGGCGGGCGATTGTCTCCGGCGAGTTTGGTGCGGCGTTATCTGCCTGCCGTCATCGCTTTCGTCGCCGTGCTCCTGGTGTGGGAAGGACTGACGAGGCTCTTCGGTGTGGAGTCATTTGTCCTCTCCAAGCCGAGCGAGATCCTGGACAGCTTCGCAGAGACTTTCTTCCTGATCTGGGGTGCCGGGATGAGGACCCTGTTCGAGGCCGCAGGCGGGTTCGTCATCGGCACCAGCCTCGCCGTCGCCACCTCCCTGGCCGCCGCCCATTGGGTCGGGTTCCGACAAGGTGTCCTTCCTCTCGCCATCGCGCTCAATGCCACCCCGATCGCGGCGCTGGCTCCGATCTTCAACAATTGGTTCGGGTTGACCAATCCGTTTTCCAAGATGGCCGTCGTGGCGGTGGTGGTCTATTTCCCGGTCATGATCAACACCACTCGAGGCCTGCTCGAGGCCGACCCGGCCGAAATGGAGTTGATGCGATCGCTGGCAGCACGCCCGTCAGAGGTGACACGGAGGGTCCGAATCCCCAGAGCCCTGCCCTACTTCTTTGCCTCGCTCAAGGTGGCCAGTGCCCTCTCGCTGATCGCGGCCATCATCGCGGAATACTTCGGCGGCCCCCAGGACGTGCTCGGCCAATACATCGTCAACCGGGCGCAGTTGTTCCAGTTCCCGGATGCCTGGGCGGCCATCCTCGTGGCATCGATCCTGGGGGTGGTCTTCTATCTGCTGATCCTGGCTGCCGAGCGGTGGTTGATGCCCTGGCACGTCTCGTTCCGGACCAGCGAGTAGCCCGCAACCGATTGCCGAGCGCGGGCACGGGCTATGCCGGATAACGTGAGCCGGCATCAGGAATGGAGGAAATTCGATGAATGTGAGCAGATGGCGCCGCCACGTCCTGTGGCTGTCCGCGCTGGCGATCGTCCTGGCCGCGTGTGGTGACGGCGGCGAGACCGGTGGCGAGGGAGGCGGGACAGCCGCACCCGCGGAGGATTGCACCGAACCCGACCCGGTCAGGCTGCAGCTGCAGTGGTTCGCCCAGTCGCAGTTCGCCGGCTACTACGTCGCCCTCGACAACGGTTTCTACGAGGCGCAGTGCCTCGACGTCGAGATCATCGAGGGTGCGGTTGAGATCGTGCCACAACAGGTGCTTGCCACCGGTGGTGCGGAGTTCGGTCTCGCCTGGGTGCCCAAGGCCCTGGTTTCCCGTGAGGGTGGCGCCGACATCATCAACATCGCCCAGGTGTTCGAGCGTTCGGGAACACTCCAGGTTGCCTGGGCCGATTCCGGGATCGAGGAGCCGGCCGACTGGGCGGGGAAGAAGGTGGGCAACTGGGGCTTCGGCAACGAATTCGAGCTTCTCGCCGCGATCGCCAAGTACGAGGTCCCCGATGTCGAGCTGGTTGCACAGGATTTCACCATGAACTCCCTGCTCAACAACGAGATCGATGCCGCCGAGGCCATGATCTACAACGAGTATGCCCAGGTGCTCGAGGCGACGAACCCCGACACAGGTGAGCTCTACACACCCGATGACCTGAGTGTGATCGATTACAACGAGATCGAGACGGCGATGCTCCAGGACGCGGTATGGGTCAATGCCGACTGGATCGCCGAAGAGGGCAATGAGGACATCGCGACCAGGTTCCTCACGGCCTCCTTCCAGGGCTGGGTCCACTGCCTCGAAAACTTCGACGAATGTGTCGAGGTCGTCCTCAACAACGGATCGACGCTGGGGCAGAGCCATCAGGAATGGCAGCTCAACGAGATCCTGGGTCTCATCTTCCCCGCCACCAACGGCATCGGGGTGATGAACGAGGACTTGTGGGATCAGACCGTGGCCATCGCCACCGAGCAGATCACCGAGCTCCAGGGTGTGGAGATCCCCGACGAGGTCTATCGCACCGATCTCGCCCAGGCGGCCGTCGATGCTCTCGGTGATGCCGACGTCACCGGCTCGGGCTACGAGAGACGCGAAATCGAACTGCAGGAGGGTGGGAGCTAGAGAGCGCTCTACGTTCAACGTCTTACGTTCTACGAAGCGGCGCCGCCCCACAGGGTGGCGCCGCTCTCCGCGCTAGGTTTGGGGAAAAGGAGAGAACCGAATGCCCAACATCGTCAGGGCCGCCATCGTCCAGACCGAGTGGACCGGCGACAAGGACACCATGATCAAGAAGAACGCCGACTACGCCCGTGAGGCGGCGAAACAGGGTGCCCAGGTGATGTGTTTCCAGGAGCTGTTCTACGGCCCCTACTTCTGCCAGGTGCAGGAGAACGATCACTTCGAGTACGCCGAGCCGATACCGGACGGGGACACGACCAAGCTGATGCAGGACCTGGCCAAGGAGACCGGGATGGTCCTCGTGGTGCCCATCTTCGAGATGGAGCAGGAGGGCTTCTACTACAACACGGCGGCGGTCATCGACGCCGACGGCACCTATCTGGGCAAGTACCGAAAAACCCACATTCCCCACGTCAAGGGGTTCTACGAGAAGTTCTACTTCCGTCCCGGCAACACCGGTTATCCGGTGTTCGACACCGCAGTGGGCCGCATCGGCGTCTACATCTGTTACGACCGGCATTTTCCAGAGGGATGGCGAGCTCTGGGGCTGAACGGGGCGAGGATCGTGTTCAACCCCTCCGCCACGAGTCGTGGGCTCTCGATGTATCTATGGAACCTCGAGCAGCCGGCCTCGGCCGTCGCCAACGAGTACTTCGTCGGTGCGATCAACCGGGTCGGCCAGGAGCCTTTTGGCGACAATGACTTCTACGGGTCGTCCTACTTCGTCGATCCGCGGGGCCAGATCGTTGGAGAAGCTGCCTCTGATACCGAAGAGGAGCTGGTGATCCGGGACCTCGATCTCGACATGATCGAGGAAGTTCGTCAGCAATGGGCCTTCTACCGGGACCGGCGACCGGACGCATACGGTGACCTGGTAGCCCCCTGAAGAAGGAGGTGGTCATGGCTAGGACCGTCATCAAGGGTGGGACCGTCGTCACCGCGACCGAGACGATGGGTGCCGATGTGCTGGTCGACGGGGAGATGGTTGTCGCCCTGGCCGCACCGGGCTCACACGACTGGGAGTCCGGCGCCGCAAGGACGATCGATGCCTCAGGCAAATACGTTCTCCCGGGCGGGATCGACGTACACACCCACATGGAACTCCCCTTCGGCGGCACCTTTGCCTCGGACAATTTCGAGACCGGGACCCGGGCCGCGGCGTGGGGCGGGACCACGACGATCATCGACTTCGCCGTCCAGACCAAGGGCGGCTCGGCAATGGAGGGTTACGAGTCCTGGCGGGAGAAGGCCGACGGCAAGGTGGCAATCGACTACGGCCTCCACATGATCACGGGCGACATCAACGAGCAGACTCTCAAAGAGATGGACGTGCTGATGGACGAGGGTGTGACCTCGTTCAAGCTGTTCATGGCCTACCCCGGGGTTTTCTACTCCGACGACGGAGAGATCCTCCTCGCCATGCAGAAGGCGGCAGAGAACGGGTCGACCATCTGCATGCACGCCGAGAATGGGATCGCCATCGACGTCTACGTCGAGCAGGCGTTGAAGCGGGGCCAGACCGACCCGCTCTACCACGGCCTGGTGCGCAAGTCCCTGCTCGAGGGAGAGGCGGCTCACCGTGCCATCGTCCTCGCCGAGCTCACCGGGGCTCCGCTCTACATCGTCCACACGTCGGCCAAGGAAGCGGTGAACGAGGTGATACAAGCTCGGGACCGCGGCCTCAACGTGTTCGCCGAGACCTGTCCTCAGTACCTCTTCTTCGACCTCGACAATCTGGGCAACGGCTTCGAAGGAGCCAAGTACGTCTGCTCACCCCCGATGCGAGACCGGGCCGCGGGTCATCAGGAAGCCCTATGGCAGGGGCTGCGGACCAACGATCTCCAGGTGGTGTCGACCGACCACTGCCCGTTCTGTTTCAACGACCACCCAGAATTGGGTCGGCAGAAGCGACTCGGTGAGGAAGACTTCTCCAAGATCCCCAACGGCATGCCGGGCGTCGAGCCCCGGATGGAAGTGCTCTACGAGGGTGGCGTGAATCAGGGCCGGATCAGCGTCAACCGGTTCGTGGAGATCACTGCTACCACCCCGGCCAAGATGTTCGGCCTGTACCCCAAGAAGGGGACGGTGGCCCCGGGCGGGGACGCCGACATCGTGATCTTCGACCCCAATGAGAAGCAAGTCATCTCGGTGGACAACCAGCACATGCGGGTCGACTACTCGGCCTACGAGGGCCTGGAAGTCACCGGAAAGGTCAAGTGCGTTCTCTCCCGGGGGCGGATCGTCGTCGAGAACGGTGAATACCTGGGAAATCCAGGCGATGGTCAGTACCTGAAGCGGGGCACCAATCAGTATTTGATCTAGGGCTATTCGGCGACGAGGGCCGGTCGTGCGGCCGGCGACGCGGTGGCGAGCCGGGCGAACGTCGCGAGGGTCATGTTGACCCCGGCGTGAACCGCAATCGGGACCCAGATCGACCCGGTCTCGATGCGTAGCCAGACCAGGAATGCACCGGCGGCGGCGGTGGCGATGACGGTGATAGCGACGTGGACGACACGGGCCAAGCTGCGTCTATCGACGGCATGAGCTTGATCGAGCCCGGGGCCGATGTGCCAGAGCCCGAACAAGAAGGCGCCTGCCCACAGAGCCATGGGCTCGGGATAGGCGGCGATCAGGGCGGCGTGGAGGACCCCGCGAAACACAGCCTCTTCGATCACGACCGTGATGAGCGGGATCCGGACGAGGATGTGGGCTGCTGCGGTTCGACTCGACATCGCCCCCATCCGGGGATCGGCGAGATGGCCCCGCAGCTGGGGGCGGCTCATCATCACCACTCCGACGGTGCACATCGCCACCAGGGTGGCCGATCCCCAGGAGGCGAGCAGCCCACCGTCGGGGCCGGCGAGGCCAATCGTCGTCGGGCCGAACCAGACCGCCGCGACCACAACCACGGCCAGTCCCACCGAGCTGGTGGCGAGCGGGGCCCAGGTGGGACGGAAGCGGATTGGCAGAAGCAAGTAGACGATGGTCTGGAACCCGACTGCGTAGATGATCAGCGGGACGGCGGTGGCGAGTAATGACATGGTTTGGGTTGACGGAGTCGGCGACCCGGTCAGCCGCTCACGATGCCACGGTATCGGTATATAGGACCTAAAGGAACAGACCCAAATCTGGGTTTCGCCATCTAGGTGGCGCCGGCGAATGTGTCGCAGCTACTGGGAGAGCCGGAGGTGAATCCCTGGTTCAGCCACTGATAACGCTGCTCTGAGCTGCCGTGGGTCCACGTCTCGGGGTTGACCTGGCCGGTGGACTGCTGCTGGATGGCGTCGTCACCCACCGCCGCCGCCGCGTTCAGGGCTTCCTCGAGATCGCCCGATTCGAGGAGGGCGGCCGATTCCCCTGACTTCAGGGTGGAGAGCCAGACCCCGGCGAAGCAGTCGGCCTGGAGCTCCAGAGCGATGCTCGCTTCATTGGTGCCCGCGTTCTGCACCTGCTCGGTGATGCCCAGTTGGTGCTGGACGTGGTGGCCGACCTCATGGGCGAGGATGTAGGCCTGGGCGGTGTCACCCGCGGCGCCAAACCGGCGCTGCAGCTCGGCCAGAAAATCCAGGTCCATGTAGACCAGCTGGTCGACCGGGCAGTAGTGAGGCCCGGACTGTGCCTGCGCGCCACCACACTCCGACTGAGTGAAACCGTTGAAGAGAACCAGATTGGTGGGTCGGTACTCGAGCTCGGACTCCTGAAAGACGCCCACCCACATCCCCTGAGTGTCCTGCAAGACCTCCTCGAGGAAGGCAGCTTGATCGGTCTCTGGATCGACCGACGGGTCGAGTGTGTTTCCCGTTTCCGGCTGCACCCCACCCGCCGGTTGCAGGACTTCGGTGAGACCGCTCAGATCGCCTCCGCCCCCGAGGAGGGTGAGGAGCAAGAGGATGATGATGCCAACGGCGCCTCCCCCGACACCGATCGTGCGCATGCCGGGCCGGTAGCCCCCGCCTCCCGCCCCGCGGCGATCGACTACCTGGCCGGGGCCAGTGGCTTCTCTCTTGAATTTGACCACGTCGCAGACTTACCCGGGAAAGCGCGGACCCAACCATTGCGCCGGCTTTCCTGGTCTCAGTCGTACCGTCCCTCCCCGTGTAGATTCGCCCCATGAGGCAGATCCAGCATTGGATTGACGGACAGCTCACGGGGGGCGCCGGCAGTCGGGTCGGTCCGGTGTACAACCCGGCCACGGGGGAACAGACCGGAGAGGTGGTGCTGGGCACCGACTGCCGACGTGGATCGTGCGGTGGAGTCGGCTCGGTCCGCGTTCGAAACATGGCGGTTCTCCTCACTGACCCAGCGTCAGAACATCATGTTCGCCTTCCGTGAGCTGGTCGCCACGCGGAAAATGGATTTCGCCCGACTCCTCACCGCGGAGCATGGGAAAACCATCGACGATGCTCTCGGCGAGGTGCAAAGAGGCCTCGAAGTGGTCGAGTTCGCCTGCAACATCGCCCACCTCCTCAAAGGGGATTTCTCGGAGCAGGTCTCGACCGGAGTCGACACCTACACGATTCGCCAGCCAATCGGTGTGGTCGCCGGGATCACCCCATTCAATTTCCCCGCCATGGTCCCGATGTGGATGTACCCCCTTGCCATCGCCTGCGGCAACACATTCGTGCTCAAGCCCTCTGAGAAGGACCCCTCGTGTTCACTCCTGGCGGCAGAGTTGCTCGCTGAGGCCGGGCTTCCCGAAGGGGTGTTCAACGTGATCCACGGCGACAAGGAGGCGGTGGACGCTCTGCTCACTCATCCCATGGTGGCCGCCATCTCCTTCGTCGGTTCTACCCCGATCGCCCGTTACATCTACGAGACCGGGACCAGCCATGGCAAGCGAGTCCAGGCCTTGGGTGGCGCCAAGAATCACATGATCGTCCTCCCGGATGCCGACATGGACCTCGCAGCCGACGCCGCGGTGTCGGCCGGATACGGCTCGGCTGGAGAGCGCTGTATGGCGATTTCGGCCGTCGTCGCGGTGGGCGACGCCGGCGACTCGCTGATAGAAGGGGTGAGGACACGGATCGAGAAGTTGAAGGTGGGTCCTGGGCACGAGACCGGGGTCGAGATGGGGCCGCTCGTCACGAGGCAACACCTGGAGAAGGTACGTGGGTATGTCGACGCCGGTGAGAAGGCAGGCGCCCTGCTCGTCGCCGACGGCCGCGACCTGATCGTCGAAGGCCATGAGAATGGCTTTTTCCTCGGTCCCACCCTGTTCGACAACGTGAATACCGACATGTCGATCTACACCGACGAGATCTTCGGTCCCGTTCTCTCCACCGTGCGCATGGATCATTTCGAAGAGGCGATCAGGCTCATCAACGAGAATCCATACGGCAACGGGACCGCGGTTTTCACCAACGATGGCGGCGCGGCCCGCAAGTTCCAGTCCGAGATCGAGGTGGGCATGGTCGGGATCAACGTGCCGATCCCGGTGCCCCTTTCCTTCTACAGCTTCGGTGGGTGGAAGCACTCCATATTCGGCACCCATGCCATCTACGGCCCGGAAGGGGTGCATTTCTACAGCAGGCAGAAGGTGGTGATCTCCCGCTGGGCCGACCCGATCCACCGCGGGGTGGACCTCGGGTTCCCGACCCACGGGTGAGACGGCGCCCGCTCCGGGCCTGGGCCTTGCTCGTGGTGGGCGCCCTCATACTGGCCTCCTGCGGGGAGACACCGGCCGCGGAGACCACCACGTCTTCGTCGACCCCCACGACCGTCGTCAGCGACCTCGTCCACGACCACTGTGCCCCCGCCCGGGCGGCCGGTGGCCCTCTCCGATCTGGTCGGTCGCTGGGAGAGCGAGTCCAACGCGATGACGTTCGACGAGGGTGGCTCCTACGAGCTATTCGAGATCGATGGTGACGGCACCGAGACACCCACCGGCGTGATCGGGTTCGTCGCCCTTCAGGGCGGGCAGCTCGTTTTCGCCACCAGTGCCAACCCCAATCCCTGTCCTGGTCAGACCGGGATCTATGACGGCGAGCTCGTCGGCGAGAGCCTGCACCTGACGCTGGTCGAGGACCCCTGCGGGTTCCGGGAGGAGGCGTTCGCCTCTCCGTTCTCCCCGGTCTCCACGCCACCGACGACCGGGCCAGAACCGGTCATCTCGGACCTGTCCGGCAGTTGGGAGAACGAGAGATCGGTTCTTCGGGTCAACGACGCCGGGGACTTCGTCGTGCTCGGCCCCGATGCCGATCCGGACCGCCCGCTCACGGGAGGCTTCGTGGCGAGGGAGGAAGGCAACTTCATATTCGTGTCTGGTGTCGCCGGTGAATGTCCCGGGCAGACTGGCGTCTACGGGGCCATCATCGAGGACGGCGTGTTAACGCTCACCCTGGTCGACGATCCCTGCACCTCGAGAGTGGCTTGGTTCGAGCCCACCTTCACCCAGGCCCGCTGACTTTGACGACTAGTCGGGGCCGGCCACCAGGTCGCGGGCGAGAAGGTCGTCGTCGGTCTCCCGCCTGACCACGAGGCGGGCGTCGCCGTCTCCCACGAAAACCACCGCCGGGCGGCGAGCCATGTTGTAGTTCGAGCCCATCGAATGGCCATAAGCCCCGGTTACCGGGGTGGCGAGCAGATCGCCGACCTTCACCGTCTCGGGGATGGTTGCGTCCCGTGCCAGCACATCCCCCGATTCGCAGTGCTTGCCCACCAGCCGGATTGGTCGGGTGCGGTCGGCGGTGGTGGCCGTCGGGGCGAATACCTCGTAGCCGCTGCCATAGAGCACCGGACGCGGATTGTCGCTCATCCCGCCGTCCACCGAGACGTAGGTCCGGATTCCGGCGATCTCCTTGATGATGCCCACGGTGTAAAGGGTCAGCGCCGCCTGGGCGACGATGGCCCTACCGGGCTCGGCCATGATTCGCGCCTGCACGCCCGAGGCGTGAGCGGCATCGATCACTGCTTTCCCCCAATCCGTGATCGTGGGCGCCGTCTCACCCTCGACATAGGCGACCCCCAGGCCCCCGCCTATCGACAGCTCCTCGATATCGAGCGGTGCAGCAAAACCCGCGATGATCTCGATCGCTCTCTCGAACGAGGCGACGTCGAACACCTGGCTACCGACGTGAGCGTGGATGCCGATCAGGTCCATGGCCGATGAGACACGGGCCCGCGCCACTGCGCGCTCGGCCTCCCCTCCCTCGGTGGTTATCCCGAACTTGGAGTCGGCGCCACCGGTGCGGAGATACTCGTGGGTGTGGGCCTCGATCCCGGGATTGATCCTGATCAGGACGGTCGGGCGAGGTGCCCCGGCGGTGACGAGAGCCTCGATCCGGTCCATCTCGACCAGGGAATCGATGACGATGCGGCCGACCCCTGCCTCGAGTGCCTTTCGCAACTCATTGGGCGACTTGTTGTTCCCGTGGAAAACGAGGCGATCGGCCGGGACACCGGCAGCCAGGGAGACGTGGATCTCGCCGCCGGTGGCGACATCGAGCAGAAGGCCTTCGTCGAGGGCGAGCCGAGCCATCGCTCCGCACAGGAAAGCCTTCGTCGCATACGCGACCCCGTCTGGGAAGGCGGCCACTGCCTCGCGGCAGCGGGCGCGTAGATGCGCCTCGTCGTAGACGAATAGCGGCGTCCCGTGCTCTTCAGCCAGGGCGCTCAGCTCGCAGCCCCCCACACTGAGTCGGCCCGAGGCGTCGACTTCTGAGGTTTCGGGAAGTAGGTGGAATGGAAGAACGCTCATCCCTGCAGCCCGCTATCGGCAACTAGAAAGCCCAGGAGGATCCCCGCCCGGCTCCGGTGGCGAAGTCATCGGCCGGGGTGATCCCACGGGCCAGATCGTGCTTGAAGCGGCTCACGATCCCGTCGAGATTGGCCATGTCGATCAGGAACGAATCGTGTCCCTGCGGTGCGTGCAACATCTGATAGCGGGCGTTGGGGAGCCCCGCGGCGAGCTCTTCGACCTCGGTGGCCGGGTAGAGGATGTCACTCGAGATGCCGACCGTG
Organism: uncultured Acidobacteriota bacterium; assembly: GCA_963720925.1. GTDB lineage: Bacteria > Actinomycetota > Acidimicrobiia > Spongiisociales > ZC4RG35 > JARDZU01. The sequence continues at coordinate 183,510 of CAVRHE010000011.1, forward strand.
AGGAAGGGTGTCTTCAAGCCGGCCAAGACCTGGTCCATCTCGCCGCGGCCGCGTGCCAGGTCGTGGCTGTCCATCGCGTCGACCAGGCGGAGGTAGGTGTTGGCGTCGAACCGGCCCACGAGCTTTTGGCCTTGATAGCGAAGATAGGACTGGATCTCGAACTCGTCCTCCAGCGTCTTCCGGCCGAAACGGGACTCGAAGTTGGCCTTCCCCCGATAGGAGATCATGGCGATCATGCGGGCCACGGCGAGACCGTTGTCCGGCCCCTGCCCCGGCTCGTAGGTGCCTTCGAGGAATTTCGGGTCTGCCCAGATGGCGGCCCTCTGTGCCTCGGAGAAGGCGACACTCCACGCAGAATGATGGGCGCCAACGCCGATGGCCACACCGCCCTCGACCTTGTCCGGGTACATCGCCGCCCATTCCAGGGCCTGCATGCCACCCATCGAGCCGCCGATCACGAGCCCAAGCGTCTCCACTCCCAGATGGTCGAGCAGTCCGGCCTGGAGGTCGACCATGTCCCGGATCGTGATTCGGGGGAAGTCACGCCCGTACCAGCGGTCCGTGCGGGGTCGTAACGAGATGGGGCCGGTTGTCCCGTAACAACCGCCGAGGACATTGCTCGCGATCACGAAGTCGTGGTCCGGGTCGAAGGACCGATTCGGGCCGAACAGACCTTCCCACCATTCGTCGGCGTCGGCGCTCCCGGTCAGGGCGTGACAGATCAGGATTGCCTCGGAGCGGGGGTCACCCCAGGTCCGATAACCCACCTGGACGTCCTCGAGTGTCTCGCCGCTCTCCAAATGGAAGACACCGGGACGCTGGTAGATCGTCGTTTCGTTCGAGAGTGGATATTGCAACTATGCCTGCTCGTGATTGGCAACCACAGTCTCACATACCCCGCCTCGAAGTCTCAACTGTTTGCACCGTGGAGCGAGGGATGGGGTCCCACCCGTACCCCATCCCCGCTCGAGCCAGCGAAGGGATCAGGCCTCCGCTGGATGTGCCCCCCGTCTCGATGAGGCGGCCACCACTCCGATGCCGAGAGCGCCGACTGCCAGATGGAGGACGTTGTCGGCCTGATTGATGGCCAGGATGTTGGCGCTGCTGTCGATCAGGATCAGACCAAGCACGCCAACCAGGAGATAGGCCGAGGAGAGGACCAAGACGACGGCGCGTGCACCTGCCTCAGTGGCCCTGGCCCCGATCAGATAGGTGGCGCCGAGGATGAGATGGACCACATTGTGGGCGGGGTTGACACCGAAGAGGATCAGCGTCTCACCGTCCATGCCGAAGAAACCGCCGAAGCCGGTGAGGATGAAACCCACCACTCCGATGGCGACAAATGTCCAACCCAGGATCCGGGCGTAGGTCTTTACGTAGCTCATCGAGCCTCCTTTCGGTGACCATTCGCAACCAGCGGGTTGGCGGATTGGTCCAAATCGAAACGAAGGGTCCGTTAGTTTTCGTGGCAATGACAGGGCTGCTTTGAACTTCGGGGTGGTGCTGCAGACCGATCCGCCTGCTTCCAGGGTGATCGAGTTGGCGAAACGGGCCGAGAGCCTCGGCTTCAGCCATGCCTGGACATTCGACTCCCACATCCTGTGGCAGGAGCCGTTCGTCATCTACTCGCGAATCCTCGCTGAGACCCGGCGTCTCGTTGTCGGGCCGATGGTCACCAATCCCGGAACCCGTGACTGGACCGTGCTCGCCTCCCTTTTCGCCACTCTCAACTCGATGTACGGGCCACGCACCATCTGCGGTATGGGCCGGGGAGACTCGGCTCTTCGCTACATCGGCCGCCAGCCAAAGACGCTTCAGACAATGGTCGACTCCATGGAGGTGATCAGAGGGCTCGTCGCCGGTGAGGAGATCGAATACAACGGGAAGCAATTGCGAATCCCGTGGATCACGGAAGGCTGGGATCTACCCGTCTGGGTCGCCGGATACGGCCCCAAAGCGCTGGCCACGGCGGGGGAGCACGCCGATGGCTACATCCTCCAGCTCGCCGACCCCCAAATCCTCGAGTGGACGGTGGCAGCGGTGCGAGCTGCCGCGGAATCCGCCGGACGGGATCCTGACGAGGTCGAGATCTGTGTCGTCGCGCCGGCGTATGTCGGCGATGATCTGGCTCATCAGAGAGACCAGCTCCGGTGGTTCGGGGGCATGGTCGGAAATCATGTCGTAGACATGGTGAACCGCTACGGCGAGGATCGTGACAAGGTGCCGCAGGTTCTCTCTGACTACATAAAGGCCCGGGAGTCCTATGACTACGACCATCACGGCAAGTCGGGCAACCCCTCCACGGAGTTCGTGCCCGACGACATCGTCGACCGATTCTGTGTGACCGGACCGGTGGAAGCCCACATCGAGAAGTTGGATCTCCTCAGATCGCTCGGTGTCGGCCATTTCGGGATCTACCTCATGCACGACGACATGGACGGCACACTCGAGGCATACGGCGACAAGGTCATTCCCGCGATCGGGTAGGGCCGGGTTTTGCCGAACTATCGTCTCGTGTGGTGTCGCCATCCACTCGTCAATCGCTTCCGACGGGGACGGTCACCTTCCTCTTCACCGATATCGAGGGCTCGACGAGGCTGGTGCAATCCCTCGGTGATGACTGGGTCCCTGTCCTCGAGGCGCACAACTCCCTGATCGAGACCGCCATCACGGAAAACAATGGTGTCGTCGTCAAGACCGAGGGCGATTCCTTCTTCGCCGTCTTCGCCGCTGCGGTGGACGCGCTCCAGGCATCGGTGCAGGCTCAGCATGCCCTGATGGACCATTCGTGGCCACCCGACGGCGTCGTCAGGTCCCGGATGGGGCTGCACACCGGGATCGGTGCCCTCGGCGCGTCCGACTACGTCGGTCTCGATGTGCATCGGGCTGCCCGCATCGCCGACTCGGCACACGGCGGTCAGGTGGTGCTTTCGGAGCCGACCGCCGTCCTGGTGGAGCGGGGCCTTCCCGATGATGTTTCGCTGCGCGACCTCGGCAAGCACCGGCTCAAGGACCTGGCAGAGCCGGAGGCGATCCTCCAGGTGGTGGCGGCGGGTCTGCAGTCCGAGTTTCCGCTTCTCCGCACCCTGGATGCCATCCCGAACAATCTCCCCAAACTGCTCACCAGCTTCGTGGGGCGGGACCGGGAGTTGGCCGAGGCGGTGCGACTGCTGGGCACGACCCGGATCCTGACCTTCACCGGTCCCGGCGGGACGGGCAAGACCCGGCTGTCCCTGCAGCTGGCTGCCGAGGTGGCAGATGGGTATCCCGATGGGGTGTTCTTCGTCGATCTCGCCCCGATCAACGATGTGGCGGTCATCCCATCGCGCATCCTGGAGACGTTGGGCATTCAGGTCTCGACCCGGGAGGAGCCACCGGCGATGCGCCTCAACAGCCAACTGGCCGACAAGGGCATCCTGCTCATTCTCGACAACTTCGAACAGCTGCTCGATGGGGCGCCGCTGGTCGCCGAAATGTTGCGAGCCTCACCACGCACCAAGGTGTTGGTCACCTCGCGGGCACCGCTTCGAATCAGCGGGGAGCAGGAGCTCCCGGTACCGCCCCTTGGCATCTCGGGGGTCGATCCCGATGCGGATCTGGAAACACTCATGGAGTCCGAGGCGATCCGTCTCTTCACGGATCGAGCAATGGCGGTGCGCCCGGACTTCAGGTTGTCGGCCGAGAACGCGCCGGCCGTTGCCAAGCTGGTGGGTCGTCTCGATGGCCTGCCCCTAGCCATAGAGCTTGTGGCCTCGAGGCTTCGCCTGCTGCCTGTCGACCAGATCTTGTCCCGTCTGAGCGCACGCATGTTGAGCTCGGGGTCGGTGGACCTCCCTGCCCGGCAACGAACCATCGAGAGCGCGATCACCTGGAGTTATGAACTGCTCGCCGAGCCAGAGCGGAAGCTCTTCGCGCGGTTCGCCATTTTCAGCGCCGGGGCGAGGCTGGAAGAGGTCGAGGCGGTGTGCGGGCCACCCGAGGAGCTGGGACAGGACGTAATCGACTCACTGTCGACGCTCGTCGAGCAGAGCCTCATCCGGAGGGTGGACGACGAGGGACGGCTCCGCTTCCGGATGCTCCATGTCATCCAGGAGTTCGCTCTGGAGCGACTGACCGAGTCGGGTGAAGCGGCAGCACTTGCCCGGCGGCATCTGGAGACCTACGCCGCATACGTCGAGAGCGTGGCCCCAGAGTTGCTGGGCCGGGATCGCCGGATGTGGCTCGATGTCCTCGAGCAGGATCAGGACAATCTCCGAGCAGCTCTCGATTGGGCGGTCGAGTCGGGTGAGTCGGATCTCGCATTCCGTCTCTCCTCCGCCGCCTGGAGACTGTGGCAGGCGAGGGGTCATCTTCACGAGGCACGGCGGCGGCTGGATGAGGTGCTGGCGCTCGAGGGTGGAGATCCGAGGAATCGGGCCAAGGCGCTGGAGGCCTTGGGCGGCATCCTCTGGTGGCAGTCCGACCTGGACGGGGCGCTCGAGATCTACCAGGAGACCGTTCGTATGCATCGAATCCTCGGTGACCCGAGGGAGCTCGCAAATGCCCTCTACAACGTTTCGCTCGCCACGGTGTTCGTTCAGGACGCGAGTGCATCGAGAGACGCCCTCGATGAGGCTGAAGTCCTCTACCGGGAGCTGGGTGACGTCGGCGGGCTCGGCGATGTCGAGTGGGGCCGAGGCAATTTCACCGCATATGTCGACGGCGATGCCCTCGCCGCGATCGTTCACATGAAGAAGAGCATCGAGTACTACGAGGAGGCTGGGAACGAGTTCGGGATGGGCTGGGGAACCTTCGAGGTCGGACATTTGAGCCGTCAGATCGGGGACTACGACCAGTCCTGGCGATACATCTCGCGCGGGCTCGAGCTGTTCTCCGGGCACCACGACGTGAGCGGCGTGGTGTTGCTCCTCGCCGCGTGTGCCGGGCTGGCCCTCATCCTCGGAGATCGAGACCGTGCTCATCGGCTGGCCGGGGCGTTTCACGGGCTGCGGATCTCGTCGGGGACCGAGATCGTGCTCAACGAGCTGAACCGAATCGAAGCACTCGATTACGAGACGATGGAGGCGCTGTCCGGCGAGGCGGCCATCGCGTACCGGGAGGGGAAGGCGATGAGCCTGGAGGCTGCGGTGGACTACGCCCTCACCGGCCCGGCGGACGTTTGATCCCTACTCGAAATTGAGAATCGCCCATATGAACAGGCCGAGGAAGCCGGCAGAGAGGACCAGCAGGATCCAACTGACCACGACGACTCCGCTGACGAACCTCTCAGCCCGGCGATGATCCTGGATGAGGACGTAGATCCCGGCGGCGGCCCCGAGGACGGCACAGGCCAGAACCACGACGTTGTTCTCGACGAGTCGGTTCAAGAAGAGTCCGGCCACGGCACCAACACCAAATCCTGATAGGAAACCCACCGCGATGTCGTGGACCCACCACCAGACGGGGCGCCTGGTGACAGTGGGGGAGCCGGTCGTCATGGTTGCAATCTAAGGCAACGCTGGTTTTGGGGTGAGGCGGCGCCGCTAGCCGGCGGTCTGGCGCTTTCGGTAGGCGGCCACTGCTTCTCTCGTGGAGCAGCTGTTGCAGCAATGCACCCGAGACCGGTTGCGCGTGGTGTCGACGAAGACGTCGCGGCAGTTGCTGGCGCTACAGCTCCCGAATCGGCTGATCCCGTTCTCGACGATCACTCCGGCCAGCCCCATGGCGGCGATAGCTGCGACCCGGGATGCCATCGGGGCGTTCACAGGCTCGTAGTGCAGATGTGGCTCGCCGTCGTGCATCGAGACTCGAGGCGTGGCGCTGTTCTTCTCGAGGATCCGGTTGAGCTCGGAGACCGCGGTCGCGGTGTCCGGGGCAGTGAAAATCGCCCGCAGGTCGTCACGAAGCCTGTGAAGCTTCTTCAAGTCCTTCTCGGTCGCGGGCTGTTGGCCGGGAGGGAGGAGGGACTCGTACCGGGTCAGGAACGTCTCCAACTCGGCGATGGTGGTGAGCTCATCACCGGTCAATTCGTCGGTGTTCACCAGGTCCACCGCCAGCTCTACCGTCTGATCTGAGTAATGAGAGAAATTCATTTGACTTATTACATCCAGTTCAATATGGTAACAAGTGTACGGATGAACGGTTATTACGTCAAGAGGAGGTTCCCATCATGATTGGGCATCCCGCCATTGCATATCTCGTGGCGCAGCGAATCCTCGACGATCGACGCGAGGAAGCGCACGCATACCGACGGGCGAAAGCCGTCACGAGGACTCGCTCCATGAAGCTGGGCTCGTATCGGCTCACTTTGAGCAAGGAGGTCCGCGGTGTTCCTCGCCCGGTGTGACATCCTCGGCCAAGAGGCCCTGATCTGGGCCTCGGACTTGCAAGGAATAATCAACAGCGAAGCCGGCATCGTGGTCCGCTATCGGTGTGTATGCGGTCAGAGCGCAGAGATGCTCACCGGTTCGAGATCCGACGTGCGTGTGAGCGTCCACCTGGGCGTCGCAGCCTGAAAGTTCTCAGCTCTTCTTACCGGATCGGCGACGATCGGGCTCACTGAGATATCGCTTGCGGACACGGATCGCGGTCGGTGTCACCTCGACCAGTTCATCGTCTGAGATCCACTCGATGGCAGTCTCCAGGGTCAGCTCCCGGGGTGGCCTGAGATTGATCGCTTCGTCAGAGGCATGCGTCCTGATGTTGGTCAGTTGCTTGGGCCGAGCCGCGTTGACGACCATCTCGTCCGGGCGTGATGCCTCGCCGATGATCATCCCCTCGTATACGACTTCGCCGGCGCCGATGAAGAGGTCGCCTCGCTTCTGGAGATTGTCGAGTGCGAACGCGGTGCTGGTCCCGGCACGGTCGGAGATCATGGCGCCACCGATGCGGTGGGGCAGCTCCCCTACCCAGGGCATCCAACCGTCGTGGTGCTGATGGACGAGGGCCGTCCCGCGGGTGGTGGTCATTAGCTGCGAGCGGAACCCGAGGAGGCCCCGAGCCGGGGCGACGATGGTGATGATCGATCGACCGGGGTCGCCTGGGGAGAGCTCAACGATCGTCCCCTTCCTCGGTGCGGCCGCCTGGGTGACCGCCCCGACATACTCGTCGGGGACGTCGACCACTGCTCGCTCCACCGGCTCGTGAGGCTTACCTTCGATCTCTCGGATCACGACTTCGGGCCGGCTCACCTGAAGTTCGAAGCCCTCCCGGCGCATCGACTCGATGAGAACAGCGAGCTGTAGCTCGCCTCGCCCCGCTACCTCGACCACCTCGGGGGACGAGGTGGCGCCGAGCCGAATGGAGACGTTTCCGAGGATCTCCCGTTGGAGCCGGTCCTGGATCTGCCTCGAGGTGAGGAACTTCCCATCCCGGCCGGACAGCGGCGAGGTGTTCACGCCGAAGGTCATCTTGAGCACAGGCTCGTCGACGATGAGCCGCGGGGAGCGGCTCGGGGTTGGCCGGGTCGGCGAAGGTGTCTCCGATCTCGACTTCGGGGAATCCGGCGACGACGAAGAGATCGCCGGCTCTCACCTCTTCGATCTCGGCCCGACCCAGACCGGAGAATCCCATCAATTGGGTCAGCTTGCGCTTGATAGGCGGCTCTTCCTCGTTGGCGTGGCACAGAGCGATGGTGCTCCCGTGTCGCAGGGTCCCTTCGAAAACCCTCCCGATGGCGAGACGGCCCAGGTAGTCGGATGCGTCGAGATTGGTGACTAGCGCCTGGATGGGCGAGCCGGGGTCGCCCGATGGGGCCGGGATGGTGTCCACGATCGCATCGAGCAGGGCCGACAGGTCTGATTCCTCGGCAGGCACTCCGATTCCGGCGACAGCGCGGCCCGTGCGGGCGATCGTGGAGACGATGGGGAAGTCGATGTGATGGTCCTTTGCGTCGAGATCGAAGAAGAGCTCATAGATCTCGTCGGCCACATCCTTCGGTCGGGCGTCAGGCCGGTCGACCTTGTTGATCACCACCACGGCCGGAAGATGCCTCTCCAGCGCCTTGCTCAGCACATATCTGGTCTGCGGCATCGGCCCGTCGGCGGCGTCGACCAGCAGGAGGATCCCGTCGACCATGGCCAGGGCTCGCTCGACCTCACCACCGAAGTCGGCGTGCCCTGGCGTGTCGACCAGGTTGATCTTGGTGTCGCGCCACTGGATCGAGGCCGCCTTGGCCAGGATGGTTATCCCGCGCTCTCGCTCCTGGTCGGTCGAGTCCATCACCCGCTCCACCCTCTCCTGGTGGGCGGCGAACACGCCGGCCGCGGACAGCATGGAGTCGACCAGGGTGGTCTTGCCATGGTCGACATGAGCGACGAGCGCGACGTTACGAACCGATTGGGTGGGCATCGTCACCGATGCTATCGGCACGCCGGCGATCGGGGCCGGTGGAGCGTTTAGGCTCCGACGTTCTGACCGAAAGGACAACACATGGCCCTCGACAGCACCGGTCGCGCCCATTGGGAGGGCGATCTCACCGGCGGATCCGGAACCGCGACCCTAGACAGCGGCGCCGCCGGGCCGATGCAGGTGACCTGGAAGGCTCGAAGTGAAGAGCATGAGGGGCTGACCAGTCCTGAAGAGCTGATCGCTGCCGCCCATGCCGCCTGCTTCTCGATGGCATTCTCCGCTCGCTTGGGCAAGGCCGGGGGCACCAAGATCGTCCTCGACGTCGAAGCGACTGCCACCTTCGTCCCCGGCGAAGGCATCACCGGCATGGCTCTCACGGTGCGGGGTTCCGCCGACGGGGTGAGCGAGGAGGAGTTCGTGAGCCTGGCCGAGGATGCCAGGGAGAATTGCCCAGTCTCACAGGCGCTCAAAGGCAACGTGCCGATCACTCTCGACGCCTCGATGACCTGAAAGAGGGAGCCGGCTCAGAGCCGGCTCCCTCTATTGGAACGAACTTTCGGGCTTGATCAGAAGATCAAATGAGAATGAGGATCAGCAGGATCAGTCCTCCGATGCTGATGTACATGGCTCACCTCCTGGGCTAACGGGTTTGCTAGTCACCGTCTGACTTCGTCGACCAGAGCGGCGTCGACCTTGCGGTTGTAGGAATCACCGATCCGTCCGCCGAGGTACCCACCGAGCAAGGTCACCGCCACTGCGACGGCCGACATGACGATCGCAGCCGTGGTCACCTCTTCGACGTCGACCGTGCCGCCCAGTTGGGCAGGTCGGCCACCGCGAAGGCGTTGTACTTCTGGCCGACCCAGGTGCCGAGGTTGCGCAATCAGTGGCGCCGGAAAGTCACCAGTGGGATGTAGAACCAGGCCCACACCATGATCCCGGCGACCGCCACGGTGGCGGCGACGGCCAAGCTGTCGGTCAGTGTGAGGGTCGATATGAGAAAGACGGCAGCGGACAAAGCGATGGCAAAGATGATGGTGCCGGCGATGGTCAGGCTGACTGCGATTTGGAGGTGCCGCTCGGAACGACGCTCGACGCCCGAGACGGGGGCACGCAGGCGCTGATGGGCGCTGGGAGCGATGAGGAGGACCGACGCCATCGCCGAACCGAAGAAAGACACGTAGTAAGCGATCCGCTCCATGTCGGTGATCTCGGCGAACGAGGACTGCAGGGGGAGGACGAGCAAGAAGGCGAAGAGGACCTGGACACCGGGCAGCGTCGTCCGGAGACCCTCCATAAGTGATCTGAACTGATCGTCTACATCGTTCTCCATCTTTTCCATGTCGACTCCTCGGGCCGCAAATCGGTGTAACCAGCACGTTCCCGGGGTATGGGACCGGCGAAACATCAACGATACGAGGCAGGTGAGTGTCTATGGGCAAGGATCATGGGCCCTCGATCCAGGACGACGAGAGGTATGAGGCTCTGCGTGAGGAGGGGATGAGCAAGGAAAAGGCGGCCCGGATCGCCAACACGCCTCCCCGGGAGATGAAGGACAAAGGAGGGCCGGGAGCTTACGAAGACTGGACGATGGAGCAGCTGTACGAGAAGGCCAGAGACGTTGGGGTGGAGGGTCGATCTGGGATGTCGAAGACAGAGTTGATCGACGCCCTCCGGGGGTGACCTGAGATGGCCGCGTGAGGGAAGATATCGAGTGAGCCAGTTGACCGTTTTGGCTCGACCCACCGCCGGCGCGGTCGTGCGGCGGGCGGTGGTCAAATGGATGGGTGGGCATCCGCGGCTCGACGACGTCTTGCTTGCCATAACCGAGCTCGTCAACAACGCCGTGATGCACGGGGGGCTCGGTCCCGGGGACTCACTCACGGTCACCGTGGGCCCGGACGGGAATCTGACCCGTCTCGCAGTGGGTCATGCCGGGGTACTCTTCGACCTGGATGAGTTGCCGCCCTCTTCCCGGGAACCGGGGGCGAGTCGGGGTCTGGCGATCGTGGATAGGATCGCCGACGTCTGGGGCGTTGATTCAGATGGTGTAGAGGTGACGGCGTGGTTCGAGGTCGGCTCCGCGTGATCGAGCCTCGACGAGAGTTGAATTCGACCCTGGTTCGAGAAAGGTATACGGCGATGGGGTTGGGCCCGCAGCTTGTTCTCGAGACGACGCGAATCGGTGATCATGATGTCGTCGTCGCGACCGGTGAGATCGATCTCGCTTCGGCTCCACGGGTCGAGGTCGCCCTCGAGCCCTTCTTCGGCCAGCCGGTCGTGCTCGACCTGCGCGGCGTGGAGTTCATGGATTCGGCCGGGCTGAAGGTTCTGCTTCAACAACGCTCCCGGATCCAGGAATCGGGGGGCGATCTGAGACTGGTCGTCACCGATGGGGCCGTTGGCCGTCTTCTCGAGCTGACGGGTGTCAGCGACGCCTTCTCGATCAGCGATTCGATCGAATAGTGGTTTGTCGCGTGGGCAGTGGGGCGGGACGACGATGGTGACCGCGTCCGGGGATTCGCCATCGACCCTTGTCGCGGATATCCAGCTTCCTGAAGGGCCCCGCGCCCCGTTCATCGCCCGAAGGGTGGTGAGGGCGATCATCACCGATGCCCCGGCCAGCAGGTCGGTCGACGCAGCACTTCTGGTGAGTGAGGTCGTCACACTCATGGTCGAGCCGGACGTGACCTTGTCCGTGCGAATCGAGGAGGTTGGGCGCCGCGCCCGTGTCACCGCTTCGAGCAGCGGGAGCGCCGAGTCGCCGACGGATGAGATCGTGACCAAGCTCCTCGACCGCCTCTCCGACGATTGGGGTCACGAGCGGAACGAGATCTGGTTCGAACTCGAGCTGGTGCGGCGTCAGACCCTGTCTCATCTGTCAGATGAAGAGCTCTTCGAACTGGTCCCCGCCGACCGCGACGCCCGGGACGAGATCTTCTCCAGGTACGAGGGATGGGCGGCTTCGGTCGCCAACCGGTATCGCCGGGGAGGCGCTCATGCCGATGACGTGGGGCAGGCCGCCTCGATTGCCCTGGTCAACGCCATCGACCGTTTTGATCCTGACTTCGGAGTCAAGTTCACCACCTATCCGCGCAAGACGATCATCGGGACGCTGAAGCGCTATCTCCGTGATACCACCTGGTCGGTCCGCGTGCCCAGATCGCTCAGCGACACCACCGTGGAGCTCAACCGGGCAGTGGCCGAGCTGTCCCAGAAGCTGGGGAGGACTCCGGTGCCCTCAGAGATGGCCGAAGAGCTCGGGCGACCGATCGAGGAAATCGAGGACGCCATGGAGGCAGCACTCGCCTACAACGCCAAGTCGGTCGACGCTCCGTTCTCCGAGGACGACGAGACCAGCTTGCTTCGGGTGTTGGGTAGCGACGACGAGCAATTCGATCTCGCCGACATCTGGAATTCCCTGGAGCCATTGATCTCCGACCTCGAGCCTCAGGAGCAGGAAGTCCTTTTCCTTCGGTTTTTCGAGGATATGACGCAGTCCGATATCGCCGAGGTCGTCGGTGTCTCTCAGATGCAGGTATCGCGGCTGATTGCACGGGCTCTCGACACGTTGCGGGCACGCCTCGCCCCTGATTCTGCTTGATCGTTTCGCCCTGATCCGCTGCGGGTAAATGTGCTCCTCGAAGTCAAGGAGGAGTCATGAGAACTGATCGCGAGATCGGACGCGTCGAGCAGACGTCTGTGGCCCGGCACCCGTGGAGCCCGGCGCAGTATTTCGCAGGCATCGTCGGATTGTTCATGACGGTCCTAGGCGGAGTCGCTATCGCCAGGCTGCTCCCCACCGACTCTCTCACGGGTGAGACGACGACGGTCATCGGGATGGGGTTCACCATTGTGATGGCCGTGATCACGCTCCTCTTGGGTGTCGTCTTCCTGGGTGGCGCCGGTCGACCTGCCGAAGCCCGGTCGGGGATGATCTCACTGGGCGTGGCGCTGCTCGCACTCGGAATCGTGATCTTCATCGAGCCGGAGGCGCTCGGGGGAGCGCTCGGGGTCACCCAGACCAGCGGCGTTGTGTACTCAATCGTCGGACTGGTCGCCGCGATCGCCGGGATCGCCTCGCCTACCGTGGTCAGCCGCCGCGCTGTAGAAGAGCGTGTCGTCCAGGACGACGAGGTGGTTCACGTCACCGACTAGGGCTCTGCGGTGGGTTCCAGGTGATGAGCAACGCGGCGGCATCATCGATCGGCGCTCCCTCGTTCATCCCGAACAGCTCATCCAGCATCGCCACCGGTGAGGGATCGGCCTCGGTCAGCGTCTTGGCGATCTCATCGAGGGCTTCATCGATGTTGCGATTCACGCCTTCGACCAAGCCGTCGGTGATCAGGATGAGCACGTCTCCCGGATAGAGGCGGGTGCGCTCGACCTCGCGTTGGAGGTCGAGTTCACCTCCGACCGGCGGGCCGGCCGCCTCCTCCTCGATGCGGACGGCCCCGGCAGAGCTACGAACCAGCAACGGGACGTGTCCTGCTCGGGAATAGACGAACTCTCCGGTGGAGACATCGAGAAGGCCATAGGTCATGGTGGCCACGATCCCCGAGTCGGACATCGTCTTGTCGAGGAGGTCGATCTGGGCCGCCGGATCCAGCGTCCGGGCCGTTGACTGACCGCGCAAGACGTTTCTCAACTGAGCCATCTGTGCCGTGGCATCGGCACCATGCCCTGCAACGTCGCCGATGACCACTGCCAGCGAGTCCCCAACCTCATAGACGTCGTACCAGTCACCGCCCGACTGGGTCCTGACCGACGCCGGTATGTACCGGGCCGAGATGTCCACACTGTCGGAGTCGGGGAAGTTGGTCGGGGCAAACCATTGACGCAGCCCATCGCTGAGCTGGCCGTATTCGGCGAGGACTTCCTGACGCTCCCTCGCGGCGAAGACGGCGTTGCTGGCTACCAGGATGGTGAGGAGGAAGAGAGCGCTGAGCAGGATCGAGCGGGTCCACAGCGCTCGCTCGGCTCGGTCGAGCCCTTCGCCGGCCACGGCCGACACCCGTTGATGCACCAACGGGATGAGACTGTCGACCTGCCCGATGCGCATGGTGTTGGCGTCGAACCATCGCTCCGGATTGATCGACTCGAGAGCCATTCCTGATTCGGTGATCACCTCCACCATCCGCGACACGGATCGGGAAGCCTCACCGGTTCGGATCTCCTCGATGATCGCCAGGTCATCGCCCTCGGCCAGCGATCTTGCCTCGAAGAAGTTCTGACTGAGGCTGTCGGATTCCACCTCGAGTTGGAGCAGCAATTCCTCGGAGACCGGGTCGCCTGTGACCAGGGCGTCCTGGATGAGGAAGCGCTGGGTGTTGAGACGCTCGGACAGGCTGAGAAGGGCAACGAGCAGGCTGCGATCCTCCAGGGTGGTGGTGTCTTCTGACTGCTTGATCAGCTCGCTGGTGGCAGCCACCGAGGTGGCCACCACCTCGCTGTACAGGGGGTAAGTCGAGCCACCGCTTGTCGACAGGGCGGCTTCCCGGAAGTCGGCGAGCGAGACATCGGCCGAGAGCACGTCCCCGATCGACGGCGTGGCCGTGTCGGGGATCTCCGCCCGGTGCTCGGCCCAGGCGGCGCGCAATGACTGCATCGCCCGATCGGTCTCGCCGATGGCGGCGTCATAGCCCTGGTGGTACATGAAGAGGTCGGCGTCGGAAAGACTCGCGGCCAGACCTCGCTCGTGTTGCAGTGCCGCAGTGGCGACGATTGCGTCTTCGGTTGCTTCCGCGACCGAGACGGCTGTCGCCGCGCTGGCGAAAGCCTTTTGCGACGAACTGACGGTGACGATCAGAACGGCGAGCACTCCTAAGACGATCAGTGCCGCCAACGCCGTGGCGACCCCGACCGAACCCAGACGTTCCCGAAACTGAGTCGAGACTCGTGCAAACCAACCGCTCATGTCTCCGGGCCCAATCCCCCGGGGTCGTGGATGCGAACCAAACGAGAGCCCCCTCGACGACCGACGGGGGGATGCTAGTTCTGGTCCGTAACGACCGGACATGGATGCGTTTGGGAACGACCCGTGCGTCGACAGCCATGGCCCGCGGTCGAAGTTGGAGCCCACGACCGGTCCCATCTGTAGTCGGATCGAAGGGCCCGGAAGTGGCCAGTCGATAAAGCCGACGGCGATTCCGCCGATAAACAATGCGTGACCACGTTACGAGGGAGTCGCCGGATCGTGGCCGGCCGTGGGACGGCGCTGATCCTGGTGGTTTCGCTGCTGGGCCTGACCGCGCTCGTCGTCTATTCGGCGGGCCGATTCGGGCCTGCAATCACCGCGCAGATCGCGGTCAGCTTTGCCGTTCCCGTCCTTGTCATGTTTGTGTTCTGGCGTGCTGCTCGGGACCGGCTCGGCGCCTGGGAGGCCGGAGGGCAGGTCGACTTGGCGCTGGAGCGGGTCACCAACCGGGCCACCGGGCAATTCCTGGCCGGTGTGTCACACGAGCTCGCCCCACACCTCGAGCGGTGCAATGTGAAGGCAGAAGCCTTGGTGGTTGCGGTCGAGTATCAGGACGTTGGCGCTGATATCAAGGTCGCCATTCCCGAGATGATGATCGAGACCGACCCGAGCATGTTCCGACAGGTCCTGCATCTCCTGGTCGGGAATGCCATCCGTCATGGCGGCAAGAGAGTTGCGATCTGGGCGGTAGAAGAGGGCGGCTCGATGAGGATCAGTGTCTCCGACGACGGGCCGGGACTTCCCGAGGGTGCCGGGGCTCAGGTCTTCGACCGTTTCGTCGACCTCGCCGAGCAGACACGGAGCCCATTGCGCTCAGGATCGGGTTTCGCCGTCATCCGCGGGCTCAGCGAGCAGATCGGCGCCGAGCTGGGTTACAAGAGAGATCCGAGTTGGACTCACTTCTCGGTGAGCCTGCCGTTGGCCTCTGCCCCGGCCGGTTCGCACGCGGATCGGGTTCCGCTCGAAGCAGGGGCTCGTTGAGATATGCGCGGACCCGGCGTGAAATGGGGCGTGTTGGTCGCCCTCCTCTTGGTGTTTCTCGCTCCAGGCGTCGCCCTCGCTGAGCAGGAGAACTACTACCTGGGACCGGACGGGGTCCCTCGTGCCCAGTTGATGCTGAACCCACTCGGGGGTGAGATGCCCAACTACGACCGAGGCAGGGATGTGGAACCCGGACTGCTCCTCCAACGCTCGAGCCGGGGACTGGCGGAGGACGATGCGGCCCGGTTCCAGCACTGGCAGATCGATGCGAGCGGAGAGAGGCTGAGTGGTTTCCCGTCGATGGTGGTCTGGAGTGCCGCAGACATGTTTGAGACAGAGAAGCAGGGGGTTTTCACCGTCTATCTCCTCGACTGCGACCAGACGGGCACCGTCTGTGAGAACATCGGATCGAAGGCCGCGACCATCGACACCGGCCCCGGTGGGACGTGGGTCGAGACCATCGTCGACTTTCCCGCCCTCGACCATCGGTTCGACGAGGGACGCCATCTCGGCGTCAGGATCGTCGTCTCCTCGGCGTCGGAGGCGGACCTGATCTTCGCCTACGGCTATGCCGCCCAGCGGAGCCGACTCACCCTCTACACCGAACGACCGGTGCGTGCTTTGGAGGGCACCGTCAACCCGACACCCTTGACGGCAGGAGCCGCCGATTTCGGCGCCCCGGTCGCCGCGACGGCGACGCCGGAAGCTCCGGTGGCCGTTGCGCCCGCGGTTGAACCCGGGTCCTTTTGGCCGTGGCTGACAACTCTGATGATCTCCACCATCGGGCTCATTGCGGTGGGAGGATTGCTTCTTGCCTCGTTGAGCAGGCCGGGCCGGCATGAAGCGCCGCAGGAGGAGCATCCGTCCGGGGGTCAGACCAGTCGGATCTCCGTCTCCGCGCCCTGATCGACGATCCGGTCACAGCTGGCGCAATACCAATGCGCCTCGAGGGGCGTGCCGCACAGCTGGTGTCTGATCGCTTCCCCCTCGTCTGACTGGCGATCTCCCCAGTGGGCGAGCAAACGCAATGCGCCGGCCAGATCCCGGCCGGCCCCGGTCAACTCGTAGACATGACGAGGGGGGCGGTCCGAGTAGGGACTGGAGACGATCACCCCCTCGCCCTCGAGACGGCTGAGACGGCTGGAGAGGATGTTGGGGGCGATACCTGTGACCCGGTCGGACAGGTCGGAGAATCTGAGTGGGCCGCCCTGCAACGAGTCGATGATGAGAAGCGACCACCGGTCGCCGATTCGCTCCAAAGCCCGATTCAGTGGTCCGGAGCTGTCTTCCATCTGGCCATGTTATGACCACCGACCCCGATTCCCTGTTCGAGACGGATGGTAGTCTTGCAAATTGCAAGTCACTAGTTACGGAGGTGAGCGATGATTCTGACCGAGATCGGCGAGACGGTCGGTGCGGTGTCGGGTTCGGCAGGGAGGTCGGTCGTTGGCCTCGGTGGCCACTGGGGAATGGGGTCGGGGGTGGTTCTGGACGATGGTCTTGTCCTCACCAGTGCCCACAACGTGAGCCCGGAGCGAGCGACCGTGACCTTTCTCGACGGACGCGTCGAGCAGGCGCGGGTACTGGGGATCGATGTCGACGCGGATCTGGCATTGCTCGGTGTCGATACGGGTGGGGCCGCGGCCATCACATGGCCTTCGGAGGATGTGGTCCCGGCGATCGGCGCGCCGATCATCGGGCTGGCCAACCCCGGTGGCCGGGGACTGAGAGCGACTCTAGGCTTCGTCGCCTCCGCCGCCCGGTCGTTTCGTGGCCCACGCGGACGGCGAATGGCGGGCGGCTTCGAGCACACGGCCCTCGCCCCTCCCGGCGCTTCGGGTGGGCCTGTGGTCGATCTGGACGGGATGCTGGTTGGGATCAACACCCGCCGTCTGGGTCGGGGGTTCTATCTCGCCCAGGCTGCGACGACAGGGATGAGGGACATGGTGACCTCACTCCGATCGGGCGACAGCGTCGAGCCGCGCCGTCTCGGGGTGGGTCTCGCCCCGGTCGAGGTGACCCGGCGTCTTCGCCGCACCATGGGCCTCGACGATGCGGACGGTCTGCTCGTTCGGCTGGTCGAGGAGGGCTCGCCAGCCGATGTCGCCGGTGTGCGGGAAGGTGACGTGCTGATCAGCGCGGGCGACCAGACGACATCCGATGTCGACGACCTCCATCGCGTCCTTGCCGCGGATGGTGAGTCGCTGGACCTCGGGCTGGTTCGTGTCAACGACAGGCTCACCGTGACTGCGCGCTTCACGTGAACGCGGACCGTCCAGTCGGCAACTCCGAGGGTCAGGCGGCGCTCGACGCCTATTCGGCCGTTGTCACCTCCGTGGCCCGGACACTCCTGCCCACAGTCGTGGCTCTGACCACACGGCGACGGGGGCGCCGCGGCGAGTGGCATGAAGGCTCTGGCTCTGGCGTGGTGATCAGTGAGGACGGATTCATGGTGACATCGGCCCATGTGGTCGAGGGGAGTACCCGCGGAGGAGCCTCGTTTGTCGACGGCTGGGAGACGGGGTTCGATGTGGTGGGCCGGGACCCTCTTTCTGACCTGGCCGTCCTCAAGCTGGAAGGCTCAGGGGCGCCGGCCGCGGAGTTGGGCGACGCGTCGTCGCTGGAGGTGGGCCAGCTCGTCGTCGCCTTGGGCAATCCGCTCGGGTTCTCGGGGTCGGTGACGGCAGGGGTGGTCAGTGCCCTTGGTCGCTCGATCGCGGCCAACAGCCAAGGCCATTCGCGTCTGGTTGAGAACGTAATCCAGACCGACGCCTCGCTCCACCCCGGTAACTCGGGAGGCCCACTGGCCGACTCCGTGGGGAGGGTGGTGGGAGTCAACACTGCCGTCGTCGGGCCGATGATCGGCCAGGGACTCGGTCTGGCAGTCCCAATCGACGACGCCACCAAGGCGATCATCGCCGAGCTGATCAAGAGCGGGAGAGTTCGCCGCGCCTATCTGGGCGTGGCCGGCGGGACCCGCCCTCTGCCACCCCGGCTGGCCGACCGTTTGGGCCGCGATCGGGGCATCGAGGTCGTGGAGGTAGTGGAGGGAAGCCCCGCGCAAAGGGCCGGGATCCGTCCCGGCGACATCCTCGTCGCCAGCGAAGGTGAGCCGTTGCGCGACGCCAGGGACCTGCAGCGGATGATGACCGGCGACCGCGTCGGTGGGTCGGTCGAATTCACCGTGATCCGAGGCGGCGCGATCTCCACCGTCGCCACCCAACCGGTCGAGTTGGAATCAGAGAGGGCTTAGTTCTCTAGATCCGGAAGACCGGCTCGGCCGTGACCTGTGTCCGAGCGGCCGCGACCTAACCTCCAGCCGCATGCTCCTCAGGCACGACGTCCTGTCTGGGATAGAGGCGGGCCGCATCGGCGCGGTCTACCGGAAATGGGACGTGGACCGAGTGAAAGCGGGTTCGAAACTCCGCACCGCCATCGGTGTGGTCGAGGTCGTCTCTGTCGACGTCGTCGATCCGACGGCGCTGACACAGAACGACGCGATCGAGGGAGGCTTCGAGAGCGTGTCCGATCTCGTCGCCTCTGCCGGCAGCCGCGGAGGAACCCTCTATCGCATCCGGCTCCGCCACGTCGGACCTGATCCCCGGGTGGCCCTTCGGGAGACACTTCCGGACACGGCCGCCATGCTTGAGATCGAACGCCGTCTGCAACGTCTCGACTCCTCCAGCCAGTACGGCCCGTGGACACGGGAGACATTGGGCCTCATCGGGGAGAAACCCGGGGTGCGGGCCGAAGATCTCGCCGCATCGGTGGGCCGCGAGAAGATGCCCTTCAAACTGGATGTCCGCAAGCTCAAGGAGTTGGGTCTCACCGAGAGCCTCATCACCGGGTATCGGCTGTCACCTCGCGGGGAAGCCGTCCTGAAACACCTGGCCTAAGGCTTGTTCCCCTTGTCGGGGACCGTTGCCAAAGGCGAATCTTCCGTGTTGGTCCCGCGGTTGGGCGTGGTCACGGACGGTGATTCGATCGGTGGGCCGTTGTCCTGGCCAGGCGAGGTCACGGACGGTGATTCGTCGGGCGGGCCGTTGTCCTGGCCGGGCGCGGTCACGGACGGTGATTCGTCGGGCGGGCCGTTCCCATTGCCATTGGAGTTGCCGTTCCCGGGCCCGGTTCCGTCGTCGGTCCCATCATTCCCGGCACCAGGGTTGTTCGACTGCCCCTGGCCGGGGGCGGGGGCGACGGCCGGGTTTGGGGCCCCGGATGGATCGTCGCCCATGCCGATGTCCCGGGCGAGTTCGGCGACCCCCTGACCGAATTCGCTGCCGTCCGTTCCCACACCGACGCCGATGTTGGCGGCGATATAGGTGAGCAGGGCAGTGACACGAGTGCTCGCGGCGCTGGCTGCCTGAGCGGTGTCCTGTGAGTCGACGAGATTCTCAGCGGCAGCAATGAGGGCGAGGGCCGCCATCTCCGACGAATCACCGTTCTGCTGGCTCAGTGCTTCGATGCCATGAGCGAGTGCTTCGCCTGATCGACCTTGCGCCGCCATCACGACCGCTTCGTCGAGGCGCTCGTCTACTGAGCCCGCGCCAATTCCGACCCGCTCAAAAGCGCGATCGACGCCATATAGGGCGTCGCCGGGAACCGCGCCGTCGGCGGCCATGGCCATTCCGGCGGTGCCCGACATGAGAAGGACGGCTAGCGCCACCGTTGCCAGGCGCCAGGTGGGCCCGAGTCTGGGGACCAGCCGCCTTGGTGGGACAGCGGAGACGGCTCTGGCAGGAGCCTGCGTCAGTCTCACGGCTGATGCAGCACTCATGGCGAAGTGCGCGATTTCCGACTCGGGTGGCGTCGCAGTCCACTGAGTGCGAGTCATTTCCACGACCGGGGCCAGACCTGACAGCCGCCCACCCTCGACAGGGGTGCCGGCGAGCAGCAGCTCGATCTCCCAATCCAAGACTTTCCTGGTCGCCATCTCACCCATGTAATCGTCGGGGAATCTCATCGGGTTACCTCGCCGAGATCGAGATGTTGCGTGAGGGCGAGCAAACCCCTTCGTTGTGCGGCCTTGACGGCACCAACCCGCTTCCCCAGAACCGAAGCCGTTTCTTCAAGCGTTAGCTGGCCGATGATCCGGAGCCCGAGGACATCAGATTGACTTTCGGAGAGCTTCTCGAACGCCGATCTCAGTTCCACGGTGGTCAAGCGATCCAGCGCCTCCACCTCCACGTCTCCTCCCGGCCCACCACCCGTGGGGTCGGGCAGGGGGATGGTTTCCGGGCGACGTTGGCGTGCCCTCCGTGAGTCGATGAGGCGCCGGTGGGCTATCACGAAAACCCAGGAGCGAAAGGCCGACTCGTTCCCCTGGAAGGTCGAGATGTTCCTGGCAATCTGAAGAAAGGTCTCCGATGTCAGGTCATCCGGCTCAGCCGCCCCTCGATTGGCCAGATACCCGGCTACGGCCCCCGCCAGGTCTCGATAGATCTCGGCCCAGGCCCATTCCGCTCCGCTTTTGGCGGCGCGGAGCCTCGTCTCGAAATCCTGGTCTCGAGGGTTGGGGATTCTGTGAGATGGCGACGACATTGGTTTTTGGATTGGTGGACCGGTCGATTCCGCTCGAGGGCTGCCCGTAGAGCAGAATGGTATGTCCCACTTGTATCGACAACCCCGGCTCTATTCTGAGCAATCATCGCTCAACGGGGAATTTTTCGGTAACTATTTGTCGATAACGGACGATAACTAGCTGGAAGGGTCACGGGTGAAACCCGTGAGGGGGGGTGCTCAGTGGGGTTGAACAAGGGTAGGGCGAACGATCGAGGCGCGAGCCTGGTCGAATTCGCCGTGGTCGCGCCACTCCTATTCCTCCTCCTGTTCGGGGTCATCGAGTTCGCCCGACTGGGACACGGCTTCACGACAGTCTGGACCGCGGCCCGGGAAGGGGCTCGCTACGCCACCACGGTCGGTGACAACGACAGCGATGGGCTGCCCAATTACCTCGATTGCGCCTCGATCACCGAGGCCGCGCTTGCCAAGGTCATTGGAATGAGCCTCGCCACCAGCGACGTCGCCATCACCTTCTCCGACCTCACCGGCACCGCGGTCGCCGATTGCGACGGGGCAACCGCTCTGCCGGCGCCGTCTCCATCAGGGACGACTGACATCGACAACGGCTTCGGCGTCGAGGTCGAGGTGGAGGGCACCTTCAACGCCATCGTTCCTCTCCTGTCACGGTTCCTCGACGGGATCGACCTGACATCGAGCCAAAACCGCTCAGTCTTCAAGGGAGTCGTCGGTGAGTAGGCATCGCTCTTCGGATCGGGGTGCTGCCGCGGTGGAGATGGCCTTTGTCACCATGTTTCTCCTCGTCCTCCTCCTGGGAATCGTCGACGTCGGCAGGGCCATCGTCGCCAACATCTCTGTACGTGACGCGGTGCAGGACGGTGCCAGCTTTTTCGCCTACACCCGCGACGCCACCGCCGCCGACGTGGAGGCCAGGGTGCGGTCAGCCGTTTCTTCACCCGATTTGGGCACAGCCGCCACCACCGTCGCTGTGTACTGCGGGCCCGACCCGCGTGACCTCCTCAACGGATCACGGATACGGATCGATGTCACCCATGACGTCGACATGATCACCCCGATCGTGGGGCCGTTTCTCGGCGGGGAGATCACGCTGAGCCCGAGTTCCGAGGCAGACCGATTCTTCGACACCTGTCCCGCTGACGCATTGGCATTCCCCGGACCATGAACACCAACACAGACGCTCGCTCCGAGAGAGGTGCCGCCGCCATCTTGGTTGCCCTCTCCCTCTTCGTCCTAGTGGGTTTCGCCGCCCTCGCCATCGACGGCGGCCTCGGATTCGACCAGCGTCGAGGGACCCAGAACGCAGCCGACAACGCCGCTTTGGCCGCTGCCTGGGAGGCATGCAACCCTCGCTGACTCTTCGGCTCCGGACCCAGTGGGATCGGCCCTGGCCGTCGCCGCCCAGAACGGATACGACGACAACGATCCCGAGGTCGTGGTGACCGTGAATGCCATCGACACCACCGAGTACGAGGTGATCATCCAGAGGGTGAACGAGACCACTTTCGCCGGACCGGGCGTAGGGGCCGAGAGTCTTACCGTGATCTCTCAGGGCGTGGCGACATGTGAACAGGAGCCGTTCCTCGGCGGCTATGCCATCTTCGCCGGTGCCGACAGTTGCCCCTCGGGAGGAGCAATCGAGCTCGACCTGACGGGTGCCACCAAGACGATCAACGGGGGGATCTTCTCCAACGGCGACCTGAAGATCAACGGCCCCAACACCATCATCAACGGCGAAATCGAATACCGGGGAAATTTCCAGACCAACGCCGGAGTCACCGCGGAGCCATATTTCGGCTCTCCCAAGAACTACCCACTCGATCTCGACATCGCCGAGTTCCGCCCCGGCGGCACCAGGCAAGCCTCCAATCCGAGCAACTACTTCTTCTCCGCACCCAGCACAGACATCGACAACGGCTGGATGACGAGCAATGGGCACGCCACTGGGAACAACGCGAACATCGTGATAGACCAGTCCGGGATCTACTACTCACCGGCGGAGATCGACCTCAAAGGCGTCACCACGGCGCCCGGAGTGACTGTGACCTTCGTCGCCGAAGGGCAGATCCACGTCATTGGCGAAGCTGACATCACGGGGTACGCAGCGGTGAGCGCCGGCGGCTACTCACCCCTGATCCTGTTCTCCAACGCCTCGAGTCCCGCGAGTTGCAGCACCAACGCAATCCAGTTCAGCGGGAGCAACATGACCTGGACCGGCCTCATCTTCGCCCCCAACGGCGAGGTGCAGATGTCGTCCTCTTCGACCAACGCCACTGTCAACGGGAGCATCATCGGCTACTCGGTCAACATCTCTGGGTCCAACTTCGAGATCAACTGGCAAGACGACACATCCGGGGCGCCTCGCTTCATAGTCGAGCTCCAGAGCTGACCGCCCGGGTCAGGGACCAATACAAGAATTCGGCCGGGGTGAGCCTGGGTCGCCCGACCCAGGCCGCCTCGAGCCCTCTCTAGACTCGGCGACAATCGGCCAGGGAAACGAGAGAGTTTGGCCCGTCGCGCTCCAGCCACAACCACCCTCCTCACCGAGGACGATCTCCATCTATGGAACGAGGGAACCCACTATCGCCTCTACGAGAAGATGGGCGCCCATCAGGTCGACGGCGGCGTCCACTTTGCGGTATGGGCACCAAACGCGGATTCAGTCAGTGTCATCGGCGATTGGAACCATTGGGACCCGGCCACTGATCCGCTGGGACCACGGGGTGTGTCCGGGATCTGGGAGGGGTTTGTCGAGGGCGTAGACCGGGGCGATGCCTACAAGTACCGGATCGGCAATGGGAGCTTGGTGTCGGAGAAAGCTGACCCGTTCGCGGTCCACACGGAGACCCCGCCCAGGACCGCCTCCAAAGTATGGGACCTGGGCTATCAGTGGGGCGACGCCGAGTGGATGGGACACCGGGCCCGGAGAAACTCCTTGGATGCGCCGATGGCCGTTTACGAGATGCACCTCGGCTCGTGGCGGCGAGGGGAGGGCGGTCGGCCCCTCACCTATGGGGAGCTGGCCGAGCAGCTACCCGGGTATCTGGCGCAGCTCGGTTTCACCCATGTCGAGCTGATGCCGATCATGGAACATCCCTTCTACGGCTCCTGGGGGTACCAGACCACCGGCTATTTCGCCCCGACAAGCCGCTACGGCGCTCCCCAGGACTTCATGGCCCTCATCGATGCCCTCCACCAGACCGGTATCGGCGTGATCCTCGATTGGGTGCCCTCGCATTTTCCCACCGATCCGCACGGCCTCGGGCTGTTCGACGGCACCCATCTCTATGAGCACGCCGATCCCAGGCGGGGATTCCACCCCGACTGGGACACCTACATCTTCAACTACGGACGAGCCGAGGTGCCTGCCTTCCTCATCAGCAACGCCCTGTTCTGGCTGGACCGCTATCACGCCGACGGTCTGCGTGTCGACGCCGTGGCCTCGATGCTCTATCTCGACTATTCGCGGCAGGAGGGTGAGTGGGTCCCCAACCGGCACGGGGGACGGGAGGATCTGGAGGCGATTGCCTTCATTCGACGGCTGAACGAAACCGTTTACCAGGAATATCCCGCCGTTCAGACGATCGCCGAGGAATCGACTTCCTGGCCGATGGTCTCGCGTCCTACCTTCCTCGGGGGTCTCGGCTTCGGCCTCAAATGGGACATGGGGTGGATGCACGACACCCTGGTCCATCTCTCGCGGGAGGCGGTGCATCGCTCCTATCACCACCATGAGCTGACCTTCCGGGCGGTCTACGCCTTCAGCGAGAACTTCATGCTCCCCATCTCCCATGACGAGGTCGTCTATGGCAAACGCGCCCTTGTCGAGAAGTTCCCCGGAGATGACTGGCAGAAATACGCCACGCTTCGCCTTGTTCTCGCCTACATGTGGACGCAGCCGGGGAAGAAGCTCTTGTTCATGGGCTCGGAGTTCGCGCAACGAACCGAATGGAATCACGACGAGCAGCTCGATTGGGGGCTCTTCGAAATGCCTCCCCACGCCGGAGTCCACCGACTTGTCACCGATCTCAACAGGATCTACGCCGGGGAGCCCGCCCTCCACGAGCTCGACTGTGACCCGGCGGGCTTCGAATGGGCCGTGGCCAGCGATGCGGCAAACAGCGTCCTGGCCTACTTCCGCCACTCGGGCGCCGGGGACACGGTCCTCGTTGCCATCAACCTCACACCGGTGCCCCGGCACACATATCGCGTCGGCGTGCCCGCGTCCGGTAGCTGGGTCGAGGTCCTCAACACCGACGCCGAGCCTTACGGGGGCAGTGGGCAGGGAAACCTCGGAACCGTCGAGACCGGCCCAACGCCGGTGCCGCACCACGGCCGCCCGGACAGCATCGACGTCACCCTTCCTCCACTCGGCGTCGTGATCTTTCGGCACGAGCCGATGTCGGGGAAGAGCGGGTAGCTCCCCGGCGTTGTTGGGTTGACTTCATTTGAGCAACTTCGTCTGCATCCACGGGCACTTCTACCAGCCTCCCCGGGAGAACCCATTCACCGGAAAGGTCCCGGAGCAACCCACAGCCGCGCCCTGGCACGACTGGAACGAGCGCATCACCGAGGAGTCGTACGCCGCGAACGCCGAGGCTCGGATTCTCGACGGCAACGGAGCGGTGTCGAAGACGATCAACACCTACGAGTCGATCAGCTTCGATTTCGGTCCGACGCTGCTGAGCTGGCTCGAGGACGCCGCCCCAGAGACCTACCGGGCGATCATCGAGGCCGACGCGGCGTCCGCCCGGAGGTTCGCCGGCCACGGCTCGGCCATGGCCCAGGCCTACAACCACGCCATCCTCCCGCTGTCCAACCAACGGGACAAGGTGACTCAGGTGCGCTGGGGCATCGCTGACTTCGAGCACAGGTTTGGGCGGCGTCCCGAGGGGATGTGGCTGCCTGAGACCGCAGTCGACACCGAGACTCTCGACGTCCTTTCCCGGGAGGGGATCGGGTTCACCGTGCTGTCTCCTTATCAGGCGGCTGCGGTGGAAGGCCCCGATGGGTCCTGGGCGGATGTGGACGGGGGAAGGATCGACACGCGTGTCCCTTATCTCATCGACCTGGGCCAGGGTCGGTCCATCGCCGTCTTCTTCTATGACGGGCCGTTATCACGGGAGATCGCGTTCGACGGTCTGCTCAATGACGGTCATGAGCTCGCGCATCGTCTCGTGTCGGCCGCCGGAGAGGCCGGCGAGAGCCCCAGGCTGGCCCACGTCGCGACCGATGGCGAGACCTACGGCCACCACCATCGACACGGCGAGATGGCCCTGGCCACCGCTCTGGAGACAATCGATGCGGGATCCTCGGCTCGTCTCACCAACTATCCGGAGTTCCTCTCCTTGGTTCCCCCGATCGCGCGGGCCGCGATCGTCGAGGATTCCTCCTGGAGCTGTGCCCACGGGGTGGAACGCTGGCGGGCCGACTGCGGGTGTCACACCGGACGCGAGCCGACGGGGCACCAGCGGTGGCGTGGCCCGCTTCGCTCGGCTCTCGACTGGCTGCGCGACGAGCTCTTGGGTCCCTTCGAGTCTGTCGGTGTCGACCTGCTCGAGGATCCATGGCAGGCGAGAGACGACTACATCTCGGTCGTCCTCGGTGGCTCGTTGGAGGCGTTTCTCGACGATCATGCGAGGGCCGATTTGGATACGTCGCAACGAACCAAGGCGGTCGAACTCCTCGAGATCCAGGAGCACGCCATGCTGATGTACACGTCGTGCGGCTGGTTCTTCGACGACATCTCGGGTCTGGAGGCGGTTTTCGTTCTGCGTCATGCCGGGCGGGCATGCCAGCTTGCTCGGCGAGCGCTCGGAGTCGATCTCGAACCGGAGTTGATGGCTCGTCTCGAGGCGGCACCTTCCAATCTCGAAGGAGTGAACGGCCGGGTCGTCTACGAACGCGAGGTGAGCCCGTTCGTTAAGGGTCACCGATAGACACTTGACCATGCTGGGGTTACCCCGTAGGGTTAGTTCGGTCGACCGACCGACAGGGGCGAATCGCTGATGACTCAACAGATCACTCGTACCGACACGGCCAACGCAATCCTCGCCGCCGCCAAGCAGGCACTGCTCGAGGTCGGTTATGCCAGGTTCTCGACTCGCATCATCGCCGAGCGGGCCGGAGTGCCATTGAGTCAGATCCACTATCACTTCGGGTCCAAGCAGAAGCTGGTTCTTGCCATCCTGGCCGAGGAGAACCAGCGGCTCCTCGATCGCCAGAAGGGCATGTTCGAGTCGGAGGCGCCGCTTTGGAAGCAGTGGGAGCAGGCCTGCGATTTCCTCGAGGAGGATCTGGCCTCCGGCTATGTCCGGGTACTCCACGAGTTGATCGCCGCCGGATGGTCGGACACCGAGATCGCCGAAGCAGTGTGGGGGCAGTTGAGAGGCTGGCACGAGATCCTGGCGAACGTGGCGAAGAGGGCCGAGGAGCAGTTGGGAGGTCTCGGCCCGTTCACCGCGGCAGAGGTGGGGGCTCTTGCCGGTCTGCCCTTCATCGGCGCCGAGGCCTACATCCTGCTCGGGGTGAGCGAGTCCGATATCCCTGCCCGCTCGGCTCTGAGGAAAGTCGGCCAGATCATGAGAGTCTTCGAGGAGGCTGCCGCCGTTGCGGGCTAGATATCCCGACGCCAAAGGTTTCGTGGAGAGTGACGGTCTGAAGATCGGATACGAGGTCTTCGGCGATGCCGCAGTCACCCTCCTCCTCCTGCCTACCTGGACCATCATCCACTCCCGGTTCTGGAAGCTGCAGGTTCCCTATCTGGCCAGACATTTCCGGGTCGTGACCTATGACGGGCCAGGAAACGGGCGGTCCGATCGGAGCGTGGAGCCGGAGTCCTATCCGATGCAGGCACAGTCCTCCTATGCGATCGACATCATGGATGCGACCAAGACAGAAAGGGCCGTCGTGGTGTCCCTGTCCATGGGGTCGATGTGGTCGCTGAGTCTGGCGGCGGAACATCCCGATCGAGTCCTCGGCCAGGTGTTCATCGGCCCGTCGCTCCCGATCACTCCGCCGACAGCTGCGCGTGCGGAGAGCGCAGAGGCCTTCTGGCTCGAGCAGGACGACCCGCAGGGCTGGGACAAGTACAACGCCCATTACTGGATGAAGGACTACGAGGATTTCGCCGAGTTCTTCTTCTCCGAGTGCTTTCCCGAGCCCCATTCCACCAAGCAGCGGGAGGACTGTGTCGGGTGGGCGCTGGAGACCACGCCAGAGGTATTGGTCGCCAAGGCCAGGGCCGACGACGTGAATCACGAGACCGTCCTCGACTTGTGCAGTCGGGTAACCAGCCCGGTCCTGGTGATACACGGTGATGACGATCGGATAAGCCCGCTGTCTCGGGCGCGTCGGCTCGCCGAGGCCACCCGGGGGAGTCTCGTCATGGTCGAAGGTGGAGGTCACATCCCTCTGGCCCGGGATCCAGTCGTCGTCAACCGACTGATCAAGGACTTCGCCGATCGGATCGCCTATCGCCAGGACGTGTCGAGGTGAGACAACACACGTGGACGCGCGGCCTGAGTCGACGGAAGCGAGTCCTTTATGTCTCCTCGCCAATCGGCCTGGGCCATGCCCGACGAGACGTCGCCATCGCCAAGGAGTTGAGGAAACTCGAGCCGGACCTCGAGATCGACTGGCTCGCCCAAGACCCCGTGACCCGTGTGCTCGAAGCCGAGGGCGAGACCATCCATCCCGCCAGTGAGTGGCTCGCCAGT
Source organism: uncultured Acidobacteriota bacterium (assembly GCA_963720925.1). GTDB lineage: Bacteria > Actinomycetota > Acidimicrobiia > Spongiisociales > ZC4RG35 > JARDZU01. The sequence continues at coordinate 212,052 of CAVRHE010000011.1, forward strand.
GAATCGGCTCATATCGCCTCCGAGGCCACCGGTCACGACCTGCATTGCTTCCAGGCGCTGCGCCGGATGGACGAGATCCTGGTAGCCAACTTCATGATCTTCCAAGAGGTCATGGAAGAGGGCCTCTACGACCTGTCCCTGGGCGACGAGGCGTGGGACATCGACCATTTCTGGCACGAGAACCCGGAGTTGAAGCGGGGTGACCACGTCTGGATGACTGATTTCGTCGGGTTCCTCCCCATGCCTTCGGGTGGAAGCCACGAGGAGTACCTCACCGCCGATTACAACGCCGAGATGATCGAGCACATCGCCCGCTACCCGCGGATCCGCGACCTTGCGTTGTTCGTAGGAAGCCCCGACGACATCGTCCCCGAAGTGTTCGGTCCCGGCCTTCCCAAGATCCGGGACTGGACCGAGGAGCACTTCCAGTTCACCGGGTACATCACCGGGTTCGACCCACCCACCAATGACGAGTTGGCCGCATGGCGGTCCCAGCTCGGCTACGGAGAGGACGAGAAGGTCTGTGTGGTAACTGTCGGCGGATCCGGGGTAGGGCGCGACCTGCTGGAGAAGGTGATCGCCGCCTATCCGCTGGCCAAACGGTCGATGCCCGAGTTGCGCATGGTGGTAGTCGCCGGGCCTCGGATCGACCCGGCGGGCCTCCCCGCACACGACGGTCTCGAATATCACGGATACGTCCATGGTCTCTATCGGCACCTGGCTGCGTGCGACCTGGCCATCGTCCAAGGTGGCCTCACCACCACCATGGAGCTGGCTGCGACGAGGACCCCATTCCTCTACTTCCCGTTGCGCAACCACTTCGAGCAGAACTACCACGTTCGTCATCGGCTCGACCGATATCGGGCGGGGCAATACATGGACTATGCGGCGACCGATCCGGACACGCTCGCGGCCCAGATCATCTCGCTAGCCGGCGCCGCCGTCGATTACCTCGAGGTGGAGACCGACGGCGCGGCCAAGGCCGCGAAAAATGATCGCCGATCTCGTCTGAGCGCTGTTAGGGCATGGGCAGCGCCGTGTCGCGTGCTGTGCTCGGCTGCAACATTGAACACTTGTTGACACGGGCTTTCAACCTGTCCTACGCTCCGGCAATCTGAAACGTTTAAATCGAACGTTTCAGGGAGCGCTTCGAGTGGCGCAAACGAGGAGGATGCATGAGACTGATTTCCAACCGCTCGGCGGTGTTCCTTGTCGTGATGACACTGCTGATCGCCGCCTGTGGTGATGGCGGTACGAGCGATACCACTGCCGCCCCCGACGAGGGAGCCAGCACGACGGCCCCCCCAGGGACCGAGGCGCCGGCCACTACGGCCGCCCCTTCTGAGGCAGCCGTCACTCTGACCTTCCTCGTGGACGACACCCAGAACACCATCGACACCGCCACGGCCCTGGCCGACGCGTTCACGGCGCAGAACCCCGACGTCGCCATCGAGATCGAGACCCGGCCCGGCGGTGGCGAAGGTGACAACATCGTGAAGACTCGTCTGGCGACTGGAGAGATGACCGATATCTTCTGGTACAACTCGGGGTCGCTGTTTCAGGCGTTGAATCCAACCGAGTCACTCGTGCCGATCACCGACGAGGCCTACGTCGAGAACATCGTCGACTCTTTCCTGCCCACGGTGACGGCGAACGGTGACGTCTACGGCGTTCCGGCCGGCACGGCTCTTGGTGGCGGCGTGCTTTACAACAAGGCGATCTACGAAGAGCTTGGGCTGAGCGTCCCCACTACGCTGGGAGGAGTTCGCTGCCAACAACCAGGCGATCCTGGACGCGGGCACTGCCGCCCCGGTGGGTCAGACCTATATGGCACCCGACACCTGGACCTCGCAGCTGTTCATCCTCGCCGACTATTACAACGTTCAGGTACAGGACCCCGACTGGGCCGAGAAGTACACCAACAATCAGGCGAAGTACGTCGACCAGCCCGCACTGACTGGGTTCCAACGACTGCAGGAGGGATTCGAATCAGGCTGGTATCAGGAGGACTTCGGATCGGCCACTTTCGATGACGGGCTCAACATGCTCGCAACTGGTGAGATCGCCCACTATCCGATGCTCAGCTTCGCCCTGAGCACGATTGCCGAGAACCATCCCGACGCCATCCAGGACATCGGCTACTTCGGGCAGCCGGGTGACGATGCCGCGACCAATGGGTCGACGATCTGGATGCCTGCAGGCATCTACATCGCCGGAACCAGCGAGCATCAGGACGTCGCCAAGGAGTTCCTGGGGTTCGTCGCCTCGATCGAGGGGACTGACGCCCAGACCGCGGCAGTTGCGCCTCAGGGGCCATATTTGATCGAGGGTGCGACGCTTCCCGACGATACGCTGCCGGCGGTGCTCGACATCCAGGCGTACATCGATGTCCGGAGCTTCAGCACCGGCTTTGGAGTTCCTGTCGCCGATCAAAGGCCCCAACCTGGAGTTCCTCACCGTCGAAGTCGGCTCCGGTCTGACGGAGTGCCGAGGAAGCAGCAGCCCTGTACGACGAGGACGTCATTGCGCAGGCTCAGCAACTCGGCCTCCCTGGTTGGTGAGCCAGAAAGTCGAATCTGTTTCACAAAGTCGATAGTTTGAGTGCCGGCGGGACAGCTACTGTCCCGCCGGCGCTCGGCGTGAAACATCGACCAACCAAAGCGCGCCCGCTGGCGCACAAGGCCTACCCCCACTCCTTCTACATCCCTGCGGCGATCGTCTACGCGGTCTTGTTCATCGTCCCCACCGGGATGGCCTTCTTCTTCAGCCTGACCCGTTGGACACTTTTCGATTGGGAGTTCATCGGACTGGACAACTACCTGCTCTTCTTCAGCCGGCCTGCCCTGGTAACGAGCATGCGAAACACGCTGGTCTACGCGGTGGTGACCAGTGGCCTCAAGGTCGTCTTCGGGCTCCTGCTCGCCGTTCTGTTCACCTCTCGGATCCGGCTCAAGACTCCATTGCGATCAATCGTCTTCTTGCCGGTGCTGGTGAGCACCGTCGCCGTGGGCATCACCTTCGGCGTGCTGATGCACCCGTCGGAAGGATTGATAAACAAGGCGATCGAGTTCCTCGGCGGTGTGGGCCCCGCCTGGCTCACCGATCCCCAGATCGCCCTTCTATCTGTTGCGCTGGTCGACGTCTGGAAGGGCGTCGGCATTGCCCTGGTGATATTCATCGCTGGGATCGTCTCCATCCCCGAGGAGTACCTAGAGGCGGTCCGGATCGATGGTGGCGCCTGGGCCAAGTTCCGCCATGTAATCGTCCCACTGAGCAGGAACGCGACCTTTACCGTGATCATTCTCTCCCTCGTCGGTGGTCTGCGCAGTTTCGACCTGATCTGGACCATGACCGGTGGCGGGCCCGGATTCACCACAGATGTGATCGCGTCCGCGATCTTCAAGCAGTATCAGGCCGGGTTCTACGGGCTGTCGACGGCGGGGAACGTAATCCTGTTCATCGCCGTCAGCATCATCATCTTCCCGTTGCTGCGGTATTTCAATCGGAAGGAGCTCGACCTGTGACGCTGGTGAGGAGATGGTGGGTCGATGTGGTCGCCTTGGCCCTCGCCGGTATCGTCTTCCTAGTCCCCTTCGCCTTCATCCTGGTCACCGCGGGCAAGGACCAAGCAGAGGCGTCATTACTCGATTTCACCTTGCCCACTGAGTGGCACCTCTGGGAGAACGTGGTCGGGGTCCTGACCGCTCGCGACGGAATCGTGGTCACCTCGCTCAAGAACAGCTTCATTCTGACGGTCTCATCGGTAGCGCTCATCGTCGTCGTGTCCTCGATGGTCGCTTTCGTCCAACAGCGTCGGAAGGATCGGGTGAGCTCCCTGGTCAGCGTCCTGGTGCTGGCCGGTCTGATCATCCCAGCCGCCGTCGTGCCGACCATCTTCGTGCTCCAAGCACTGGGGCTGTTCAAGACCCTCATCGGCTTGATTCTGATCGAGCTGGCTTTCCTCATGCCCTTCTCGGTGATCGTTTTGCGAGCCTTCATCGGCTCGATCCCACGTGAGATCGACGAAGCCGCGATCGTCGACGGCGCCTCGCCGCTCACTCTGTTCTTCCGTGTGATCTTTCCCCTGATCCGCCCCGCGGTGATCAGCGTGATCGTGGTGTCGGCGGTCTTGGTCTACATCGATTTCGTCAACCCCCTCTATTTCCTGCCCGGTGACGAGAACGCCACCGTCCAGTTGACCCTGTTCAACTTCCAGAGCCAGTTCCTCACCCAATGGAACCTGCTCTTCATGCACGTGCTCCTGACCTCGATCCCCCTTGTGATCATGTTTATCTTCTTCAGCCGCAAGATCATCTCCGGCCTGGCGTCTGGCGCGGTCAAGGGTTGAGCCCCGAGATACGGAGAGGCCGACGTTGCAGACCACCAACCCTGAAGAGCCAGCTGCCGGTCGGGATGTTGGGAATCGGCGCCGAACCGGTCCGGCTCACCTGGCGGGTTGAATACGCGGTCTCCGACGCCAAGTGGCCTACGAGATCCAAAGCTCTGGGTCGCCCGAGTTCGAGGAGCTGCTTGCTTCGACCGGCGAGAAGTGGCCGGTGAGGGGCCAGATCGGGGTGCAGGCGCCCGGAGGGCCACCTGAGAAGCCGTGAAATCCGCCACTACCGGGTTCGGATTGCCACGCATGCGGGATGGACCGATTGGAGCCCGGTGCTGACTGTCGAGGCCGGCCTCAATGAGGCTTCCGACTGGGCGGCCGAGGCGGTCACCCTTGCCTGGCGATCCCGGCTCGCGACGTCAGTCGCCCGCGCCGTTGCTTCGACATGAGTTCGATCTCGCCTCCGATGTGAAGAAGGCGCGGCTGTATGTGACGTCGCTCGGCATCCACAAGATCGCGATCAATGGCCTTCCCGTGACCGATGAGCTGCTCAATCCAGGCTGGTCCAGTTACCGCCATCGGCTCCTGTCGGCGACCTATGACGTTTCGGATCTCCTCAGCACCGGGAGCAACGTTGTCTCCGGCGTCCTCGGCGACGGCTGGTACCGGGGCCGGTTGGGGTGGGATCCGACCGACGATCGGGCGCGCTACGGCGAGGAACTAGGTCTCATCGCCCAGCTCGAGATCGAGTTGTCCGATGGGTCGTCGGTGCGCGTCATCACCGATGAGGATTGGCTTACGTCGACTGGCGAGATCCATTCGGCCGATCTCTATGACGGAGCGATCGTCGACCTCGCGGGCTCGGCAATCGGGTTGGGAACTGCCCGGGTTCGACACCAGTGGATGGAAGAAAGCTGCGGTCATTCCCTACCAGAAGGCGCTGATTCGCCCACGCCAGTCCGCGGCGGTCCGGGAGATCGAGACGCGCCCAACCCAGGTAATCAGCAGATCTGGAAACAAGACGATCCTCGACGGCGGGCAGAATCTGGCGGGTTTCGTCCGCCTCACGGTCAAGGGGGACCAGGGCGATCAGGTGACGGTGCGACATGCCGAGGTGCTCGAGTCGGACGGCGAGCTCCACACCCGGGCTTTGAGATCGGCCAAGGCCACCGACACCTACACCCTGGCCGACGGCGGAGAGGTGGACCTGGAGCCGACATTCACCTTTCATGGTTTCAGATACGCCGAGGTCGAGACGAAGGCCGAGGTCATCTCGGCCGAGTTCGTCGCAATCAGCTCCGACCTCCCGCGGCGAGGGTCGTTCGAGTGCTCGGATCAGACTCTCAATCGGCTGCATGAGAACGTCGTCTGGTCACAACAGGCGAATTTCGTGTCGATCCCGACCGATTGCCCGCAACGGGACGAGAGGCTGGGTTGGACCGGTGATGCCCAGGCCTTTGCCCCCACCGCCTGCACTCTCTTCGAGGCGCAGCAGTTCTGGTCCAGTTGGCTGGAGGACCTGGCATTGGATCAGGACGACGTGCTGGGGGTGCCGAGCGTGGTCCCTGACGTGGTGCTCGATGGAGACCCCCGCTTCGGCCGAGCCGGATGGGCGGATGCCGCGACGATCGTCCCGTGGGCCGTCTACGAGTCGTATGGCGATCTCGAGATCCTGCGCCGCCAGTTCGACAGCATGCGACGCTGGGTCGAATCACTAGAGCGGCGACGCGAGGCGGGCGGACTTCTTCCTCCCTCGATGCAATTCGGCGATTGGCTCGATCCCGATGCCCCGCCGGAGCGGCCATGGGAGGCAAAGGCGGATTCGACCTTCCTGGCGAACGCCTTCTTCGCCCACAGTGCCCGCCTCGCCGCCGAAGCCGCCGAGGCCTCTGGGAGAATCCCCGGCGCTCAGGGAACTCGATACCGCCTGCTCGCCGACGAACTGGCTGCCCTCACCTGGGATCGTTGGCGTGACCACATCGTCGAGACCCAGACCGGGTGCGCCGTGGCCCTCTCATTTGGAGTCGTCCCAGATGCAGAGAGACGGCGCCATCCGCAGAAATTGGCCGATCTCGTACGCCTATCGGAGGGAAAGGTCGCAACCGGGTTCCTGGGGACGCCGCTGGTGCTGCATGCCCTTGCCGCGGGTGGTCACTTCGACGAGGCCTATCAGATGCTGCTTCGCCGCCGCCATCCATCCTGGCTCTATCAGGTCGAGATGGGCGCTACGATCGATCTGGGAGCGGTGGGATGCCATCCGGCCCGACGGCTCGATCCATCCAGGCGACATGGCGCCGCCGCCCGGCATGGAGGATCAGGACGGTCCACAGGGGCACATGCTCAGCTTCAATCACTATGCCTACGGGGCTGTGATCGATTGGGTGTATCGACATCTCGCCGGTCTGGCTCCCGATCGCAGCCGACCGGGCTATCGACACGTGATCCTCGCTCCGAAACCGGTCGTGGGCATCGATTGGGCCCGAGCCTCGATCGATTCCGATTTCGGGACGACAGCCATCTCATGGCAGATCGAACCGGATGGAGCCCTCGCGGTGGATGTGCAGATCCCCTCGGTGCTTCGGGCACCTTTCTTACCTCCAGCCAACAATGATTCAGAAGTGACCCTGAATGGGGAGCCGACCGCAATGGAAGTGATCCTCGGGCTCGGCAGTCATCGCCTCACCGTCACCAATCCGCTGATTGCGTCTCCGAGATCCGAGCTAGCGAGCACACGGCGCCGGTCCGGTACTGGAGCGCACGATCAACTCCGATGGGAAGATGAGCTGTTGATGGGTGTGATCGTCCAGCGTGCCGCACCCGCTGAGGAGGAGATCGACCGCAGCCGCACCCAGCCTCGCTGGGTGGCGGGCGACAGTGGTCAGGGGCACGGTGGCGGCAGCAGCGAACTCGATGTCGTCGTATCCCACGATCGACACATCACCAGGTATCGAATACCCAAGCGACTTGAGTTCCATCTCCATGCCCACCGCCATGAGGTCGTTGCCGCAGATCACCGCACTCGGCATTCCAGAGTGATGCAGTTCCCGGGCGGCGAATTGACCGGCCGGCACGAGCGTCTTGGGGGGCGTCACCACATCGAGCACTTCGACGCCTAGGTCGGATGCGGTGCGGTGGATTCCGACGGCCCGAGTCACCATCTGTGGCACGTCGGTCGGCCCGACCCAGGCAATGCGTCGATGTCCCAGCTCATGAAGATGCTGGACTGCTAGCTCGCTTCCGTGCCCGTCATCGGCGGCCGTGGAGCAATGGTCGTGAGCCGGGCTCTCCAGATCCACCAGGACAACCGGGGCGTGCCGGCGAAGCTCGGGCCCGGAGCTCTGAAACACATCGGATGCTCGAGTGAGGAGGATTCCCCTCACTCGCTGCTCCATCATGACCCTCAGGTAGCTCTCCTCTTTCGTCGGGTCGTCATTGGTGGCGCATGCGAAGACCACGAGGCCATGTTCGGAGGCACGTTCCTCCACGCCTCGGGTGAGCTCGTCGAAATAGGCGCTGAATCCAGGGAACACCACGCAAATGACTTCAGATGTGCCCGCACGCAGTTGACGCGCAGATCCGTTCCGGACGAATCCCAGATCCCTCATCACCTCGCGGACGCGATCCTGTGTGGGTTCCGCCACGACCTGGGGGCGGTTGAGGACATTGGAGACCGTGGCGATCGAAACCCCCGCCTTTTCCGCCACTTCGCGCATGCCGGCTGCCATACGGTCAGTGTAAAGCTGCTCTCTTCATCGACCCACAACGCTGTCGTCAGCCGATCATCAGCTCGGTCGAGAGTCGGATGTCCGACACGGAGCGGCCGGCTGACAGGGTCCAAGTCCCTGGCTCCGCCATCCAGCCGCGACTCGTCATATCCCAGTGCTCGAAGACGCGACGCGGTATCCGGATCTGAGCGGTACCTGCCTCGCCCGGGCGGAGGCGGATCTTGCCGAATCCGGCGAGCATGCATGGAGGCCGATCGATCGCCGAGCTATCACGGGAGGCGTACAACTGGACGATCTCCGACCCTTCCCGCGACGCCGGTGTTGCGGATCGTCACGGCCACCGACACACCATCAGGGTCTTCGGCGGCCACTTCCAGCTTTTCGTATCCCCAGTCGGTGTATCCCAGACCGTGCCCGAATGGGACCAAGACCTGGTCGTCGGCGTCGGCCCGCCGGTAGCCAATGTTCCTCTCGACGTAGCGAAGTTTCCCACCAGTTGGCCGCACCGAGGGCAGGCCGTCCCGGCCCCTCCACCACGTCGTCGGCATCCGCCCACCGGGCTCGGACCTACCGAAGAGCACGTCCGCCAGAGCGTTCCCGTACTCCTGCCCGGGGAACCACGAGAGAAGTATCGCCGGCACATCGTCCGCCCACGGCATCAGGACAGGCGCTCCGGAATTGACCACGACGACAGTTGAAGGATTGACAGCCGCGACCGCGCGAACGAGGTCGTCCTGATGCCCGGGCAGGGCCAAGCTGGTCCTGTCATAACCCTCACTTTCGATGACATTGTTCGTGCCGACGACGACCACTGCGACGTCGGCGACTTTCGCCGCCTCCACCGCATGGTTCAGGGCGAACACCGAATTCGGGGCGGGGGCCTCCGCGTACAACTGGAGCACCGCCGGCCACGATGAGGGGTCCACTTCATGTCTCAGCTTGAGATGTGCCGGTCGCCCAACCTCCAGGCTGACGGTTGTCGTCGCCTGCTCGGGGCGCAAGGCCTGTTCCAGATGGTCTGCTCCAGGGTCGGCGCCGAGCTCTTTCTCCAGGATGATCTCGTCGTCGAGCTCGAGGGAGTACGGCCCGATACCGCCGAAGCCGACGTCGTATTCGCCGCTCACCGGAACGACGACATTGGCGAGCATCTCGATCGCCGCGACCGACTCGCCGTTGATGCCCGGGCCGAAATCACCAAATGAGAAGACCTTGCCCGAATTCATGTGGCGCCGGCCGAGTTCCCTGTCAGCAGCATCGAGCAGACGCACCGCCACTCCGGGCTCAGACGTGAATGGATCGGTGCCGAGACGCCCATCGAGCACCGTGTGAATCTCTCCGACCAGGGTGCCTGGTGCATGTATGACGTTTGCCGAACCTCCGAGCGCGGCGCGAATGCCCTCCAGCGGGGAGACCGTATACGGGGGATCGACATGGGCGCTGCCGCCGCCGAGCGTGCGAGCCACCGCTGCGTTTGGACCGATAACGGCAACCGTCGTGAGCTGGGCGGGCTCGAAGGGGAGAATCCCTCCCCGGTTTCGCTCCAGCACGAAACTCGCTGCGGCTGCCTCCCGGGTGAGACTGGCCGCCTCCTCACGACCGCCGTTCAGACCCGGCCTCGTCTCGACGGAATCCAGCTTTCCGACCCGCCAGGCCAGGCGGAGCAGCCGTTCCAGCTTGTCGTCGATTGCGTCGGGAGGCACCTGGCCATCCTCGACGGCGGCGACCAGGGGAGCTCCCCAGAGGGGGTTGGGCCCGGGCATGGCCAGATCGGTGCCCGCGTTTGCCGCCTGCACGGTCGACCGAACTGCCGTCCAGTCCGACACGACCAGGCCGTCGAACTCCCACTCGTCTCTCAGGATCGAGTTGAGGAGAGGGCTCTCGGTCATCGTGTGGCCGTTGACCCCGTTGTATGCCGCCATGATCGTCCAGACGCCCTGTTCGACCAAGCGTTCGAACGGAGCCAGGTACAGCTCACGGAGAGTCCGCTCATCGATCACGACGTCGTAGGTCATGCGATCGGTCTCGGATTCATTGGCCACGAAGTGCTTGGCGCAAGCACCCACCCCTTCGGACTGAATCCCTTCGACCAGCGCCGCGGCCAGCTCACCCGTCAACAAGGGATCCTCGCTCCAGCACTCGAAGTGACGCCCTCCGAACGGCGTCCGGTGGAGATTCACCGTCGGGGCCAGCACCACGTCCACACCCTTGCTCCGCGCCTCGGCCGCCAGCAGCCGGCCGATCCGCTCGACCAAGTCGTAATCCCACGTCGCGGCGAGAGCGGTCGACGAGGGGATGTTCACCGATGTGTCGCCCACCCATCGGTCACCTCTCACGCCTGCAGGGCCGTCCGACATCGTGATCGAGAACAAACCGATGGCCGGTTCCTCCTGGGTGGTCCAGGGACCGGCACCAGACAACAGCGCGACCCTTCTCTGGAGGGTGAGGCCCTTCAGCTTGCGCCGGAGCGACAAAGGGGACGGAACCCGACGCTCGAGCATGATCTATCACCTCGCTGAAACGTTTCAATCACCGGGCAGGCCAAGGTAGCCTAGGCATCTAAACGTTTCAACCCCGAGACGTGGTCCAGATGAATGACACCGAGTCCGGGCCTTCAGCCCACAACCACTAGATTCGGCAGTCATGGCGAAGATCCCGGCCACGATCGGCCGAGTCGTGATCGAGGCCGAGTCGCCCCGGGTGGACGGTGGCCGATTTGCGGCGAAGCGGGTTGTTGGGGAGCCGGTGACGATCGAGGCCGATGTCTTCGGCGATGGCCACGACGCCATTGGGGCCGTGCTCAGGCATCGTCAAGCAGGGGCGAGACGATGGGTCGAGACCCGGATGACCGACATGGGCAACGACCGCTGGCGAGCCGAGTTCAGCCCTGACACGTTGGGTGTCTGGCAGTTCGAGATCGAGGGATGGCAGGACCACTTCGCCACTTGGATCGATTGGCTCGAGAAGAAAGTCGCCGCCGAGGTCGACGTGAGCATGGATCTGCTCATCGGGGCGGATCTGGTGACCGAGGCATCGGCCCGGGCCAGGGGCAAGACTTCGCGGTTGCTCAAGAAGCATGCGACCACGCTCGGAGACCGCAGCCTGGAGTTGACCGAGCGTCTCGAGGAAGCATTTTCCGACGAGCTCAGAACCGCGATGGACTCCTACCCCGACCGCTCGCAATCCACCCGATCGCGGCGGTTAGATGTCGTGGTCGACCGTGAGCGGGCGCGGTTCTCCACCTGGTACGAGCTGTTCCCCCGGTCATGGTCACAGGACCCTGCCCGGCATGGGACCCTCGCCGACGTCACCAAGGAGCTGGCCTATGTGGCCGACATGGGCTTCGACGTGCTCTACCTGCCGCCGATCCATCCCATCGGCACCACGTTCCGCAAAGGCCCCAACAACAAGCTCGCTGCCAAGCCCGACGATCCCGGCGTCCCCTGGGCGATCGGCTCCCCCTTGGGCGGACACACCGCGATCCATCCCGAACTGGGAACGATCGACGACTTCCGCATCCTGCGTGACACCGCCGCTGAGCACGGTCTCGAGATCGCTCTCGACGTCGCGTTTCAATGTTCGCCGGATCATCCCTGGGTCAGCGATCATCCGGAGTGGTTCCGCCATCGTCCCGATGGCTCGATCCAGTACGCCGAGAACCCGCCCAAGAAGTATCAGGACATCTACCCGATCGACTTCGATACCTCAGATCCTCGCGGTCTGTGGCAGGCGCTCAAGGGTGTGTTCGACTACTGGATCGGGGAGGAGATCCGGATCTTCCGTGTCGACAACCCCCACACCAAGTCGTTCGCCTTCTGGGAGTGGGCCATCGCCGAGATAAGAGCCGAGCACCCCGACGTGATCTTCCTCTCCGAGGCGTTCACCCGCCCCAAGGTGATGTACCGCCTGGCGAAACTCGGTTTCACCCAGTCATACACCTACTTCGCCTGGCGCAACACCCGACACGAGTTGGTCGAATACATGGGTGACCTTGCCCGCGTCTCCGACTTCTTCCGACCCAATTTCTGGCCCAACACACCCGACATCCTCACCCAGCAGCTCCAGACCGGTGGTCGGGCGATGTTCATGTGCCCGTTACGTGCTGGCCGCCACCCTCAGCTCCAATTGCGGGATATACGGGCCTGCCTTCGAGCTTATGGAGCACCAGCCGCTCAGCCCGGGATCCGAGGAGTACCGCAACTCGGAGAAATACCAGATCAGGCAATGGGATCTCGAGGATCCAAAGTCGATCGCCCCGCTCATCACCAAGGTGAACAAGGCCCGGCACGAGCATCGGGCCCTCCAGCGGACCGACAACATCACCTTCCACCACACGGACAACGACAAGCTGCTCGCCTATTCCAAGCGAGCTGTCGGAGACGTGGTCCTGGTGGTGGTCAACCTCGATCCTGACTACGAGCAGTCCGGGTTCGTCGATCTGGATGTCGATGCCATCGGCGTCGACCCGACCCACCAGTACCAGCTCGATGATCTCCTCACCGACCGCCGCTACCTCTGGGAGGGATCACGCAACTTCGTCCACCTCGATCCCGCCGGCATCCCGGCTCACGTCTTCTCGGTGAGGAAGAGGGTCCGATCCGAGCAGAGCTATGACCACTTCGTTTGAGCCTCACGAGGACAGCGAGTCGGCGGCGTGGTATCACGACGCCATCATCTACGAGGTCCATGTCAGGGCCTTCGCCGACGCCAATTCCGATGGGATCGGCGATTTTCGCGGCCTGACCTCGAAGCTCGACTATCTCCGCGACCTTGGGGTGACCGCCCTCTGGCTGCTGCCGTTCTACCCGTCACCGCTGCGCGATGACGGGTACGACATCGCCGACTACATGTCGATCAACCCCTCCTACGGGACGATGGCCGACTTTCGCCTGTTCATGAGGGAGGCGCACAAGCGGGATCTCAAGGTCATCACCGAGCTCGTCATCAACCACACCTCGGACCAACACCCCTGGTTTCAGCGCGCTCGCAAGGCGCCTCCAAACAGCCCCGAGCGAGATTTCTATGTCTGGTCTGACGACCCCGAGCTCTACAAGGACGCCCGCGTCATCTTCCAGGACACCGAGACCTCGAACTGGTCCTGGGATCCGGTGGCCAACGCCTACTACTGGCACCGCTTCTTCTCCCATCAGCCGGACCTCAACTTCGAGAACCCGGCGGTCCACGAGGCGATATTCGGTGCACTCGATTTCTGGCTCGCTGCAGGGGTCGACGGGCTCCGCCTCGACGCCGTCCCTTATCTCTACGAACGCGACGGGACGATGTGCGAGAACCTCCCGGAGACGCATGGGTTTCTCAAGGAACTGAGGTCCCGGGTAGACGCCAAGTACGACGACCGCCTGCTCCTCGCCGAGGCCAATCAGTGGCCGGAGGAGGCCGCTGCTTACTTCGGGGACGGCGACGAGTGCCACATGTGCTTCCACTTCCCACTCATGCCGAGGTTGTTCATGTCTCTCCGCATGGAGAACCGGTTCCCGATCATCGACATCGTCGAGCAGACGCCGCCGATTCCCGAAAACGGCGCCTGGGCCATCTTCCTTCGCAACCACGACGAGCTCACCCTGGAGATGGTCACCGATGAAGAGCGGGACTACATGTACCGCGTGTATGCCGACGATCCGCAGACCCGGATCAACGTCGGGATCAGGCGGCGTCTCGCCCCGCTGCTGGGCAACAACCGTCGGGAGATGGAGCTGATGAACGCCCTGCTCCTGTCATTGCCCGGCACACCGGTCCTCTATTACGGAGACGAGATCGGGATGGGCGACAACGTCTATCTGGGCGACCGCAACGGGGTGCGCACCCCGATGCAGTGGTCCGGCGATCGCAACGCCGGCTTCTCCGATGCCAACCCGCAGCGGCTCTACTTCCCGGTGATCACCGACCCCGAATACCACTACGAGACGGTCAACGTGGAGGTGCAGAGGGACAACCCGAACTCGATGTGGTGGTGGGTCAAGCGCGCCCTCACGTTGCGCAAGGGGATGCCCGAGCTATCGAGGGGCGGTCTCGAGTTCGTCCCCAACGAGAACCCGAAGGTCCTCACCTACCTCCGATCGCTCGGCGAACGGTCGGTCCTGGTCGTTGCCAACCTCTCCGCGCCATACCCAGCCGGTCGAGCTCGACCTCACGGGGTTCGAGGGGGTGGAGCCGGTCGAGCTGTTCGGTCGTACGCGCTTCCCTGGGATCGGCGCTCATCCCTACCTGCTCACCCTCGGGCCTCACGATTTCTTCTGGTTCGGGCTGGATCGGGCGGAAGGCAGGGTCGACGAGCCGGCCGGGCCGCCACGGGTCACAATCCGTGGAGAGCTGGCTGGCATCTTCCACGCCACCGAACAACTAGACGGCGTCCTGCTGGGCGCCATCGAGAACAAGCGATGGTTTCGCAGCAAGGCGCAAACGATCAGCGGCGGTCACATCGTCGACCGGGTCCACCTCCCCGGCACCGATTCGATGATCGCCTTCCTCCAGGTGGACTACTTGGAGCAGGGCTCCCGAGGTCTACGCCTGGCCGATCGCCCTCGCATCGGGGTTCGAGGCTGTGAGGAGGCTCCTCGAGACGCCGGCGTCGGTCATCGCCGAAGTCCGCTCCGCTTCCGAGCCCGGTGTGCTCTACGACGCTACTTCTGACCCTGATTTCGGCTCCGTCCTGGTCGATCTCGCCGCCAACCGGAAAAAGCTGAAGGGCCGGTCCACGACACTGGCCGCCCTGCCCATGAATGCGTCACGACACCTGGCCGCGGCGATCGAGGGCCAGCCGGCACGACCCGGCAACGCCGAGCAGTCCAACACTTCGATCGTCTTTGGGGACCAGGTCATCGTCAAGATGATGCGTCGCGTCGACCCGGGACCCAATCCCGAGGTCGAAGTCGGCCGCTTCCTCACCGAGCGGGCCGGGTTCGAGCACGCTGCGCCATTGATGGGCGCCCTCGAGGTCTCGATGAACGGGAAAGCGGCGGCTTTCGCCGTCGTCCATCGCTATGTCCCCAATCTCGGAGACGCTTGGTCGCACACCCTGACGTCGCTCTCTCTGACCTACGAGCAAGTAGCGGCCCGACGCGCCGAGCTGGGACGGCCTCCCGCTCCGATCCACCCCCTCGATATCGGCGACGACGAGTTGGACGCAGTCCGTGGCTTGGCCGGGGTCCTACTGCACGAGGCCTCGCTGCTTGGTCAGCGCACCGGCGAGATGCATCTGGCTCTCGTCTCGGTGCCCGACGACCCCGACTTCGCACCGCAACCCCTGTCCACGCTCTACCAGCGATCGCTATACCAGTCGACCCGTTCGTCGATCAGGACCAGCTTCAATCTGCTCCGCCGGCGACGGTCGTTCCTGACCCCCGCCCAGGGGGACCTGGCCGACATGGTCCTCGAGCGCGAGCACTCCCTGCTCGAGGACGTGCGGTCCGTCACCACCGCCAAGATCGATGCCGTGCGTCTCCGCATCCACGGCGACTATCACCTTGGCCAGGTTCTCTTCACCGGAAATGATTTCGTGATCATCGACTTCGAAGGAGAGCCGCAGCGCCCACTCTCGGAGCGGAGGATCAAACGGCTCGGGTTGCGTGACGTGGCGGCGATGCTCCGCTCCTACCAATACACGTCGCAGATGGCGCTGAGGGAGGCAATGGAGGGAGGGGTCGAGGAGCCGGACCACGCTGCCCATCTCGCCGACTGGGCGGACGCGCTGGCCCGATGGCTGGCGGCGGCGTTCCTCCGCGGGTACCTGGGGACGGTCGAGGGGACGCCGATCGTGCCCGCCGATCGTCAACATGTCAGAACTCTCCTCGACACCCTGTTGCTGGACAAGGCCGCATATGAACTCGGTTACGAGCTGAACAACCGCCCGGACTGGGTGGACATCCCGCTGCGGGGCCTTCTCCTCGCCTCGACCGACCACGGATGAGTTAGCGCCTCCTGATCATCCGGCCGACGGGTACCAGGCCTTTTCCTCGAGCCAGCCTCCGAGCCGCTTCCAGGCGCGCCGGGCGGTTCGCCATAGCCATATGGTGAGGGCGGTGGCGGCGATCACCAGGATGATGACGACCACGATCGTGGGGATCGGATAGGTCACGGCGAGGGTCACCAGCCCGGCCACTCCCACGTCCTCGGCGAGTGAGATCCCTATGTTGCTCACCGGTTCGGGCGAGGCGTTGACCACGACTCTCGTCGATGCCTTGGCGGCGTGGGCGTCGAGGGCGAGTGCTCCGGCCACCAGCGCTCCGACGGCGGCGCCGATGCTTGCAGAATCCCCGGCGACAACAGCCCCGATGGCGGCAGCACCGAGAGGGCGGATCACGGTGTGGATCGCGTCCCACACGTTGTCGACGTAGGGGATCTTGTCCGCGAAGAACTCGACCACGAACAGGACTCCCGCCACGATCATCACGTCGAGCCGGGTCAACACCTCCGGGATGTCGGTCCACCCGAGTCGTCCCGCAACCCCCAGCATCAGGATCACCAGATAGAGGTTGATGCCGGAAGCCCAACCAGATCCGGCGAGAAGCCCTGCTGCTTCCATGGGGTGAATCTACCGCCGCCTCCCGATATCTCGTCCCAACCCGAGGACTAGGTTTGGCCGTCTTCCTACTAGTGAGGTAGGCGATGCAGGAGAACATGGACGTCGTCCTGTCCATCCATCTCGTAGAGGACGACGTCGAAACCGTCGCTGTGGCCGAGCTCGACCTGCGTGATGATCATTTCGAGGCAAGCGGCAGGGCGCGGCGCAACCCGGTCGATCCAGCCCGCCCCTTGATTGGGGAAGAGTTGGCTGTCGCTCGTGCGCTGGCGCAGCTGGAAGCGCAGATCAACGACTCTGTGCAGGAGAAGATCGACCGCTTCCTGGTCCACACCGACTGACCGACGCTTCAGCGCTGAATCGTGGATGAGCAAGGGGCGGACCGATGTCCGCCCCTTTGCCCGAACCCCGGCTGCCTTCCCGGTCACGGCTTAAGGAGCCCCTAAGGGGCACGGACATACTGCAGGTGATGGACACCTTCGTGGTGCGGGTGTGGGGACTCATGGCCGACGGGGGGAAGAGGAGACGGGCTTGCGGGGCGTGGTCGAACACGTCGCTTCTGGGCGGAGCGAACGTTTTCGAAGCGCTGATGAGCTCGTCTCCTTTCTCCGTTCCCCCGAGCCCGTGATCGAAGGGGAGTCACTGGCCGGCGAATACTGAGCCGCCCGATACCATCCGCGCACCTTGTTCCCTCTGCGCGATGTGAACCCGACGCGAGTGACACCCGTGGTCACGCTGATCTTGATCGGGGCCAATCTGATCGTCTTCTTCCTCCTTCAGGGGCGGGGCACTCCCGACGAGCAACAAGTCCTTGTCTACGAGCGGGCCGCCATTGCCTGTGAGGTCACCACCGGCTTCCCCCTGGGGGGCGAAGAGATCGTGTCCAATGTCTGTCTCGACGGAGCCCAGGATCCAATCTTCCCCGACAAGAACGTGTTCCTGGCGCTGCTCACCTCGATGTTCCTCCACGGCAGCGTGGGCCACGTTCTGTTCAACATGTGGTTTCTGTGGATCTTCGGCAACAATGTCGAGGAGGCCTTCGGCCACATCGGCTACCTGCTCATGTACGTCATCGGCGGCCTGGCCGCGACGGCCGCCTATGTGGGACTGAACCCTGACGCCACCATTCCATTGGTGGGCGCCTCCGGAGCCATCGCCGCGATAATGGGCGCCTACGTCGTCCTCTTCCCCGGGCACCGGGTTCTCTCCCTCGTCGGCTGGCTCCTGATCCCGGTTCCAGCCGCTGTGTTCCTGATCTTCTGGTTTGTCGCCCAGTTCGGGCTGGGAGACACCAACACGGCTTGGGAGGCGCACGCCGCCGGATTCGTCTTCGGGGCGGGGATCACACTCTTCCTCCGCTCGTGGCTGATGCGCCGGGTGGCGGTGCGGGGATGATCGATCAACAGTGGGCTGTCTACTGACGCTATGCAACGATGACGCAATACCTAAGCGACACTGAACACAAGCCCCCCATCCGGGAAGAAACCGGGTTGGTTGTGTGTAGTGTCACTGTTCATAGCGCAACATGAGCGGACTTAGGGCGGAGCGATGAGTCGGATCTTGCTCGAGGGCGGCTGCGTGCTCAGCCTGGAGCGGAAGGTGGGCAATTTTCGTCGCGCCGACGTGCTCATCGAAGACGACGTCGTATCCGAAATCGGCGAGAACCTGCGTGCTCGCGACGCCGAGCTGATCGACGCCAGCGACACGATCGTCATGCCTGGCTTCGTAGACACCCACCGCCACCTCTGGGAATCGTTGTTCCGTGGGCACGGGAACACCACGACGGTGGCCGGATCGGACTGCACCGCCGATGACGTTTACGCGGCGACGCTGGTCGGGCTGCTGGGTGCCGCCGAGGCAGGGATCACGACCGTGGTCGACTGGTCCGAGGTCCCCATTGGTGACCATATCCAAGCGGCGCTCCAGGCCCATTCCGACGCCGGGCTTCGAACGGTGTTCGTCAACGCATCGTCCGACTGGCACGCCGGGGCTCGGAGCGGAGACGGAGCCGCCTCCCCGCTGACCTCCTTCGCAGCGGGACCCGCCAAACCCGATGAATGGGCCCTCGCCCGGGAGCTCGGCTTGCGCATCCACGCTCATGCAGGGACCGGAACCGAGCACGCCGGGATCGACGTATTGATCCCGATGCTTCGAGAGGATGTCACCCTGGTCCACTGCTGTGACTTCGACGATCCCGACCTCGACTCTGTTGCCAGCTCCGGTGCGCGCATCGTTCTGACTCCATCGAGCGAGATGGCGGCCGGGCTCCAGCCCCTGCAGATCCAAAAGCTGGTCGATCGCGGGATCCGGCCCGGGCTGGGGGTCGACACCGAGAGAATGGCACCAGGCGACATCTTCGCCCAGATGCGGGCGGCCATCTCCTTGCAGCACGCCACTCTGTTCGACCTGAAGCTCGCGGGCAAAGCCGGCGTCCCCAAGCTCCTCAGCACCCGTGACGTGATCCGATATGCGACCGTCGACGGTGCGAGCGCAGTCGGGCTGGGAGCTGAGACCGGGTCCCTGGCCCCCGGGAAGCAGGCCGACATCGTGATCCTGCGCGCCGACACGCCCAACATCTATCCGGTCAATGACGCCATCGGTGCCGTCGTCTGGGGCATGGACACCTCGAACGTCGACTGGGTTTTCGTCGCCGGGCGGCCGGTGATGCGCAACGGAGTCCTCGATGCAGACCTGGATCGAGCACGGGGTCTGGCGGCCGCGGCGCAGCAACGTGTGGCTGCCGCGTCCCCCGCCCTCGTCGAGACCGGTGCCGGGGGGATGGGATGACCCAGACCCGGGTCCCATCATCGGCCGTGACATCTTTCGTGGTGGGCTCCCGCTACATGCCGGTCTACCTGGCACTGATCCTGTTGGTCGTCGTGGCCTCGATATGGGCGCCGGCCACGCTCAGCAGCGCCGGGCTCAGCCAGATTGCTCCCCTGGGCACCTTCCTCGCCATAACCGCGCTGGGCCAGATGCTGGTGATCATGACCGGGGGGATCGACCTCAGCGTGCCAGGGACGTTCTTGCTGGGCGGCCTGCTCATGGTCGGTGTCGGCCAGCAATCGGACGAGCGGATGTGGATCGCCTACCTGACCGCCGTCGGGGCCGCGGTGGTCATTGGCCTGCTCAACGGGATCCTCATCGGTGGCCTCAAGCTGAACGCCCTGATCGTGACCCTGGCGGTGGGACAGATCGTGGTGGGCATCGCCAACCGCTACTACACCACCGTGGCCATCCAGAAACCGGTCCCGCCTGCCCTTTCGGAGTGGGCCAACGGGACCTTCCTTGGAGTGACTCCCATCTTCTGGATCGGGGTGGGGCTGGCGATAGTCCTGATGGTGTTGTTCAGGTTCACGGGACTGGGACGGAGGTTCCAGGTGGTTGGGGCCAACCCGGTGGCCTCCAATGTGCTCGGGTTGAGGGTGAACTTGAATCAGATGCTGGCCTACGTCGTCGCGGCTGTCCTCTACGCCACCGCAGGCGTGCTCCTCGCCGCCGACCTTCGGGCCCCGGGGGTCACCGTAGGGGCTCCCTACCTCCTCGGGCCTATTGCCGCGGTGGTGATCGGCGGCGCCTCCCTGACCGGGGGCCTGGCAAGTCCGATCTCCACCTGGGCGGCGGCGTTCTTTCTCGCCGGGCTGAACCAGATGATGAGGGTGCTCGGCCTTCCCACCGCACTCCAATTCGTGGTCTTCGGCCTGGTCATCATTGGCGGCATGCTGGTTTCGGGAGACCGGATCATCAAAGCCGTCGAAAGGGTCCTGCGTGACCGGTCTCGACCGGGGCGCAGGGAAGGGAGGCTCGCCGTCGAAGGCGGCGAACCGTGAGAGAAGGAGAATCGACGATCGAACCCGAAATCGGGAGAGCAACAAACAAAGAGAACGGAGGAGGAAGATGAAACCCAGGGTTATCGCCCTGATCGCCGTGTTGGCACTCGTCCTGGCCGCCTGTACGGGCGACGTAGCCGAGACCAGCACCACCGCGGCACCAGAAGAGGAGCCGGCGACCACCGCCGCCGCCGAGCCAACCACTACGGCAGCGGGTGAGGTGTCTACCACGGCCGCGGCCGCGGAGGAAGACCCCCTCGCCGCGTACGGCGAGACCACCGCAGCCGACCCGGCGTTGGTCGAGAAGGCACTCGGACCGGTGGACGAGGTGCCGGATATCGTCTTGGCGTCTATCGCCCGGGCGAGTCAGGACCTCGACCAGGCCACCATCGACAAGGCGATGGAGTGCTTCACCAACGCCGTCGAATGCGACACCGGCACCGGTGGTGAGGTGATCATGGGTTACGCCGACGGCGGCGGGCTCAACGTTTGGCGCCAGGTGACACGCATGGAGGCCATCCTCCAAGCCCTCACCTATCCGGAGATCGGAACCATGGTGTTCCGAGACGCCCAGTGGTCCACCGACCCGGCGGTCCCGATCGGCGACATCAACTACATGGTGGAGCGGGGAGTCACGTTCATCATCGGGTATCCCGACTGGGGCGTGGCGCTCGGTGACGCCATCAAGGCCGCCGAGGCGGCGGGCATCCCGTATGTCCCGTATTCGGCGGGCTGGGTCGGTCTCCCCGGCCAGGATGGAGCACTCACGCCCGGCACCGACTACCTCTCCATCGTCGGGGAGGACCTGTGCGCCCTGGGTGAGAGCTTCGCAGACATCATCAACACCGGGGTCGGCGACGGGCAGATTGGCGTGCTCGGCGGCACACCAGGCAACGCCCTCTCGCTGGGGTGGCAGCAGTGCCACATCCCGGCGCTGGCCGACGGGATCGAAGTGGTGAACCCGCCGGCGGATCCGAACTCGACGACCGGTGACACGTACTGGGCCAATGACATCGCCCGCGACGTCGTGAGCGGGATCCTGTCGACCAATCCCGACATCGGCGGGTTCAGCTACGAGTACGCCGACGGGCTGTACACCGCGTTGGAAGGGGTCGAGATCGACGAGATGACGCTCGCGATCCGGACCGATGAGCAGACACTGTTCTGTGACTGGGCGGAGCGCAACAACCCGAATTACCACATCTGGTACTCGGCTGGTGGCAACTTCCAGTCACGGACCGCAGTCACTGCGCAGATGATGAATCTCCAAGGGGCAGAAGTCCCGGCCGAGATCGTCGTTCCCCACGTGATGCGTGAGGTCACGGCGGCGGACTGCAACCCCGACCGTGTCACCCCGACCGTGTCCAACACCTCGTTGGTCCCGGACTCGGTACTCGCGCTGATGTATCCGGAAGGATGAGCATCGGCGGTCCCGGAGGAGGGTCGACGACCGCGGAAACTGTCCTCGAACTGGCGGGTGTCTCCCGCCAGTTCGGGGCGGTCCGGGCGCTGACCGACGTCAGCTTCGATTGCCGCGCCGGCGAGGTACATGCTCTCGTCGGCGAGAACGGATCGGGGAAGTCGACTCTCCTCGGGATCGCTAGCGGGTTCGTGGAGCCCGACCGGGGCACCGTGCGCATCGCAGGGAAGACCCTGCGCACCGATTCCCCGGCGCTGGCCCGCAAGTTGGGTCTGGCCATGGCCTATCAAGACACATCGCTGGTCTTGGCCCAACCGGTGAAGAACAACCTCTATATGGCGGCGCCACCAGACGAGAGACCACCGTTCTGGAGAAGGAAGAAATGGGCGCGGAGGCTCCTGGGCGAGTTCGACCTCGACATGGAGCTGTTCCCCGATTCGCCGGCCGGGTTCCTCACCCTGGCCGAGCGTCAGATGTTCGAGGTGGCCAAGGCGCTGGTCTCCGATCCCAAGGTGCTCCTGCTCGACGAGCCGACGACCGCGCTCGGGCCGGACGAGGTGGAGGCATTGCATCGGACGGTCGCTGCCTGCAGAAGGCGCGGAGTGGGCGTGGTCTACGTGAGTCATCGTCTCCCGGAGGTGCTCGAGATCGCCGACCGGATCACGGTGCTTCGCGATGGAAAGACACGTGGCACGTTCGACGCCCATTCGACCAGCGAGCACGACCTGGTCGAGCTGATCGTGGGACGTCCATTCGAGAGCGCATTCCCGGCGGGCGAGATGACAGGGGAGCGTCGTGATGTGCTGGTGGTCGAAGGATTCCAGGGCCAATCATTCGGCCCGCTCAGCTTCACCCTGCAGGCGGGCGAGGTGGTGGGAATTGCCGGTGCAGAGGGAAACGGCCAGCCCCAGCTCTTCGACACCCTCGCCGGGCGAACTCCTCCCCGGGCGGGACGAGTGGTCTGCGACGGCAAGGAACTGACTCTGATATCGACGCACGAAGCGGTCCGATCCGGGATCATGTTGTTGCCCGGCGATCGCAAGCGCGAGGCTCTGGCCCCGGTGCTCGGGGTTCGGGCCAATTCGACGATCCAGTCCCTGCGCCGCTACAGCGTGTTCGGGTTCCTCCGCCGGCGCGCCGAACGCAATGCCGTCAAAGAACTCGTCTCCGAGCTCGAGATCCGCACCCCATCACTCGAGCAGCCGGTCGAGTTCCTCTCCGGGGGCAACCAGCAGAAGGTGTCGGTGTCCCGCACCTTCCTCCGAAAGCCCTCCGTGATACTCGCCTACGAGCCGACCCAAGGCGTGGACGTGGGCTCTCGCTTCGATATATACCGGGCACTGCGAGCGAGGACCGACGCCGGTGCTGCCCTTCTCGTCAAGTCGAGTGACCCGATCGAGCTATCCGGTCTTTGCGACCGGGTCCTGGTGATGTCACGCGGGACCATTGTCGAGGAGATACCGGGCGACGAGCTCGACGAGCTTCGCATCGTCGAAGCAATCGTCCGTGGTCCCGGGGTGTCCCGTTCCGGACGATCGCCATTCGGTGTGGCCATGCCCAAGGCCCCGACCCAGCAACCCTCCTCGTGACCAGCCTGGTCGAAAGATCCCGGCGGGAAGTCCGCAAAGTCCTCCGCAACGCCCGGGACAAGAACAAATGGCGCAAGGTGATCAAGGTCAGGCTCTGGATGCCGGTCGTCCTCCAGGTCCTGTTGATCGTGGGAGTGGTCTGGTTCACCGATTCCCGGTTCGAGGGGTTCATCAACCGGACCAACACGGTCAACATCCTGTTGATCGCGATTCCCCTGGCCGTGGCGACCATGGCCCAGATTCACGCTCTCCTCGTGGGCTATCTCGACCTGTCGATCGGCGCCATGATCGGCCTCTCGGTCGTCATCGCCTCTTTCATGATTCAGTCCGAGTCGTCGCCGGCCGAACTTCTCGTCGGGCTCGGCACCATCCTTCTCGTAGCTCTGGCGGTCGGTCTCTTCAACGCAGGGCTGATCCGGGGAGTGAAGATTCCATCGATCATCGCCACCTTGGCCACCTTGAGCATCCTCGACGGGATCTCCCTCACGCTGCGCCCCACCCCGGGAGGGACGATCGACCCGGCATTCCTGGGCCTGCTCCGGGGCGGGATCGGGCCGGTCCCCATTGCCTTCGTCCTGGTGGTGGTGGGTGCGGGATTGCTCGACGTCTGGCTTCATGCCAGCGGGTCCGGGCTCAGGGTCAGCGCGGTCGGATTCGACGAGCGGTCGGCGAAGCGAAGCGGGGTCAGGACCAACTGGGTCCGGGTCAGAGCCCTGCTGCTTTCCTCGATCTTCGCCGCCGTAGCGGCGTTGTTCGTCATGACCCGTTCCGGGGTGGGCAATGCCCAGATCGGCACCAGCTACACGCTGAACAGCATCACCGCCGCCGTGCTCGGCGGGGCGGCCCTCGCCGGAGGGCGCGCCACCTTTGTGGGCGGAGTCGTCTCCTCGGTCCTCCTCGCGGTGATCATCACCGTGCTCCCGTTTCATGGTCTTCCGCCCGACGTCGGGCCGGTTGTGATCGGGGTTCTGGTGTTGATCGGGATCATCTTGTTCCAGGTGGGAGACATCAAAGAGCTGGTGAAGCGCAACTACCGGCGGGCGAGGCGAATCGTCGTCGGGAGCAGGCCACCCAAAGCGGCCGAGCTGCCCGCCCTCTACCCCGCGGGGACCGATTTCAGCGTCCTCCCGACCGGGCGCAAGTTGATCAAGGGTGGGATCGTCCTCAGCCTGGACCCGGCGGTCGGTGACTTCGCCCAGGGAGACGTCCTCATCGACGGAGATCGCATCGTGAAGGTCGGTCCCAACCTGGCCAACGGTGACATCGAGACCATCGATGCGTCGGGGATGATCGTCATGCCCGGGTTCGTCGACAGCCACCGTCACATCTGGGAAGGGATCCTGCGCAACATCGGGACCGATGTGCCTCTGGAGGGGAGGGTCAGCTACATCTCATTCGTCCTGCGCACCCTGGCGCCGGTTTTCCGACCGGAGGACGCCTACGCGGGCAACCTCGTCTCCGCTGTGGGGGCCATCGACGCCGGGATCACCACCCTTCTCGACTGGTCTCACATCCAGGCGTCACCGGCTCATACGGACGCGGTGGTCCAGGCTCTCGAGGACTCGGGTCTGCGGGCGGTGTTCGCCTATGGCTTTCCGTGGTGGGGGAAGTGGGAGGAGCGCCAGCCGAGCTGGTTCGTGCGAGCCGCCACCGAGCACTTCTCCTCGAAGGATCAGATGCTCACCCTGGCCCTGGCCGCACCCGGCCCCGAGTTCACCGATTTCGAGGTGGCGAGGGATCACTGGAAGCTGGCCCGGGAGACCGGGGCCCGGATCACCGCCCATGTCGGGGTGGGAACCTACGGCCAGGACGCCAAGGTCCAGGAGATGGGGGAGGCCGGGCTGCTCGGGCCGGACACCACCTACATCCACTGCACCACGCTCAACGACACCGAGATCCAGATGATCGTCGACACCGGAGGCACCGTCTCACTCGCCTCCCCGGTCGAGATGATGATGGGTCACGGCATGCCCCCGATCCAGAAGTTCCTCGACCGCGGCCTCCGCCCCAGTCTCAGCATCGACGTCGAGACCAATGTTCCTGCCGACATGTTCAACCAGATGCGATCGGTGCTTGCACTGCAGCGGGCTCTGGCCTCCTCGGAAGGCAAGAGCCCGGTGTCGATGCGGGAGGTGCTCGAGTACGCCACCATCGAGGGTGCCCGCGCCAACGGCTTGGACTCCAAGGTGGGGACCCTCACCCCGGGCAAGCAAGCCGATGTGATCCTGCTCCGCACCGACCGGATGAATGTCACCCCGCTCAACGACCCGGCTTCGGCTGTCGTGACCGGTATGGACACCGGCAACGTGGACACCGTCCTCATCGCCGGGCGTTTGATGAAGCAGAACGGCAAGCTCCTCCACGTCGACTGGGATGCGGTGAAGCGCATGACCCTCGAATCACGCGACTACGTGGTGGAGAAGTCCGGCTTCAAGCTCCCCGGGATCTGAGACCGCATTCCTAGTTCGCCAGCGGCAGCAGCCAAACAGATGAGCCCGACGCCTCCTCGTCGAGCGACTCGACCAGAAGGGCAGGCCCTGATGCGGTGCGGACGAGTGCGTGGGAGTGGATCCCGCCGCTGTCAGGCAGGTCGTCCTCTCTCAGGGCAACTTCGGCCCCGGTGCAGGACGGGTGCATTGGGTCCTGGCCCGTTGCCAGGCGGATCGGAGGCTCCCCGCCGGCATCGGTGATGGCGGAGAACGCGAGCAACCAATCCTCCTCCACGGCGAGAAGCCGTGGCATGCGGATCGAGATCACCTCCTCACAGTCGTCGGGGGAGACGGCCGCTGACCCCGGTCGCTCCCAGGTGATCCCGTCGGGCGAAGCCGCCACCCCCAGGTGAGACGAGTTCGGCTCTGCATCGGAGGCCCCCTCGTACAGCATCGAAAGGCCTTCCTCGGCCACGATGACATTGGGAAAGTCGATCCATGCCCCGTCCCATGCGCCGGGACCACCCACCTCATAGACAATGGCGGGGTCACTCCACGGCCCGGTCGGCGAGTCTGAGAGCGCCCGCCAGAAGACCGGTGTCGCCCCCGGAGTCGTCGGCACGCCGAATCCATGCATCACCCAGGTCCCGTCCCGCTGCTGGGTCACGCTGGTCGGCATCGGCCCGGGGTGGTTCAGATCCAGGTCGAGGTCGTCGACGCCGGGGTCGGCCTGGCGGATCTCGCCGCCCTCACCCCAGCTCATCACCATCACCCGGCTCTCGTTGTCCCTGAACCCGATGATGTAGGCGTGAACCGCCTCCTCCACCGACACGGCGGCCGATACGAACAGAAAGTCGGCTCCCTCCACCGACCCCTGGGCGAGCAGCGGTTGATCGGGGACGACGACAAGGAGGGACCCTGAGGTCGTAGCGACGCCGGTGGTCTCCGTCGAGTCGACTGTCGACGTCGAGGAGCCCTGTTCGGTCTGCCCGCCGCAGGCCGAGAGAAGGACCAACCCGATCAGGAAACCGGCTCGTACCTGCACGAGCCCATATCAGCAGCGTTGGGACCATGACGTTCGTACGTAAGTATTGACTTACGGTAAGTCAATACTTACGATAGCGCCATGATCGATGCCCAACTGGACGCGCTGGCGGTGGACACCAGGAGAGCCATCTACATGATGCTCCTCGAGCGACCGAGCTCGGTTGTCGACATCGCCGGCCGGCTCCCGGTGAGTCGTCCTGCGGTTTCCCAGCACCTGAAGGTGCTGCTCGATGCGGAGCTGGCCCGGGTGACCAGCGTCGGGAACAGACGGGTGTATTCCGCCAATCCGAACGGGATGGCTGCGCTTCGGGACTGGGTCGATCAGATGTGGAGCATGGCGATCGGGAGCTTTGCCGGTTTCGCCGAGAGAGAGATGGAGAGAGAAATGAGCAGGATCGAGCCGGTGATGAAGATGGTCACGGTGCCCGGAGAACCCGGCGTGGTGTTCGAGTTGTTCACCAAGAGGATGGGAGATTGGTGGCCACTGGCGACACATTCGGTCGGGGGCGAGGACGCCGTCGATGCCCGGGTCGAGCCCGGTGTGGGGGGACGGGTCTATGAGGTGACGCGGGACGGGGTCGAGCACGATTGGGCACGGATCACCGACTGGGAGCCGGGGCAGAGGATCGTCCTCGATTGGCATCCGGGTCTGCCGGTGTCACAGACGACTCACGTCGAGATCACATTCCGCCAGACTTCGGAAGGAACCGAGATGACCCTGATACACGACGGCTGGGAGGCTCGCGGGGCCGACGCAACGGAGATGCGGAAGAGTTATGACCGCGGTTGGGATCTGGTCCTGGGAGCGATGCCCGGCGCGATGCGGGTCGTGACGGCCTCTGCATGACGTCCGGAGCCGGGCGAAACGGTGCCTTCATCGCCGGTTGACCTGCCCGTAACAATCGATTCATACGTTGGCCTGGCTCACCTCGAGGGTGTCTTGCTCCCGATAAGACGACACGTGAGGTGGGTGGGGGTACCGGGGTTTCTCGGACCCGGACGGAGAACGAGGGGCCGGGCAGGTCAGACATTTGAGTCCTCCTCCTCAAGGCCACGGACCGGCCCCTCGTCTCCATCGTGCGTAACCCAATTCCCACTCCGGCCGATTACCTCTATTGACGACTCAAGATCATCCGGAGGTATTCACATGCGAACTCTCAGGCGCTTCGGTGTCACAGCCCTCGTCCTGACGGGCATGCTGGCCGGTTCTGCCGTGGCATGGGCCCAGACCGACGATGAAGACGTGATCGAGATCGAGGTCGAGGATTCCGAAGACGTCACGGACACCCTGTTCAATTTCGGATATGACCTGGTCAACCGCCTGTTCCTGTGGAACCTGTCGGCCCTCGATGGGATCTTCGATTGCACTCTCGAGAACGGCCCCCTGACCGCGACCTATGGCGAGACATCGGATGCAGGCGTGGTGCTGGTGGACACCCTGGTGGGTGACGCCGGTGTCGTTCAGTTCCCCAACCGCCCCGCCGATCAAGTGGCCGACGACCTCGAGCCCGCAGATTCCCCTGTGGCGTACGCCGGAGCCGACGGCGAATGTGGACTGAGCGGGGGCGAAGTCAGCGGACCCAACGGACAGGTCAATCACGGGATGTTCATGAAGCTGTTCAACAGCCTCTACGACGGTGCGTGGTCGAGGCTGTGTCGCTCGTCATCTGGCCCAATCCGATCTCGGGAAGGGCGATCAGCAGGTTCAGGCGAATGACCCCGCGCCCTTCGAGTCTGTCGAGGCCGGCGACACCGGCACCGTCGAGTTCACCACTGCCGAAGCAGACTGCGAGCATGGCCGCAAGGCGGGTGAGCAAGACGACCACGCGGGCAAGCCCGACGATGCGGGAAAGCCCGACCATGCCGGCAAGCCCGACGATGCGGGAAAGCCCGACGATGCGGGAAAGCCCGACCACGCCGGCAAACCCGACGATGCCGGCAACTCCGAGAATCAGGGCGGTGGCGGCTCACCGGGGAATTCCGGCTCCGCTCCCGGCCAGAACAAGTAGATACACGGACTCGGGCGGGCTCACCCGCTATTCCGACCCCTTTCGTAACCTGGCCTCGTGATCGCTGATCGCTACGAGCCGATCGAGCAGATCGGCACCGGTGGCATGGCAACGGTGTGGAGGGCCAAAGACACCCTCCTCGGCCGATTCGTCGCGATCAAACGCTTGCTTCCGCATCTCGCCGGCGATCCCGAAGCCTGCTGAACGCTTCGAGAGAGAGGCCCAAGCGGCGGCGCGGCTCCATCACCCCGGGATCGTCACCGTGTTCGACAGCGGTGAGGACGTCGACGGCCCCTTCATCGTCCAGGAACTGGTCGAGGGGACCACCCTTGCCATTCACCTCGCCGAAACCGGACCGGTCGCCCCGGAGTCGGTCGTCGACATCATCTCCCAGGTTGCTGCTGCCCTCGATCACGCCCACGGCCTCGGGGTGATTCATCGTGACATCAAGCCGGCCAACCTGATCCTCGAGCCGGGCGGACGGGTGCGGCTCGCCGACTTCGGTATCGCACGAACCCTCGACGACGCGGCAACCATCACCGCCAGTGGCGAGATGGTCGGCACCATCACCTATCTGGCCCCGGAGATACTCGCCGGCGAGCCGGCAACGGTGGCATCCGACGTGTACTCGCTTGGCGCCGTCACCTACGAACTGTTGGCCGGTCGGCCTCCCTACCAGGCAGAGACTCCGGCGGCGATGCTGGAGGCGGTTCGCAGCGCCGAGGTACCCGATCTCCACGGGGTCGCGCCAGATGGGATGGCAGCCGCAGTCTCCGCAGCCATGTCCAAGGACCCGCTTCCAGGCCGGAGACCGCTGGTGCCTTCGCCGCAAACCTCATCGGGTCGGCCACTCTTGTCATGTCCACCCCCCCGATCGCTCCGTCGGCTCATCGCGGATCGGAGGAGCCCACCGTCGTCACCGACCGACCGCCCCCTCCGGTGAAGCCGGCACGGCCAGGGCCCAAGCGTCGATCCGGCTGGCCTGTCCTCGTCCTACTGCTGGCAGTCGTCGCCGTCGCGGTCGCCGCGATGTCGAACGATCCGACAGGCGATGGTGGGGGCCAAGAGACCGTCGCAACAACCACGCCAGTCCCGGCCACGACGACACCTCCGACCGCCCCAACGACGACCATCCCGCCGACGACCACGACCATCCCGGCGACGACCACGACACGACCGTGGTCACACCCGAGGTTGTGGCGGGCGAGATAGGTGCGCTCCTGGCTGCGTTGAGCCCCCCCGAATTCCGGAATCGCGATGTTCGTCAGGTGGAGGACCGCCTGGAACAGGTCATGGAGCAGTGGGCGGAGGGCGACAACCGCGATGACTTGATGCGTGAGCTGGAACGGGCGTTCGAGGAGGTCGCCGATCTCGAGGAATCGCCGGAGCGGGATGAGCTCACGGCTCGGCTGATCCAGCTCTCCGAGCTGATGGGCTTCCGCGTCGACCAGATCGGACAGGGCGACGGTGGGGACGACGACGACGGCTGAGAGCGGGCACCCTCGATTCGTCGATGTGAGCATCGATCTCGACCGACGACTGACTCTTGCGGCCAGCCAAACTGCCCCCAAAGGCGAATCGCGCGGGATCGTGGTCTTCGCCCATGGGAGCGGGAGCAGCCGACACAGCTCACGCAACCGTCAGGTCGCCGCCGCCCTTCACGGCGCAGAGTTCGGGACCCTGCTCCTCGATCTCCTCACCCCGGATGAAGAGGCGGTCGACATGCGCACGGGTGAACATCGATTCGACGTGCGGATGCTGGGGGATCGTGTCGTCGCAGCCATCGATTGGCTCCGCAGGGTCGACGAATCATCGATCGGCGTCTTCGGAGCCTCGACCGGGGCCGCGGCTGCCCTGATCGCGGCCGCAGCCCGGCCTCGAGAGGTCTTCGCTGTCGTCTCCCGCGGTGGTCGTCCCGATCTCGCCGGCGACGACCTGCCGTCGGTGCGGGCCCCAACCCTGCTCATCGTGGGAAGTCGTGACACGGCGGTACTGGAGATGAACAACAGTGCCCGAGCGCAAATGCATGCGGAGACTGCCCTCGAGGTAATACCCGGGCGCGACCCATCTCTTCGAGGAGCCCGGAGCCCTCGATGAGGTGGCTCGACTCGCGCTCGACTGGTTCCAGCGCCAACTACCTCAGATGCGGGTCCGATCCAGGGAGGGCTGATAGACGTCTGCGACGTAGTCGCGGAGCATGCGGGCCGCGGTGACCCGAGGCCCGAGGGTTCGCCATGCGTGGCGTATCCGCTCGTGGAACGCGGGTCGGTCTTCGTGGTACATCTCGAGGATGCCGCTCAAAGTGTCGAAAAGAGAAGCGGCCTCGGCCTCGTCACGTAACTCCTGTTCGTCCTCGTCGCTGTTGCGGATGGCCCAGCCGTTGGCCCCGTCGTACATCTCGGCCCACCATCCATCCAGGATCGAGCAGTTCAGTCCTCCATTCAATGCCGCCTTCTCCCCGCTCGTGCCCGAGGCCTCCCGGGGCCGGATCGGGTTGTTGAGCCAGATGTCGGATCCGGCCACGAGCAACGCAGCCAGTTCCATGTCGTAGCCGGGCAGAAAAGTGAACCGGTCGTTGGCCGCGGGCGACCAGGAGAAGTCGACCACCTCGGCGATGAGGGCCTTACCCATGTCGTCCTGAGGATGCGCCTTGCCGGCGAACACGAAATGAACGGGCCGGTTCGTGTCCTCGAGGAGGTGCCGGAGCCGGTCCGGCTCGCGGAGAAGAAGGGTTGCCCGCTTGTACGGGGCAAATCGACGGGCGAAGCCGACCACGAGCGCATCGGGATCGAGGGCCCGTCCGGTGCGGGCCGAGATCAGCTCGCCGAGCCGCGCCGAGGCTCCGGCCCGAATGGCGCCAAGTCGATCGTCGTCGATGAGCGACACCCGGTCCCACGCCGCAGGATCGCCATCGGCCCATTCCGTGCCCAGCGCCTCGTCGAAGGCGCTTTGGATCTCAGGCACCACCCACGTCCGGGCATGTACTCCGTTCGTGATCGAGGTGATCTCATCACCAATCCCCATCCCTGCGAATAGGCCACGGCTCACTTCGCCGTGCAGCTTGGAGACACCGTTGGCCCGGCTGGCCATACGCAGGACGAGGGCGGCCATGTTGAAATGGCTGTCATCGCGAGGATCGTGCCCCAGCGCAACGAGATCCTCGACCGGCACGCCCCATCGGTGGGCCCACGGCTCGAGATAGGGCACGATCAGATCGCAATGGAAGCAGTCGATCCCCGCCGGTACCGGGGTGTGGGTGGTGAACACCAGACCGGGCCGAACTCGCTCGATGGCGGCTGGGATGTCACCACCGTCGATCACCCGGTCGATCAACTCGAGGGCGATGAAACCGGCATGTCCCTCGTTGAGATGGTGCACCGGGGGAGTCCAGCCCAGCGCAGCCAGGGCCCGAGCCCCTCCGACCCCGAGCATCATCTCCTGATCGAGTCGGTGATGGCGATCACCGCCGTAGAGGCGGTCGGTGATCCCACGGTCATGTTCGCTGTTTGCCTCGATATTGGTGTCCAGGACCAGCAGAGGGACCCGACCCACATCGATCCGCCACACACGGGCGAGGACCTCACGGCCAGGGAGGGGGACGCTCACAACGACGCCCGTGTCCTCGGCGCCGAACTGAAGAGGGTCCACCGTGGGGTAGTGCTCCGATTGCCCGCCGTTGGCGATCTCCTGATCGAAATAGCCATGCCGGTAGAAGAGCCCGACGCCGGCCAGCGGCAGCCGCCGATCGCTTGCCGCTTTCAAATGGTCACCGGCGAGGACGCCCAGGCCACCGGCGTATTGGGGCACGAGCGCATCGATCCCGAACTCAGGGGAGCAATAGGCGATCTCCGGAGCCACCGGATCGGCCAGGACCGAGTCGAGGTCGGCGATCTCGAGCGAAACCCGCTCGATCAACCCAACATCGCCGAGCAGGTCGTCGAGCTGTTCATGACTGAGATCGGACGACGACCGAGACCGGATGCCGGGTCGGAGCGGCGCCGGGCAGTGAGAAGAGAAGATCGCGACAGGACGGAGCCCACGTCCAGCGATGATTGGCGGCGAGGCGGTGCAATGCCTCACGGAGCGCCGGCGAATCCAAGTTGTCCCTCCTCACGAACCAGCCGCGTCATCGAAGCCCACGATGACGATTGCAACCCATCAGTGTAAATCCCCCGGAGCGGGATCCTTAGTCGCCTTCGATCGACTCGATCTGGTCGAGAACCTGGAGCGACTCGGTGGCCGCAGCGGCCAGCGAGCCCTCACCGGCGGAGATCTCGGTGAGGAGGGCTCGGGAGCGGGCACCGCCGATGTCGGCGAGCAGGCGCACGGCCTCCGGGGTGAGCCGTCCAGTCCCCCGTGCCTTCTCGATCAGGTCGACGGAGCGCTCGCCCGCATTTACCAGAGAAATGCCCGCCAACATCTTCTCCTGCTCGTCGTCGCCAGAGAACGCATCGAGCAGCGTGTAGCCCGCACCCTCGGAGCCGACCGAGCGGAAAGCGAGCCCAGCCCCGATCACCTTCAACGAACCGCCGAGGCTCATGTGGCGCAGCGATTGGTCAGATGATGTCCCACAGATCGTGCTCGTCCCAGTAGGGAGGCTCATGCGGGGCGGGATGGTCGAACCAGCCGTTCCGATGCTCCCTCACCTTGGGATGGCTGGGGAAGCGCTGTCCGCCCCGGTCCAGGGTGATGACCAGGTCGAGCCTCACTCTGATGTCGATGATGCGATTCACCTTTGAGAAGTCGGGCAGCCACTGGGTGTGAACCGGCCAGGCCAGCAGGTAGAGATCCTTGAACTCGACTCCCTGCTTGGTGGCGAGATTCGCCACCGTGCCGCCATGGCTGTGGGCGAAGAAGTCGGGCTTGACCAGCCCTTGATCACCGATCCATTGCTTGAGGGCGAGCGCCGCGGCCCGGCGTCCGGCATCGGTGTACGAGCCCGTCCATTTGAAGCTCTTGTCGTGCACGCCGAGCGCTGGCTTCCTGGTGTCGAGCGCGACATAGAAATCACCACGAGGCTGATACCACTTCTGCTCGCTGGCCCAGGTGCCGTGGGTGAGCACGGCCGTGCTCGACTCACGTCTCCGTTTCCTCGATGGCGGCTGCGGCTTCACCGCTGCGTGGACTTGGGGATCCTTGGGGTCGATCTGACGCAATGCCTCCAGGGCGAGACGTCTCACCAGAGGGTCGTCGGACATCGCTCCCTCCTCGAGGATTCGCCGAATCTGGGGGCGCAACCTCGTCGTCTCCCTCGCCCCCGCCGCGGCCGCGACCCGCACCAGGAGATATGGGCTCTGCATCCCCGCCTCGAAAAGGGCGGCCGCCTCGTGGAAATTTGGGCGCCGATAGAGGCCGTCCACCGTTCGTGCCATCTCGTCCTGCACTTCGGGCGCCGATTCGGCGTGGAGCTCGGCGGGGGACATTCCGAGCGGCCGAGTCGCTTCGGCTACCGGGATTCGATGAGGTCTTTTCAGGGCGCGCAGCTCAGGTAGATCGAAGTCGGGCTCCTCGGCGGCTTCCCGCTCGAGCTCCTCGATCTCGTCCTCCTGGCCCAGCACTCCGGCCCGTGCCGCAAGGAGCAGCGCTGCCTGTGACGCGATGGCCGACCGGGATGGCTCGGCCTCGGGTCCGGGGGCGGCCCCAAAGGCCTCCCGTGGGTCGATGGGCTCCAGCGGCTGGTAGTCGGGCATGCAACTTAGGTATACACCGCGGGTGCGACAGACCCTCAGTCGCCCCGATTGATTCGGTCCAGCGCAGCCTGGTCGATCAGGTCCTGGTAGTCCGGGTGGCGGGCGACCCAGGCTGCGACG
This sequence comes from uncultured Acidobacteriota bacterium, assembly GCA_963720925.1. Taxonomy (GTDB): domain Bacteria; phylum Actinomycetota; class Acidimicrobiia; order Spongiisociales; family ZC4RG35; genus JARDZU01. Next base: position 246,780 of record CAVRHE010000011.1, read on the forward strand.
AAGGGGCAGAGCGGCACGATCGTCTCTCCGCGAGTCCGAACGTCGTCCAGGGCGCCACGGACCAGAACCGAACCCAAGCCTTCGCCCTCGTGGCCGCCTTCGACCTCGGTGTGGACGAAGTAATAGCGACCGCCTCTGAGGTGATAGACGGTGAAGCCGGCGACCTGCCCGTCCAATTCGAGGACAAAGCGATGATTTTCCTGGTCGTCTCGTACGACGGTGTCGTGATCGTGGCTCAACTGTCCCTCTTCTGTCGCCGTTTCTTCGGATCCCGACCTGATTCTCGCACTGCCCTGGTGAGGAGAAACTCGATCTGGGCGTTGACGCTGCGCAACTCGTCAGCGGCCCATTTCTCCAGGGCGGCGTGCAGGTCGGGATCCACCCTGAGCAGGAAACTCTTGCGCTCTGCCACCGCCGTCCTACTGGTAGAGGGTCCCGGCATTGAGCACCGGCTGGGCGGCGTGCTCGCTGCACAGGACCACGAGGAGATTGGAGACCATGGCGGCCTTGCGCTCCTCGTCGAGATCGACGATGTTCTTTTCGCTGAGCATCTCGAGGGCATGGTCGACCATCCCGACGGCGCCTTCGACGATCCGCGTCCGCGCCGCAACCACCGCCTCGGCCTGCTGACGGCGCAGCATGTCGGCGGCGATCTCGGGGGCGTAGGCGAGCCGGCGCAGCTGGGTGCGAAGCACTTCCACCCCGGCCAGGGTGAGCTGGATTTGGAGCTCCTGATGGAGCGAGGTGGTCACTTCGTCGGCATGTCCCCGCAGCGAGTGCTGACCTTCCTCATATGCGTCGTAGGGATACTCCGAGGCCATGTGACGCACCGCGGTCTCGGTCTGGATCCTGACGAAGTCCTCGTAGTCCTCCACATCGAAGACCGCCTGGGCGGTATCGACGACACGCCACACGATGACCGCTGCCACCTCGACCGGGTTCCCGTTGGCGTCGTTCACTTTGAGGATCTCGCTGTCGAAGTTCTGGATGCGGAGGCTGACCTGCTCCCGGTTGGTGAGGGGGACGGTCCAGGTCAGGCCGTTGCGGCGCACGGTGCCGAGATAGCGACCGAAGAAGGTGACCACTTTGACGATGTTGGGGGGGTTGATGACGAAGCCGCTGGCGAGTACGCCGCCGATCGCGACCACGACGATCCCGATCCAAAACATGGATGTCATGCCGTCGTCCTGGGAGGCGAGATAGATGAGCCAGCCCCCTCCTGCCAACAGGGCGGCGACGACGACCAGCATCACCCATCCGTTGAGTTCCAGGCCCTTCCGTTCGCTCACAGCACCTCCGTGATAGCTATGTGATATCACCACGATAGCACAGTACTCGACCGGCGTGCACAGTGGTGGCGCTGATGGTCGGCGGTACCGTGTCCCGATGAGGATCGCCGCAGTCGTCGCCGCGTCATTGCTGGGTGTGATTGCAGCGTTCCAGCTTGCTCTTGCGCTGGGAATGCCGGCGAGAGGGATGGCCTGGGGCGGCCAGTATGAGGGCAAGCTCCCCGTCGGGTTACGGATCGCCAGCGGTGTCGCCGGTCTCGTGATCTACCCGCTCGCCACCCTCCTCATCCTCGAAGCGGCAGGCGTGACCGATTTCGAGGTCGTCCCCGACGTCGGCCCGGTCGGGATGTGGGTCTTCACCGGGCTTTTCGCCTTCGGCGGCTTGCTCAACTTGGTCTCGCGCTCGAAGGCGGAGCGGGTCTGGGCGCCGGTCTCGATGGTGATCGCCGTCTGCTGTGGGATCGTGGCCGCCGGCCTCTAGACGGGGAGGAGGATCGTGAACACCGCTCCACCTTCGGGGCGGTTGGCGGCGGCGATCGTCCCTCCGTGGGCTTCGACCAGATCCCGGGCGATGGAGAGACCCAACCCGCTTCCGGTGGAATCGCCCGATTTCACGAACCGCTCGAACACCTTCTCCAGCCGATCACGAGCGATGCCCGGCCCGCTGTCGGCTACCTCGATCCGGGCGACCGCCTGGTCGAGCTGGGCTGAGACTTCCAACGTGCCCCCGTCCTGCATCTGGTTGAGGGCGTTGGACACCAGGTTGGACAACACCTGGCGCAGTCGGTAGGGGTCGACCTCCAGCTCGCCCATTCCCGGCTCGACCGCCACCTGCGATGTGACATTGCGTGCCTCGAGCGCAGTCGAGAACGAGGCCACGACGTCCCCGATCACGGCTTCGATGTCGGTTGGCTCCCGGTGGAGCTGGAGACGGCCGGCCTCGGCGAGGGTGAGCACCCGGAGATCTTCGAGCAGACGCTCCATCAGGTCGACCTCGTCGATGACATTGGACAGGCTCTCCGGCTCGTGGAGCCCGTCGAGGACGGCCTCGATCTCGCCACGGATGACGGTGAGCGGGGTGCGGAGCTCGTGACCGAGATCGGCGAGCAACCGGCGTCTTCGCTCGTCCTCCTCCTCGAGACGAGCTGCCATCCGGTTGAAGGAGCCGCTCACCGCGGCGAGGGGACCGGGCTCGTTGATCGGGATTCGAACCCCGGTCTCACCGTCCCCGAGCCGCCGCGTGGCGTCGATGAGGGCGCCGATCGGGGCCCAAGTCCGTCCGAAGCGGTTTCGGGCGAACACCGCCAGCCCGATGAGCAAAAGGATGGCGAACCCGCCGAGCACAAATCGACGTGGACCGTGAAAGAAGCCGAGCATGCTCGAGATGACGACCCCGATCAGGGGGCCGAGGATGATCAGGACGAGGGCGAAGCCGATGAAGCGGCGGAACATCGTGGGGCCCGGGCCCCAGCCCGGCGGGCCGGAACCATCGTGGGACCAGGGCGGTCCCTGCCATCTCGGGTCAGGCATCGCTGAACTTGTAGCCGACGCCGTACACGGTCAGCACGTAAATGGGCCTCGGCGGGTCGGGTTCCAGCTTCTTGCGAAGGTTCTTGATGTGGGCATCGATCGCCCGCTCATACGACTCGAAGGAGACGCCCCGGATCGAATCGAGCAGTTGGCCCCTGGTGAACACCCTTCCCGGGTTGGACGCCAGGGCTTTGAGCAGTTCGAACTCGGTTGCAGTCAGGTCGATGCGGGATCCGCCCCGCTCCACGCTGCGGTGGGGGAGACTGATCAAGAGGTCCATCACCCGGATGGTCTCGGTGGCCACCTCCCCGCCGGTTCGACGTAACACCGCCTTGACCCGGGCCACCAACTCCCGGGGGCTGAACGGCTTGACCACGTAGTCGTCGGCGCCAAGCTCCAGCCCGACGATCCGATCGGTCTCCTCGCTCCGGGCGGTGAGCATGATGATGGGTATTGCCGACTGGCCCCGGATGGCCCGCGTCACGTCGTAGCCGTCCATTCCGGGGAGGCCCAGGTCGAGGACGACCAGGTCGGGCCGGTCCGAGCGGACCGAGGCCACCGCCGCCGGCCCGGTCGAGGCGAGGGCGACGTCGAAGCCCGCCTCGGTCAGGTAGTCCCTGACGAGGCGGGCAATCTTCAACTCGTCGTCGACGACGAGGACCTTGGGCACGCCGGTCATTGTCGCCGCCGGACGTGAGCTAGGCGTCCCGTTCGGGGTCGGGCTTCGGAATCGGCGCGTTGCCGTGGGCCCGGTCGTGCCATTCCGTCATGTGCTGGTCCATGGGCGAACCCTGCCCGTCGTGCCAGTCGCGGCCCCAGTACGGGCCCCACCGGCGCGGCCCGAAGAAGAGCCGGGCGATCAGGCCGAACAGCAGGAAGAACAGCAGGATCTTGAAGAAGATCCCGAAGAACCCGAAGCCGATGCCCCAACCTGGTCCCCACCAGCCCTGCATTGCACGACCGGTGTTGACCACGACTTCAGCTCCCGTCTCCACGAGGCCCCGCTGATAGCCCATCTGCCACACTCCGAAGCCGATCGCGCCGAGGGCTCCCACGATGAGCAGTGTGATGAGCACCGTGCCGACCACATTCCTTCTCATGTCTCATTGCTCCTTTCAGAGAGACTCGATGTCAGCATCGGTCCCGAATGTGGAGACGATGTGAAGAAGGAATGGAGGTTCAGCTGGATGACTCTTCGAGGGTTTTTCGCAAGAGGGGGAGCGCAGCGCGGTCCTTATCGCGCCCCGCCGCCTCCTTGCTTCGGATGACATCGGCAAGCGACGCGACGTTCACGAGCAACTCGGGATCCACGGCCACTTTCAATCGATCGGCGTCCGTGATGAGGTCCCGAAATCCTTGTGTCCCGGCCGGTGACACCACAAGGTCGAGATCTCCATGCTTGGTCGTCAGCGTCCACACGGATGCGGACTCGAGCAGCGCCGGATCGAAGGGAAAGGCCACCCCATCCGGTTCCGTGGCAGTTCGCAGACGGGCATCTAGGTCCCGCAGCGCCGCGGCCAACCGCTCGAGGTTCGTCCGGTCGGTGGACGGAGTGATGTCAACGTCCTGAGTCACAAGGGGCGCTCCGCGAAGGCGGGCCGCGATCCCGCCGACGACGATGAACTCGACTCGATGACCTTCCAACAGGCGAAGGAGTGCGACCGGGTCGAACTCAGCCACGAGCGATCCGACTCATCGTTTCGATCTGGTTCACAGCCTCGACCATGCCGGAGAGACGCTCGTGGGGCAACAGGGTCAACTCCCGTCGTATCAGGGTGAGATCGTGATCGTCGACCGGGTGAAGCGAGATTCCTAGATCGAATCCGGCGGCCCGAATCGCTCGAAGCACTGTCACGAAACCGGGATCGGTGCGCCCGGTTTCCCAGCGGGCTACGACCGACTGATGAGTGTCGAGCCTGTGGGCCAAGGCTGCTTGAGTCAGTCCTCCTCGTTTTCGAGCTTCGACGATGAGAGATCCCGCGTTCACACCGTCACTATAGCAATTCAGATATGTATGAAATAGCAGAACAGCTATGTAGTGTCGATTCTATGATTTGTCCACCATGACCGCCCCGTCGAGGTTTCGGCTCTGGCAGCCCCCGGCCCGATTCGAAGATCGGCCCAGCGAACGCCGGATCAGCTTCCTCGAGCTCTTCTTCGACCTGGTCTTCGTGGTGGTCGTGGCCCAGATCTCGCATCGGCTGTCCGAACATCCGACCTGGAGCGGCGTGGGTTGGTTCGTGTTCCTCTTCGCTGCGGTGTGGTCGTCGTGGACCAACGGGACCCTCTATTACGACCTGCACGGGACCAACGATGTCAGCGTCAGGGTGTTCACCTTCGCCCAGATGTTGGCCGTGGCGTTGATGGGTGTCTTCATCGGCAGCGTCCCGGGCGATGGCGAGGCCGGCTTTGCTCTGGCCTACGCGGTGAACGTCCTCGTCCTCGTCTTCATCTGGTTCCGGACCGGGGTCCACGACCCGACGCACAGGGCGGCCTCGAATCCGTACTCCGGCTTCTATCTGCTGTCGGCACTCACGTTCGCCGGGAGCATCTGGGTGCCGGCACCGACGCGCTACTGGCTCTGGGGTTTGGGTCTGGCGCTCCAGGTCATTGGCCAGATCGTGGCGTTTCGTCGCTGGACGCCGCCAGAGAGCCAGGGAGGAGAGGCGGTCATCGCCGTCACCGCTTCGCTGGTGGAGCGTCTCGACCTCTTCGTCATAATCGTCCTCGGAGAGGTCATCGTCGGCTCCGTCACCGGGATGGCTGGGGTCGAGGTGCTCGACATGGACGCCGCTGCAGCGGGAATGCTGGGGGTGTTGGTTGCCATTGCGCTGTGGTGGATCTACTTCGACCTGGTCTCCCTTCGCGAGCCGATCTCCCGGTACAGCCAGCTTTGGCTGAATTTGCACTTCCCGCTCGTGGTCGCCATTACCGCTGGAGGAGCCGGTGTGCTCAACACCGTGGAACGACCATCGGGGGACTTGCCCGACGAGGTCCGGTGGCTGCTCGTCGGAGCCATGTCGGTCGCCATCGTGTCGGTGGCCCTTCTCACCCGCACCCTCGAAGCCCGTGCCCGGGCTCCCGAGATCTATCTCCGGGCCGAGCTCACGATGTACGGCAGCGCTGTGCTCGCACTAGCGGTGGGTCTGACTGATTGGGGGGCCAATCCGACGCTGATGGCGATGGTCTTGCTCCTGCTCGCCCCAATCGTGGTGGCCCTCTACGTCCTCAAGCAGAGGCTGGTGGCGCGGGCCAACGAACCGGGTTAGGCAGGCGCCCACTCCCCGCAGCCGGACGAGTTGAAGGCGATATCGGACGGATCGATCTCGACCACCGCCTGACCCGAAGGCTGGTCGGTGGCGATGATGTCGTCCGGGGTGCCGGAGAGCCCGGAGAGACGCTCCCATGTGCAGTCGTTGCCCCCGGGCGCCTGATAGGTGCCCGGAGCGATGTGGGTCCCCAGGACCCATTTGCCTTCGGGGATCGTGGTCATCAGGGGATCGACCGGGGTGATGGGGTACCAGGCCTCGCAGTCGGTGTCGAAGGCGGCGTCGTCGGCCATGATCTCGACCACATCGTGGTTCGCCACTTCGCTGCCGGCGATGATTTCTTCCGGCGCGCCGGATAGCCCGGAGAGACGCTCCCAGGAGCATCCGAGCAGATCGGTGACGATCCCCGTTTCGTAGATGCCGGGCTCGACGTCTTCGCCGACGATCTGCGTACCGGCACCGAACGCAGGCTCTGGTGCTGGAACCGAAGTCGTGGTCGCCGGACTGGTCGTGGTGGTGGTGGCCGGGGCGCTGGTGGTCGTGACCGCCGTGCTCGTGGTCGTGGCCGGGACGGTGGTGGTAACGGGCTGGGTTGTCACCGAGGTTGTTCCCGGGACGGAAGTAGTCGCTGCCGGGGCCAGAGTGGTAGTGGTGCTGGTCCCGGCTTCGGGCTCGTCATTGCAGAACGCCAGGATCAGTATCAGGAGGAGCAGCAGTCCGAGCACGATCACCCACCACTGCCGCCACCACGGGGCTGGGACCTCCTCGACCGGCTCGGCTCCTATTGGCTCGTCTTCGGCTGGCTCGTCCAGCGGTGCCATGACGAGGGTCGCGTCCTCGGGCGGGGCCGCAGGCGGCCGCGATCAGCTCGGCAGTGGTCATCGGAGGTGCCATCGCCTCGACGAATGCGGTGGGGTCGCGGGGTCGGAAGAAGAGCGGCTGGTCGGCCACCCTCGATCAGAAAGACATCGCTTTGTTCTGTCCGGCCGACGGTGGCTCCGGAGAGGCGGGCGACCTCTCTCTGGTTCACGGTGAGAACAACTTCGTCGCCGACCTGGGCGAAGACCGCTTCCGCCCACGGGTTGGCCAACTCCTCACCCCCGGCGCGGAGCTGTCCCTCGAAGTGTCTGCCCTGGCTGGTCATGCGACCACGAACCTAATCGGGGTGATTACCGCCAGGAAAACGGATCCCCGTGACCGAACCGCCCACGATCGGGCAAGGTGGTCATGCGGGGAGCCGGATGAGAAAGAAGTCAGGCGAATGCGGCGACGACCGCGTATGCGTAGACGCCGAGCACCAGCATCAGCATCGCGTAGGCGCGGAGACCTCGGTTGCCGAAGTCGTCCGAGATCTTCGAACCAGACAGCCCCACGGCGCTGAGGAACAGGATGCTCCCAATCCATTCCGGCATATCGCCTCCCGCCCCCTCCCGAAACTTTCCCTTCCAAATGTAGTCCATCTGGCGGCATCGAGGGCGGCCTGACCGGCCCGGCTCCGGACTGATCCTGGCTAGATGCTGGGTCAGGCGGACCCGGGTCCGGTTCGCCTAACCCCTGGTCGAAGTCTGACCCTCTTTGCGCCAGAATGAGAGGTGAAAATGAGAACCTCTCCCAGCCGGTCCCAGCGACCGGACACGAGAGCGAACCGCACCACCTGGGGTGAAGATCTGATAACGGTGATCCTCGCCTCGTGGCTCACCCTTGGCGGATTCGTCGACGGGTTCGCTCATCGAAACCTCGATACCCCGGAGACGTTTTTCACACCGTGGCACGCAGTGCTCTACTCGGGGTTCCTCGCCGTGGCCTTTTGGCTGGCGTGGCTCGTGATCAGGGATCGGCCCCAGGCGCCGTCCCTGGCGGGGGCGATCCCGTTCGGGTACGGGACCTCGGTTGCCGGCGTCGTCGTGTTCATGGCCGGCGCGGTCGGGGACATGTTCTGGCACATCATCTTTGGGATCGAGGTGTCCATCGACGCCCTTCTCTCGCCTACGCATCTGTTGTTGCTCATCGGAGCCGTGCTCATCCTCTCCGGGCCATTGCGCGCGGCATGGTTCGACGATGATCCACCGCCCGGTCTCCGCCCTGTGCTGCCACCGGTGTTGGCGGCAACGATGGCGGCGGCACAGCTCGGATTCTTCTTCCAGTACATGGACGGGACCAGCGTTCGGTTCATGGAGACGCCTTATCTCCCGGGCTCAGAGTCGGGCTACTTCGCAGTGGTCGCCGGCGTCGGTTCGGTCCTCATCACCACCATGATCCTCGTGGGCGCCCTTCTCCTGCTCATGAGGAGATGGGTGCTGCCCTTCGGCGCCGGGCTGATTCTGTTCGGTGGTTTCGGGCTGTTGATGGAGTTGCTCGAGGGCTTCGACTATCCACAGGAGCTGATCGCCCCGGTGCTGGCGGGTCTCGCCGTCGACCTGCTGGTCCGAGCGCTACGACCAGACCCTGACCGTCCCGCCTCCCTGCGGATTCTTGCGTTCACAGTCCCTGTCGTGATGTGGATCGCCCATTTCGGCCTCTTCTCGGTGTCAGCCGAGATCAACTGGCCGGTGTCGGTGTGGACCGGTCTCATCTTCTTCGCCGGTCTGGCCGGGGTCGGTCTCAGCTTGCTCGTCTTCCCATTCCGCCCGGCCGCGGAAACCTGATCGGGTAGGTCAGATCTCCCAGCCGACGGGCGTTGTTTCGCCAGGCTCGTACCATCTCCGGCAGTTGTGAGAGACACCGAGCCCGAACGTCTCGGGGGACCACTGCCCATTCTCGACACGTCGACCCCGGTCCCGGTGCCCGCGCCCGTCCCACGGGAGCGGCGGCCGCTGATCTGGCTGTGGGCACTGGCTGCCGTCCTCGTCTCCCTGGTGACGGTGGCTGCCGTCCGCGGCGATGCCCCCAGGACGGTCGAAGTCGCCGCCGGCACGGTTTCCCCGCTGCCCGCAGCCGAGGAGACGGCAATCCCGCCGGACGCCACCGTCTATGCCGAGATCGATCCGGCCGGTGAGGAACTCGAGGTGTGCCAGTGGGACTACTGCATCGTCCACGACCGCATCGGGCCGGAGCGGATCGAGAATTTCATCTACGAGATCTCGCCGACAGAGGCGCAGGCCATTGCCGACGAGGTGGTGGCGGACTGGGATGTCTCGTCCGTTTCGGTGACCTCTACCCGTTTGGAAGGCGACCTCGGCGGGCTTTACGACCCCAACAACGACTCGATCACCCTCGACGAGCCGCTCATTGCCTGGTCGCTGATCCATGAATTGGCCCACCACGTGGTGGTCGAGACCAACTCGCCTGATGTCGAGGGCCATGGCGCCGAGTTCCTCGACACCCTGGACACACTGGCGGGTGGGTCGTGACGTCGAACGTCCCGATCCCGGGCGGTGGTAGCGCCGGAGCCCGACCGGGTCGAACCGTGGCCACGGCCCGGGTCACCGCGTCCCGTCGCTGGTTCTACGCATCGGTCGCCGTGCTCGCGGTGTCGGCTCTCGTCATCGCGTTCCTCGCCGTCGGCGAGCCATGGAACCTGGCGCCGGGGATGACCACCTCGTTCGCTAAATCGGTGGCGGCGCTGGTGATCACGTTCCTGCTCGTGTTGCCCGCGTTTGCCGTGTTCCGTTACGAGCGCCAGAGCGTGGGCGGCCGCTGGCACGAACCTGCGTGGCGGCCGACTCTCATCGGTTGGGTCGGGCTAATGGTGTCGCTCGGGTTGGCCATCGGCTGGCACGGGCTTCGTCTCGCCATCTACATCGCCCGGGTCTGGACCGGCGAGCTGTGATCCGGCGTCTGGTCCTCCCGCTGTTCGCCGCCCTGATCGGGCTCTCCGTCATTCCCGGGGTCGCCGGCGCCCAGACCGCGGATCTGCCCGGTGGATGCGCTCCTGACGAGAACGCCTCTGTCCGCGTGCTTCTCCTCATCGACCAGTCCGGGTCACTGGCCCGGACCGACCCCAACGATCAGCGGATCACCGGCGCCCGGGCCGTGGTCCGGTCCTACGCATCGCTCGCCGAGCGGGTCGATCAGGTCGAGATCCAGGTCGCCGGCTTCGGCGAGGACTATCGGCCCGGGGAGTGGCAGGCCCTGAATCAAGACAGTCTCGACGTCGCTCTCGAGCGTGTCGACACCGTGGGATCGGTCGAGGACCAGTTCCACACCGATTACGTCTATGCCCTCGCCGGGGCGGCCGGCGCGTTCGAGGGGTCGACCGCGACCTGTCAGATCCTGTTCTGGTTCACCGATGGTCAGCACGACCTCGACGAGGACTTGCTGCCCGCCGGCGGTCTGCAGCGCATGTACTTCTCGGAGCCGGTCACCCCGGACAACGTGGGCGAGGCCGAGGCCCTGATGCCCTCGCTCATCTGTGACGCCGGCGGCTATGCCCACGTGCTCGGTGATGCCGGAGTCAGTGCTCAGATCATGCTGCTCGGCGACGAGAGCGGGGTCGACGAGGCCAGTCGGCGTGTGCTCCGCGGCATGGGGGGCGACCCGTCCCTCGGCTGTGGCCCGGGCAACGGGGCCTTCCAGTCGGTCGACGACGCCAGCAGGCTCCCGTTCATCATGGCCTGCGCCTCCCAGGTCGGTGGGTACCCGATGCCCGGCCTGGCCCCCGACGGCGCCGGCAATCTGGTCGTCAACGAGGGGGTGGTCGACGCCGGGCCGGTGCCATATCAGCTCGCCACCGAAGTTCGGCTCATCACCAGAGGAAGTGCGGGCAACCCGCCCGGCCTCACCGCCACGTCCCTGAACGATGTCACCGAGACCGCGGACGGCGACTCGGGGACCAATGTGGTCCAGGCTCGCCCGGTCGGGACGCCGTTCAGCGTCGACGTGTCGGGAGTGGCCGAGGTGTGCGGGTTCGTCATCGCCCAGGCAGCAGTCCCCGCGGTGCAAAGTGTTGCGCCCACCCTCTATCAGAACGAGCCAGGGGAGTTCCTCGTCGTCGCCGACGGGCCACATGGCCGGCTCGAAGGTGAAGTGTTGGGCCGAATCCAGGTCACTGCCGACTCCGGGCAGGTTGGCGCCCCCGATGGAACCGGCTGGGTGGTCACCGTGCCCTCGCTCCCGGCCGCGGAGAACTTCGACTTGAAGGTTGACATGACCTCGGGTCCGGGTCTGGTTCAGACCGCCACTCCGGCGTTCACCCTCAACGAGCCGATCAACGCCCCCGCCATCGTGGACCAACCCGCTCCGATCAGTGGCGAGGGGGTTGGCCCGTTTCTGGTCGACCTCCAGGTCGACCCGAAAGACGGTGGGGAGTTGTGTCTGCTCAATCCGGTCACTCAGATGGAAGACGTCCAGGGGGCTGCGATCACCGCCACCGCCGACGTCGCCGGGGGCGAATGCGTCGGGGTCGAGCCGGGCGAGATTCAGACGGTGACGCTGCAGATCGTCCTCGATCGCTCCGGATTTGCCCATGACGTTCTCGAGTTCCAGACCAGATCCACTCCGCAGACCAGCCCCGACCGGGCCGAGGGTGGCCAGCTCTTCATCGATCTCGAGGTCGCCCCGAAGGCGAACCCGGTCCTGGTGGCCCTGATCGTCGCGGGTTTGATGTTGCTGATGCTGGCCCTGCTCTGGGCCATCCTCTACGGCGTGAACCGTCTCATCGGCCGCATCCCCGACCCGCGCCGGAACCGCATCCGTTACGCCAATTTCGTCGCCGAGCTCAAGACCACCGAATACGGGGAGCTCGAGACCGGGATCGTCGAGGCGCCGGTCGACAGCGCCTTCCGCCTCCCCAAGCGGACTCCGGCCCGTCTCGATGCCGGCGGCCTTCGCATGGAGCGAGTGGTCTCGATCGTCCCGTGGGTCGCCCCCTACGCCCGGATCGGCCTCGGCACCGATTGGGTGGGAGCACATCAAGGGCCTGGGTTGCCCGGCAGGACCGTCTTCGCCGAGAAGTCCTATCGGGGGCGGGCGCGCGATGCCCTCGGCCCCTTGGTTACGATCGGCCTCGGCAACTCCCAGCTCGACCGGCTGGCCGAGGGAACCCCGCAGAAGGCTCCCGGCGTTCTGCTCTTCGACATCCGGGCGGCCCGGGGAGCCGATGCGAGCAGGTTCGCCGCCGAAATGATCAACGACTCGCTGGGACTCATCGCAGCCGAGATCTCGACCAGGCGCCTGGTCGCTGAAATGGAAAGGACTGGGGACTCATGAGATCGTTTCTGGTGATAGGGCTCGGTGGCTCCGGCGGCAAGACCATCCGCTATCTGAAGCAGTCCCTCGGCGAGTGGCTGAACGAGATCGGCTGGCAGGGTGGCATGCCCCAGGGCTGGCAATTCCTCCACATCGACACCCCTTCGACCCAGGAATCTCCGATCCTGCCCGGCCGCCCCGAGTTGCTGCCCCCGATCGAGTACATGTCGCTGCACCGGGACGGCGTCCCCTTCGGAACGGTTGTCGATCGGTTGACGAGGAAGCAGACCAACTTCGACGGCTGGTGGGTGGACCCCGATTTCATGAACGTGCCGATTGCCCACGGCGCCGGGCAGTACCGGGCCATCGGGCGGGTGCTGGGGCTCGATCAGCAGGATCGGATCCACACCCAGCTGCAGGGCAAGATCACCGCGCTCCGCACCGCCGATGCCATCGGCGAGCTGCAACGGCTCCGGGCGTCGGCCGACGAGGAGGGCTCGGGCACCTACGAGGAACGTGGTGAGCCGGTGCTCATGATCGTCTCCTCGCTCGCCGGTGGCACCGGGGCCGGGTTGTTCCTCGACGTGGCCGACATGCTCCGGGCCGAAGGCGAGCAGTGGCTCGACAACTCTTTCGGCATCCTCTACGCCGCCGACGTGTTCCAGAGCCTCGCCGCCGGGGCCAGGGCGGGGGTGCATCCCAACTCGGCGGCGGCGCTCGCCGAGCTGCTCAGCGGGGTCTATGCCGGGGGACGGGTCGCCGTCGCCGGCGAGGAGCGGGAGATCTCCCGCAGCGGGCCCGCCTTCTCGTTCCTGGTGGGCCATGCCAACACAAGTGGTGTCGTGTTTGGCGACCAGACCGACGTCTATCGGGTCATGGGCCGCTGTCTATCTGCGGTCATGACCGACCCCCAGGTGCAGGACGATTTCGTGGTTTACACCGCCGCCAACTGGCAGAACAGCGCCGGCACCTACGGCGACTCGGGGGGCCCGATGCACATGCTGATGGAGCCGCCGTACGTGGGCACTCTCCAGGGTTTGGGGTATGCCGAGGTCGATCTCGGGGTCGACCGGTTCAAGTCCTACTCGGAGCGGCGAATCGTCCGGGATGCGGTGGACACCTTGGTCAACGGGCACCGGCTGATGACCGAAGGGTTGGAGAGGTATGAGGGTCTTACCCCCGACGTCATCGCCCAGGAGCTGGCCGCCGACCGTCTCACCGGCTTCCTCAACAACGTCGGGATCACCGAGCGGGGCCAGGAACGTCAGGTCGTCGAGGCGATAGCACTGCCGCTGCGGGAGCGTCAGGTGATCACCGGCGCCCTGGCCGAGGAGGTCTACCGGGCCGCGGTGGAGAACGTGGGGGCCAAGGGCCGGGTCGACGAATGGCTGACTGCGGTCGTCGAGGAGGCCGAGCTGCTCGCCCCCGGCGAGAACGAGCGCTACGACACCAAGATCAGGGAGCGGGCCCGGGTTTGGACCAAGGAGGTCACCGGTCGTCTCCTTCGGGAGACCGGTGGGATCGCCTCCGGCTACGGCTTGCCGGTGGTCAACGAGCTGCTCGAGCTGGTCCGGGGCGAGATCCGCACCGCGTGCGACGACATCGAGCAGGAGCGGATCGAATTCGAGAGCTTCTCCGCGCATGTCCGGTCGAACGTCCAGGCCGCCTTTGGCGAGCTCGGTGGCCAGCTGGGCTCCGAGCACGAGGCGGTGAGGATGGCTTCGGCCCAGGCCGTGGACACACTGGTCTTCCAGCGCATGGAGGAGAAGTCACGGTTCATCGCCCGTGCCCTGCTTCTCGATTTCGACGAGTCGGTGGTGTTGCCGTTGATAGAGGCGGTCCGTCTCGCTCTCGGGGAGTTGCAGCGAAAGCTCGACCCGGCCGACGTCGAGGCCGCTCCGGTCGATGGCTGGCCTCGGCACAACCCCCGGCGCGACCAGGCCGTGTCTGACGACCTGATCCCGGGCAAGACGGTGGCCCTGGTCATCGACCCCAAGGCGTTCCCGGCCCTCTTCGATGAGCTGTTGACCGCGACTCTCGGCGTGAATTACGGGGCGCCTGCCGAGAGATGGCGCTCGGTTCGCCACGAGGTGGTGACCGGTAACTACCTCGAGGATTCTCAGCCGACTGATCGCCGGCTGGCGGCCCAAGTGCGGGGCCTGTTCGAAGTGATCGACCAGTGGCAGCCGAGCGAGGCGATTCTTCTCGGTGGCGAGCCCGATCGTCCCGCCCGTTTCCGGCTCCACAGCGAGCGTGACGAATTGGTGCTCCGGGCCCGGGCCTGGCTGAGCCGGGAAGGCACCGATTTCGACGACTTCCTCTCCCAGGGCTTGCGCGCCTATCTCAAAGAGCCGGACAAGAAGGTCCCTGCTTCGGTGGTTCGGGACCGGGAGCGGGCGTTCCAATCGGCGCTGGAATCTGCCTTCGAGGCAGCCGAGCCGCTGGTCCATGTCGATCCGGTGCTTCTATCCGAGGTCCACGACAGGGTGCTTACCACCCACGCCGTGCCGGGGGAGATCCCTCTCAAGAACCATCGTCTCGAGCGCTGGGTCAACCAGTTCCTCGACTCCAAGCTGGCCGATCGGAGCGACGGCACCCACGACAACGTCACCCAGAGCGATCGGGTCAAGCGGATCTCGATCTACAGCATGCTGGAGGGAGCGCTCCACCCGGCTGTGTTCCGATCGCTGATCGACCCCATCGCCGACGGGTACTCCGCAGCGGCCAGGGCGGGCCGACTACGTGACTTCTGGAAATGGCGGAGGAGCCGGCCGCTGGCTCAGTCGATCCCTTTGCCGACGCCGATGGTCCGGGCGCTGGTCCGAGGCTGGTTCATCGCACGTGTCCTCGGTCTTCTCACCGTGGGTCAGGACAACGGGGCCACAGTGGTCCGTTTCGAGAAGGGAAAGGGCGGCGTGGTCATCGATTCGCCGCCGCTGGTGACCACGCCTGGAGAGAACCGTCCCCGCCAGTTCGGAGCTTTTCTCGAGACGCTGGCCCTGGCGATCCCGTATTCCGCCGACGCCGGCAAGCCCGATGAGATGCTGGGGATCTTCCAAGCCCTGATCGACCTGGGCCGCAACCCCGGGTCCATGGGGGCGGAGATGGGCGAGTTCCGCGAGCTGAGCCCGGTCCTCGAGGAGTGGGTCTCGGCCGGCACCGCCTTCGGGCAGGAGGCGGGTGTCACCCAGATCGAGTTCGAGGAGGCAGGCAAGCGGGCTACTGCTCTGGCCGATCTGATCACCAAGCTGGACGAGGACTACGCCCGTCACGCCGAAGAGGAGCGCCGCGAGGGGAGGATCGGGCCGGAGAACGCCTGGCTTGGTGCAACCGATCTGATCCATGAGGAGCTGCACCGCATGGCGGTCGCCCTTCAGGTGAGGGCATCGCAAACCACACCCGAATTCTGAGATGACGACGGTCTCCACCGTCCTCGTCGGGGATCGGGCCGGCCCGGCCTGGGCGGCGGCCTCCCTGCTCGGTGCCATGGTGGAGCAGGGGCTGATCGAGTCGTTCTGGTTCGTCGACTCCAAGGTCTCCCGGGACCGACCCTGGCCCGGGGTGAGATTCGACCGCTCCGGCCAGCACGAAGTGCCGCTCTTCACGTCGATAGGGGATCGGGCCGCCGACGAGATCCGGATCGGCGCCATGGCCACCCCGGCCGACGGGGTTTCCGCCGAACAGGTGGCCGGGGTCTCCGAAGTGGTCCACCGTCAGCTGTCATCCCTGGCACCGGGAGAATCCTCGGTTCGGTTGGCCCGGCTCTGGTTCCCGGATTGGGACACCCTGGAAGGGCCCGAGGATGGGTTCTTCTCCACCCATGTCCACGCCAATTTGGTGGTGGTTCCCGAGGACCGGAGGTCGGATCAGCATTTTGCCGCCCCGCTCTCGCCGGAGACTCCAGCCTTCGTCGGTCACGTCGCTGCCGAGACTGCGGTCATCCTCGGCATGTTCTCCGGGATGGAGGGCAGTGTCCTCGATGGTCTAGGCCCGGGTGTGATCTTCGGCGACAGCCCCAGGCTCCGATTGACCCGCTCCTATGTCCGGGTCGGCCGCAGCCCGGCCCTGCCTTTGCAGGAGATCGTCGATCACGAGGGCCGGCTTCCCGTCCCGCCGGGCACGATCGAGGCGCCCTCGCCCGCGGCGGCTGTGTCCGATCTGGCAGACCGATCCGTCCCGCTCTTCGACCGTCTCGCCTTCGAGGTCAAAGACCCCGACGCTCCGCAGCGCCACCAGCTGCGACCGATCCGGGCGCTGCTCCTGATCCTCAAGGAGATGGGCCGTTTCATCATCTCGCTGCCTCGGCGGGCCGTGGAGGGACTGTTCGAGGACTTCTCCGAGCTGGCCGGCCGGACCATGCAGGACCTGGTGGGCAGCTCGTCGGTGGTCGAGGTCGTGTGGAAGGGCAAGTTCAGCCCCACCGGCGAGAGCGAGGACTTCGACGCGCTGATCGCAGACCTCAAACGTCAGGCGGAGCGGCGGCTCGATCTCCAGGGTGGGCCTTCGATCGATCAGGCGGTGTGGCGGGACCTAAGGGGCCTGGTGCTCTCGACTGCGGACGGCAGTGAGCCGCCGCCTGGCATCGACCCGATCGAGGTCCACGGCCAGCGTGCCGTCGTCAACGAAGCGGCATCGCTGGCGCCCCGCCCCGGCGACTCACTGGTCGGGACGGCCAAGGACATCCTCGATGAGTCCGAGTCGGGTTCCCCGATCAGCCTTCTCGGCCGTCTCGGGGCCCGGATCGAGCGCATCGCCCGATCCAATCGGACTGCCGTCTCCCGGCTCCTCGAGACACTCGATGTTCAGATTGCGGCGCTCCACAACTACCGGCCCCCGGGCTATGCCTTCTGGCACATTGCTGGCGCCGTCCTTTTTGCCGCTCTGGTCGTCAGCCTGCTCCTCCTCACCGGTGCCGTTCGGGGTTGGGGGATCACCGAGCTCGACAGCTGGACCCGGAACATCTTGTTCGGTGCACTCACCCTCGCCTGTATGGGTGGATTGATCCTGCTCAGGTCCTACGGGGTCCAGGCGCTGGCTGAAGGCCGCAGGACCGAAGGAGAGCGCTTGTCGAAACTCGGAGCTGCTCCGACCTGGCTCGGTGCCCTGCTTGGTGCCGTCGTAGGGGCGCTCTTTGCCGGTCTCGCTGTGGCCTTCCTCGATTACCCGGCCACGGAGCCGGCCACCTATGCGGCAGTCCTGGCCGGGGTCGTCACCGGCGCCGGGCTGGGTCAGGCCTATTCGCTGGCCACTTATCAGGACCATCTCCCCGCCATGGGCCGGATGTCCCGCCTCACCATTCTCACCGTTCTGGTCTACGTGTCGCTCATGGTCATCGGCGCCATCTCCCAGCCGGGTGGGTGGTACGCAACGGTCCCCGGCGAGGAGCTACGCAGCCTGTTGTGGCCGATCTGCGGCACAATCGGGTTCTGGCTGCTCTTCGTCCTGGTCGTCGTGTCCTGGCGACGCGTCCAGGAGCGGCTGGCACTGCGCGGCTACAGCCAGTCGATCCGTCAACTGGCCGAGCAAGTCGACGCCGCCTTCACCGCCGATCGGGTGGCCGACGCCGCCCGAGAGCAATTCCTCGGGTTGTCGGCGGTGCTTTCCCGTCTGATCTGGTACCCGTTCGGAAAGGGCGGGTCGATTCCCGACACCGGTGTCGACCTCGTCCAGTTCGGGGTGAACAAGGCGGCGGTGTGTCAGTTCGGCCTCTCCACACGGGGGGAGAAGCTCTTCGAGACACGCACGGTCCGTCTCGCCTCGGAGCGAGGCTGGCTCACTTCCCAGTACGAGGGGTCGATCCAGACCTACCGGACCGAACAGGCGGTCCTGGTCGGCACCGATGACCCTGCCGCCGTGGGCCGGCCCGATCAGGATCCGAAGACGGTTGCCCAGTACGAGACCGAGACCCGGCGGGAGAAGGGCGACCGGTGGCGGTGGGCAGACCTGTTTTTCGACGGCGTCTACGACCCGGCGTTCCTCCACGCCCTCGAGACCCACGGTGAGAAGGAGGTGTTCGGCCCGATCCTCGCCGACGCCGGCAATTTCGAGCCGATCGGCGGGGATGCCGGTGGGCGCTCCTTGCTCGACTTCATGTCCGAGGTGTCGCCCCAGGGCAACGGAGACGCCGATCCCCGCTACTTCGACCCCGAGCACCTTGCCAGCGGGGCGTTCGAGCGGACCTGGCACCATCGGACCTGGTGGCCCCACGAGGAGCTGTTCGACGGCGGCTCGGAGGGCACCGACGGCTCGATCGAACCTGTCGGCTCACTGGCCCGGGGCGCAGTCTGGGTGGCTGCCCGTGCCGACACCACCGAGGACCTCGAGCCTGCCGCCATCTTCGGCAGCGCCCGCGGCCCGGAGACAGAGGAAGGGGAAAAACGAGGCCCCGAGTTCTAGAACTGGATTCGGTTCCTGAACAGGTCGGGAGTCGAATCTGTCTGCTGCCTCTCTTAATCTGCGAACGGTGACGGCACCGGGCCCCGCCCTGCTTGGTCGTTCGGTGGTCGTTGGCCCCGGATCGCCCGCTCCGTCGGCCTGGGCCGACGCCGACCGCATCGTCATCGATGCGGCGCTTCTAGCCGACGCTGAGCGACTGCTCGTCACGGTCAACGATGTGCAGAGCCGTTATGTGAGACGGATTCCGACCGTGTACGAGCTCGATGTCGCCCCCGAGGAGTTGAGCCGGACCGAGACCAGCGACGCCGCCCCATACCTGTTGGGCGGCCGGTTCACCTTCCTTCGGGAGCGTCTGTCGAAGGCGGTCTGGCACAACTCATATGACGCCCGAACCGATCCACCTGTTTGGTGGTGGGGTCGCAAGGCCGACTCCCGGCTCGATGTCACCGTCGGTGGCCCGGCCGATGTGGTCAGAGCCGACGGGATTCCGGTGTGGATCGACGGCGGGCCCCGCCAGCCGCTCGATCTCGATGAACCGGTGATTCACCACGAGACGGTAGACCTGGGCCGGGACACTCCGGTGCGGCCCTTCGTCAGGCCCTCGCTCGACCTCGCTCCGGACCAGAGCGAGGCGGTTTCCCACCTGGTCGGCCCGGCCCGAATCATCGCTCCCGCCGGGTCGGGGAAGACCCGAGTGCTCACCGCTCGGGTCCGTCATCTCATCGAGGACAGGGGCATCGAGCCGGAGATCGTCACCGCCCTTGCCTACAACCGGCGAGCTGCACAGGAGATGATCGGGCGGCTCCCCGGAGGAACGCGGCTCAACGTCCGCACCATTCATTCCCTGGGCTGGGAGATCCTCCGCACGGCCAAGCCGCACGTCCGGCTCATCGATGAGAGGGAGCAACGACGGCGTTTGGAACCGATCGCCACCGCCCCGCCTCGGGCAAACACGGACACCATCGGCCCCTACCTCGAGGCTCTCGACGAGGTTCGCATAGGGCTACGTGATCCGGACCTGGTCGAGGCCGAGCGTGACGACGTCCCGGGCTTCAGCGAAACATTTCAGCGTTACCGGGATGGGCTCGATCGTGATGGCGAGGCGGACCATGCCGAACAGATCTACGGCGCCATCGAGGCTTTGTGCCGGCTGCCCGATCTGCGCGCCCACTGGGAGGCTCAGTGCCGGCACCTTCTCGTCGACGAGTTCCAGGACCTCACCCCCGCTTACCTCCTCCTGATCCGGCTGGTGGCCTCACCGGGTCTCGACGTTTTCGGCGTCGGCGACGACGACCAGGTCATCTATGGCTACGCCGGGGCGGATCCCGGTTTTCTCATCGATTTCGAGGAGCTGTTCCCCGGGGCGGGGGTGCACGCCCTCGAGGTCAATTACCGCTCGCCGGCAGATGTAGTGGAGTCGGCGGTCAACCTGCTCGGATACAACAAGCGGCGAGTGGCCAAGGTAATCAACAGTGTCACCAATCGACAGGGTCTCCAGGTCGTCACTGAGCCGGGGGATCAGCTTGGAGTGACTGCATCCGAGTTGATCGCAACGGTCATCGATGAGGGTGCCGAACCAGGGGATGTGGCTGTCCTCTCCCGGGTCAACTCCAGTCTGCTCCCGGTCCATGTCGCCCTTTCCACTGGTGAAATCCCGTTCCATAGCCCCCTGACCGCGGCCATCCTCGACCGCACTTTGCTCCGGGCCACACTGGCCTGGATCCGGATTGCCCTCGACCCCGATCAGATGGGCCGCCACGACCTCTTCGAGATCATCCGCCGGCCGGGACGTGGGATCACTCGGCTATTCGGCGAGCTGGTCGGCCGCCGACGTGGGCCCTTCTCCATGGGGGACCTGAGGGAGTTGGGCGAGTCCCTCGAGGGGCGCCGGGCGGACCGGTGGGGCGAGTTCTGCGACGACATCGTCTATGCGTCGAGATCTACCGCCACCACTCCTCGCCTCCTGGAGGTGTTGGCAGAGACTGTCGGGCTGGACCGGGCTGTGGCGGCTCTGGATGCAGGACGAACCCGGGCGGACCGGGCTGCTCACGGAGATGACCTGACCGCCCTTCGTCGGGTGGCGGCGCTCGGGCCAGAACCTGCTCAGTTCGAGCCGTGGCTTCGGGGACGTTTCGCCGTCCCCACCGATCCGGGCGGGGTCACCCTTTCCACCGTGCATCGGGTGAAGGGCCTGGAATGGGACCACGTGCTGGTGTTCGGCGCCGACCGGGGCTCGATGCCCCACGAGCTTTCCGATGACATCGAAGAGGAGCGTCGGGTCTTCCATGTCGCCATGACACGGGGCCGGCTGACCGTCACCATCCTCGCCGACCGGGACCGGCCCTCACGGTTCCTCGCCGAGCTCGACGGGTCCGCCCCGGTCGACGTCGAGGAAGCCCGGCCGACGCGGGATCTGAAGCCGGCCCGGATCCCCTCAGATGCAGTGTTCGTTGTCGTGGGCGATGAGATCGCGATCATGGGAGGGCAAAGCGGAGTCGTCGACGAGATCCTGACCATTGGGGTCTTGGTCAAGTTGCCAGGGACCGAGGCCACGATCGCGGTGCCGTTCGGGGAGAAAGTGGAGAAGGTCGGCAACGCTGGGGTCTATGGACGGCTCACCCCAGGTGAGGATGGGGTGGACACCGGCCTGGTCGAGAGACTCAAGACTTGGCGGCTGGGCCAGGCCCGTTCTCAGGGCGTGCCTGCCTATGTCGTCTTCAACGACCGGACCCTGGATGCACTGGCTGCTCTTCGGCCCGGCACCGAGGAGGCCTTGCTCGAGATCCCGGGGATCGGCCCCGCCAAGCTCGAGGCCTACGGCGACCAGCTCCTCGACATGCTGGGCAGCGCGTAGCGACGGAGGATCGCATCCTCGGATCGGAGGGCCTAGTGTCGAATCCGTCCCGTCTGCGGGGGTTGCATTGATGGGTGTTGCATGGCTCGCTTTGTCGGTCCTGATCGGACTGTTCCCCGCCGCCGCATCCAGTCCGAGCTCGAACCTGGTTGCAGCCGTGTCGACAGCGTGTGACGCGCTGGCGGACACACCGGTGCCCGCCGACGCCGTCATTGGAGGATTCGGACCTTCGCAGTTCCTCGCCGATGTCGACGGTGACGGCCATAAGGACGTCGTCACCGGTTATTGGACCGGGAATGCCGACCCTGACCTGGCCGACCATTACCTCCATGTCGAGTTGGCCTCGGGTTGGGGCACGGCGATCCTGATCGACGATCTGGCTCAGTTCTCCAACTTTCCGATGGCAACGCCGGGCCGGGTCGTGGATATGGCCGGTCAGCGTCTGATCGTGACCGGTGTCGAGAGAAATGCCGACGGCGCCAGCTTCGCCTTCTTCTCTTTCCGAGATTGTGCCCTCGCCCCGGTTCCGTTGGCGGCCGGTGGCTATCCAGTGATCCGGACGGCAGTTGGTCCTGCCGATTCGACCTGGTTCGCCTGCCGCTCGGACGGAGTGGTCGCTCTCGATCTATTCCGCGGTCTCGATGATCAGGGACAAGTGATACCGGGCGTCCTCGTCGGCGGGGAAGCCCTGTCCTACCGGCTCAACCCGGACGGGTTCAGCTCTCCAGTTGCGGTTGATTTGGGTCTGCCCCGGACCGATGTGGACCTTCGCGGCGAGTACCCCGATTGCGCGAGTTTCGTGGGCTCGTTCGTCGACGATGACGCCTCGGTGTTCCAAAATGCCATCGAGTGGCTTGCCCTCGAAGGCATCACGAAAGGGTGCAACCCGCCGGTGAACGACCGGTTCTGTCCCGAGCGCACACTTACCAGAGGGGAGATGGCCGCCTTCCTGGTCCGAGCGATGGGATATACCGATGATGGTGGCGGCAATCGGTTCGTCGACGACGATGCCAGTGACTTCGAATCGGCGATCGACAAGCTCGCAGCGGCCGGAGTCACCCAGGGGTGTAACCCGCCGGCCAACGATCGATTCTGTCCCGAGCGCCGAGTGACCCGCGAGGAGATGGCGGCCTTCCTGGTCCGAGCGATGGGATATACGGACGATGGTGGCGGCGATCGGTTCGTCGACAACGTTGCCAGTGTCTTCACCTCGGCGATCGACAGGCTGGCGACAGCCGGGATCACCGAGGGGTGCAACCCGCCGATCAACGACCGGTTCTGCCCCGACGACAACGTTATCCGCGGCCAGATGGCCGCCTTCCTCAAACGGGCCCTCGGGTAGACCGGGCCGGTTCAAGAAGCCATCCCAATGCAGGGCGTCACGATTTGTGACGCCCTGCAGCAGGTTCGAGTCAGGCCAGGGCGATGTTCACCGATATCGGTCGTTGCAATGTGTGGCCAACCGGGGAGGTCGAGACCACCTTGCGATGTAGCTCCTCGATCTGTGAGACCGGGGCGTCGGAGTCGATCGACACCTTCACGTCGATGTTCTCGAAACCGGCGTGGTCGTCGGCGAGCCCGAGGAAGGTATGCAGGTCGAGATCACCAGAGAGCTCGATCTGCAAACCGGTCAGCTCGATCCCGGCTGCCGAGGCATTGGCTGCATAGCCAACGGCGAGGCAGTTTCCCAGGGCCGCCAGGATCTGTTCCACGGGGTTGGGTGCCGTGTCCTCACCACCGAGGCTGGTCGGCTCATCCGACGCCACCGGGTCGAAATCCCGAATTCGGGCCTCCGATTGAAAGCCCCGCTTCCAGTCCACCGTTGCCTTCCACACCGTGTCGGCAATGGCCGGCTCGGTGCGAATCGCCTCGACCAGGCCGCCGACGGCAGCCAGGTTCACTTCGTTGAGGGTCTTGGTTTCCGTTGTCATTCATCACTCCATCTCTCGATGTCACTTCGTGCAGGTCGGGCTGGCCCGGGCCCTTAGGCCTCGGGCCTGGGACATGTACATCGATTGGAGATGAGATGGGTCATGGTGTCCTGAAAATGAAAAAACCCGCATCCGATGATGCGGGTCGACGAGTGGTTGCTGAAGGGTTAGCTCACGTCGGATCCGCACCATGGGAACACATGGCGCAAGTCGCGGTGGCGGAGAGCAGTGCCTTCATTGATCGGGGAAGGTAGGCGGGAGCAGCGGTCGAGTCAAGACCGGGCCATACCGGTCGTAGACGATCGCGTGCATCGATCCGGGGTATTTGCCTTCCTTAGACCGTGGACGATCGGGTGGCGGGAGATTTGGGCGAGGCCGCGTTAGTTCGATAGCCAATTCGGGCCCAAGGCACCGCGCGCTCCCGTATCCTTGGATGGGAGGCAACAGCATGGGACGAGGATGAGCGTTCCGGCACCGATCGCTGGAAGTGTTGGCCAAGCGTGGCTTCGTCGCGGCTGGGTGCGGAATGTTGGCCGGACCGTCCTGGTGTTGGGGGCGGTGGCGGGTGTCCCGCTCCTGGTTGTGGTCCTCACCGGCGGGCAGGCGTCGGTCATCTATTGGATCGATGTGGCGATGTTTTCCCTCTTCGCCTACACCATCGGTTTCTGGCCACTCTGGATCGTGCTGGTCGTACCTTTGGGTCTGGTCACCTGGCTGGTGGGCAAGTTCTCCCAGCCCGCGGCAGAGCGGATCGGCCGCTATTTCACTCCGGTCGTCTGGATTCTCGGCGGCACCAGCGCCTTCCTGGTGATGGGCCCGACGCCCACCGATGGGGTTGACCTACCCACCGGGCATCCGCGGCTGGGGGCCTTCCTGGTGCTGTTGGGCGGCAGCCTTCTCTCCGCAGGTCTGCTGGTGGCGGTCCGACGCATCCAGATGCCGACCCAGGACCTGGCGCCGCTCGCCATCACCCGCTCGCTCACCCCTCTGCCCTGGACCGCCGCGCCGCAGACTGTCGAGCCGACCGAGGAGTACTGGTCACCCGATGCAGTCGTCGCCTGGCGGGCCTGGCAATGGACCGGCTCGGTGCTGCGGGGCGTGGTCACCGAGTGGCGCACGCAGCGTTTCGTTGCATGGTGCGATTACTGCCCCGAGGCACCGGGATGGGATCACCCGTGTGGGATCTATGGGGTGCCCCGACCGAGCGAGGTGCCCGCGATGTTCCCCGGTAAGCCCGATGTGGTGGGACGGGTCGAATTGTCCGGCCTGGTCATCGAGCACGAGACCGGATACCGGGCCTCACGTGCCCGCATTCTCGACCTCTGGACCCGTTCCGCCTTTGTCGCCGACCAGCTTTCGACCTTGTACCCCGATGTGAACGTCCACCGTGGCGACCCACCCGAAGACCAGGAGGCGCTGTCATGGCCAACATAGGAAAACCGCTGCGCAAGATCAGGATCGAGCCCGAGCCGAAGCGGGTACCCCGTCGTGAGGAGGCGCCAGCCCGACCCCGGGAGCCACGTCGGGAGCCGACTCCGGAGAAGACGAGGCCCTAGCTACTCACTAGATCGGGGGCGATCTCGATCCGGATCACCACGATGTGGGGCAGGATCCGAGCGATCTTCTCCCTGGTGACTTCGTCCTTCTTCAGCCCGTACGCCTTGGCGTCGATGGGCCGCTCCTCCAGGTAGCGGGTCATGAACTCGAGCGTGTCCTCGTCGCTGCTCCTGGTCTCCGCCTTTCCGGCATAGCTGTGACCGGCCAGTCTCAGCTCGACCTCGAGTGGTGTCTCGAAGTTGTGCCACCACTTGCGCTGGCGCTTGGTGATCACGGTGACGATGTCACCTTCCCGGTAATAGCTCACCGGGATCGTGTATTGCTTGCCGCTCTTCCGCCCGGTGAAGCCGAGCAGGGCGACACCCTGTCCGATCATGCCTTGGAGACCGGGAGTGGTCAGGGCCCATCTCATCATCGAGTTGGCCCAGTTCGGCGGCCTATCGTCGGGCAGCCGGACTTCGGTGGTCGCGGAATCGGTCATCTGTGCCTCCAATCGTCGATTCCTGATGACATGTCCATCGTCCGGGAGGCGGGCCGCGATGGCTAGGGGCGAAGGTAACGAATTCGGTAGGTTCACCCGGTGCCGCCGCGACTGATCTGTGATGTGTCCGAGAGTGTCTGGCGGGCACTGGTGGACGAGTCCGAGCGGAGCGGGGAGTCCCTGTCGATGGTGGTCGACCGTGCCTTGTCCACCGCCTTCGACCTGGAGCGCCATTCGTTGTTCCAGGTCTCGACCTCCAACGCCTTGGTCCAGGGCGTGTTCCAGGGTGCGGTCACGGTCCAGGAACTGAAGCGAAACGGCGACTTCGGACTGGGGACTTTCGACGGTCTCGACGGCGAGCTGATCATGCTCGATGGGGTCTGTCACCGGGCCACGGGCGGCGGAGTGGTCACCTCACCGCCGGACGATGCTCGGGTGCCGTTCGCGGTCGTCACCCATTTCCGACCCGATCTGATCTGACCACGGGCTCGGGCTCATTGGCCGATCTCGCAGAATTCCTGGACGCGGCAAGACCCTCGGAGAACCTGTTCGTCGGGATCCGGGTCGATGGCCGCTTCGAGCGACTGTCGCTGCGAGCCGCCTGTGCCGCCGAATCCGGGGAGGACCTGCTCGAGGCCACCGCCCACCAGAGCGAGTTCACCGTCCTTCAAGAGGAGGGCACCCTGGTCGGGTTCTGGGCCCCGCTCTATGCCCGGGCGGTCAATGTCCCCGGCTATCACTTCCACTTCATCTCCGCGGATCGGCAGATCGGCGGCCATCTGCTCGACATGGACGCCGGACCCCTCGACGTCGGGATCCACGTCGAGTCCGAGCTCCACATCGCCATTCCCGAGACACAGGAGTTCCTCGCCGCCGACCTCAGTGGTGACCATCAGGAGGCGCTGCACCAGGCGGAGACGGCGGATCATCGGGAGGCCTCGGGTTGAAGAAAGAGGAGGGCCTCCCGCGTGCGGGAGGCTCCTTCTCACGGCTCCTGCGTCGCCGGTGAGCCCGGTCACAGGACCAGGCCGAGGACCATGGCGAGGATGAAAACGCTTTGCGCCGAGTGCACCGCGATCCCGATCCATGCGCTGCGATAGCGCTTGCTCGGGTAGGCGAGTACCAGCGCGTCGACGAGGGCGGTTGGGATCACCCAGGGCACGTGCAGGTGGTAGCCGCCGAAAAGCAGGCCGTTGACCACCCAGTCGGCTTTTCCGAACGCTCCGTTCATCCTCGGGAGCAGGAGGCCGCGGAAGAGCAGCTCCTCTCCCAGGACCGTGTTGAAGATGACTCCGAGGACCACCAGGCCGAACCAGATCCACGAGCCGTCGAAGAACGCCTGACCCGCGTCAGACCCGAGGAAGAGACCGAGTTCCCGGCTCGCCGGGGCGTCGAAGGTGGGGATCATCCGCTCCGCGTAGAAGAACACTGCCAGCGGGATGAGGACCAGCCAGATCCTGCGGTCGGTGCGACCGGTCTTCGGGCTTCTCGGCGAGCGGAGCCACAGAGCCTCCCGCACCACCGACCACCGGAGGCTGCGCTGCTCGTGCCACACCAGGCCGATCACCAAAAGGAACTGCCATACGAGCCCGACGGTCATACAGATCCACAGCGCTTGGAAGAAGGGCTCCGGCCCTTCGATGAGACCGGCGAGACGTGGTGCGATCCACCACGACAGGGCGGCCATCGGCAAAGCCGCGGCGGCCCACACGGACAGGGTCTTGCCCACTGAATACTGAGCGATCGGTCTGCCCGGCCCTTTGCGATCCACGGATGAAACGGCCTGGATGGTTTGCGAATTCGTCATTGCTTCCTTCCTCCTAGACGGGTATTGCGAACGTACGGGCGTCGTCGTCGGGCGGCATCGTCGCCAGGGTGGCTTCGGGATCCGACCCGGCGACGATTCGCACTCCTACCTCGGTAGGAGGCGGGGCGAGAGGGTCTGAAGTACGTTGGACGGGTGCAGCGCGATCGGTTCTTCTCGAGATACGGATTCGATCTCGTCCTCGTGTTGCTGGTTGTTTACGGGGTGTACGAGATGTCCCGTCGAGACGCCGAAGTGCTAGCACCGGGTACGCCGCTCTGGGTCGGTGTTGCCGGCTTGGTGGTCATTGTCCTGCCACTGTTTGCCCGGAGACGGTTCCCCTTCGCCGCCCCTGTCCTGGTCTGGGTCTTCGGTTCAGCGTTCTCTTTTATCGACGGGACGTTGGTCCCGGCGACGGTCAGTACCTACGCGGCAGGAATCGCCGCCGCCTACCTGCTCGGCAGCCTCGATGACGCTCGTCGGGCACGGATCGGTCTGGCGATCGTCCTCGGCGGGGCCGCCATCGTGGTTTACAACAACCCGGGGCGTGACGCTGAAGACTTCATCTTCCTCCCTGCCACGTTCGCCATTGCCTGGGTCGCCGGCTTCGCCCTGCGCTCACGGGCCGCCCAGGCCGAGGCCGCCGAGCAACGGGCCAGCTTCGCCGAGCGTGAGCGCGAGTCGGCGGCCCGACTCGCGGTGGCGGAGGAGCGGGCACGGATCACACGTGAGCTCCATGACATCGTCGCCCACGCCGTCAGCGTCATGGTCCTTTCGGTTGGAGCAGTGCGTCACAAGCTCCCTGCCTCGGCCTCCGAAGACAAAGACGCGCTCAAGACGGTTGAAGACACAGGTCGGGAAGCGCTCACTGAGATGCGTCGCCTCCTCGGCGCGCTGCATGACGAGGGTCAGGACGTCGAGCTGGCGCCACAGCCCGGGCTCGATCGTCTGGACAGCCTCGTCGAGAAGGTTGGCATGGCCGGGCTTCCGGTACGGGTACATGTCGAAGGCCAACCCTTCCCGCTTCCCCGCGCCATCGACCTCTCGGCTTATCGCATCGTCCAAGAGGGTTTGACCAACACCCTCAAGCACGCAGATGCAGGTCAGGCCGATGTCACGGTTCGATACGGGACGGAAGGTGTCCAGCTCGAAGTGCGAGACGATGGAAAGGGCACCGGCAGCAGCGACGGTCTCGGTCGGGGTCTCACCGGCATCAGGGAGCGAGTCAAGATCTACGGCGGAGAGATGACCGCGAGTGCCGGCCCCGGTGGCGGGTTCGTCCTCAGTGTGAGCCTCCCAATCGTGGGCTACCAGCCATGACGATCCGGGTCCTCGTCGCCGATGACCAATCGATGGTCCGAGCCGGCTTTCGGATGCTGCTCTCCAACGAGCCCGACATCGAAGTGGTCGGAGAGGCGAGCAACGGGATCGAGGCCGTGGAAAAGGCGACCCGACTTCGACCCACGGTCGTGCTCATGGACATTCGTATGCCCGAGCTGGACGGGCTCGAGGCAACCCGGCGGATCCTCGCCGCTGATGACGGCGCCCGCATCCTGGTCCTGACCACGTTCGACTTGGACGAA
This sequence comes from uncultured Acidobacteriota bacterium, assembly GCA_963720925.1. Taxonomy (GTDB): domain Bacteria; phylum Actinomycetota; class Acidimicrobiia; order Spongiisociales; family ZC4RG35; genus JARDZU01. Next base: position 275,600 of record CAVRHE010000011.1, read on the forward strand.
TACGTCTATGAGGCGCTTCGCGCCGGGGCCAGCGGCTTCGTCCTCAAGGACGACCCTCCCGAACAACTTCTCGCCGCGATCAGGATCGTGGCCCGGGGAGACGCGCTCCTATCACCGGCCATCACCAAACGCGTGATCAGTCGGTTCGTGACAGTTCCACGCTCGGAGGTGCCCAAGGGGGTGGCCGATCTCACCGACCGAGAGCTCGACGTGTTTCGCCTGGTGGCCCGCGGCCTGTCCAACGCCGAGATCGGTGAGCAGCTCTACATCAGCGAGACCACCGTCAAGACCCATATCACACACATCCTCCAGAAACTCAACCTGCGCGATCGGGTGCAGGCGGTGGTGCTCGCCTACGAGACCGGGATCTTCGAGGGCGACTGACAACTTGGCCGTTCAGCCGGTGAGACCGCCGGACAGCGACTCGATGACTTCCTCGAGGACGATGGCCTGGGTGGGGCAGGCCGCGGCGACCTCCCGCAGCGTGTCCTCGTCGACCGTTGTCGCATCGACGAGCTCGGGTTTGAGGAAGTCGCCCTTTCGCCACTGGAAGGCCGACGGGGCGAGAGCGATGCAGGTGCCGGCGCCGATGCAGCGCCGCCGATCGATGACGACTCTCACTGCCATGTGACACCGGCCTTGATCGCATACTCGATCGCCTCGTTCTCGGTGGCCACCCCGAGCCTGGCCAGGAGGTCGTCGACTTCCGGGCTGCGGTCGGACGACCCCGAGGCCAGCTCACGAAGGAGCGCCAGGTCGGCCTCGGTCAACTCCGGCCCTCCCTCCTCGTCGGTAGCCAGCGATTCGGCCGGGTCGAAGCCCACGATCCTGGAAACCTCCGCGATCATCGGGGTGGCGAACCACTTGTCCCGCAGCTCGGGGTCGCCGAGGGACATGCCCAGGTAGGAGATCCCGGCGATGATCTGGGCGCTGAGACTGGCCGCCTCCGGCTGGTCACCGACGATCAGGATCCGGGCTGCCACCCAGAGGATGGGCACGAAGTAGTTGAGATAGGTCTCCCCGTCGATGTCGAGGGCGTTGCGGGCCTCGTCGGCGGCAGTGGTCGAATCTCCCTCCGCCTCGGCGACCAGGGCCAGAGCGGCGTGGGCCACCGCCCCCCAGGGGAGCTGACCTTTCAGCTGACGGGAGAGCTCCAGTGCCTCATTCGCAGTCTCTTTGGCCGGTTCGAGGAGGGAGGTGTCACCTTTGAGTGCCGCGATGCGGGCGTATTCGAAGCCGAGATTTGCCAATGCCTCGCATCGCTCACCGGGACTCCTCTGCCCGGCGAGGTCGGCGGCGCGCCGGTAGTGGCGACTCATCGCTTCGACGTCGTCGAGCGACGCGGCGTGGGCCCCCCGCCACATCTCCAACCGTCGGGCCATCGAGGTCGAGGCCACCGCCATCGCCGCGGTCGCGGCCCGGTCGAGCCATGCGACGCACTCGTCGTCGCCGCCCACCTGAAGACAGGTCATCGCCATCCCGCCGGCGGCCAGGGCTTCCAGCCAGCGGTCGCCGATGGCCCGAGCCGCATCGAACGCCTCACGTCCTCGCAGCAGGGCGAGCCCGGGCTGGACGTTGAGCCGGGCGTAGGTGGCGATGGCGAAGAGCCCCTGGGCTTCGTCGACGGCCGACTGACTCTCGGTGACTTCTCCCTTCCGGCTGAGATGCAGGGCCCGCACGTGCTCGATGCGACCGGCCATCCCCTGCGCCGTCGGATCGGCGACGTGGGCATAGGCCAGGGTGATCAGCGCCGACATCGAGCCCTGCTGGTCGCCGATCTCCTCATAGATGTGCAGCGCCTGTTCGGCCAGGTCCTTGGTCGTGGCGAACAGCTCCGGTGCCTGCATCAGGATCTCCAGCTTGGAGGTTCCGCCCTCCTGGAGACCCATGGCGGCCAACTTCACCCTCCCCGCCGCGATCATCGCCAGCTCGCGGAGGGCGTCGGCTTCCTGGGAGCGGGCGCCGATCTCACGGGCGATCCCCAGCGCACGCTGGTAGGCGTCCTCGGCCGCGTCGACGTCCACCTCCACCGCGGTGATGTACCCCTCACCGATCGGCGACTTGGTGATGGCCTGTCCCAGTTCGAGACACGCCGACAGCTCCAGGCTCCGGTCACCGGAGTCCTCGGCGGAGACGCACACCGCCTGGGCCAGCTCGGCAGCCAGGTCGAAGTCCTCGCTGGCCCGCGCCGCCGAGGCCCGTCGCAGCCTCACCTCGGCATCGAGGGCGGGTGAGGCGACCGCCCCGCTGAGGGCGGTCATCTCGGCGAGATTGGCCATCCGCTCCACCCCTCGTTCCATGACGGCGAGGGCGTCGTCTTTGATCCGGAGCATCTCGATCCGCTTCTCGGGCTCGGAGGCGGCGGGGAGGGTGGCGTCGATGAGACGGACCGCCTCTTCGGGCGCCGACATCGCGACCGCGGTCTGCGCCGCCCGGATGCCGCTGTCGATGGCCAGCTCCTGGTCTCCGGCCTCGAGGGCGTGATAGGCGAGCATGGACAGGCTCTGCTCCCCGCCCTCGGCCGCCAGGTGCTCTGCGATCGCCTGGTGGATGTCCCGCTTTCGCTGCCGGGGGAGTGAGGCGAGGAGCGAGGCCCGGATCTGGTCGTGGGAGAAGGAGTAGTCGTATCCGGTGCCGGCTCGCTCGGCGACGATCAGGCCCAGGTCGACCGCGTTGCGCAGGTCTTCGCCGACCTGCAACTCCGATTGGGGAGCTCCGCCTCGATCCGGGTCAGGACCCGGGCCAGGTCGGCCAGCCGGAATCGTCGGCCCAGGACCCCGGCGTCGGCGAGTCGCGATCTGCAGTCCTCGGTGAGCTGGGCCAGCCTCCGCTCGACCAGGCTCTGGATCGAGGAGGGGACTGCAGGCCCGCTGAGCTTGGTCAGGGTCCAGGTGCCGTCGATCAGCTGCAGGGCCTCGGCCTCTCGATAGGCCCGGGTCAGCTCCTCCAGGAAGAAGGGGACTCCTTCGGATCGGGAGTGGAGGCTGTTCACGGTCGACTCGTCGGCCGGGGCACCGAGCAGGCTCTCCAACAGCTCGCCGCTCTGGCGCTCGGTCAGCCGTTGCAGACGGAGCACCTGGGTCACCCGCATCCGGTCCAGGTCGGCGATCAGCTTGGAGGCCCCACCGGTGGACGAGTCGGAGTAGGGGCGGAGGCTGATGAGGAGGAAGAGGGGGGCCGATCCCATGGTCCGCACCAGGTAGCGGATCAGCTGGATGCTGTCGTCGTCGGCCCATTGCAGGTCGTCGAGCATCAGGAGCAGGGGACGCTCCCGGGTGAGGGCGAGGATGGTGGTGGCCACCTCGTCGAAGGTGCGCAGCATCTGCTCCTGGGGGGAGAGGCCTTCCATGTGCTGGCTCCGTCCCGAGATCGCCTCCTGCGCTGCCTCGAGCGGCTCTCCGGCCCTGGCTTCCCGGGCGACGGAGGCCATCTGGGGCGAGGTGAGCAGGGAGCGAAAGAGGAGGAAGGGGCCCCGAAGCTCTTCGTCGGCGGCCACGTCGAGGACGAAGAAGGGTTGCTCCTGCTCGGAGGCCAGCTGGGCGGTGGCCTCCAGCATCCTGGTCTTGCCGATGCCGGCCTCACCCTCGAGCACCACCGCGGTGAGCCCGGTGGCCGGGGTGGCCAGCAGTTGCTGTTGGAAACGACCTCCAGCTCGCGGGCCCGTCCCACCACGGGACCCTGGGCCCGAGCGGTGCGGGAGTCGAAGGCAGCAGCCGAGGCGGCCCGGGTTTCCTTGGTGACTCTCTCGCCGTCAGCCGCCTTGTCCCGCCACAAGCACCTCGAAGAGCCGCCATCGGTCGGGGAAGCCCTTGAGCCAGAACAGCCCTCGGTCGACGATCCGGGTGTCGCCCAACGTCCCGGCGAGGTCCTGGACCACTTGAGAGACCAGGATCTGACCACCCTGGGCCTTGTCGGCGACCCGGGAGGCGGCGTGGACTGCCGTCCCGTGGGCGTCGCCGCTCGACTGGGTGACGTCGCCGCTGTTCAAACCCATCCGCACCGACAGCGTCATGTCGGGGTTGGCCCGGTTGTGATCCTCGATGGCCCGTTGGATCGAGATGGCGGCCTGAATGGCCTGGTTGGCCGAGGTGAACAGCGCCATGAACCCGTCACCGAGCGACTTGGTCTCCACCGCCCCGGCGATCTCCAATCGGGACCGGACCAGTTCGTCGTGAAGGTTGATGATCTCGTTGGCGGTGGCGTCACCCACCCGCACCCGAAGATCGGTGGAGCCTTCGAGATCCGTGAACAGGATCGTGAAGGTTCCTTGCATCGTTTCTCCCTCCGCCACTCGCCCTACCTCCCTGAACAGGATCACGTTAACGGTGACGGCGTGGCTGACGGACTTCGACGACGTGCCATCATCACTCGGCGATGACGCAGCCACCGCCTTCGGATCAGGTCAGGACCATCGACCGCGATGAGTTGTGGGCCAAGATCAGCCGTGGCGATCGATTCCGCCTGGTGATGGCTCTCAACGAGTGGGCTTTCCGGGCGAAGCACATCCCTGGCTCCGAGCATTTCAACACCCCGGAGGAGCTGTTCGCCTCGCTGGACACCGACGATGAGATCGTGGTGTATTGCACCAGCCCGGAATGCCATTCCAGCATCGCCCTCTACTGGGCTCTTCTCGAGGCGGGCTTCGACAACGTGAGGCGGTACTCGGGGGGATTGACCGACTGGGAAGACGCCGGGCTGCCCCTGGAAGGGGACTGGGTCTCAGCCGCTTCCTAGTTCCCCCGATCCACACCGGGTCCTTCATAACATCTCCGGCGTGGAGGGACAGCCGTTCTTCACGACGATCGCCGGTCTATCGGTCAGCCTCGCCGGATTCGGGGCGGTCATCGCCTGGCTCCGGGACGACCCCTCGGGGTGGGACCCGGTCAATCTCTGGCGGGTCAAGACCATCGTTCGTCACGCATTGACCATTGCCTTCTTGTGTCTCTCCTTGGTGCCGATCCACACCTTCACTCAGGACGACATGATCACGATCCGGATCGGTTCGGCGCTGGTTGCTCCTGTTCGCCATCACCGACATGTGGCGGGTCCGACACCCCGACCCGGTGGTGTGGGACCCGGTGTCGTTGCGTGTCTTCATCGCGACCTATGTCGCGCTCACCCTGCTTGGCGTCGTCAACATCGTCGTGGGCGAGCCTCGGGTTGCTCCAAGCGCTGGTCCTGTTCTTCCTCACCTCCCCCGCCGCGATCTTCTCCAACTTCGTCAGGGAGCTGGGCGCCAGTCCCGGGTCGGTCGCGGAGACGGATCCCGGGGAGTAGCCGGTTCATGCCGTTTCGGGGAGCGCCCTCGAGGGTATTTGCCGTTAAGCGGACCCCTGATAGGAGCGGTCATGGCATTCAGCGTCCGATACATCGTCGATGACGTCGACGAAGCGATTCGGTTCTACCGCGAGAAGCTGGGCTTCGAGGTCGACATGCACCCGGTACCCGGCTTCGCCGCCCTCAGCCGGGACGAACTGCAGCTGTATCTGAATCAACCGGGTGCAGGGAGCGGTGGGATTGCTGGTGGCAGCCCAAAGCCCGGAGGGTGGAACCGATTCCAACTCACGGTCGACGACCTCGATGCGGCCATTGAGGAGCTTCGTGATTCCGGCGCCAGATTTCGGGGCGACATCGCGGAAGCGGCTGGGGGGCGTCAGATCCTGCTGGAGGATCCTTCCGGCAACCCGGTCGAACTGTTCGAGCCGACGACTATCGGCTAATCAATTCAGAGTGGTGAGCACCCCAGCCGGCCGACAGGCCGGTGGGGATGAACCGAACAGTTCGCCGAGGCAGCCGCAACTTCCGCGGGCATTCACCAGGCCCTGTCACATCGTGCTGATCGAGAGGATGTTGCCTTCGGAGTCCTTGAACCAAGCTGCCTTGCCAGCCCCGTCCGGCGTAGAGATGACGCCGTCGACGGTCTTCCCCAACTCGCCGAAGTCGACGTCTTCGAAGGTGACTCCCTTCGATCTCAGCTGGTCGACGACTTCGTCGAAGTTTTCGACGTTGAACCCGGCGGCGGTGGCCTGGTTGGTTCCGGCGAACGGCGACAGGAACACCATGAAATGCGCGCCACCGGTCTCGTAGTGGGCTCCGCCGTACTCGTCCTCCTCCATCGGCTCCAACCCGAGCTTCTCTGAGTACCAGCGCTTGGCCCGCTCCAAATCGGAGGCGGGGAGTGTGGCAGCGAGGGGTGTGTTTTCGAACACGCTTCCTCCTTTCGTCGTCGAACCTACTCCTCGAGGGGAACGACTGGTGCTTCGAGGCAGGAGCTCGACCCTAGCGATCGGGACTCTCGATCCACCCTGGAAACGGGACGTGTGGTGGGGGAGAGGGCCTGTGGCAGTAGGGTATTCGTACGTGTTATCGCGTCGGCGTCAAACGGGTGTCAACCCTGAGTGTCGTCGCCGTCTTCTTCTGGCTCGAACACGATGCCCTCACTCTCTAAAACCAACTCCGCCGATGCTTCAATTGCCTGATCCTTGAATGTCTCGAGCCTGTCCAGCCTTGGCCTGGCTTATCTCGTCTAGCCGGACCCCGTATTCCTCTAGAAGTTCTTCCTCGACCGACCTCAGCATTGAACGGATGTCGAGTTTCCGCCTTGAGGTTGTTGAGCTGAAGGGACTTCAACTCAACACGATGGCGTTCTTGTGATGCGTTCGTTCTCCCGTTCTCGAATGCGGATCTGTTGAAGGTTTCCCGCAACCTCAGTATGGCATTGGCCCTCTCAAGGACCCATTTGAGCACAAATGCGGTGAGTAACCAGACCCAAGGAGATCCAATTAATTCTTGAATCATCGGACTTCCACTGTGCAGACGCTCAACTCGGGGAGCGGGTAAGATCGGACGCTCCTTCATCGGGCAAATCCGCCAGAAGAGTCTCAACAATTCCCCGGACACTCTCGAAAAGGTCGAACGACCTGCTGGCGGATCGTCATGACAACCGAGTGCATAGTCGGATCGGTGGAAAGTTCGATCGTCAGCTTCGATCGACTCGCTGGCCCTACTCGGTCCGGGAAGAGAAGATCGGCACTGAGGAGGCTCCTGAAAGTGAGCAGCACTTCGACCGAATCTTCGAACTCGATAGCTTCAGCTACTTGAACCGCCCTTTCGAAACCCGATGTCGAGAACCGCAGCACTCCGCGGTCGTACTTCCGCGATTTAGTTGCTTGCACGATGGCGTCAGAGGGATCAGACAGGCAAATTGTAGCGAAACCTTCAGAAATGCGAGTGAGGACGCCCTCTATCGCAAGAACTTCGAGGGCCTTTGCAGTGGGCAGAAATAGGGTGGCCTGGATTTCAGACTCGTGCTCCTCATACCTTGGACCGATCGGTGATGTCGAAGACGGCATCGGACGCATGCTTTAGGTCCAGCCGATTCATCGATATGTACTCTTCGTACCCGAGCCGTTGGAGCTTTCGAAATGCGCCATACTGCGTTCCGCCGCCGGGAAGAAAACCGCGCACTTGAAGCAGCTGATTCAGCTCTTCCAGAGCTATGTCGCCATCGTGTTGGCGAAAGATCATCCATCCGGCTGCTGAGTCTTCGTATCGGGCCATTTGCAGTTGCTCGCGCCAGCGAAGACTAGATGTTTGGCGGCAAGCCTCAAGGGAAGCCGCGGCATCATCGAACGGGCCGAGACAACCCAGCCAGGCGGAGGGAGGACCTTCCTAGGCCGCCAACCCATCGAACCGCACCGCCCGGGCGATGGTGTCCGCCGCCTCCCGCTGCATCCCCGGCATCACATGCGAATACCGATGCAAGGTGAACTCCGGCGAGGCATGACCCAGCCGCTCACTGACCACCCCGATCGGCACCCCGGCCTTGACCGCGATCGAGGCGTGGGTGTGCCGCAGGTCGTGGAGCCGGATCCGGGGCAGATCCGAGTTCTGCACCAGCCAGACGAAAGCCTGGGACAGGGTCCGAGGATGCAGCGGTGACCCGTCCTGCTTGGTGAACACATACCCGCTGTCCTCCCAGTCGCCGTAGAAGGCCGCCTTCTCCCGGAGCTGCCGCTCCCGATGGGCCCGCAGCTGCTCCACCGTGTCCCGATCCAGATCCACCGTCCGACCCCGATAGCTCTTCGGACTGGAGACATACACCTCACGCCCGACCGACAGCAGAGCCTGACGGATGGTGATCCGGGCTCCATCGAGGTCGACATCCACCCAACGCAGCCCGGCGATCTCGCCCCGTCGAGCCCCGGTCATCGCCAGCAGGTGAAACGCCGCCTCGAGACGATGACCCTCACAGAGCTCGAGGAAGCGACGCAGCTCGCCAGGCGTCCAATAGCGAAGCTCGCCGGACTTGGGTCTGTGGTCTCGGTGGCTTGGCCTTGTCCGCCGGGTTCCTGGCGATCAGCCCGGCGTCCACGGCATCGGCCAACGCCTTCCTGATCACCACATGCACATTGAGCACCGAGGCCGGACTCAGCCCGGCACCCGTCTTCACATGGCCATGGGCGAGAAGCTGCTGATAGAGCCCGATGATCATCTGAGAGGTGAGTTGACCGAGCTGCACCCCGCCCAAGGTAGGGACGATGTGGTAGTTGACACAGGTCCGGTAGGCCTGGAGCGTGGTCCGCTTCACCCGGGTCTCCACCACCGGCAGCCAATGGTCGACCAGCCACTCGCCGAGACGCATCGCCGATGGCTCCACGTAGAACCCGGTGGTCAGCTCATGAACCAGACGTGCCCGAACCGCCTCGGCCGCCTTCTTGGTGCGATAGCCACCATGCCATTTCTGTCGCCGCTTGCCGTCGGCGCCCCGAGGAAGATCAACGACGACATACCAGAGCGTCGATACCCGACCGTCGTCGCAGGTGTGGACCCGTTTGTGGATGTGACCCTGCATCAGCGATCCCTCCCCGAGCAATCCAGATGGAGCCAGTAATAGGCTGGGCCATGTCGGTACCTCCTCGTAGGTGCCGTCCAGGCCCCGGGATGTTTCCGCATCGCCGGGGCCACTTGTCAATCGAGAGTGAACCTATCGAGTGGGTGTGACACCAAGGCGTCGCGCCCATCGAGTGAAGGATCCAGCAAGTGCCTCTCCAAACCGCTTCGCCCCGGGGTCGGCCCGACGGCACTACTTGATCTGGTTCCGGCGACGGGTGTCGTGCTTGAGTCCGGCCCAGATCCTCCCACCAGGGCGCTGCCCTGCCGGAGGCTCCGTGGGGCCGGTCTCGGTCAGCTGGATGTCTCTCGCACCCTGCCGTGTTGCCTTCGGGGCGACTGGTCCGAGCCCTAGGACCTACCCCGGAGATGGTCCTCGATGAACGTGGCTGCTGCGATGGGGTCGTCGAGCACGTCGAAGTCCCAGACCCTGACAACTGTCCACCCTTCCTCGGACAGCTCGGTATCGACTCGTTGATCGCGTGCAACGTTCTGAGCGATCTTGCGATCCCAGAACTCTCCACTTTGACCTGCCTTGAACTTGGAGGGATGGCCGTGCCAGAACGCTCCATCCACGAATATGGCGAGCCTCTGGGTCCAAAGGTGATGTCGGGTCGCCCAGGCAGATCCTTGCGATGACACCGCCAGCCACGGATCCCAAGAGACCAGAGAGCCCGTCGGAGCACAAGCTCTGGCTTTGTGTCCCGGCCCTTGATCCGAGCCATGATCCGACTGCGTTCCTCAGAACTGAATACGTCCGGCACCTCGCCTCTCTACGGCCAGTTCGACGGATCTACGGTACCCGCGGGGCCTCGAACACATGCTTAAGGAAGCGAAGGTCGTCCAGCGCTCACGACACCGATGCGTCAGCTAGTCAGACTCGACTGTGCTTGACTGCCTCCGTGTCGGCACCCCCATTCGCTCGGGCCCTTCTTGGTTGGCGCGCTCCCTCGCGTACTGGCGTCTCGATGCCCAACACGTCCGACGCGGCTAGCCGGCAGAGCGTGACGATAGCGTCCCACATTCTCGCATTGCTGGATGTACCCGAGACGTCCGTGGCGCCAGACAACCCGGCGACGCCATTCGAGGAAGGCGTCAGGGCTTACCTTGAAGAGTCGCTTCCAGTTGAGTTAGCCGGGCGACAATGGGTCATCGATCGGGATCGGCGGGTCATCGACTTCGCACAGTATGCCCACCTCGCCCGAGTCCAAGAGATCATCGACCGAGACGTCACCCGTACGCTGGCAGCGGAGCTAGGGAGAGATTACGTAATCAAGCCAGACGTCACTGTGGGCATTCAGACACCCGACGTTCTCATGCTGCATGCTTCGGTTTCCTGCAAGTGGACGATCAGGTCCGATCGTGTTCAAAACATCCGGCACGAGGCGGTCATCCTTACTCGACACCGCCGAGGTCGCCAACCTCACATTGTGGCCGTGACAGCGGAGCCCCTTCCCACGCGGCTTGCTTCGATTGCCCGAGGGACTGGTGAGATCGATGCCGTCTATCACGTCGCTTTCGAAGAGCTGAGCGAAGCGGTTCATACCGTGGGCACCGTCGAACAGAAGGCGACCCTCTCAGAACTGAGCGGACAAGGCCGCCTGTACGATTTCAATGTTCTACCTGATGTGCTGCAGTTCTAGCCAGGAAAGGATCGTTACCGGGTACTAAGAATTCTCTGGGGAGCCGCATCTGGCTGGAAGTGGTCACTAGCGATGGCCCAGCAATACGGACGACAATCTCAGGACGTTAGGTAGTTAGCGTGCCGCGAGTCACAGAGACAGAACGAGATCTGGATAGGTGATTCAAGCTGGTCAAGGACGCTCCGGGCGACCGCTTCACCCAGGCCGACAGGTACTGCGTTGCCGATCTGCGGGCGATCTCGATCTTCGTCCCACACCACGAGGAAGTCGTCCGGGAAGCCCTGCAGTCGAGCGGCCTCCCAGTGGGTGATCGGTCGATTCACCCGGTTCTCAACGGAGTCCGCGGTCCACTGTGGGTGGAGGTACTGGCCCTTCTCCGGCTTGAAGAACTCGGTGCGGATCGTGAGGGACGGGACGTCCCATCGCATCCGGCCCATCACGTCGGTCGTGCCCGTCGGCTTGTTGCGCCAGCAGTCGGGGATGCAGCTCGTCGGGCAAGTCGAAGCGGCCTCCGCCCGGGGGGATGCAGTCGTAGCGCTGTAGCGACGGGGTCGGGGTCGCGACCGAAGTGGATGTCCAGCCCCTTGAAGGCCCCGGGAAGCGCTCGCCAAAGAACTCGATCCGGACTGCGGGAAGCTCGGTGGAGGGCCGTCTCATCGGGATACCGGCGATGGCGTCGCGCACCGTCCGCCAGGCTTGCGCTACCGGCCCGGCACTGGCGATGCGTCGGCTCGGAAGTTCCGACTGACCGACGCGGGAGCCGATGACGATGGTCCGGCGTCGGCGTTGGGGACGCCGTAGTCGGCGGCGTTCAGAATCGTCGCGATCGCGTAGTCCTCCAGCGCACCCGTTCTCGACTTCGCTCCATGAGCAGCTGGAACTCGTGTGAGACCGAAACCGGTCCACGTTCTCGATGACGAAGACCTTCGGTCGGCCTTGGTGACGACCCGCATGTATTCTCGCCAAAACTTGTTGCGGGATCGTCGGGGTCCTTGATGCCGAGGTTCGAGAAACCCTGGCACGGAGGCCCGCCGATCACGACGTCCGCCTCGGGATACCGGCTGTCCGGCAGATCCGCGATGTCGCCCCAGAAGATGTGGTCCTCGCCGAAGTTGGCCGCGTAGGTCGCGGCGGCGGCCAGGTCCCACTCGACTGCAGGGTCGGATCGAAGCCCGTCCGACGAAGCCCTGCGTCATCCCACCGCAGCCCGCGAAGAGGTCGATCACCGTGTACGAGCTTATGGCGTGCTCATCTGCCATCAGAACTCCACCAATGTAGTTCTCTCCAGTACCCTACAACGTGCGACTGACAGGAACCAGGTGCGTGTCAGACAGCCGTGCCCAGTTCGCTCCCCGGCGGGTTGCCGGTGGCGCTGGCTCTCCGGCTGTTCCGCCATGACCATTGACCATCTCCTCGTCCGAGGCGCACCTACGGGGTCGTAGTCGCGCAGAGTTAACGACGCCGACCTCGCCGACAAGGACCTCTTGGCCGGGCCAGTCGATCCATCGCACGGACTCTCGCAGGCGGCGGCCATCGAGGGTATATGCGTCCGACGTCCACTTGTATTCGGTTCCTCAAGACAAATACCCCTTGCATATTGTGATTGGCCTGTGATACAGTCAGTGTACTAATGCAGATACGTGAGGTGTACGAGATGGCCGGAACGAGCAGCGAATCATGCGCATTCCGCATCCCGGTTCCGCTGATCCGTGAGATGGACGCCGTCATCCTCAAGGGCATCGGCGGCTACGCGACCAGGGCCGAGTTCATCGTCGATGCCATCCAGGAGCGGATTCTCGAGCTGTCCGTCGAGGCGTCGAGGACGCCGGACGCACCGCCAGCCGCACGATCGAGCACCCGACGTCGCTCTGGCGACCGACCCCGTGACCCGCAGGCCTCCCCGACTTCGAGCAAGGCGGGCCTGCCGATGACGGCGCTGTCTGCACCCGTCCGCCGGCTTCACCGTCTCGCGAGCGAGGACGACCTCAGCCGACCCGAGGGCCGACGCCTCTTCGGACTCCATAACCGCGACTACCCGTCGCTGTGGGCGCTCGCGAAGCTCGCCTCGCTGACCGTGGAGCAGCCGATCCCGATCGAGGACTTCTTCGCCAGGTGCTCAAGGAGGCGTGGCAGTTCGGTGAGCTGCTCCTCGCCATCGAGAAGCACACCGGCATCAAGTGCACCGCGCTGTTCCCGACCAACCCCGAGAAGCGCAAGCCCGCCGAGATGGGATTCCGCTCCTTCGCCGTCGGCGACTACCGCATCGGCGGTGACGCCTACGCGACCAGCGGGCCGCTGTTCGAGTGGCGCCTGATCGGCCTCACCGCCGGCGAACGGTCACGCGCCCGCTCGTCGGGGTCACCGAAGCAGGCTGGACGCTGCTCGAGGCGTCAGCGGCATCTCGGTCGAAGAACCGCATCCGCCCGCCGCCGCGGAAAACTTCCTCGCGCACCTCGCCACCATGCACCGGCCGACTGGCAGGGGATTCACCGAGATCGTCCGCGCCATCGGATCCGACGGCGCCACCCGCCAGGACGTCCTCGACCACATCGCCAAGGCGTGGCACCTACTGGACCGACAACGAGGTCTCCACCAACTCGGCCGGCTACATCGCCCGTGCGCGCGAGTGGGGCCTCGTCGAACCCAAGCAGACCAAGTCCCAGTACCACCTGACCCCGCTCGGCCACGAGCACACCAACGGAGCAGAACTGATGACCGCCAACAGACAACGAGCAGATCGTCGAGCCCGCCCTCGGCGGCGCGCACCGTCGAGCAGGCCGACGCGGTACAGGATCTCATCGCCGCGGCCATCGGGACGCGTCATCAGCGACCCCTCGGCGACAACGGGAACAACCAGGGCATCCTCACCGGCTAGCGGCTGCCAGCTACGACCACAAGGCCCTCGAAGTCGTCACCAACATGCAGGACGCGGTCGTCGAACTGCGCGCGCTCCGAAGTACGGCACGCGCGACGCCGTGCCGTTCGCCACGCCCCATGAGGCGGCGACCGCGCTCCTCGCTGGGCTCACAAGAAGGAACGGGCCGAGCTCGCGGCCGTCACCATCGACAAGGCCGCGCCGGGAGCGACAAGAAGCGCATCACCCTCGTCATGCGTGACCCGGCTGTGGCATCGCCGTCGCCGACGTCCCCCGCACGCATCTTCCAGGTCGGCGCCGAGCCACAAGGACGGCGTCGACTGGCAGCAGGGCACATTCGGACTCGGCGGCGCGACCACCTACCTCAACGCCGGGGCCGTCGTCCTCGTCACGCGGCGCCACCCCGATCTCCTCGCAGCCGGCGACGAGGACCGGATCACCGTCGCGGTCGTCGCAATGGGAGCGAGTGCACACCACGGCGAACGCCTACTACCTCGTGACCCACCGTGGGACGAGCGCGACCCGTCGACCTGGGCCAAGGCCGTGCCCTTCTCGGTCCCCGCCGCCGACTACCCCGACTTCGAGCCGGGCACCCACCTGGCACTCATCGCCTACGACACCGAAGGGCTCGGCCGCCGCTCCGGCGACGAGAAGTCCTTCGACACGGTCCTCAACACCCGCCTGTACCGGCCGGTGTCTGCCGATCAAGTACCGCAACAACATCACCCGGCCCGATCGGGACGAGACGCTCGACGGGCTCGCCCGGCGGCTCGACGACAACCCGGGCGAGCCGGGCACCGAGGGCGTCGACACCCTCCCTTCAACCACAACGGCACCACCTACCAGCTGCCCGATCCGGTTCCGGCTCTTCGCCAAGCCGGGCGAGAAGGGCGAGCGGCGCAACTTCGTCGCCCACGGCCACGCGCTCCTCTGACCTCGAACGGGCAGGTCCACTCCCACTGGTCGCCGCAGGACTTCAAGCTGCACACCAAGCTCAACAAGCTCTACGACCGGGTCCTCGTGGTCGTCGAGAGCGACGCGCTGCCCATCGAGGTCCGTACCGAGCTGTTCACCGCCGACCGCGCCCAGCTCGTGCGCAGCGCCGGTGGCGATGCGGCTGGAGAAGGAGATCGCCGCGTTCCTCGACGACTGGCCCGCGCTGCGCGACGCGAACAACGCCCTCATCCGCGAGGCCATCACCGGCGACAACAACGACCGTCCGACGATCGCCATCGCCGAGCAGATCGCGCGGGCCTTCAAGGTCAAGGGCTTCTCGACTCGGCGGCGCCGGCACCGGCGGTGGCGGGGGTCGCGGCCCGAAGCCGCCCGACCCGACGCCCCCGAGGACCTGTACGACGACCCCACCCACTTCGAGGGACCCGAGACGCTCGAAGCGCCAATCGGCAAGGTCAAGGGCGTCTACTTCAAGCTCAACGCCAAGGACGGCTTCCTCGGCCAAGTCGCGGCCAGCTGCACGATCACGCTGCGACCACCCCGACATCGGGGCGACGAGATCACCGTCGGCGAGCTCCGCTCCGGCCGGGTCGGCGTGTGTCTGTCGCCGTGCCCGAGAACGCCGACCTCGGCACCTACAAGCTCAGTGCCGAGATCCCGAGTGGACCAAGACCTCCGGCGGCCTCGGCCCGCGTTCGAGTGGACCACAAAGATCGAAATCGTCGAGAGACCACTCCCAAGCAGCCCGGACCGGCAGCGCCGGGCAGGACCCCGGCAAGCACGGGCCCGGTGAAGGCGGCCTCGTCGCCCTCATCTGGAAGAGCGAGACCGAGGACGGTGTGGACGAGTGGACCGCCGCAACCGTCGGTGAGATCGAGATGGTCGCCGGGCAAGGACCTCGCCGCCAGCGCACCGGAGTACAAGGAGCTCGCCAAGGTCGACGCCGAGATCCCGACCATCGTCCTCAACCGGACCTACTCGCCGCTGAAGGCCTACGTGCAGGCCCGGGCCGCCGAACTCACCGACGAGGGCAAGGAGCAGGCCCGGGAGCGCTACGCGGTCGGCGTCGGCGTCGCCCTGCTCCTTCTCGACCAGGAGGCCCGCAAGGCGGAGAAGGCGGGCAAGCGCTCGACGAGCGCGCTCGACGCTGGCCGGCGAGGCTGCCGCCCGCGCCGTGCTCAGCGTCATGCCGGACTACGACCGCCTCGCCAAGGAGCTGGAGGACTCGACTACCTCCCGTCAGGGCGAGAACGCGTTCCACCGCTGAAGTGTCCGCAGCGCAGGTGACTGCAGTACCGGTCGCCGCTATCTACGACCACCTTGTGAGCAACGTACACAACCAGACATCGGTTCGTGTATGCTGATCACACCACTCAGAGATGGTGTGATCACGGCACACAAGGGGCACCATGACGGAATCCGAGATCAAGAGCTCGCTGGCCTCAGCGAGATCGCCGAGATGGCGGGCGTGACCCGGCAGGCGGTCTCCAATTGGCGTTCGAGGACGAGAGGTTTCCCCCCGTGGTGGCCGCTCTCCAGGCTGGACCTGTCTTCTCCCGTAACGTGGTGCGGAAATACCTATCACAACGAAGGAGGAAACCAATGGCACACATAACCGCATTCATCAATCTGAAAGGCGGAGTCGGCAAGACGACCACCGCCGTAGCCGTGGCGGAGATGCTCGCCGGGGAGCACGGTCGGAAGGTGCTGCTCATCGACCTGGACCCTCAAACGAACGCTGACCGTAATGCTCATTGGTGAGGAACGGTGGGGCAAGCTCAACGAGAAGAAGCACACCCTCGCACGCCTCTTTGCCGACTCGCTTGAGGAAGACGAGGCCAAGCGATCCTTCAACCTCAACGCCACGATCCAGCGCCGAGTGTCACCGGTCAAAGACGTTCAGACTCTCGACCTGCTGCCGTCGAGCCTCGACATGATCGACGTCCAGGACCGTCTGGCCTCAATCCCCGTTGGTCGGTACTACTCGACGAATCCCACCAGCCTTCTTCAACGTGCTGTGAAACCAATCATCGATGAGTACGACCATGTTCTTCTCGACTGCCCACCCAATCTCGGAATCATCACGCTCAACGGTTTGCGGATCGCTGACGGGTACATCATCCCGACAATCCCCGACTTCCTCTCCACGTACGGCATCTCTCAGATCTTGACGAGAGTCGCAGGGTCTGCTAAGGAATTGGCAGAACGTATCGAACCGCATGGGATCGTGATCAGTAAGTATCGGGCTGCAGCGACAGTCCACAACACGACGATCGATCGCCTCCGTAGCGATGACATGTGCCCCCGGTCTTCAACTCCGTGATCCCGAGTCGAACCAGATCGCGGCCGCCGCCCAGTACGGCTCTCGGAACGTTGCGTCAGCGATATGGGTACGCAGGGCAGTTCGATGCCTACGCTGGGCTCACGAAGGAGTTCTTGGAGGTTGTTGAGTGACAACCGACCTGAACCTTTCCCTTTTAGAGTTGGGAGAGGCTCTCAAAGATCTGGGACAGATGATGGGCGGGAGGAGTTGGCCGGTCGACTTGCCCGATTCTTGACCGTGGTCGCGAAAGAGGCGAAGGCAAAGAGATCGTTCTCAGGCGCTTCTCGATTCTCTCGGTGATCCGAATTCACAGACCCCGCCCTCACGGAGATCACACCGACGACCGCCCGGGCCAGGGACCCTTTTGAGTTATACGCGAGGCGAGGGCGAATTGCGTCGGCAGCTTCTGCAACTCGACATCGAGCAACTCAAGGACATCATCGTGGAGCACGCGATGGACCGGGACAGACTCGCCATGAAGTGGAAGACACCCGAGCGGCTGATCGAGCGCATCGTTGATACAGTTAAGAGTCGTGTCGCCAAGGCGAGGCCTTCAGACGATGAGTGGAGATCGCTGCTCGTGGGCCTAGTAACGACCGGTTACTCGCCTGATCCCTCTCGCCGGATGAGTGCCGGGTGGCCAGCTCCCTTACACACTTGCGAATCCAGGTCCTGTTGATGCACCCAGCCGTTTGACCCTCGTGGGACACGCACAGTCCGACCCCTCAAATCCTCAGTGTCTACGGCACCTGCACCTCAACTCGTCCCGTTTCCCTAGTGCTCGGGCACGGAAGTCTCCGACCATTCGCAAGCTCCAGCGGGGACTGGCGCCTTGGAGGTCCGAAGGACGCAAGAGGCGCCCACAGCGGTACCGGGCTATGCGCAGTCGACCGTGCAGGGAATGAGTCATGCGAAAACCTATCAGTATGGATCGGCCTTCAGCACCCTCCCACCGAACATCGGTCCCGTTTCCTTATGAAATATCCTGGGCCGAAGCGTCCCGAGGAGTGGCGTGGGTTTTCCTTGTTTGACAGGAACGACTATCCCACCCTGCGCGAAATCGTCTATCTCAATCAGGCCTCCCTCGGTCTGATCGGGCAGCCAGCCCTCGATGCGATGACCGGGTTTCTCGAAAGTGTGGGTCGTCACGGCAACACCTACATGTCAGATGAAGACGAGGCCAGCTTTCTCGATGACCTCCGCTCCAAGGCGGCCCAGTTGCTCCAAAGCGATCCCGAACAGGTCGCAATCCTGTCCAGCGCAAGCGAGCTGCTGGGCCAGATACCTCTCATCCTCGCCACGAGCGCCAGGACCAAGGTCGTGGCGGTGTCTACCGACTTTCCGGCGATCACACGTCCCTGGCTGCGGTTGGCGGAGCTGGTGGGTGCAGGATGGACTTCGTCAGCGACAAACCTGATTCCGATCTCACCACCGACCTGATCGATCGGATAGACGGAGAGACGGCGGTGGTGACGGTCGGTTCGGTCCAGTTCGCGACCGGGACCGTCGTCGACATCCCCCGACTGCGTGTAGCCACTGCCCGGGCCGGAGTGCGCCTGGTTGTTGACGCCACCCAGGAAGCGGGAGCCATGAACCGCCCGATCGGGTCATGGCGGCCGAAGTCAGTCGTCACCAGCGGATACAAGTGGCTCGGTGGTCACGGAGGCGTCGCCCTCGGGGTCATCAGCCCTCAACTGCTGGAAGAATCTCCGGCGTTGCCAGGATGGATGTCGGCCCCGGAACCGTTCGATTTCGACGCCACCCGGCTTCCGCTGTCAACGGTGCCCGCCGGTACACCCAGTCGACGATCTCATACGCGTCGGCGGCAGGTCTCATCGCCGCCATCGATCAGCTCCTCGATGTCGGCCTCGACAATGTCGAACGAGCGCCGCCGACCTCGCCCACCAGGTCGTCGACGAGCTGAGACCCCACGGCTGGCATCCCTTGCGAGAGTTGGGCGACCCGGCGGCCTCCGCCCACATCATCTCCCTTGAACATGAGGCGACAGACCTGAGAGAGGTGATCGGGCAGCTGCGCAAGGCCAACATCGTCGCCAGCGGTCGTGGCGGGCGACTCCGCATATCCCTCGCCCCCTACAACAACGAAGAGGACGTCGCCGATCTGGTGAGAGTCCTCAGTCGGCTCTGAGGTGGCGCGCCGCCTCTCCCGGGTGGGCCGCGATGAGTACGAATGACAGGGGAAGAAAGGCGTCGGATTGGACGACGACACTGAACCGCTCTTCTAGCTGCTGGTGGCCTATCCTCTTTGGGCAAGGGAACCGAGCAGAGTCATGCCGCCACAACCTGGATCGCGCAGCTGCCAAGAGGACCAATGGTTGTCTTTTCCCGTCACGAATCCGAATAAATCTTCACGGATCGATCGAGTTTCCGCCGTGGTGCGCTCCGCCTGCGGCGGCGAACTCGGCGCCGATTCTCAATCCGAGGCCGAACACGTCCCGTTTCCCTATCGCCAGGTAATGGTCGTCCTGGGACACGTCCCGTTCCCTAGAAGGTCCCTAGACCCGAGTTCGCTCCTGAGCCGGGCACGAATTCCGCTTCGCCGGTGGTCCCAGTTTGTTCAAGAATCGTTCGGAGCTAGGAGTCAAAGAAGCGGCTGATTCGGGTGAAGGTCGGAATCGGTGTAACTCTCAGATCACCCGGGAACGACGGCCACCGCCTTCAACTCGACGACGAGCCGGGGGTCGGTCGCCAGCCTCACCACCTCGACGGTCGTCGTTGCCGGACGATGATCCCCAAAAGCAACTCCCATCACACGGTTGATCGCGTCCTGGTTGATGTCGATGTCAACGATGAAACGGGTTACTTCAACAACCGAGGCGAGACTGCCTCCGGCCGCCTCCGCCACCGCTCGGAGGTTCTCGAGAGCCATCTGTGCCTGTTGGGCTGGGTCCGCTGGTATGCCGTCGAATTCCGAACTCACATGTGGGTGACTGTGATACACGGGTGCGGCGGTCACACCCGCCAGATAGACCATGTGACCCGCGGTTACCTTGATACCGGGCGTGTACGGCATGTTGAACCGCTCGTGATTTTCGGCGGTCTGTATTCCCTCGAACAGGTCTGCCATCGAGTCCTCCTTCGGTGATTTCCAGCTTCAGCGCCGTTGAACGACGAAGTCGACCGCTTCCTGACGATCCCGGAACACTCTGACCAGTCCCTGATCACAAATCTTGAGGTTGGGAATGATCACAGCGAGACAGGCAAACCCTATGGAGGTGAGTAGCCCGTCGTAGGACACTCCCATCCGGTCTCGGAGCGCATCCGCAACTGCAACCGCCTCTGGTATGACCTCCGAGGATGGCTTGTCGGACATGATGCCGAATAGTGGCGTGGCGACTTCGGCCACCACTTCCCCGCCATCAGCCACGACGATCCCGCCGTTCAGATCCACCACTCGGTTGGCAGCGGCAGCCATGGAATCCGGGTCTACCCCGAAGACGAGCAGATTCATCATCCCCGGGTTGATGGTCGTTGCAACTGCTCCGGCGCTGACATCGAATCCCCGAACCAGACCGAGTCCCTTCTTCTCGCCACCGGCGTGGCGGTCGATTACAGCGATCGTGATGAGACCGTCTGGTGCCACCACGCGACCGTGGTCGAACTGCACTTCCTCGACTCGTTCTTCGGTCACCAGTGACCCTGGAGAGATGCCGATTACTCGGACTTCGGCAGTCTCAAGCGAGGGGTCGAAGGTGAAGGCATCTCCCGGTAAGACGTGAATCGATGTGAACGGTGCGATACCACTCGTCGGGATACGGACGTCACGTTGGGCTCCAACAGATACCGCCCCTCCCTGGCGGAGAGCTCTCCTTCGCTGATCATGAGCTGGACGTCGAAGTCTCGAAGGTCTGCAACACCGGCGATAGATGCAACCTTTCCGGGTGCGATCATGCCGAAGTCGCGCTGCACTCCAAGGCTGTTCGCCGCGGTGAGGGTGGCCATCCGGATTGCGTTGACGGGAGCCACACCATGTGCCACCGCGCGCCGGAGCTTGTAGTCCATGTACCCGTCTCGGACCAGGGAGTGGAGCTCCTGTTCGTCGGTTGCCAGGCTGAAGTTCCGTGAGTCCATCCCGTGCTCGGTCAACGCCCGTATGACGGCGTCGAGGTCACGGGCGCCGGAACCCTCCCGGATCTGGACGGTGACACCAAGCTTGACGAGGTCGATTGCCTCCTCGGCGGCCACTGTTTCGTGGTCGCTCATCACGCCCAAAGCCACCGACGCCTGGAGCACCGGTCCCCGCAACCCCTCGAGGTGTCCTTCGATGGCCAGTCGTCGGTCGATGGCAATCTGATAGAACTCGTCGATCTGTGGGAACGGAATCCGCGAAGCGCCAAAGTTCCATTCTCTGACAGCGATCGCCCGTTCGTGGTTGGCCAGGTCGACCAACTCATCGAGGCTGAACCGGCCGGTGTTGCCGAATGCGCCCATACCCAGAGCCGTGGCATGGAACGGCGAGAGCAGGATGTAGAGCCCTGTCCCCTCGGAGCGGCTCACCAGTTCGTTGATCGCCTCGATTCCTGAGACCGTCGCCGCCTCGTAGAAATCGGTACAGATCGCCGCGGTTCCTCGGGGGACCATTACCTCCGCCAGACGTTCCACCGATAGCTGGGAGCTGCCCACGTGAATGTGCGGGTCTATGAGGCCGGGAATCAAAGTGAGCCCGTTGCAGTCAATGACCTCGGTGGTCTCTCCACTGGTGTGGCTCACGTCGCCGACGGCCGCGACTCGACGCCCGGCAATCGCCACGTCGCCGGCCTCGAGGCGACCGGTGTTCACCTCGAGCACTTTGCCGCCACGGAGGATCACGGTTGCCGGTTGTTCTCCTGCCGCCACCGCGGCGGCATGCCGACGCTCGCTGACTTCATTCATCTTCCCAGTCCCCTTTGCTCACGAAACAGCATGCTCAATGAGCCTCTCTTCGGTTATCTGCTCGCCCTCGAGGTGCCCAACCACCTCGCCCTGGCGAAATATGAGGACCTTGTCGGCCCATCCTGGAATCTCCTCCAGTTCGGAGGAAGCCGCCACCACTGGGCAGCCGGTCTCCCTGGCCTCGCTCTTGATTCGAGAGAGAATGTCCCATTTGGTGGCTACGTCGATCCCCTGGGTCGGCTCGTCCAAGAGCAGGACCTCAGGGCGCGCCTCGATCGCACGACCCAGCACCACCTTCTGCTGGTTGCCTCCGCTCAATGTGGCCAACTGCGTGGCCAGCCCAGGTGTCTTGATTCCGAACCGGCTCACGTAGCGGCTGGCCACGTCACGCTCCGCCCGACGCCTGCGGAACCCTCCCCTCCTGGAGGAGGAACGGGGACTGAGTGCGATGTTCTCCACGACATCCATCGCCGCGACGACTCCTCGAGCGCGCCGGTCGGCGGGCACCAGTATCAACCCGGCATGAGTAGAGGCGGACGGACCCGTAATCACCACCGTTTGGCCCCTGAGGCGGACCGACCCCGATGCTGGGGGACGCAGACCGGCGAGAGCCTGGACAACCGCGCTCTGACCTGCACCCTGCACTCCGACGAGGGCAATCACCTCACCGGCCCTGGCTTGCAGGTTCACTTGACGAAACCCAAGGGCGACAAGCCCCTCCACTTCCAGGACCACCCCTCCGCGCTCCTGAGTTTCCATGGTGCCGGTGTTGCCCGAGGTTCCGTGCTTGGTGAGGAGGTCGAGCAAATCCTGGCGCCCGACCTCGCCCGTGGTGAACGACGCCACCTTTCGGCCGTCGCGGAGGACGGTGACCTCATCAGAGATCTGTAGGACCTCGCCGAGTCGGTGGCTGATGTAGACGATCGCCTCGCCGGCATCACGAAGCGTGGAGAGGGTATTCAGAAGCCGGCTGGCGTCGCCTTCCGCCAGGACTGCTGTCGGTTCGTCGAGAAGGAGCACGTCGGCTGGATCCGCCAACGCCTTGGCGATCTGGACGAGACGCAACTCCTGGGTGGAGCACGCCGCCGGGCGTGTTTCCGGGTCGATATCGAGCCCGACACGACCTAGAGCCGCCCGGACGAAGCCGTTCTCTCGGTTGTTGAGACGACGCCGCACCGGGAATCCCGGCTCCGTTCCCAGAAGTATGTTTCGTCCGATCGAGAGTTGGGGCACCACCAGGATGTCCTGGGGCACCATGTTGACCAACCTCCCATCACCCTGCCGCACCGTGGCAGAAATGGATCCACTGTCCGGACTGACCGTTCCGGCGAGAACCTTGACCAGTGTCGATTTGCCGGCGCCATTCAGCCCGACGACGCCATGCACTCGCCCAGGGGTGATTGCCAGGTCTAGGTCCTGTAGCGCAATCACCCCCGGGTATGCCTTTGTGACGCCTCGGAGTTCGATCAGTGGTTGGGTCGCTTTCGCCATTGCCACCCCGTTCAGGAATCAGCCTTCTTCGATCAGCTCATTGTCGGCGACCGGTGTCCCGATCTCCTCGACCGTGAACAAGGGTGCGGGAAGACAGTTGACCTGGGGCTGCTCCTCGCCGTTGAGCAGCGAGATTGCGGTACCGATTCCGACTCGGCCCATAGAGACGGGCTCGATGGCAAAGACCGAGTCGAGCGTGCCGTCCTCGAGCGCGGCGATGCTGTCCGGTTCGTACCCGAAGCTCACGTAGGGGATCTCTCCTTGGTACTCGGCGGGGATCGCCGATGGCTGCAGGATGAAGTAGTGGACAGATGCGATCCAGTCGATCTCCGGGAATGCCTGGACGGCGTCCTCGAACGAGGCCAGCCCTTCCGCGGGATCGACCAGCTGCGTGGGCGCGGCGACGATCTCGATGTTCGGGTACTCCGCGGCGACCTGGTCAGAAAACCCGAGGGTCCGTTTCCGCGACCATGTGGCATTGGCGGGACCAGCGATGATCACGCCTTGGCCACCGTCCTCACCGACCACCTCGGCGAGACGGTCGGCCAACATCTGACCCAGGACGTAATCGTCTTGCATCACCATGTAGACGTCTCCCTGCGCCACCTCGGTGGAAATGTTGACCACCGGGATCTCGGCGTCAACAGCGAGCTCGACCGCCGGTACCGAACCCTGAATGTCCGACGGCGCCATCACGATGGCGTCGGTCCCGCCAGCGATGGCGTCCTCGACCTGGCTGAGCTGTAGATCAGGCGAGGCATAACCCTCCGCGGCCAGGGTGGTCACCTCGACACCGGCCTCCTCGCCGGCGGAGTGCGCCCCATAGTCGATGGCCTGGTAGTAGTAGCCCGCCAGGCTGACTTGGAGGAGGGTGATGTCGTACGCCTCGTCGGGCTCGGGCAGCTGGTACTCGACGAGCTCCTCGGCCGTCGGGCTCACATCACATGCCAGAGTCTGCCGGAGGGCGTCCTCAGCCGAGTCGCCGGCGGTCGTCGAAGTTGATTCACCACCCGCAGCTGCTGTCGTCGATCCGCCGCCTTCGTCGTCGCCACATGCAGCGAGTGCGAGGATCAGGATCATCGCCAACGCGTTGAGTCTCTTCCTTCTCATTCCCTTTGCCTTTCCTTTGTCGATTCCCTTAGTGAGTTCTCACTCGAGCAAGGCCCCTAGACGGCGGCTCTCGGTGCCGCGGAGCCGGAGCCGTTCGATCAGCACCGCGACGACCAAGACGACACCTGTGACCATTTGCTGGATGAACTCGGACACTTGGGCGATGTTCATCCCCGTGGAGAGGACGCTGAGCAGGGCGACCCCGAGGACTACTCCGCTTAGGCGACCCATGCCGCCGCCGATTGCCACCCCGCCGATCACGGCGGTCGCTATCGACATGAGCTCGAAACCAGTCCCAAGACTGGCCTGCCCGACCGACACCCGCGACGCGAGCATGAGGCCGCCAACCCCGGCGAGAAGCCCACATATGGTGTAGGCAAGGAACTCGACCCGCTGCACGCGAATCCCGGACAGCGCCGAAGCTTCGCGTGATCCACCGATGCCGTATAGGTGAAGGCCATACCGGCTCAGGTAGAGGACCACGGCTGCGATCAGGAGGACAACGGTGGCGATCCCCACAGTGGCCGGGATCGGACCCCAAGAGCCACCACCAAAGTATCTGAACGACTCGGGGAACCCCGAGACAGAAGCGCCGTCACTGATCTGATTGGCCAAACCCCGGGCGAAGGCGAGCATTCCCAGCGTCGCCACAAACGGTGTCACCCCGAGACGCGCTATCAGGTAGCCGTTGACCAACCCGGCGGCCAGCCCGGCACCAAGACCGGCCATGACCCCTGCGGTGGTGCCGTAGTCGACCATGACCAAGGCCCCGACCGTGCTCGAAAGGCCCATGACCGAGCCCACGGAGACATCGAACCCTCCGACGATCAACGCGAACGTCTGTCCCACCGCCACCACCACGAGGGTGGCCCCCTGCCGAGCGATGTTCTCGAAGTTCCTAAGGGTGGCGAACTGATCGGGGAAGAGGACACCAAAACCAACCGAGACAAGTGCGATCGCCAGGAGCAGCTGAACCTGGACAGAATTCCGTTGCAAGAACCCTGAAGACACGCCCCTCGAGGGCCGCGGTGAAGTCTCGCCCTGTCTCCCGGGTGCGTCCAAGGGCTCGCCGCCATCCTTCAGCTCTGTTGTCCCAGCCACCGGCGCAGCCGCCTCATCGAGTCCGGCGACTGTATCAATCGATTGCAGCCTCGCCCAAACGTCCTGCATGACGATTCCATTCGAGCCCATTTGGAGTCACATCATCGGCTAATGCGGAGATGGTTGAACTGTTCTACACAACGCAGGTACCGGAGATACTCATCGTGGCAAAGATCGGCTTCAGAGGCGGAGGCTGCGAAACGCGCCGGTGGTGTTGGTCAGCTCACCTTGGTCGTGGCGTGATTCAGGGCCTAGTCCAGGGCGTAGTCGGCGATCTCCTCCCAACCCTCCTGGGAAGGCATCAGGTGGATCGATGCAGACGCGGAGCGGCGGACGCTTGCCACTTGTTTGAGCAAGTGCTCTGCACGCTGGGATTCCCAACGCAGCGGAGCGACTACACGTCCCGTTTCCCCACCCCGTCAGGATTGCTCGACGTTGGGACTCGGCCAGTCGTCGACGACCCGCCAATCGAGCTTTCCGTCGATTATGACGCTCAGCCCAAGACCAGCCGGACCTGGTGAGTCAATCCGTCATCGACCAGTT
Organism: uncultured Acidobacteriota bacterium; assembly: GCA_963720925.1. Lineage (GTDB taxonomy): Bacteria > Actinomycetota > Acidimicrobiia > Spongiisociales > ZC4RG35 > JARDZU01. The sequence goes on from CAVRHE010000011.1 coordinate 301,424, forward strand.
TCAACTCCGAGCCGGGGGCCAGGGTCGTGCCGTCCAGGGTCAGGCTCGTCACCCCCCTGGTGACCCCATTGGGATTGCTGACCTGGATCTCATAGCGGGCGGAGTGGTAGCGAAAGTCGATCTCGAAGCCTCTCCAGGCGCGCGGTATGCATGGATCGAGCAGAAGCCCGGCTCCGCGTAGGCGGAAGCCGAGGATCCACTCCACACCGGCCCGATACATCCACCCCGCCGAACCGGTGTACCAGGTCCAACCTCCCCGCCCCACGTGGGGCGCCTTTGAATAGACGTCCGCTGATGCCACATAGGGCTCCACTCGGTACCGGTGGATCCCCGCTCGGGTGCTGGCATGGTTGATCGGGTTGAGCAGACTGAACAACTCGCCCGCCCGATCCCCGTCGCCGAGGGTGGCGAAGGCGATGACGCACCAAATGGCGGCATGGGTGTACTGGCCGCCGTTCTCGCGCACGCCGGGTAAGTACCCCTTGATGTATCCCGGATCGACCTCCCAATCGTCGAACGGTGGGGTGAAGAGCAACACCAGACCGTCACCTCGATGGACCAGGTATTCCTCCACCGAGTCCATCGCCCGCTGGGCTCTATCGGCCGGCGCGCCGCCGTGGATGACCGACCACGATTGGGCGATCGAGTCGATTCGACATTCGGGGTTGTCCGATGAACCGAGCGGTGTCCCATCGTCGAAGAAGGCGCGCCGGTACCAGTCGCCGTCCCACGCCTCGGCTTCGAGGCTCGCCCGGAGACGAAGCGCTCCCCGCCGCCAGGTGGCGGCGAGCTCCGCCTCTCTCAACTCGTCGGCGATGTCGGCGAAACGGCTCAGATTGGCGTCGAGGAACCATCCGAGCCACACGCTCTCTCCTCGCCCTTCGCGCCCCACCCGGTTGAAGCCGTCGTTCCAATCACCGGTGCCGATCAGGGGAAGGCCTCGACTTCCCAGCCTGGACAGCGCCCTGTCGAGAGCACGTCGGCAGTGGTCGAACACCGTTCCTTCCGCCGACGATCGCTCGGGGGTGAAGAAAGTCTCGTCCTGACCCGCGGCGAGCTCCATCCCACGCAAATAGGGCACCACCTCCTCCAATATCTCGTGGTCGCCAGTCACCTCCACATAGTGGGCAACGGCATAGGGAAGCCACAGGTAGTCATCGGAGATGCGGGTTCGCACCCCCTTGCCGGAGGGCTCGTGCCACCAATGGAGAACGTCCCCTTCTTCGAACTGATGCGCGGCGGCCCGCAACAGATGCTCTCTGGCCGTATCCCGCATCGGCGTCACCAGCGCCATGACGTCCTGCAATTGATCGCGGAAACCGAATGCCCCTCCAGACTGATAGAACGCCGTCCGGGCCAACACCCGGCAGGCGAGGGTCTGATACAGCAGCCACTGGTTGATCATCAAGTCGAAGGATCGGTCGGGCGTCTTCACCCGGATGGTGCCGAGGACGTCATTCCAGCGGGTCGCCACTTCGGCCTTTACGTCCTCGAGGTCGGTCCGGCGATAGCGTTGGACGAGTGTCCGGGCCTCGACGTCGTCCTTGCCCTGGCCGAGAAGGAACACCACTTCAGCTTCTTCGTTCGGAGCCAGGGTCAGGGAGCGCTGGATGGCGGCGCAGGGGTCGAGCCCCACTCCGACCGTTCCCGACAGTTTCCCGGCGAGCCTCAGTGCGGCCGGGTCGTCCACACTGCCATACCTACCCAGGAACTCGGCCCGGTTGCCGGTAATCGTCACCTCGCCCTCCCCGAGATCGGCAAAGGCCACCCGATCCCCGAAGTCGACGTTCCAGGGGTTGCGAGCGAGCACGGCGCCGGTCTCCTCGTCGCGTTCGGTCACGATCTGCATGGGAGAGACGGCTCTGGTCGTTCCCAGCACCCACTCCACATAGGCGGTGACCGACAAGCGGCGTCGTCGGCCGGTCAGGTTGCGAATACGCAGACGTGAGATCTTGATCGGATCCTCGAGCGGCACTGTCTGATGCAGGTGGAGGGCAATCCCCCGGGACCTGTGCTCGAACTCGGAGTAACCGGGACCGTGCCGGGCCAGGTAACCGAAGACGTCATCCCTGATCGGCAGGGCGGTTGGCCCCCATAACTCCCCACTCTCCTCATCTCGAACATAGAGCACCTCGCCGGGACGGTCGGCGACAGGATCATTCGACCAGGGAGTCAGCTGGTTCTCCCGGCTGTTCTCCGACCAGGTGTATCCGGAGCCGGATTCCGAGACACAGAACCCGAAGCGAGGGTTGGCGACGACATTGATCCAAGGGGCTGGCGTCGACTGGCCTTCTCCCAAGACCACCACGTATTCGCTGCCGTCAGCGGCGAAACCACCGAGACCGTTGTGGAACTCGCGGTCCGGTCTCGGATGCGACCCGCCCGTCAGGTCGGGGGCGAGCGCCTTGGGGCGGGTGGTCGGAGCCAGCTCCATGGTCGGCCGGCGGGCCAGCTGGTCGGCGAGCGTCCCGTGGTGACTGAGCAGCACCGCCCGGGCCGCCGAATGGAGCGTCGTCCGATCCTCGACAGTGAGCAGCGGCCCATTGAGAACGAAGACTCCACCGTCCGGCTCCTGACCCACCAGATGGCCACTCTCTCTGATCAGCTCTTCGATGGCCCCGTGCAACTCCTGGGCGTACGAGCCGGCTTCCTCGTTGATGACCACCAGGTCGGCCACCAGCCCTTTGGTCCGCCAGTACTCCTGAGCCCGGAGCAGGTCCCGAACCAGTCCGCGGTCCTCGGGCCGGTCGATTCGGACCAGGACGATCGGGAGATCACCAGAGATACCGTGCCGCCACAATCCATCCTGGCTCACCGAGGACATGGCGGTCGGAGCCGGTGGGGCTCTCAGCACCGGGTCGAAGTAGATCAATGATCCGGCGAGCTGTTGGAAGATGTGGGCGTCATCCGGCTCGATCCCAAGGTGATGGAGACGGACTTGGGCCTGAGTCCAGGCCAGTGTCGAGATTCGCTCGAAAGCCGCCGTCTCGGAGAACTTGTCGACAAGATCGAGGGCCTCGACCTGGGTGGGAGCCACCACGGTGGTGAAGTCGAGGTGAGCGGTGGCGCCCGGCTCGATCCGCACCTTCCTTCGCAAACTGAAGACCGGATCGAGCACCCGGCCCGCGGTGTTCGACAGGGGACGATCGACTGCGGCGGCGTGGTGGATCTGGTTTCCGCGGCCGAGAAACCGCGCTCGATCTGTTTCATACTGAATCCCACCGACCACCTCGCCTGTGACCGCGAGGACATGACCTGCCCACACCGCCTCCTCCTCGTCCGAGCGTGGTCGGCGGCTGGCGAGCAGCGCGTCGCGTCCGGCCACCACCTCGGTCTGCACGAAGAGATTGGAGAAAGCAGGGTGGGCGGCATCGGCCCGGGCGGATGCCAGGACAATCTCGGCGTAGGAGGTGACCTCCAGTTCTCTGGCCACCGAGCCCAGATTTGTGAGGCTCACACGACGAACCTCGGCGTCGTCCTCTGCGGACACCACCACCGTCAGCCTCGTGGAAACCCTTCCGTCACGGCGCGAGATCTCTGCCTTGTCTTCGCTGAATGCCACCTGGTAGGAGTCGGGCTCGGCCAGAGTCGGTTGATACCCGGCCGACCAGGTGCGCCCCGCCCCGTCCCTGATGAAGAAGTAGCTGCCGAAGTCGTCGCGAGTGGCGTCTTCTCGCCAGCGGTTGACCGCCAGCCCCTGCCATTTGCTGTAACCGGAACCGGCGGCGGTGATGACGGTGCTGAGACGGCCGTTGGACAGGGCATGGGTGGCAGGGCCCGGGCTGTGTGGCGATGAGATCCGACGGACCACACCCTTCGCCTCTTCCAGGGGATGGGCCGACTCGGCGACCTCTTCGGCACGAGGACGGGCCACCTCCACATCGCGAGGAACTCTTTCATGCAACAACAGCTCGGCCGCCCGGACCCAGGGGTCGGAATGAAAGAGGTCTCTGCAGAGCCCGGCGAAGATGACGTTGGTCAGCGAGATCAGCGACATCGCCTGGTGGTGGGCCATATAGGCTCGCACCAGGACGGACTCCCCGTCCTCGGGCAACCGGCTCGGTGTGAAGTCGAGCGCCTCGTAGTACCCGTATCTGCCCAGCGCCCCGAGACTGTTGAGCCGGGTCAGGTTCGTCACCGCGTCGCGCGGCTCGACCATGGTCGCCAGCAAGGTGGCATACGGGGCCACCACCAGGTCTTCGCTGAGACCCCGTTCGAAGCCGAGCCCTGGCACCCCAAATGCCCGGTATTGATAGACGAGTTGGATGTCTCGAGCGGCGTAGGCCGCCTCGGAGATCCCCCACGGGATCCGACGCTCGTTCCCGTACTCGATCTGGCGTCGAACGACCGCCCGGTACGTGGTGTCGAGGATGCTCTCGGGTGGCGAGCGCATCACCAGCAGTGGCATCAGGTATTCGAACATCGAGCCCGACCACGAGATAAGGGCGGACTCGACACCCATCGGAGTCATTGACCGGCCCAGACGGAACCAATGGCTGGGGCGGAGATCACCTTTGGCGATGCCCACGAAGCTGGCTAGACGGGCCTCCGAGGCCAGCAGGTCGTAGTGGCTTTGGTCGAGTGCGTTCTCCCCGACGCGGTAACCGACTGCAAGCAGCTTGTTGTCGGGGTCCATCAGAAACGAGAAATCCATCTCGGCCGCCAGCCCGGCGGTCGCATCGGCGAGGGCGGCGAGACGACCGGAGAGAAGCTCCCGGCCGGCCTCATCGTCGACTGTCTGGTGGTCGTGAAGGTGGCCTCGCACCGTCGCCAACAGAGCTTCGGCCGAGACCGCCAGGTCCTCAGCACCCTCCCTGGTCGCCAGGGTGCGTGCGATGTCGGCCACGGTCTCGGCTTCGGCGAGGATCTCGGCCAGCCGATCCGATCCCTGGGCTCCCCGGCTGCGCAACGAGCCGAGAAACTCGACCAGGGCTCGATCGAGCTCCCGGGGCGATACGACCTCGATGTCCGCATCGAGAGCGACGGGGTCGGCCGCCTCCCGCAACAGCAGGGCGCTGTCGCGGATACCGGCTGCCACCTCAGGGCCCGAGTCGAGCCGGCGTAGGCGTTCACAGCCCTGGGATACCGCGAGGAGATGGCCGGCAAGGTTGCCGCTGTCCACGGTCGACACGTACCTGGGCTCCAAGGGTTCACACGAGCTCGTGTCGTACCAGTTGAGGAAATGACCCTGAAACCGCTCCAGCCGATTGAGCGTGGAGACCGTGTTTTCGAGCCTGGTCACGGTCTCTTCGAGGCCAATCCAGCCGAACTCCCGGGCCGAGAGCACCGAGAGCAGATAGAGCCCGATGTTGGTAGGAGAAGTGCGGTGGGCGATCTGTGACAAGTCCTCCTGGAAATTGTCGGGTGGCAGCCAGTTCTCGTCGCTGGTCACGAATCTCTCGAAATAGCGCCAGGTGCGCCGGGCGATCAGCCGCAGCGCCTCCTGTTCTTGAAGCGTGGGGGGGTCCGCCACCTCGGCAGAGCGTGGGATGCTGACCAGGTGGGCGATGAAGGGAGCCAGCACCCACATACCGGACCAGGCCAGGGCTGCCACCAACGCCTCAGGTTTGACAACTGCGGCTGCGGTGCTGCCCGCAATCCCGACCACCATCGAGGGGGACATCCGCCGGATGAAGCCGGTCAGCTCCAGGTCGAACTGCCGCTCCGCTTCCTCGGCTGTCACCCACGTGAGCAATCCGCGACGAGTGAATACCAGGCGCCAAAGGGTCACCACGATGGCTTCGGTCATCCTCAGCGCCTGGTGGGCGAGGAATGCGGCCTGCAGAAGTGTCCGTCCCAGTGCCCGCGATGCATCCGTTCCCCAACGCCTCAACCGGACGGCCCCCGGCGTGCTGGTCCGGCGTGGAATGATCCGCTCGAGCAGGGGCAGCATCCCGGGAAGGGCCAACGCGAGGAGGATGAACGCGGTCCAGGGCCAGACCGGGACCCCGGGCAGTATGAAGGAGGCGATCAGGGTGAAGAGCGCAGCCGGCCCGCTGAGACTGCGGCGTAGGTTGTCCAACATCTTGAGACGAGCCACGGGAGGTAGCGGTCCGTGACTGCCGACAATCCAGGGGAGGAGCTGCCAGTCGCCACGGACCCAGCGATGTTGGCGTGAGAGGTTCACCTCGTAGTGACTCGGGAACTCTTCGAACACCTCGACATTGCTCACCAGACCGGCCCGGGCAAAGCTTCCTTCGAAGAGGTCGTGGCTGAGCAAGGCGTTCTCGGGGATTCGACCCTCCAACGCCGCCTCGAAGGCATCGATCTCATAGATCCCCTTGCCGGCATAGGACCCTTCGCCGAACAGGTCCTGGTACAGGTCACTGACTGCAGCGGCATAGGGGTCGATCCCGCCAGGGGGGAAGAAGACGCGCTGGAAATAGCTGATACCGCTCGCTCTCAGGAAGGCGGTGACTCGCGGCTGCAAGACTCCATATCCCTCCACCACCCTCCCGAGTGATTCATCGACACGGGCCCTGTTGAGTGGATGGGCAATCGTCGCCACCAGCCTGGTCGCCGCCCCCGGCGGGAGCCGCGCGTCGGCGTCGAGGGCGATCACATAACGAACGCCTGTTGGTGTCCGGTCGGATGGGATGAAGCTGGTGTCGGAGGCTCCCCGGAGAAGACGGTTGAGCTCGTGAAGCTTGCCCCGCTTGCGCTCCCAGCCCATGTGGAGTTCCTCGCCGGGATTGAACAAACGCCGGCGATGGAAGAGCAGGAACCGATCCGCCCCTCCCGGCCCCGGTCCGTGTCTCTCATTGAGTTGGAGCACGCCGTGGGCCGCCGCAGCCAAGAGCTCGGCGTCGTCGGCCAGCTCGGGCCCCTCGGCGTCCCGCCAGTCGCTCACCAGCGCGAAGTGCAGATCGCCATCCGGATTGGCCAGGTAGTGGACCTCGAGCCGTTCAACCAGCTCCTCGACCTGGTCGGGTCGCGTCAACAGGGCAGGGATCGCAACCAGCGTGCGCAGCTCTGGGGTCGGTCCATGAGCCAACGCCAGTGAAGGCAGCTCCTCGGGCCGGGTCAGGGCTGCGATGGCGCGGTTGACGAGGATCACGCCCATGTCGGAAGCCGGGATCAGGGCGAGGGCGGCCATCACCCATCCCCACGGCGACCACTGCTCGACGGTGAGCAGGGGCAAAGCCAGGATGAGAGCGCTGACTACGGCAACCGAGCTCAGGTACACGGCGGCCGCGTGCCTCCTGACGAATCGGGACATGACCAGCCCGACACCGGGACGGAAGCCGATCTGAGCCTCGAGCGTGGTCCTGCCCTCTCCAAGCAGGTAGAAGCCGGGATCGCTCTGGCGACGATCGGCGAGTTGAGGGTCGGCCAGTCGGAGTGTGGTCTTCGTCACGTCGAGCTCGGAAGTCCCGGATCCCTTCGACAACTCCTCGATGGCGTGCCGGTAACGGTCCCGGGTGGCGAAGCTCATCTCGCCGTAGGAGCTCTCCGCGGCCAAAGCATGATGGACGAGGCTGACGCCCTCCACGAAGTCGGCCCAGTCGAAGAAGTTGACCTGACGGAGGCTGGTCACGATGTTGCGTACCGTGACGTTGGTGGCCGCTTGCCGACGATGGGTTTCGCCGACTATCTCGTCGGGTGACGTCCCCTCGGCGCTGAGACGATCCAGCAGCCAGGTGAGGCCCGGGGTCGTCTCCGGGTCCTGGTCGCGAAGACGCTGCAGCAGTTGGACGGCAAAGGGCTGTGGCAGCTTGGCGGGGCCGTAGCGGTCGAGGGCTGCCTGTGTTTCGCCGGGACGGCCGCCGCCGACTCCGAGGAGCCCGTCGGCGATCTCCTCGGCCTCTCGACGAAGCCTCCTGGCCCAAATGATCGACTCCGCCATCCGGCGCAGGTTCTCGATCAGGATCAGGCGAAGGGTGATGGGGATGGCCCACAGCTCACCGATGGTTAGGGGCTCGACCTCCTGGTATGAAGCCACGAATCTGCGCAGCGCTTCGGGATCGAAGCGACTGTCCAGGTGCGCGACGTATGCCCACACGATCCCGTAAACCCGCGGGTAGCCGGCCAAATGACCACCGTCGAGCTTGGGAAGCTCGCGGTAGTAACTGGAAGGGAGGTTGTCCCGTATCTCGTGCAGCTGGCTCTCCACGAGATGAAAGTTGTCCACCAGCCATTCCGCCGCGGGGGTGAGCAGTGCCTCTTCCCGGATTGCCTTGGACAACTCCCGGTATGAGGAGAGAAGAATCTCACCGTTGTCGACCAGTCGCCGGGAGATGGGGCGCAGTCTCCCGTGGCGTTCACTCAGTTCCTGGGCTTCGGCGAGACTGCGGGCATGCTCCTCCAGCCGTTCGACGCTGAACAGCTCGGCCCGGATGGGCTCGTCGATCGGCTCATATCCCCAGCCTCGGGTGGCTGACACCATCGCACAATACGTGAGCATCCACACCGTGAACTCGATTGACGAGAGTCGC
>CAVRHE010000012.1:0-143320 GCA_963720925.1 uncultured Acidobacteriota bacterium
GGTCGGCCTCGGTCATCCCGCTGCACCTTCGCTTGTCTCAGGTGAGCGGCAAGACCTCTGCCAGCCGGTCCAGGTATCTGGTCGTCTCGTCCCGGCCGAGCGAGCGGACGTTGAAGATGGTGTGGTCGACGCCGGCCTCGATCATCAAGTCGACGTGCTCGGGTTTCGCCCCATAGGCGATGATCTCGAATGAGGCTGGATCCCGCCCGGACTCGGCCACGGCCTCACGTACCCGCCCCACTTCACCGACGATGTCCATCCTCGTCGCCAGTGGCATCCAACCATCGCAGAACTCGACCATGTCGGCGATCGTCTTCGGCCCGGCGGCGGCACCCATGATGATTGGCGGGTGGGGTCGCTGCGCAGGCTTCGGCCAGGCCCAAGATGGCTCGAGCTCTACAAGCTCGCCGGCAAACGATGCCTCCTCTTCGGTCCATAGCGCCTTCATCAGCAGCACCTTCTCACGAAGCAGCTGGCGGCGCCGCGCGTAGTCGACGCCATGCTGTGCCATCTCCTCCCGGTTCCACCCGTACCCGACTCCGAGGATCACACGACCGCCCGACAGCGAATCAAGCGATGCCACCTCCTTCGCAGTCCAGATCGGGTCCCGCTGGGCGACAAGGGTCACGCCGGTCCCCAGTCGGAGGCTGCTGGTGGCGGCCGCTGCATAGGCGAGAGCGATGAACGCGTCGTGCGACCGCCAGTAATGCTCAGGAAGCGGTGGCGCCCCCTCCACGCCACCCCACGGCGTGGCCCGCGACGACGGGATGTGGGAGTGCTCCGGGATCCACAAGGAGTCGAAGCCCCGGGCTTCGACCTCGCGGGCCAGGTCGTCGGGGCGAATTGCCGTATCGGTGGGAAACATGAACACTCCGAATTTCATCTTCGGGAAGCTAGGCGATGACCCTCGAGCAGAGAATCCGGCGGGAGATCGAGGCGACGGGCCCGATCCCGTTCGAGGTCTTCATGGATCTCGCCCTCTACGACCCCGATGGTGGGTTCTTCACCACCGGCAAGCTGCGCTCGGAGCGGGGCGGCGACTTCCTCACCTCTCCCGAAGTCAGCCCGCTGTTCGGTGAGACGCTCGCCCGATATGTGGAACTAGAGCGGGAGCGGATCGGCCAAGCATTCGAGGTGGTCGAGGTGGCGGCAGGATCGGGCTCCCTGATCGGCCCCCTGAAGAGAGCGATCGATGTCGAGGCATGGGCCGTCGAGACCTCGCCCGCCGCCCGCGAGGCGCTGGGTGCGATCCTCGATCCCGATCGGGTGCGAAGCGACCTGCCGGACCGGATTCGGGGCGTGGTGATCGCCAACGAGCTTCTCGACAATCTGCCGATGGCCCTGGCGCAGAAGGTGGAAGGTGGCTGGCGGGAACGCTGGGTCGGGGTCGCTGAAGATCGTCTGGCCATGGTCGATGCCCAACCCCGCGTCGAGGTGGTCGACTGGCTCGACGCCCACGCCGGCGAGGTGCCCGAGGGCGGTTGGGTCGAGGTGCAGCTCGCCGCAGGAGCCTGGCTGCGAGACGTCCTCCACCGCCTCGAAGCCGGCTCGATTCTCATCTTCGATTACGGAGACACGGCCGAGAACCTGATTCCCCGCCGCCAAGACGGGACACTGCGCACGTATCGGGCTCACCATCTCGGACCACATCCGCTCGACGAGCCGGGAGAGACCGACATCACTGCCGACGTCAACTTCTCCGCTTTGATGACGGTCGCCGGGGAGTCCGGCGTGAGCTTCGAGCTCCATCGGCAGGACGACTTCCTCACCGAGCTCGGACTGGGGGACCGCCTCTCCGACCTCCGCCATGCCGAGTTGGAGGCGACGAGATCGGGGGAGGAAATGGAGCGACTGCGTCTGCGCACTTTGAAGATGGAGGCTGAGACCCTTTTGCACCCACGCGGGCTCGGGGACTTCCGGGTCCTTGTAGCACGCAAGTAGGAAGCGGTCAGGGCGTGTTGTCTACTTCGACCAGTGTGTAGCCGAGGAGGGTGTCGCCGGTGTGGGAGACGGCGCCGAGGTAGTCACCCGGGGCGAGACTGGACCATCCCGCCTCGACTGCCCCTATCGCGCCTTGCGTCGCTGACGCCGGCGCCGAGGTGATCGCCAAGGATCCTCCACCCGCTGCCGACGACACGAGCCAGGTGTGGAGGTTGTATGGCACGGTGATCCCCGTCGTCTGCCAGCCATGGACATAGAGGGTGTAGGTGTCGTTGGCCGGCGCCTCCAAGAGGATCTCCTCGGCTGTTCCTCCGGACGTCGAGATGGCCACCTCCTCGCCTGCCGAGTTGTACAAGTAGAGGTCGATGTCGATGGCCGGGTTGGTCGGAGTGAGATCCGCGGTGTTGAGGGCGATCTTGAAGAACGCAGCGTCGTTCACCTCGATGTCGTGTGCGGTGGTCCCGGTTGGATCGGCCGGATCGAATTCCTGATCGGGATCCATCGCCACACCTCCGGGGACGAGAACATCGGGAGACAGCCCATGGGCCCCCGCCGTGTAAACGCCGGTGTAGCCGAAGGCGACCGGGATGCTTGCGGTGCCCTCGGCACCCGTTCCGCCCACTTCCTCGGCGAACTCGATGGCGGCGGCTTTCACCGCAATCGGGCTCCTCACCCGACGCTCGTCGCCGTCGACCCACGAAAGTGAGCCAAAGCGCCATTCACCGATCGGGGCCGCCAGATTGACCAAGACAACCTCGAAGGTGGCCGATTCACCGGGATCGAGGGTGAACCGATCGGGCGCTACGGCGACCTCGTAGCCGGGCGGCTCTTCGACACGTGCACGGTATGTCTCAGTCACACCCGAGACGTTGGTCACGGTTCGAAGAATGGTTTTCGCCCCCGGCAGCTCACTCACTGCGATCGACGGATAGTTGAGATTGGTGGCGACAATCGGAATGCCTGCATCGGCAAGGCCGCCACAGGTGGCCGCCGCGTCGACGAAGATCTGAGGCGCCGCATCGCAGAGAAAGCCGAGGTATTCGAACAGCCCTGCGTCATAGACCAGACCGGGGTTGAACAACGATCCCTCTGCCGAGGCTCGCCCTGAAGGGTCGACGTGACCCGAGCCGAAGTCGAACGGGTCGGCGCTGGTCGTGCCGTCCTCCTTGCGGATGTTCTGTCGTGCGGTCGTCATCAATGCCGACTTGGCCATGGCAGGTGTCCAGGCCGGATGTGCCTGCTTGAGCAGAGCTAGCAATCCGGCGACATGCGGGCTCGACATCGACGTGCCTGATATCGACTGGAACAGCTCGCCGGGCACGCCCAGTGTCGGGGTCGGCGAGTTGCCGGCCAGGATCTGCACACCGGGGGCGGTCAAATCGGGCTTGATGATGTCGTCGGATGCTCCGGCACCCAGAGGCCCCCGAGAAGAGAAGGCGGCCATCCTGTTCCCGCGCCTGGGCTCCTCTTGTCCGTCGGTTATCTCCACCGTCGCCGTGGCACCGTTGTCGGCGATGTATTGCTTGAGGGCGCTGCCGTCGGTGAAATTGGTGTGCACCGATGGGACCCAGTGGTTGTCGGTGAGGAGGTCCTGGACGTCATCGGGGTTGTAGAGCACCATGCCGGCACCACCGGCCTCGAACACGGCCCGGCTCTTCTCGACGCGTGCCGGGCCACCACGCAAGCAGAGCACCACCTTCCCGGCGATGTCGCCCGAGAAGGCGACTTCGGGATCGCACAACTCGTTGCCATGGTTGGCGGCGTCGACGAAGGAAAGCTGTCCATCGGTTTCCGATGTGATCGAGGCGCCCCGGACGCGGGGCTCGTCGGAACCCCCGGCCAGCGCCTCGGCCACGTAGGTCTTCTTCTGGAGGCTGGCTCCCACTGTGGTCACCCACGGGGCGGACGCCGGGCTACCGATGGATGAGGCGCCCGGGCCGGTGTTCCCGGCGGATGTGGCCACGAACACGCCAGCGTCGGCGGCAAAGAGGAAGGCGATGTCGTCGGGCCCGGTTAGACCCGGTGTGCTGCTGCCAATCGAGTAGTTGATCACATCGACGCCGTCGGCGACTGCCCGGTCGATGGCAGCGGCCAGATCGCCACCGAAGCAGCCCAGGTTGCCACAGGCGCTGTAGGCGACGACATGGGCATCGGGGGCTATGCCGGAGATCTCACCGAACTCCCGATCGAAGATCGATGCCTCGACTTCGGGGTTCCCAATGGCGGTGCTGGCTGTGTGCGTGCCGTGCCCGTCGTAATCACGCGCGGTGGCATAGGTTTCGGAGCCGATGAACTCCTCATAGAGGAGCCGCATGTCGCGGGCACCGATCAATTTGTTGTTACACGTGAAGGCAACATCGTCCGGGTTGTGGGCGGTGTCGCCGAAGTCGCATCCGGTACTGAGGGCCTCCACGGCCGGATCTGGATCGAGGTCGATGGTGTCGAGTGCGATGGGCGCCGCGCCCAAGTCGCTCCGAGCCGCAAACGATGGATGCTCGGGCCAGATCCCACTGTCGATGACCCCTACGACAACGCCCGCCCCGGTATATCCGGTGTCCCACGCCCCCCCTCGGTCGTCCAGACCCAGGAACTGGGGGGAGTCAGAGGTGTGGAGCTGATGCAACTCGTCGCGCTGAACGCTGAGCACACCCTTCTGGGAGGCGAGGCTCTCCGCCTCGGCTTGGGTGAGAGCGGCGCTGAATCCGTTGGCTGCATATTCGAAGCTGGCCACCAGGGCACGGGGATCGATTCCGGCGTTTCGTAGGACCTCGACCTTCTCCGCCTCGAGCTCTGCCTCGTATTCGTCGACGATGGCACTATCTGGATCGGGCGGTTCCGCACCTTCGGGCGCTATCTCCTCGTTGCCCAGAACCGGCTGCGCATCCATCACCACCACATAGGGCGCTTCGGTGTTGTCGACCTGAGCGGCGGCGCCAACGGGTCCTGCTCCGGCGGGGATGGCGGTTGCAAGTGCCGTGGCCAATGCAGCTGTGGCGATGAGCAGCTTGCGTCTCACGCATTTTCCTCCAGGCTGTCCAACTCGCTCCGACTCCGGCGATGGACTCTCGACGAATTGGATATCAACCCCATACCGACCGTCGGGGACCCTACACACCTGGGCAAGGCCGGGGCAAAGGCCGGTCGGAACCGCCAATGCCCCGATGACGTCCTATCTTTGATGACGAGAACCATGCGATTTGCGACCGGTCTCGCTGTGCTCGTCGTGACGTGTGTGGCGTGCGGGTCGGCCCCCGATTCGCTGGAGATCGACGAGACAACCACATCGATCACGGTTGCACCGACCACCGAGAGCGAGACCACAACCATGCCCGCCAGTGAGGAGCAGCAACTTCCCATCGTTGCCCCGGCCCGAGAGGATCTTGCCCGGCGTCTTGGCGTCGATCCTGGGGAGCTCGAGGTCGTCTCCTTCGAGGAGGTGGCCTGGCCAGACGGGAGTCTCGGGTGCCCTGAGCCCGGGATGTCCTATACCCAGGCTGTGGTCGAAGGCTCCAAGGTCGTCCTCGGCCATGACGGCAGGGTCTACGTCTATCACGCCGGCGACGACGACCAACCGTTCCTTTGCCCGTCGGACGACAAGGACGGCGGCCACGAGTTCCTGCCTCCTCCGGGATTCAACGAATGAGACAGGGAGGGGCGTCTCGAGACGCACCTCCCTGTATGCCGCGCCGTTCCTATTCGGTGCTGACCTCGACCAGGGTGAGGTCGAACAACCCGTCAGCGTCGTTGTGACCGACAGCACCCAAGTAATTGGCCCCAGGATCCAGCCCTGACCATCCGGCCACGATGGTCTCGGTCGCTCCGAGGACTGCGTCCTCCGGCTCAGTCTCGATGCTGAGCGAACCCGCATCGGCAGCCAGGGGGACATCCCAGGTATGCATGGAATAACCAACGGTCAGATCGATCGTCTGCCACCCATGCACATACAAGGTGTACGTGCCGTCTTCGGGCTGGGTCAGCTCGATGGTTTCGACGGTGCTCCCTGCGGTGGACGTCGCTACCTCCTCACCGTCCTTGTAGAGGTAGAGGTCGATATCGATCGCCGAATCTGGAGGGGTCAGATCCTCGGTGTTGAGCGTGAGCCTGAAGAACGCCGTGTCGCTCAACGTGAAGTCGTGAGCCGTCGTTCCGGTGGCGTCATTCGGGTCGAATGTCTGGTCCGGGTCCTGGGCGACCGAACCGACGATCGGCACATCGGCCGCTAACCCATGAGCCGTTGCGTCGTACTCGCCCTCGTAACCGAAGGTGATGTCGAATGACGCCGTGCCTTCGACCCCCGTTCCGGTCACGGCTTCAGGCGACTCCAGCTGCGAGGCGGCCACTGCGATCGGGCTGCGGGCCGAGAAGCCTTGCCCTTCCCAGGTCAAGGATCCGAACCGCCACTCGCCGACCGGACCGCTCAAGTTGTCGAAAGTGACCTCGAAGGAACGGCTTTGCCCGGCCGGGATCGTCAGACGGGCCGGGCTGACTGTCACGTCATAACCGCTCGGCTCCTCGACCACGGCATCAAGCCGAAGTGTTCCTCCGGACACGTTGGTGACGGTCCGTTCCACGGTGAGTGTCCCCGGAACCGCCGATGCCCCGATCGAGGGATAGTTGAGGTTCTCCGACTCGATCGGGATCCCAGCCGCGTCGAGCGATGCACAGGTGGCCGTGGGATTGGCGAACACCTCCGGTGCCGCGTCACAGAGGAAACCCAGGTACTCGTTGAAGCCGGCGTCGTACACGATGCCGGGGTTGAACATCGAGTTGGCGGCACCTGCGGGGCCACTCGGATCGACGTGACCCGCCCCCATATCGAACGGGTCGGCGGGCGTCGTGGCGTCATGCTTCGTCACGTCCTGCCTCGCCGTGGTCATCATGGCCGATTTGGCTGCCGCCGCCGACCAGTCGGGATGCGCTTGCTTGAGCAGGGCGAACAGGCCGGCCCCATGAGGACTCGACATCGAGGTCCCCTGTATCGCCTGGAACAGCTCCCCGGCTGCATCGTCCCCTTCGGCAGGCGAGTTCCCGGCCAGGATCTGCTGCCCGGGCGCGGTCACGTCCGGCTTGATGATGTCGGGAGAGGCGGGCAACCCGGTGGGACCCCGCGACGAGAAGTAGGTCATGAAAGACCCCTGCCTCGGTTGGGCGACCCCGCCGATGATCTCCGCCTCAGCATCCTGATTGTTAGGGATGGAGGCGATGTACGCCTTGATGGCGAGCCCGTCGGCGTTGCTGACGTGCACCGTGGGCACGAAGTGGTTGTCAGAGGGCAGTGTCTGGTTCGGGAAGTCGTTGTAGAGGATCATCCCGACGCCGCCCGCGTCGAGCACTGCGTGGCTCTTCGCCGCCCGTCCGGTTGCACCCTTGCAAAGGACGATCTGGTCCTTCGGGGCAGGTCTGAACCTGACCGCGGGATCACATGACTCGTTCCGCAGATCGGCGGCATCGACCAATTCGGCCATGCCCAAGCCGGGGGTAACCGAGGCACCGAAGAACTCCGAGCCATCACCCAACACCACGGTTCCCTCGAACGCGCGGTCATGGTGGCTGGCTCCGACCGAGGTGACCCAGGGCACCGAGGCCGGGCTGCCGACAGTCGATGGGTCGGGACCGGCGTTCCCGGCCGAAGTTGCCACGAAGACCCCGGCATCGGCCGCGAACAGGAAGCCAATGTCGTCGGGGCCGGTGAGACCAGGCGTGTCGCTGCCGATCGAGTAATTGATCACGTCGACACCGTCGGCAACGGCCTGGTCGATGGCATCCGCCAGGTCACCGCCGAAGCAGCCCTGGTCGCCACACGCCTTGTAGGAGGCAATATGGGCCCGGTTCGCGAGTCCCGAGATGATGCCGCGGTCTATGCCGAAGATCTGCGCCGGGACATCGGCATTGCCCCCAGCGGTGCTTGCGGTGTGAGTGCCGTGACCGTCGGGGTCCCGAGCCGAGTTGTACAGCTCCGGGCCGATGAACTCGTTGTACAGCGTCCGCATGTCACGGGCGCCGATCAGCTTGTTGTTGCACTCGAAGGCGACGTCATCTGGATTGTGCGCGGTGTCACCGAAATCGCACCCGGGAAGGATGACCTCGTTGTCGGGGTCGGGATCGACGTCGACATCCTCGATAGAGATCGGTGGTGCCGCATATGAACCGTCATCGGCAAACGACGGATGCTCCGGCCAGATCCCAGTGTCGATGACCCCGATCACGACACCCTCTCCGGTGATACCCGAGTCCCAGGCGCCGCCGCCGTCGGTCAAACCCAAGAAGTCAGGTGAGGTATCCGTGTGAAGGTGTCGCAGCTCGTCGGGGACGACAGAGATGACATTCTTCTGTGCGGCCAGCTTCTCTGCTTCGGCTGCAGTGAGCGCTGCGCTGAACCCGTTCAGAGCGAACTCATAGTCGATCAGGATGGCCGACGCCGAGACTCCGGCAGCGGCTACCGCCTCGGCATGCTGGCTATGCAGGTGGCCCTGGTAGGCCCTGACGGCTGCGGAGTTGCGATCGACCTTCTCGCCCGCTGGAGGCGCGGTGCCTGCAAGCCCGGGCACGCCACCCTCGTAAGCGACCACCGGCTCTCCGGTCATGAGCACTATGTATGGAGCTCGGTCAGCCGAGGTCTGATTCGTGCCCGATGAGAGCGGACGGGCTCCCACGGGAAGGACGGTTGCGAACAGTGCGGCCAGGGCGACCAAGACACTGAGAAGTTTGCTTTCTCAACTTCTCTCCTCCTTGACTTGTTGCGCCTCCCTGGCGAACGAGCCCATAAGGCAGGACCCCACGATTCGAGACCCTACACCACTGTGCGTGGGCAATGCCACTTGCCCGTCTATACCCCAAATGCGCTCGCGGCTATCGGAGGGGAGCGCGTAAAATCGAGACATGAACAACCTGAAGACGGTCGGCTTGCTCGCCTTCATGACGACTCTGTTGTGGTTGGTTGCCTACGCCCTCTTCCCCGAGGGTGGCTTCGTCATCGGCCTCCTGATCGCGGTCGGCTTCAACCTGCTCGCCTACTTCTTCTCGGACAAGCTGGCCCTGGCCGCCAGCCGGGCACGACCGGTCACCGAGGAGGAGCTACCCCAGGTCTACGCCATCGTCAGGCGCCTGGCGCTGCAGAAGAACATGCCGGAGCCACGCATCTACATCATCGACTCACCCCAGCCCAATGCATTCGCCACTGGCCGTTCGCCGAAGAAGGCCGCCGTTGCCGTGACGGCCGGCATCCTCGAATTGCTCACGGTCGACGAGCTGGAGGGGGTCCTCGCCCACGAGTTGGCCCACGTCAGCAACCGAGACATCCTGATCAGCTCCATTGCGGCGATGATCGCTGCCGCCCTGACCATGCTGGCCCGGATGGCTTTTTGGTTCGGCGGTGGCGACAACCGGGAGAGCCCTCTCGGGGCGATCGGCGCCATTATCTCCCTCGTCGTGGCCCCGATCGCGGCGATGCTGATCCGTATGGCCATCTCCAGAACCCGGGAGTTCCAGGCCGATGCCACCGGTGCGGAGACCACAGGGCGTCCGATGATGCTGGCCAGCGCCTTGGAGAA
Organism: uncultured Acidobacteriota bacterium; assembly: GCA_963720925.1. Lineage (GTDB taxonomy): Bacteria > Actinomycetota > Acidimicrobiia > Spongiisociales > ZC4RG35 > JARDZU01. The sequence continues at coordinate 9,492 of CAVRHE010000012.1, forward strand.
GATCTCGGCCGGCACTGCCCGGATCCCGATGAACGTGAACCCGGCGACCGCCCAGCTCTTCATCGACAACCCGATGAAGGCGGTGCGCGGTGGCGGGTTGATGAAGCTGCTCAGCACCCATCCTCCCACCGAGGAGCGCATCGAGCGTCTCACGATGATGGCTCAAGGCGTCCGCTAGCGAGCAGGTTGGTAGAGGGCCGGAGCGCCCTGTAACATTGCACATCCCGAACCGAGCGTCTTTCGGCGTGCGGTTCTGGCATGCCGGGATGCCCGAGCGGCCAAAGGGAGCAGACTGTAAATCTGCCGGCTGACGCCTACGGAGGTTCGAATCCTTCTCCCGGCACGGGCGCCCGGTGCCTGACAACCCAACGCCCCCTTAGCTCAGTTGGTAGAGCACTTCCATGGTAAGGAAGGGGTCTTCGGTTCAAATCCGGAAGGGGGCTCTGAGCGAGCGGAGGTACCGCTCGCACCGAGGCGGCGTAGCTCAGTTGGTGAGAGCGCTCGACTCATAATCGAGAGGTCGGCAGTTCGAGTCTGCCCGCCGCTACATCCAGGGCCGTGGCGTAGGCTGCGGCAGCCGAAGAATCGAGAAAAGGACAGGAGCCAGGCGATGGCGAAGGCGAAGTTTGAGCGTACGAAGCCGCATGTGAATGTGGGGACGATGGGTCATATTGATCATGGGAAGACGACGTTGACGGCTGCGATTACTAAGTGTTTTGTCGGAGCGGGTGGGTGGTTCGAATCAGATGACGTCGTTTGACATGATTGATAAGGCGCCGGAGGAGCGTGAGCGGGGGATCACGATTCAGATTGCTCATGTGGAGTATGAGACTGAGGCTCGTCATTATGCGCATGTGGATATGCCGGGTCATGCTGATTACATCAAGAACATGATTACGGGGGCGGCGCAGGTGGATGGGGCGATTCTGGTGGTGTCGGCGGCGGATGGTCCGATGCCCCAGACCCGGGAGCATGTCTTGTTGGCTCGTCAGGTGGGGGTGCCTTCGATTGTGGTGTTTTTGAACAAGGTGGACATGGTTGATGATGAGGAGTTGTTGGATCTGGTCGAACTCGAGGTTCGGGATCTGTTGACTGAATATGAGTTTCCTGGTGATGAGGTTCCGGTGGTGCGGGGTTCGGCGTTGAAGGCGTTGGATGGGGATGAGGCTTCTTCTGATCAGATCATGGAGTTGATGACTGCGGTTGATTCTTATGTGCCGGAGCCGGATCGGGATACCGACAAGCCGTTTTTGATGTCGATCGAGGATGTGTTTTCGATTACTGGTCGGGGGACGGTGGTGACTGGTCGGGTGGAGCAGGGGATTTTGAAGGTGAATGAGGAAGTGGAGATCGTGGGGATCCGTCCTACTCATAAGACGGTGGCGACCGGGATCGAAATGTTCCGCAAACTGTTGGATGAGGGTCGGGCGGGGGACAATGTGGGGGTTCTTCTTGCGGGGGGTGGGGAAGGATGATGTGGAGCGGGGTCAGGTCTTGGCCAAGCCGGGGAGTATTACTCCGCATACCGATTTCGAAGCTCAGGTGTATGTGTTGACCAAGGAGGAGGGGGGTCGGCACAACCCGTTCTTTCCCGGTTATCGCCCCCAGTTCTATTTCCGGACTACTGATGTGACCGGGGCGATCCAACTGCCGGAGGGGACCCAGATGGTGATGCCCGGTGACAATACGGAGATGACGGTGGAGTTGATCGCTCCCATCGCCATGGACGAAGGTCTCCGCTTCGCCATCCGGGAAGGTGGCCGCACCGTCGGCGCCGGCCGAGTCGTAAAGATCGTCAAGTAGGACCCAGGCCATGCCAAGCGACAAGAGACCGCCGTTGACGCTCGCCTGCACCGAGTGCAAGCGTCGCAACTACGTCACAACCAAGAACAAGACCAACACCCCCGACCGTCTCGAGATGAAGAAGTACTGCCGATGGTGTCGTCAGCACACCGTGCATCGCGAGACCCGCTAAGGCACCGCGGGGAGCCCTGGATCGAACCGAATGGGAGCGGTTGTGGCAAGCCCATTGGGTCACCCCAGCGCTGGCCGACGCGGAACAAGAGTTTCTCACCGAGAATCACTCTCCAGAGGCTGATAGGGAGCGTCTTGCCCGGATCGCAAGCGAGTTCGAGCGAGGCTTCGACCAGATGCATGATCTAGGACCTGCTGTGACTGTCTTCGGATCTGCACGATTCGCAGAGACCACGTCTGAGTACAGACTGGGCGTCGAGCTGGGGCGAGAGCTCGCCGGGGCTGGGTTCACCGTGATCACCGGAGGTGGGCCAGGTCTCATGGAAGCGGCCAACCGTGGCGCTTTCGAGGCCGGGGGGAGGTCGATCGGCTGCAACATCGTGTTGCCTCACGAGCAATCGGCCAATCCATATCTCGAGCGCTTCATCGACTTCGATCATTTCTTTGTCCGGAAAGTCATGCTTGTCAAATACTCCAGCGCATTCGTCTCCCTCCCCGGGGGATTCGGGACTCTCGACGAAATGTTCGAGGCGGCGACGCTGATCCAGTGCCGCAAGATCGGGCCATTTCCGTTGATCCTCCTCGGCGAGAGCTATTGGGATGGTCTACCGCGAGTTCATCTGGGACCTGCGTGACAGTGGGGCGATCTCACGTGAGGACACAGGGTTCGCCAGGCTGCTCGACTCTCCCCGGGAAGCCGTGGAGGTGATCCTCGATCGAATCCCGCCTGCGATTCGTGCCCAGCTCGTGGAACGCTCGGCATAGGGATGCCGCTGCGGTGGATCGAGGTCGAGAACTACCGCGCCATCGCCAGGGGCAGGGTCACTTTTGCCGATACCACGGTTCTCTTCGGCGAGAATGACTCGGGCCGCACCAGCATCATTGAAGCGCTGCTGCTGAGCTTGGGCGCACCCGGCACTAGGCAGGACGAGCTGACGCCGGTCCATTTCCATCACGGCGACGACGGTCGCCCCGGCCCTCTCCGCATACGCCTGGGGATCGAAGAGGGCGCTCCCGGCGAGTGGTCCCTGCCCGACCGTCTCGAGGACGCCTTTCCGTCGGACGGCACTCGGCAACTGATCTTCGACTTTCGCGCCGATCTGGACCACGAAGTTGGCACAGCCAGTCTTAGCCACACCATCCACGCACCCGTCTGCTCGAGCCAGATCGACGGCGGGCCCGATACCACGAACTGGCTACGGGGTCTCTTCCCAGTTCTATGGCTGGAGCCCGGATTGCTCACCGGGATCCCAGAGCCCGACGGTGAGGTCAGGCTCGGGGAGAGCGACCCCATCGACGACCCGATGTTGAAAGCCCTGGCCCTCCATCACCGGAACATCCTGACCGGGAACACCCTCAGCATGGATGCCGAGCTCGAAGCGGCGGCTGACACAGCCCGTGTCCTTCTCAACAAGTACAGCAACGTCTTCGCCGGCAGCGGCCAGATGATGAGCGCGATGGTGTCTGAGATCCTGGGTCGCCGCCCGTCCTCCACGACCCCACGAGCGGTCTCACGCTTCGACAGCGTCCCAGAAGATCGCTGTTCTGCTCGTTCTGGGGGCGTTGCTCCAACTGGTCCGGCAAGTGTTACGAGAGGGGCCGCTCCCCGATCACGCCACTCCGATTCTGGTCATCGAGAATCCTGAGGTGAATCTCCACCCGATCACACTCGCAACGGTGTGGCGGACGATCGAGGGGATCACGTGGCAAAAGATCGTGGCCACTCACTCGGACGTGGTCCTCGCCGACGCGCCCCTCACGTCACTCCGACGCCTGACCCGCCGCGGCGGTGTCGTTGAAGAGTGGGCTGTTGCCGAGACGGCCCTCACTGGAGACGCTCTGAGGAAAGTGTCTTATCACCTCCGGTCACGCCGTGCGTCGGCGATGTTCGCCCGATGCTGGCTCCTCGTCGAAGGGGAGACCGAATACTGGGTGCTCCCCGATCTGGCCAGGATCTGCGGATACGACCTGGCGGAAGAAGGGGTGGCGTGCGTCGAGTTCGCCCAGTCCGGAGTCGCTCCGTTCGCGACGCTGGCGCATCACATGGGTATCGCCTGGCACGTGATGGTCGACGGGGACGAGGCCGGCCGGCATTACGCCGAAACCGCGCAAGCCCTAGCGCTGGGCTCTGACGGAAGCGAACCCCCGCTGACCGTCCTTCGTGAAACCGACATCGAGCACTGTTTCTGGAGGTATGGCTTTGCCGATGTCATCGCCGAGGTGGCAAATGTCTCCGACCCGTCGAGGACCACTCCGACCAGGGTGATTCGAAAGGCAATCGAACGCACCTCCAAGCCCTTCCTGGCGTTGACGCTGATCGATGCAGCCGCCCGGCGTGGTCCGGAGTCCGTCCCGCCGATCCTCCGTCACGTGATCGAGGCAACCGTCGCACAGGCGCGGGCGTGAGCGACGTCGATCTCAAATGCAGGGCGCCACGAGGTCCGCGACGCCCTGCATGGATGTCCAGTTCGACCCCTTAGGCCGCCGGCTCGAAGGCTGGGAAGTTGCCCTTGCCCTTGGTGCCGTTGATCTCTTCGGTGCTCATCGCATAACTCAGCGTGACGTAGGCGATGGCATCCGAGTTGGTACGCAACGCCACGTCGCTGTTGTTGGCGAAGGTGTCACAGGCCTGGTGGTAGCAGGGGTCGTACTGCTGGCCGGCTATGCCGCCCCAGAGAGCGACCTCCGCTGCTGTCTTGATGCCTTCTGCTCCGGTGAACAACCCGCCCGCCGGGATGCCGTTGAGGATGAAGGCTTGATAGTCGGACCGCCCGTCGAAGTCGGTCCCCTTGAACGGGACACTCCTCGAGTTGTAGAAGTCCTCGAACTTCGTCTCGATCTGAGCCGACCCGGCCGGGCCCGGCCCGGCGCCGACTCCGTCCGAGTTGTCGCCGTCGTAGACGAAGAAGACGTGGTTGGGCGAGCCCACCATGTCGAAGTTCAGGTAGAGAGCGATCTTGGCGAACTCTTCGTCGCTGAGGGTGTTCACGTAAAGGGTGGATCCGACGAGACTCGCTTCCTCGGCTCCCCACCAAGCGAAGCGCAAGGTGTTTTGTGGATTGACCCTGGCCATCTGCTCCGCGACCTCGAGGATCGCTGCCGACCCGGATCCGTTGTCGTTGATCCCGGGCCCCTCGGGGACCGAGTCGAGGTGCGCTCCGACCATGACCACGTTGTCCGCGTTCTTCCCGGCTTTCTCGGCGAGCACGTTCGACGTGGTGCCGGGCTCTCTCAACGTATCCGTCTTGAGCCTCAGCACCAGACCAGGGGTCGTGGCCAGTTGCTGGCCCAGCGCCTGGGTTATGCCGGTCACCCCGATGTCGAGAGCGAAGGCGCTGCCCAGGGTGCCGTTGAGGTCACCAGCGATGTTGTTGTAGATGACCACGCCGATCGGCTCCAGCGTTGGCTGCATTGGTCGCCTTGATGGCGAACGTGCATGCACCCCGGCTGATCAGCGCGATGTTGCCGGCAGGGAACCCGGCGAAGTCGCCAGCCTCACAACCAGGCGTGGCGTCGGCCGGTGGCGCCGGGAGCACCGTCACCGCGGCGGTGACATCGCCGCTTCCCGAATAGGTCATGGTGACGTTGGGTAGCGGACCGCCCGGAAGGGGCGCCGTCTGCTCCAGGATCGACGGGCTGAGTTCCGTGAACCTCACGAAATCGAAGGGCTGGATGGTCACGACATAACCCGCAGCCTCAATCCGTTCCGCCACGTACGCGGCTGATTCGTCATAGCCTTCCGTGCCCGATGCCCGGGTGCCGCCGTTGGCGTCGGCTATGGCCTGGAATGCCGCCTGGTGCTCCCGAACGCCTCCGAGATCGACACACTCGAGCAGCTTGGCGATTGTGTTGTTGCTCCTGTTCTCGCACGCTGCCGGCACGGCCGAGGCCACCGGCACAGTCGCTCCGAGCAGGGCGAAGATGCTTGCCAGCACGACAAGTCTTCTGAGAGAGCGTCTCATGTACCTCCAGTCACGCGTTCCGAGCCCGTTCCCGGCCGGGACCATAACGAATCTGAGTGCCGCTGTGACGGGCGAAGTCTCGGCGTTACCGTGAAACACTTGAACCCGTCTGATCTCGTCGACCATTCCATCGGACCGCACTTGTTCCGGGTCTGCGTGGAGAACGTCAATGACTTCATCCAGATCACAGGTGACGACCGAGAACGGTGGGAAAATGCGGCGCCCCCGGGCTTCATGGCGGCTCTGCTGTTCGTCGTCGCTTCCGACTTGCTCAGCCAGCTGGCCGATCGATCGGTGATCCACGGCGAGCAGACTTTCACCTGGCATCGGCGGATCGGCATCGAGTCCGAGATGGATGTGACCGGCAAGGTGAGCCGGGTTCGGGAGAGGGGCGGGGTCGATTTCGTGAACTTCGACGTCGAGGTGGCGGACGACCTCGGCCCGGTGGCGGACGCAACCTCGCTTTTCCTGGTCTCCGCCATCGAACCCGGAGAGGTCACCGAGAGAACCGAACCTGCCCCACACGAAGACGGAGGCCCGGGTGACGGTCAGATCAGCGCATCCCGGGCCGATCTGGTCCGCTATGCGGCCGCGACGAGGGACTGGAACCCCATCCACTGGGATCACGATGCGGCAGTTTCCGCCGGGCTGCCCGGTGTGGTGGCCCATGGCCTTCTCCAGGCGGCATGGGCCATCGCGGCCGCTTCCCGGCTCAGCCCTGGTGATGCGCCGCTTCGCTCTGCCCGGGTTCGGTTTCGCACCCCGCTGCCGCCGGCAACCCCGGTGTCGGTGAACATCGAGGAGAACGCCGACGGCGCGGTTGTTGCAGTCGTCGACGATGAAGTCGAGTATGTGAGCGCTCGAATCGAGCTGACGGAGCGGTAACCCCATGGAATTGCCCAGGGTCGAACGAGACAAGGAAAAGGAGCTCATTGCCCGGGCCCAAGCCGGCGACAGAGCCGCGTTCGGCGCCCTGGTTCGTGAGCATGGAGACGAGGTCTACACCTTGGCGCGAAGACTCGTTGGCGACCCGCACCTCGCGGCCGATATCGCCCAGGAAGCCCTGATCCGGGCTTGGAAGGCGCTGCCGAATTTCAGGGGTGATGCCGCACTGTCGACATGGCTGCACCGGATCACCGTCAACACCGCCTGGACCCAGCGAAGACGGGCTCGCCGACACAGCGGGCTACCCCTCGACGACTTCGTTGAAGTTGCGGCCCCGCGCGGGCGCCGATCACCCGGAAGTGGCCGGTGAGGTGCTCGAGCTCCGCGGTCGTCTCCGTCGCGCCCTCGACTCGCTACCGGAGCCACAACGTCAGGTCGTCGTCCTCAAGGATGTCTACGACTGGTCTCATGCCGAGATCGCCGAGGCAATGGGGATCTCGGTGTCGGCGGCCAAAGTGCGTCTCCATCGGGCTCGGGCACGGCTTGCCCGTCAGTTGGAGGAGTCGGCATGAACGTCTTCTGCGAGGTTGCTGCGCCGTTCGTCGCCAACAGTGCCGTGGAAGGCTCCCCTGTGGCCCGGCCGTTCCGTGCCCACGCCGAAAAGTGTCTCAAGTGTCAGGCGCGCCATGCGGCCATGTCCCGCACCGCCCGGGAACTGGCTGCGATGTCGCAGGAGAAGTTCAATGCCCCACTCGACCTCGAGTGGCGGGTCATGTCGGCATTGGAGGGTGACCTGGCGGTGGCCCGCACCTGGCGTACGCCGGTGGCGGTGACGGCCGCGGTCCTGTCGATGGCTGCCGCAGTCCTCATCTGGCGGCTCCGCCCTCGCACCCAATCCTGATCGAAAGGGCCTTTGTTCCCTGTTCGAATCGGGCGACGAGGGCGTATTCCTGTATCAGGTCGAGAGAAAGGCAGACCTGATGAAGGCCCTGATCACCACGGCCAGCAAACACGGTTCGACCGCCGAGATCGGTAGCGCCATCCGCGAGGTCCTCCTCGAGCACGGCATCGAGACCGACGCGCTCGATCCCGAGTCAGTGATCGCATTGCAGGCGTACGACGTGGCCATCCTCGGCAGCGCCGTGTACGCCGGTCACTGGATGAAGTCGATGCGGGAGTTGGCGGAGAGGTTTGCCGGCGAGCTGGCGGCCCGCCCAGTGTGGCTGTTCTCGAGCGGCCCGATCGGCGACCCTCCGAAGCCGGATGAAGACCCCGTCGACGTTGCTGCTGTGATGGAGACGACCGGCGCCCGTGGTCATGCCGTGTTTTCAGGAAAGATCGACAGGTCCCGGCTCGGATTCGGCGAGCGGGCCATAGTCGGCGCGCTCAAAGTCCCCGAGGGCGATTTCCGGGATTGGGATGAGATCCGCAGGTGGGCGAACGGAATCGTCGAGGAGTTGCAGGTGAAGGTGTGACGATACGCTTGGCCGATGTCGCGTCTCATTGATCTATCTCACACCATCGAAGCGGGGATGGTGACCTATCCCGGTCTTCCCGGGCCCGTCTTGTCGGACCATCTCTCCCGGGTCGACTCCAGAGCGAACTACGAGCCCGGGACCGAGTTCCTCATCGGGCGAATCGACATGGTGGGGAATACCAGCACATACCTCGATACGCCTTTCCATCGATTCGACGGTGGATCCGACCTGGCCGGGCTGGCCCTCGACGACGTGGCCGACCTACCCGGGCTCTGCATCGACGCACCCGGGCCCGAGATCGGCCCGGAGGCGGTGGATGGTCTGGACCTGACTGGCAGGGCGGTCCTGTTCGCTACCGGATGGGATCGCCATTGGGGCACCGACGCCTACGGCGACCCCAGCCATTCCTTCGTGTCCGCCAGCCTCGTCGAGGCACTCGTCGCCGGAGGCGCCGTCCTGGTCGGCATCGATTCGGTGAACATCGACGACACCCGGGGCGGAGGGCGGCCGGCGCATACTGGCTTGCTCGCCGCAGGCATCCAGGTCGTCGAGCATTTGACCGGTCTGGGTCAACTGGTGGGCCGGGAATTCCGGTTCTACGCAGTGCCACCCAAGGTGAGTGGATTTGGGACCTTCCCGGTTCGGGCCTTTGCGATCACATGACGAAGCTATTGAGCGGCATCGTCCCAAGGTTCCAGGATGACGACCGCAGTCTCGCCGGTCCTGAGGGCGGCAAAGTCGTCCAATCTCGAATCGATCTGTAACCACCGATCCCACAAACGTGACCGCTCTTCCCCTTCTGCCGCCCTCCCTCTCACCATGCGCTGGCCATCCACGAGGTCGACGCTCGCGACAGGGTGAGCTTGGAGGTTGAGCCACCATGCCGGCTCGTCGTCGGCCCAGCCGTTCATCGCCATGGTGACGACATTGGGACCATCGTCGTAGTAGCCGAGGATCACGGTCCGCGGTTGGCCGGTTCGACGCCCGGTGGTCGTGAGGCGCATGGTGCCCCATTTGTCGGGCTTCGGTGGCCAGAGACCGAAGCGGCCTCCAGTGACCCGGTACAGGCCACGATGCACCACCCATGCCGTGCGTACGAACCAGCGGGGGGGAATCCTGACGGGCTGATTGGTTTCATCCGGCATGAGGTCGTGCTCTCATGTATATCAAATGGGACCGAGCTGGTCCCAGCGGTGGTCGCCGTCGGCACGGGCAAGAAGGATGCCCGTCTCTGCTCCAGGAGGTCGAACGACTACCCATCGCTTCGGACGACCATCGTTGGTGAGCGACGGCGAGTCCTCCACGAGCTCGAACTCAGGACACCCACAAAGAACTCGATGGCCGGGTCGTATTCGTCGACGACAATGGTGAACAATTCCAGAACCGGCATCGAAAGAGTGTGGCATGAGACCCGGAGTTTCCACACCACCCGCCTTCCCTTATACTTTGTCATCCCGCGAACCCCCTAGGGGTGTAGCTCGAATTGGTAGAGCGCCGGTCTCCAAAACCGGAGGTTGGGGGTTCGAGTCCCTCCGCCCCTGCCAGCCTTTGTCCGTGGATACGATCTGGAAGAACTGATGAACCGAGAAATGCGCCGGATGCAGGAACGCGAAGAGCGTCTGCAGAAGAAGAACGAGTCAGGCCGTGACAAGGCCAGCCGTCGCGCCGCCGCCATTCAGGGCAAGCCTGGCGCCACCGAGCGCAAATCACTCTGGGCCCGGTTGCGTGAGTATCTGCACGAAGTCCGCCAAGAGCTTCGCAAGGTGACCTGGCCGACTCGCGAACAGATGGTCGCATTCACTGCCGTGACCCTCATCACATCGACCGTGCTGACCGGAGTGATCTTCGGGCTCGACATCGTCATGAAGGAATTCGTGTTCTGGCTGGTGGCGAGATCCTGATGCCAGACCTGGAGACCGCCGAGATGGAGACCCCCGACGTCGACACCGAGCTCGAAGAAACGCCGGAGGCCGAAAGCCCTGAGGTGAGCGTACCCGAAGCCGAGCACGACACCGCCGATGACAGAGGTACCTGAAGCCGAGGTCGATACGACCGAGGTGGATACCGTCGAGATCGAGCCCGTTGACGTCGAGGAGCCCATCGTCGAGGAGGGAGTCGCCGCAGACGAGCCCGAAGCGACCGATGCGAGCGACGCTGAGGCCGACGAGGTGCCGCCGGTATCGGCCAGCCCCTACGACATGCCCGGCGACTGGTATGTCATCCACTCCTACTCGGGATACGAGAACAAGGTCAAGGCAAACCTCGAGACCCGCATCCAGTCGATGCACATGGAGGACCGGATCTTCGAGGTCCATATCCCGATGGAAGACATGGTCGAATTCAAGGGCGGGAAGAAGCAAACCGTTTCGAAGAAGGTCTTCCCCGGCTACATCCTCGTCCGGATGACCCTCGATGATGACTCCTGGTATGCAGTCCGCAACACCCCGGGTGTCACCGGGTTCGTCGCCGGCAACGCACAGAAGCCCACACCCCTCTCTCGGAGGGAGGTCGAGCGGTTCCTCGGCGTCCAGGAGGAGGAGGAAAAGGCAAAGCCACGCTTCAAGCCAGAGTGGGAGGTCGGAGAGCAGGTGCGGGTTGTCACCGGCCCGTTCGCCGACTTCAACGGCGTCATCGAGGACATGAACATCGACCAGCAGAAGATCGTGGTGCTCGTCAACATCTTCGGCCGGGACACACCGGTCGAGCTCGGTTTCGAGGACATTCAGAAGAGTTAGCGCCACATCGGCACGGAGAGAATCATGGGACGAAGACGACTTGTAACCACGCTCAAATTGCAGCTGCCCGCCGGGCAGGCCACTCCTGCCCCCCCGGTCGGCACCGCATTGGGCCCGCACGGTGTCAACTTGATGGACTTCGTGAAGGCCTATAACGACGCCACCGCCAACCAGCGGGGGCAGATCATCCCGGTCGAGATCTCGATCTACGAAGACCGGTCGTTCGACTTCGTGATGAAGACACCTCCCGCCGCCGCCCTGCTTCGTCAGGCGGCGCGGGTGGACAAGGGCTCGGGTGAACCGAACAAGCAGAAGGTCGGGAAGGTGACCAGGGCTCAGGTCAAGGAGATCGCCGAGACCAAGATGCCCGATCTGAACGCCATCGACATCGAAGGCGCCATGAAAATCGTCGAGGGCACTGCCCGATCGATGGGTATAACGGTCGCCGACTGAAGTCGGCGAGGTATTACGGCGCCGGCGATAGCTGGCACAAGTGGGAGGCCGCGAGGCCGCCTGGACCACAAGGAGAGACAATGGCCAAACATGGCAAGAAGTACCGCGAGGCCGCGATGCGGTACGACAAGCAGACCCCATATGGGCCAGAAGAGGCCCTGGAGCTGGTGAAGACGCTGGCTCCCGCCAAATTCGATGAAACCGTCGAGGCAGTGTTCGGTCTTGGAATCGACCCCAAGAAGGCGGACCAGCTCGTCCGCGGCACCGTTTCGCTCCCGCACGGCACCGGCAAGGATGTCAGGGTTGCGGTCTTCGCTCCAGCGGACAAGGAAAAGGAGGCCACGGAGGCCGGTGCCGCCATTGTCGGGGGCAAGGAGCTGGTGGAGAAGCTGCAGGCCGGCGGGGAGCTCGATTTCGATGTCGCCATCGCGACCCCGGACATGATGGCCGAGGTGGGCAAGTTGGGGAAGATTCTCGGACCGCGCGGCCTAATGCCTAACCCCAAGGCCGGGACGGTCACTCCGGACGTGGCCAAAGCAGTGTCCGAATTCAAAGCCGGGCGCATCGAGTATCGCAACGACCGCTACGGGAATGTCCACGTCCCGGTGGGCAAGGTCTCCTTCGGCCTCGACCAGTTGTCGTCCAACCTGGCTGCCCTCTCCTCGGAGCTGTTGAGGGCGAAGCCTGCAGCATCGCGCGGCCGGTACCTCCAGCAGATGTCGCTGTCGTCGACCATGGGCCCCGGGGTCAAAGTCGATGTCGGCAGTCTCGAGGATTTCGCGAAAGCGGCTGGCTAGAGCCGGCGTCCATACTCAGAATCTGGCGTTGCGAACCAAATGCAGAAGAGCCCCTTTGGGGGCTCTTCCTTTGTGAAACAGGGGGGATCTCCGCGCTCCGGAATCCCGTGGGCTTAGAGGGCTTCGGCTGCCAGGTCCACCGTCCGCACGCTTCCGATTACTCGTCTGTGGACCAGGGTAGGGGCTGGTCTCACTGTCGGTCACGCGACCCTCAGGTTATTTAGGGCCCGAAGAGCGGGTGGGGGCGGTCAGGGAACCCACCCGGGTCACACGGAGACCCCCTGTTCTCAATGTTGCAAGTGTCGCGCGGGTACCGGAGCCTGTCCAGGGAGATTCTGGAAATCCGATCAGACGGTGACAGATTGCAGGAATCCGAGGAGGGCGCGGTTGAAGGATTCGGGCTGCTCCAGGCTGGGAAGGTGTGCCGCGCCGGGTACCACGATTGGGTCGTGATCACTGAGAGCTTCCGCCAGGAGCTCAGCCGATTGACGGCAGTCGGGGAGATCGTGCTCGCCGACCATGACCAAGGTCGGTGTGGTGATCTCGTCCCACCGTTCGGCCCGGGGAGGGTCCAGTGGGATCAGTAGCTCGTCACGGCGGTCCTCATTGGGGAGAATCGCCAGGTCCATCTCGACCACGAGGTCCCAAACATCCGATTCGACCTCGTCCCTACCCCGCCCGTATCCCATCACCCAGATCTCCGCGTCCAACTCGGCTACTCGGGCCAAATGACCGGCCTCATACGCCTTCAGCACCTGGGGCCATTGTGGGGGCTCGTAGTCGTCGACCTCGAATCCGGGGGCGCCGGCGCCGATCACGACGAGACCGGTGACCCGCTCAGGTGAGGCCAGGGCGACGTCGAATGCGGTTCCCCCACCCATCGAGCATCCAACGACAACCGCGGCATCGATGTCGAGATGGTCCATCACGGCGAGGACATCCTCGTGGTTGGAGAATCGAGTGTCAGTGAGCGACGTGGCGCCGTGACCTCGGAGGTCGAGACTCACATATTGGAAACCGGTGGGGACTTCGGAGAGTTGATGACGCCACATCCGTCGATCGGCGATGCCGGCATGGATGAAGACGACCGGCCGGCCCTCCCCACCGCTCTCGAATGCGATGAGAGCGTCTCCGGACGGTGCGAAGCTATCGGGCAAATCGGGCATCCGGCCACCCTACCGATCGATGGACTGGGTGGACCCGGCGGTGTTGCCGGAGTTGCCCAAGGCCCGCCGGCCGGTACTATTCATCTCGCAACTCCAATACCTCGGCCCCAGACCGTCGGTGCCTTCGGGCTCAATGGGACTCTCCCGCCAACGCAGGTCGCTCCTCGCGAGCCCCTTGTCATGATGCCGAGGGGTTTTGTTGTCTACCGACCGGAGGAGCGAATGCCAAGACCAGAAAAGGTCCAGGCTGTTGCCGAAATCAAAGAGAGTCTCGAGGGATCGGAAGCTGTCTTCCTGACCGAGTATCGCGGCCTGTCCGTGAAGGCGGTACAGGAGCTGCGGGCGAGCCTGCGTGCCAGCGGAGCCGAGTACAAGGTCGTGAAGATGACCCTGGCACGACTTGCCGCCGACGACGCGGGGATCGCCGGTCTCGACGAGCATCTGCTTGGTCCGACCGCGCTCGCGTTCGCCAAGACCGACCCTGTGGCCACGGCGAAGGCCCTCAAAGACTTCTCCAAGTCTCATGAGGTCTTCATCCTGAAGGCAGGGGTTCTCTCGGGGAACATCCTCGGCCCGGAGGAAGTCTCCCGACTGGCCGAGATAGAGCCGCGCGAGGTGCTGCTGGCGAGGATCGCCGGCGCCGCCAAGGCTCCCCTTGTGCAGGCGGCCGGGCTGTTTGCGTCCTTCAATCGCAACGCCGCAACGATGTTCCAACAGCTTCTGGAAAAGAAAGAGTCGGGCGAGATCGCGCCGGCAGGAAGGCGAATCGACTGCCTCCCTGCCTGCGGACGAGCCCGTTGAAACCGACATGGCCGACTCGGCCGAGGAGGAGTGAGAAATGGCCGCCAAGACCAAGCTCAGCACCGATGAGCTGATCGCAACGTTCGAGGGCATGACCGTCCTCGAATTGAAGGAGTTCCTCGATGCCTTCGAGGAGAAGTTCGAAGTGACCGCCGCCGCTCCGGTGGCCGTCGCCGCTGCCCCCGCCGCCGGGGGCGACGGTGGCGCCGCCGCTGCCGTGGAGGAGCAGGACGAGTTCGATGTCGTCCTGACCGCGGCCGGCGCTCAGAAGATCCAGGTCATCAAAGAAGTCCGTGGGTTGACCAGCCTCGGTCTCAAGGAGGCCAAGGACCTCGTGGACGGTGCCCCGGCCAATGTGCTCGAGGCCGTCGACAAGGAGACCGCCGACAAGGCCAAGGAAGTCCTCGAAGTCCGCCGGCGCCAGCGTCGAGCTGAAGTAGGGACCTCCCACGTTAAGCGAGAAAGCCCCCCGGCATGCCGGGGGGCTTTCTTACTTGGGCCCTGAGGCCTCAGTCAGGCCGCGTGGCCTTTCGGGCGAGCAGTGCCGCCAGCTTGTCGAGGGTCTGGTCCATACCCGCACGCGACAGTTCGACCACGTCCGGTGAGGTGTAGCCGTGCTCGATCACGGTGAAATCGGTCCCACCATCGGCTCCACGGGCAAAGGTCAAGACGTGGGGTACCTGCGCCGGAATGCCCGGTGGCAATCCGACCGATGCGGGATCGATCGGGTTCCCGTCCTGGTCGGCGAAGTGATGGACGAACTCCAAACGCTGCTCGGGCTCTATTTTCTGGTAGCTCCACGTGTGGAAATGCTCGAAGCCACCCATGTCGTCGGGAGCACGCATCGAGACCAGCGACGTCCCGCCCTCGCGCACGTCCATCTCGGCGACCGGAGCCGTGAACCCGGCCGGGCCCCACCACTCTCGGACGTAATCGCCTTCGGTCCATGCCCTCCATACCTCACTGACCGGTGCTTCGAAAGTTCGGCTGAGGACCATGTCGAATGTCTCGGATTCCCCAGATGTCATGACGTCCTCCGTTCGCAGTTTCAATTCCTTTGACCGGCGGGGTATCCCGAACTCATCGGTCACTCGGCGTCACGGATGCGTGACGCCGAAGCATCAGGGAGTGGCTTGAAAATACCGGGTCACAACCGGAGTCTCTCGCTCGCGGAGCAGGACGTTGGTGTCGAGGAGCTCCAGATTCTGGGTCAGGAAACGGGCGGCCTCCGGGATCGGGTGCTCGGCGAAGAAGCTCTTGACGTCGGCAGCGAGCTCGGGCTGGGAAAGGGCAGGCAGCCCTTCCACCACACGTCGCTTCGTCATTCCGGGCATGACCGCCAGGACCTCGTCCCAACGGGTCCTCGCATTTTGCCAGACGGCTGGCCCGGCCTCACCGGACAGGAGACGGGCGAAGACCCAGAACCCGTCCTGGGTCCGTATCTCGCCGTTCACGATCTTCTCCATGGTGGACAAGGCCAGCTCCTCCACCTCGACTCCAGCCACCGAGCGGAGGTAGCGGACCTTCTCAGTTGGCGCATTGGTTCGGTGATACGCCGCCCAGAGCGCCTCGTACTCGTCGGCCCCACCGTGATGCGAGAACACAGAGAGCGCAGCGGTGCAGACCTCGGGATCGAACTGACTGCCCTCGAGGACGTCGCCGGCAATCTGGCGCGCCTTGACCACGGTGGCGGGGTCGTTGCCCAGGATGCCAAGCCCTGCGATCAGATCGCCACGCAACTTCCGGGTGAGGTCGCTCTCGTCGCCTGGCCCTTCCCAGGCGAGGCGGTTGAGAGCAGGGCCTACCAGGTCGCGCACGAAGGCCTCGAACGCGGGACGGGTCTCCTCTTCCAGAGCGTGGTGTTCGATAGCCCGGAGCCCACCCATGATCACCGACCAGATGGCGTGCTCTGTTTCGTCGACGTACCTGCCGACGAGGTCGAGGAAGGCCGATGCCGGCACCTGCGCCGAGCGAACCATTGCCCACGTGTCCGACACGAGGCTGTACCGCTCGATATCGCCGAGGGCATCGAGGTGGCCGAGGAGATCGCTGAAGAGCTCTTCGGAGTACCGGGTTCGATAGAACCCATGACCACCAGCGTTGGCGACCACGAATTCGAATGGGCCATCGACCGGGACCACGGTTTCGTCCGCGTCGAGGAGCACCTTGGTCTCGAAAGTCTTCCCATCGGCGGAGCCACGCAGCTGGATTGGGACGTCCCAGATCGTCGCGTCGGTTTCGTCGGGAATGGCAAGAAAACGCCGCTGATTCAAATGAATCCCGTCGGACGTCACCCGGACATCGATCTGGGGGAAGCCCTTCTGGTTCACCCAGCTGTTCATGATCTCGCCGACCGGCCAATCCGAGGCGCCGTCTAGCCCCTCCCAGAGGTCGCCGGTCACCGTGTTGGCGTATTCGTGCTTGCGCAGGTAGTTGCCGACCCCAGTCCGGAACTCCTCCTCGCCGATGAACTGCTCGATCATCCTGAGGACGGCAGAGCCTTTCCCGTAGGTGATCGAGTCGAACATCTCCTCGACTTCCGCGGGCGAGTTGACCTCGAACTCGATGGGTCGCGTCGTTGCCAGCTGGTCGGTGCCCATTGCCCAGGGCACTTCCAGGTTGGCGAAGGCGAGCCACCGTTTCCAGTCGGGCTTCCTCGCATCAGTGGCCTTGAGCTCCATGAAGCTGGCGAAGGCCTCGTTCAGCCACGCGCCCTCCCACCACCGCATCGTGACCAGGTTGCCGAACCATTGATGGGCGATCTCGTGTCCGACTACGTCCAGGCAGGCCTGAAGCTCGCTCTGGCTCGCCTTGGCCTCATCGAGGACGATGTAGGCGTCGCGATAAGTGATCAACCCGACGTTCTCCATGGCGCCGGCTGCGAAATCGGGAATCGCGATGTGATCCAGTTTCTGCTCCGGATAGGGAATCCCGTAATAGTCGGAGAGGTATTCGAAGCAGAAAACAGCGTTCTCCAATGCGAGGTCGGTGAGATGGAGGTTTCCCTTGGGGACGATGATCCGTGTCGGCGTGCCCCGACTCGAGACCGGCTCCGTTGCTTCGAAGGGACCGACGATGAAGGCCAGCAGGTATGTGGACATCTTCATCGTCTCTGTGAAGTCGAAGCGGACTCGGCCGTCGTCCAGAGTCGTCCGGGATACCTCTGCGCCGTTGGCGTAGGCCTCCAACCCGTCGGCGACCACCATCGCCGTCTTGAAGGTTGCCTTGAGGTCGGGCTCGTCCCAGCAGGGGAGGACGCGGCGGGCGTCGGTCGCCTGGCATTGCGAGGTGGCGATCACGTGCTCGGTCCCGTCCTCGTCCCGATATATGGACCGGTACAGGCCACGTAGCTGGTCGTTGATGATCCCGGAGTAGGTGAGGTCGAGGGTGTAGGTGCCCGGAGCGACCGGGTGCTCCAGGGTCAGCGTGGCTCTGGCGTACTCGTCGTCGTAGGTCACGCCGGTGACGGCGGTCTCACCGTCGTCACCATTCAGCGTCATCGTCTCGATGTCGATCTCGGCGGCGTTGAGGACGATCTGGTCGAGGGTCTCGGTTATGTCGATCCGAATCGATACCTGACCGTCGAAGGTGAATGTGCCCAGGTCCGGCTCGAGGAGCAGGTTGTAATGGGCTGGGATCACACTCCGGGGCAACCGGAACGGGCTATCAGACAATTGAGGGCATCTCCAAGGGACGGTGGACCGAACGATGGTAACGGCCTGACATTGTTCAACCTATCGAGACCTTTACCCTGATGTCGGTGACAGATCACTCGACGATTCTTGTTGCGGTCCATGGCCCGGATGGGCCGGGGATCTCGGCCGGGCTGATGGCAGTGTTGGCCGAGGCAGCGGTGGAGATCTACGACGTCGAGCAGATAGTCGTTCGTGGCCGTCTGACCCTCAATGTGCTCATTGGGGTCTCCGGTGAGCGAGCCACGATCAGGGATCTTCTCTTCTTCGGTTGGGAGCGGGGCCTGAACGTCGAGTTCGAAAAGGTCGACGACACCCCGACACCGACCCGTCCCATGTCGGTCGTGACGGTGATTGGGATGGGAGTCGGCCCCGAGGATTTCGGAGCAGTAGCCAGCGCCATAGCGGATGCCGGAGGGAACATAGACCGCATCTTTCGGCTTTCCCGCTACCCCGTCGTGAGCTATGAGCTCCTGGTCGGCAACGGGAATTTGGACCAGATGCGGGAGAACCTCGTTCGAGCTGCGCTGGAGCGCCCCATCGACATCGCCATCCAGCGCGACGGCCTCGAGCGTCGCGGCAAGCGGATGGTGATCATGGACGTCGACTCGACGCTGATCCAAGAGGAGGTGATCAATCTCCTCGCCAGGGAGGCGGGCGCAGAAGAGCGATGCTCCGAGCTGACCAATCTCGCCCTGAATGGGTCGATCGACTTCGAGGAGTCATTGCGCGAACGAGTCGGCCTGCTCAAGGGTCTCGACCAAACGGCCATCACCAGGGTCCACGAGAACATCACACTCACCAGCGGAGCGCGCACCTTCATCCGCACCCTGAAACGGCTCGGACTGGTCACGGCCATCGTCTCCGCCGGCTTCACCCGGTTCACAGATG
Organism: uncultured Acidobacteriota bacterium; assembly: GCA_963720925.1. GTDB lineage: Bacteria > Actinomycetota > Acidimicrobiia > Spongiisociales > ZC4RG35 > JARDZU01. The sequence continues at coordinate 28,326 of CAVRHE010000012.1, forward strand.
TCCTCGCCGCCGATCTGGGTATCGACTATTCCCTCTCCAACACTCTGGAGATGAAAGACGGGTTCCTCACCGGTCAGCTCGCCGGCGAGATCGTGGACGGTCCCCGTAAGGCGGCCTTCCTCAGGTCGATCGCCGAAGCAGAGGGCATCCCGCTCTCACAGGTCGTGGCGGTGGGTGACGGGGCCAACGATCTCGACATGCTGGCAACGGCGGGGCTTGGTATCGCTTTCAACGCCAAGCCCGTGGTCAAGGAGAGGGCGGACACGGCCATTTCGGTGCCCTACCTGGACGCGATCTTGTTCACCATGGGGATCCGGCGCCAGCACGTCGAGGAGGCCGACGAGGCAGATCCCGCATTCGAGGCCGGGGAGCGGATCCAGGTCCCAGGGACGCCGCCCGTCTGAGCCACTTCACCACTCGTGGTGGAAGAACTCGCCCCGTTGGCCATCCACTCGTTCGAAGGTGTGGGCGCCGAAGAAGTCCCGCTGCGCCTGGATCAGGTTGGCCGGTAGCCGCTCCGATCGCATCCCGTCGAAGTAGGAAAGAGCGCTGGAGTAGGCCGGCGCCGGGATTCCCGAAAGGGCAGCCCTCGCCACCACTTCCCGCCACGATGTCGTCGCTTCCACGAGGGCTTCGGAGAAGAAGTTGTCCTCCATCATGTCGGTGAGACCTGGGTCTCTGAGGAAGGCAGCGGTGATGTCCTCGAGGAAAGCCGCCCTGATGATGCATCCCGCCCGCCAGATCGATGCGATCGTCCCGAGATCGAGGCCCCAACCGAGTTCGTCGGAGGCCGCCCGCATCAGTCGGAACCCTTGGGCATAGGAGATGATCTTGGAGGCGTAGAGGGCGCTCTCCACGTCGTCGGGCGTCACTGCTTCCAGAGCGGCGGGGGCATCTGGATAGATGGCGGCCACTCTCTTGCGTGCATCGGGGTCGGAGCTGACGATTCGCGCGTAAACCGCCTCGGCTACCAGCGTTGTCGGCTGGCCCAGGTCCAAAGACGAGATCACTGTCCATTTGCCGGTGCCTTTTTGCCCGGCGGCATCCAGGATCACGTCGACGACCGGCTGACCGTCCAACTCTCTGGTCAGGATTTCGCTGGTGATCTCTATGAGATAGGAACGGAGGCGGCCTTCGTCCCACCGTGCGAAGACCTTGGACATCTCCATGGGGCTCATGCCCATGCCCCGACGCATCAGGTCGTACGCCTCGGCGATGACCTGCATGTCCCCGTATTCGATGCCGTTGTGGACCATCTTGACGAAATGACCGGCTCCACCCGCTCCGATCCACTCACAGCAGGGCTTGCCGTCGGGAGCTTTGGCGGCGATCGACTTGAGCATTGGCTCCACGTGGTTCCACGCCTTCCTGCTCCCGCCGGGCATGATCGACGGGCCGTGACGCGCCCCTTCCTCACCACCGGAGACCCCCATCCCGAGATAGAGGAGACCCCGAGACTCGACGAAGGCCTGGCGACGCTCAGTATCGGTGTAAAGCGAGTTCCCACCGTCGATGATGATGTCGCCCTCTTCCATGTGATCGAGAAGGCTGTCGATCACCGCGTCCACCGGTTTGCCGGCGGTCACCATGATGAGGACGACGCGCGGCCGGCTCAGCATCCCCACCATCTCTTCGATCGAGGTGGTGGGGAGGATGCCGAGTTCCCCGGCCTCTCCGGCGATGAACTCGTCGGTGACCGATACCGTCCTGTTGAACGCCGCGACCCGATTCCCTTTGTCGGCGAGATTCAGAGCGAGGTTTGCTCCCATCACTCCAAGCCCGGCTACCGCGATATCGGCCTGACCACTCATCCAAATCGAGGGTAGCTGGCGTGGAATTTGCACCCCACTAGTCTCGCCCGCCGTGACGACGAGGATCGGCGTCGATGTGGGTGGGTCCGGCGTGAAGGCCGGGGTGGTCGACGTGGAGGCAGGTGAGCTGGTGAGTGACCGTCTCCGGGTGGACACTCCGGAGCCGTCCACGCCCCCGGCGGTAGCCGCCGCGGTCAAAGAGCTGGTCGACCAGCTCGACGCTCCGGGGCGCGTCGGTCTTGGCTTTCCTTCGGTGATGCGTCAGGGTTGGGTGACGACCGCCAACAACATCGACAGATCCTGGATCGGTGTGAACGCTCTCGAGCTGTTCGAGACGGCTGTCGGGCGTGGGATCAGCTTGCTCAACGACGCCGACGCCGCAGGGCTGGCCGAGGTCAGGTACGGCGCAGCCAAGGGGGTGGATGGGAAGGTGCTGGTGCTGACCTTCGGCACCGGAATCGGGAGTGCCCTATTCGCTGACGGGAAGCTGCTGCCCAACATAGAATTGGGGCAACTCGAGCTCGGCGGGGTGCGTCCCGCGGAGAAGCGCTATTCGGCCAAGTCGAGACGGGCTGAGAACCTCAGCTGGGACGAATGGGGCGATCGGGCTCGAGAGTTCATAGTCCTGGCCAACGAGGTATTCACGCCTGACCTGATCGTGATCGGTGGCGGTGTCTCCAAGTTTTGGGATGAGTTCGCCTCACATGTCACCTTCGACGACGTCAAGACCATCAAAGCTGCGCTGGCCAACAACGCCGGGATCGTCGGCGCCGCCGCTCTCGCCTTCAGCGAGTGAATACTCAGCGACTGAATGGCGCGAACCGGGCCCGGGAGGCCTCGGGGACCCTCACTTCGAGGATCATGCCGTTGTCGTCGTGCTTCTCCTCGATCACCTCGCCTACCCGATGGACGGCAGCGACCAGGTCTCCCCGTGCGTAGGGGATCTCCAGGGTGAGCGTGACCATCGTCCGCTCCATCAGCGAGCCGATCCTCTCGAGCAGGCCCTCGAGCCCGGTCCCTTTCAGAGCGGAGATGAACACGGCATCCGGGTACAGGTTGCCCAGGCGGGTGAGAGCGTGCTCTCCGATCCTGTCGGCCTTGTTGATCGCAATCAGCTCGGGGATCTCCGCCGCGCCGATCTCCAAGAGCACCTCGCGGACCGCTGCGATCTGCCCGGCGGGGTCCGGGTCGGTGCCGTCGACCACGTGAAGAAGGAGGTCGGCCTCGCCCACTTCGGACAGGGTGGACCGGAAGGCCTCCACGAGATGATGGGGTAGACGCCGAACGAACCCAACAGTGTCGGCGAGGAGCACAGTCTGCTGATCGGGCAGGTCGAGGCGGCGGACCGTCGAATCGAGGGTGGCGAACAGCCGGTCCTCGACCAGGACATCGGCATCGGTGAGGGCATTGAGCAGCGTCGATTTCCCGGCATTGGTGTACCCGACGATCGATATCTGGGCGATGTCGGATTTCTTCCGCGCCTTGCGCTGGGTCGCCCTGTGCTTCACCGTCTCTTTCAATTCGCGTTCGAGCTTCGAGTTGCGCTCGAGGATGCGCCGTCGGTCGGTCTCGAGCTTGGTCTCGCCGGGCCCTCGGGCCAGGACGCCGGCGCCTTGCTGGGAGAGGCTGGTGCCCCGGCCCCGGAGTCTGGGGAGGTTGTAGCGATTCAGCGCCAACTCCACCTGGAGGGCGCCGACCTTGGTGTGGGCGTGCTGGGCGAATATGTCCAGGATGAGGCCCTCCCGGTCGACCACGTCGCACCCGAACATCTTTTGGAGATTGCGCTGCTGAGCCGGTGTGAGCTGGTTGTCGAACACGACAACGTCGATGTCGAGAGCGGCTGTCAGGTTGGCGATCTCCTCGGCCTTGCCCGACCCGATATAGGTGGCGGGGTCGATTCGGGTGCGTCGCACCAGCTCCTGATCCACCGGCTCGGATCCGGCGGTGTCGGTGAGGAGTGCCAGCTCCTCGAGGCTGCGCTCGGAGTCGACGGTGCTCATTCCGGGCAGCTCGACGCCGACCAGGAAGGCGCGCTGTATGGCGACTTCGAGGTCGGTGACGGTCGCGGTGAGGCGACGACGGCGTCTGGAGGCGTGTTCCTGTGTCATGAGTGCTCGGCGAGCGGGATGTTGGCGGGTCCGACCGCCCAATGCCGGGGGATTTCGGGCGCTCAGAGGTATTGGCCCTCGTCTCCCACGTGATCGACTTCTTCCTCCGCGATGATCTGGGACTCACGCACCGCGATCACCGGCTTCCCGGTAGCCGGCCAGATGAACCGCCACGCGCCCGTCGGCACGGCCCAGAAACGTTGGCCTGTCCTGACGTCGACGAGCGTCAAAGCATCGTTTCCGTCTTTCGTCCCGATGGGGACGAGGAGGCCCGAGCGGGTGGTGGACTCCTCGGGGGCATGACCGACTCTCCAGCCGGCCATGACCTTGTAGCCGTTGTCGTGGTAGATCGGAAGGTTCGAAGTCATCATCCCTCCCTCCAATTCTCGCATGTGCAAGGGTCAAGGGGAACTCACGCCCACGAGGTGCGGCCGCGCGCCCGATGGCTCCTCCCATATAGGCTCGGACATCTCATGGCCCGCAAACCGACTTTCTCCGAAGCTCTCGAATACCACGAGAAGCCGACCCCGGGCAAGATCGCGATCCGGTCGACCAAGCCCACAGCGACCCAGGCCGACCTGAGCCTCGCCTACACCCCTGGGGTGGCCGAGCCTTGTCTCGTCATCGCCGACGATGCCGACGCCGCCTTTCGGTTCACGAACAGAGGAAATCTGGTCGCCGTTGTGTCCAACGGGACGGCGGTGCTGGGCCTGGGCAACATCGGCCCTCTCGCCAGCAAGCCGGTGATGGAGGGCAAAGGCGTGTTGTTCAAGCGCTTCGCCGACATCGACGTCTTCGACCTCGAGATCGACGCCACCGACCCTGAGCAGGTCATCAGGTTCTGCGAGATGCTGGCCCCCACCGTGGGCGGCATCAATCTCGAAGACATCAAGGCACCGGAATGCTTCGTCATAGAACAGACCCTCCGCGATCGTCTCGACATCCCGGTGTTCCACGACGACCAACACGGGACAGCCATCATCGGTGGGGCAGCCTTCCTCAATGCTCTCGAGCTGACGGGGCGTGACATCTCCCGGGTCAAGGTCGTGTTCGCCGGGGCGGGAGCGGCAGGGATCGCCTCGGCGCGCTTCTTCATCGAGCTCGGCATGAGCCCGGAGAACATCCTCATGGTCGACTCGGTCGGCGTGATCCACAACGGGCGGGACGACCTGAACGACATCAAGAGGGAGTTCGCGATCGAGACGGACGCGCGCACCCTCGAAGACGCCCTGGTGGGTGCGGATGCCTTCATCGGCGTCTCCATCGCCGGCACGGTGACCAAAGAGATGATTCAGACGATGGCGGACCGGCCGATCGTCTTTGCCCTGGCCAACCCCGACCCCGAGATCAGCTACCCGGACGCCCTCGCGGCGAGGCCCGACGTGATCATGGCCACCGGGCGCAGCGATTATCCGAACCAGGTGAACAACGTCCTCGGATTTCCCTTCATCTTCCGGGGTGCGCTCGACGTCAGGGCCCGCGGCGTCTCGGAGGGGATGAAGATCGCTGCCGTCCACGCGCTCGCCGAGCTGGCCAAGGAACCCGTGCCCGACTCGGTCCTCCGTGCCTACGACCTCGACCGTCTTCAGTTCGGTCCCGAATATCTCATTCCGAAGCCGTTCGACCCCCGGGTCCTCTGGCGGGTGGCACCGGCGGTGGCGAGGGCCGCGATGGAGGAGGGTCTGGCTCGGGCTCCCATCGACGACTTCGACGAGTACATCTCCCAGCTCCAAACCCGGTTCAATGCGTCGCACGGTTTGATCAACGCCATCACCACCAGGGCGATGGAGCAGCCGAAGAAGGTCGTCTATCCCCACGCCGAAGACGTGCGCATGATCCGTGCCGCCAGGAGGGTGACCGACGAGGGGATCGGCAGCGTCGTGCTGTTGGGTGACTCCGTCCGGATCCACGGCCTGGCCGAGGAGGCGGGGATATCCGTCGACGGGATCCAAGTTGTCGATCACATCAAGGAGGAGGCCGACCGGGATCGCTATGCGCTCATCCTCGAACAGCTCCGACGGCACAAGGGACTGTCGCTCCAGGATGCCAGGAGGCAGACCGAGGACCCCGCCATGTACGCATGCCTCATGGTGCGCGAGGGTGCTGCCGACGCGGTGATCGGGGGGCTGAGCAGCCACTACCCGGAGACCATCAGACCCGCCCTGCAGGTGCTTCAGGTGGAGGAGGGACGTTCGATCGTGAGCTCGACGTACCTGGTGGTCGTGCAGGGCACCGCCTACTTCTTCACGGACTGTGCGGTCAACATCGAGCCGACGGCCGAGCAGCTGGCCGAGATCGCCCTTGCCGCGACCACGACCGCCGAAGAGGACTTCGCCCGGAGCCCGCGTGTCGCCTTCATCAGCTACTCCGACTTTGGATCGGCAGGTGGCAGCGAGCCCGCCCGGGTGCGGCGAGCGGTGGAGCTTTTCCGTCTCGCCCGACCGGACATCCCCGTCGACGGTGAGATGCAGGCCGACACCGCCGTGATACCGGAGTTGCTCGCCGATCGCCGTCCGAGAGGAGCGCTGAGCCGGGCGGCCAACGTCCTCGTCTTCCCCAACCTGACCGCTGCCAACGCGTCTTACAAGCTGCTCAACCGGCTCGGGGACGCCGAGGTGATCGGGCCCATCCTCAGTGGGCTGTCCAAGACGGTCCACGTCATGCAACGTGACGCCTCCGTCAACGACGTCGTCAACATGACCGCCATCGCCGTGGCCGAGGCACAGCGCCGGGAGCGGGCCGGGTCGTAACCCGGAGACGAGGCTCTACTCGTCTCGATGGCTGACGATGTTGATCACGTTCCCGTCCGGGTCGCGCACGAGGAACCTGCGGACACCCCACGGTTCGTCGGTCAGCGGATGAACGATCTCATAGCCGCGGCGCTGCGCTTCGGCATAGGCCTCGTCGACGTCGTTCCCGACGTGGACTGAGATCAGAGAGTCCTGGGGACTTGTGGCGTCTCGCGTCACGAGCTGGACGCTCGCTCGCCCATCGGGCGACAAATAGCGTGCGACCCACCCGAGGTTGAGACCCTCCACGCTCAATCCGAGGAAGTCCGTGTAGAAGCCTCGCGCCGCGTCGATATCAGCAACTGGCAAGTTCGTCGTGACTCCAGTTACTCGCACGTCCACTCCTTGACCATGTCGGATGCAACCTTGCGATCGTGGCGTGGCCTGGCGGCGACGCTCAGGCGACCGCGGTCTTGACGAGCGCAACGACCTTCTTCTCGACCGCGGGGGTCCACTCGACGATCGCGAACACAACCGGCCACATCGGGCCGTCGTCGAGGGTGGCCGCATCTTCGAATCCCAACATGGCGTAGCGCCCCTCGAACTTGGACGCGGCCTTGAAGAAGCAGACGAGCTTGCCGTCTGGTTTCCCGTAGGCGGGCATCCCGTACCAGGTCCTCGGCAGGAGCTCGGGGGCGTTCGCTGTGACGAGTGCGTGGATGCGCTCGGCGATCGAGCGGTCGGCAGCCGGCATCTCGGCGATCGCGTCGAGCACAGCCTGCTCGTTGTCGGCCTTCTTCTGGCCGCTGCGGCCCTGCGCTTTCAGCTCCTGGGCGCGCGCCCTCATGGCGTCGCGCTCCGCCTCTGAGAAACCGTCGGTCTTCTTCGTGGTGCTCATGCTTTGACCTCCTGTCGAGTCACTTCTGAACCTACGAGGCGATGCGGTGCTTTTGCTTCTCGAATCCTGCTCGATCGCACTGCGGCCATCGTCTCCGCGGTCCGTCCAGCATTCTTCATGGATTCGGTAACAAGGGTTGGCGGGCGGCGAGCGTGCGGACCTTGTCTCGTCAGGTGAACACATTGACCGCACGAGCGATGACGAGCGACAGGATGGCGAGCGAGGCCAAGGATTGCACCGCCATGGTCATCTTCGCCCACGTCGCCAAGGGCATCACATCAGTGGGGCTGAACGCCTGTGCGTTCGTGAGGGCGAGATACATGTAGTCGACGTAGCGGGGCCGCCAGTGGGGCGGGGCGAGCTCGGATTTCATCTGTTGCGGAAACGCGAGGTCCGGATACCGCCGGAGCCCATGTGCGCGCTGAGCTGCGCCGCCTCCATCGAGTTCCCAGTAGAGCAGGGAGAAGGCGACGTTGATGGAGAGCCACACCAGGACACCGGCACGAAGCAGTTCGCCGGCCGAGTTGGTGATCGTTCCGCCGGTGATGAGCTGATCGATCAGCAGAGCGGTCGACCACATCCCACTGAGCATGAGGATCGAAACCAGGCCGATCGACAAGATACGCAGCCACCGAGCGCGTCGACTGATCGCGCCTGGGTCGGCGAAGACGAGGGCAAGCAGTAGGGCGCCCTCGACCGCCGCCAGGGCCCATCGTGGAAGGTATCGAACCTCCTCGGGCATGAGGAACGTCAGAATCATCGCAAACAGCACGGCGAGCGCCATCGGCCACCGTGTCTCGCCCTTGATCTCGCCGGACACCATCACCTCGTCGGGGGCGCCGGCCACGTCCCGAGAGCCTGTCACGGCACGACCGTAGCGGACAGGTCCGGGCGTCGAAGCACGCCTCCAGCCACTTCAGGATTTCGAGTTTGGACTGAACGCCCGCTCCCTTGTGACCGCTATGTCACAAGACGCTCTCTGCGCGTTTTTCGAACCAGCGGCACCGTGGGGGTAGTGGCTCACGGGCAGGCTCAGAGCGGTCCCGAAAATGGGGACCTCCTAAGCCTGTTTCCGGCCGCTCCATCGTGCCGCCCTCCCCTCGCCCGGCGAAGTGCGAAGCCGATCCCGACCAGGGCCGCCACGGGCAAGATCACGATCAGATTGAGGCCAAGCAGGTAGGTGAGACCTCCCCAAGCTCCTGCGACGAGTAGCACCCAGCCGAGGTCCATCGCGGCAGACACCCGGCCGACTGAGAGCCGAGGCGCGGGAAACTCCGGCTCTGAATCGGCGGTTCGCTCCCAGTCTCGATCATCCCATTCCGGAGCCGTCCGGCTTCGTGCGGCGTGGTTTCCGCGCACGAGCACCCTTGGGAATGGCTCGTCACCGATGGAGACCAGGAGCCCGAGCATGAACGCTGCCGCGAGCAGCCAATACCACTCGAGCTGCTCGCCTTCGGCGGACACGGTGAACCATCCGGTGACAGTGGTCAGCGTGAGGAGGAGGCACAGAAACCCGGCGAACGCGAAGACATAACGGAGAAGAGCCCAGAGGTGGATGAGGACTGTCACGGCAGCTGTGCGTCCTGAACGTACTGCCATTCGGTCTCCTCGGTGCAATCCCAGGCGGAGAGACGACAGATCCCCGCCTCCACCGCCCAGGGGAATTTCGTCGCTTATGTTCGGAGCGCTCGCCCGCCTTGGACGCCGTGCACTCAGTCGGAACAAGATTTCCCGAATGTCGTCCCAGCGAAACCAAGCGCGAAGAATTTCCGGCGGTCCAGTGTCTCCGCCACCCGAGTGACACGCCGATGCATGGCGAACCCCGGCGGGCCGTTCCGAGGGGCAACGGTCCGCTGGGGCTCGGTTGTCGCCCTCCCCACCGCTCCGTAACCCCCATACGCAACGAGCGGACATTGGGTTCGCGCGATCGACGGAAAACCCCTGGAGGGGTCGCGGCCGACATCCAGGCCCGCGGCGGACCTGGCTTTTCCTTCCAATACTCCTCGTACTGAAAGGGCAAATAGACGAACTCGAGCATCGACATTTGCTGTCTTTTCGCACGACCACACCGTGTGGCTGTCCTCCTGGAGACGAACGGGCTACGCGAGTTTCGACAGTCCTCACGAGGCAATGGCACAGAGCCTTCTGCCTCGTTCGCCGTCGTGGTGTGCCAATAACTACCGTCCCGTCGCCCATGAAATTCAGGATCGTCCCAACCAGCCGAGAGTTCTTCGATGATTTCTCTTTGGCAGCACAGAACCTCTCAGAGTGCGTGGACCGTTTCAAGGACGTGCTGGCAGACACATCTGAGGCTTCCGAGCGTCATGTCGCCGTGAAAGAGGTCGAGCGGACGGGAGACGAATACACCTCGCGCATCCTCGCGAGGCTCGACTCCACCTTCGTAACTCCGTTCGATCCCGAAGACATCCAGAGGCTGGCCCAAGGGATCGATGATGTCGTCGACGACATCTACCACGTCTCGGAGATGGTGGTGCTCACCAACATCACGGATCTGATACCCGAGGTCACGGAGCAGGTGGAAGTCCTCAGCAAGATGGCGTCGAAAGTCGTCGAGCTGTTCGATCGCTTCGAGGACATGCGAGGGCTGAAACCCATCATCGCCGAGATAGAAGGGCTGGAGAGCGAGGGAAATCGCATCTATCGCAGAGCAGTCGCCCGACTCTTCTCGGGAGAAATGGGCGCCGTCGACGTCATTCGCTGGAAGGACATTGTCGAGTCTCTTGAAGCGGTGCTCGACCGAATCGAGGACGTGACAAACATCGTCACCACGATCGTCGTCAAGCAGGCCTGAGGTCGACCGATCGTGGAGATCGGCGCGATCGTCGTCATCCTGCTCGCGCTGGCCTTCGATTTCACCAACGGATTCCACGACGCGGCCAACTCGATCGCCACGGTCGTATCGACCCGCGTTCTCTCTCCTCGCTATGCGGTCATTTGGGCCGCGTTCTTCAACTTCGTCGCCTTTCTCATCTTCAGTACTCGGGTCGCCGACACAATCGCCAACGACGTTGTGGTCCAGAGCGCCCTCACCGTTGGAGTGATCTTCGCCGGCCTCCTCGGTGCGATCGCCTGGAACCTGTTGACGTTCTGGCTCGGCCTCCCAACCAGCTCGTCGCACGCCCTAGTCGGTGGCATGGCGGGTGCTGCAGTGGTGCGCGGTGGTTTCGATGTCCTCATCTCGGAGGGGTTGGCGACTATCGGCGCCTTCATCGTGCTTTCTCCGTTGGTCGGACTCGCCATCGGGCTGCTATTGACCGTGATCATCCAGTGGCTGTTTCACCGGGATCGGAACATCGACAGATTGAACAAGGGCTTCCGCCGTGGTCAGCTCGTTTCGGCGGCCGCGTTCAGCTTGGGACATGGCGGCAATGACGCCCAGAAGACAATGGGCATCATCCTGGCGGTCCTCATCGCCGTTGGGAACGTCCCGGCGGATGCCGAAGTGCCCTTGTGGGTCGTCCTTTCCGCACACACCGCGATCGCGCTGGGAACCCTTTTCGGCGGATGGCGGATCGTGAAGACCATGGGGTTCAAACTCACCAAGCTGCAGCCCTCGGGTGGTGTGGCCGCGGAGAGTGCCGCCGCCGCCACACTCTTCTTCGCCTCGGCACAGGGCATACCGGTCTCGACGACGCACACCATCACCGGGGCGATCGTCGGAGTGGGGGCGGCCCGTCGCATGTCGGCGGTGCGGTGGCGGGTGGCTGGCAGGGTGCTGTGGGCGTGGATCTTCACCATCCCGGGCGCGGCTCTGGTCGCTGGCATATTCTCTCTCATATTGGAAGCGTTGGCATGAACGATCGGAGGGCGTACTTCTTCCTGGCAGCGGCCCTTGCGGTCCTCGCTGTACAGGGCCTCGTTCCCCAGTACCGATGGTTGACCCTTTCCGTGGCGATCCTCTACCTGGTCTTCGCCCTCGCCTTTGCGACCGCCAACCTCTCGGCCAGGCGAGCATCGATCAAGAAACGCCAGTCTCAGGACGGCTGAATCAGCCTGTCGTCCGCAAGCCCGTCGAGAACTCCCGTCAGAAGCCCATTCTCGTCTCTTCATGGCGTTGATCACGTCCGACGGTGCAAGGCCTCGTAGGTATCGATCTGTGGTGACCAACGATGCGTGACCTAGAAGTATCGGCGGAATCGTCGACTAGTAGTAGGCGAAACTCACCGCTCCGTCCAATACTCCTCGTAGTGGACGTTGCCCCGTTCCTTGCGATGGTCGATGGTGAAGCCCTTCTCGTGCAGTTGTTGGCAGACACCGAGGGTGTCGGGGAAGATCATTTCTTCCTCGGTCCACTTCGGTAGTCCGATCATCGCCGGGTTCCCGCACAGGAACACGTGGGTCCGATCGGGATCGAGTGGTGCATCGAGCTCCTGCTCGATCCGGCCCGAGGTGATCAGGTCCTGGATGTAGACCTTCTGGCCCTCGTCCTCCGGTTCCCGCGTGGTGATGGTGACGTACTCTGTAGTTGGGGTAGCGGTCGACCAGCACCGCATGCTGCTCGGTGTAGGCGAGGTCGGATCGGTAACGGACGCACACCACGTCGAGGATGCGTGCGTTGTGCTCCTGCCGTAACAACTCGGCGATCATCGCATTCTGCGGGGCCTCACCGGTGCCAGTGCTGAGAAAGACGATGTTGTCCTCGGGCTTTACGCCCTCCAGCGTGTAGTGCCCGGTGAACTTGCGGCCCATATAGAGACGGTCGCTCTCGCCCTTCAGGAAGAGACGAGGGGTGAGCGCGGGTATCTCCTCCTGGCCGGGCTTGACCTTCACGATGTAGAACTCGACATCCGGGGTGTGGGGTGGAAGGAGCTGGCCCGCCTCGTCGATCATCGAGCTCGACACCGAGTAGGACCGGCGAGCCATTTTGTGATCCTGGTCAGGCTTCAGATTGTCGTGTGCGTCGTCGGCCCGCGGCTCCCAGTAGCCCAGCGCCAAGGTCGTGTACTGGCCGGGAAGAAACGGATCGATCGGCTCGTCGGGGGTGACCCTCATCACCCACAGGTCCTCGTTGTGTGCCCTGATGTGGCTCAATGTTGCGTTGTAGTTATCAACCCGGAGCTGCTCGAACTCGTCGGCATCCGAACGTGTTGGGCCTTTGTCGTAATGGACGAAGAGATTGGCGATGACGTCTCCGGCGCGGCTCACCGCTTCGTCATCCCACCTTTCGCGTCGCCGGGCCGCGACGGTGTTGGAGAGGACATGGACGTGGTCGATCAGCGGATCGGCGTCGAAAAGGCGGCGGGCGAGATCATGGGGCGGATCGGCGCCGTCTTTGTCCTCCGGGGACAGGCTGACTCCGTCCTGTCCGGTGAGCGAGCGATCGGTTGAGAACAGCGCGACTGCCCCCATCGGACTGGCCTCGACCTGGATCAATTGGCCCATGTGACACGCAAGCTACTGCCCGGGAACAAGGCGGTCTTCCACCGGGTTGGTGCGGTCATGGACACCACCGTCAAGGAAGTACTCGAGCGCGGTGGCACTGTCGACATCACGACGATCGGTCGGAAATCCGGTTTGCCCCGACGGACCGAGATCTATTTCCACCAGTTCGACGGGAAGTTCTATCTCACTGGCCGGCCCGGCTTCAAGCGCGATTGGGTCGCCAACATCGTGGCCAATCCGGAGTTCACCCTCCATCTCAAACACGGAGTCACCGTCGACATCCCGGTTCGCGGTGAGTCCGAGCCCAACCCCGAAGAGCGCGCCCGGATCCTCTACCGGGCGCTGACCGAGAGCTGGGGCTCAGACCCCGGAACGGTCGAGAGCGGCGCTCGACCGGTGGGTCGAGACCGCTCCCTTCATTCGTTTCGAGCCCGTTGATCAGACCTGAGTTTGAGGCTCGGTGGTCCGCTCAGCTACATCCCTGATGCCGAGCCCGATCAGGACGAACACCACGCCCATGCCGACCCCAATGGCAGCGACACCGAACGCCACGATCGAGGTGAAGAGCGATGACTGGAGGAAGGCCGAGTCCATCGCCACCTCACGGAGCGGGTCCTCGCGGTCCAATTCGGCATAAGTCAGGCCCCCTGTGATGTCAAGTGTGTGCTTCTGGATCACCTGGGCCTGGCAATAGGCAGTGAATGGATCCTGCACGGTTCGCCCGGGGAGGCAGGCGTCGTCGGAGGTGACGATCTTCTGCTCGGCGAGCGTGTTGCTCACAACCACCCAAGTCACGATGCCACCAATTACCAACAGGACGCCCAAGACGATCGCTGCGACCGACGCAGTCCTTCTCATGACCAGCACCTTTCATCGGGAGGTTGGGGTCAAACCTACCGCCGTCTCCGGAGGCGATGAGGGCCGAAAGTCACTTGTCTGCGGGAACCAGGTCAGTGACCACCCTCGACGAGCATCGTTGCCGTCGCGACTGTGCCGAGAGCCCCATCTGCCCGATAGACGATCCGCAAGCTCGTCGCAGCGGGGAGTCTTATCTCGAAGCGCCGGAGAGGTTCGAGGGCAGCGCCTTTCGCCCAAGGGCCGTGGTCTCTGACGATCCGCTCGTCCACCCAGAGACCCGGGATCGCCGACCGTGCATCATCGATGGAGGCCCCGCGGGGAAAGCTCGGGGATAGCACGTCGGCGTGGACGATGACCGCGCTGCCCGGGCCTTCGTTCCAGAGCTCGAAGGTGTCGGGATGACCGGGTACACGCTCAGCACGCACCTTCGGCTTGGCCCGATTCAGGGCGACACCAGCGAACACGACCCCGATCGCGGCAAGGGCGATTATCGCGATCTCCATATGGGGAAATGCTAAGTCGGCTCGGCTTTTTTGCAATGGTTCGATCGACCCCGTCCGGCGCGACTAACGGTGGCGGAGGCGGACGGGAATCGAACCCGCCAGGGGCCGATCAGACCCCTCACCGGTTTTGAAGACCGGGGGACCCACCAGGCGTCCGGACGCCTCCTCGGTGATCGACTGGAGCTTAGGGCCCGGTCTGGCTGCTCCTCGAGCGGCTGAATCCCGGCGGAGCAAATCTCACACACCGGTACTATTCAGGCCCGGATGCCCGAGCGCTCATTTGGAAGAACCGTGCGCTATCGCCGCACCAGGATCGGCCTCAGTCAGGCTCAGCTTGGGGAGCTAGTCGGTCGTTCGGCAAGCTCGATCAGGAGTTGGGAGCGTGACGTGTCCACGCCCACCGACCCCTCCGTGCTCAATGCACTCTCTGCCATCCTCGACATCGATGGGCGCGCCCTGTTCGACAAGGCCGGAGTTTTGACGCCGGCCGAGGAGGCGCATCCCACAGTTGAAGAGTCGCTGGCAAGCCTGGCCCCGCTTCCACTCGAGGAGCCAATCGAGGAGACCATCGACCCGGACCCGCTCATCGCGTCCACGGCTGCTGTCGCCGCGGTCGAGGCCCGTCTCGACGCCGATTCCGAGCTCGAGGCCGAGGTGCAGGAGCACCTCCCACCCGAGCCCGAGTCGGATGACGCGCTCGCCGAGGAACCAGAGCCGGCGATCGATACGTTCTACCTCCCGCCGGAGCCGGAGCCCCAACCCGAACCGGTGAGAGCAGTCCAGATGAGCAGCTCGAGCGAACCTGCATACGTCGGCCCACCTGAGCCCTATTTGATCACGGCCCCAACACCCCCGGTCGTCGAGCCGTCCTACATGGAGGACGACAGCCAGCGGCAGATGTACCGGGTTCGGAATCTGGCCACCGTGGTCCTCGTGGTCGCCCTCGCCATCGTCCTCCTCTGGTCATTGAGCAACGCGCTGGAGGCGGTGGGCGCGTGGTGGGAGGAGTTCACCAACACGCTCCGTCTCTGATAGCCCTCTAGCGTTGGCCCCACAGCCAGCATGACCATTGAAAAGGGCGTCGCCATCGTGGGTGGGGGACCGGCCGGTCTCTATTTGTCCATCCTGCTCAGGGCAGCAAACTCCGAGTTCGAGGTCACGGTGCATGAGCGAAACGGGCCTCAGGACGCCTACGGATTCGGAGTGGTGTTCAGCGATGAGACCCTGGACAACTTCGAAAGTGCCGACCCGATCTCTCACCGGGCGTTGGTGGACAGGTTCCGACACTGGGGGCAGATAAGGGCACGTCATCCGGACGGGGTCGAGATCGTGTCGGGCGGCCACGGCTTTGCCGCCATCAGCCGTCGTGCGCTCCTCCAGACATTGACCGAACGTGCTCGCGAACTCGGCGTGGACCTGCGCTTCTCGACGGAGGTGACGAGGCCGTCCGACCTCGGCTCTGTCGGCGTCATCGTCGGCGCCGACGGCGCGAACAGCACGGTGCGCCGCGACCTGGAGACAGATCTGGGCTTTTCGATGGTGCACGCTCGAAACAAGTACGTCTGGTTTGGCACTCCCAAAGTGTTCGACGAGTTCAATTTCATCTTCGAGGACACCCCCTCCGGGATGGTGTGGGCCCACATCTATCCGTACGGTGAAGAGGGCAGCACCTTCATCGTGGAGATGCGACCGGAGACTTGGGAAGCGCTTGGCTTCGACAAGACCCAGGATGAGGTCTTCCAGCCGGGGGTGAGCGACGAGTACGCCCTCCATCGGTGCGAGGAGATCTTCGCTTCTCATCTCGACGGGCATGGCCTGCTCGGGAACAACTCACGATGGCTCCAGTTCCCAACGATCACCTGCGAGAGCTGGCATCACGGCAATGTCGTGCTCATGGGCGATGCGGTCCATACCGCCCATTTCTCGGTGGGCTCGGGCACGAAGCTGGCCATGGAGGACGCAATCGCCCTCGCCGGGCTACTCCAAGCCGACCTTCCCTTGGATGAGGCCTTCGACGTATACGAGGAGGCGCGCCGTCCCGAGGTCGATAGTCTGCAGCGGGCGGCCAAGGCCAGCCGTGACTGGTTCGAGGGTGCGGATCGATATCGGGACATGGACCCGGACCAGTTCGTGTTCAGCATGCTGACCCGGAGTCAGCGGATCACCTACGACAACCTGCGGGTACACGACCCCGCGTATATGGCCGGCATCGACTCCTGGTACGCCGGTTCCGAGCATTCATGTCCCGTACCCGTCGACCCGGCCGCGCCGCCGATGTTTCACCCGTTTCGGGTCCGGGGTCTCGAGCTGGCGAACCGAATCGTGGTCTCGCCAATGGACCAATACAGCGCGGTCGAAGGGATGCCCAACGAATGGCATCTGGTCCACCTGGGCAGCCGAGCCGTGGGTGGCGCGGGTCTGGTGATGACCGAAATGACGTGCGTGTCCCCGGAGGGCAGGATCAGCCCGAGATGCACCGGCTTGTGGAACCGCGAGCAGGCAGCCGCCTTTGCCAGGATCGTGGACTTCGTCCACACCCACACCGACTCCCGTATCGGCCTTCAAATCGGTCACTCAGGGCGGAAGGGATCGACCAAGTTGATGTGGGAAGGAGACAGCGAGCCGCTGGATGAAGGCAACTGGGAGATCATGGCGCCGTCGCCGATTCGGTTCCGGCCCGACAGTCAAGTCCCTCGGGAGATGACCCGCTCGGATATGGACCTAGTACGCGACCAGCACGTGGCTGCCGCTCGATTTGGGAGTGAAGCCGCCTTCGATCTGCTCGAGCTCCATTACGCCCACGGCTATCTGGTGTCCAGCTTCCTGACCCCTCTGGCCAACCAGAGGAGCGACCAATACGGGGGTGCCCTGGCGAACAGGATGCGATATCCACTCGAGGTGTTCGAGGCGGTACGGGAGGTCTGGCCCGACGAGAAGCCGGTATCGGTGCGGATCTCGGCCACCGATTGGGTCGATGGGGGATTCGATGGGGACGATGCCGTTCGGTTCGCCAGGGAGTTGAAGGGACTGGGGTGCGACCTGATCGACGTGTCGACCGGCCAGACCACGGTCCAGGCGGACCCGGAGTACGGAAGGCTGTATCAGACCCCGTTTTCGGACCGGATCCGCAACGAAGTGGGGATCGCCACGATGACCGTGGGAGCGGTCTCCAGCATCGACGACGTCCACAACATCCTGGTGGCGGGCCGGGCCGATCTCTGTCTGCTGGCCCGCCCCCACATCGTCGACCCGTACTGGACACTCAACGCGGCCATCGACCTGGGCTACGCCGGTCACTCGTTCCCGAATCAGTATCTCGCCGGATTGGGGACGAGACGTAGAGCGCAGGGGCCGATTCCGCCGGACGTGTTCCGACGGCCGATCTAGCCGACATGCCGACCGACAAATCCGCTCAACAATTGTCTCGACTTGTGGCAGACTGTCTCCACCAGAGAAAGGAGGTGGTCCTAGGTTGTATGAAAGTCTTTGGACTCTGGAGGTGGTCGAGCGCTGAGCGGCGCTGACCGCAGCCGCCGCTCGTCCTTCGGGACAGGTGGCGACTCCAAACTCGGACCACCCGGCTCTGGATACCACGAACCTCGTCCATTCGTGGCGGCGTAATAACGCCGAAGCAATGCCATAGCTGATATTCGAACGAAGGGCCCCCGGGATCGGGGGCCCTTCGCTGTCAGGTCTCGAAGCCCCGATGTGCCATCCAGTCGTCGTTGAAGATCTTCGACAGGTAGCCCCGCCCTGAATCGGGCAGGATGACCACAACCATCGCGTCGTGATCCTCTGCGGCCACATGGAGAGCGCCGTGGGCTGCCATCCCACAGGACCCGCCCACGAGGATGCCCTCCTCTCGCGCCAGCCTCCGCGTCACGTTGAACGAGTCGGCGTCATTGACCTTGATCCATCGGTCGATCAGGTCTAACTCCACTGTCTCGGGGTAGAAATCCTCACCGACCCCCTCCACCGAGTACTGATGAACCTCCGCCTCGCTGTCGGCGGTGAAGATGGAGCCTTCCGGGTCCACACCGACGACTCGCACCGAGGGCTTCTGTTCCTTCAGGTATCGGCCGGCGCCGCTGATCGTGCCACCCGTTCCCACTCCCACGACAAGCACATCGACCGAACCTTCGGTCTGTTGCCAGATCTCGGGGCCCGTTGTGTCGTAGTGGGCCCGAGGATTGGCCGGGTTCGAGTACTGATCCGGGTGGAATGCCCCCTCGATCTCCTCCGTCAACCGCCGCGCCACGCCGTAGTAGGAGTCGGGGTGTTCGGGGAGGAGGTCAGTCGGAGTTACCAAGACCTCCACTCCGTATGCCCGGAGCAGATCTTGTTTCTCCTTGGACACCTTGTCGGGGACTGTGCAGATGACCCGATAACCCCGAACGGCACCGACGAGGGCGAGGCCCACACCGGTGTTCCCGGACGTCGGCTCGACGATGGTGCCTCCGGGCCGCAAGAGACCCTGTCTCTCGGCGTCGTCGATCATCGCCACTGCGATGCGCTCCTTGACCGACCCGCCCGGGTTCATGTACTCGACCTTCGCAACGAGGTTGCCGGGAGGGTGGATCCTGGAGAGTCGGATCATCGGTGTGTTGCCGATGGCGGCGGTGACGTCGGGATGAATCTCCATGGGCGGGGCGAGGGTATCGCACCGGATGGTGCTCCTCCGAACGACTTCTAATCTTCCCGGAGTGACCCGGATCGCCCGCTACGCGTGGTTCACCCTCGTGTTCAACGTGGGAGTGATCCTGCTCGGCGCCCTGGTTCGTGCCACCGGGTCGGGGGCGGGATGCGGAAGGTCGTGGCCGGCGTGCCAGGGCCAGGTGATGCCCGAGTTGTCTGGCGCGACTGCGGTCGAGTTCACCCATCGGGCGGCGAGTGGTGTGGCCCTGGTCCTTGTTGCGGTCCTGGTCGTGTGGGTCTGGCGCCGGGTTCCCTCAGGTGAGCCGGCTAGGACCGGTGCCGGACTGGCGATGGCCGCGATCGTGGGCGAGGCGCTCATCGGGGCGATGATCGTCCTGGCAGAGTGGGTCGCGGAGGACGCTTCTTTGGCCCGGGTCGTGGCGGTACCACTCCATCTCGTGAACACCCTGTTTCTCCTCGCCGCATTGTCACTGACGGCATTCTGGCTCTCTGGGGGGCGACGGCTGTCGACTCGATCACATCCGGAGGTGTGGCGATGGGTCGTGCTCGGAGGTCTGGCAATCGTCCTGCTGGCGGCCACCGGCGCCGTGACCGCGCTTGCCGATACGCTGTTTCCCAAGACAGGGTCGAGTCCCGCGGAGTCGGGAAGTGCGCATTTCCTCACCGACCTTCGCATCGTCCATCCGGTTCTGGCAGTGCTGGCCGCTTCAATCGGGTGGTGGGCTTCGGGCCGTGTGAAGGCGCCGAGATCGAGGGCCGCCCAAGCGCTGCCCCTGCTGGTCGGGCTCATGCTGCTGTCCGGCTCGCTCAACGTCCTCCTCGGCGTCCCGGTTTGGATGCAGCTCGTCCATCTGCTGCTCGCCGACGCGCTTTGGATCGCCTATGTGCTCGCCTCGGCCCAGGCAATGCAGGCTCCCGCCGAAGTCGGTCAGCCGGTCTGATGTTCGACCAGCTCGCCGACCGTGTGTTCCGACGACGCTACGAATCGCTCGATCTCAACGTGGGCGTGGTCCTCGGAGAGGAAGGAGCTCTGATCGTCGACACTCGTGCTTCTCATGTCGAGGCCGATGAGCTCCAGCGCCGAGTTGAGCACGCTCACGTCGCTTCCGGTGCGATGGGTCATCGACACCCACTGGCACTGGGACCACACTTTTGGCAACGCCCGCTTCCCTACGGCCGAGATCTGGGGCCATCAGCGCTGCCGGAAGGTCATGCTCGACTTGGGCGAGTCGATGAAAGAGGACGCAGCGGCCTGGCTCCCCGACCGGATTGAGGAGATCGCCGAAGTAGTGATCACTCCTCCGACCAGGGTCTTCGACACCACAGCCCGCATCGACCTCGGCCCGGTCGCAGTCGAGCTGAGTTACCACGGTCGAGGTCACACCGATGCCGACATCGTGGTGACGGTGAGCGAGGTGAGCTTCATGGGAGACCTGCTCGAGGAGGGCGCGCCACCGGTCTTCGACGATGGCTTCCCGATGAGCTGGCCGGGCACGCTCGAGTCGGCTGCCGGCATCGGGTCGGCGATCATTGTCCCCGGTCACGGTGACATCATGGATCGGGCCGGCGCAGCTGCGCAGCTAGAGGAGATCCAGATAGTGGCGGACCTGGCCCGTCGGTGTGGCGAAGAGGGGCTGCCCATTGCCGAAGCCGCCGTGCTGGGACCCTATCCCACGGACGTGATGATTTCGGCCCTGGAGCGTGCCCTAGTCGTCAGCTCGTAGCTGGCCGGCCAGAGCGTCAGGGTCGGAGGTGGGCAGGGCGCAGACATGCTGCTCGCAAACATAGGCCAGCGTCTCCTCCGGCTTCGACCTCCCCTCGAGGAGCGGGACCGGCTCTTTGCCGTCGGGGGAAACAGCGAGGACCACGGCAGGCCGATAGCGGGACCAGTAGACCCGAGCCAGCTCGGTCCATCGAGGCCCGACGATGGCGAGCTCCCGGCCGCTGAGGAACGAGTGGAGCACAGCGAGATGATGACCCACCATCGAGGGGTAGCGGTCCATGAGCATTCCGGCGGCCCGCAGGGTCGCGGCGGCGACGTCTCGTAGCTCGGCATCGCCGGTGTAGGCGGACATGACGAACAATGCCTCGGCGGCCATGCCGTTCCCTGAGGGCAGGGGGTTGTCCGCCAGGTTCTTGGGCCGCTTGATCAGGCTTTCGCCGTCGATGGGTGTGTCGAAGAACCCGCCGTCCGGGTCGGCGAACCGCGCCGACATGGCGCGGGTCAGTTTCACACCCGACTCATACCACTCGGGCTCGCCGGTGGCGGCGTAGAGGGCGAACAGGCCCAGCGCCATCGCGGCGTGGTCCTCGAGGAAGCCGGGTCCTCCAACTTGGCCTTCTCGCCATGAGCGACGGAGGATTCCGTCGACCACCATGTGATCGAGGACGAAACGCGCCGTCTCTCGGGCCGCCTCCAGATAGCCGGCATCTCCCAGCGCGGCTGCAGCCTCTGCCAGGGCCCTGATCGCCAATCCGTTCCACGACGCGACAACCTTGTCATCGAGTCCCGGTCTGACCCGGTTGGCCCGGTGCTCCGCGAGGCGGGCCCTCATCGACTCGATCCGCTCGGTCCACGGTTCGTGGGTGGGTCGGTAGAGGATGTTGGAGCCCTCGAAATTGCCGTGTGGGGTCGCACCGAAGAATCGAGCCGCCTCAGCCCCGTCCTCCGGCCCGAGCGCCCGTTCCAGCTCCTGGGTAGTCCATACGTAGAACTTGCCCTCGACTCCTTCAGAGTCGGCGTCCTCGGCCGAGAAGAATCCGCCTTCTCGATGTCGGAGCTCATCCAGCAGGTAGCCCAGCGTGGACCGGGCCACGTCGATGAAGCGAGGTTCCTCGAGATCGATCCCCGCCCACAGGTAGATGCGGGCGAGCTGCGCGTTGTCGTAGAGCATCTTCTCGAAATGGGGGACCAACCACTGTGGGTCGACCGAGTAGCGGGCGAACCCACCTCCGATCTGGTCGTGTATCCCGCCGTCTGCCATCTCGGAGAGCGTCACCTTCAGCATGTGGCCGGCCCTGTCGGCCCAGGGCTCCGTGTGCACGCGCAGCAAGAAGTCGAGCTCGGGCTCCTGGGGGAACTTGGGGGCACCGCCGAACCCACCGTTGACCGGGTCGAAGGATGCGGCCAGTGACTCGTAGCCCCTGGCCAGGACGTCTGGCCCCGGGTCGTCCTCGGTGGGCGGTATTTGCCGGCTGATCGCCTCGGTGAGCCGGGACGATTGGCCCAACACCTCATCTCGCCTGTTTTCCCAAGCGTCCGATACCGCCCGCATGACCGTTCGAAAAGATGGCATCCCATGACGGTCGGTGTCGGGGAAATAGGTGCCGGCGTAGAAGGGCCGCCCCTCTGGCGTGAGCCAAACGGTCATCGGCCAACCTCCCTGTCCGGTCATCGTCTGAACCGCCTCCATGTAGATGCTGTCGACGTCGGGCCGCTCTTCGCGGTCGACCTTGACGTTGACATAGAGCCGATTCATCTCGGCCGCTGTCTCCTCGTTTTCGAACGACTCATGCGCCATGACGTGGCACCAATGACAGGCGGCATAGCCGACACTGAGGAGGACCGGCACCCCCCGCCGATGCGCCTCGGAGAACGCCTCTTCCCCCCACTCCTGCCACTCCACCGGGTTGTCTTTGTGTTGGAGTAGATATGGGGACGTTGATTCAGCGAGACGATTCGGCATCGATGTCGAACGTACACGCTCGCGATTAGGGTCGGCGACGCGGCGAATCGACGGAGGAAATGTGACCGATCAGGACATCCAGGCGCTCTATTTGTCCGCCGAGCAGCGCTGGATGCAAGGCTGGCTCGCAGGGCCAACCATTGAAGGCAGCCCCCTGCACCGGGGAGATCCGGCTCCCGAGGTGGACGTGGTCGACGAGGACGGTGGCACCGTGTCACTGGCAACGGTGTGGTCGGATCGGGCAGGGCTCGTCCTCCTTTGGAGGCATCTCGGATGCGGCTGCGGCTTGGAGCGTGGGGAGCGACTCAAGGAGGAGTACCCGGCCTACTTGGAAGCAGGTCTGAATGTGGTGATCGTTGCTCCTGCCGATCTGCAGCGGGTGACCCGTTACAAAGAGCGATACCAGTTCCCGGTCACCATGTACTCGGATCCGGGGTACACGGCGCACAAGGCCTTCGGTCTCGGCCACTGGGCCCTCGAGCAGGCCCTCTACGACGCCCCGGATGAGTACTGCGAGCTGTCGGAAGAGACCGGGCGTCAATTCCAGGAGGATCGGAGATCACAAGGAAGGCCACTGGTCGACGATCCCTGGATGCAATCCGGTGAGTTCGTCGTGGCCCCTGATGGGAGGATACGGGTCGCCTACCTGTACAACTACTGCGCCGACTATCCGGACCCACGGGTGTTCACTACCGCCGGGCGTCTGCTCGGGTAGGGCAACGTTTGATGAAGACGCTCCTGCTGATGCGTCACGCCAAGTCGGATTGGGATGCCGACTACGGCCCCGATCATGACCGGCCACTCAACGAACGTGGGCTGAGGAGTGCCCGGCTCATGGGTCGGGTGCTGGCTGACGAGGGCTTGGTGCCCGATCTGATCATCAGCTCGACGGCGGTGCGTGCGAGAAGCACGGCCGAGCTGGCCATCGATGCGGGCGGTTGGGACACCCACCTCGTTCTCGATCGCTCGTTGTATGACGAGGGGCCGCGCCGCGTGCTCGACGCTGGGGCATCCGCGCCGGACGTGAACACCGTCATGCTCGTCGGCCATCAACCCACCTGGTCGATGCTGGTGTCGACTCTGACGGGGGAGCGCGCCGAGCTGAAGACCGCAACTGTGGCCGTCATCGAGCTCGATCTCGATTCGTGGGCCGATCTGCCCGAGGCCTCGGGCAAGTTGACCCGGGTGCTGGAAGCGAGGTCATTCGACCGGGGGCCGTGATGGATCCTCAGGCAGCGTCGGTCTCCGCAATGCGGGCCTTCACCAGGGTCTCGACGAGGGTGGCGGGCAGGGGGGAATCTGCCTGGAATCTCACGGTGCCTTTGGCTGTGTCGTAGCCGGCGAGCTCGGCCTGGTGCGCCTCCATCACCGCCGGGCTTTGCAGATAGAAGGCGCAGTGGTTCTTCCCGGCGGCGTAGGAGACGAGTGGCCGCCTCTTGTAGTAGAAGGCGGGCACCCCGTAACCGATCCGTTCCTCTGCGTCCGGGGCGGCGCGTCTGATGGTCTCACGAAGTTGTTCCAGAGTGACTCGCACGTCGTCGGGCAGATTGGCGAGAAACTCGTCCACATCTGGGGCTGAACTCGGCATGTCGTTAGGTCCCGTCGGATTCGGGGAACAAGGGGGTGGTCATGGTTGTTATAATCCACGTCGGCAACCGTGGGGTCTCACGGTCTACTCCGGTGACCACGGTACAATGTCAGCGTTCCCCAATTCCGCGGATTGCCGCAAGGTGCGTGCAAAAGAGGGGGGTTCACAAACTACCCCGCATGTGTCATAGTTGGGCGTCCGGGAGATCCCTGCCCGACGGGCTCAGGAGGATTTGAACCAAATGCCAGCCGCTGAAACGCGTACTGAGAAAACCGAAAAGCCACGCATCCGGCTTCATTCGAAGCTGACGGATGAGCGCGGGCGTCTCACCACAGACCTGGTTTCCCAGTACCTGACGGCCATCGGGGAGTACGACCTCCTCACGGCCGAGCAGGAGGTCGAGCTGGCGCAGAAGATCGAGGCAGGGGAAGAGGCTGCGGAGAAGCTGGAGAAGGGCGAGTACAGCGGCAAGCGCGAGGAAATGGAACTTCGCCGGTTCGCCCGACGTGGTGCACAGGCCAAAGACGATTTTCTAACCGCCAACCTCCGGCTCGTCGTGGCCAACGCGCGGCGCTATGCCAACACCTCGGGCATCGACTTTCTCGATCTGATTCAAGAGGGCAATCTGGGTCTCATCCGCGCTGTCGAGAAGTTCGACTGGCGCAAGGGCTTCAAGTTCTCGACGTACGCGACCTGGTGGATCCGCCAGGCGATCACCCGTGCCATCGCCGACAAATCCCGCACGGTGCGGATCCCGGTGCATCTCCACGACACCCTGGCCGCGGTCCGCGCCGCCCAGGCCTCGCTGAAGGCCGAGCTGGGGCGGGACCCCCGACCCGAGGAGATCGCCGAGGAAGCCGGCGTCACCGCCGACAAGGTCGAGCTCGCCCTGAGCGTGGCCGACACGGTCTCACTGGAGCAACCGATAGGCGAGGACGGGGCCCAGCTGGGTGACTTCATCGAGGACGAAGACGCCGCCGATCCGGTGCAGATGACCGAGGAGATGGACGTGGCAAATTCGCTGCGGGTCTCCATCGAGCGTCTGCCCGAGCGCGAGGGCAGGATCCTCGCCCTTCGCTACGGCTTCTATGACGGTGTCCCCCGGACACTGGAGGAGATCGGCGACGAGTTCAACCTCACCCGGGAGCGAATCCGCCAGCTGGAGAAGTTGGCCCTCTGCCGCCTCCGTCATCCCTCATTCGGCATCCGCGAAGCTGACCTCGTCTGACCCGCGGTAACCGCGGTCCTCTAACGTGACACCCGATGCGTCTGGGTGATCTCGTCAGCAACGCGCCCCATGTGTGTGGTCCAGACACGACCGTGGTCGAGGCTGCAGTCGCCATGGAGGGGTCCGACCTCGGCTCGTTGGCGGTGGTCGAGGGTCGGGAGCTCGTGGGGCTCGTCACCGAGCGGGACATCAGACGGGCCGTGGCCGAGGGGATCGATCCCGGGACCATGGTCTCGTCGATCATGAGTGATGAGCCCGATACCTTCGATCCCGACCTCGATGTCTGGGATGCTGCTGCGTGGCTGGCCGAATCGGGATACCGCCATCTCCCGGTGATGGATGACGATGGGACCTTGCTCGGTGTGGTCTCGATCAGGGACCTCCTCAAGGCCCTCGTCGACACGGTGTAGAGCGCGGCGGAACCGGTCGGGATCCATGACATCCGATTGGACGGATCAGACCTCAGGAGGCGGCCGGTAGTAGGCGTTGGTGAATTTCCCTTCTTCTACCCCCACGACCCAAATGGAGCCCTTGGAGCAATAGAACCGGGAATCGAGAGTGAGCCCGGCCCACATCATGCGGTTGATCAGGGCGGGTATGACGTCGCCGTGAGAGCAGACCACGGCGTTGGTGCCCACCAGGCCGTCGATCAGCGCGTAGGCGGCGTCGATGTCAGGCTCCTCGCCCAGCAGCGACGATATCTCGACTGGAGCTTTGATCAGCTTGGCCAACGGCTTGACTGATTGCACACACCTCTCGTAGGGGCTGGAGAAGATCCTTTCGATGCCGGCGCCGGCCAAATAACCCGCAATGGCGTCAGCCTCTCGCCAACCCTTCTTGGTGAGCGAACGATCCTCATCTCGGCCCTTCCATCTCGAGCGTTCACCTGCGGTGGTGTGTCTGTACAGGTACAGGTTCCCGGTTTGAGCCAGCTTCTTGAAGTCGGTCCCCTGGATCAGCTCTCGGTCCTGGTCGTAGCTGAGCTTGTCCGCCAGCTTGCGAGGTGACACCCACTTCACCTGATCGACCTCGGAGTTCTTGGTGAAGCCAGGACTGTCAGGGAGTGGCCTCATGCCAAACCAGTGCACCTCTTTCACACCACCTTGGACTCGGTAGCGAGTGGGCCCCAGTGGAGCGACGATTCGACAGCGATAGCCGGTCTCTTCGAGGACCTCGCGGATCGCTGTTTCTTCCGGCGATTCACCTTTGTCGGCTTTGCCCTTGGGAGGGGTCCAATCGTCGTACTGGGGGCGGTGAACGACCAGGACCCGGACCTTGCCTTTGGGAGTCTTGCGAAAGACGACGCCCCCGGCCGCACGAATGAGTCGTGTCACGGCGGGGACTCTAGATCCGCGGACCCCTAGCTCTCCAAGCGATCGGCGACCACCGCGTCATCGACCGAGGCCGGTTCGCCGAGGACGATGGTCACGGATCCACAGGCGAGGCACACCTGGCGCAGGATCCCGGCACCCACATGTCGCGGCGATCCATACTGATGAAGACCTCGTCGGCACGACGACTTGCGGTGTGCAGTCGGGGCGACGTCGGAGCGGAGGTGCGTCATGTGCGGTCATGAGGCTCACGCGCGCCGACCGAAAGTCAAGACACCTCAGAGGCAAGCTCGATATGACTAGTCAGACAATCGGGCGAGGATCCGTTCGACGCCCTCATCCACGGTGTCGACCCAGACCACGTCGTCCTCGAGGGCGCCATTCATGTCGACCAGGGCCCTGGCCAGTGCCTTCCACCCCGAACCGACGGCCACACTGACTCGTGGCTTGGCACCCGTTCGGCGCAGAATGTGATTGGTGTTCCAGGAGATCAGGAGCTCGGCGGCTGTGCCGATCGATCCAGGCAACGCCAGTGTCGCCCTCGATCGCTGCATCATGATGTCGATCCGATTGGCCAGGCTCGAGGCCTCGATGACCTCGTGCACGAACGGGTTCGCCGTCGCCCGGTCAGGAAACAGGACGGGCGCGGTGACACCGATCACGTGGCCCCCGGCGCCCGCCGCCCCACTCGACACCGCCTCCATGGTCCCGCCATACCCGCCGGTGATGACGGCGTACCCGTCCTCGGCGATACGGGCGCCTGCTCGACGTGCATTCTCCCACTCGGCAGATCCGGGCTCGGTCTGAGAAGACCCAAACACCGCAACTCCGTCGTTGTCACTCACCCCGTCATCGCCTCCGTTATCCCCGACACAACCCGGTCGACATCGATCAAGGCATGGGCCTCGATTGCGAACTGAGGCCACGGCACATCGAAGCCAGTGACGCGCACGATCGGCCCCTGGAGGTCGTACAACGCCTCTTCTGCGACGACGGCCGCGATCTCGGCGGCGACACCTGCAGATCGCTGCGGCTCCTGAACCAGGAGGAGTCGGCCCGTCTTCCTCACCGAGTCGAGCACGGTCTCCCGATCCCAGGGGAAGAGGGTGCGAAGGTCGATCACCTCGACCGAATGTTCGAGCCGCTCTGCGGCTTCGAGCGCGACCGGCACCATCCCTCCATAGGTGACCAAGGTGATGTCGGCGCCTTCCCTTCGAACTCGGGCGCGACCGATGGGGAGGGTGTAATGCTCGACCGGCACCTCCTCCCGACCGGCCCGATAGAGGACCTTGGGCTCGAGGAATATCACCGGATCGTGCCCGGTGAGGGCCGAGGCGAGCAGGCCCTTGGCGTCGACCGGGGTGGATGGGCAGATCACGACGAGGCCGGGCGCGTGGACGAAATACGCCTCGGGTGAGTCGCAATGGTGCTCGTGGGCTCCAATGCCGGCTCCGTTGGGGAAACGCACCACTACCGGCACCTCCGAGTTGCCCCGTGTGCGGAACCGATATCTGCCCAGATGACTGACGATCTGATCGAAGGCCGGGTAAACGAAACCGTCGAATTGGATCTCGGCCACGGGCCTGGCCCCGGCCAGCGCCATTCCGACTGCGGCCCCGACGATGCCCGACTCGTTCAGTGGGGTGTCGATCACCCGACTCTCGCCAAAATTCTCCTGAAGGCCCTCGGTCACTCTGAAGACCCCGCCAGTCAGTCCGACGTCCTCACCGAGGACGATGACCCCCGGATCTCGCTCCATCGACTGGTGAAGGGTCGCATTGATCGCCTCGGCCATGTTCATCGACCGGGTCGACCCTTGGGGGATGGCATCCCGCCCGATCGACCAGATCTCCTCGGGGTCGAAATGTGTGGGCGGCTCGGCATGAGAGCGTTGCATCGCATGGAGTTGTTCCACGACATGGGCGGGTATTCGGTGAAAGCCGTGTCGGATGGCATCGTCCCTTCCCGGAAGCGGCTGAGCTTCGATCTCGGTGATGGCGGCGGCGACCAGATCGGAAGTCTCCATCGTCACCTTCTCCTCCACGGCGTCGTCCCACTCGCCACGTCCCTCGAGGAACCGGCGCAGTCTGTCGATCGGGTCTCGCTGGCGCCACGACTCCTCCTCTTCCCTTGATCGGTAGAGGGTGGGATCGTCGGCGGTGGCATGGGGGCCGTACCGGTAGGTCATCGCCTCGATCAGACTCGGACCATCGCCATTCCGTGCCCTGTCGACGGCTTGTCGAGTCGCCAGATAGACCGCCACTACGTCCATCCCGTCCACCCGGACCCCATCGAATCCGTACGCACCGGCCTTCTGGGCGATGGTCGCGGAGGCCGTCTGCTTCTCGTATGGCACCGAGATCGCATAGAGGTTGTTGGCGCAGATGAACACGGTGGGTGTCTTCCAGACCCCGGCGAAGTTCATGCCCGAGTGAAAATCCACCTCCGAAGTGGCTCCGTCGCCGAAGTACACGGCGGTGACGGTGCTTTGGCCCCTCAGCTTGGTGACATAGGAGTACCCGACGGCATGGGGGAGTTGGCTGGCGATCGGGACCGAGACGATCCCGGTGCGGTATTTCTCCATGTCCCAACGAGCATTCGGCAGGCCTTTCCAGTAGGCGAGTAGCACTTCGATGGGCAGCCCGCGCGTGACTTGAACGCCGTGCTCCCGATACGAGGGGAACACGAAGTCATCGGTGTCGAGAGCCAAGGCCGACCCGATCTGGACCGCCTCCTGTCCCTCGAGCATGGCGTAAGTACCGATCCGACCCTGACGCTGGAGGGCGAGCATCCGCCGGTCGAGCTCGCGGGACAGGACCATGTGGCGATACATCCGCTGATAGAGGTCGGGGTCGAGTCCCGGGTCCTCGCCGACGAGGCGGCCCCGCCGATCGATCACCTCGAGTGCCGTAATCGAGTTCTCACTTGGGATCGATGTCTCCAATTCCGACGAAACCATACTTTCGGTCGAACGGCAACAACCCGACACCGACACCATTACCTTTCCCCCGATGCCAACGTTTCGGCCGGACGTCGCCGCTCTCAGCCCGTACGTCCCCGGCCGATCGATCGAGGAGGTTGCCTCCGAGATCGGCATGACACCGGACGAGATAGTCAAACTGGCGTCGAACGAGAGCCCGGATGGGCCATTTCCCGGGGTGGTAGAGGCCGCGACCATGGCCTTGGCCCAGTCGAATCGTTACCCCGACGACGATCTGCGTGCGCTGACTGCCGCGCTGGCGGAGTACCACGCCATTCCGGGAGAGAACTTCTGGTTCGGGAATGGGAGCGTGGGCCTGCTCACTCACATCGCTCTCGCCACGGGAGGCCCCGGGAAGAGTGCCGTTTACGGCTGGCCGTCGTTCGTGATGTACCGCATCGCCTCCCGTTGGGCCATGAGCGAGCCAATCGAGGTGCCGCTCGACGAGATGCACCTGCTCGACCTCGATGCGATGAGCGGGGCGATACGTGATGACACGACTGTCGTCTACCTGTGCAACCCCAACAATCCGACAGGGACGATTGTCTCGTCGGAGAAGATGACGGCCTTCATCGATGCGGTGCCCGAATCGGCGCTCATCGTGATCGACGAGGCTTATCACGATTTCGTGACAGACGAGAGCTATGCCACCGCCATCCCCGATGCCCTGCGTCGACCGAATGTCCTGGTGCTGCGCACGTTCTCCAAGATCTTCGCCCTCGCGGCGCATCGGGTGGGCTACGGAATCGGTCAGCGGCCACGATCAGGGAGTTGCGAAAGGCGCAGCCTCCGTTCACCGTCAGCCAGGTGGCTCAGGTGGCGGCCGCGGCCTCCTTAAACCAACGGGGCGAGCTGACGCGTAGGGCCGGGGAAAATCAGGCGGCACGCCATCAGCTGCTGGGCGTGCTGGCGGAAAGGTCCCTTCCCCACACGATGAGCCAGGCCAATTTCGTCTACTTTGTGCTGGAGATCCCGGCGGAAGATGCCGCAGACCGCTTTATGAGGCGAGGCGTCATCGTCCGCCCGATGGGTGGTGGCTGGGTCAGGGTGACCATCGGAGCACAGCACGAGAACAAGCGTTTTGTCGAGGCCCTGGACGACATTTTGAAAGGGATCTGAGCCACCGCTCGCAAATGGGCCGATAGAACCAGTGGTGTCGGTTGCCCGGATCGGCGAAAATGTCTGGTGGAGGGCAAACGTGCCCCCCTTTTGGGAGCGGAGGGCTCCGGGCGGGAATGGATCTTCATCGAATCAGCCACGAGGCAGCACGCTTGCTGCCCCTCGCCCAAAGAGTGCTCGAGCATTATCCGTTCCAGGTCAGGGAACTCGCCCATCTCGCCACGCATTCCAATGTGATGTATCGGGTGGTCACGTCGGATGGATTTCAATGCGTCCTCCGGGTCGGGAACCCGGGGTCAAACTCCCGGTCCAACATCGACTACGAGGTTGCCTGGCTGGCTGCGTTGAACAACGACACCGATCTGGAGATCGTCACGCCGATCAAGACCGGATACGGGACCATGATCGTCGATGCCAAGGAGCCTGGATCGGCCCAGACCCGGCCGTGTGTCCTATTCAGCTGGATTCCGGGCGCACCACTGGCCGACGAGGCGGGCAGCTTTGGTTATCGGTTGCTGGGCCGAGTCAGTGCTTCGCTCCAGGAGCACGGCCGCACGTGGCAGGTCGCCAACGCCGAAGGGATGAGACGATGGGACCGCATCTTCTACTACGACCCCGAGCTCGATCCGGTGGTCATCGAAAGCTCGAGATTCGACCATCTATTCGATTCCTATCGTCGTCGGACAATCAGCGAGGCGTCGGATCTGTCTGAGCGGGTCATCAAGGACGCCTGGGCGACGGGGCTCGCCCACGTCGTACACGGCGATCTCCACGAGTGGAACGTCCACTTGATCGGTTCCCGGCTCCACGCGTTCGACTTCGAGGACGTGATGATCGCCACCCCGGGCCAGGATGTCTCGGTGTGCCTCTACTCGTCACGGACCAGTGAGCGGCGCGACGAGATCAGGGTGGCCTACCGTCAGGGATACGAGGAGATCGCACCCTGGCCCATCGAGGACGTGGAGCAATTGGACGGCTTCCATGCCGCCCGTCAGATAATGCTCATGAACTACGCGGCCCGGACCCTGCCGATGGGGGAGGCCGAGGAGTATCTCACTCAGGTCATGCCCTGGCTCCGGAGTTACGTGGATCAATACGGCTGAGCTCATGAGATTCGCCGACCGCCGCGAGGCGGGGGTGATCCTCGGTCGGGCTGTAGCCGCTGACAACCCTTCGCAACCCCTTGTCTCTGCTCTACCCCGAGGAGGGGTCCCGGTCGGATTCGAAGTCGCCGAGGCGTTGGGCTGCGAGCTCGATGTGCTGGCGGTTCGCAAGGTGGGCGTGCCGTTTCATCCCGAGTTGGCGATGGGAGCCGTTGCCGAGGGGGATGTCGTCATCAGGAACGAAGAGATCATCGACGCCGTCGGGATCGACGAGGAGACCTTCGACGAGCGGGCTGAGTCGGAGAGGGCCGAGCTGGAGTCGAGGCTGGCCCGGTACCGGGAGGCGGCCCCGGCCATCGATCCGGGTGGTCGCACCGTGTTAGTCGTCGACGACGGCCTCGCCACCGGCTCGACGGCGATCGCCGCGATCCGCGTCTTGCGAGCCCGTGAGGCGCTCGCAGTGTGGTTGGCGGTCCCCGTGGCACCGGCAGACACCATCCCCGTGATGGAAAGAGTCGCCGATCGTGTGATCGTTGTCGAGCATCCGAGAAGGTTCATGGCGGTGGGCGCCTGGTACCGGGACTTCACTCCTACTCCGGATGCCGAAGTCGTCGAGCTCCTGCGGCGCTCCCGGAACTAGCGTTCTCCTACGCGACCCAGGAGCACGAGCGCATGCCTTCATTGGAGTTGTTCTGCACGATCGAGGCCGAGATGGGCAGGAAGATCATCGGCAGCGCGCCGGCTGGGATGCGGATCGACTTCCCGTTCCAGGGCACTGCCACCGGTCCCCATTGGGATGGTGAGAGACCAGTGACTGGCATCGATTACGTGACCGTTCGCTCCGATGGGAACATGGATCTCGACATCCATGCCACCATTGGCGACAAGCGGGAAACGGTCGCCTATGCAGGGCGCGGGATCTCAATCGTCAACCCCGACCAATCCGCTGAGCCACATGAGCTGCTGACCTTCCAGACCGGGAATGACGACCTCGCCTGGCTGAACAATGAGATTGGAGTTGCCTTCGGCAAGGGCGAGGCTGGAGCACTGACCGTCGAGGTCTACCTGGTAAAGCCCGATTGATCGCTTGACGATCTGGCGCCGGTGATCATGCCCGGAAGTCAGGCTTTCTCTTCTCGATGAAGGCCATGACGCCTTCCCGATGCTCGGGGGTCTTGCCCAGACGACCCTGCTCTTTCTGTTCAGCCTTCAAGGCTTCCTCGAGGGAGACGCTGGAGGCCTCTCTGATGAGACGCCTTGTGGCGACGAGGGAATCGGGGACGAGGTCCGCCAGCTGCCCCGCCAGCGACCGTGCTCGATCGAGCAGCTGATCACCGGGCACGACATCGACACAAAGCCCCAGCTCACGGGCCTCATTCGCCCCGATGCGCCGGTTGGTGAAGGCGATCTCGAGTGCCCGGGAGACTCCGAGATGGTGCGACAGCCACCACGTTGTCCCCGAATCGGGCACCAGACCGATGGCGGTGAATGCCGAGGTGAGAAAGGCTTCGTCGGCCATCACCCGAATGTCGCATGCGAGGGCGAAGCCCAGCCCGGCTCCGGCCGCCACTCCATTGATGGCCCCGACGACTGGCACCTCGCAATCGAGCAGGGCTTGGAGAGCGGGGTGGAACACCTCCTCGAGCAATCGTGAAAGGTCCGGCCCGTCGCCGCTCACATAGTCCGCCATCAGATCGTTGAGATCTGCACCGGAGCAGAACGCCTTGCCCGCCCCGGTGAGCACGAGGGCCCTCGCCTCTTCTCCGGCCCGGGTGGCTGCTCGGATCAGCCCCTCGCCGAGAGAGGCATCGATGGCGTTGTACCGGTCAGGCCGATTGAGGGTGACGATGGCCAGATCATCCTCGAGGACGTAGTCGACGCTCATTCTCCTCCTGGGCGGCGAAGGCTAACGGGCCGGAAAGCCAAGCAATGCCAGGTTTTTCGCCTATGGTTACTCGGACGTCACCAGATACACGGTGCCGAACGTCGACCCACAAGGAGGGGCCGTGAACAAATCCGAGATGGCGGACAAACTCGCCGACAAGGCGGACATCTCCAAAGGCAAGGCCTCGGAGATCATCGACTACATCTTCTCCACGAAGGCGGGCGAGGGAATCATCGCCGCGGAGCTCGATGCAGGCCGCAAAGTGAACATCACCGGGTTTGGCAATTTCGCCACCAAGCATCGCTCTGCCCGTCAGGGCCGCAACCCGGCCACCGGGGAGACCATCACGATCGCAGCGAAGAGGTATGCCCACTTCTCCGCCTCGAAGGGCCTGAAGGACCGAGTCGCCGAGTAAGCGCCCTCAACGGGATTCAAAGGGCCCCGTCATCCGACGGGGCCCATTACTTTGCCCCGCATGAGCCTCGACTTCTGGCGCCCACCCGTTGCCATCGCCCATCGGGGCAGCCGCCTCCTCTGGCCAGAGAACACGATGGAGGCCTTCTCCGGGGCTGTCGGCCTGGGATATCGCCACCTGGAGACGGATCTGCGGGTCACCGGTGATGGCGTTCTGGTCTGTCTCCACGACCCCACGGTGGACCGCACCACCGACGGGGCGGGAGCCGTCACCGAGTTCACCTTCGAGGAGCTTTCCAGGACTGGACGCAGGTTTCCGGCACATGGGCGTCGATGGCCGCGTCTTCCGGGGCCGGGGGATCCAGGTACCCACCCTCGAGGAGGCTGTCCTCGCATATCCGGAGGTCTCCTTCATCGTCGATCTGAAGACCGAAAACCTGGTGGGGCCATTGCACGAATTGATCGAGCGCATCGGTCTGCACGAGCGGCTCATCGTTGGCTCCTTTTCCGATCGGAGGCTCCAGGAGTTCCGGGAGGCCTCGGGCGGCCGGGTCGCCACCTCCACCGGGGCAACCCTGGCCAGGTCCTGGCTCGTGGCATCGAGGGTCGGGCGGGGAGTCACGGGCGAGGCGTCGGCTCTTCAGCTTCCCCGCCATTCGAGGGGGCTTCGGGTGATCGACCGAAAGTTGATCGAATCGGCCCATGCCCACGGTCTCCAGGTGCACGTCTGGACCGTCAACAGCCGATCCGAGATGGGCGAGCTGCTCGATCTCGGAGTCGATGGGATCATCACCGACCGTCCCGATGTGCTCAAGGAGGTACTCGAGGGCCGAGGGCAATGGGATTGAGGCGAGGAGTCCCTCCCCAGGGTGACAGGTACCATCGCGACTGATGATCAGACTGGCCGCCGTTGTCCTTTTCGCGGTTGAGGTGGGGGCCGGCTTCGGATCGGCCTCGGCATCCGTGGTATCCATGACCGACCAGTCCATGATCGTCGACGTTCGCGTGGAGGTGGAAACCACAGCCGACTCGGTTGTCGTACATCTCGCCCTGCCCGACGAGGAAACGATCACCCTTCCGATGCTCGAGCGTGACGACGGGGCGTACGGAGTCACCACCGAGGTCAAGCCGGCCAACTACATCGTGATGTTCGAGGCGATCGGGGACCCAGGCGCCGAGTCGGACCAGGTCTCTCTCATCGATCTCGGTGTCGATCTGAGCTCGGCCTCGGACACGACGACCACCGAGAGCGAGGAGCTGAGCGCCGGCACCCAGCAGTGGCTTTGGCTCGGCGTAGCGCTCGGGGCGGCATCTCTATCGGCTCTGGCTTTCTGGGTCCTGGGTGGGCGTGACCGGGATGAGGAGACAGACGAAGCGGAAGAAAGCCAGCAGACCGACCACTCCGAGCCGGCCCCATCCGGGGAGGAGCCGTCCCACGTTCCCTGAGCAGACCGACCGACAGACGATACGTGAAGCCGTCCCCTCCGACTCCCTCGGCGTGGCGCGAGTCCACGTCGCCAGCTGGCAACGGGCATACGCGGGTCTCATCGATCAGGCGTTCCTCGACTCGATGGATCTGGAGAGCCGAACCGAGAGCTGGAGTCGGATCCTTCGCCAGACCAGGGGCCGCGTTTTGGTCGCCGAGGACGACGGAGTGATTGCAGGCTTCTGTGCGATAGGCCCTTCAACGGATGAGGACTGGGGCGAGGTGTACGCGATCTACCTGGACCCCGATCGTTGGGGCCAGGGGGTGGGACGCGCCCTCCTCGCCGCCGGGGAGCGGGCTCTGCTCGACGACGGCCAATGGCAGGCGCTGCTCTGGGTTCTGGACCGGAATGTCCGGGCCCGGGCTTTCTACGAACGTCAAGGATGGGTGCCGGGGAAACCGATCCGTATCGAGAACATAGGGGGTGCTGACGTCAACGAGGCTCGCTACGAGAAGGTTCTAGGGCGGCCCTGACCACGTCGAAGTCGGCGGGAACCGTTACCTTCAGATTGCGGGGGTCCCCGGTCACCGCCTCGATATCGATCTCAGCGAACTTGCGTGCGATGACTGCAGTGTCCTGAGCCTCGTATCCGGCGATGGCGGCTGCGGCGTAGGCGACCATGAGTGGCTCGCCCCGGAAGACCTGAGGCGTTTGGGCGATGAATGCGTCCTCGACGGGGCCTCAGGTCAACCTTCCCCACCATCGGGCCTGACACCGCCAGGACCGGGATAGCCCCGCCGACCCGTGCAGCGGTCTCGAACAGCGTCTCTATCAGGTCGGCCGGGACCATCGGGCGCGCCCCGTCGTGAATCCCGACCAGCTCCGCCGGCTCGCCGATGGCCTCCAGGCCGGCCCGTTCGGAGGCAGTACGACTCGGGCCGCCTGCGACCAGGTCGGCACCAATGCCGAGATCGGTCAGAGCCGAGATCTGGTCAGGTCGGCAGACGAGGATGCAGCGATCCACGTGGTCGATCACGGCGGCCACGGTGTGAGCCACAAGGGGCCTGCCTGCCACGTTCAGCAGCATCTTGTCATCTCCAAATCTGACGCTGCTCCCGGCGGCAACAACGACCATTACGCGATCGATCATGGCTCGAGGGTACTTTTCGCCGGTGATCGCCTCTCAGACCTTGCTCCGCTTGGCGACGACCACTCCGATCGTGGTTGTCGATCACCACGGTCTGCCCCTGGATCGCGAGCTCTTGCCGGAGGAGCTTCCCGTGCCAGGTCTGCTGGTTGGGATCGTGACCGAGGCGGTCAAGCAGGTGAACGGCGGGAGACTCATCGCAGACCTCGACCGTGACTCGCTCTGGGCCGTCCGCGGCTTCGTCCTCGACATGACGATCATCCAGGCCCTCGGGGATGGTGAATTCTCCGCGTCGGACCTGATTGGTGCAGTGAGTGCTGCCGGCTTTCGCTGGCGGCCAACCACCTTGTAGGGGCTTGTACTGCCCTATACGGTCGGTGGGATGGTGGGGATGGGGAGATCTCCGGGCCGGTTCGGCGTAATCGCGGTCACATCTCCGGACCCGGTGTTGTCGTTGCTCTCCGCCTTGGGTCTGGCCCAGGCGGCGGGGAGCGCTCTGGTCATCGACATGTGCGGCGATCTGACGCTCGCCAGCGGACGGACCCTGTCCGATCTAGCCGCGGATGGGCCGTCCGCGTCCGAGCTCAGCCCCGGGCGGTCAGGCGTGGCGCTCATGTCGTCCGGGCCAATCGAGCCCATCGAGGCCTCGCCCCTGGTCGACGCCCTGGCTCAGGGTTGGCCCGCCCTGGTGATCCGATGCTCGGCCGGGGTGTGGCCAGGCGCCAAGATCCCGGTCAGGCCCCTTCTCCCTGGTCTTCTCCGACCCGTCGAGGACAGCCCTGCCGTATGGCAGCCGATGGGGGCTGGAGCAAGGCCGAGCGGTCCGGGCCCGGTGCTTCCGCGTCTGAGCGGGTCTCTGGTCCGACGCCTTCTCTCGGGGAGGTCGGCGGTTCAGGCCCGCTGGGTCCGGGCCTGGGAAAGAGTCTGGGAGATGCCGTGGGCGTGATCGACCGGGTCATCGGAGACATCGCGGCGGGATCGGTTCCGTTGCGCCGGTCCGAAGTGAGCGCTGAAGCGGAACGCCTGCTCTCGATCGCCTCGCCCCGTCGCGCCGCAGAGTGGGCCGGGATCATCGCCGATCGGGTCCTGGGTCTCGGGCCACTCGAGCCACTGCTCGCGGACCCGACGGTGACCGACATCCTGGTCAACGGGCCTGATGACATCTGGGTGGACCGGGGTGGCGAGTTGACACGTGTGGAGGCACGATTCGCCGGAGAAGCGGATCTCTACGCCGCGGTCGAGCGTGTCATTGCGCCGCTCGGCCTGCGAGTGGATCGATCGTCGCCGATGGTGGACGGCCGCTTGATCGACGGGAGCCGGATCCACGTCGTGATCCCTCCGGCCGCCGTCGACCATCCCATCGTCGCTATCCGGCGCTTCACCAAGGCAGTCGGGTCACTCGAGGAACTGGTGACGGTCGGGACTGCAAGTGCGCGAACAGGCAGCGGTGCTCTCCAGGGCGGTGATGGAGAAACGAACCGTGATTGTCTCGGGCGGCACCGGTACCGGCAAGACCACGCTCCTCGATCTCCTGGCCGGTCTCATCCCATCGGAGGAGAGGGTGGTGACCATCGAAGATGCCGCCGAGCTGCAGATACCGGGCCACCGGGTGCGTCTCGAAGCCCATCCGGCGAACCCGGAGGGGATGGGCGAGATCACCATCCGCCAGCTGTTGCGATCGGCGCTCCGCCTCCGCCCCGATCGGATCGTCGTTGGTGAGGTACGAGGCCCGGAGGCTCTCGACCTGATCTGGGCTCTCAATACCGGTCACCGAGGCTCGATGTCCACCGTCCATGCCAACAGCCCACAGGAGGCGTTGTGGAGGCTGGAGACCCTCGCCCTTTCGGCCGGTGACACCTCGGAATTGGCCGTTCGCCGCCAGCTACATGCCGCAGTCGACATCGTGGTGCAGATGGAACGGCACGACGGCAACCGGATCATCTCCGACATGGCGATTGTCGGAAGCGAGGGTATCGAGGCGGGGCGGTGACCTGGGTGTTCATTGCGCTCGCTCTGGCTGCCGGGGTCGATTGGCGGCGTGTCGCGATTCTCACGCTGGCCGTGGCGGCCCCGGTTCCGCTGGCAGTTGTGATCACTGCCCTCTGGTGGCGGGCAAGACCGGTTCATTCCATGAGTGCGACCAGGTTCTGCGAGGCCGTGTCGGGAGAGCTTCGGGCCGGCGCCACAATCCGCGCCTCGGTGGAGGCCGCCGCGGACTTCAGTGGGGGCTGTCGAGATTTCCCGGTGCTGCCGGCAAGGGGCGCCTATGAACCAAATCGCCACTGGCGGCGAAGTCGGAGTTCAGCGAGATCGGCCCCGAGCTCGGGACGCTCTTGGCTCGTGCCGACGGGCTCGGCGGGTCACCGGCGGCATTGTTCGACGAGATCGGCGATCTGGCCATGGCGCAGGTGGAGGTTGCCCATGAGGTGTCGATCGCAACTGCTCCGGCGCGGACGACGGGTGCGGTTCTGCTCCTCGTTCCGATCCTCGCCATCGCTTGGGCCCTGACACGGGGCAGTATCGAGGGCCTCCTCCGGCAACCGGCCCAGCGAGCGGCAGTTCTGGTGGGGTTCGGTCTTGTTTGCGCGGGCATCACGCTGTCAATGCTGATTCTCCGTAGGGCCAGATGAGCGCCGTGGTGTCGGGCTCGATCGGGCTGGTGGTGGCAGGGCCGCCCGGCGCCGCTTTTGCGGTTTGTGTGTATGCCGCCTTCCGACTCCGGCATCGGCTCATGAAGCAGCCGAATCTCATCCGGCCCGTCCTGATAGTGCTCCTCGTCGAGCTTCGGTCGGGGCGTTCGGTGCTCGGAGCGCTCCAGACAGTCGCGACGGTATTTCCCGGCCAGCCCCAGCTGACCCGCGCCGCCCGGGTTGCCACGATCTCGGGCCTCAGCCAGGCCGCGCTGGTCGTGACTGGCGAGATGAAGGGAGTCCTCTCTCAACTTGCCCGAGCCCAGAAGTCGGGCGCCGCCCTTGGTGACGCGGTTCGGTCGATGATCGAGGCAGACATCGCCGCCGAGAAGGCGAGACGTATCGCCCGATCACGTTCGCTTCCTGTGCGGTTGATGCTCCCGATCACCCTGTTGCTCCTTCCCGGCCTCGTTCTCCTTCTCTACGCACCTTCGATGCTCCGGCTCTTCGAGGACCTGTCCGGGCCGTTGACATGAGATCCGCACTTCTCCCCGCGCCGGTCGGAAACCGGAGGGAAAGGAGAGGAAATGGCACGAATGCTGACCTGGCTTGGCACCCGCGACGACCGCGGGCAGGGGACGGTCGAGTACTTCCTCGTGATCCTCGCCGCCACCGCGTTGGCCGTCATCGCTCTGAGATGGCTGCAGTCGGGGAGCGGCGGAGGTCTCCTGGGGAGCCTGTTCGGAAAGGTGATCGACTGGGTGGCAGGACGATTCTGAGCGAGGAGCGCGGCTCGGTGACCGTGGAGCTGTTCCTCGTGCTCCCCATTGCGATTCTGGTACTGGTGGCGTCGATCCAGCTGATAGGGGTCGCCCGGGCACGGATCGAACTGCAGGGTGCTGTGCGGGAGGGGGCACGTGTGGCGGCGACGACACCTGACCCGGCCAAGGCGGTCGAGGCGGTGCTCGCAGCTCTGAGCCCTGCGATGCGTGACCGGGCCCGCGTCTCAGTGGAGCGGCCCTCGAGGGTCGGCGCGGTGGCGACTGTCACCGTCTCCATGCGTCACGTGCTCGGCTCGCCGTTCCCACGCAGTCTCGGGCTCGATCTGTCTGCTCGGGCGACGATGCGAACCGAGAGATGATGGGCGAGCGGGGCGCTGGGACCATCCTGATGATCGGTCTCTGCGCCCTGGTCGCCGCCGTCGGTGTTGCCACGACCGCATTGGGCGTCCTGTTCGACGCTCGTGAGAAGGCGGCAACGGCTGCGGAGGCAGCCGCTCTCGCCGCCGCGGTTGCCACTTATCCGCCTGCCGGCGCCGCGGATCCGGACGACCTCGCGGCGGAGTACGCGTCCCGCAACGGGGCGCGGGTGGTGAGCTGCTGGTGCCGCGTCGACCCCACGCTTCGGTCGCGGGTGGTGGCGGTCACCGTTGCGTTGAAGGCCGAAGTACCGATTTTTGGAGAGGTCCTGGTGGGAAAGACGGCACGAGCAGAGTTCGAGCCCCGAGCCTGGCTGGGCAGGTGAGCCGCGCAATTCGTTAGGTTCGCGCGGCTGTGTCAGACCTGCAGCGGGTCAACCGTTTCATCGAGGCGCTGGAAGCTCGTGACTGGGAGGCTTGGGCCGCCCTGCTCCATCCGGATGTCGTCTATGAGATCCCACAGTCGAGGGAGCGAATCAGGGGACGTGACCGGTACCTCCAGTTCAATAAGGAGTATCCCGGCGATTGGCACCTCCGTCTCAAGGTGTCCATCGCCGACGCCCGTAACGGGGTCGCCTGGTTCGGGTGGGAGGTCGAGGGCTCGGAGCCAGCCGACGGAATTGCCTTCTTCACCTTCTCAGAAGGACTCATCACCTCGATCACAGATTTCTGGCCCGAATCCTATGACCCACCGCCAGGGCGCGAGCATCTCGTCGAGCGTTGGTGAAATGGCAGGAAGTACCAGGGCCACCGTTGTTCTCGACGACGCCGGCGCGATCTACCAGGTCCATCGTTACGACGTCGCCGAGAAGGTGGGGGCCGGCTACGGGGAGGCTGTCGCAGCCGCCATCGGGATGGGACCTGCCCGGGTTTTCAAGACCCTGGTTGCTGAGGTGGACGGTGAGCCCGTGATCGCCGTGATCCCGGTCGATCGACGTTTGTCGACGAGGAAGCTGGCGCGTGCCGTCGGTGCCAAGCACTGCTCGCTCGTGTCGCCCGCAATCGCCGAGCGAGAGACCGGCTACGTGACCGGTGGGATCAGTCCGTTCGGACAGCGCAAGAGGCATCGGCTCGTCCTCGACTCCTCGGCGAGGGACCACGAGACGATTGCTGTGTCTGGAGGACAGCGAGGGCTCCAACTGGAGCTGTCTCCGCAAACCCTCCTCGCTCTCACCGACGGGTCTATCGCCGTCATAGTCGACGACTGAGGCCGGATCTAGGCTCGCGTCTCGTGGCAACTCGTCTCGAAGTCCTCCGCATGTTGGCCGAACTGGCCAAGCTCACCGCCCTGGATGAGGGCAGTCCCCAGGCATTCAGAGTCCGGGCCTACGAGAACGCGCTGCACGGGATCGAGGGCTATCAGGGTGAGTTAGGCGATCTGGGCAAGAAGGAGCTGACGGAGATCAAGGGAGTCGGCGGTTCGACGGCAGACAAGATCCTGGAGTACATGTCCACAGGGTCGGTGGCCAAGTTGGCCGTCCTTCGCGAAAAGTACCCGCCTGCGTTCGTCGAGCTCACGAAGATCCCTGGTCTGGGCCCAAAGACGCTCAAGCTCATCCGGGAACAACTGGGAGTCGAGGACATCGAAGGCCTCCGCCAGGCCATCGCCGCCGAGCAACTGCGAGAGCTGCCCGGCCTGGGGAAGACGTCCGAGGAGAAGATCAGCAAAGCGATCGAGCGCCTTGGTCTCCACGGGAAAGATCGGCGGACCCCACTGGTCGAGGCGCTGCCTCTGGCAAGATCACTCGCAGCGCGTATCGCCGCCCTCGACGGAGTCGAAGCCGCCGTGCCGTGCGGCTCGATCCGTCGATTCTCGGACACCGTCGGAGACATCGACATCGTGGTCGCCACCAACGACCCCTCGGCCGTCTCCGAGTTCGTCGTCGGCCTCCCCGAGGCCACGGAGGTGATCGGGTCCGGCGGGACCAAGACCTCGTTCCTGACCCGGGAGGGCATGCAGGTAGATGTCCGCACCGTCGGGCCCGGTCAGCTCGGCTCAGCACTTCTCTACTTCACCGGGTCGAAGGCCCACAACATCGCGCTCCGTCAGCGGGCGATCGATCGGGGTTGGCTGCTCAGCGAGTACGGGCTCTTCGAGGACGAGAAGCTGGTCGCTTCGGAGACCGAGGAAGACTTGTACAGGGCGCTGGAGATGGAGGTCGTTCCCCCGCCATTGCGTGAAGGCACCGGCGAAGTGGAGGCCGCGGCCGCCGGCTCGCTGCCCCCACTGATCGATCTCTCCCAGATCAGGGGTGATCTCCACTACCACTCAGACCGGTCCGGGGATGGCCGCTCGACGCTCGAGGAGATGATCGAAGCGGCGATCGCGCGGGGATATGAATACGTGGCGTTCACCGATCACGGTGAGGACCTGGCCATCAATGGGTCCCCCCGGGACGTGATGCTCGAGCACCGTGATCGCATCCGTGATCTTCAGGGGAAATACCCCGACATTCGCCTCTTTTTCGGCTGCGAGCTCAACATCGGCCCCGACGGCGACCTCGACTATGACGCCGACTTCCGCCTCGAGTTCGACTACTGCGTCGCTTCGATCCATTCTCATTTCGATCTGTCACAAGATCGTCAGACGGCGCGGATCCTCGGCGCCCTCCACGACCCGGCGGTGAACGCCATCGGTCATCTCAGCGGCCGGTACGTGGGACGCCGTCCGGGTGTCGAGTTGGACATCGATGTGATACTCGAGGGACTCAAAGTGACCGGGGTGGCGCTCGAGATCAATGGAGCGCTCGATCGGCTCGACGCCACGTCCGAGGTGGCCCGTCGGGCGATGGCACGTGGTGTCGACTTCGTCATCGACACCGACTCGCATCACACGAGCGACCTCGTTCGGATGAGTTACGGAGTCACCTATGCCCAGCGTGGGTGGGTGACAACCGACCGAGTTGTCAATGCCCGGCCGATCGACGACTTCCTGGAGTGGCTCGCTCGCCGACGATAACGGGTAGCTTTCCGACGATGGCCAAGGAATACCAGGTCACCCGGAACGTGAATCGCCTCATGTCGTGGGCCGCCCGGCGGGGAATGGGAAAGACCCAGCTCATGACGACGACTGGGCAGAAGAGCGGCCAAAAGCGTGAAGTGCCGGTCAGCCCGCTCGTGCTCGATGGCGCCGAGTACGTGGTCTCGCCCTACGGCGAGGTGTCATGGGTACACAATGTCCGGGCCAACCCCGTCGTCACCCTGCGTCACGGATCGAACGAGCGTCAGGTCCGCCTCGAAGAGATGACGGGCCCCACGGCGGCGTCGGCAGCCGCCGCCTACTACGAACGGGAGGGCTTCGCCCGTCCCTACATGGACGTGCCGGAGAATCCCACCACGGCCGACTTCGCGGCGAAGTCGGCGCTTTTCCCTGTGTTCAAGGTCAACGTCTGAGCCAGGTTCAGCGTCGATCCTTGTAATTCACCGCGCGGGGCGGGAAGCTGTGGTCCTTGGCGATGACCTCAACACAAACCGACCAGGTCGCCACCTACGTCCTGGACACCTGCGTGCTCCTCGCCGATCCCCAGTCCCCGCTCAGATTCGATGAACACGACGTCGTACTGCCCCTCGTCGTCGTCGAGGAGCTGGATCGGAAGAAGACCCGCATGGACGAAGTTGGCGGCAACGCCAGAGCTGCTATCCGGCTGCTCGAAGAGTTGGGGGCGTCCCGGACCGGCGGACTGCGAGAGGCGGTCGCGCTGCCCGGGGGCGGCACGCTCAGGATCGAGCTCAACGGGGTGGTCTCTGAGCGTCTGCCGGCGGTGCTCGATCCCGATACTCCGGATCACCGGATCCTCGCCACCTGCTTGAACCTGCATGAGCAGTCGCCGGCGGTGTTGGTCACCAAGGACGCATCCCTGCGCATCAAGGGTGCACAGCTCGGAGTCCCGGTTCAGGACTACCGAGCCGACACAGTGCCGGTGGAACAGCTCCAGTCGGGTCTCGTCGAGCATGCCACCGACGGGGACACCATCGATCGGCTGTTCGACGAGGGAAAGATCACCCTCGATGAGATCGAGGCCATGGTCAATCAGTTCGTGCTGCTCCGTTCCGGCGCGTCGCGCTCGGCCCTGGCCCGCGTGATCCAGGCCGAGCCAACGGTCGTGGTGGAGCGGGTCCCCACCCATGTGCGGGCGTTCGGTGTGGAACCGAAGAACGTCCGGC
Source organism: uncultured Acidobacteriota bacterium (assembly GCA_963720925.1). Taxonomy (GTDB): domain Bacteria; phylum Actinomycetota; class Acidimicrobiia; order Spongiisociales; family ZC4RG35; genus JARDZU01. The sequence continues at coordinate 73,192 of CAVRHE010000012.1, forward strand.
AGACCGTGGCGTTGCATCAACTGCTCGATCCGGACATCCCTGCCGTTTCGCTGATGGGCATGGCGGGCACCGGGAAGACCTTTCTCGCCCTGGCCGCTGCCCTCGAACAGGTCATCGAACAAGGGAGATACCGGAGGGTGTCGGTCTATCGCCCCCTGGTGGCAGTGGGTCGCCAGGAGGTCGGCTACTTGCCCGGAGATCTCAACGAGAAGCTGGCGCCATGGATGGCCGCGGTGCATGACAACCTGTTCGCCCTCTTCTCCGACGCCGGGGCCGACGGCGCCAAGCACGCCGATCGAGGAGCTGATCGATCGCGGTGAGTTGGAGATGGCGGCGGTGACCTATCTTCGGGGTCGCTCCATCACGGGCGAGTTCGTCATCATCGACGAAGCGCAGAACCTGGAGCTGCCCACCCTCAAAGTGATCCTGACCCGGATGTCGCGTGACTCCAAGGTGGTGTTCTGCGGTGACCTGACCCAGGTGGACAACCCCTACATCTCGCCTTTCGGGGGGATGGCTGCCCTCATCGAGAAGTTCAAGGGCTCTTCGTTGTTCGGGCACGTCACGCTGGAAAAGACGGTGCGCTCCCCGCTGGCCGAGCTGGCCGCAACAATCCTCTGACCAATGTCGCCCAAGTCCCTCCTGCGACGGGGCAGGGCTGTGCTGAAGACCATCCCTTATCGCGGGAAAGGGAGGTGGTGCCCGGTATGCACCCGCTCATCCCGACGCTTCCGCCCTTACGGGAATCCGCCCCGTCCCGAAGCCCAATGCATCCACTGTGGATCGCTGGAGCGCCATCGGTTTGTGTGGCTCCTGTTGAACGACGACACCGATCTCTTCGACGGCCGCGCCAAGCATGTCTTGCATTTCGCCCCGGAGCGCTGCCTCGAGCCTCTACTCCGCCAGCGTCTGGGCGCCGGCTATCGGACCGCGGATCTCGAACGAGAAGACGTCGATCTACGACTGGATGTGACCGACATCCACTTCCCGGACGAGTCGTTCGACGTGATCATCTGCAGCCATGTCCTCGAGCACGTGCCTGACGACCGACGGGCGATGCACGAGCTTCACCGCATCCTCGCCTCCGATGGCTGGGCGTTGGTCGTCGTCCCCATAAAGGGGGACGTCACATTCGAAGATCCCACGGTTATCGATCCCGATGAGAGGCTTCGTGTGTTCGGACAGCGAGATCACGTCAGGATGTACGGCCCTGATATCGCAGATCGCCTCCGGAGCGTCGGGTTCGGCGTCGACACCCACCGTCCCTCCGATGGCCACTCTGGGACCGATATCTCCCGGATGGGATTGCGCCCGGCCTCTCGCCCGGTGTTCACCGTCGTGAAATGAGGCGGCGGTCCGGTCGCCGCTATTTCCCTACCCGTTCCCGTCGTGCCGCCAGCAGCTCCGCTGCCCGCTCGATGCCGATGGTCTCTGGGGAGTCGCCCTGGCGCAATGAGGCATTGACCTCGCCATCGGTCACGTACGGGCCGTAAGCGCCCGTTTCTGACCGTCACCGGTTTCCCGCTGACCGGGTCGGGGCCAAGCTCCTTCAACGGGCCGGCCGCGGCCTGACCTCTCCGGCGCGGTGGCTCGGCGAGGAGGGCGAGAGCCTCGTCGACGGTGAGGGTGAATAGCTGTTCCTCACTCTCGAGGCTGCGCCGGTCGGACCCTCGCTGGATGTAGGGCCCGTATCGCCCGTTGAGGGCGACGATGTCGACGCCCTCAGGGTCGGGGCCGACGGTGCGGGGCAGGGCGAGGAGTTGTAACGCCGTGTCCATGGAGAGCTCGTCCATGGTCATGGTCTTGAACAGTGAGGCGCGCTTCGGCCTGGTCTTGCTTCCCTCCTCGGTCTCGCCGAGCTGGATGTAGGGACCGAACCGACCGGTCTTGCCGTACACGGTCAGCCCGGATTCGGGGTCGGTACCGAAGATCTTGTCGCCCGACGTTCTGAGACTGCACCAACTCGAGGGCCTTCTCCACGGTCAGCTCGTCAGGCGCCAGATCGTCGGGGATCGATGCCCGTTCCTCTCCGATCTCCACATACGGGCCGTAGCGCCCGATCCTGGCCACGACCTCGTTGCTCGCCTCGTCGACGCCGATCGGGATCGAGCCCACGGCGCGTGGGTCGATCTCATCGAGACGGGTCGCCACCTTGTGCTTCAGGCCGTCGTCGCCGAAATAGAAATGAGTGAGCCACGGGACCGACTCCTCCTCCCCGGCGGCAATCCGGTCGAGGTCGTCCTCCATCGACGCCGTGAAGCTGTAATCGACGAGTTGGGGGAAATGCTTCTCGAGAAGCCCAACGACGCCGAAGGCGACGAAGCTCGGGACCAGTGCCGTGCCCTTCTTCCACACATAGCCGCGGTCCTGAATCGTGGTCATTATCGAGGCGTATGTGGACGGCCGCCCCACACCCAGCTCCTCGAGACGTTGAACCAGCGAGGCCTCGGTGTACCTGGCCGGTGGCCTGGTCTCGTGCCCGGTCGGCTCCAGACGCTGCACGGCGAGAGCGTCTCCCGTGGCCAGTTTGGGCAGGACCTTCTCCTTGTCATCCGGCTCGGACTCCGGGTCGTCTGATCCCTGCACATAGACACGGAGGAAGCCGGGAAACGTGATGGTTCGACCGCTGGTGCTGAACACTGCCTCGCGCCCATCGGTCGACCGCGCCCCGAGGCGAGCCGACACGGTGAAGCCCACTGCATCAGCCATTTGCGATGCGATGGTCCGCTTCCAGATGAGATCGTAGAGCCGACCCTCATCCGGGCCGACGAGTGTGGCCACCTGCTCCGGAGTCTGGAATTGGTCGTCTCCGGCCGGCCGGATCGCTTCGTGCGCCTCCTGGGCGCCCTTCACCTTCGAAGCGAACGTGCGCGGCTTGGGTGAGAGATATTCCTGCCCATAGAGCTTGGTGATCTGAGCCCGAGCCGAGGCAACAGCGGTGTCGGCCAACGAAGTCGAGTCCGTCCGCATATACGTTATGTACCCGTTCTCATAGAGACGCTGGGCCACCGACATGGTTCGTGACGACGAGAAACGGAGCTTCCGGGCGGCCTCCTGCTGCAGCGTCGAGGTCCGAAACGGCGGATAGGGTGACCGCTTGTACGGCTTCTCCTCGACCGACCGCACCTCGAATCGAGAGTCGAGGAGGCCTTCCGCAAGTGCCGTCGCCAGGGCCTGGTCCAACACGAGAGTTCCCGACTTTGGCTGCCCGTCTGCGCCGAACTCCTTGCCAGTAGCCACCCGCGCCTCGTCCACCTGGAGGAGAGTTGCCTCGAAGGTCCTTTTCAGGTCGTCGACGGGGGCGAATGTGCCTTCGACGCTCCAGTAGTCGGCCGAGGTGAACGCCATTCGTTCACGTTCACGTTCGACGACGATACGGACCGCGACGCTCTGCACTCGCCCTGCGGAGAGGCCCTGCTGGACCTTGCGCCACAGGACCGGGGACACCTCATATCCGTAGAGCCGGTCGAGGATCCGGCGCGCTTCCTGCGCCTGGACCAAACGCAGGTCGAGATCCCGTGGGTTGGCGAAGGCGTCTTCGATCGCATGTTGTGTGATCTCGTGGAACACCATTCGATGAACCGGCACCTTGGGCTTGAGGGCTTCGGCAAGATGCCAGGCGATGGACTCGCCCTCTCGGTCCTCGTCCGTTGCCAGGTAGAGCTGGTCGACCCCGGCCAGCATCTCCTTGAGCTTCTTGACCCGTTCCTTCCGCTCCTTGGGCACCACGTACAGCGGCTCGAAGTCGTTGTCGACGTCGACTCCGAGGCGGGCCCAATCCTTGCCCTTGGCGCTGGCCGGGATCTCGGCGGCCGACCGCGGAAGGTCGCGGATGTGCCCCATCGAAGACTCGACGGCCACATCCGGACCGAGGAAACCGGAGATGGTTCGAGCCTTCGTCGGGGACTCGACGATTACGAGGCTCTTAGGCATGGGTGGGGAGAGTTGACTGCATTTGACCGCCTGATGTCAATACGACTCGTGTCCCGGGAGACCGTTACCGTCCATCACAGTGACAGGTGAAACGCCCCGTAACCACCGATATATTGCGCTCGAGGGCGGTGATGGCAGCGGCAAGACGACTTTGTCGGCCGTCCTGGCCACCAGGCTTCGCGCATTGGGGGATGAGGTTGTCGAGGTGCGTGAGCCCGGTGGGACTCCGCTCGGAGAGACAGTTCGCAAGCTCGTTCTCGACTCAGAACAGGTGGATCGCTGGGCAGAGGTGTTCCTCTTTGCAGCACAACGAGCTCAACTCGCTCGGGATGTGGTCGCGCCGGCTCTGCAGCGAGGCGCCTGGGTGATCAGCGATCGCACTTACTACTCATCGATCGCCTATCAGGGACGGGCCCGCGGGCTTGGCGAGGAGCAAGTGCGTGAGATCAACGAGATCGGGCTCGAGGGTGTGGAGCCGGGCCGGGTGTTCGTGATCGACATCGACGCGGGAGAGGCACTGCGGCGTCAGGGGCGACCGGATCGCATTGGAAGCGAGAGTGTGGCCTTCCAGAAGGAGGTGAGCGCGGCATATCGAGACCTCGCCGTGGCCGAGCCCGGGCGTGTTGTGCTTCTGGATGGATCCGGGTCGGTGGAGGAGTTGGTTGATCGGATCATGAAGGTGTTGGGCGGATGAGCGATTCCTTCGATGGAGTGATCGGTCACGAGCGGGTGGTCGACCTATTGCGTCGGGAGCTGGCCGCGCCTGCCCAGGCATACCTGTTCACCGGGCCCGACTCGGTAGGCAAGGGGACTCTCGCGGTCCGATTCGCCGCGGCTCTGCTGTGCGCAGAGAGTGGCGAGCACGAGGTGGAATGCCGGTCATGCCGGTTGGTGCGCGGTGGAGTCCACCCCGATGTGACTGTCGTCGAGCCGGAGGGGGCGACCAGTCTCGGCGTCGACCAGGCCCGGGATGTGGTCACCCGGGCGTCACTGCGCCCGGTCGAGTCGGACCGGTCGATATTCCTTTTCCCCGAGGCGGGGACGATGACCGAGCAAGCGGCCAACGCCCTGCTCAAGACGCTGGAGGAGCCGACGGCATCGGTGGTCTTCCTCCTGGTGGCGGAGTCCGAGGACGACTTCCCCGCCACGGTGGCCTCCCGATGTCGGACCATCCACGTCGGCAGAGTCCCCCTGGGAACCATGGTGAAGGCACTCGAGGCCCGGGGACTGGATGACGCCGCGGCCGAGGGGGTGGCGGTCGTCTCCGGTGGCCGGCCCGGCCTGGCTCTGGCATTGATGGATCGGCCCGAGGTTTCCCGGTTCCGCGATCTTTGGTTGGCGATACCTGGACAGGTGACGCCCCATCCGGGAGACGGTCAGAGGCTGGCCTCCGACGTTCTGTCCGAGATCGCTCCGCTGGTCGCCCAGTCGGTCTCCGAAGACATGACCAAGGAAAGGGAGCAAAGGGCCAGACGGCGCGCCGAGCAATCCTTGCTGGTCAACGGGCTCGAGATCCTCGCCTCGTGGTACACCGACTCCGCCTCGTTGCAGATGGGCGGGCCGGTTCGCAACAGCGACCTGCCGCTGGGGTCATTCACCGATGTGAGCCCGCGCAAGGCGGTGGCCTCGGCGGAGAAGATCCTCGACGCTGTCGTCGACATCCAGGCCAATCTTCGACGCGAACTCGTGCTGGCGAACCTCTTTGCCGGTCTCGGCTCCGAGACCTGACTTCTGTCCGCGGTCTGGACTTCCAAAGGCTGATCGGTTCCCTTGGATTCACCAGATCGTCTGGATCAGCCGCGCCTCACCCTTTACCATTTGGCGTTCCGCCGGAGTAGCTCAGTGGTAGAGCAACGCACTCGTAATGCGTAGGCCAGGGGTTCGACTCCCCTCTCCGGCTCCAGCGCAGCGTGAGTCTCCGGCGATGCCGACCGGCTTAGGGCTTTCCATCTGCACCCTGTACCGTCGCTCCTCAGATGGCGGACCAGGCCAACTTCGAACGCGATGCCATGCAGTACGCGCGGCAGCTGTACAGCGCTGCCATGCGCATGACGCGTAACCCGGCCGATGCCGAGGATCTGGTCCAGGAGACATTTCTCAAGGCCTACCGGGCATATCACACCTTCGAGGAGGGGACCAACCTCAAGGCGTGGCTCTACCGGATCCTCACCAACACTTACATCAACAAGTACCGCAAGGACTCGCGGCGGCCTTCCGAGGTCGACCTTGGCTCGGTCGAGGACCTCTACCTCTACCGGAACATCGGGTCCGAGGAATCGGCGGAGGCCGCTCGTACCACCGAAGACCGGGTGCTGGACGGGCTGGTCGAGTCTGACATCAAGAAGGCAGTCGAGGATCTGCCCGAGAACTTCCGGCTCCCGGTTTTGCTCGCCGACCTCGAGGGTTTCTCCTACAAGGAGATCTCCGACATCCTCGACATCCCGATCGGTACCGTCATGTCGCGGCTCCACCGGGGAAGAAAGGCGATGCAGAAATCGTTGTGGGAATACGCAGTCAAGAGAGGCCTTGTGCCTGAAGGCGCGGAGCGACCATGAGTGGCCATGAGTGCGATGACGCACTGACCAATCTGTATCAGTATCTCGACAGGGAGATCGAAACCACCACATCGGAGGTGATTCGCGCCCACCTCGAAGACTGTTCGGGATGCCTGCGCAGCTTCGATTTCGAAGCTCGGCTCCAGATCGTGGTGAGAGAGCGCCTTGCCGAGGAGGTCCCGGCCGAGTTCCTGGAACGGTTGCGCGACGCAATCGCCCGTGAGGCGGCGTCTCCCTAGTGCAGCACTAGTCTGCGCGTCAGATGAAGCGATTCAGCCGCATCGCGACACTCGTCGTCCTCGTTGCCGCCTATGCATCATTCTTCGTTGCACCCGCTCTGGCGACCGAGGGGACCGAGGAACAGACCTCGACCACCGTGGCCGAGGAGCCTGCTCCCACTTCGGGCATCGAGCCGGCCGGTGCCGATGACCACTCCCGAGCCGACCGAGACCCTTCCCGACTGGACCTACCGATACATGATCCCGACGGGGATCGTCCTTGCGGTACTGGTCATCGTCATGACCACGATCCAGTACTTCACCAGGGTCGTTCGCAAGCGGTACCGAATCGTCAAAGAGTGACTTCCAGCCGGCCCGGATCGGGCCGTCTCGCCGGAAGGATCGCAGGGACCTACCCCCTGGCCGAGACCTACCATCGATCAGCGCTCGAGGCGGACATGACCCGCATCACCGAGCAGGTCTCAGATCTCGTCCCGGCGGCCACCGGGCTCGACCTCCCGGGTGACCCGACCACCATCGTCATCGGGCGGGAGGAGTGGATCGAAAGAAACGTTGCCAGTTTCAGCCATCTGATGAAGCCGCTCCAGCGCCAGCTCACCGAGAAGATGGAGGCCGCAGGTCCAGGGGCTCGGGGTGTTGCAACCTTTGCCAATCGGCTGGTCCAGGCCGAGCTCACAGCAGTCCTCGGAGTCATCGCTCGCCGCGTGCTCGGCCAATACGAGTTGGTCCTCCCGACCGGCGAGGATGCCGACGTGGTCGCCTTCGTCGGTCCGAACATCATTCAGCTGGAGCGCGCCCATCAGTTCCGCCCGGAAGAATTCAGGTTCTGGGTCACCCTTCACGAGTTGACGCACCGCGCCCAGTTCCAGGGTGTCCCCTGGCTTCGCGGGTACTTCATGAGCCTGGTCACCGACTTGGTCGAGCACTCCCGTCCCGAGCCGGGGCGAATGAATCGGATCATCGACGAGGTCACCCGTCGTCGCGGAGAAGGAACACCGATCATCGACGAGCGAGGGCTGCTCGGGTTGTTTGCCTCCTCCGAGCAAACGGTGGTGATCGATAAGGTCCAGGCGTTGATGTCGCTGCTCGAAGGTCACGGCCATGTGGTGATGGACCGCCTCGGCTCGCAGCATCTGCGAACTCAGGAGCGGATGAGCAACGTCTTGAAGGCACGACGGAAAGACAAACGAACCGCGGCGTTCTTCAGGCTCACAGGGATGGAGATGAAGATGAACCAGTACCGGATGGGGGAGCGCTTCATCCAGGCCGTCGAGCGTGAGGCCGGCTGGGATACCGTCGGTTTGGCCTTCAGAGGTGCCGGGAGCCTGCCCACCCTGGAGGAGATCGAGAGTCCCGAGCGATGGTTGAGACGCGTCGCCTGAAGGAGCTGAGGGGGAGGTCGACAGAGCTCCTCCGGCTTCCCGATGGGGATCTCGTCGTGGCCCTGTCCGGCGGCGCCGACTCGGCCACCCTCGCATATCTGATTCGCCGGCTGGGTCGCGACGTGAGGGCCGTCCATGTCGATCATCGTCTGCCCGCATCTGATCGATTGGCGGAGGCGGCTCACTCTGTGGCGGCGGTGGTCGGGATTGGGCTGGATGTGGAGCGGATCGAGATCCCGTCGGGGCCTTCGATGGAAGGCCAGGCACGGAAGGCGAGGTATGCCGCTCTCTCAGGGGCGTTGCAAACGGGGGAGACTTTGCTGACCGCGCACACTCTCGATGACCAGGCCGAGACCGTCCTGATGGGCCTTCTCAGAGGGGCCGGCCCCAACGGTCTGGCCGGCATCCCGCCGCGTACCGGATCTGTGGTCCGACCCATGCTCGCGGTGACACGCTCCGACACGAGGGAGTTGGCGGGCCTGGCCGGCCTTCCTTTCCACGACGATCCGTCCAATCTCGATCCCGGACTGCGCCGGAACGCGTTGAGGCTGGAGGTCATCCCAGAGCTGGCCGCCAGGTTCAACCCGAGGCTGGTCGAGTCGCTGGCCAGATCTGCGGACCTGGTGCGCTCTGATGAGACCTACCTCCAACATGAGGCCGCCTCGGTCCCGGTCGTCGATGCCGGGGCCTCATTGTCCCTCCCTCTTGGAGCGCTGTTCGCCGTCCCCCGACCCGTGGCGGACCGTGCCCTGAGACGATGCCTGAGCCGGGTGCGGCCACCGTACGGTGGGACCGCCGACGAGATGGAGGCCGTCTGGGCAGTTGCCCGGCGTGGACGACCATCCGTCGTCCTGGGTGGAGGTCTGGTAGTTGCCTATGAAGGCCCGATGCTCGTCTTTCGTCCCGTCGCGCGGTCCCCGTCGTCCCAGACCCGAGTCGACCTGGAAGTTGGCGCGAACGCGGTCGGCCCGTTTCGCATCGTTGTCGATCGCGTCGATCGAGCATGCCGTGTGGCGCCAATCGGCCTCTGGTCGGCCGTCTTCCCTCACGACGTGACGCTGGCGGCCCGCGTGGACGACGCCGGGCGGCTCGTGGTCACCGCCAACGAGGAAACGGCCTGGTTGCCGGGGGAGCGGCGGCTTCCCGTGGCGTGGTATGAGCCCGGGGCCAGCGGCTACCTTTCCGTGTTCGCCAGAGAGGAAAGTGGATGGACATCAAGCCCCTGATCACCGCCGAGGAGATCGACAGCAAGCTCGCCGACCTCGGCCGGCAGATCACGGCGGATTACAAGGGGAAGGATGTGTTGCTCGTCGGCGTCCTCCGGGGGGCGTTCATGGTCATGGCGGACCTCGCCCGCCATATCGATCTGCCCGTGGAGTTCGATTTCATGGCTGTGTCTTCCTACGGGGCGTCGACCCAGACCTCCGGTGTCGTCCGCATCCTGAAAGACTTGGACGAGGAGATCGAGGGACGTCACGTTCTGATAGTGGAGGACATCATCGATTCGGGTCTGACCTTGAACTATCTGATGAAGAGTCTCAACGTGCGCAAGCCGGCTTCCCTGGAGATCGCAGCGCTCCTCCTCAAGGAAGGCATCCAGCGGGTTCCACTCGAGGTCAAGTACATCGGCTTCCCGATCGGTCCCGAGTTCGTAGTCGGTTACGGCCTCGACTACGCGGGCAAGTACCGCAACCTGCCCTATGTCGGTGTCATGGGTGCCGAAGCCTGAACCATTATGCGCGTCGCCAGGAAGGGTTCGACTATCCAAGCGTTTCCCGTAGCATTGACGCCTCGGAGTCTTTCCCGGAGTTTGTCTTGAGGTCTCAGTGAACCGAACCCTGCGCACGCTCGTCGTCTACGGGCTGTCCATCATCATGCTGGCCATCCTCGCCCAGTGGTGGTTCGACCAGGTCCAGGGCCCCGAGGTCGTCGAGCTCTCTCAGTTCATCGACAACGTCGAGGCCGGCGACTACGAGAAGGTGGAGATGCTGGCTCGATCCAACGAGCTCCAGGGCCGTCTCGCCGACTCGACGCTGCCAGCAGATGCCTTTGACGACGTCTCCAGCTACCCCGAGGGGGCCGAAGGCGATCTCGTCACAGTGATACGGGAGTCGGGCACGCCATTCAGCTCGGACCCGCAGCCACCCGGATTCTGGGAAGTGCTGGTCAGCTTCCTCCCATGGCTTTTCCTGCTCGGCTTCATGGTTTTCATCTTCATGCAGATGCAGGGCGGCGGGAATCGGGTCATGCAGTTCGGCAAGTCCCGGGCCAAGCTCGTCGGCAAGGAACAGCCAAAGATCGGATTCGACGACGTCGCCGGGCTCGTCGAGGCCAAGGAGGAGCTCGAGGAGATCAAGGACTTCCTCCAGAACCCGGACAGGTACCGCCAGATGGGGGCAAAGATCCCCCGTGGCGTCCTTCTGTTCGGCCCTCCGGGCACCGGCAAGACGCTCCTCGCCAAAGCGGTGGCCGGCGAGGCCGGGGTCCCATTCCTCTCCATATCGGGCTCGGATTTCGTGGAGATGTTCGTCGGCGTCGGAGCCTCCCGTGTCCGTGACCTCTTCGACCAGGCCAAGCAGACCGCCCCGGCCATTGTCTTCATCGACGAGATCGACGCCGTCGGCCGTCATCGCGGCGCCGGTCTCGGTGGGGGGCACGACGAGCGTGAGCAGACTCTGAACCAGCTTCTGGTGGAGCTCGACGGCTTCGAGGGGAACAGCGGTGTCATCGTGATGGCGGCGACCAACCGTCCTGACATCCTCGACCCTGCCCTGCTTCGCCCTGGGCGCTTCGACCGACAAATCGTCGTGGACGCCCCCGACGTCGAGGGGCGCAGAGACATCCTCGCGGTCCATTCGAAGGGCAAGCCGCTCAATGACGAGATCGACCTCATGGTGCTGGCGCGGCGAACCCCGGGATTCACCGGAGCCGATCTGGCCAACCTCATCAACGAGGCGGCCCTTCTCGCCACGAGGCGTCGCAGCAAGGACATCGGGATGCTCGAGCTCGAAGAGGCCATCGACCGGGTGATCGCCGGCCCCGAGCGCAAGACCAAGGTCATGACCGACGAGGAGAAACGGCTCATCGCCTTTCACGAGACCGGTCACGCACTGGTCGGCTATGCCCTTCCCAATTCGGACCCGGTCCACAAGGTCACGATCGTGGCCCGCGGTCGGTCATTGGGCCACACCCTGGCGCTCCCCACCCACGACAAGTACCTGGTTCGTCGCTCAGAGCTCGTGGATCAGCTCGCCATGCTGCTCGGTGGCCGGACCGCCGAGGAGCTGATCTTCGCCGACCCCACCACCGGTGCCGCAAACGACATCGAGAAGGCCACCGCCATCGCCCGTCGCATGGTCATGGAGTACGGGATGAGCGACATCCTGGGCCCGATGCAGTACGGCAAGCCCAACGGCGAGGTGTTCCTGGGGCGTGACTACTCGCGCCAGCAGGATTACTCCGACGAGGTCGCGGCCAACATCGACAACGAAGTCCGCAAGATGATCAACGCCGCGCACGAGGAGGCACGACACATCTTGGAGCGCCATCAGGACGCAATGGAGCGCATGGTCGAGTCCCTTCTCGAGAAGGAGACCGTGGACCGGAGAGAGGTCGCCGAGCTCTTCTCCGACGTTCCCAAGTGGGAGCACACGTCTGAGGGAGCGATGCGGCTCAAGTACCCGGACAACCCGGTCCTGCCCCAGCCAGGGGAAGAGCAGATCGCTGCCGCCGAGGAGGCGGAGACGGAGGAGGATCCCGTCACCGAGAGCCTCACGCTGAACCGCAAACTGCGGCGCTCCACCCGGCCTGCCACCGACGCCGGTTGAGCGTTCTACGCAGAACGTTCGATTTTCAGGTTCCCCGACACCAGGCGCACGGTGACGGCGACCTCGCGCTGGGGCGGTTCCGGGCTCGGGTTGGGGGTGGGAAGGGTCACCTTCCCGGACAAGGTGTTCGCGTCGAGCTCGAGCCGGGTCCGGGGAGGGATTCCCAGCCGGACCCCGCCTGACATCGACTTGATCCTCGCCGTCGGTCCGCTCAGCTCCTCGATCCGGATGTTGCCCGACAAGGTCGCACACGACACGGTGCCGGAGCAACGGCCGATCACGATCGATCCCGATCGTGTCGAGAAGTCGGCGCGATCGATGGTCTCCAAAACCTTGATGTCCCCCGAGGTGGTGACGCAGGTGGCCTCAGCTTCCACCCGAGTGCCCCGGATCCCGCCGCTTGTGGTCCTGGCATCGAGGCGCTCAACGGATTCGAACTGGACCTCACCACTCACGGTGGTGACATCGAGGCGGCCGAGATGTGGATCTATGTCGACGTCGCCGCTGGCCGTGCCCACTTCGACGTCGGTCATCGGGGGCACGCTCACCGTCAGGAACACCCGTCCGCCGCGGTCGCCGGAGGCCACGATCGCGTCGGCGGCCTGACGGATCTCGAAGGTCGGATCGTTGGTGTCGACGATGAACCGGACCACGCCCGGCTCACCACTCTCGACATTCACCCGACCCGACCTGATAGTGATTCTTATCGTCGGGGTGTCGTCGACCGCGAGCTCACGGTCGATCACAGATCGATAGTCCTTCGGACGCTGCTGGATGGGGCTCTTTCGTAAGCCTTGGAGCGAAGAGCATCGACGACGAAGGCGTTGACCGAATCGCCGGCGCCCTCGGCCGCCTCGGCGATCAGGTCTTTGAGATATCCGGGGAGCCGAAGCGTGATCCTCGCCTCGGCGTCAACGGGGTCCCCGGGTGTCGGGGGTGGGGGAGGGGGAGGGATGGTCGACTGGTCGGGACGGACGGTCAGCTCGGGCTCTCCGTCGACGAGTTGGATATCGACACGCTGACCGGCGAGCTGGCCGTTCACCTCTTGGGCGGCCATCTCCACCACCTCCATGAGTGTGAGTCTGATCGCGGGGCGAAGGACATCGAGCAGCTCGGACCCGAGGGCGGCGAGCTCGGGATCCGCCAGTCTCAGCTGGGCCTGCACCGCCGCCTCCATCAGGTGGGCCGTTTGAGTCAATTGCATCGCCGGATCCTAAGTGGGATGGGTCCAACGGGCTGCGTTGACGATGGTTCGGGTGGGGGGGTCGATGCGATCGCGGTTCTTCTTCCGCAGCACTCGCCGCACTCGCTGCCCCAATCTCCGCTCCAGGTCGTCGGGGGTGTGAATGAACATCTTTCTCTCCTCTGTCACGACATCAAGACGATGTCATTATGACATCACCATAATGCCAACATGACATCCTTGTCAAGTCATTTCGGAGTTTGATGGAATAGGAGACGGCAGTCGGCCTATTTTCTTCGTCGATGAGCGACATCGAACCGACTATCGACAGGGGCCGCATCGAGAAGGCGGTCCGTGAGATCATCGAGGCTCTCGGCGAGGACCCCGACCGCGAAGGTCTCGTCGATACCCCGGAGCGGGTGGCCGCCTTCTATGCCGAAGTGTTCGAGGGCATTCATCGCGACCCGGGTGACGTCGTTGATGCCTTCTTCGGCGAAGAGCACTACCAGGAGATCGTGATGGTGCGGGAGATCCCCTTCTACTCCATGTGTGAGCACCATTTCGTGCCGTTCCATGGTGCAGCCCATGTCGCCTATATACCGAAGGGACAGGTCACCGGGCTCTCCAAGCTGGCTCGTTTGGTCGATGGTTTCGCCCGTCGCCCCCAAATGCAGGAGAGGTTGACAGCCCAGGTGGCGGACGCCCTCGCCGATCGCCTGCAGCCACTGGGAGTGATGGTGGTGGTCGAGGCGGAGCATCTCTGCATGTCCATGCGCGGGGTGAAGAAGCCAGGGGCGACCACGGTGACTTCGGCAGTACGTGGGATCATGGAGTCACAGCCGGCCACCAGGGCCGAGGCGATGTCGCTCCTCTTCGGCACCACGCGATAGCTCGCTGCGCTCGCCGTTTTGCCTTTTGCGTCCTACGTTCTACGTGTGGGTCCCTGGAAACTTCGGACACGATCCCTCGATGTCTCCCGGGGGCTGATCATGGGGGTGATAAACGTCACCCCGGATTCCTTCTCGGATGGTGGCTTGCATCTCGACGCAGCTGCGGCAGTCGGCGCCGGACAGGAGATGATCGCGCTGGGGGCGGACCTGATCGACATCGGCGGCGAATCGACTCGGCCCGGCGCCGAGGCGGTGCCGGCCATCGAGGAGCTGCGGCGGGTGATTCCGGTTGTGGAGGCTCTCGTGTCCGGGGGCGCCGTGGTGTCGATCGACACGTCGAAGCCGGAGGTGGCCCGTGCCGCTCTCGAAGCGGGAGCCGAGATCATCAATGACGTCACGGCTGGCGTCACACCCGGCATGACCGAGGTGGTCGGCGAGTCCGGAGCCGGGGTTGTCCTCATGCACATGAAGGGGACTCCGAGGACGATGCAAAGGGACCCGACGTATGAAGACGTCGTAGGGGAGGTCGCCGCCTTCCTCGGCTCGAGGGCGGAAGAGATGATGAAGGTGGGCGTCGACCGGGCATCGATCGCGATCGATCCCGGCATCGGCTTCGGCAAGACCGTCAGTCACAACCTGGAATTGATCGACGGACTCGGGGAGCTCACCGACATTGGCTTTCCAGTGGTGCTTGGGACCTCGCGCAAGACCTTTCTGGGACGGGTTGCAGGCATCGGAGACCCCACGGCGCGCGACGGGGTGACCGCAGTCACAACCGCCCTCGGATTCGAGCGTGGGGCAAGGATTTTTCGGGTCCACGATGTTGCTTCGTCAAGGGCTGCGCTGAGCCTTGCCGCCGCTATCGTGAATCCCGAGCAATGGGACGAATGGTCGCAGGATTAAAACCCCGGGGATTCACCTGGGTCATCACCGATCGTCTCGCTGTTTCGGAGCGAGTCGGAGGCTCCGGGTTCCAGCATCGCCGGGTGCGACGCGAGGAGGAGATCACATGGCTCGTCGAGGAAGCCGGGATCAACACGGTCGTTTCGATGCTTCCCGGCAACCAAAACTTGCTGGCGTATCGTGAGGCCGGGATTGCCACCTTTTCGGTGCCCATCGGCCCCGACCTCACCACTCACGACGTCGATGAGTTCTTCGCCACCCTGAGCAAGGCAACCGCCAAACGCCGGGCACGCGTCCTCGTGCATCGAGAGGCGATCGACGACACCGTTGGCGGGTTGCTCGGGGGGTTCCTGGTCTCCTCCGGGCTGGTCAACGACCCGATCCTCGCCCTGGCGGTGATTCAGCAGATTCTGGGACGTGCGCTTGGGCCTGAGGGCCGCTCACTGATCCCGGCGTCCGCCGCCTCGTGACCGATCGGATCGAGCTCAAAGGCATCGAAGTGCTCGCCCGTCATGGTGTGCTCGACCAAGAGAAGCAGGAGCCGCAGATCTTTCGGATCGATTTGACTCTGTACCTCGACCTCTCCAGAGCCGGCGCATCTGACGACCTCTCCGACACCGTGGACTACGGAAATCTGGCCCAGGTCGCACACGACCTGGTGCGGGACGAGAGTCATGATCTCATCGAGACGGTGGCCTCTCGGATCGCGGCCACCGTGCTCGCCGAGCAACCTGTCGACCGGGTCACCGTGACGGTGCACAAGCCGGAAGCTCCGATCCCCGTGACCTTCGAGGACGTGGCAGTCACCGTCGATCGATCCCGATGACCCGGTACGCCATCGCGCTCGGCTCCAACCAGGGAGCCCGGTTGGACCACTTGCGTCGGGCCGTGGGGGAGGTCGACGGGCTCGGCTCGGTCGAGGAGGTCTCGGGTCTATACGAGACCGACCCCGTTGGGGGCCCGGCACAGGCACCGTACCTGAACGCAGTGGTGGTCCTCGAGACCAAGGCGCAACCTCAGGACCTGCTTGCCTCGCTGCATCGGATCGAGGCCGCGCACGGCAGGAAGCGGGACTTGCGCTGGGGCCCCCGCACCCTCGATCTGGACATTGTCGCCGTAGATGGGAACCCGATTCGGGATCCTGATCTCGAGATCCCACATCCGAGGGCGGCGGAGCGACGGTTCGTCCTCGAGCCGCTTTGCGACGTCTGGCCGGATGCCATGGTTGGTGACGGCTTGACGGCATCGGCGGCGAGGGCCGCTGTCGCAGACCAGGAAGTAGAGAGGTTGGCTGCGAGCTGGCTCGAGGAGGAGCCGGATAGATGATCCCGTCCCTCCGAACCTGACACGGACAGGCGAACCCGTGCTAGCTTCCACTCATGGGAAGCGGCCGCGGCCCTCCTCCAGGTTCGGACATGAAGCAATGGTCCAGGACAGGAGGAACGATCTAGATGGCAAAACGGTCGCGGGAACATCGCCAGGACATCCCCGGATACAACGACGGCCGCCCCACACGCGAAGAGCGCAAGCAACAGCACCGTGCCGTGCGACACAACGCCCATCAGGTGCTGCACATGACCGACGACCCCGATGCCGTCGTCGTGCCGGAAGTGAGGGGCACCGGGGACAATCACGAGAATCATCTCGCCGACCCACAAGATTTGAGCCGCCGGAGATTCAAGGTCTGGAAGACCAAGTTCTGGAAGCGCCGGGACGAGTTCCACACGATGAAGTCGGATCTGGACTCGAACTGGCCCGTCATCACACCCAACCAACTGGAAGACCAGGCCTGACCACTGGCTAGCCTCGCCGCCACGCCGGCCGAGGTAGACCTGTGAGACTGATAATCGCCGGCCCGGGTAGGGCCGGAGGCTCCATTGCACTCGCCGCTGCTCGCTCGGGCCATCAGATAGCGGGTGTCGTCTCCCGATCGGCGGAAAGCCCCTACGGACCGGCCGTCGGCTGGGACGATCCCTTGCCCGAGTGCGACGTGCTCATCATCGCAGTGCGGGATGCCGCCATCGAGGAGGTCTCCTCCCGGCTCGCTCCCCAAGCCGCGTCGGTGCCGGTGGCAGCCCATACGTCGGGATTCGCACCGCTCACCGCCCTCGATGAGCTTGCCCGGACCGGAGTTGTCATCGGGGGCTTCCACCCGCTGCAAACACTTCCCGACCCGGAGCGGGGAGCCGCAGCCCTGGCCGGCTCCTTCGTCGGCATCGGCGGTGGCCCTGGGGCCATGAACGCGCTCAACGACCTGGCAATCTCGCTCGACATGATCCCCTTCCCGCTCGCCGACGAGTCGAGGCCGGCTTATCACGCCGGTGCGGCGGCTGCGGCCAACTTCGTGATCACCGCGCTCGCCACCGCAGCAGACCTCATGATCTCGGCCCAGATCGATCCGGTGGTCACCCGCCCACTCGTCGTGCAGGCTGTGGCCAATGCCTATGACATCGTCGGCGACTCCCCCCTTACCGGTCCGATCGCCCGGGGGGACGTCTCGACTGTGATCGGCCAGCTCGAGGCGGCTCGTCGAGTCTCGGAATCGGTGGGGGAGCAGTACAGGCAGATGGCTGAAGCCACCGCGATTCGGGCCGGTCGGAAAGGCGATATCGCGCGATGGAAGTAACGACGACTTTCGCCGGCACACGGGAGAAGTACGAGGGAAGTGTTGGCCTGCTCCCGACTCTCGGATTCCTCCACGAAGGGCATTTGGCACTGATGGACCTGTTGCGGGATCGATGTGACACACTCGTCGTGTCCCTGTTCGTGAATCCGACTCAATTCGACGACGAGGGCGACTTCGCTGCCTATCCGAGGGACACCGAGCGCGACGCGGGGCTCGCCAAGGAGCATGACGTCGATCTCCTGTTCGCGCCTCAGCTCGAAGAGGTCTACCCGGTGGGACAGACAACCATCGTCGAGGTCGGTGGGGTATCACAGGAGATGGAGGGCCGGTACCGCGCCGGTCATTTCACCGGGGTGGCGACAGTGGTGGCCAAGCTCTTTGCCGGGCTGCAACCCGACATCGCAATGTTCGGCCGCAAGGACGCCCAACAACTCGCCGTGCTCAAGTCGATGGTGCGCGACCTCAGGTTCCCGGTATCCGTCATCGATGCCCCGCTGGTGCGAGAGCCCGACGGCCTCGCTTTGTCCAGCCGGAACGTGAGGCTGTCCCGCATGGATCGGGAACGTGCACTGGCCATCAGCCGGGGCCTTTTCCAAGCCGCCGAGCAAGTTGACGCAGGCGAACGCCGCGGCGAACGACTCGAAGGAACGGTCCGCCGCTCCCTGAAACGGCTGGAGGTGGACTACGCGACGCTCGCTTCCCAGGACACGATGGTCCCGATTACGGAGTTGGATCGGCCTTCGGTTCTGGCGGTGGCTGCTCACGTCGGAGGTGTCCGTCTCATCGACAACGTGACCTTCGATTGGGTCGACGACAAGCCGGTACCGGATCGAGGGTTGCTCCTCGGCGAGCCGAGCCGGCTAACTACCCTGCCCTGACCCAGCCACCCGAGCGACATGAGCGAGACATCCGACCAGGGCATGGACCCACTCGTCGCCGGGCGACGGGCAGCATCACCAGGAGATCCTCGAGTCGGGGGGCTATCCCCACCGATATCAACGATCGCACGCGGCCGCAGAGCTCCATGAGAAGTTCGCCGGCCTCGATCCCGGATCGAATACCGACACCAGAGTGACCGTGGCGGGGCGTCTGATGCTGCACCGCTCCTTCGGGAAGCTGCAGTTCGGCACACTCCAGGACGACACCGGGACGATCCAGCTCTTCGTCGATCGGACCACCCTTGGAGATGAGAAAGCGGACGGGTTCACCCGGGTCGACCTGGGTGACTGGCTCGGGGCCACCGGGACCATCATGACCACCCGCAAGGGCGAGTTGAGCGTGCGGATAGACGACTACGTCATTCTCCAGAAGAGCCTTCGCCCATTGCCCGACAAGTGGCACGGCCTCCAGGACATCGAGCTCCGCAGCCGGCGGCGTTATCTCGATCTGATGGTGAACGACGAAGCCCGACGAGTTGCTCGGGCACGTGCCATGGTGATCAGCGAGCTGCGCCGGCAGTTCGAGGCGAGAGGTTTCGTCGAGGTCGAGACCCCGGTCCTCCTCCACCAGGCGACCGGGGCCACGGCACGGCCGTTCGCCACACATCATCACGCTCTGGACATGGAGATGTACCTCCGCATCGCCACCGAGCTGTATCTGAAGCGTCTTGTCGTCGGCGGGATGGAGAAGGTCTTCGAGATTGGCCGCATTTTTCGAAACGAGGGGATCGACTCGACCCACAACCCCGAGTTCACGATGCTCGAGGCCTATCAGGCTCTGGCCGACTACACGGACATGATGGATCTCATCGAGGAGGTCGTATCCGATCTGACCCGCGAGGTGACGGGGGACACGAGCCTCACCTACCAGGGACGGGACCTCGATTTGTCACGACCCTTTCGCCGGGCGTCGATGATCGACCTCGTCTCAGCACAGCTGGGCAGAGACGTGGATCTGGACACCTCGGTCGATGATCTGGCCTCTCTGGCCCGCGACCGGGGGATCGAGATCGAGGATGGGTGGAGCGAGGCCCGGATCATCTCCGAGATATACGAGGAGATCGTCGAGCCCGACATCTGGGACCCGACGTTCGTAACCCACCAGCCAATCGAGCTCTCTCCGTTGGCACGCCGCAGTATCGCCGATCCCCGTCTCGCCGACCGCTTCGAGCTGGTGATCGCCGGCTCGGAGTACGCCAACGCATTCAGCGAGCTCAACGACGCCGATGATCAGAGACTGAGGTTCGAGGAACAGGCGGCGGCTCGAGCCGCCGGTGACGTGGAGGCGCACCCCGTCGACGACGATTATCTGCTGGCGCTGGAATACGGGCTACCCCCGACGGGAGGGCTGGGTATCGGGGTCGACCGCCTGGTGATGCTGCTCACCGATCAGGCGCACATCCGCGAGGTCATTCTCTTCCCGACCTTGCGGCCCGAGGCCTGATCAGCCGGCCCTGGCCGCCTCAACCCGACCCAGCAGGTAATCACCCAGGCCTTCGAGGATGTCCCGGGCGTCGCTGTCGGGGACACGACTCAAGGCCACCGGATGCCAACTCGAGACGACGGGAAGCCTCGGCGAGCGAGGAGTCGACATGCCCCCCGGCCCGGACGATCTCGATCACGTCGTTCACGACGGCATCGGCGTAGGGGTGGGAGCTCTCGAGGAGCGATCGCACCTGGTCGCCATGCGGGCCAGAGAGAGCCTCGAGCACCGCCATGGTGAACTTGCCCTCTCTGATGTCCGATCCGGCGGGTTTGCCGATCGTCTCCTCGTCCGCGACCAGGTCCAGGGCGTCGTCGGCGATCTGAAACACGATGCCCACCTCCCATGCCCAGTCGGATAGGGCGTCGACGATGTCGTCGTCCGCATCGGCGGCCAATGCCCCGAGACGGGCCGACGTCCGGATCAGCGAGGCCGTTTTGCCGGCGATGACCTGCTCGTACTCGGCGACACCGTGACCCAGGTTGAAATCGAGCTGCAACTCGCGGGTCTGGCCCTCTACCAGCTCGGCGTATGTCGCCGCCAGGAGTCGCACCGATTCCTGGCTGAGATGGGTAGCCGCCACTTCGGAGGCCCGCGCCATCAAGAAGTCTCCGGCGAGGATGGCGACGGTGTTGTTCCAGTTGGCGTTGACAGAGGCCGCGCCCCGTCTGACGTCTGCCTCGTCGATTACGTCGTCGTGATAGAGGGAGCCGACGTGGATCAACTCCACCGAGACGCCGGCTTCCACCGGCCGACTGTCGCGTGCCTCGCCGAACTCGGCCGCGAGAAGGGCCAGGAGGGGGCGGAAGCGCTTGCCGCCGGCGAGCAACAGGTGCTGGGCGATCTTGGTCAAGTAGGCGTCGTCAGCCGTTGCCGCCTCGAGCAGACGCTCCTCGACGCGGGCGAGGGAGTCCCACACCCGAGGGATCCGAATGAGCCTTTGGAGGTCGTCCATTCGTGACGATGGTATTACGTGCGCACCGCTCGGGAACCATGCACGAAGGTCAAAGATCACCCGGTGGTAAAGTTGCACATGCCAGGCTTGGGAGTCAACAGTGTTTGAGCGCTTCACAGATCGGGCCCGCCGGGTCGTCGTATTGGCCCAGGAAGAGGCGCGCCTGCTCAACCACAACTACATCGGCACCGAGCACATCCTGCTCGGCCTCCTCAACGAGGGAGAGGGCATCGCCGCCCAAGCGCTGGAGAGTCTCGACATCGACCTCGCCTCGGTCCGCGAGGAGGTCGTGAAGATCATCGGTCAGGGCCAGCAGTCTCCCTCCGGCCATATCCCATTCACCCCAAGGGCGAAGAAGGTCCTCGAGCTCAGCCTCCGTGAGGCCCTCCAGCTCGGCCACAACTACATCGGCACTGAGCACATCCTGCTCGGCTTGATCCGCGAGGGCGAGGGAGTGGCGGCCCAGGTCCTCCAGCAGCTCGGCGCCGAGCTGCAGAAGGTGCGCCAGACCGTTATCCAGCTGCTCTCCGGTCCCGCCGGGAGTGAGCAGCAGTCGTCTGAGCCTGCCGGGCAGCGGGGGTCGGGAGTCTTCGGCGGGCGGATCCACCGTTCTGGATCAGTTCGGGCGGAACTACACCCAGCTGGCCCGGGAACGGAAGTTGGACCCGGTGATCGGCCGGATTCGTGAGATCGAGCGCGTGATGCAGATCCTCTCCCGCCGCACCAAGAACAACCCGGTGCTCATCGGCGAGCCCGGTGTGGGCAAGACCGCCATCGTCGAAGGTCTCGCCCAGCGCATCATCGCCAAGGAGGTCCCCGACAACCTCCAGGGCAAGAATCTGTACTCGCTCGACCTCGGCGCCCTCGTCGCCGGCTCGCGCTACAGGGGCGACTTCGAAGAGCGTCTCAAGAAGGTGCTCAAAGAGATCAAGAGCCGGGGCGACATCATCCTCTTCATCGACGAGATCCACACTCTGGTGGGTGCCGGTGCCGCCGAGGGGGCTATCGACGCGGCCTCGATCCTCAAGCCGATGCTGGCCCGCGGAGAGCTGCAGACCGTCGGCGCCACCACCCTCGAGGAGTACCG
This sequence comes from uncultured Acidobacteriota bacterium, assembly GCA_963720925.1. Lineage (GTDB taxonomy): Bacteria > Actinomycetota > Acidimicrobiia > Spongiisociales > ZC4RG35 > JARDZU01. Next base: position 95,193 of record CAVRHE010000012.1, read on the forward strand.
CAAGTACCTGGAGAAGGACTCGGCGCTCGAGCGTCGCTTCCAGCCGATTCAGGTGGACGAGCCGTCTGTGAGCGAAACCATCCAGATCCTGATGGGTCTGAAAGATCGCTACGAGGCCCATCATTCGGTCCGATTCACCGACCAGGCCATCGTCTCCGCGGCCAACCTGGCCGATCGCTATCTCTCTGACCGGTTCCTTCCCGACAAGGCGATCGACCTGATCGACGAGGCCGGAAGCCGCCAGCGCATCCATCGCACCAGCGATGTGCCCGAGATAACTGCCATCGACGAGAAACTCTCCACGCTCCGTCAGGACAAGCAGGATGCAGTGTCCCGGGAGAACTACGAGCGAGCCGCCAACCTCCGGGATGAGGAGCGTGGGTTGCTCAGCGATCGCGCCGTCAAGGAATCCAGTGAAGGCGACACCGGCTGGGTGATCGACGAAGAGGAGATCGCCGAAGTCCTCGCCCAGTGGACCGGGATCCCCGTTCACAGGCTCACCGAAGAGGAGACGGCCCGGCTCGTCCACATGGAAGACGAGTTGCACAAGCGCATCATCGGACAGCACGACGCCATCACCGCGGTGTCCAAGGCGATCCGGCGGACCCGGGCCGGGCTCAAGGATCCCCGCCGTCCCTCGGGCTCATTCATCTTCCTCGGCCCATCCGGAGTCGGAAAGACCGAGACCGCCAAGGCCCTCGCCCAGTTCCTCTTCGGGCAGGAAGACGCCCTCATCCAGCTCGACATGTCCGAATACATGGAGAAGCACACGGTCAGCCGTCTCGTCGGGTCGCCCCCCGGATACGTGGGTTATGACGAGGGTGGCCAGCTGACCGAGGCCGTGAGACGCAAGCCGTTCTCTGTCGTGTTGTTCGACGAGATCGAGAAGGCGCACCCAGACGTGTTCAACACCCTCCTCCAGATTCTCGAGGAAGGCCGGCTCACCGACGCCCAGGGCAGGACTGTCGACTTCAAGAACACCGTCATCATCATGACTTCGAACCTGGGCACGCGCGATCTCCACAAGAAGGCGGTCGGATTCCACGCCGGCGACAGCGAAATGGACTACGAGCACATGAAAGAGCGGGTCACCGAGGAGCTCAAGAAGAACTTCAGGCCCGAGTTCATCAACAGGCTCGACGAGATCATCGTGTTCCACGAGCTCACCATGGATGAGCTCAAGCTCATCGTCGATCTCATGCTGGAACGGGTCCGCGAGCAGCTCGAGTCGCAACATCTCGACCTGGTACTCACCGATGACGCCAAGGTATTCCTGGGGACCCGGGGCTATGACCCCGAGCTCGGCGCCCGGCCACTGCGTAGGGCGATCCAGCGTCTGCTCGAGGACCCATTGAGCGAGCGGGTCCTGCTCGGGGAGTTCAGGGCAGGCACGACAATCCTCGTCGGACTCGATGCCGAGAACGACGAGCTCACATTCGAGGCGGTCGCCCCACCGGACCCCACCGACCCCACGACTACCCCTCAGCCGGAGATGGCCGGGCAGGACTGACCGTTAAAGCCTGAGGCCCTTTCGGCCGATGATGTATGGGCAAACGAACCCGGTCGCATGCCCATACTCGCACTCATTTTCACCATATCCACAGCGCTGGCCCCCTTGCCGACACCCGAGTACGTGCCGGCCAACGACGAGGCCTACACCCTCGACCTCGAAGTCGACGGTTACCGGAACGGCTCCATGCCCGACGACCGGATGATGTCGTTCGACGGTTGCACTCTGGAGCGGGATGCCGCCTACATGTACGCACTCCTCATGGAGGCTGCGGAAGAGGACGGCGTCTCCCTGAGCTATGAGGACTGTTACCGCTCCTACAGCTCGCAGGCAGCCGCGTACAACTCCCGATGCCCCGTGATCGAGACGCCCACCTTTGGAGTGGACCCGCTCACTGGTGCGTCGGTGCAGACGGGCGTGAGCTCGGGCCGGGCGTGCTCGGGACCCCCGACGGCCAGACCCGGCCACTCCAACCATGGTTGGGGCCGGGCTGTCGATTTCACCGACGGATACGGCGTTCTGGGCTGCTCGGATGCGACCTTCCGGTGGATGCAGGGCAATGCACATCGCTTCGGCTGGGTTCACCCGGACTGGGCACATTGCGGCATGAGCACCCAGGAGCCCTGGCACTGGGAGTTCGCCGGAGTCACCGACTCCATCCTTCCCGGCTACGGACAACTCGACCCGAAACTTCTCGACGTCGTCCAGTAGGGGTGCCCCGCCCTGCAAAGCTCTAACTTCGCGTGATGAACCGCGGAGTTCGGTCGTTGCTGATCGTTGGGGGCGCCTATGTCGCGGCCCAGATGATGGCGGACGTCGCCAGTCTCCGCATCGTCGAGATCGGCGGGCAGGCCGTCGACGCCGGCACGCTCATCTATCCCTTCACCTTCACCCTGCGCGACCTGGTGCACAAGATCGCCGGCAAGTCGGCCGCACGAACCCTGATCTTCCTCGCCGCCGGCATCAACGTGTTCATGGCCGCTTTCTTCTGGCTGGTGGCCCGTCTCCCCGCCGATCCGATCACAGGCCCACAGCTGGAGTTCGGGTCGGTGCTCGCCCCGGTCTGGGGCATCGTCGTGGCCTCGATCCTCGCCGAGGTGGTCGCCGAGTTGATCGACACCGAGGCGTACCAGCGCTGGGTGGGGTGGTTCGGCGAGGACCGCCAGTGGGGCCGCGTCCTTTTCAGCAACGCAATCTCCATCCCGGTCGACTCGGCGATATTCGTTGGCCTGGCCACGCTGTTCGGGGTCTTCACCCCTGAGGTCGCCTTGTCGATCTTCGGGGCGAACGTGTTGTTCAAGGCGCTGGTCACGGTGATTTCGATCCCCTGGATCTATTGGGTTCGGCCCGAGCCACTGGCGGCGACCTCGACCTGAAAAGACCGTTAATGTGACCCGTCGGGCAGGGGGGTCCCTTGCCATTTCATATCAATGGAGGACTATCAGCGTGAAACGCTATCTGCGGTATCTCGCCCTTATCTCCGCCCTGGCACTGGTGCTCGCGGCCTGTGGGGACGGCGAGGGCGGAGACACCACCACCACGGCCGGCGAGGCGACGACGACCGCCGGTGAACCGACCACCACGGCCGGCGGGGAGACGACTACCTCTGCCGCCGGGGAGACGACGACCAGCGGAGGGGAGACAGCCTTCACTGCCCGTCAAGGCCTGTTTCGTCACCGATGACGCAGGTGTCGACGACCGGAGCTTCAACGCTGTCCGGATGGCAGGGGGTTCAGGACGCTGCGGCAAGTGGCGCGGCCCAACCCGACCCCATCCTGTTGGAGTCGACGAGTGAAGCCGACTATCAGCCCCATGTCGAGACCTGTCTCGCCGAAGGCGCCGAGCACATCGTTGGTTCCGGCTTCAAGCTCGGTCCCACCATCGAGACCTTTGCCGCCGCCAACCCCGACGTCCAGTTCACTCTGATCGACGCCCCCTCGAACGGGCCCAATGTCGCCGGAACGGAGTTCCAGACCGATGAAGCCGCGTTCGCGGCCGGCTATCTGGCCGCCGGGATGACCCAGACGGGGATAGTGGCGACCTATGGAGGCGTCAACATCCCGACTGTGTCCATCTTCATGGATGGTTATGCACGTGGTGTCGCCCATTACAACGAAGTGAATGGCGCCGCAGTGCAGGTCCTGGGATGGGATCCAGCGGATCCCGAGGCGGGCGTCATGACTGGTGTCTTCGACCCGGCCGACCCGATCGTGCGGGCCACCTGTGAGAGTCAGCTCGACGAGGGCGCCGACATCTTCCTCCCGGTGGGTGGGGCGATCAACCTTCCGTGCGGAACTGCGATGCAGGATCGCGGGATCGACGGTGCACTGATCGGGGTCGACGCCGACGCCTTCGATGCCATGCCGGCCGAGTTCCAGGACCTCTGGATGGTCACCATCCTCAAGGGCTTGGCGGGCGCCGTCACCGGGTCCATCGAAGCCCATGCATCCGGCCAGCCTCTGGGCGGATCCAGCTATGTCGGCAACCTCGCCAACGATGGAGTCGGTCTGTCGGATTATCACAGCTGGACGGACCGGGTTCCTCCGGAGCTCGACGCCGAGGTCCAGCAAATCCTCGCGGACATCGAGGCCGGCACGATCACCTGGGAGAAGTACGTCGTCGGAACTGGCGGCTGATCCGAACTCACAACAGCTAGAAAACAAGAAGCCCCCGCGTCCTGCGGGGGCTTCTCGTATCTATAGTGCCGCACCGAAGGCGGTCGACTGGAAGGAGCACGCCGGTGGCCCTCGAGCTGCGGGGGATTACGAAGAGATTTCCCACGGTCGTCGCCAACGACGACGTGAGCGTGAGCGTCGAGGCCGGCGAGATCGTTGCCCTTCTCGGGGAAAACGGTGCGGGCAAGACCACGCTGATGAACATCCTCTACGGCCTGTATTCGCCCGACGAGGGCGAGGTCGTGGTGGACGGCACCGAGCTCCAGCTCAGCAATCCCAGCGCCTCGATTGCCGCCGGGATCGGCATGGTCCATCAGCATTTCATGCTGGTCCCAGTTTTCACCGTCGCCGAGAACGTGATCCTGGGGCTGGAGCCGCTCAAGTCACTCGACTGGATAGACAAACGCGCTGCTCATGATCTGGTCAATGAGGTCTCCGACCGATACAACCTCGCCGTCGACCCCGATGCCATGGTCGAAGACATCCCGGTCGGGGTGCAGCAACGGGTTGAGATCATCAAGGTGTTGGTGCGGGACGCCCGATACATCATCTTCGACGAGCCCACTGCGGTGCTCACTCCCCAAGAAGTCGAGGAGTTCTTCGAGATCGTGCGCGGGCTCAAGCGCGACGGCAAAGGGGTTGATCTTCATCAGTCACAAGCTGAGCGAGGCCCTCAAGATCGCCGACCGGATCGTCGTCCTCAGAGATGGCAAGTCGGTGGGCGAGGCAGACCCGGCCACGGCCACGAGGGAGCACCTGGCAGAGTTGATGGTGGGACGCCCGGTCCTCCTCACGGTCGAGAAGGAGACAGCGAATCCCGGCCAAGTCGTCCTGTCGGTCGAGCAACTGGCCGTGCTCGATGACCGTGCCCACCTCACCGTCGACGTCGTGTCGTTCGAGGTGAGAGCTGGGGAGATAGTCGGGATTGCCGGCGTCCAAGGCAACGGTCAGACAGAGCTGGTGGAGAGCATCACCGGGTTGCGACCATCGCTGGCCGGCAGGATTCTGCTCGACGGTATCGACATCACTGATCACAGCCCTCGTGAGATCCATCGAAGTGGAGTGGCGCATGTCCCAGAGGATCGTCAGGAGAGTGGTCTGGTCCTCGACTTCACTATCGCTGAGAACATGGTGCTCGACGCCTATTACGACCCACCGTACTCACGCGGCATCCGAATGGACTGGGACGCGGCGACCGAAGCCTCCCAGCGGCTGGTCGACGAGTACGACGTCCGGACGACCCGGGTGGACGTGCCGGTCTCGAACCTCTCCGGAGGCAATCAGCAAAAGGTGATCGTTGCTCGGGAATTCGACCGTGACGTGCGACTGGTCATTGCATCGCAACCAACCAGGGGTGTCGACGTCGGGTCGATCGAGTACATCCATGCCCAAATCGTGGAACAGCGCGACATGGGGGCTGCCGTGCTCATCGTCTCCTCCGAGCTCGACGAGGTCATGGCACTATCAGACCGGGTGTTGGTGATGTTCAAAGGTCAAATCGTTGCCGAGTTCGACCCAGCGAGCGCGACCAAGGGGAGATAGGCCTGGCCATGCTCGGCTCCGGTGGCGCTGTTGAGTGACCTGACCACCGAACCGGTCGGCGACGACGGGCCGAGCTCGCCGAAAGGAGAGCCTCCCAACGGACCGCCGGGCATGATGGACCGGATCACCGGCGTCCGCGAGGGCGCGGGACGGGCGCTTCTAGTCCCGACCCTCGCCCTTTTGCTCGCGTTGATCGTCGGCGCGGTGATCATCATGGCGACCGACGTCGATGCCTGGCGCAGGATGGGAGAGGATCCCGGCGGAGCGCTCGGCGACATGGTCACCGGTGTTTGGGCGGCATATCGGGAGCTGTTTCAGGGGGCGTTCGGCTCGGTACGAGCAATCTCCGAGACACTGTTCACCGCGAGTCCGCTGATCCTGGCCGGGTTGGCCGTAGCAGTCGGCTTCCGCACCGGCCTGTTCAACATCGGAGCGCGCGGACAGATGTTCATCGGTGGGCTTTTCGCCCTGTGGGTTGGACTCCACGTCGAGCTACCGGCATTTCTCCACATTCCACTCGCTCTGATCGCCGCCATCATCGGTGGCGGCCTGTGGGGTGGCTTGGCCGGATTCCTCAAGGCGAGGACCGGGGCGCACGAAGTGATCACCACGATCATGCTCAACTTCATCGCCGCGTTCTTCGTGTTGTACGTGCTGAAAACGTCTCTGTTCCAGGAGCAAGGCTCCGACCTGCCGCAGTCGGCTCCCATCCTGGAGTCGGCCCGGCTGCCCACGTTGTTCGGGGCGCAATATCGAATCAACATCTCGTTCCTCATCGCCCTCGCTGCGGTCTTCTTCGTGGAGTGGCTCTTGTTTCGGTCGACGATCGGCTTCGAATTCCGCGCCGCCGGTTTCTCGCCCAGCGCGAGCGCCTATGCCGGGATGAACGTTGCGTTCCTCTACACGACGGTGATGTTCATCTCCGGGGCCCTCGCCGGGCTCGCCGGAGCGACCATGACTTTGGGGCTGCCTCCTTACACGGTGACTTCGAATTTTCCGGGGACGATCGGCTTCGATGCAATCGCCCTCGCCCTCCTGGGGCGGTCACATCCATATGGCGTGCTTTGGTCGGGTCTTCTCTTCGGAGCGCTGATTGCCGGGGGTAGGACGATGCAGGCGGCGGCCGGTGTGTCCGTCGACCTCGTCATCGTGATGCAGGCACTGATCATCATCTTCATCGCCGCCCCCAAGCTGGTCAGAGCGATCTTCCGTCTGAAGCCGACCGAAGTCGAGCCGACACAACTGACCAAGGGTTGGGGTTGATGACGACCACCAGCATCGAGAGACCAGAAGAGGTCGAGAACAGGAATCGGGCCACGCCGGAAGAGCGGCGCTCGACGATCGTGGGCTGGGTCCTGATCGCACTCGGATTGTTCGTGATCTTCGCGTTCGGCTTTGGCGCGGAGGGAGATGCCGATGCCACCTTCAATCTGTCTCTTCAAACCGACCGCTTCCAGGGCCTGGCCTGGACGGTCAACGCCCGTGCTCTCTCGATCGTCCTCGGGTTGATGATCGTGGGGCTCGGTGTCTGGCGTCTGACCCGCCGGGCCTTGGAATGGACCAACATCGCCCTCGCCATCGGTTTCGCATTCTTCGCAATGGCATTCCTCGCCTGGGCCGCCGCCGGGAGTCAGTTCAGCTTGGTGGGAATGCTCCGGTCCACCGTGATCCTCTCGGTGGTCGTTGTGTTCGGAGCTCTGACCGGGCTCATGTGCGAGCGGGTTGGGATCATCAATATCGGGATAGAAGGCCAGCTGCTCGCCTCGGCATTCGCCGGAGTCGTGCTGAGCAGCGCCTTTGGGACGTGGGCCGGTCTGGCCGGGGCGTTACTGACGGGAGCCCTTCTGGGTTTGCTGCTTGCGTGGCTGACGATCAAGTTTCACGTCGATCAGATCATCGCCGGCGTGGTGATCAACTTTCTCGCTCTCGGCCTCACCTCGCTCATGTCTTCCCGCATCCTCACCGACGTCCAGTCACTCAACGCGCCGAAACGAGTCCCATCGATACGCATCCCGTTTCTGGCCGACATCCCTGTCATTGGAAACATGTTCTTCGACCACACATTCTTCGTGTATGGCATGTTCATACTCGTCATCGCAATCCACCTCGGCTTGTTCTACACGCGATGGGGCCTCCGCTCTCGCTCGGTCGGAGAGCATCCGATGGCCGCTGACACGGCTGGCATCCACGTCTACTGGGTGCGCTATCGGAACGTGGCCCTGGGCGGCATGATTGCGGGGTTCGGCGGGGCGTTCCTGGGCATCGCACAAGTTGCCGCGCTTCGAGGAGGATATGACGGGGGGCATCGGGTTCATCGGGCTCGCCGCGATGATCTTCGGACGGTGGCTTCCGTTCGGCGCCCTGGGCGCGGGCCTCGTCTTCGGATTCGCAAGAGCGGTGCAACAGAAGGTTGCGATCCTCAACATCGGCATACCCTCGGAGTTTCTCCTCATGCTTCCCTACGTCGTCACGATCATCGTGGTGGCCGGAGTAGTTGGGAAGACGAGACCACCTGCAGCCGACGGCCAACCGTACATCAAGCAGTAGCGGCCGACCGGGCCGCCACTATGAGGCGGTGGTGGTGGCTCCAGTCCCGGGGGTGGTGGTCGTGCCCGGGGCCGTCGTTGGGGTGGCTCCGTTGGTCCCGTTGGTGATGCTGCCGGGGCGGCCAATGACCCTGATCTCCTGAATCGCCATCTCGGTGAAGCGCTCTTCTTCGACCACCTCCGCCGGGTAGTCGCTCTCGATGGTGATCTCGATGGAGGTGGCGTCCAGAGCTGCGAAGGGAACGGGCTGGCTCCCGGCCAGGTCCTCGAGTTGGACCAGGACCGGCTGAAGGGAGTTGTCGGCGGAAATCACGATTCCACGGGCTCGGTAGTTTCGCCTGAGACGGGTGGCATCCTCCAGGTTTACCCAATCGATCCGCTGCACAACTGTCGGCCGGTCGAAGATGAGCTTGATAGTGATCGCCTCACCCTCGGGCACGGCCTCGTAGTCGAACTGGTACTCGGTCTCGGTGCCATCGATCAGGTTGTCGCAAACGAAGGAGCCCACGCCTTCCTGGTTGCACTCGACGTCGAGGATGTCGATCGGTGCTAGTTCGGCGATGGTCGTGCTGGTGTTGGACGCAACGGTCGTGCTGCTGGCCGTCGCTGTGGGGTCATCGCTGAAGATGTTGAAGAGCAGGGCGACCACCACGACACCGAAGAGCAAGGCACTGATGGCGAGGGCGGCGCGCACTCCGGCCGTGGCCTGGACCGCGGGACGTGGCGCGGTGGGGAGGGGTCCCTGGCTGAGCCGTGCCCCACACTCCTGGCAATGACGGTTGTTGGCCGGGTTGTTGGCCCCGCACGACGGACAGGTGACCTCGCCGCGACCTGGATTGGAGCGTTCGACAGCCGGCGGGGGAGCGCCGAGTTCGAACTCCTCATAGTTCCCGTCGGAGCTGACAGAGATGACATTCTCCCGGCCTCTCGGGGCATCCGGCTCCAACGGATCGAGGAACGAACCGCAGTTCGGGCAGAACTGTTCGTCGGCCGCGACACTCGCGCCGCAATGATCACACTTGCGAGAGGCCACATCCCTCCTTCGTAGTTATTGTGCCACGGGATGATTCTGTGGGCGATTAGTACACGTGAGCCCTGGACGATCGCCTCAATCCTGACCTCGACGATCGTGTTCGCAGCACTTGTGGCTGCCTTGATTTTCGCCGTTCAGCGGCGCAATCGTTAACCGAAATAGGAAAAGTTATGGCATTTCGATGCGAGACCTGCGGGCACAAATCGGCCAAGTGGATGGGTTTTTGCCCTCAATGCGGGTCGAGCGAGCCTCTGGCCGAGGTGGCCGGGGAAGCCCGCACCAAGGTGAGGGCGGCTGAGGCTATTGGCCTGGTGTCTGCGTCTGAGCAATCGAACGATCGCACAGTGACCGGTTGGGGGGAGATCGACCGCGTGTTGGGCGGCGGGGTGGTGGCAGGATCGGTGTTGCTCCTGGGCGGGGAGCCGGGCGTCGGAAAGTCGACTCTCCTCCTCCAGCTGGCCGGCTCCCTCGCCGGCAGGGGCGATTCGGTGATGGTGGCCAGCGCCGAGGAGTCGGCGGAGCAGGTCGCGATGCGGGCGGGTCGCCTCGGGATCGTGCACGAGGCGATCAGCCTGGTCACCGACGATGACGTCGACGCAATCGTTGCCCTCGCCGAGCGCGACCGCCCCGCTCTGCTGATCATCGACTCCATCCAGACCGTGGGTGTGCCCGAGATCGGGGCCGCGCCCGGTGGCGTTGCTCAGGTACGCGAGAGTGCGGCGCGACTGGTTCGGCTGGCCAAGACAACCGGTGTGTCGGTGGTGCTGGTCGGCCATGTCACCAAGGATGGCGGGCTGGCCGGCCCCAAGATGCTCGAGCACATGGTCGATGTGGTGCTGTACCTCGAAGGCGACCCCGATCGTGGATTCAGAGTGCTCCGCAGCACCAAGAATCGGTTCGGGGCGACCCATGTATCAGGGATGTTCGACATGAGGAGCGAGGGTCTCACCGAGGTCGACGACCCATCGAAGCTCTTTCTCGATGGCTGGGAGCCCGAGGTCCCCGGGACGGTCATCTATCCGGCCGTGGAGGGGCGGCGATCGATCCTGGTCGAGATCCAGGCCCTGGTTTCCCCGACCAATCAAGCCCAGCCCCGGCGTTCCATCCGAGGGCTGGACCCGACGAGGGTCAACCAGGTGTTGGCGGTGCTCGACCGCCACAGCTCCCTGATCCTTCACGACAAGGAGGTCTACGTCAACGTGGTGGGAGGCTGGCGGATCGACGAGCCGGGTTGTGACCTTCCCGTCGCTCTCGCCGTCGCATCGTCGTACTCCGACCGGCCACTGGGCCGTCTTGCGGCATGGGGCGAGATCGGCCTGGCCGGGGAGGTTCGCTCGATTCCAATGGAGATCCGGCGAATCGAGGAACTCGACCGGATGGGACTGGAGAACCGTGTGGCCCCGCTCGGGGGCAAGCCTCTCCGTCTCAGTCAGGCCCTGACCGACGCCGGCATCTAGAAACTCGCCTCTGTGAGCGTCATCTGAATCGGGTACTCTGAGCCTGTGGGTGGACCGTCGATAACCGAGACGCTCGAACGATTGGCTCCAGGGACCCCAATGCGGCGAGCCCTCGAGCGCATCATCCAGCAGGGCAAAGGGGGCTTGGTCGTGCTGGGCGACGGTGCTCTGGTGAATGAGGCCAGCTCGGGCGGCTTTGCATTGAAGGGGGCCATATTCAGCCCGGCCCGACTCGCCGAGCTCTCCAAGATGGACGGGGGGATCGTCCTCGACGACTCCTGGTCGAACATCCTCGAGGCGGGGGTGCACTTCATCCCCGACGGAGCGATCCCCACCGACGAGACCGGCGCCCGCCATCGCACGGCGGAGCGCATGGCCGTGCAGACCGGCAAGCCGGTGGTCGCGGTGAGCGAGGGGCGCAAAGTGGCGACGCTGTTCTATGGCGGCCAGAAGATCGAGCTGGCGTCACCGACGGAGGTGGCCGCCCACGTAAACCAGGAGCTGCAGAGCCTCGATCGGATACGTGGCCGGCTCGACGAAGCCGAGACCAAGCTGACCCGTCTCGAAGTTGCCGGGCTGGCCACCTACCGGTCGGCGGTCACGGTCCTGCAGCGCGCCGAGCTGGTGGAACGGCTTGGGCGGGTGGTGGAGGCACGCACGCTGACATTGGGAGATGAGGGCCGCATCGTGTATCTGCAGCTCAGCGACCTGCTCGCTGGCGTCGATTTCACCAAGAAAGCCCTGCTCAGGGACTACATCAAGCCACTCCGCAACAGCACCATTAGCCAGGCGATGGAAGAACTGAGTGCGATGTCCGCCTCCGATCTGGAAGACCCGAGCCGGGTAGGCAAGGAGTTGGGGTTCCCCGATCTCGATGACCCCGCCGACCCACGCGGCTATCGGCTTCTCTCCCAGGTGGGCCGCCTCCCCGATCCGGTTCGTGACGACATCATCCGCCACTTTGGCTCCGCCTCGAGCCTCCTCGACGCCCGTGTCGACGAATTGCTCAGCGTGGAAGGCGTGGGCGAAACCAGGGCCGGTCAGCTGCGCGCCTACTTCGACAGGCTCCGGGACAACGCGGACGAATGGGAGCCGGTGCTGGATTGAGCGAAGGGACCCCTACACTCCGCTCCCGCTAATGGCTGCAACTGCAACGAAATACTCGGTAGGAGACAAAGTGGTGCACCCCCAACACGGTGCGGCCACCATCCAGAAGAAGGTCAGGCAGGAGTTCGGCGGGAAGAAACAGGACTACTTCGTCCTCGACATCGCCACCGAGCAGCTGACCGTCATGGTCCCACTGGACAAGGTCGACGACCTGATCCGACCCGTGATCTCCAAGACCAAATCCCGCGATGTGCTCAAGTCACTGAAGGGCGAGCCCGAGGAGGCGGGATCCAACTGGAGCCGTTGGTACAAGGTGCTCAACGAGAAGATGACCTCCGGCGACATCTTCCAAGTGGCCGAAGTCGTGCGTGACCTCTCCTATGCCCAGCAGACAAAGGGGATCAGCCCGGCACTGAAACGGATGCTGTCCAAGGCGCGCCTCACCCTGAGCTCCGAGTTGGCCTTCAGCCTCGAGATCGATGAGGAGGAGGCGATCAAGAGATTGGATCGGGCCCTGCCCAAGATCGAAGCGGACGAGGAATGAGCCCGGTGCCGCAGGCCGGCACCCGTGTCGGATGGGGGTTCGACGCACACCCTCTCGACGGCGACCCACCTCTGATCGTGGGTGGTGTCAGAGTCTCGAGCACGGTCGGCGCCAGTGCCACCTCCGACGGAGACGTCCTGGCACACGCGGTGACCGACGCCGTTCTCGGGGCCTGCGTCCTCTCCGACATCGGAGAGCACTTTCCCTCGGGTGATCCGGCACTGGCCGGCGCCGACTCCCTCGACCTCCTCGGTCAGGCATCGGTCATGGCGATCGCTGCGGGTTGGCAGATCGAGCACGTAGACGCCACCGTCGTCGTTCAGGAGGTCCCTATCGCCCCGCACCGCACCGAGATCCGGGCCAACCTCGCTCGCGCACTCGGCATCGTTCCCGATCTGGTGTCGGTGAAGGCGACCACCACCGACGGTTTGGGCTTCATCGGCAGCGGTGAGGGGTTGGCCGCCGTCGCTGTGGTCTCGGTCCGTCCTCTGTCGTAGGATTTCGCCGATGCTCCGTCTGTACAGCACGCTTCACCGCGCCGTTGTCCCCTTTGAGACACGGGACCCGGACAAGGTCGCGATGTACTTGTGCGGGCCGACGGTGCAAAGCGAGCCTCATGTCGGCCACGGGCGATCGGCCGTCGCCTTCGATGTGATTCGCCGCTATCTGATCTGGAGCGGCCACGAGGTGACCTACGTGCGCAACGTCACCGACATCGAGGACAAGATCATCGCGGCAGCGGCCGAGACCGGGGAGAGCGTCGAAGTCCTGGCGAAGCGGATGGCGGCGCGATTCGCTGCCGGTTACCAGGCGCTCGGTGTTCTCGCCCCCGATCTCGAGCCAAAGGCCACCGAGCACATCCCCGAGATCATCGAACTCATCCGCGTCCTGATCGATCGGGGCCTGGCCTATGCATCGGAGGGGGACGTCTATTTCTCGGTCAGAGCCGACGAGAGTTACGGGAAGCTGTCAGGTCGCAACCCGGACGAGCTTCGCTCCGGTGTTCGGATCGAGGTGGGTGAGGCGAAGCACGATCCGCTCGACTTCGCCCTCTGGAAAGCGGCGAAGCCGGGCGAGCCATGGTGGGACTCACCGTGGGGCCCGGGCCGCCCGGGTTGGCACATCGAGTGCTCGGCCATGGCAACCAAATACCTGGGTCAAGACTTCGACATCCACGGCGGCGGCACCGACCTCATCTTCCCCCATCACGAGAACGAGATCGCCCAGAGTGAGGGAGCCTCCGGCAGGACCTTTTCCAGGTACTGGCTGCACAATGGCATGGTCAATCTCGGCGGGGAGAAGATGGCGAAGTCGACCGGGATCCTGGTCGACCTGGCGTCCATCACCGAGAAGCACGGTGGCCGTGCCCTGCGGCTCCTCCTCCTGCGGGCCCACTATCGGTCTCCGATCGAATACTCCGACGAGCTCCTCGCCGGAGTCGGAGGAAGCGCTCGACCGGCTGCAACGCTTCCGTGATCGGGCCTTCTCCGGCGAGCCGGACCCAGTGGCCATCGCCCGCTTTCGAGAGGTCATGGACGATGATTTCGGCACGCCACTGGCCGTCTCACTTCTCTTCGATCTGGTTCGCGACGGCAATCGCCTTCTCGACGACGGCGGCGATGCCGCAGCAATCGCCGGGGCAGTGGAGACCATCGTCGGTGTGCTCGGACTCGATGACGCCAGCGTGCCGGCCGAGGAGAGCCTCGATCTGGGCGATCTCCCCGGCCGATTCGGTCTCGAGGGAGACGTCCACGATGTGCTGGATCGGCTTGTCGAGCTTCGGGCAGTGGCGCGTGAAGAGCGCCGTTTCGAAGATGCCGACGCAATCCGGGATGGCCTGGAGAAGGCGGGGGTGACCTTGGAGGACGGCCCGGATGGCACCCGCTGGTTACGGAAATAGGGTCGAGGGCCTCCATTCAGTTGAGGCGGCCGCCGCCAGCGGCCGCGTTCGCAAGCTCTGGGTGGAGGAGAAGAGGCTGGGTCGGGCCGAGATCGTCGACATTGTCCAAGCTGTGGGCCGAGAGAAAACGGCACCCGTCCGTGACGTGCGGCCGATGGCCGAGACCGAGGCGCCTCAGGGCGTGGTCGCCGACTGTGATCCGATCATGCCGATCTCCATCGATGAACTTGGAGTCCCGAAGGCTGCTGTCGTCGTCCTCGACCACGTCGAGGACCCCCACAACGTGGGCGCGATCGCTCGCAGCGCACTCGCCGCGGGGATGACGGGGATGGTGGTGTCATCGCGGCGGGCCGCGCCATTGTCGGCGACGGCGTTCAAGGCGGCCGCCGGCGCCTTGGAGACCCTCCCGGTGTCCATCGTCGGCTCGGTGCCTGAAGGCCTGAGCCGGCTCAAGGATCGAGGCGTATGGATCGTCGGGCTCGAGGCGGGCTCCACCCGATCGCTGTTCGGCTTGGATCTGCTCACCGAGCCGGTAGCGGTGGTCGTGGGGGCGGAGGGTGCCGGTCTCAGTGTCCTCAGCGCCAAGCGGTGTGACGTGCTGGCCTCGATTCCCATGGCCGCAGGGTTCGAGAGTCTCAACGCCTCTGTCTCGGCCGCCCTGGCCTGTTTCGAGATCATGCGGGTGCGGGCCGAAGCGGACCCCTCCCTACAATCCGATCTCGCGCCGGGTTAGCTCAGTCGGTAGAGCAGCTGTCTTGTAAACAGCAGGTCATCGGTTCGATTCCGGTACCCGGCTCCAATATGTAGATGAGTTTCCCCAGGTAGTGGTTGACGAAACCCCTGGGGCCTGGGCGGTGGCACGCTGTGGTGTTTCCGCTGGCTTCCCATCTTCTCTCGGGTTTCCTCCACTGTTCATCGTTCTGATTTCCTTCTGGTCTGGTCCCATCAAGAGGCCTCAAGGGGTACAAACCTCTCCCTTCGAGACTTCTACCAAACCGTTCCCGGTCAACCCTCAGAGGGAAGCGACCTGAATCCGTGCTTCGGGTGGAACGGTGCAACCTTTCTCGAGTTTTGCCTGATTCGAATGCGGGAAAGAAGCTGCGAAGAAGGGGAGTGGCAGTCCCTGTCTGGCAACTCCCCTTCCTCTGCTGAATCCCCGTGGCTCGTCCAGGCCACGGGGATTCCGCTCTCCTTGGGCAACGCGCCAAATCCTCAACTAATCACTGGTCCACAAATACCCTCATCACCATGCTGAGTGGTGAGGATCGGACAATCCTCGAGTTCGAACGTGGCTGGTGGCTGGAGCCCGGCCCCAAAGATCAGGCCATCGAGCTGCGGCTCGGCCTCCCCGCCTCGGTCTATTACGAGCACCTGCTCAGGATCGTCTCCCTGCCCGAGGCGACCCGTTTCGACCCGCTCACAGTTGCCCGCGTCACCGCATTGATCGAACCTCATCCTGATATGCGAGAGAGGCTGTCTCATGAACCGGGGCCGCCACTCGGCGGGGACCACCGGTTCCTTCTATCGGGATCTCACGATGATGGTCGTCGGAATCCTCCTCGTCGGGGCCGCCGTCTTTCTCCTTCTCTACCTGTTTGCGGGCGATCCCGATGCGGTCGCCGGAGAAACGACGGTCCCTGCCGCCACGTCCAGCAGCGCCGTGGCCTCCAGCGATCCGTCGACCACCAGCACCACCGTGTCAGCCACGACCACGTCGAGCTCTGACGTGACCACGACGGCCGTGCCGGTACGGCCTCCCCAGGAGGTCAGGGTGATCGTGCTCAACTCGATCGGTCTGGCGGGTGCCGCCGGCCGCATGACCCAGCAATTGGCCGACTCCGGGTATCAGACCCAGCAAGCCGACGATATAGAGCCACAACAGGATCAGTCGCGCATCTGGTACCGGGACGGGTTTGCTCCTGAGGCCAATGCCATGCTGCAATTCCTGCCCGGGGCTCTGGTCGAGCCCCTCCCGGATCTCGAGGTAGGGGCAGGGGCGGACGTGGTGCTGGTGCTGGGCACCGGATATACGGAATGACCCACATCGCCGGTGGCTCACGCCGCGGCGTGCCGAAGGTGTGGGTTCTGCCGGTGCTCGCGCTGATCGCGATCCTCGTCGCGATTTCTTTGGGCTTTCTCAGCCGCTCGGTCCTGATCGACGTCATCGCTTGGTGGCCGGTATGGCTGGTCCTGGTGGTGATCGCCATTCTGGCCCGGGGCAGACGATGGGGGCGGGTGCGTGTATCCGCATTGGTAGCGATCCTCTCAGTCGCTGTCCTCGGCCTGTTCATCACCGGCCACATCCTCGGATGGGCGGCGATGCCATCGGCCGCGACCGGTCTCAACGGCCCACAGGCCGGCTCGGTCGCGACCGGGGCCCTGTCCGCCCGCATCGACGGGCAACTCGAGGTGGGGTCGGGCCAATCGGGATTCCTCTACGCCGTCGAGCCGGTGAGACGTGGCGGTGAAATCGGGCCGCCAGTGGCCAACGAGCAACTCCAGGGCCCCAATATCGCCGTCACGCTCGACCCCTCGCCAGACCCCGGTCTGTACACATTTGCCGGGTGGGTGCTCGATCTCGACGAGGCGCCGATGTGGAGCCTGTCCTTGGCGGGCGAGATCGAGGCTGACTTGACCCGGCTCCGGCTTTCGTCTCTGCAACTCGACGGCGAGGGCTCGGCAGCGCTGGGAGCTGTCGCAGAGGACATTGTGGTGACGGTTTCCGGCGATTTCGAGATCAGTCTCCCGCCGGGGGCCCCGGCCCGGGTGGTGGGTGAGGCAACGGTTCCGGCAGGGTGGGCAGAGACGAACGACGGTTACGAGAGTCCCACACCCGGCGCTGGGTGGGTCATCTCAGTCGCTGAGGGGTCTTCCCTGACACTGAGAGAGGGCTAGTTACACTCAGAATCGTGCCTTCCGAACGCTTGAAGCGTGTCGCATTGATCGTTTGGATCGCGGTGGGGGCGGTGGCACTCGGCTATGTCCTGCTCATCGTCGCCGGATCGATCCGGGTGATATGGCTGCCCATCGCCTTCGGGGCTGGCATCGTCTTCCTTCTCGAACCTCTGGTGCGGGCCTTGGAGCGGATGAGAATGCCCCGGCCCGTGGCCGCCATCCTTGCCTTGGTGGCTCTCGTCGGTTTGATGATCGCCGTTGGGGCGCTGGTGTTCCCCACAATCAGAGAGCAAGCGGCCGAGTTCGGCCAGAAACTCCCGGATCTCTATCTCGCCGGGATCAATTGGGTCCGCGAGGTCGGTGCCAATCTCGGGCTCGATGTCGACGAATTGCTCAGCCAGCAGGCCATCGAGGATTGGCTCAACGACCCGGCCAATCAGGAGACCGTGCAGAACCTGCTGCTCGGCTTCGGGGCCGGGGCGGGACAGGTGATCCGCGGTGTGGCCGAGGCGGTCGCGATACTCGGCTTGGCCCCGATCCTTGCGCTCTACATCCTGATCGACCTCGAGCGGTTCAAGGCAAACACCCTTGGCATGACACCGCCGCGGCATCGGGAGGAATTCGCCTTTGTCTCGGGTGAGGTGGGGACGGCCATGAGCTCGTTCGTCAGAGGTCAGCTCCTGGTAGCCCTGATAGTCGGCGTCGCCTCCAGCTTCGGGATGTGGCTCATCGACCTGCCGTTCTGGCTGTTGATCGGCATCATCGCCGGATTCCTCAATCTGATCCCGTTCCTGGGGCCGGTGGTCGGGGGCGCGTTGGCCGCCCTTGTCGCCCTGCTCAACGGCGATGTCACCCAGGCGGTCTGGGCGATTCTGATCATGATCGCCATCCAGCAGGTCGACAACCACGTGATCACGCCGCTTGGTGCAGCGGACCCGGGTCAATTTGTCCCCGCTGGTGATCATCCTGGCTCTGATCATCGGTGGCTCGGTGGCCGGTCTGCTCGGCGTCCTCGTGGCCGTGCCTGTGACGGCGGCAGTCAGGATCATCGTGGGTCATCTCTGGCGGACCCGGTTGCTGGGGGAGACCTGGGGCGAGGCCAGTAAGCACATGATCGAATACACCGAGCCGCCCGAACGGATCGCCGGGATCAGGCGCCGTCAACCCAACCAGAGCCGGCTGTTCGACACCCAGGAGCTTCCATCACTCGTCGACGACGAGCCGGCGACCCTCGATCCGTCGGATCAGACGTCGCCTAGATAGGCCGCCCTCATCTGTGGGTTGGCCAGCAAGGCTTCGGAGGTGTCATTGAGGACGATCTTGCCGGTCTGAAGGACGTAACCCCGGTCGGCGATCGACAGCGCCATGTTTGCGTTCTGCTCGACGACGAACACCGTGACCCCGGCCTTGTTGATCTGTTCGATGATCTCGAAGTTCTGGGCGACCAGCACCGGGGCCAATCCCATCGAGGGCTCGTCCATCAGCAGGACCTTGGGCTGCGCCATGAGGGCCCGCCCCATGGCCACCATCTGCTGCTCCCCCCCGGAGAGCGTCCCGGCCTTCTGGGTGAGACGCTCCTTGACACGGGGGAACATCTCGAACACACGCTCATAGTCCGCGTCCAGATCGTCGCTCTGACGGAGGTAGGCGCCGATCTCGAGGTTCTCCCTCACGGTCATCCGCTTGAACAGACGTCTGTTCTCGGGGACCATGGTCAGCCCGTGTCCCACCCGCTGCGCGGTGCTCCAGCCGTTCACGTTCTCGCCGTCCATGTAAACCACCCCCGACGATGGCCGCAGGTAACCGAGCATGGTCTTCAACGTCGTGGTCTTCCCCGATGCGTTGCCCCCGAGAAGGCAGACCATCTCTCCGGCGTGGATGTCGATATCCACGTCTTTCAGGATGTGAGCCGCGCCGTAATGGGTGTTCACTCCCTTGAGCGAGAGGACTGGGGGCGGCGCGCCGTTCGTCGTCATGCGCCCAGCTCCGCCGGTCGTCCCAGGTAGGCCTCGATGACCTTTTCGTTGGTGGAGATCTCGTCGTACGAGCCTTCGGTCAACTTGACCCCGTGATCGAGCACCACCACCCGATCAGACACGTTCCGCACCACCTGCATGTCGTGCTCGATGAGCACGATGGTGTAGCCCTTCTCGCTGCGCAACCGGCCGATCAGCTCGGTCAGCTCGATGGTCTCTCTCGGGTTCATGCCTGCCGTGGGCTCGTCGAGAAGGAGCAGCCTCGGACCGGTGGCCATGGCTCTGGCGATCTCGAGGCGACGGCGATTGGCATAGGAGAGGACCATGGAGAGCTGGTCGTGGCGGTAGCCGGCCAGCCTGGTGCCGAAGAAAGACAGCACCTCCTTCGCCCGCTCTTCGATCTCGGCCTCTTCCCTTCGTTGCGACGGGCGTCTTGAAAATGGCCCCGAACAGACCGGCCCTGGTGCGGGAGTGCTGGCCGACCATGACGTTCTCGAGGACGGTCATGGCGGGGAAGAGGCGGACGTTCTGGAAGGTGCGTGCCATGCCCAGCTTCAGGATCTGGTTGGGTCGGAGGCCCACTACGTCCTGCCCGCCGAAGACGATGGAACCCTCGTCAGGGGTCTCCATCCCCGTGACCAGGTTGAAGAACGTGGTCTTTCCGGCCCCATTTGGCCCGATGACGCTGACAACCTCGCCCTCGTCGACGTGCAACTCCAAGCCGTTGATGGCGCGGAGACCGCCGAATGCCTTGTTCAGGCCCTGTATCTCGAGCAGCGGCATCAGACGGCGCCCTCCGGCACGTGCTCGGCTTGGCCCTTCTCGCCGTAGATCTCCAGCCATGCGTCCTGCGACAGCTCCTCGGTGTGCAACTCTTGCGCCCGACGTTTGCTGGGGATGAAGCCTTCTGGCCGCTTCAGCATCATCACGATGAGGAGCACGCCGTAGAACAGGAACTGGTATTCGGAGAACTCGCGGAGCAGGTTGGGGAGCACGATGAGCACCAGCGCTCCGAGAGTCACCCCGGGGACGCTTCCCATTCCACCAACGATGATGATCACCAGGACGGTGATCGAGACCACGATGTCGAAGGTGTGGGGAAAGACCGAGCCGATCTGAGCGGCGAAGAGCGAGCCGCCGAAGCTCGCCAGGACTGCCCCGACCACGAAGGCCGACAGCTTGGCGGTGACGATGTTGACCCCCATGGCCTCGGCCACCGATTCGTCTTCACGCATCGCCATCCAGGCCCGCCCCCAGCGTGATTTCTGCAACGCGAACGTCACGTAGGCCGCGAGCACCACGAACAAGAAGACCGGATAGAAGTAGTCCTGAGGCGTGCTGAAGGTCAGAGGTCCGATCTTGAGATCGGGGATGTTGGTGATCCCCTGTGCCCCGCCGAAGATGGGGGCTAGCCACTCCGAGTTGAGCAGGATGCGGGCGATCTCACCAAAGCCCAGAGTGACAATGGCCAGATAGTCGCCACGCATTCGAATCACCGGGGTCGCGACCATGATCCCGGCTACGGCCGCCGCCACCATCACAAAGGGCAGGGATGCCAGCACCGAGATCTGCGGGGCAAAAGCCGGCGACTGTGGGGAGGTGAGGATCGCCGTGGAGTAGGCGCCGACCGCGAAGAAGGCCACATAGCCCAGGTCGAGCAGCCCTGCGTAACCAACCACGATGTTCAAGCCCAGAGCCATCAGGAGATAGATGCCCGCAGTGACCAGGATCTGGCTGACGAACGGACCCATGATCCTCGGTACGAAATACAGGACCAGCAAGATGATCAGTGCCGTCCCTATCTGCCAGCGGGAGCGTTGGCCCTTGGGCATCGCCTGAACCCGCTGGCGGAGTGTGCTGTCCCGGCCCTCCATCCACCAGAAGAGGATGATGAACGCTCCGAAAACAGCCACCGACCCGAGGATGGTGAGGGCGCCGCCCCTTCCCGTGTAGAGGAAGTCGATGACCGGCTCCAGACTCAGACCGGCGAAGAGCTGGCCGAACAGGTCGGTGAGAACCGAGAACACGATCACGGCCGTGAGCGCCCCAATCAGAGTCCGGCGGACGCGTCTGCTGAGGAGGTGGACCCCTCCGCCGAGGGCGCCCATCGCCGCCGACGCCAGTGCGATCACGAGCACTGCCGCAGCCACCGGCAATCCGAAACCGAGGATGTCGGCCAGCTCCGGAGAGAGATTGATGAACACGCCTCGCAGGTCGAAGACGGTGATCAGGATCAATAGCAAACCCAGACACAGACCGCCAAGGAGCCCGGCAAGTGCGCCGGCGAGGATGTTTCGCGACCCTGCCTTGGCCGGCTCGTAGCCTTCCAGAGTCGCCGGTGGCTGGCCCGCCATCCATCCGAAGCCAAAGGCGAGCAGATAGAGGAACAGGATCCCCAGCGGCACGATCGGGTCGATCACCATCCGGGGCTGAAAGTTGGCCACGATCCCGGTGGCGGCGACGAGCACCATGGCCGCACCTCCTGCCAGCCCCAGCTTCACCGCCCTTCCCATGTCGAGTGGGGGCGCCGGCCGAAGCTCGACTTCGACTGGTGCAGGGGGGTCCATGACCTGGGACATCGTTCAGGTCCTTTCCTGGGCGAGACGCTCGCCGAGGATGCCGGTAGGTCGGAAGATGAGCACCAGGACCAGGGCGGCGTAGGCCACCACGTCTTTGAGTTGGCTGAAGGCAGGGATCTCATAGCCGGCGAGGACCAGGCTGGGGCCGACCGACTCGAAGATTCCCAAGGCTGACGCCGCCGAGCATGGCGCCGACGATGTTGCCGATGCCGCCGAGGACGGCCGAGGTGAATGCCTTGATCCCGGGGAGGAACCCCGAGAAGAAGTTGATGCTGGGGAAAACCAGACCCCAGAGGGCGCCGGCCACGCCGGCCATCGCGCCACCGATGGCGAACACGTTCACGATGGTGCGGTCCACGTTGATCCCCATCAGTGCGGCGGTCTCAGGATCCTCGGCCACGGCTCGCATCGACTTGCCGGTCCTCGTCTTCTCCACGAACAGGTAGAGCCCGCCCATCATCACCAGAGCGGCGACGATCACCACCAACTGGGTCTTGAGGATGACGAACCCACCGAACTCGAAAGTGCCCCGCAATGGCTCCATTCGTGGGAACGACTTGGTGGAGGGGCCGACCAGCCCCCGGACCAGGTACTGGATGGTGAACGATGCCCCGATGGAGGTGATCAAGGGGATGAGGCGTGGGGCCCCCCGCAGGGGCCGATAGGCGATTCGCTCGATGATGACCGCAATCGCGGTGGAGGTGAACATGGCTGCTACCAGGACGATCAGGAGGGAGACTGCGGGGCTGGACGTCCAGAGCGGGGTGACGGCGAGGGCGTTGGCCACATAGAAGGCCATCATCGCCCCCACCATGAAGACCTCACCATGGGCGAAGTTGATGAAGCGAAGGACGCCGTAGACCATGGTGTAGCCCAGCGCGATCAGGGCGTACATCGAGCCGGTGGAGATCCCGAAGACGAAGAGGTCTCGCCATTGTGCGGCGCTGAGCCTTCCCGACGAGATGCTGACATACGACCCGTAGAGGATGATCGCGAGGATCGCGATCCGAAGAGCCCAGAGAAAGACACTTACCGGCGTGATCCGTGAGGCGCGCCGTGTTGGGCGAGCTTCGACAGTGGCGGCTTGTGTCATTTAGCGGCCGGCCTCCCCTTTTGTTCGAGGCCCGGCGCCGTGTGGGTACACGGCGCCGGGCAATAGGGCGAGCCTAGGTCAGAGACCCAGATCCTCCCTCGAGTAGCTGATGAGAACGTTGCCGCGAACCGCTTCGATATCAGCGGTCTCGGCGGTGTTCTGGAGTATGTCGATGTTCGGGGAGGCACAGTCGCCAAACTCATCGCAGCTCAGCGTGCCGGTCAGACCCTCATAGGTCATTTCGCCCAAGGCATCCCGGAACGCCTGCAGGTCGATGGTCAGCGTTCCACCTTCATCCGTCGAAGCGGTCTCGATGGCAGTGAACACCATGTTGGTCGCGTCGTAGGAGTGGGCGTGGAACGACTGGATCGGAGCCTCACCATATGCCTCGGTGTACTTGGTGACGAACTCGGCATAGGCATCGGTGGTCGGAGTCTGCGGACCGGAGAAGTACATGTTCTCCGTCTGCGGCAGCACCACGTAGGTGTCGGACAGCAGACCGTCGGCGCCCATCAGGATCGTCTCTTCCAAGCCGGCCACCTCCAAGGCCTGCTCGGCGATGAAGTCGCCCGCGGGCTGGAAGATCGGGAAGAAGATCAGCTCTGCACCTGCCGCTGCGACTTCGGTCAACACCGAGCGCATGTCGGTCTGGTCGGCCGTCACAGCCGTGCTGAGGACGATCTCTCCGCCGAGCTCCGTGAAGGGGGCTTCGAAGGCGGCAGTGAGGCCCTGGGTGTAGGGATCACCATCGTTGATGGTCGCAACCTTGGTCAGCCCGAGCTCTTCGAACACGAACTTGGCCGCGGCGGCTCCCTGGATGGCGTCGTTGTGAGCCGTCCGGTAGTAGCCATCATGGTACTCCGGGGCCTCGTTGCCTGCTAGGTCCGAGGTCAGCACCGGCGAGGTGTTGGACCCTGAGATCAGGACCCTTCCCGCCGAGGTGATGACGTTCGATGCCGGGACGCCTGCCCCCGAGCAGCTGGTGCCGATCACGGCAACCACCTGCGGATCGGCGATGATCCGGGTGGAACCCGTCTGACCGCCTTCCGAGTTACAGCCGTCGTCCTCGTTGAAGGCGAGCTCGATGGGATGGCCCAGGATCTCGGCCTTGTCGGCGATGGCGATCTCGATCGCCCGCACCTGGTCGGTGCCGAGGCTTGCCGTCTCACCGCTGATCGACTGCAACGACGCGATCTTGATGGGGTCGCCTGCTGCGACCTCGATCGTGCCCAGGCCTTCGGCCGGGGCCGTCGTCGTCTCACCGGCCGCTGAGGTTGTGGTCTCCTCACCGGCGGCGCTGGTGGTCGTCTCGGCCTCACTGGCCGTCGTGCTGGTGTCTCCGCCCTCGCCGCCGCCACAAGCGGCGATTACGAGGGAAAGGACGCCCACGAGCGCGAGAAGCTTTAGGCCTCTCTTCATTTTCATATTTCTTTCCTCCATGTGGAATGCGCGGCGAGACAGGGAGCCACGCCGCGCTGCGACTTTAGACTCAAATTCGGACTCAGTCACCCGGGACCGGCCCTCGGATCCCTCTTTCGCGCGTACCGTTGCGACGTGGTGTCGGTGCCCAAAGTCGTCGAGGATGCCCGCGATTCTCCGCAGCCACCGAGCTCGAGACCTGGCTGGGGGTGGCTTGCGGTAGGCCTGGTCCTGGGCGCTGGGTTGACCGTGCTGGTGCTACGGCCCGGCGCAACGGAAGAAACCCCGACCACCACCACGACCGCCGGAGCGGAAACGGCCTTGGGCGGGATCGCCGACGTGATCGAGGGATTTCCCGATGGTCTGACCGCGGTGACCCGCAGCGACGGGCAGAGTCTGGAGTTGCTGATCTGGCCGGTCCACGGGGAACCCATCGAGAGGACGATCCCGGTTGGCGCCTCGCGGCCCCCCGATCCGGTTGAGTACGACGTCTCGGCGCGCCGCATCGCCACTTTGCTGCCTGTTCCCGACCAGGTCGACGGGATCCTCTACGCCGGGGTCCCCCAGGACGCAGCGATCATCGCAACAGATGTCACGGGATACGCCTGGCACGACACAGCTGCCCTCGAGCTCGCCTACACCACCTTCGTCGACGACGAGTTGCAGCTATGGGTGTTGAGGGACAACCGCCGCGAGGCGGAACTGGTGGCACAGGCGGTTGGCATCGTCGGCCATGTCGAGGCATGGGGGGACTGGGGCTTCGCGATCCAGGACGACGCCGACGACGAAATCGTCCTCTTCACCGACTCGGGCGAGATCAAGGACACGAGCACCGGTCGGATACTCGATTCAGAGGGCACAGGCTGGCTTGCGATCGACAATCAGGGAGTGAGCCTGCTGAGTGCAGGCGGTGGCGTCATGGGCCTGGAGTCAGATGACATCGATGCGAAGGTGCTTGCCGGACGGTTTTCCGGTGACGGGCAGCGGCTTGCCTTTCTCACCAGTGAGCGCGCTCACGTGGTGTCGATCGAGAACGGTACCTCGCTGGTCGGATCAGAAGGCCGGCCTGGTGTGCCTCAACTCGCCTGGAGCTCGGACGGGCGTTTCGTCGCCTATCCGGGCCCGGTAGGCATGTGGGTCCTCGACACATCCACCGGCGAGGCCGAGGAGATCTTGCCAAACCGGACATTCACGGGTGTTGGAATGCTCCCCATCGCTGATTCCTAGGCTCGCCCGGCACGGCGCGGCGTTCGCTCCCGACGAATCGACCGCAACCTGATGTTCATGGGCCTCCGACCAGGTACAATAAGGCCAACCACTAGACAGGATTTCGTATGGCAGCTGGACATTTTCAATGGAAGGGCCGGCTAGGGCCGCTCGACCTGATTCTCGGGGAGCACACGTTTGCCCCGACCACCATCTCGACCCTGGTGGCGGAGGCTATGGATGTCAAGGAAGGCGACGTGGTTATCGACGTCGGCACCGGCACCGGGGTACTCGCCATCATCGCCGCGAAGCTGGGTGCTTCACGGGTGCTGGCTGTCGACAACAGCCCTGAGGTCGAAGAGGTGGGCCGGGCCAATGCCGAGGCCCATGGTGTCGCCGACCGGATCGAGTTCCATCACGGTGATCTGTTCGGACCCCTGGACGAGGACGTCGACGCCGATGTGATAATCGGCGACGTCTCCGGGGTGCCTGATTCATTGGCCGAGGTCAGCGGCTGGTTCCCCGACGGGGTCGGTGGAGGGCCGCGGGGCAGCGAGTTGCCGATCCGGATGTTGCGCGAGGCGGTGCGTCGATTGCGCCCCGGGGGCCGGGTTTTTCTCCCCACCGGGAGCCTCCAGGATGAGACTGCCATTCTCGAGGCGGCCCGCGCTCTGTATAGCAAGGTCGCAGCCCTCGCCGAGAAGATGATCCCGCTGCCCTCCCTGCTTGCCGACAGCGAGACGCTAAAGAACCTGATTGCCGATGGCATCGTCCATATCGTGCCCAAGGGCTCCAGGTTCCTGTGGGAGACGAGGGTTTGGAGACTCTCCGGTCTCACTTCCGGCGAGACTTCCTGAGAAAGGCTCGCCCCAGGCCCGCCTAGTCTGCCGCGATGGCCGGGTCGGGACCAACAGAAGAACTGGCGTCGAAGGACGCATATCTGGCACAGTCCGAGGGATCGGTCTTGAGCGTCTCCGACGACGGTCTCTTCCTCGATCGCACCGTGTTCTACGCCCGGGGGGGCGGCCAGCCGGGTGACGTCGGGGTCATTCGCTGGGACGGTGGGCAGGTCGATGTCGTCGACACGGTGCGCAGGGACGGGATGCCCTTCCACGTCGTGGCCGGGGGGGTCGCCCTCCCCGACCCGGGGACGCCGGTGCACGGCCTGATCGACTGGGAACGCCGCTATCGGACGATGAGGACCCATACCGCACTCCACGCGCTCTCCGGCGTGATATTCCGGGACTTCGGGGCCAAGGTGACCGGAGGCAACATGGAGCCCGGCGTTGCCCGCATGGACTTCGAACTGGAAGGCATTTCGGTTGAGTTCGGCCAGGAGGTGGAGCGAAGGCTCAACGAGGAGTTGATCCGTGGCTATCCGACCGAGGTGGTCTTCATGGCCCGCCAGGAGGCGTTGAAAGACCCCGACTTGATCCGGACCAAGGTCAATCTCATCCCCGAGTGGGTAGAGGAGATCAGGGTGATCGACATCGTGGGTCTCGACAGGCAAGCCGACGGGGGGACCCACGTGGCTTCGACCCTGGAGGTGGGCCAGGTGCGGGTGGTCAAGACCGAATCGAAAGGGAAAGCCAACAAGAGGATGCGGATCGAGCTCTCCGGGAGCTAATTTCTGCCCTTAGAGGCGAAAGGCAACCATGAGCGTGATCGTCGGGTACATGTCCGCCGAGCGGGGCCGGGCGGCGCTGGAGTTGGGGATCTCCGAGGCCAAGCTGCGGAATACCGACCTGGTGGTGGTTCATTCTCTCCACGGCGCAGGCGTCGACGACGATGAGGATGTCGTCGCCAGTGATCGGGAGCTCGAGATCATCGACGAAGAGTTGTCGAAGGAAGGCATCACCTACTCGATACACAACTTCGTGCGGGGAAATGCGCCGGCGGAGGACATCGTCCAGGCCGCTGGTGACCTCGGCGGCGAGCTGATCGTGATCGGGCTTCGGCAACGGACATCGGCCGGGAAGTTCCTCCTTGGCTCCAATGCCCACGACATCCTGATGTCCGCCCCTTGCCCGGTGCTGACCGTCCGAGTCTGACGAGGGGGACCATCCGGCGTTCTACCAATACCGCGCTACGTCCAACGTAGGCCGTAAAACGTAGAGCGAAATGATCGACTTCGTCCTCGGGCTGTTCATTGCCGGGCTGCTGGTCAGGGGCTGGCTTCGTGGATTCGTTCGGGAAGCGCTCGATCTGGTGGCCCTCGTCATCGGCCTCTGGGTGGCATTCCGCCTGAGCGGCCCGCTCGGGGAGTTCATCACCGAGCGCTTCTCGGTGGCCCCTGAGGTGGCCACCATCGGGGCGGGCGTCGTCCTCTTTCTCCTATTTGGTGTGGCGATGAGCATCGCGGCCCACTACCTGTCAAAGGTGATGTCCCTCCCTGGCCTGAATCTGATCAACCGTCTGGGTGGCGCCGCGGTCGCCGCGTTGTGGGGAATCGCCATCATCCTCGTCGTGATCAATCTGGCTCGGGTCGTCCCGGGTGGCTGGGATGCCCGCTTCGAGGACTCGTCCGTGGCCCAAGCCATCGCCGGTCCGGATGCGGCGCCCCAGCAGGTCTTCGAGACCATGGCGCCCGACGGGGTGCTCGGCTCGCTGGCCGCCATCCAGGACTTGTTCGGCGTGAATCGGGTCGTCCCGGAAGGCAACGAGGCCTTGACTTTTCCCTCCGCTGCGCCCGATGAGGTTCGACAGGTCCGGGAAGAGACTGCCGAAGTCCTGGTGCAGGTGAACGAGCACCGGACGGGTCTCGGGGTGTCTGCGCTCGGGCGCAGCGCCAGTCTGGACGGTATCGCCGAGTCGAGGGCGGTCGGGATGTACACCAGCGGCAGGCTCTCTCGTAACTACCCACCCGGCGGCAGCGTTGCCACCGATGTCGCGGCGGCCGGGATCCGTCTCGCCGTGGTCGGGGAGAACCTGGCCCTGGCCAGCAGTGCCCGGGCGGCGGTCGACGCCATGCTCGGGTCTCCGACAGCATTGTCCCAATTCGCCATCTCCGGATACGACCGCGCCGGTATCTCGGTGGTCGATGGCCCTACCGGCCGTCTGGTCGTCATTGTGATGGGGGGGTGATCCAACGATCAGGGCTGCGCCGGGGCGATGACCGGAGTGCGAAGGGCCCGGGATACGGCGACGAAGCCGACGCCGGACAGGACAAGGGCGGCGCCAACCCATTGAATGGTCGAAGGGCTCTCCGAGAAGATGAGCACTGCCCAGATCATGGTCAGGACCGGCTGGAGGAGGATGATCGTGGCGGTCTCGACAGCAGGGAGCCTGGGAAGTGCGTATCCGATAAGCAGCCACCCGGCTACCTGAGACGTGAGGGCGAGAACGAGGAGCCAGCCATGGGCGGGCCAGGTGGGGGTCAGCTCGATACCGCCGGTCAGGGAGCCGGCCACGAGGATGGCAAGGCCGGCGCCGGCGGTGGATTCCAGCAGTGGCCCGGCCGATGGAGCCTGGATGTCGTTGGAGATCCGGAAGCCGAGGATGAACCCGGCGTAGAGCAACGCCGAGGCCAGAGCCAGGATCGTTCCGAGCAGTGGGTTGGAGCCGAAGGCATCCCCCCGGCCGAGACCGCTGACGAGGCTGACCCCGAGCAAGACGATCGGCACGGCGATCGCCACCTGCCGACTCGGTCGCTCGTCGAGAAAGATCCAGGCGATGACTGCGACCACGATTACCTGGGAGTTGGCGATGAGGGTCGATAGGCCCGCGCCGATGTACTCGATCGAGATGTGCCAGACCAGGATGTCGAGTCCAAGGAAGAGTCCGGCGACGATTGCGACCAGGCGCTTGTTCCGGGTTCGGTGGTCGTCCCGGCGTCGCAGCCACCACAGGACGAACAGGATCGGGAGCGCATAGAAGACCCGGAAGAAGGCTCCCGTGATAGGGGAAACCTCGGCGAGTGCGTACAGGATCGCCGAGAAGGAGATGGCCACGGCTCCAGCCAGCGCGGCGAGCAGCGTCACGGAATTGGGATCAGATCCGGTTCAACCCAGGATGTCCTCGACTCTTCGCTGTCGAGGTTCGACCAATGTCTTTGCGGTAACGAAGGATCGCCGAGTGGCGGGTAAACATTGAGCATTTGCTCGACCGACGTTACGTCGGGATGGGCTTGTTTCAAATGTTCGACAAGCCGGATCCAGAACATGGTGACGGTTGCGTGGTATTTGGCCGGGTTTCCACCGATGTCGGCCGCGTGCCGAATCGTCAGGCAGGCGACCCGTTCGGCGTCCTCCAGGTCATCGGTCTCTTCGAGCACTATCCATGCGAAACGAAGATGAGCCTCGTGCCCGAAGTAGCCACCCTCGCCTGCCTGCTGCATGATCCGCAGCCCATCGGCGAGGTCGAGGTTGCTCACGAGGGCAGGTTCTGAAGCTCCCGGAGCGAGTCCTGGATGGCGGCGAGGAAGCGGTCGGAGTCGGGCAGGGTGTCGTAGTCGGCATGAATGCCCCAGAGCAGGCGACCGTTGTACGAGAAGAGGGCGATCCCGATCCCGTGCTGTGCCCAGAGTGGCACCATCGGGTAAGTTGGCAATCATCTCCGACTCCAACAGGTACATCGGGAACTGCGGTCCCGGGATATTGGTCACCGTCATGTTGAACGGCCGGATTCGCTGGCCTACCACCCGATTGGCCAGAGAGAGCAGAGTGATCGGCGTGCCTGAGCTGATCTCGACCAGGGTGGCTGCCCCCAGGGCCTGGTTCGTCTTCTTCAGGTTGCTGGTCGCCTCCTTGACTCTCTCGAACCGGACCCGTGGGTCTGGCTCCTGAATTGGAAGGTCCAACAGCCACATCGCGACCTGGTTGCCGAGGGCGCCACGCTGGTCGGGGCTTCGGGTCGAGACCGGGTTCATCACCCTGAACTCGGCGCCACTGACGTCGTAATCACGCTCGTCGAGCAGGAATCGCCGCACGGCGCCGGCGGTGATGGCGAGTACGACGTCGTTGACCGACCCACCGAGCCTGTTCTTGAGATCCTTGATTGCCTCGAGCGGTGTCTCGGTCCAGTCGAACCGACGGTTGGGGCCGATGTCCGGGTTGAGTGGGGTCCGGTCGGCGGCTCGCAGCCATCCTGAGCGGAGGGATGAGAACGCAGCCGCCGATTTGTCGAGGGTGCGATCAGTGAGGATGACACCGTCACGCACCGCCTCCGACAGATGGGAAAGCCGGTCGACCAGGCGACCGGTCAGACGGGCCGCCTCCGCCACCGAGAGCTGGATCGGGGTCGGGGCGGGCCGGGGCATCCAAACCTCCGGCTCCTCGACGTCGGAACTAGGGCACGACGTTGAGGAGGATCGTGGTCAGGTCGACGCCCGAGACGCCGTCGATCATGCAATGGTGGATCTTGGCGATGAGGGCAAATCGATCGTCGTCCAGCCCTTCGACGACCCAGAGTTCCCAGAGTGGCCTGCTCCTGTCGAGCGGGCTCGACACGATCCGGCCGGCGAGCTGCTTCAGTTGGGCCTCGGTGCCGGGGCGGGGGAGCGAGCTGTGGCGCAGGTGGTAGTCGATGGAGAAATGCTCGTCGTCGACCCACACCGGTCGCCGGTCGAACGGCACCCGCACCCATTGCAATCGCTGCCGATAGCGCGGGATATAGCGCAGTTTCGACTCCACGTGGTCCCGGATACGTTCGATGTCGATGCCACCGTCCTCGCCTTTCAGCGGAGCGGCGTCGAGGAGCGCGACCCCGGCGACATGCATGTGGCTGGTCTTGGTCTCGAGGGCAAGGAACGACGCATCGAGATAAGACAATGGCTCGTAGTGAAATTCGGTCATTCGCTCCTCGGTGAGCACTCCAACCTAATCCGAATGCTGTTTTTGCCTAATGCGGACCTGCTCTTGGAGCTCCGCGCCGAGGCGTGGGAAGAGGCGATGCATAGAGTCGCCGGATGTCGTTGAGGGACGAGGCGGCCGTCCTCTCCGCGCTCCGAGACGTCGTGGGCCCGTCCCACGTCCTGACTGAGCCCGACCTTGTGGCTGGCTACGTGAGGGATTGGACCGGCCGGTGGACCGGAGAGACCGCGGCAGTGGTCAGACCGGGTGCCGCTCGCAGAGGTCGAGGAAGTGGTCCGCATCTGTCACGGGTCCGGGCTGACCGTCGTGCCTCAGGGTGGGAACACCGGTCTGGTCGGGGGATCCGTGCCACACCACGGGGAGGTCGTTCTCTCCTTGCGAAGACTCGACCGGGTCGGTTCGATCGATCCCGCGTTGCAGTCGGTGACGGTGGGGGCAGGGGTAACTATCGGCGCCCTGCAGGAACACGCCCGTGAGGCGGGGCTCCGCTACGGGGTCGACCTCGCCTCCCGTGACTCGGCCACGATCGGTGGGACCATCGCCACCAACGCCGGGGGCACCCGTGTCGTGTCCCAAGGTGACACCCGTCGTCAAGTGCTCGGCCTGGAGGCGGTTCTGGCGGATGGGAGCCGACTGTCCTCACTCGACGGGATGCCCAAGGTGAGCGCCGGCCCGGATCCCCTTCAGCTCATGGTCGGGAGCGAGGGAACACTGGGTGTGATCACGGCGGCGCGGGTGAGGCTAATGCCGCCGGAGGCAAGCGGAGCCGATGGTGACTCTCGTCGCGGTGCAGACGTTGCGTGAGGGACTTGGATACCTCGGGTCTGACGTTCGCGCGATCGAGTTCTTCGACAATGCCTGCCTCGAGGCGGTGGTCCAGCATCGTGGTCTCGTCAGGCCGTTCCCGGGCGAAACACCCTTCTATGTGCTCATCGAATCCGGGCGCCGCCCCTGCCATCCCCGAGAATGCGGTGGCGGTGGTGGACCCCAGGCTTTGGGCTTACCGGGAGTCGATTACCGAGACGATCAATGGTCTAGGTGTGCCGATCAAGCTCGACGTTGCGGTCCCGCTCGATAGCGTCGACGCCTTCGCCGGCGCGATGAAGAGACTCGAACTCGAGGGCGAGACGTACCTCTTCGGCCATCTCGCCGAGGGCAACTTTCATGTCAATGTCGTCGGCAACTTCGATCCGGACGGTGTGGTCGACCAGGTGCTGGACATCGTTGTCGGATTCGGTGGGGTCATCGCCAGCGAGCACGGGATCGGGGTAGCCAAAGCGGATTGGTGGCGTCGAACGACCGAGCCATCGGTGCTGGCGTTTCAGCGACGAGCTCAAGGAAGCGCTCGACCCCGATCGGATCCTGAATCCAGCCGTGTTCTGGGGCGACTGAAACTTCGTTGTGTCCAGCCGCCGGTAGCGTTGGCGAGATGCGGCTGATGTTTCTGTTCACGGTGGTGGCGTTGGCCGAGATGGCCGCCTTCATCTGGGTCGGATCCATCATCGGGTTCGGCTGGGCGCTCGGCATCGCGATAGTGACCGCGGTGTTGGGATCGATCCTGGTCCGACGCGCCGGGATCTCGGTGTGGGGCAGGTTCCGGAGCAAGGTGAACCAGGGTGTGCTCCCCGGGCGTGAGCTCAGTGACGGTGCTGCCATCCTGGTGTCCGGGGCTTTCCTGATCTCACCTGGTTTCATCACCGACACTCTCGGATTCCTGCTGTTGATCCCGGCCGTTCGTGACGTGGTCTATCGCAACATCAATAAGCGGCTCTCCGGACGGGTCAAGGTACTCACCGGCGACCGCCGAACTGTTCGGGCCGACTGGCCCGGGGGCACGCAGGAAGTCCTTCAGTACGAGATCCTCGACAGCGAAATCGACAAAGGGTCCTAGCTAAAGGCCATGTTCGTTCCCGACGACTTCGAGGTGCCGGCGCGGTTCGAGGGTCCCGGGTTCCACCTCGAGCCGCTGGGACCGGTCCACAACGAGCGGGACCATGGGGCCTGGATGTCGAGCATCGAGCACATTCGAGCCACGCCCGGGATGGAATCCTGGTCCTGGCCGACGCCGATGACTCTCGAAGAGAACTTGAGTGATCTCGAGGGTCACGCCCGAGAATTCACCGACCGGGACGCGTTCGCCTATTCGGTCCTCGATGGGGACGAAGTGATCGGATGCCTGTATATCGATCCGGCCAAGGACGGGGATCGAGATGCTGAGGTGAGGTCGTGGGTCTCGGCGAGTCGAGCGGAGATGGACCCGGTTGTCTGGCGGTCGGTCAACGAGTGGCTGCTCGAGCACTGGCCCTTCGACAGCTTCTCCTACGCGACACGCCGCTGACAACCAGAAGGGCGGGGAGTCGACCTCGATCAGGCGTGAGCTCCGACCGTGACAGTGCCGATCTTCAGGGTCGGCACGGCGTCCAAGACAGTGCCGATGAGTTCGACCTCGTCATCGAGCTGCCGCAGCTGAATCGGCGTCAGCTTGCTCAGCGGTTCGACGGTGATGGCGAGTCTTCGACCCGATCGCTGCTGGTGCCAAACGCCACCGACCACGCCGTCGACGAGCAACACCGGGTAGTTGCCCGCCTGGCCTGACGGGGATAGAGCCCGGCTGGAAGCGGCGCCCGGGTAGAGCCGATCTCGGGGGTGACCGGCGACGACATAGGCATCGAAATAGGGGAGCAGGGTGACTCCCCGGTGCGGCTGCTTCGGCACGGCGGTATCACCTGCAGCGACCCATGCCGGCTCTTCCTCCATCTCGATTTGCTCCAGGTCGGCGGCGAGTTCGTCGAAGAGCTCGACGGCCCGACTCGGCGGGATGCTGAAGCCATTTGGCGAAATGTTGAGGTTTGGCCGGCCCGTAGCCATAGAGGTAGCGCGAGAGGAGGGTGCGTAGAGCAACCTTGCCGTCCTCGGGTTGGAAGCCGGGCAGCCAGCGGTGCGGGTTGGTATAGGTCACGTTGCGCCCCCGGTTCGGACCGAAGCACAACACGCCGCGGTGCGCAGCAGTGCTGGTCAGCTGCCGCCAGCGCGGCCACTTGTCCTGGAACGCATCCATAGTCCGTTCACCGGCCCATGGACCAGTGCGATCCACGATCGCCTCGGTCAACTCGTCGACTGTCAACGCGTCGTCTGCCAGCGCGTCACCGATGGCAGCGATGACCTCCTTGGCCTGCTCTGGGTTGAAGCGGACCGGCTCCGGGTGCATCGGTACCGAGGATGGCAGGGCGGACAGTGCGCCCGTCCACATCGGCAGGTCGACGGTCGGCAGCAGGTGGACAGTGCCCCGCGGACCAAACGTCCTGACCAGGGTGCGTTTCTCCCAGAGGGCACGCTGCACGTCGCCACGGGTCGCCCCGGCGATGCGGCGCCCGATCGAGAGCTCGGCAGCGCTCATCACCTGGGCGTGCGCCCCACACAACACGCCGGCAATTCCGGCCGGGCCTAGATCAGTCGCCGGATCGGCCAGCGCATGGCGAGCCATTCGGCGAGCGGTGACGTCGCTCCAGGTCAGCGAGACCGGTGATGAGGGGCGAGTCCTATCTGGAACATCCTTCTCTGGTTCAGACGACACTGTGGTTGCCCAGGTGCTCAGAGGATTATGTTTCGAAAGGAACGCCTGAGCCTAGGAGGAAGCAGCATGCGACGTTCTGTGGTTCCCATCATTACGGCGGTCCTCATTCTCGTCTCTGCGGCGCCGGCACTCGCCGTGCCCGTCAACGATGATCTTGGGGACGCCAGTGCCGTCATCGGCCTTCCTTTCAGTGATTCGGTCGATGCCAGCGACGCCACGATCGAGCCTGGTGAGCCGGTCGAGGGAGACGAGCTCTGTCCCCCGCGGAGTTCGACGGTGTGGTACGAGGTGACTCTGGAAACGTCCCAGGAAGTTGCCATCGACACTACCGGCTCCGACTACGACACCACCCTGGCCGTCTACACCGGCTCCGACTACGGCGACCTGTCGGTGGTCGGTTGCAATGACGACACTTTCTTTGGACTCCAGGCAGCTCTCTCTTTCGCCGCCGAAGCCGGAGTCACCTATCTGGTCCAGGTCGGCTCGTTCGGAGAGGGACCTGCGGGAATGCTTCAGGTGTCGTTCGACGAGCCGGGGAAGACGACCGGGAAACCCATTATCTTCAAGAGCCATTTTCGGGGGTCCTCGGCCGATGCGATCATCGAGGAGTTCGACGAAACCACTGGCGACTTTTCGGTTACCGAGGTTTTCCTGATCGACGGTCAATCGCAATCCAAGGGCAAGCCCAGCAAGTCTTCCTCGCTCTTTGTGTCCACCTTCGAGGAGTCCTTCGACGAGGTGGATGGGACGGTTACCTTCACCGAGTGGTTCGGCTTCGCCGAGTTGTCGTCGGACCAGTTCGCCATTGACAAGAAGCTGACTTCGGCCCGTGTTCTCGCCGACCTGACGCTCCAGGGTGAAACCTGCACGGGCACCGTCGAGGACGAGGAGCCCGTATGCACCGACCTCGGACTGGCCGAGGTCACGGTCGAAGTCAGCTGGGAAGGCACCGGCAATCTCGAAAAGAGTCAGTTCCTAGAGAAGGGAACCTCTGAGGAGGTCCGCTTCATGTTCCGAGGCAAGACAACGAGCCGCACGGCCGATGTGACGGGCGAAATCAGCGGCGATCTGGTGATCGATCTCACCGATGCCTTCGGATCGTTGTCCAACCAAAGCACCGGTGATTTCATCATGATCCGAGGCGCCGGCCTTTCCTGACGTACAAGACCCTGGGAAACCGGGCTTAGGAAACTTTGCTCAGAAGGCGCGTTCCGGGCGCTCACCTTTGTCACGCTCCTCGTGGCCCTAGGTATTTGCTCAAAATAGATTGAGTCAGTAGATTCTGAGTAATGGATCTGCAGCAACGAGCATCGGTGCATTCGGCGCTCGGCGATGAGGGTCGGCTCCGACTGGTGGAGCTCTTGGTCGATGGCGACTTGACGGTCCGCGAGCTCGGGACCGCACTGGGCATGCCTGGAAATCTGCTGGCCCATCACCTCAACGTGTTGGAGGAAGCGGGCGTGATCGAGCGCCTCGACTCCGATGGGGACCGTCGGAGGCGTTACGTCACGCTGAGGCGCGAACTCCTCGACGCTTTGGCCCCATCAATGGCGAGTTTGTCGGGCGTGGTCGTGTTCGTGTGCAGTCACAATTCTCCGCGTTCCCGATACGCGGCCGCGTATTGGCAGTCCGTGACCGGCGCCGATCCGGTGAGCGCGGGAAGTCATCCGAGCGCTCGGGTTCACCCGACTGCGATTCGAGTTGCCCTCGAGCGCGGCATCGATCTGAGTTCGGCTCTCCCCAGGGGATACGAATCGATCACATTCGTTCCGGATGTCCTGATCTCTGTTTGTGACCGAGCGCGAGATGAGCCGCTGCCGGAGGCGCGGCGCCGTCTGCACTGGTCGATACCCGACCCGGTCCCGGCGGGCAGGGTCGCCGGCTTTCGCTCGGCCTTCCTCGAGGTCGAACGTCGGGTCGACCAGTTGATCCCATGAAAACCAACCCGGCCGGCAGGGCTCCTGCCGGAATCGTCAGAAGGGGAGATGATGCCCATCACACTTACGACCGGTGAGCAGCTTCAGATCCGACAGGCTGCTGAGCGTCTACAACGGCAATTCTCCGGCATTCTGAACACGCAGACCATCGAACGATTTATGAACGACTCGCTGGACACACTCGTGGCACGAGCGACCGCCAGCAACTG
This sequence comes from uncultured Acidobacteriota bacterium, assembly GCA_963720925.1. GTDB lineage: Bacteria > Actinomycetota > Acidimicrobiia > Spongiisociales > ZC4RG35 > JARDZU01. The sequence continues at coordinate 132,205 of CAVRHE010000012.1, forward strand.
GATCCCATTGCTTGCAGAGCGTTTCGCTCGAGACCGGCTGCGCGCCTTGGTCAGACTGGAAGCAGACCCGACGACACTCAACCCGAGCATCCTGTTCCTATGCGTCCACAATGCCGGGCGTTCACAGATGGCCGCCGGATGGGCAAAGAGACTCGGGGGAGATCGAGTCGATGTCTTCTCGGGAGGAAGCGAGCCAGCCGACGAGATCAACCAGGCAGCCGTCACCGCGATGGCGGAGGTCGGAGTGAACATCAGCGGCGAGATTCCCCAACCGTGGGCCGACGAGATCGTCCGAGCCGCCGACGTCATCGTCACGATGGGCTGCGGTGACGCGTGCCCCGTCTACCCCGGAAAGCGGTACATCGACTGGGAGCTGGACGACCCGTCAGGTAAGGCGGTTGAGGACGTCAGACCGATTCGGGACGAGCTCGAACGTCGTGTACGAGGCCTTCTCGACGAACTCCTAGAAGACCCCACCGCATAGCGGACCAAGCCCGTCGGCTACTGATCCGAAGGTGGTTGGTCAGGATCTGATCCCTTTTGAAACAGTTTCGCCAGCGCACCGAAGTTGGGCGCCCAGCCGACGCCGAACACCTTCGCTGAAACGGCGGGCCCTTCCGGGTTCCAGTACGTGGTCCGGATCCGGTCGATCGTCGGGACACGGAAGTCGTAGGGCACGAGGTCGGCGACTTTCCCGTGCCACGTTCTCTCATCCGGCGGCTTCCGAAGTTCCTGGATTATCGCCGCAACTCCGATGAGCGCGAGCGCCAGTCTCCAGATGTCTCTCACAGTGGTGGGGGTCGGCCTTCGGCTATCCATGGCACCCAGGCTACCGCTCCGTCTCAGAACCCGTTTCTGAGCACATCTACGCGGAGAGATCAGGGCCTTGGGTCCAACAGCCCAATTAGGATCCTTTCATGTCTGACAGTGCGAACTCCTCTGCTTCGATCTGCGACATCGCCGGCTGCACTACCCCCGCAACGGCCTCGCGATGGATCTCCATCGGTGAGGGCGAGAAGAGACACTTGGAAGTGTGCTGGAAGCACGAGGACGGGGATCTGACCGAACGCGAACTCGACGCGCTGAGTCGATGATTCTTCGCTAACCCTGGCAGCCACCACGAGTAGACGACGGCCCCCATCCAATCGCCCTATGTCTATGGGGCGAGGACAGGCTGGCCGACCAACACCGTTCGGACGAAGTCGGCCCGGTCCGGTGCCACTTGGAACCACGCCCACTTGCCTCGCTGCTCACGGGTGATCAAACCGGCCTTCACCAGTACCGAGAGATGGTGACTGATCGTGGCCTGGCTTCGACTCAGCGGCTCGTTTAGATCACAGGCGCAGACTTCGCCCTCTGGAACGCTGGCGATCAGACTGAGAAGACGAAGCCGAACTGGGTCAGCAACGGCCTTGAAGTCGCCTGCGAGCGCCTGAGCCTCCCCTACAGAGAGAGTTTCTTCCGTCAGCGGGACACAGCATCCAGGCTCGTTCACGCCGGTCAATCTAACATATTGACAGTCATCGATATAAGGTCTACGCTCAACGTATCGATCAGTATCGATATGAATAGTGGAAGAGGTGAGCACCATCGAGATCCGTGAGGAAGTTCGGGAGCGTTATGCAAAGGCGGCTACTTCGGGGTCTTGTTGCGGACCGGAATGTTGTCACGACGAGACATTGGACAAGGACCTCACCGACGGCGGATACACCGCGACGGAACTATCGGCGATCCCCACCGAGGCGGCGGACGCCAGCCTCGGATGCGGAAATCCCACGGCCGTCGCCGACCTTGTCGAAGGTGACCGAGTCCTCGACCTGGGGTCGGGCGGCGGCATCGACGTCTTGCTGTCGGCTCGTCGTGTCGGACCAACGGGATTCGTCTACGGGCTCGACATGACCGACGAGATGCTTGAACTCGCCCGCGCCAACGCCACCGAAGCGGAAGCAACGAACGTCGAGTTCATCAAGGGCTACATAGAGGAGATCCCTCTCGACGCCGGGTCGATAGACGTCGTCATCTCCAACTGCGTGATCAATCTCTCCACCGACAAATCGGCGGTTTTCGATGAGATCCACCGTGTGCTCCGAGCGGGTGGAAGGGTCGGGATCACCGACATAGTCGCAAACGACTCCCTCACCCCAGCACAACGCGCCGAACGTGGCAACTGGGTTGGATGCATCGCCGGAGCGCTGTCCTACAGCGAGTACCTCGCTCTGCTCGAGAGGGCCGGATTCGAGGACATAACCCTCGATCCCACGCATCAGGCCACTGACGGAATGGACTCCGTCATCATCAAGGCGCGAAAGCCGGCTCCCGCATATGAGATGAGCTCTTAGTGCCCGAGCCGATGCGTGCTGGCAGGCACCCGGGCGTTCGAAGGCTGCCCGGCTATTCCACTTGCGATGGTGAAGAAGCGCTGAGTCGACTTTCCTGAGTCGCCCCGTTCCAAAAGCCGACGTTCCAAGGAGTCAGGCCAGTGCTAACCACGCTCACTCGACATCGATATGCCCTTGCGCTGACAGGCGCCGCCGCCGCCTGGGGGGTGGCGACGGTCATCGCCAAGCGCGCCCTCACCGAAATCCCACCTCTAACACTCCTCCCCATCCAACTCGGGATCAGCGTCGCTCTCCTTGCAACGGTGCTTGTCCTCCAACGCCAGGGCCTGACATTTCCCGCAGAGTTGCGGCGTCTCGGGCTATTGGGTGTTCTCAACCCGGGGATCTCCTATGCCCTCGGCCTCATCGGACTCACCTACATCGCCGCCAGTCTCTCGGTGCTGCTCTGGGCAACAGAACCGATCATGATCCTGCTCCTCGCCTGGTTGATTCTCGGTGACCGGATCACCAAGGGTGTCGTGATCGGTGCCTTGCTCGCTCTGGCAGGCGTGCTTCTCGTTGTCTTCGAGCCAGGTGGCCAGGGACAACCGGTTGGCGTGGCTCTTACCCTTCTCGGTGTTGCCGCCTGTGCCGTCTACACGGTGATCACTAAGAAATGGATGGTCAGCGAGTCGACTCTCCAAGTGGTGGCTCTGCAACAAGTGAGTGCTCTCACGTTTGCTGTCCTGCTGTTCGGAGTCTCGGCTGCGGCCGGTTATCAAGCCACGTCCCTCTCATTCTCGGCGGAAGCGTGGCTGAGCGCCCTCGCCTCGGGAGCGCTCTATTACGCCGCCGCCTTCTGGCTCTACCTGACCGGTCTCCGCCGCATCAACGCGGCGACGGCAGGGCTCTATATCAACCTGATCCCGGTCTTCGGAATCGCAGCGAGCTATGTGCTGCTCGGAGAACGCCTCAGTGCTCGCCAATGGCTCGGTGCAGTCCTCATCGTCGCCACGATGTTCGTAGTGATACGAGGCCAGTCCGTGGCAAGTTCTTCAGCCCAAACACTGGAGGTCTGAGTCCCTACCGAGGCGGCGTGGTGCTTCGGGCGGCAATACTCCCCACGTGAGTGACCCCGTCGACGACATCGAGTCCTCAGACCGCGTCACGGCCGCGACGATCGCCGCCCAGCGTGTCGCCGAAGTCCGCGACCGTCCTGAGGGCCGACTAGACCTGCTCAGGTCGTCCTACGCACCTCGACCAGGTGCCCCGCCGGTGCATTTTCGATATCGACGCGCCGCGCTGGCGTTCATGGGCTGGCAGCTGCGCCGTGGCCTCCTCAACCCAAATGGATCATCAGCACCCAGGCAGCCCATGGTGGAGGGCAGTGAACGAACGATTGTTGCCGGACACTTGCGAGGCGCGCTCACGCATCCTCGGTCACCCAGGCCCGCCATCCTCGCCGAGCGTGGAACCGTCGGTTCGCTTCGCCCGTCAGCCATCACCTCGGGCCTGCGCTCCAACGATCGCCGAACCAGACTCGGGGCCCGTTGGTTCTCACGCAACGAAGGCGATTGCCGTCAAATGGTCCACCATCGGAAGCATCGGGGACACTTCGATGAAATCTGACCCGGTCATCGTGCGTGTTGAAGCGCCACCTGCCTCCTCGACGGTGGGGAAGGGAACAAGAACGCAGTACCCCGACGTGGCAAGCGAGCTGTAATCGGCCTCAGTCAGCCGCCGGCGTCACAGTCCGATCCAATGCGTCGAGGATGAGATCGAGGCCGAATTCGAACTCGTGGTCGTAGCTGTATTCGGATGTCAGGGCATGCTCTCCGATCTCGACGAGATGCGGGTACTCGTCCTTCGTGACTTGCGCCAGGATGGATTCCGTCGCCTCGGTCGACTCCTCCGGGCTGCCGATGGGCAGGCTGGTCTCTTGGATGACGTGTCCGTACACGAAACTGTCGAGCAGCCAGAAGGCGTGGACCGCGTTCTCCATGGAGAAGCCGGCTGATCGCAGGTTCCCAAGGACCGCGTCCAGGTAGCGCAGGGCCGTCGGTCCCTTCGAGCCGCGGGCCTCCAGGAGTCCAATGGCCCACGAGTGGCGGCCGAGCACCTCGCGGGCCGAGATCGCCCGCGTCCTCATGGCCTCTTTCCAATCCGCTCCCACCCGTGGAGTTTCGATTTCACCGACTACGAGCTCGATGATGCCGTCGAGGACTTCCTCCTTGTTGGTGACGTGTTTGTAGAGCGACATCGCCTCGACGCCGAGTTCAGCTCCCAGGCGACGCATCGTCAGAGCACCGAGCCCGTCTCGATCGGCAACGCCAACGGCTGCTTGAAGGACCCGCTCCCTGGTCAGCGGCGGGCGGGGCGAGGGGTTGTTGGTGTGAGTCACGACTTGACAAGCTTACTAAGTAACCCGTAGGATTACTTAGTAAGCCGACGACAGCGAGAAATGGAGATGCGAGATGTCCACTCGAGACCCAGATGGCACCGAAGACCGCCGGCACGGAATTCGAACCGTTCAAAGTGAACGTGAGGATCAAGATCTCGGCGCTGTGGGCGGCGATGCTGTTCGTGTTCGCCTACGTCGACATCTTCAGCCTCTTCCGACCCGACTTCCGTGCCGATATCGAGGCGGGGGTGGTCAGCGGATTCACCGTCAACCAGACCTTCCTCCTGGTGACCACGATCTATATCGCGATCCCCAGCCTGATGGTGTTTGGCACGCTGGTCCTGCGGCCACGAATCAACCGAATCGTCAACATCGCATTGGGCATCATCTATGCGATCACGATCATCGCCGGGGCGGTCGGCGAGTGGAGCTACTACGTATTGGGCAGCGCCATCGAAGTCGCACTGCTCGCGGCCATCGTCCACTATGCCCGGACCTGGCCGAAAGTGGATCCGTCTCATGCTGGATCAAGGGCCTGATGAGAACACGCGAGTGAGTCACATCAGATCATCACTAGAACGAGCGTCAAGATGGCGGCATCGGCCACGACGTGCGCCACGATGGGGAAGACCAGCCCACCGCTGATGTGGCGGATCCAACCGAGCGCCAAACCGTAGAGGAGGGCGAGAACGACGCCGGGGCCACCGGAGGGGATGCCGCTCACATGAAATGTCCCGAAGGCGACAGCCTGGGACACGATGGCCAGAGGCGGACTGGCGATCGAACTGGCGCCCTCGAAGGCAATGCCCCGATAGGCGATCTCTTCGACCAACGAATTCACAGTGACGAAAGTCATTCCGGCCAGCGCCAAATCCGGCAGTGGGCAGCTCTTGCGACCACCTGTATTTGTTGTTCAGTTCAGGTATTGAGCTGAAGCCATGCCCACGACCGCCAAAGTCAGCAGAGTGGAATAGGTGGATCCGAGAAGGGCTAGCCGCTTGTGGTATTCATCGAAGCCCGGTCCTTGGGCATCACCACTCGCGAGCCCTGGGCCCGAATCGTCTGTGAGGTAATAGAGCTTGCTCAGAGTGAGACTGATCGGAACGCTGATCCCGAGGGCCACGACCCCGGCGATCCCACCAACTGTGAAGGCGAGCCCTGTCGGTGAGGTCAGCCAGGCGCCTTGGAGGCCACCTGAAGCATTCCAGAACAACACGAAACCGGTGATGACTGCCAGCAATTCGACAGCAGTGATGTAGGTGGAAAACCAGGGATGATCGAGAAACCTCCTCAGGTATGTGCCTCCCGCCTCCGGCCCCAGATGCCTGGCACGCGGAACGATGAAGCCCATGATCAGAAAGGCTCCCCCCACCCAGGCGGCCCCAGACAGTATGTGGATGACTCTGAGCGAGACGGTCAACCACTGATCCACGATGATCTACTCCTGCCTCGCCCGCAGAAGCCGGCCGGCCCCCCCGGGTGCGCACTCCGGTGTGAAGCTAGTTGAGCCCAGATAACAGATCTGGGGGATGGGGTCGCGTTCAGGCCAGAAACCAGTCCAGTTCCGCGAGCCGATTGGCGGGAACCAGGCGTGGAATGGCGACAGCGGACTGAGAGGGGCACGAGAACCATCTCTGTCCCCACGCAGGCCACCATCGTCCCGTGATCCCCATCGATCGCTGCCTCCGCAGCACGAATTCCCATTCGGGTAGCCAGGACGCGGTCGAACGCGGTTGGAGTGCCGCCCCGCTGCAGATGCCCGAGGATCATCAAACGCGTCTCATACCCGGTCCGGGCCTCCAACTCGGCGGCGATCACGCCCGACACACCGCCAAGCCGTTCGAAGCCGGCGTGGTCGATCCCCATCGTTATGCGAGCTCCCGAGGGTGCGCTGACGCCCTCGGCCACGATGACGATTGAATAGTCCCTACCCGACTGGTGACGAGCCACCAACCTGCGAGCGAGGTCGTCGAGGTCGTATTCCTTCTCAGGGACGAGAATGGCCTCCGCCCCACCCGCCAGACCGGCATGGACGGCGATCCACCCAGACTGCCGACCCATGACCTCCACCACCATGATCCGGTTGTGCGCCTCGGCGGTGGTGGTGAGGCGATCGATCGCATCGGTGACGATATGAACCGCGGTGTCGAAGCCGAATGACACGTCTGTGCCTTCGATGTCATTGTCGATGGTCTTGGGCACACCGACTACGGCGAGACCCTCCTCTCCAAGCCGGGCCGCCGTTCGCAACGAGCCGTCGCCTCCGATCACGACAACGGAGTCCATGCCCGTGGCTTTCAGCGCCGGCATCAGGGAGGCAAGACCGTCACCGTGCTCGTAAGGGTCGGTGCGCGACGTCCCCAGGATGGTGCCGCCGCGAGTGAGGATCCCACGCACATCGTCTCGCCCCAGCGGTCTCACTCGGCCCGTCATCAAACCCTGCCAACCATCTTCGATCCCGGACACGGAGTGGCCGTCAGCGGTGGCCCGGGCGACCACGCCGCGAATCGCAGCATTCAAACCTGGGCAATCTCCGCCTGCGGTGAGTACGCCTATGTGGGTCACGACTTGCGATTCTGCCAGCGAGAAGGTCCGGAGACACAGCCTCCGGACCTTCTCTCACCGGTCAGAGGATCCAGATGAGGGCGAATGCCACCGCGCCCGCAAGGATGGCAACGGACAATGCAGTCGCGACCACCACACGCACCGACCAGTGTCTGTCTTCGAGGTACGCCCGGCGGGCGAAGACCCCGAATGCGGAAGTCAGAAGGGCTCCCGCGCCGATGAACAGCCCGTAGGACCAGCTCTCGGCCACATCGCCGAGGAACCAATCGGTAGGGGCGTAGTAGACGTACGCTCCCAGGCCGGCTGTCACCGCCCCGACGACGCCCATCACCCACTCGGTGATGTGGCGCACGACGGGAGTTCGGGTGATCTCGGTCCGCTCGTTCTCCATCAACAGCGTCACAGAGATCACCTCCTTTCCGAAGGCATCATTTGCCTTACCCATCGATCATGTCGAACCGGACGGGATCCAGCCAAGAGGCGAAGGTCCCAACGGGCACGCCCGAACGACTCTGGCTCCTGGCGCCAGCGGCATTTCTGGCCCGGGTGTGACCTTCGACTCTGGCTTCCTCCTAGACCGTGCGGCACCGTTGGCGATCATGACCAGTCAACAAGGGCATACCCGAAAGAGTGTGCTGACAGTCCTCGCGATCGAGATGCGATGCGCTGTCTCGACGTTGGGTCTCATTGCCGGACGAAAGCTGCGCCAGCCCAACGACCTGGTGAACTCACACATCGAGTTCGCCGACGGGTCGGTCTCGAGAATCTATCGGGAGACCTCCATGCGCCACGTCGAGACGACGCCGCAGGTGATGCTTGCCGTGCGGTTTCGTCTGCGGTTCATCGGATCGAGTCGCCTCGGGCACGCCCTCTTCCGATTCGAGTCCCTTTTCAACACCTTGTTGTTCGCGGCGCACCGCGGTTTTCACAACAAACTCTGGCTCACAGATCGGGCGACTGACTTCTACCGAGGGATCTACGAGTGGGAAGACGATGAGTCGGCCACCGAATACGCCGAAACTCTCCGGGTCGTGCTCGCTCCCTGGGTGCGAACCGGTTCGTTTGCCTACCGGGTAATCAGTGGAGTCAGGCGGACTCAATTCCTCGAGGGTCGACTACCCGTGACCTACTCGTGGCACGAGAACGATCGCTGGTGGTTGCCGGCACGAGCAACCGTAAATGCGACTCGGCCCGGCGTCGGATAACACCGAATCCTGTGGGCTTGAGTTTCCTGGGTTTTCGATTTCCGGCGTTGGCAGTTGCTCGATGATTGCCTTTAGCCTGTCGAGCTCGAGTTCCTCGTTCCTGCCGACCTCGCCTCGGACCAGAGGCTCGAGCATGCGCCGGCGCCTCCAGCCTTTCAGGGTGATCTGGCCGTGGGTTGCGATCCGAGACACAGCGAATCCGGCGGTCGGGTTGGGTGGTACGCAAACTCCAGCTAGCGCCGCAGCGGCCTCGCCGACCCCACGACTAATTAGTTGACGGGTGTTGCAGATGTCAGGTTGCCGACCTTGCCACAGCTCGGGAGACCGGCTTGATGTGGGCGAAGATGCTGCGGGCGTTCCAGGTGGGGAAGGCGCGTACGAGCCACGAGGGTCCGTGGAGTTGGATGCGGCCGTCGCGGGTCGCTTCTGCCCAGCTCAGCTGGCCGGCATGCCACTTGACGAAGGCCTCGGATTCCGCCGTGATGTAGAGGTCTTCGTCGAGACCAGGGTAGGTCTTGCAGATTTCGGTGTCTCCGCGCTCGATCAGCAGCCAGAACCGCTCGCGGCGCGGGCCGCCAGTGAAGTCGAAGCGGATCACGACGCGTCGATCCGGGAGCCGTTCTCGGCGGAGCGCGTTGCACATCGACCATAGAGCGACGAAGGGATCGAGGTGTTCGGGAGCGATCTGGAGCCAGCGGGCACCCCACTCGCCCAGCGACCCGCAGACCTGGAAGAGGTCGTGACCCGCGGGCGTGAGCTGGTAATGGCGCCCATGCCCGTCGGGCTTCGGTGCCGACTCGACGATGGCGAGCCGTTCGAGCTGCTTGAGCCGCTGCGAGAGAAGTGTGCGGGAGAGCCCCGGCGCGCCCTCCAGGATCTCACCGAAGCTTCCGCAGCCCAGGTACAGGTTGCGGATGATCAGTGGCGTCCAGCGCTCGGCGAAGATCTCGGCGCCACGGGCGATGGGGCAGTACTGGCCGTACGTACGCACGACGCGAGTGTCGCGCGCCTGCCTGCGGCTGTGAAGTCCAGATTCTTGACTTCTCAGCGGCGGTCCACAGCTGTGTGATGAGGCCATCGATGGGGGAGGACCGATGACGACACCATCTACCAGCGGCCCAGTCGGCAGTCTGACCAAGAAGGCAACCGTGACGGAGATCGATGGGTTCCGGGGCCAGTTGATCACAGAAGATCATGCTGACTACGACACCGCCCGAGCCGTCTGGAATGGCGCCGTCGACCGGCGCCCCAGGCTGATCGCCCGATGCAGCGGAAGCGCCGACGTGGCCACGGCCGTGCGCTTCGCCCGTGACGTCGGTCTGGAGATCGCGGTCCGGGGCGGGGGGCACAACGTGGCTGGCACCGCGGTCTGCGACAACGGGATCGTCATCGACCTCTCGGCGATGCGGTCGGTGTGGGTCGACCCCGCCGGGCTCACCGCCCAGGTGCAGGGTGGAGCTCTGTGGGGGGACGTCGACCACGAGACGCAGGTCCACGGTCTGGCCACCACCGGTGGCATCGTGGGGCACACCGGCGTCGCCGGGCTAACTCTCGGTGGTGGCCTCGGCTGGCTCATGCGCAAGCACGGGCTCACCGTGGACAATCTCTTGGCCGCCGAGGTCGTGACCGCCGAGGGAGGCAGCATCGTGGCGTCTGGCGACGAGCACCCCGATCTGTTCTGGGCACTTCGAGGCGGCGGCGGCAACTTCGGGGTCGTAACCACGTTCCGATTCGCTTTACACCCCATCGGCCCGACCGTGATGGCCGGGCCCATCTTCTGGGCTGCCGAAGACACACTCGAGGTGCTGCGCTTCTACCGGGAATTTGTTTCCGAAGCACCGGACGAGCTCGGCACTGTCATCAGGCTCGGCACCATCCCCCCACTGTCAGCCATCCCCGAGGACCTGCACCTTCGACCGGCCATCGCCATCGCCTGTTGTTACGCCGGCGGCGTGGAAGAAGGCGAGCGTGCTGTACGCGAACTCCGCCGATTCGGGACACCGCTGGTGGACCTGATCGAACCCAAGCCGTATGTGGCCCATCAGAGCGCCATCGACGAGACCGTTCCCCACGCCTGGCACTACTACTGGAAGGCCACGAACTTGACCGGGCTGTCCGACGACCTCATCTCGGTCATCGCCGATCACGCCTACACCGCCAGCTCGCCCCGCTCATACGCCGTGATGTTCCACATGGGTGGCGCCGTTGCCCGAGTCCCCCACGACGCCACCGCCTACGCCGGTCGCGACGTGGCGCACAACATCGTCATAGAGGGTGTGTGGCTCCCTGAGGAGTCGGGCGAGCACGCCGCTGTCGAGACCGCCTGGGCACGTGGGTTCCTCGATGCCCTCGAGCCCCACCGCAACGGTGTCTATGTCAACTTCCTCGATGCAGACGACGGCACGAGTCGTGTTCGAGAAGCCTACGGCGATCAGATCTTCCGGCGACTCGCCGAAGTCAAGGCCAGATACGACCCTGACAACGTCTTCCATCACAACAAGAACATCCGTCCCGCTTGAGGGAGGCCTGAACGATCGACGCGTTGCACGGACGCGCCTGGTTGGAGCGTCGAATTAGCAGATCAGGCGAGTTCGGGGGTCTCCGCGATAGCGCGAAAGGTGAGTTCG
>CAVRHE010000013.1:0-84399 GCA_963720925.1 uncultured Acidobacteriota bacterium
GCCAGCCCCTGCAATCGACCCGGCCCGAAGGCGTGTTCGACCTCGGCTGCGAGGACGTCCCGGCGTGCGCGGTAGACCTCCCGCACGCGTCGCAAGTGGCGGTCGAAACGGCCCGTCTCCATGAGCAGCGCGAGCGCCTCCTGGTCCAGGCCCGGTGCGCCGCGACTGCTGAGTCTCTTCTCCTCGACGATCCCGCCATGAACCGTGCGGGCGCGAGCACCCAGCCGAGCCGGATCGCGGGAGCGAGCGTCTTGCTGACCGATCCCAAAGCGATAACACGGGTCGAGTTGAGGCCCTGTAGTGAGCCGACCGGCTGACGGTCGTATCGGAACTCGGCGTCGTAGTCGTCCTCGAGGATCACCCCGTCGACCTCGTCGGCCCAGGCCACCAGGTCGCGTCGCCGCGCCGGGCTGAGCACGACACCGGTCGGGCATTGGTGAGCCGGTGTCAACAGCACCGCTCGGGTCCCGGTCTCGCGGAGGCGGTCCACGTCCAGTCCGTAGTCGTCGACCGGAACTGGCACAGCGTCCAGACCCGCACGGCGGGCGATGACGTCGTGCTCGCGGGGCCCGGGATCTTCCAGCGCGATTTGCTGGATGCCGCACTGTGCCAACGTCGAGAGGACGAAACCCAGCCCCTGGCGAAATCCAGACACGATGACAGCGTCCTCGGCGACGGCGCAGCCCGACCGAACGCGCCGGTGGTAGGCAGTGACAACCTCTCGGAGGTGCCTCGAGCCAGCCTGCTCTTCGTCACCCAACTCGGCAGTCGGCAGGGTCCTCGTCGCCTCCGACAACGCCCAGCTCCAGGCGGTCAGCGGCACCGAGCCGAGATCGGGGATGCCGTACTCGAAGTCGACCTCGGGCGGTTTGAGCGACGAGGGTGAAGCCGGGATCGCGACGTCGTTGGCCGCTTGTCCGGCTGGCCATCCGGCTGGCATCGCGGCAACACGCGTCCCGGAGCCGACCGCCGACTCGACGTAGCCTTCGGCCAGCAACTGCTCATACACGTCGACGACCGTGCCGCGCGAGACGCCGAGGAGCTCGGCAAGACGTCGAGTCGACGGCAAGCGCTCTCCGACGCCGACCCGTTTCTCCCGAATCGCCGCCCGCAGCTGATCTTGGATCTGAATTCTTATCGGACCAGCACTGCGGTCGAGCGTCAGCAGAATGTCGGGGCCACCCAGCGCCCATTCCACCGTCATGTCTTCAGGGTACCGAGAAATGGACCACTCAGAGATCTCCGAAGTGGACCTTCAAGCTGGACCGCAGCCGCCGTATGTTCGGCGTGATGAACCCCGGAATCCTCCTGGCATTCTCTTCGGCTCTCGCGTACGGCGCCGCCGACTTCATCGGCGGTGCCGGCTCGCGTCGGTATTCGTCGTGGCAGGTCGTTCTGGTTGGCCAGGCCGCGGGAGCACTCGTCATGCTCGCAGCAGGCCTTCTGCTTCCAGGCAGCCCGGCCGCACTCGGATTTCGCATGGGCGCTCCTGGCCGGAGGCGGCTCGGCGACCGGGAGCATCTTCTTGTTCCGGGGGCTCGCCCGCGGACGGATGGGCCTTGTCGCACCGATCTCGGCGGTAGGGGCCGCGGTCCTGCCGGTGTTGGTAGGTGCAGCCCTCGGTGAAGGCCCCAGTTGGCTGATCTGGATCGGTATGGTCGCCGCGTTCTCCGGGATCTGGTTGGTCTCCCGCGACACGGCGTCGGATCGCCCAGGGGTAGGCGTCGACCGGGCCGCGGCGACGCGGGGAGCGCTCGTCGACGGCGTCCTCGCGGGCGCAGGCTTCGGGATCCTTTTCGTTGCACTCGCCCAAATCTCGGATAGCGCCGGTCTGTTGCCGCTTGCCGCCAACCAACTGGTGGGAGCGATCCTGACCTTGGCTGTTGCTGCGGGCCTGAAACAGCCGTGGCGTCCCCGCCGAGGCGTGGTCGCCTGGGGGACCGCGTCCGGTGTGCTCGGTGCCTTGGGCACCCTCGCATTCATGGTCGCCACCGGAATGACCAGCCTTGGCATCGCCGGGGTGCTCGCCTCCCTCTACCCCGCAATCACCGTGCTCCTTGCAGCCAGCTTGCTCGGAGAGCGGATCGGCATCGGACAACGAACGGGAATCGGAGTTTGCACCGTTGCAGTTGCAGCGCTGGCTCTCGCCTGAGCACAACACCAATGAGGTACGAGATGGCACACACGTTTGGAGGTTCGTTGATTGAGATCTACCCATCTCGCGTCCGCCAGGGGCGCGACGCCCACCACCAGAACCCAATCAACCTGTGGTCGACAGGAAGGAAGGAGCCCCATGCTGAAGCAGGTCGCGGATGGTGTGCTAATCCACCAGAGCGAGTTACTCCAGAACAACGCCGTTGTCGTGCAAGGCCGGGCCGGCGTGTTGCTCATCGACCCCGGAATACAGGGCGACGAAATGGCCTGCCTCGCGAACGACCTTCGCGAGTTGGGCCAGCCCGTTGCGGCAGGCTTCTCGACGCATCCTGATTGGGATCACGTGCTCTGGCACGCCGAACTTGGCGAAGCGCCCCGTTACGGCACAGCCCGCTGCGCGGCTGTTATGCGAGATCTGCTGTCGAACGCGGACTGGAAGGCCCGCGTCGCCGAGATGTTGCCGCCGGAAATCGCCGAGGAGATACCGCTGGACCTGTTCGGCCTCATTACCGGTCTGCCTGCCGAAACTGCACAGATTCCTTGGGATGGCCCTGAAGTCCGGATTATCGAGCATCCGGCGCATGCCCAGGGCCATGCGGCGCTGTTGATCGAGGAGAGCGGCGTTCTCGTCGCCGGCGACATGCTTTCTGACATCCTGATTCCGTTCCCCGACCTGGACGCTGCGAATCCGATTGAGGACTACCTCGTTGGGCTGCGGCTGCTCGAGGGCGTGGCGGACGATGACGATGTCGACGTCCTCATCCCCGGTCACGGGTCCGTCGGCGGAGCTGATCAGGTACGCGCACGGATCAAACAGGATCGAGCGTACGTGCATGCCTTGCGTGACGGCCATGCTCCCGATGACCCGCGCATCGGCCCATCGGCCACGTTCGGCAAGGATTGGCTGCCCGGCGTGTATGAATGGCAACAACAGCAGCTCGCCAAGAAGTAGCACGACGGGACGCCCGGATAGGGAAGTCAAGCACGACGCAGAACCCCAACTGCCACAGCGTGATTCGGGCGATCACACAGTTAGATGGATCGTGGTCAGGGACGGCGTCGATCCGTCGACCTCCGGTTTTTCAGACCGGCGCTCTACCGACTGAGCTACCTGACCTCCAGCCAAACCCTAAATGGATTCGGTTGGCGGGAGCGACGGGATTTGAACCCGCGACCTCCGGCTTGACAGGCCGGCGAACACTCCAGGCTGTTCTACGCCCCCGGGACGTCGCCGATTCCGACGAGGTTCGGGGCGACCGGGGAAGTATAGAACTCACCGGTGCCTGCTCAACATCAGGGGGGGACGCCCCAACCCAACAGAGTTCCTCCGTCCTCCCTGGTTGGGCGTCCCCTATACCGGTTGATTTCGGCCGCTGACACGGTGCACCTCCCGCAGCTAGGAGTTGGGAGGAGCTTCCTGCTTCGTCCTTCGAACGGATACCAGACCGACCACAATCAGTGCCGCGCCGGCTGCGATCACCAGGCCGGGAATCAAGTAGTTGGCGCCTTCGGCTCTCTTCTCCTCGGTGTAGGCAACGGCCTCCTCATTGGAGTCGAACTGGGCCACCTCGCCGGCGGTCTCCTCGAACACGGTCGCAGTCTCGCCCTCGACGACAATCGTGTAGTTGAGGCCGGATCCGTACTCGGCCTCCGTGGACCAGAGAGCCAGACCCAGCAACAACACCAGCACACCTGAAACCGCGAGCGCAATCCGAACACGTTTCGACATCGTGATTTGCCACCTGTCGAGAGCGGTCACCGTACCAGGGAGGCAGTCGGCTTCGACGTGGTGTGCTCTGTGGCGAACAGATCCTTTAGTTGGGCGTCCGGGTCCACAGGTGCGGGCGGGGTGAACCCCAGAGGCGATGAGCAGCAACCTCTCCAAGTCCAACCCACGCCTGCCCGTGCCTGCTCAACATCAGGTGCGGGTTCCTCGCGTAGAGTCGCCGAGCGGACGATTCACGCCCCGAGTTATCGCTCACGGGTCGGATCAGAGTCCGCTGAACGCTCGGCAGAGGGACACATCTTGCACAACATTCAGGACGACGAAAGCGCGGTCTCCGCCCCCTACACCAGGGCTCTCGATGTGGAGCCGGTTTCTCATCTCGTGATTCCGGAGCACGGCACCAGGCCCGAGGTCGCTTATCGATACATCCACGACGACATGCTCCTCGACGGCAACTCACGTCTCAATCTGGCGACCTTCGTCACCACGTGGATGGAGCCCGAGGCGGCAACCCTCATGGCCGAGGCCTTCGACAAGAACATGATCGACAAGGACGAGTATCCGAAGACGGCCGAGATCGAAAGCCGATGCGTGAACATGGTTGCCCACCTCTTCAACGCCCCTGGCAATGGGGACGCGGTGGGTGTGTCGACGATCGGTTCCAGCGAGGCCGTGATGCTCGCCGGGCTCGCGATGAAATGGAAGTGGCGCCAGCGGCGAGAGGCCGCCGGCGAGTCGACCGACCGGCCGAGCATGGTCATGGGGAGCAACGTCCAAGTCGTGTGGGAGAAGTTCTGCCGCTATTGGGACGTAGAGCCTCGTTACGTGCCAATGGAGAAGGGGCGCTACGTCATCACACCCGAGGAGGTGATGAAGCGCGTCGATGAAACCACGATCGGTGTGGTGCCGATCCTCGGGACGACCTTCACCGGGGAGTTCGAACCTATAGAGGAAGTCCACGACGCGGTCGTCGCCAAAAACGAAGAAACCGGTTGGGATGTGCCGGTCCACGTCGATGCCGCCAGCGGCGGTTTCGTGGCCCCGTTCCTGCATCCCGATCTGGAGTGGGACTTCCGATTGCCCCAGGTGAAGTCGATCAACGTGTCGGGTCACAAGTACGGCCTCACCTATCCGGGCGTCGGCTTCGTCGTCTGGAGATCATCCGACGACCTGCCCGAGGACCTGGTGTTTCATGTCAATTACCTGGGTGGCGACATGCCCACCTTCACCCTCAATTTCTCCCGCCCGGGCAATCAGATCGTCGGCCAGTACTACAACTTCCTCCGACTGGGCAGGGACGGGTACACCCGAGTGATGGAGGTGCTCTCGAACACGGCACAAGAGATCGCGGCGGGCCTGGCCGATATCGGGCCGTTCGAGGTGATCAGTGATGGGAGCGCGATTCCGGTTCTAGCGTTCAGACTCGTAGAAGACGAAGGATTCACAGTCTTTGACATCTCGGCTCGCCTGCGGATGAATGGCTGGCAGGTCCCTGCCTACACGATGCCGGACAACGCCACAGACATCGCCGTTCTCCGCATCGTGGTGCGGGAGGGCCTCACCCGGGATCTCGCCGACGACCTGGTCAAGGACATCGCCGAAGCGGTTGCCTTCCTGCGGGAGCATCCCACCGCGGAGCCGACCCAGCCTGCGTTCAGCCACAACTGAGCCGATGGCCAATCGGTTGACGGTGGCGATGGCATGGCTGTTTGCCATTGGATCGACCTGCTTCGCCTTGGGCTCGCTTCCGCTCTACTTCGACAATGTCGGAGCGACGGTCGCCGCCACCACCTTCTTCGTGGGGTCGTTGTTCTTCACGTCGGCCGGATACATCCAGTACTACCTGTCCATCAACGATGCCGGACCGCGACGATTTCTGGCCCTGCGCAACCTCACGCCAGATGCCTTGGCATCGGGGATCCAGTCGATAGGAACGTTGTTCTTCAACATCAGCACTGGTGCCGCCCTCATCGAGAACCTGACCGTGCAGCAGGAGGATCGTCTGATCTGGGCCCCGGACCTGTTTGGTTCGATCGCCTTTCTCATTTCCAGCGCGATCGCCTTCAGCCTCGCCCACCACATGTCGCCGAGCGTGGCGGGGCGGCGAGCTGTTTGGTGGGAGGGGGCGGTCAACCTCGCCGGATCGGTGGCCTTCGGTCTGTCCGCTCTCGGGGCCGTGGTGCTCCCCACAACTGGCGAGCCACTGAACCTCGCAATTGTCAACGCCGGAACCTTCATTGGAGCCCTGGGCTTTCTGGCGGGTGCGATCCTGGTGCTGATAGCCGCCGAACCCGCCCGGGAGCCGCGTAGCGTGCACGACGAGTAGCCCGGCGGCGGGCGTGCCGGCGTATCGGAAGGGCTAGTCCATTACGGCGCTTCTTCGAATGGTCTCGCATCATCCGACGACTCCGGCCATAATGCATTCGAGTGCGGGGCCACGGTTTCGCGCTCCTACGGAAGAAAAGGGGAGGCGGGGGAAGCTGGGAGGCTTAGGCCCGCAAGACGGTCAGCTTGGGGCTAGCGGAGCCAGTGGTGAGACCGACCCCCTTCAAGACAGCAAGGGGTGTAGGAAATGTTGACGAATCGCAGGCGGTTGACGCTCGCGGGTCTCACGGTGGCGTTGGCGGCGTTCTCGATGGTGCTGGTGGCCTCGGGCCCGCAGGCGGAGGCCTCGCATATTCCGGATACCGGACCAATTCCGGCTAATTGCGTGGAGTTTCAGCAGGGCGTTACCGGACCGAAAACCGTCCTCGGAGTCACCATCACTGTGAATTCGTGGAGCAACACACCAGCCGATCCCCACACGGTCAACTTCACGATTAGTGGCCTGCCTGCGGGACAGCAGGTCGACATCTCGGTCAAGTCCGGCACCTTTGTCCAGGAGTCGTCCTACGGCAACGGCACCTACACCGTTAGCACCGGGCTGCAGAATGCGATATCACATATCCGATTCTGCGTCTTCACGAGTACGACCACGACCAGCAGCACGTCGAGCACAACGTCGAGCACAACCACCAGCAGCACGACCACCAGCAGCACGACCACGACGACTGACCCGACGACCACCACCGACCACGACCACGACTCAGCCGACCACGACCACGACTCAGCCGACGACGTCGACGACCGACCCGGTACCACGTCGACGACCGACCCGGGTACCACGTCGACGACCGACCCGGGTACCACGTCGACGACCGACGAGGTGGAGGGGACGGTGATCACCAGCACGACGATGGGTGACGAGGTCGCCGGCACGACGATCGTCGCAGACGAGTTGCCCTTCACGGGCTTCGACGGCGAAACGCTGGGTCAGCTGGCTCTGATCATTCTGGCCTTGGGCGTCCTGACCCTGCTGGGGGCGCAGGCGGTTCGTGCCCGGTCAAACGACGAGAGTTGATCGGACGTCACGTTGCGTTGATCGACCCTCATTGATCGACGCAAGCTGAATTGTGAGCGCCGGGCTCTATCGCCCGGCGCTCAGTCTCTTGTCCATCAAGGCGCCGACGATCCTCCCGATCAACTCGTAGGGCATCGGGTCGTTCAGCGGAAACTGAACGGTGTCCTTCCCGGATCGAAAGCCGGCCACATCACTCTCGAGGGGCTCGTCGAGGGCGTGTATCGGGTAGATGCTCACGTGGCGCTTCCATCCGGCGTAGTAGATCAGGTATTTGCCCTCCAAGGTGACAGTGGGAATCTGATAGCTGATCGTCTCCTCGGTGCCGGGTGCGGCGGCGTGGATAATCCGTCGAACCTCCTCGAGGATCACCTGGACGTCGGGCGGGAACGACTCGATGTACTCATCGACCGTCTCGAACCTGTCTGCCATCGGTGCCGCAGAATACGCGGATCACTCGGACGCGTCAGGGACGTCTCCCAGTTGTCGCACCTGGGAGACGTCCCTGGGAAGGGCGTCGAACGACGTCGGCCCTAGTAGTCGCCGCGGTCGAAGTCGTTGGAGGCCGACGGTCCTTCGATCATGTTCCCGTCGGCGCCGACGACGAACCAAACCCCACCCACCCCCTGGCCATTGACATCACCCGGGGCCTCGTCCGGGGTAAAGCGGTAAACCGGCATCCCGTTGACGGTCAATTGTTCGGTTCCGTCGTCGCGGGCCGTTGTACCGAAGAGGGAAGCGTCGAGATCGGCCCCGATCGCGGTGTCACCGGGGACGGGGGGCCAATTCGCTTCACAGTCCTCGTAACACGTGCTCGTGCCCCCGGTGTCGTTGGTGAAGATATAGATGGTGAAGCCCTCGCCATCGACCAGGATCGAACCTAGGTCGGATTCTGCGGTGTGGACGCCTTCAACCGCAGGCTCAGCGGAGGAGGTGGTGGTCTCCTCGGCGGCTGCGGCGGTGGTGGTGGTCTCCTCGGCGGCGGTGGTGGTGTCACCGGTGTCGGCCACGGTCGTCTCACTCGATCCCTCCTCGCCATCGGTCCCACAGGCTGCGATCACCAGGAGGGCTGCCGTGAGCAGGGCTAGGGCGCTTCGTTTCATCGTGTTTCTCCTCGGTCTATTGCATCCTCTACGCATGGGGTCGGCGCATGGTTCACAACCTGGCAGAATCCACTCGTGGACCGTGAGGTTCTGGAACGGTTCCGGACCGGTGACGAGGCGGCCGTCAAGGCCGTCTACGACCGATACGGCGGGCCGGTGTTCGCCCTCTCGATGAGCATCCTGGGCGAGCACGGCTTGGCCGCGGACGCCACTCAGCAAACATTCATCAAGGCGTGGAGAGCGGCCTCGACTTATCGACGCGGACCGCAGCTTCGCGCCCTGGATCTACGCCATCGCCCGCAGGACGGCGATAGACCTCTACCGGAAGCGAGCCAGGGTGGTCGTGAGCGACAACGTCGACGTCGTCTCCTTTCCGATCGGGTTGGAGACCGTTTGGGAGGTGTTCGAGGTCAGGTCTGCCCTGGATCGACTCCCGGACGAGGAGCGCCAAGTGGTCAAGATGAGCCACTTCGACGGCCTCACGCATGTCGAGATCGCCGAGCGGCTCGACATCCCCGTGGGAACCGTCAAGTCTCGATCGCATCGCGCCCATCAGAGGCTGATCGAGATGCTCAAACATGTGGAGGAGGCGTGACCTTGCGAACCGCAGCCTGTCGGAGGACGTACTGGCAAGAGGGCTATGACCACTGAAGATTCGCGCGCGCAATACCTGGCATCAGGGGCCTCGCCGGGAGAGGAGAGCCGGGATCGGCTCGACCTGATCCGGGATGTTCTCTCCACCGATGCCACCTGGGCCGAGGCGCCTCCCCAGGTCGCCGACGGACTGCTCGCCGCCCTCGCCGTCGAAGGCGCTCCGATGTCGGTGGCCAGCGAGCCGAGCTCCGGACGCTGGGCGTTGGTCCTTGCCGGGGCAGGCACTCTCGTGGCCATTGCCGCCCTGGTCCTGGGGACTGTCAGCGTGATTCAGGACGAGGGCGAAAACTTGGTGGCGATGAGCGGAACCGAGCTCGAAGCTGCAGCGCGTGGAGAGGCGGCCTTCGGTCCCACCGAAGCCGGGTGGTGGATCCGCCTCGACGTCACCGGTCTTCCCCCGGCGCCTGATGGCAGCTATTACGAGGGCTGGGTCTGGAGCGATGACGGTGAAGGGGTCAGCATCGGCACCTTCCATCTCAGGGGCGAGGCCATGCCTGTCGTGCTCTGGTCAGGCGTACCTCTGGCCGAATACCCCTCGATCTGGGTGACGCTCGAGAGCGAGGACGACGGACCGGAGGCGTCCGACTTGATCGTCATGACCGGGCGCATCCCCCAAGCGCCCGAGGCCTGAGCCTCATTCGCCCCGGAACAGCCGGCTGACCAGGCTGAAGATGACGCTTCCCACCACGCTCACGACGAGCATCGAGGTGAGCGGTATGAAAATCGTCGCGTTTTCGGTCTCTCGTCGAATGTCACCAGGCAGGTTGCCGAACCAGGAGAACAGACCGGGGAAGTAACGGAGCGCCAACCCCAGCACCACTAGCCCGGCTCCGATGGCAATCAGAAAGTTGGCTCCGCGCATGTCTCAGCCCGGATGCCGCAGAACGACCTTGCCCAACTGATCGCCGGAATCGAGGTACTCGAGAGCGGCCGGCAGGTCTGTGAAGTCGAACACCTTGCCCACCGGTGCCTTGGCGCCAACGGTGCCGATCCAGGTCGTGGCCCGGGCGAACTGGGCGTGGTTGGCCATCGAGGAGCCGATCAGCTCGAGTTGTCGGAAGAACAGCGCGGGCAGGGTGAGATCCATCTTCGGTCCGCTGGTGGCACCACAGATCGCGATCTTTCCGCCCTTCTTGGCCGCCCGCATCGATTGGCGGATGGTGGCCGGGCCGACGTTCTCGATGATGACGTCCGCGCCACCGAGCGATGCCATCTCGGCGCCGAACTCGGTGTCGGACAGAAAGCCACCTGCTGCCCCTTGTTCGATGGCCCAATCGATCTTGTGCTGTGACCGGGACGTGACGTAGACCTTGGTCCGCATGGCAAGGCCGAGCTGCATCGCCGCCGCCGAGACGCCGCCTCCGACGCCGACTACGAGCAGGGTCTGCTCCGGCTTCAGCGCCGCACGCTCCATCATGCGCAGGGCGGTGGAGGTGACCAGGCCGAATGAGCCCGCGATCTCCCATGGCATCGCCGAGGGCTTGCGGACGGCATTGATGGTGGGGATCACGATCTTCTCGGTGAAGGTTCCGGGCCGGTGCTCGCCCAGGATCTGAAACGAGTCGCAGTACACGACTTCGTCGTTTCGGCATAAGGAGCAATGCCCGCAGGAGAAGGAGGGGTCGATTATCACCTCGTCGCCGATCTCGAATCCGCTCACGTCGTCGCCGACGGCATCGACCGTTCCCGCCCCATCGGCGCCGCCGATGTGAGGCAGATGCTTGGGGGCGGGAAGGCCGTGAGACACCCATAGATCGAGGTGATTCAGCGCAGAATGGCTGATCTTGACCCGTATCTCGTCGGGCCGCGGATCCGGCTCCTCGACCTCGTTCAGCTCGTACGACTCGATGCCTTTGGTGTCGGTGAGCTGCCAGGCCTTCATCGAGGCGAGGGTAGCCTCGGGCCGTCCGAGTCGAGGAGAGGGATTGGCCGTCGAGCTACCGACTGACCGCGAGGTGCATGTCACCTCGGTCAAGGTTCGTTTCTACGAGCTGGACCCCTACGACCACGTCAATCACACCAACTACTTCTCATACTTCGAGACCGCCCGCATCGACTACCTCACCGAGATGGGGTGGGGCCTCGACCGGCTCAAGGAGCAGGGATGGCAGTTGGTTGTGGTCGATCTGAACGCTCGTTTTTCCGCTGCGGCGAGATTCGGCGAGGAGCTCATCATCCACACCTGGATCGAGGAAGTGGGTCGGGTGAAGTCAACTTGGCGTCAAGTGATGCTTCGCGCCGGGGAGGAGGTGGCCAGGCTCACCGTCTCGGCCGCTTTCACCGACCTCGGCGGCAAGCCGAGGCGAATCCCACCCGAGTTCGCAGACCATATCAGGGGGTTGATGCCCGATTCCTGATGCCAGGTCTGGCCTTAGGAACTCGGCTGGACCACCTCGACGTCGCCCCCGGCCATGGCTCCGACGCTCGGCTGGAGCTTGGACCATGTGATCGCAGAGAGGAGAATCACGAGGCTGATGCCGGCGATCCAATAACGAGCCGGGGAGTCCTGCAGCAGGATGACTGCGGGCAGGACCAGCAGGGAGATCAGGTTCATCACCTTGATCAGCGGGTTGAGCGCCGGTCCCGCGGTGTCTTTGAATGGATCCCCGATGGTGTCCCCGATGACCGCAGCCTTGTGTGACTCGGATCCCTTCCCGCCATAGTGGCCATCCTCGATGTACTTCTTGGCGTTGTCCCATGCCCCACCGGAGTTGGACAGGAAGTTCGCCATGAGCTGCCCGGTCAGGATGGAGGCGGCGAGGAAGGCACCTAGGGCGAAGTAGTTGATCCCGAAGCCGACGATGACGGGCGTCAGCACCGCCAGGAGGGCCGGTGTCAGCAGCTCACGCAGCGATGCCGCCGTGCAGATGTCGATCACAGGTCCGTAATCGGGGCGACGGTCGCCCCGCATGATGGCGCCGTCGGCAAATTGCCTGCGCACTTCCTGCACGACCACTGCCGCCGTGCGCCCCACTGCCCTGATGGCTAGACCGGAGAACATGAAGGCGACCGACCCACCTATGAGAAGGCCGATGAATGCTGTCGGGTCGGCGACGTTGATCGAGGTCTCCGGTAGCGAGAACAGGTCTGACCCCTCGGCGGCGAGGCCGAGCTCACCCCCGATCGTCTCGATGAACGATGCGAATAGCGCTACTGCAGCGACCACAGCGGAGCCGATGGCAAATCCCTTGGTGACCGCTTTGGTGGTGTTGCCCACCGCGTCGAGCCCAACCATCACTTTGCGCGCCTCGCCATGAAACTCGCCGGACATCTCGGCGATGCCGGCGGCGTTGTCGGCAACTGGTCCAAAGGTGTCCTCGGACACCACGACACCGGTTGTGGCCAGCATCCCCATCCCCGTCAGCGCCACCAGGTAGAGCGAGAACTGGATGTTGCCCCCGCCGAGGACGATGGCGACGCCCAGGGCCCCGGCAATGGCGACGATGGCCCACACCGATGACTCGAGGCCAGATGAGATGCCCGACAGCACGGTCGTCGCCGGGCCGGTCTGGGTCGCCTCGGCGATCTCTTGCACCGGCTTCGACTCGGTCGAGGTGAAGTACTCGGTGAGACGGCTGACGACCTGGGCCAGAACCAGCCCGGTGACTACCGCCCCGAACACCTTCCAGCCCTCGTTCCCGTTCTCGTTGCCCACATAGAGGAGGGCGACGGCGAAGGTGCCGACGACAGTGAGGAGGCCGGCCGTGAGAAATCCCCGGTTGATGGGGGCCATGGCCGACTTGTCACGATCGGTCGCTCGGACCTGGAATACGCCGACAATCGAGGCCAGGACCCCGATAGCGCGTATCACGACCGGGAAGACCAGCCCCAGCGCCGGGTTGGCGCCGATCGAGTTGAAAGCGGCCACACCGAGGATGATCGAGGCCACCAGGGTCACCTCGTAGCTCTCGAAGAGGTCGGCGGCCATGCCTGCGCAGTCACCCACGTTGTCACCGACGTTGTCGGCGATCGTGGCCGGGTTGCGCGGGTCGTCCTCGGGGATCCCTTGTTCGATCTTGCCGACGAGGTCGGCACCGACATCGGCAGCCTTGGTGAATATGCCACCCCCGACCCTGAGGAAGAGGGCGAGGAGGGAGCCACCGAATCCGAATCCGATCAATATGGCGGAGGAGGTGTTTTGAAAGATCATGATGATGATCGTGGCCCCGAGCAGGCCCAGACCCACCGTGAACATCCCGGCGACGCCTCCGGTGCGGAAGGCCACTTTGAGGGCAGCAGGTAGGGAGCCGGATCGGGCCGCCGCTGCAGTCCGAACATTGCCTCGGACCGCGAGTGACATGCCGATGAATCCAGTCAACCCGGACATGAAGCACCCACCGATGAACGCCAGCGTCCGGAATCCGCCCGACTGGGCGAAGGTGAGCGCCTCGGAGCCGTCCGGATGGAGGACTGCGGTCGATGTGAAGAAGACGATGAGGGCGAGCGGGATGAGGATGAGGGCGATCGTCTTGAACTGGCGACTGAGATAGGCCATTGCCCCTTCCTGGATCGCCTTGGCGATCTCCTTCATCGCTGGGGTGCCCTGATCGGCTTTGAGCACACCGCGGGAGAGTGCCCAACCGACCAAGAGGGCGAGCACTGCGGTGGCCGCCGCCACCCATAGCCAGGCCCACTCGGCCGGGCCCAGGGTGAATTCCTGGTAGCCGCCTTCGGCAGCCAAAGTCACCATGTTCAAGGGAAGGATCCTCCTAGGGGGTTGCGGGCCGAGACTGTAGTGGAGGCCATTTCCTGTCGACAATCAGCGCAACGGTGGGGTCTACCGTTGTCTCACCGCTCACGAGGAAGGAATCGCAGGTGCTCGATGGTCTGGTCGAATGGGTGACCTCGGTGGTCGAATCCCTCGGCTACGGGGGCGTGGCCTTTCTGGTGGCCTTGGAGAACCTCTTCCCACCGATCCCCTCGGAGGTGGTCCTCCCGTTGGCCGGGTTCGTGGCGGCGAACGGTGAGGCATCGCTGGTGGGGATGGTCATCGCGGCCACGATCGGGTCGATGATCGGCGCCTTTCTCCTGTACGGCATCTCCGCGGCCATCGGCCCGGTGCGGTTGCGGGCACTCGTTGTCCGCTACGGCCGGTGGTTCCGGCTCGACGAGTCAGATCTGGACCGGACCGAGGAATGGTTCGACCGACGGGCGAACATCGCCGTGCTTCTCTGCCGCTGTGTGCCCTTGATGCGGTCGCTCATCTCGATTCCAGCGGGATTCAGGCGGATGTCGATAATCCCTTTCACCTTCTACACACTCATCGGAAGCCTGGTCTGGAATGTGGTCCTGATCGGGGCGGGATATCTGCTCGGGGAGCGCTGGGGCCAGGTCGAGGAGCCGTTGGAGTTGTTCAAAAACGCGGTCCTGGTCGGCATCGCTGTAGCTATTGCCTGGTACGTCTGGCGGCGCGTCGTAAGGCCCAGGGTTCGGGGGGTCTCCGGCTGATTCAGCCCAGGAATCCGCGCACCCATTCGTCGACGGGGTGAGCGAGGATGTCGGCGAGAGTACCGGTTTGGACGATGTACCCCTCCCGCAGGAGGGCGATTCGATCCGAGAGCGCCTCTGCCTCGTCCCGATCATGTGTCACCACCAGGGCGGTGACTCCCCGATCGGAGAGAATCCGGCGAGTGTCGACCATCAACCGTTCGCGGAGGCTCCTGTCCAGGGCGCCCAGCGGCTCGTCCAGCATGATCATCCTCGGCTCCGGGGCGAGGGTCCGAGCCAGCGCCACCCGCTGCTTCTCTCCACCGGATAGATCTGCGATAGACCGGCGATCGAAGCCGTTCAGGCCGACCAACTCCAGCGCGGCGCGCACCCGTTTCTCCATCTCCCCGTCTGGCACGTTGGCCATGCGCAGACCAAAGCCGACATTCCCGAAGACATCGAGGTGGGGAAACAAGGCATAGCCCTGGAACATGAGCCCAAAGCCCCGGAGGTGGGTTGGCGTCTTCGTGATGTCCTCCCCGGCCCACGTGATGGATCCCGATTTCACCGGCACCAGACCGGCGATGGCTCGTAGCAACGTCGACTTCCCCGACCCCGAGGGACCGAGCACCGCCATCGACTCACCATCCCCAACCGTCAACGTCACATCCCGCAGTACTCGTTTCTCACCGAAGCGGACGTCTATCGACTCGACGCCGAGCATCAGAAGGTTCCGATCTCGCCGAACTGGAGCCGATCGATCCAAAGGACGATCACCGCCGTCATCGCAGCCAGGATGACTGCAAGTGCGAGCGCCATGGCGAACGAGCCCGGGCCGGGGCGGGAGAGGAGGCGAACGATCATCACCGGCATGGTCGCGGTAGCGGGACGGGCAATGAACGAGGTTGCGCCGAACTCGCCGAGCGAGATGACGAATGCGAACGCGGCCCCAACCAGCGCTGCCCGGCTGACGATGGGCAGGTCTATCTCGCGCCAGACGCGGCCCGGGGATGCGCCCAGGACCCGGGCGGCCTCCCGGGTTTCGGCCGGAATCGAGCGGAGTGTGGGCACGGTGGTCCGCACGACGAAGGGGATGGCGACCAGGGCGTGGGCGATGGGAATCAGCCAGAACGAGGCTCGGAGGTCGACCGGTTCACCCAGGGCAACGATGAACCCGAATCCGATGGTCACAGCCGAAGTCCCGAGCGGCAGCATGAGCGTGAGGTCGAACCAGCGGGACAGCGTCCCCTTGCCCTCGGTGACGACCGACGCGGCCATCAACCCGATCAAGAGGGCGATAACGGAGGCGATGACCGCGAAGCGCAGGCTGTTGCCTGCTGACGACAGAGGGGTGCCCACCACCGGATCTTCTCGGACGAGTCCGGCGTATGCCGCACCCCGCAGCGACCGGGCAAACAAGACGATGACCGGGATAGCCAGGGCGATAAGGGTGCCGATGACACTGGCCGGGACCAGGAGGAGCGACCTCCCCTCCGGTTTTGGCCGGTCCGCCTCGGCGCGGAGTGCCCAGGTCGACGTGTGACGCTCCTGATAGCGGGAGTAGGCGTAAAGGGTCGCGGTCACCCCGACCAGCTGCACGATGGCCAGCACGCGGCCGCCAGAGGCAGGTCGAACAGTGTCACCGCCTGCCGATAGATCTCCACCTCGAGAGTCGCATAGCGGAAGCCGCCCAGGATCAGCACGACACCGAACGAGGTGAATGTGAACAAGAAGACGATGGCGGCCGCCGCGGCGATTGCAGGTCGCAACAGGGGCAGGGTGACCGTCCGGAACACTTTCCACTCGCCGGCCCCCAACACGCGACCGGCGTCGTGGAGATCGGGATCGATTCGTGACCACAGCGCCCCCACGGTCCGGACGACCACGGCGATGTTGAAGAAGACATGGGCGGCGAGGATCGCCCCGATCGAATCCCTCCATCCCAGCGCCACGAAGGCGGCACCCACGACCACGGTGGGCAAGACAAAGGGGACCGTCACCAAAGCAGTTGCCAGCTTGCGTCCGCGGAACTCGTACTGCGAGACGGCCCATGTCATCGGCGCCGCCGCCAGCAAGGTCAGCACTGTCGACAGGACTGCCTGCCAGAGCGTGAACCATCCGATCTGAAAGAGCCGGGCCTGGACGCCATCAGAGCCGATGTTCAACTCGGAAAGGCCAAGCGTGAGGATCCTGGCCAATGGATAGACAAAGAAGTACCCGATGAAAAGGGCCGGGATGGCTGCGACCAACAGATGGCCCCAGCGGATCGGCTTCATCAACCCTCCATCACGGCGACCCACTCGTCGATCCACCGATCACGGTTTTCTGCGATCGTCGCCGGATCGAGCCGGGCGGGGTCGGCGGGGATTGTGATGTTCTCGACGAACTCGGTGGGGAGCTCAGCCATCTCATTGACCGGGAACACGAACCAGGTGAGGGGCACAGTCTCCTGGAATTCGACCGACAGCATGAAGTCGATCAGCTGGGCGGCTGCTTCGGGGTAGTCGGTCCCGGCGAGGATCCCGGCGTACTCGATCTGCCGATAGCACCCTGCCTCGACGACGCCAGTCGGGGCCTCGTCGATCGGCTCGGTGGCGAAGATGACCTCGGCTGGAGGCGACGACGCGTATGAGACGACCATAGGGCTGTCTCCTCCGTAGGGCGTGAAGTCGCTGTAGTAGGCCGTGTCCCAGTCCGGGACAACCCCGACCCCGCCGGCCTCGAGGTCGGACCAAAACTCGAGCCAGGCCCCTTCGCCGTATTCGTCGATGGTGGCCAGGACAAAGGCCAGACCGGGCGAGGAGGTCGCCGGATGTTCCACGGTGAGCGCGCCGGCGTATCCCGGCTCACGCAGCTGGTCGAGCTCACTTGGGACCGGCGTGCCCGAGTCTGCGAACCACGACTTGTCGTAATTGATGCACACGTCGCCGTAGTCGATCGGTGTCACCAGGGCGGTCTCGGGGATGAATTCGTCGCCGACATCCTCGAGCGCCGGGCTGACATGCTCGACGAATATCTCCTCGTCGAGAGCCCGGGATAAGAAGGTGTCGTCCACGCCGAACAGAACGTCGGCCAGGGGGTTGTCTTTGGACAAGGCAGCCTGGTTGACCATCGACCCGGCGTCACCGGCGGCGATCATCTCTACCTCGATCCCGGTGGCGTCGGTGAAGGCGGCAAAAGTCTCCTCGTTCACCGAACCCGCAAACGAGTCGTGCGCCATGAGGCGGAGCGTCTCAGGCGTCCCGGCCTCGTCCGGACCACACGCCGCAGCGGCAGCGATCATCACCAACAGGACCAGGGTCTTCCGCAATGTCATCAACTCCTCGGTTCACCGGGAGCGATGAGGCGGGTCCCTACGCCGGCATTATCCGGGTCAGGTTCATCGGTCGGGGTCTCCACAGACCCCCTCTCAGCCCGGTCTCACCGAGCTCCCGTTCAGCGTCATACGTTAAACGTTTGCCTTCAGTTCGGAGGACTGAAGGCAAGAACTGTGTTGTGCCCGCCGAAGCCGAAAGAGTTGGTGATGGCGGCGGCAGGCTCCCACTCTCGAGGCTCTCGAATGATGTCGTCGAGTGGGATCTCCGGATCGAGGTTGGTCAGACCGATGTTGGGCGGCAGCTCATGGCGCCTTATGGCCTCGACGACGACAGCGGCCTCGATGGAGCCTGATGCCCCCATCGCATGCCCGGTGGTCCCCTTTATCGATGACACTGCCGGCTGGACGTCGAAGACGCGGTTGATGACACCGCCTTCGGTTCGGTCATTGAGGTCGGTCCCGGTGCCGTGGGCATTCACATAGCGAACCGTTTCGGGGGAGAGGCCGGCGTCAGCCAAGGCGAGACGGATGGCCCTTTCCGCCCCCTCTCCGCCCGGGTGGGGGGCGGTGATGTGATGGGCGTCGGCGGTCGATGCGCCGCCTCTGAGCTCGGCCAGGATCGTGGCTCCGCGTTCGATGGCGGCTTCCTCGGTCTCGAGGACGAGGATTCCCGCTCCTTCTCCCATCACGAATCCGTCACGGTCGACGTCGAACGGTCGTGCGATCCCGCTCGGCGATAACGCCCTTGCCGCCTTGAACCCCTCCGCGGCGGACTTTCGCGCCGCCGCCTCGGTGCCACCAACCACTGCCGCATCGGCATAACCCCACTGGATCTGTCGGAGCCCGTCGAGGACGGCTTGGGTGCCGGCAGCACAAGCCACCGAAGGGGTGGACACCTGGCCCCCGAATCCATACTTGATCGATATCCCGGCGGCAGCGGCGTTGGCCATCATCATCGGAATGAGGAAGGGGGAGGCTCGGGGCTCGTCCGCATCGGCGATATGAACCAAATCCTCGAGCGATTCGAGGCCGCCGATGCCTGTCGCCACCGATACGGTGACCCGGTTCGGGTCCACATCGAGCGGACCGGCCTGCTCCAGGGCCTCATGAGCTGCGACCAGGGCGAATTGGGTGAATCGGTCGAGACGGCGGTGCTCGCGTTTGGGGAGCCAGGGCTCCGGATCCCAGTTGGCGACCAATTGGAACCCAATTGCCGATGGAGGGTGCTGCAGGCCTTTCCACAGATCGTCCATCCCGACACCGGGTGCGGCGACGACACCGATACCGGTGACCACCACCTTTCGGCTGCTCATGTGCTCAATTCTGCCGGAAACATCACGTCGGGAAAACCGCGCGCTGCAGCTTCTTCATTCCCCCAATCCATCGGTCGTAATCGCCTGCCTTGTTTTGAAAGAACTGGCTCACCTCCAAATGGGGCAGAATGAGAAAGCGCTCCTCGGACAAGCCCGGCCACCACAGCTTCGGCCACCTCAGCCGGCTCGATGGCAAGAGGGTCGAGCAGCGCGTGGAACTCGTCAGCCGAGTCGAGCAGCGGCGTCTTGACCCCCATCGGGCACAAACAGCTCACCTTGATCCCCTGGTCGCCGTACGTGATGGCCAGCCATTCCGCAAAGGCGACAGCAGCGTGTTTCGTCACCGAATACTGCGCTGCCTTCAGATTGGTGAGGAGCCCTGCCGCCGAGGCTGTGGAGAGAAAGTATCCATCGCCCCGTGCCAGCCATCCGGGGACCAGGCGGCGAGCAGCATGGACATGTGACATCAAGTTCACCTGCCACATGAAATCCCACCGCTCCGGCGCGGTCTGCTCATCGCCGGCAAACCCGATCCCGGCGTTGGCGCAGAAGAGATCGACCGGCCCGAAAACGGTCCTCCGTCTCATCGATGAGACGGTCATTGGAATCCGGGTCGGCGACGTCGACATGCAGGGGAGTGGCGCCGATCTCGGATGCCACCATCTCGGCCGCGGCGACATCGAGATCGGCCACAATCAAAGCGCGCGGCTTCTCCTCGACGAATCGCCGCGCCATCGCGGCACCGATGCCGCTGCCCCCGCCGGTGATGACGACCACCCGATCCGTGATATTCAAAAGGGCGCGCTTTCGAGCAACGAAGCCCCACCCTTGACCGCCGGTGCCAGCCCGTTGGCCATCGGCAGCAGTTGCTCACCGTAGAAACGGGCGGTGGTCACCTTGTCCGCCAGGAACGAGGAGTCGAAGCCGGTGGGTCCGGCGAGGGCGGCTACCGCGGTGCGGGCCATGAGCCAGCCACCGAGGACCGTCCCGAACTGCCGCAGATATGGCGATGCCCCGGCCAGTGCCGCCTGGAGATCGCCAGACGCGAGCCTCTCGCCGAGCCATCTCGAGGTCTCGGCCAGTCCCTGGATGGCGACCGCCAGTTCCTCGCGGAAGGTGGTCAGTTGGTCAATGCCATCCATGGTTGCCAACTCTGCGGTCATCTCGCCGATCACGCCGGCCACGACGGCGCCGTTCTCGAGCGGGATCTTGCGGAGCACGAGATCGATGGCCTGGATGCCGTTGGTGCCCTCGTAAATCGGTGCGATCCTCGAGTCGCGCAGGAACTGGGCTGCTCCGGTTTCCTCGATGTAGCCCATGCCGCCATGGACCTGAACCCCGAGTGAGGCGATCTCGACCCCGACATCTGTGCACCAGGCCTTGACGATCGGAGTGAGCAACGCCAGGCGATCGGAGGCGAGTTTGCGTCGCTCCTCGCTGTCTGCATGCTCGAGGTGGTCGCCTTCGCCGGCGGTCAGGTACAGGAGGGACCGCATCGCTTCGACGTAGGCCTTCATCGTGAGCAACATCCGACGGACATCTGGGTGCTCGATGATCGGAACACTCGTCTTGGATTCGCCCCCGATGAAACGACCCTGGACCCTCTCGCGGGCATGGACGAGGGCTTGCTGGAAGGCCCGCTCGCCAATAGCCACGCCTTCCATGCCGACACCCACCCGGGCCATGTTCATCATCGTGAACATGTTCCTCATCCCCTCCTGCTCGTCACCGACGAGATATCCAACGGCTCCCTTGCCTTCGTCGCCATAGGACATCACGCAGGTGGGTGAGGCGTGGATGCCGAGCTTGTGCTCGAGCGAGACGACTTTCAGGTCGTTTCGCTCCCCTGGCTCCCCGTTGTCGTCGAGGATGAACTTGGGGACGAGGAACATCGAGATCCCTCGGGTCCCGGGCGCGGAGCCCGGCGTTCGGGCGAGGACCAGATGGATGATGTTCTCGGTCAAGTCCTGATCACCCCAGGTGATGAAGATCTTGGTCCCGAAGAGTCGGTAGGACCCATCGGGCTGTGGCTCCGCCCTGGTTCGGACGGCGCCGAGGTCGGACCCTGCCTCGGGCTCGGTCAGGTTCATGGTGCCCGTCCATTCGCCACTCACCAGTTTCTCGATGTACGCGGCCTTCATCTCGTCGGAACCATGTCGCTCCAGTGCCTCGACCGCCCCGTGGGTGAGCATCGGGGCCAGCGAGAACGCCATATTGGCTGTTTTGAACATCTCCTCGATGACGACTCCAACGACATAGGGCATCCCGCCGCCCCCCCACTGCTCGGGCATGTGTGCCGCGCCCCAACCCGACTCGATGTATTTCCGGTACGCCTCTTTGAAGCCGTCGGGGGTTCGCACGGTGCCGTCCTCGGTGAGGACCGAGCCCTGCTGGTCGCCGATCCGGTTGAGCGGCGCCATCACCTCGGCGAAGAATCGGCCCGCTTCCTCCAGGATCGCCCGCACAGTGTCGGGATCGACATCCTGATGACCGTCGAGTTTGGCCACCTCATCCAGACCGGCGACATAGGAGAGGGTGAACATCATGTCGTCGATCTGCGGCTGGTAGCCGGACATGCCAAAAGGGTACCGAGCACCTCTAGCTGTGGCCCACCTCGAGCTGTGTTATCACCGTGCCATGGAGCACTTTGAAATCCAATCCCTCGTAGAGGCCGAAGGCTCCGGTCGGGTTCTCGGTGTCCACTCCCAGGATCGAGTGGGTCAACCCGGCATCGATGAAGGCATTGAACGAGTTCTCGAGAAGCGCCGAGGCAACGCCTCTCCCGCGCCAGGCCTGTTTGACGCCCAAGCTCCTCACCCAGCCTTCGCGACGACCTGTGACCTGTTCGTCCTCGGGGAAGAACCCGTTCAGGGAATAGCCCACCACCTCGCTGTCTGCGACGGCTTGAAAAGACAAATCGAGACGTACCGCGTTGCGTTCGAGGAGATGTTGGAAGCTGTCCGGGTCGATCATGGGTCGAGCCCCAGTGGTCCCCGAAGGCCTCGTTGAGCGCTTCACGTGTCCCCTCATCGAGTGAACGGTCCCAGGGGAGGATGTCGACGCCATCAACTGACCGCGGCACGACCGGGGTTTCGAGGGGCCGGATCATCTCCTTGATGAGGCGGACCGGTTCGAGGCCGAACCGGCGATAAAGCCGGAAGCTGTCTTCGATCCAGTCGAATTCCCTGGTTCGGATGTACCAGGGCAACGACGGGTCGCAGGAGGACAAGGACTCCCGACCCCGTTCGATCTGCCAATCGAGGAGATGTCGCCCGATGCCCTGTCCCCGATAGTCGGGATCGACGACGCCAATCAAGATCGCGCGCTCTTCGCGGGCGCCACTCGGCCGATGCCAGACGAGGCCGTAGGCCACGAGGCTCCCATCGAGCCAGTAGCCCCGCGTGTCGAGATCTCGATCGACGAACGGCTCATCGAGGTCGTCCTCGATCTCCGAGGGCGGGGTCGAAACAGGCAGCTCCCAGAAGCGTTCGAAGCGATTGATCAGATCCGATACGACCGGGGCATCCTCCATGGTGAGAGGCCGGATGTCCATACAGGGAAGGTACCCATCATCGGCAGCGTTG
Source organism: uncultured Acidobacteriota bacterium (assembly GCA_963720925.1). Taxonomy (GTDB): domain Bacteria; phylum Actinomycetota; class Acidimicrobiia; order Spongiisociales; family ZC4RG35; genus JARDZU01. Next base: position 22,675 of record CAVRHE010000013.1, read on the forward strand.
GTGCTCGATTTATCCCGCGAGAATCCCGTCTACCAGCTCGGGGAGGACCTCGCCGATGGCGGCGTCCAGCTTGACCGCGGCGTGATGGTCGGCTTCGGTCGGCCCCTGGTTGATGATCACGATTGGAAGTGAGAGATGGCCGCCATACATGACGATGTCGGACGCCGGCGAGACGGAAACTGTGGATCCGGCCACGATGATGGCGTCGGCCATGGCGAGGAACGCCATCGCCTTTTCCATCTCCTCTCGGGGCAGGATCTCGCCGAACATCACTGTGGCGGTCTTGACCATCCCCCCACAGTCGGGGCAGGTCGGATCGATATCGCCGGCCTCCACCCACGAGAGGACGGTCTCGGTGTCCCAGACCCGTTCGCAGTCGACACAGAGACTCTTACGGACGTTGCCGTGCAACTCGGCCACCTGCTCCTCATCGAGACCGGAGACGAGATGGAGGCCATCCACGTTTTGGGTGACCACGCCCGCCAACCGACTGGCGTCGGCGAGTCTCTTTATCGCTTCGTGTCCGGTGTTGGGCTGGACCGTGGAGCGGACCCCCCACAACTCGCCGTCGAGGTGCATCTTCCATCCCCGCGTTCGGAGCTCGGGGCTGGACCGGTAGCGGTCGATGTGGAAGTCGTCCGGGTCGACCTTGCTCCACAATCCGTCCGGCCCTCGGAAATCGGGGATCCCCGACTCAGTCGATATCCCTGCCCCGGTGAAGACCAGGATCCTTTGTGCCGGTCGCAAGACGGCAACCGCCGATTCGAGATCGGGATGGATAAAGGGTCATGTTGGGGATTATCCGGGCCCAGCACCTCTAGCTCAACTGCACGGCGAATTCGGTATGAGCCGGCGAGAGCCTGGCGTACGATGCGTCCGTGACAGAATCAGAAGTCCAGGCCTGGCTCGATCGCTACATCGAGGCGTGGCAGAAGAACGTCCCCGAGCTGGTCGAGGCGCTTTTCACCAGTGATGCCGTCTATCGCTTCCGTCCCTACGGCGGCGATGGCCGTGTCGCGGAGGGCGTGACCGACATCGTGAGCAGCTGGATCGACTTCGACGAGGACCCGTCTGAGTGGGAGGCGTCGTATCAGCCCTACGCCGTCGATGGCGACCGTGCCGTTGCGGTTGGGACCAGTCGCTACTTCGGCACCGGCGACGATGGCGATGAGGTCTATTACAACTGTTTCTTGCTCCGGTTCGTCGACGGTCGTTGTGCCGAGTTCACCGAGTACTGGATGCTCGAACCGGTCGAGGGCTGAGCGGGGATGTCCGATCCCCAGTCGGAGATGATGCGCAAGGGGTGGGATCCCGAAGACGGGCTCGACTCGCTCAAGACCCCGCTGTTCCACACGTCCACGTTCGTGTTCGAGTCCTCTGCCGCCGCCGAGCGCCTCTTCGCAATCGTTTATGGAGGCGAGACGCCTGAGCCGGACGAGGACGTCGGGTTCATCTACACGCGAATGGACCACCCGAATCTGGTCATCGTCGAGAGCCGTCTCGCCCTGTGGGACGGGGCAGAAAGTGCGCTTCTCTTCTCGAGCGGTACCTCGGCCGTTTTCACCACCTTCCTCACCCACGTCAGGCCCGGCGGCCTGATCCTGCACAGCACACCGCTGTATGGGGGGACGAACACGATGCTCCATAAGGTGCTGGCTCCGCTCGGCTACGAGTTGGGCTCCTTCGGCCCCGACGCGTCACAGGCCGAGATCGAGGAAGTGATCGGTGATCGCCGGCTTGCAGCGGTGTATCTCGAGACCCCGGCCAACCCAACCAACGATGTGTTCGACATCGATCTCGCGGCGCGGATCGCGGCGGGGGCGTCGACGCCCGAGCAACGCGTTCTCACCATCGTGGACAACACCTTTCTCGGGCCCTACGCCCAGCGCCCGCTGGAACACGGGGCCGACCTCGTCGTGTATTCGGCCACCAAGTACTTCGGAGGTCACGACGATTTGGTGGCGGGGGTGGTGACTGGTGCCAACGCCTTGATCGAGCCCCTCAAGACGATGCGATACAGGATCGGGACCACGGCCGACCCGAACACCGCCTGGCTACTGGGGCGGAGCCTCGAGACCTATGCCATCAGAGTGGAGCGTCAGACCGACACCGCCGCTCGGGTGGCGGGGTTCCTGGCAGTGCACCCCAAGGTCGCAGGTGTGCGCCACCTGGGTCTCATCGATGATGACGATCCCCGGGCCGACCTGGCCAAGCGTCAGTGGTCGTCGGCCGGCGCCATGATCTCTTTCGACGTGGCCGGAGGAAAGACCGAGGCCTTCCGCTTCCTCGACTCGATGGCGTTGATCGCCAACACCACCTCACTGGGTGGGACTCAGTCGATCGCATGTCACCCCTGGACGACGACACACTCCAATGTCGACCCGGAGACCAAGCTTCGTATCGGCATCACCGACGCCATGATCCGCCTGTCGATAGGGGTGGAGGCCGCCGAGGACATCATCGCCGACCTCGAAGGCGCCCTCGCCCAGGTCTGAGGATGGGTCGAACAGCCCATTCTCATCCAGCATCTCCTCGGGAATAATCAGCGCCGGACGCGCTTGGGAGACGTGAGTTAGGGAGAGGCATGGGCCACGGGCCGCTCGTTCTTCGGGGGTCAGCTCGGATCGTCTCCCAACCGCGCCACCCTTCCATCCACTTTGAGGCTTCTTCTGCCGCGACTTGCGGTCGGAAGTAGCAGGTGCTCCTACCCAATGGAGCCCGCGAGGGCGGCCCTTCGGGGCCGCCCTTGCATTTGGTCGCGAGATCCAGCGGTTTGGGGTGTTCTTGAGCCGCCCTTAGGGCGGGCTTGAAACGAGTCCTGGCACCTTGGCTCCTTGACGAGCAAAGGAGCCATCACCGTGACCAGAGTTTGGATCGACGCTGACGCCTGCATGGGCGCCGGCACCTGTGCCCAGATAGCCCCTGACGTGTTCCAAGCGCGTCATGACGGGACATGGGCGGTCAAGGAAGCCGCGGCCCACTTCGGATCCACGGTGGTCTTCGACGGGCTGACTGATGATGGCCACGGCCCCGACGGGTTCCAGGGACAGGCCCGTGTGCCGGAGCACCTGGTGGACCTCGTGCTCGAGGCCGCCGAGGAGTGCCCGGCCGAGTGCATCTTCTTTGAGCGATGATGGCTTCCAGGGAGCCTTCCGCCCGGGCGAAGAAAAGCGTGTCCTTGTCGGTGATTCTCGGCACCCTGCTAGTGCCGCTCAGCGCTTTTGCCGCATCGAACCTTGTCGAATCGACCGCTGCTCCGGGTACTTCGATCACAGCCGCGGCTTCCCCCGTCGCGGAGACGGTGGTGACCGAGCCGGCCTCGCCTGCCCGAGACCTGGAGACGGCGTGTGGCGAGGCCGGGTTGGCGATGGTCGCTGCCGAGGCGGCGGGATCCATGGACGATCTTCAGCAGGCTGCGCTCGATGCGCTGCGAGGGGTCTGTGCCGAACAGGGCACGCCGCTTCCGACTCCGCCGACGATCAGGCAATGGTCTCAACCGCCGTCCCGGCCCCGTCTGCCTCCGCCCCGGCGATCGATCAGGCCGTGGTCGCATTGGACGACACCGACCACGGGGACGATCACGGCGGACACGGGGATGACGATCACAACGATGACGGTGACGACGACCACGAAAAGGATCACGATTGAGCCGGTTCTCCATCCACGGTGTCACCGGGTTGGCCGTACTCATCGCCGGGCTCATCGCCCTTCAAGTCTCGACCACCCCCGTAACGTCGGCGAGCGGTCTGTGGTCCCTGTCCGCGTGTCGGGGCCAGCAACCATCGAAGGCTTGGATCCGTCGGTACAAAGAGTCCTCCAAAGCGAAGGATGGGCTCGGGTCCTCACCACCGAGGAGCTTGCGGCGATCCCGCCCACGGTGGCGCGGACCCTCGTCGAATATGGCGCGGCGCTCACTCTCCCCCTTGGGGGCAACGAATGAGTCGCTTCGGCCAAGGCCGATGGAGTCGGTTACTTGTCTGGACCGGCGCTGCTCTTGCCTGGGGCAGTGCCCTGATCGCGAACCATCTGCCGGCTTCCAGCGGCACCGCAGAGGTCTCCGAGGTGGGTATGAGCGAATCCATTGGCGCCAAACAAGCGATCCCCGATCCGCTCGATCAGGGCTTGATCATCATTCGATTCGGCAAAGGCCAGGCCTCACAATCCGCCGTTCAACCTTCTCCGACACGGCCGGCACCGTCTCTTCGCCGGAGATGACGAGCAGCGGCTCATGATCCATGTCACCTTCGCAGCGATGGGAACGGGGATCGACGCTTGGTGCCCGGACCCCGAATCTGCTGCCGGACTGCGGGACTGGTTCGAGGAGGTGGAGTCGGTCTGCAGCCGGTTTCGCCCCGACAGCGAGTTGAACCGAGTGAACCGCTCGGCCGCGGGCGAGGTGGTGGTCTCCAGTCTCCTCGCCGAGGTGATGACTGCCGCCGATCACATCCGCTCCCTCACGGACGGTTTGGTTGACGTTGGCGTGGGCGCGGGCGTGCTTGATTGGGGCTACGAGAGGTCGTTCGACGAGGGACTCGGCCTCGACGAGGTCCCTTCGGCTGTCCCGTTTCCCGACTGGTCACTGGACGGCAGGCGGCTCGCCCGCTCGCCCGGCACCGCCATCGACCTGGGTGGGGTGGCCAAAGGATGGTCCTGCGACGGTGCGGTCGAACGGGGACTGGCGACCGTGGTATCCGCCGGGGGAGACATCAGGAGCGACGACCCGGGGACGATCGTCTCGGTGGTCGATCCCTGGGGTGAGATCGCAGTCCGCCTCCAACTCGGGATCGGTGCCCTCGCCACCAGCAGCACCACTCGACGGCGCTGGAAGGCAGGCGATCGGGAGGTGTGTCATCTGATCGACCCGCGCACCATGGCGCCGATCGAGACGCCGATCCTCAGCTCCTCGGTCCTGGTCCGTTCGGCGTTAGAGGCCGAGGCCGCGGCTAAGACCGTGCTCTTGCGAGGCGAGGATGGCCTGGCCTGGGCCGCGGAGACTGCTTGGGTCGACGCCGCAGTCGTTGTCTGGCACGACGGGTCGGTCTATGCAACGCCCGGCATCGAGGTCGCGGCATGAGCGTCGAGTGGCTGATCATCAGGGGGTCTGGCGTCGTCGCCTTCGCATTGCTCAGCGCGGCCACGATCTGGGGCTTGCTGGTGAGCACGAAGCTGCTGGGACGATTGGTCAGGGCGAAACCGCTGACCTGGTTCCACGAGTCCCTCGGTATCGGAGCTCTCCTGGCAACGTTGATTCATGTCGGAGTGCTGTCCGTCCACGATTTCCTGGACTTCAGCTGGGCCGAGATCCTTGTCCCGGGTCTCTCCGACTGGCGACCGCTGGCGGTCACGGCGGGAATAGGCGCTTTCTACGGCCTCGTTTTGGTCAGCACCAGCTTCTACTTCAAGCGCTGGATCGGCCAGAAGGCCTGGCGCGTCATCCACTTCGCCTCATTCGGCGTGTTCGTCACGTCGCTGCTGCACGGGGTCTGGGCTGGGACGGACACCGCCACCCCATTGATGTTCGGGCTGTATCTGGGATCGGCCATCGTCGTGTTCTCGCTGGTTGCGCTGCGCATCACCGGCGAGGCCCCGGCGCGAGGCGCTTCGGCGAAGGAGCCGATAAGCGCGGGATGACGGAGGTCCCCTAGATTCGGATCACATGACCGACACCTACCGCGACACCATCAAGGAGCTGAGCGACCGCATCGTCGAGGCCCAGCGCCCGATCAAAGTTCTCAACGCGATCAACTGGGACGACTCGATCAAGGAGAAGTTCTTCGCATCGGAGTTCAAGGAGCTTCCGACAATAGATCGGGCCTACTACGAGGCGCGCGACGCCAAGCTCGATCCCGACGCGACCCGCAACGAGTTGCGGGGCATCGAGGCCGACCTCCAGACCAAGCTCGGCCCGGTGTCCCCGGCCGGCAATCTGATGAAGTTCATGTGTGAGCAGTTTCGGCTGACGGTCGACCTGCTCGATGCCAGCGGGACACCAGCGTTCTCTCAGATCGCCAGCCTCCTCTATGGGACGCCCCATGACGTTTTCCATGTCGGTGGACCGACGATTGCCGACCTGGCGCAACAGATGAGAAAGGTTCTCCAGGGGTTGGATGTGCAGTCGGAGACGGAGAAGGACCTGCGGACCATCCCCGGCACCGAAGCAGTGGGGATCCTGCAAGCCAGTGTCGACGCTTCGATGGGTAAGGGAATGGTCGACGTCCGGCCGGACGATGGGATCGCAGCCGACGCGGCTGCGGGCAGCGATTACATCAAGGTCAGGGAGGACCGCATGTTCTCCCAGCGTGATCTCGATCTACTCGAGACCCACGAGGCCTGGGTGCATATCGGGACCACGCAGAACGGACTGGCCCAGCCGGTTTGCAGCTTCCTGGGCAAGGCGGCCCCCCGAACCACCGTAACCCAGGAGGGTCTGGCGGTTCTCACCGAGATGCTCAACCTGCGCAGCCATCCCCGTCGGCTCGCCAAGCTCATGCATCGCATCGAAGGGATAAGGGCGGCCAGCGAGGGAGCGAATTTCGTCGAGGTGTTCGAGATGTTTCGCACCGACGGTCTCAGCGAGGACGAGGCCTGGGCGGCCGCAGTTCGCATCTTCCGGGGCAGCCTGCCGGACAAAGGGCCTTTCACCAAAGACCTGGGCTATGGCAAGGGCCTGATTTTGACCCTTCTCTATGTCCGCCTGGCGATAAACCTGGGTCGCTCACATCGAATACCCCTTCTGTTCTGCGGGAAGGTGGATCTTCTCGACATGGTGACGCTCCATCAATTGGAGGAGGAGGGTCTCGTCGAAGAGCCGAAATTCATCCCTCCGCCCTTCGATGACATCGCTGCGCTCGCGTCCACCCTGAGCCTGGGTGGGTTCACCGCCATGCTCGATTGGGAACGGCTCGAGGCGGACTACTCGGTGCTCATCTGAGCGGATACGGTGCTGGTAGCCCTCACCATCATTGTTGTTCGCAACGGGGACAGCGATGCTGCCGCGAGGTGAGTCGGATTACCTCAAGACTGAGTAGCTGGAGCCGGTACGACGCCTAGCTGTTGCATCATGCCCATCGAATCCCAATTGACCCATTCGGAGATGAGCTGACCGCCTCGGACTTCCCAGATGCTGACCCCCGGGATCGTGAACGATTTATCGGTCGCAGGCATGCCCATGAATTCGCCTTTGTGCGTCCCGGTCATCGTCACCCGGCTCACGACCTTGTCCCCTTCGGCGACCTGCTCGTCGACGGTGGCAGTTAAGTCTGGGAATGCCGCGCGCAGCTGGTGATGAGGTCTTTGAGCCCGGTAATCCCCTGAGGTGCCGGCTCGACTACGCCCCGTACCATCTCGAACTGAGGATGGCAGACAGCACAGATCGCATCGAGTGATTCCATATCTCCGCGGCTCACAACATCGCTGAACCAGCGCTGGACGATGGCCTTGTTCTCGTCGGTGCTCACCCGAATCCTCCTAGGGCTGGGGCGGCTCTCGTACGGCCGTCCGAACGGCACGAGCGTACAACTCGCCGCTAATCCCTGCCGCCGATTCTTAGTGTTCTCGCGCGGTCGTAGATGCCGGCGAATCTCGCATCGTGTGGGCGGCTCAAACTCCTCCACCTAACTCTCTCGTCGGACCCTCGTATGTGTCCGGCATCAGGTATTTGGTGACACGACATGTCCGAGGGCGAGCGGTCACCCTGAGGTCGATCCGGACATATCCACGTCGAGCAACGGGGGTTGCAATGGGCGAAACCGGGTACGGCCGACCCGGGATCGCCCCGGGGCGAGTGGTTAGGGTTCACCGGCATTGGACCCCGAGCCCATCACCGCAGCCGCTGAGCTCGAGGCCACGAGAACCCGGCACGAGACCGCCAGGGTGTGATGGCCCACTTCGATCTTCCGCTCGATCAATTGAAGACGTATCGCCCGGCCGTCGAGGAAGCCGACGACTTCGATTCCTTCTGGGCGGCACGACTCGAAGACGCCTCCCTTCATGCCGTCGACCTGTCCGTTGAGTCGGCCGGCGACCTGATCAGGTCGGCCGAAGTCCTGGATGTCCGATTCTCCGGACATGGCGGCGACAGAGTTGCTGCCTGGCTCTACCTGCCGCATGAGATCGCGGATCGGGCGCCGGTGGTCATCGAGTTTGTCGGTTACAACGGAGGCAGAGGTCGGCCTATCGATTGGCTCCGCTGGTCGAGTGTCGGGTATCCACATCTCGTGGTGGACTCACGAGGACAAGGCGGTGGGTGGCGATCGGGGGATACGCCCGATCCTGGAGATACGGGAGAGCCGGGGAGCAGAGGCTTCGTCACACGAGGGCTGTCCGATCCGAGTGACCACTACTACTCGAGGCTCTTCGTCGATGCTGCCCGGGCAGTGGATGCCACCAAAGCGATCGATTCCGTCGCCGATCGCCGGGTTGTCGTCAGCGGTGGGAGCCAGGGCGGTGCGCTCGCCCTTGCCGCGGCGAGTATCTCGCAGCAGGCGTCATTGGTTCTTGCCGATGTGCCGTTCCTCTCGGATTTTCGCCGGGCGGTGGCGATCACCGACTCGGTGCCGTACTCGGAGATCCGGCAGTACTGCGCGACCTATCCCGACCGGGTCGGATCCGTGTTCAGGACTCTCTCCTACTTCGATGTGGTCAACCACGCCAAACGGGTGGCTGCACCCTCGCTGTTCAGTGTGGGGCTCATGGACGAGGTCACCCCGCCTTCAACGGTGTTCGCCGCCTTCAATAGCCTCGCCGGTGATCGTCGCATCGAGGTCTACGAGTTCAACGAGCACGAAGGAGGCGGTTCGCTCCACTTCGAGAAACAGGTCGGATTCGTCCGCGAGCATCTCGGGTGAGAGAGCCTGCTCCCGATCCGAATCCTCGAAGGTCTCAGGCGCATACCTGATCTGCTCGAAGGCTTACCGTCTTCGAATTGGTGACCTCTACCGAAACCGGTTCTCCGTACCACCAGCATCCGGTGGTGGGACCGGTCGACTCTTCGATGACGCCGCCAACCACAAAGACATAGGTGCCAGGGCCGGGCACCTCGACGATGACCGGATCACCAGACACGTGAACGGTTTCTCTGAAGTCGCCCCCGCTGATCGACACATCAACACCGACGTTCTGCTCTGAAGACCGCTCGACAGCAACGGCGATCTCGATCGGAGTGGATGTCTCCATCGGGTCTGACGTGGTGCACGCAGCCGCCACGACGACCCATGCCAGGACGCGAAGACACCTCATGGTGTCCTCGCGTCAGGGTCGGATCCCGTGCTTAGAGCGGTCCCAGGCTGTCGAGATTCCCGGCAATGTATGCACGGAGGAAAAACGCCGCCATCTGCTGTCTGAGGATCGGGTCCTCAGGGCAGTAATTGGTGTTAGCAGGCGGGTTGCAGCCACGGGTGATCCCCTCGGCGGCTATCGAGTTGATGGCGTTGACGAACACCGAATTGGCTATGTCGGTGAACCCCTGGTCGCCGGCGGGGGGAAGGTTGAGAGCCCTAGTGAAGAAGCCGGCCATCTGCCCGCGGCTGGTGATGTCGTCAGGGCAGTATCGGTCGTTGGCCGGCGGGTTACAGCCGAGGGTGATCCCTTCAAGGGCTATCGAGTTGATGGCGTTGACGAACACCGAATTGGCTATGTCGATGAAGCCCTGGTCACCGGCCGGGGGAAGGCTGAGAGCGCGAGTGAAGAAGGCGGCCATTTGCCCACGGGTGGTGTCAGCGGTGGGGCAGTAAATGGTGTTGGCCGGCGGGTTGCAGCCCTGGGTGATCCCGACCCTCTCCATCCAGGCGATCGCCAGCGCAAACGGGCTATCCGCGGGAACATCGACAAAGCTCGAGCCAACGATTTCGAAGGTCGTCCAGGTCACAGCACCGGATTCGCATTGCCCGACCACATGGTGCTCACCTATCTCGTAAATAGCCGGAATTCGCGCATAAGCGACTACCTGGCCACTGGCATCAGCCTGATGCCAGCCGAGGTTGAGGGGGCCAGGGAACATGCGCAAATAGACGAACTCGTTGGGGGCGCATCCGGACAGCGAGATCGTCACCAATTGCCCCGGCAAAGGTGTGGCGCCCCCCTTGGCGGTGACAGTTCCCCCAGGATCCTCGTCACCCGGGCTGAGATTCTCGGGAGGGATTACAGGTGGTGTGGATGTGGGTGGAGGCGGCGGTGGTGGCTGGGTTGTTGTTGTCGTTGGTGATGGTTCCGGCGGCGGCGTCTGGCTCCAGTGGGCGTCATAACTTTCGGTGGTGAGGCCTTGGGGAAATTGTTGGCCCCGAAGTTGAAGCTGTTCAGGATCACCTGTGTGATGCCTTGGGCGGCCCCTCGCGATACGACGGCGACCTCGACGCCATCGATCAGGTACCTGTATACATGCCCAACTGGGTCGACTTCGATCCTGAACGTCACCCACTCGCCGTAAGTGAAATCGACGTTGGGCAGGTTCACCATGGTTACTGGGGCCTCTGAATCCCAGATGCGAAAGCCCTCGAAGGGCTCCGAGCCTTCGGTCCATCCAGTTCCTGGCGCACCAGTCAACGGAGGCCTGACGTTCGCGAACTCGATGATCCCGTAGGCGCTGGTGTCTGGAAAGTCTTGGTCGAACACCCAGATACCGGCCCGTGTTGCGTTGCCTTGCCAAGCAGGGTCGATGTAGAGATCGACCTGGACGGCATCTCCGAAGTTGCCGGTTCTTCTGGACGCCCTCTGTCCGATAGAACGCCGACACGGTGCTCGCATCGGCGCTGTCGATGCCGATCCGGGCCACGTCGTCCCGGCCCTGGAAAGTAGGGACAGACTCAAAACCTCCTGTGGGGAAGGTGCGGTCCTGCGTCCAGTTCGCCACTTCCCCCGGCGTGAAGGGGCCAAGCAGGTCGTCCGCCTCTTGGGCCGACAGACCGACAGAGAGGGTTGCAATCGCGAGGGCGGACACCCCCACAGCCACGGCACGCCGCAATCGTGTGCCCTGTCTCGCCTTGTCTGTCTCGATCGATGACGACATCCGTCACCTCGATTAGGTCTGACAGTTCGAACCTAATCGAAGGTTCCTTCAGTCGTCAACCCGCAGGGCTGGAGCGAGGGCATCAAGAGGAGTCTCTGAACCGCGGTTTGAGGTTGCGATGTCGACAGAGCTCCGCGAGAAGGCGGTCTGCACTCAAGCGGTGGGTCCCGTGGGACTCGAACCCACAACCAACGGGTTAAAAGCCCGCTGCTCTACCAATTGAGCTAGAGACCCTGAACGGTCAAAGGGTACCGGCCCGATTGGGCCACCAACTGCTGCCAGCTAGGGTGGCTCGCCAGTCGAACTACGGTGGTCGAGATGGAATTGATGACGGTGACCGCGTTGGCGATCGCTGTCGTGGCGGCGTTCAGGTCGACATGGTCGCCCTGTGGCGTGTCGATGCTCTCCTCCATCACCCCCCTCTCCGAGGTTGGTCGTGGCCACCGCTACTGGGTCACGGTGTCGTGGTTCTTGTATCGGCTCGATCCTCGGCGGGCTCACGCTCGGTGGCGTGGCCGCCTTGGGTGCGATGGCGGTGGCGGGACTCGGGTTGTCGGCTGCCACATCTGCTGCTCTCGTCCTGGTGGCCGCGTTGATCACGCTTGCGTCCGACCTCGGTATCGGTGGCTTCCGCCTCCCCGCCAACCCCCGTCAGGTCGAGAGGACGTGGCTGGATCGTTATCGCCCGTGGGTCTACGGGCTTGGCTTTGGCTGGCAACTCGGAGTCGGCGTGGCCACCTATGTCATGTCTGCCAGCGTCTATCTGATGGTCGTCGTCGCAGCCTCGACCGGGGAGCCGTCGCTGGCATTGGCGATCGTGACATTGTTCGGTCTGCTCCGAGGCCTGGCCGTCCTTCCGGCCGCCACTGTGCGCACCCCGGCCGACCTCGGGCGTCTCCACCGTCGCATCGAGCGGCTACGTCCCGCCAGCCGGGTGGTTGCCCTCGCCGGCCAGATCGGCGTCCTGATGGTGGCGGTGGTGGTCCTGGTGGGCATCCCTGCCGGGCTCGTCACTGGTGCCGCTCTGGCGGTAGTCGCCTGGCTGTTCCGCCGGGGCCTGACCGACCCCGCCCCGCGGGTGCGTGTCCCCGACAGCCCGGCTGCGCTGAACCAGCCCGACTACAGCGGGTAGTCCCCGAACCGACCCCAGGCGACGAAGAGAGACAGGGCGATCAGCACGACGTTGGCGAAGATCGGCTGAGGTTCCTTCCGTCTGGCGTGCACCACGATCGCTCCCGCCTGCTCGATGGCCAGGCCCGAGGCGGCGATCGGCGTGAGGATGGGCGCGATACCTGTAACCGCGGGGAGGATCAGACCCAGCGCCCCGATGATCTCGACGATCCCCACGAACCTGACGAAACCAGGGGAGTAGTCCCCGACCCAGCCCATGTTCGCAGCCAACTTCTCATGCGGTTGCGTGCTCTTCATGATGCCGGCGGCCGCGAAGGCGAGAGCAAGGAGGATCTGCGCGATCCAAAGAGCGATGTTCATGCCGGGACGATTCTTAAGCGTCTACAGGCCGGACGCGGCTGATCCCGATGCCGCCCAAGGTGTCGCCGCCGTATCGCTCGATCTCCTTGGCGAGGTCGAGGCGTTGTGCGGTCATCACCACGTCATCGGTGATCAGGTCGGCCGGAATCAGCCAGGCCACCTCGAATTCGATGCCGTCAGGGTCCTTCCCATAGAGCGCCTTGGTGGTGCCGTGGTCGGTGGCGCCAACCATTGCACTCCTCTCGGACAGCCGGGCGCCGATCTCGGCCAGATCCTCGAGGGTGTCGACCTCCCAGGCGAGGTGATACAGCCCCACCGATTGCCGGCCGGCGGGAGAATCTGAGGCTCCTTCGCCAATGGAGAAGAGACCTAGGTCGTGATCGTTGCTCGAGCCCTCGGCCTGCATGAAAACTGCACCGGGCAGGGGGAGCGGAAGGCGTCGGAAGCCCAGCACCTCCTCATAGAAACGAGCGGACCGCTCGGCGTCCCTGACATACAGGACGGCATGGTTGAGTCGGTGAACTGGCATGTTGGTGCGCTCCTTGCTGATTACGTACACGTGAATCTCATTGAAGGTTCAAATATTCCGTTATGCTGAGATCGGTGGTGAATCCTCTGAGCAGAGCCGAGTTGATGTCCTGGTTTCGGCTTGCCGGTGGCATGAAATCGCTGCTCAATGCGCTCGATCGCCAGCTGCGGGACGAGTCCGGGATGACTCATGACGATTACGTGATCCTGAGCCGGCTGCATCGCGCTTCCGAACGCACGTTGCGGATGAGCGATTTGGCACGTGAGGTTGGCTTCTCGCCGAGCCGGCTCTCCCATGCCGTCAGCCGCATGGAAGAGGCAGGCTGGGTCGATCGCAGTCGCAGCGAGACCGATCGTCGCGGCACCGAAGCAACCCTGACCGGTCGCGGGGTGGAGGTGGTCGAGGCGGCCACGCCCGCCCATCTCGCTCTCGTCAAGAAGCTCGTATTCGACACCCTGGGCGATGAGCGAGCGGCCGACCTGGCAGAGGCGTTGGACGAGGTCGGACGCGCTCGACGGGACTAGCCGGTTCGTGTGAAGACGTGCACCCCGTCCTCCCAGACCACCATGATCCAGGGTGTCGACGTGCCTGGGGTCACCCCGAGATGTGAAGGGCTGCCCGAGTCTGCCGGGCTGAACGGGTCGACGATTGGCTCCATCTGACCGACCTGCCCATCCGGGCTCACCGATACGAAACCTCCAATCCCAAGCGTCTCGTCCGATTCGGGTATCCCGTAGACCACGATGAAAATCGTCCCGTCGACCCCGGTCTCCACCTCGATCGCTCCGTGGGCGACGACCTCAGGATCGTCCGAATAACGCATCTGCAGAGTCCGGATCAACCCGGCATCGGGTAGCTCGAGCACGATCTCGTCACCGGTCACGGTCACCATGAAGGGGGTGCCGTCTCTGGCCAGCAGCCAGTCGATCGGATCCAGGACTGGTTGTGCGGGGTTGAGGGCATGAGGGGCGCCGTCGCTGCCGAGCCCGTAGAGGAGCTCACCGTCGGTCGTCACCAGGGGGACAGCGCCCTCGAAAATGGCTCCGGTCGCCTGGCCGTCGGCGATGCGGAGCAGTGACATGGTGTCCTCCTCAGGAAATCCACCTGCAGTGATGGACCCGTCGTCGAGGCCCTGGGGCATCTGATACTGGAAGTAGAGGCCGTCCACGAGCACGTCCTCCGGCATGATCACCTGGTCGAGATAGGACCCGTCGGCGGCGAAGTGGGCCACTCGAAGACTTGCTGCGTCGAGGAACCACCAGGTGCCATCCGGTGTTTGTGTCCCGTAGTCGGGCCCGAGCATCAAGCCGTCTCCACCCGGTGAGGTGCCGAGGAATTCCTCTCCTTCACCATAAGGAAAGATCTGCTCGGTCCATGCGGGCCCCATCTCCGAGAATGGGGAGAGGAGGACAGTCACCGTCTGATCGGCGGAGACACTCGTAGTGGGGGCGCCCGTCGTCGTGGATGCGGGGGTGGTCGTCGTGGCACTGGCCGCAGTGGTGGTTTCTCCGGCAGTCGTGCTCGTGAGCCCAGTCGTGGTCGGCGGAACCGAGTCTCGATTGCAGACGGCGACGATGGCGACGATGGCGATGAGCAGCACAATCAAGATGACGAGCGGGCCGCGAGACATGGCGTCAGGTTATGACTCGGGTGTGGCCCGGGTGCGGAATACTCAGAGGTCCAGGATGATCCTCCCGATAGCCTCGCGCTCGTGACCAGCATCCGCTTTGGCATCTCCCGGCTGCCCCCGGAGGATGTCGCAGACGAGCAGTTCCTCGACGACCTGGTGGCGAAGGGCCATCGGGCGCTGGAGCTGCCTTTCGTCGACGGCTTCCCGTGGAAAGAGAAGCGATGTCAGGCATTCGGGGAGCTGGCCTCTGAGCGTGACATCCGTCTCTCGGTCCACGCGCCTTACTTCGCCGGATTGACGCTGCCCGACGAGGACAGGGGGCGGCAGTCGCTGGCGGCTCTCGAGCACACGATGAAGCTGGGGAAGGCGTTGTCAGCGCCTGTGATCGTCGCGCATTTCGGGTCCAACTACTCCGAAGATCCTGATGTGCTGATGGATCGAATCCGGTCCCGGCTCGACTCTGTCGTCTCCAAGGTCGAATCGCTCGGGGTGGGGATGGGCCTGGAGACCGCCGGCAACAATCGATCGTTCGGAAGTCTCGGCGACATCGCCATGCTCGCCTCCGAATACTCCTTTGTTCGCCCCGTTGTCGACTGGGCCCATGTCCACGCCATGACCGGGGGCGGGCTCACCTCGAAAGAGGCGTTCGTGTCGGTCTTCGCCTTCATCCAAGCTGAGTTCCCCGGCTGGATGCTCGCCCCGTTGCAGACCCAGTTCTCGGACAACGAGTTCGGCCCCGGAGGGGAGATACGGCATATCGCCTACGGGGAGGGCACCCTCCGGGTCAGCCCGCTGGTCGAAGCGGCCCAGGAGGCGGGGGTCGGCATGGTCCTGATCTCCGAGGCCCGGGACCTGGCCAGTCACGACCGCATCTGGCAGGAGGCGCGAGAGCAAATGGAGGCCGTTCCGTCGCCTGCAGCGGGCCGGCCGATCTTCACGGCTGAGGCCCCCTTTCCCGCTCCTATCACCGCCATCAAGGACGGGGATGGTTTCCGACCGGCGAGGCTCGATCGCCCACTCCGCCTCACCAATCTCGACAAGGTCTATTTTCCTGACGAGGGCTACACCAAGGGTGATCTGATCCAGTACTACGCCTCGGCGGCGCCGGTGCTGCTGCCCCACCTGGAGGGACGCCCGATCTCGATGAGCCGATATCCGGAGGGCATCAAGGGCCCTTCGTTCTACGAGAAGCGGGCACCCGGCCACCAGCCGGACTGGATGAGGACGACCCCCGTGGTGTCGGACTCCCAGGGCGGTGTCATCGAGTTTCTCGTCGCCGACACCGTCGAGGCCTTGATGTGGTTCGCCAACATGGGCTGCATCGAGACGCATCCCTTCCACTCCCGTGAAGGGCGCCTGGAGCACCCCGATTACGCCATCTTCGACTTCGATCCGGCCGAAGGTTCCACCTGGGACCAGGTAGTGCAGGGCGGGCACCTTCTGAGAGTCGCTCTTGGCGAACTCGGGCTGGTGGGCTACCCCAAGCTCTCGGGGTCGAGGGGGCTTCATGTCTACGTTCCCTTGGAGCCGGTCCATCGGTTTTCGAGGGTGCGGCGCTTCGTCGGTGAGGTAGGCAACTACCTGGCGGCGGCCAAACCGAGCGATCTCACCATGGAATGGGACAAGCCGAAACGGAAAGGCAAGGTGTTCATCGACCACAATCGCAACGCCTCCGGCCAGACGGTCGCATCCGTCTATTCGGTCCGGCCTCGGCCCGGCGCTCCGGTCTCGGCGCCGCTGACCTGGGACGAGGTAGGCGAGGTGGCAAACGGCGACATCACGATCGTCAACTTGTGGGACCGCCTCCAGCGCTACGGCGACCTGTTCGCCCCGGTCGTCTCCGGCGGTCAGACTCTCGACGCCGCAGAGGAGGCACTGGGGATTCAAGAGGGGGCCTGACTGGACAAATAATGGCCCGCGCCTGGTCTTGCTAGCGTCCTGTGATGGATCTGTACGCCCGGGTCAACATCCTGGGGGGCCTTTCGGTGCGGCTGCCCCGTGGGCGGTTGGACGACGCGATCGCCCTCGACAACGATCCGATCAGGCGCGCCCGGCATTGGGCCGAGCAGGGTGTCGATCACATGCACATCGTCGATCTCGACGCCGCCGCGTATGGCGACTACCGGAATCGTGAGCTGATCGACCGACTGATCGATGAGGTGTCGGTGCCGGTGCAGGTCGCAGGCGGCATCCGCTCCGAAGGCGAGGCGCGGCGTCTCATCGAGAAGGGAGCCTGGCGCATCGTCATGGGCACGGCCGCGATCGAGAACCAAAACATGGTCTGGGACCTGTGTCGGGAAAACCCGGACAAGATCGCCGTCTCGGTCGACGTCCGCGCCGATGAGGAGATCGTGACCAAAGGCTGGACCCAGAACAGCGGTCGTTACCTCGAGGAGGTACTGATCGAGATGTCGTCTGCCGGAGTGGCCGCCTTCCTCGTATCGGAGGCCGGTCGAGACGCGCTGGAGGACCCTCCCAACTTCCAGATCATGGCCGAAGCCCTGGCCACCGTCGAGCAGCCTGTGATCGCCGCCGGTGGGGTGAGGGACCTCGAGGATCTGCGCGACCTGCTCCGTCTCGAGGCCGCCGGGCGAAGCCTCGACGGGGTGGTGGTGGGCCGTGAGGTCACCGCCGGGCGCTTCACAATCGAAGAGGCGAAGCAGGTGCTCGCGGGCGGTGGCCCGACGCGGGCGCCTGGCGGGGTGGTCGCCACCACGGTCCGTGTCGGGGTGACTTCGCTGCAGAAGTCCCTCGACTTCTATGGCAGCCTCGGCTTCACCCATGTCCGCACACCGACGCGGGGTGTGGCGGCCGAGGTGATCGAATTGGCGAAGGGGCAGAGAATCGAATTGGTCGAAGGTCAGGACCGCCCTGCGGCCTTGACGTTCGTCGTCGACGATCTGGAGCGTTGGGGCCAGCATCTGAGCAGCCTCGATCTTCGGATGGCGGCCGGTGACAACGTCATCGAGATCACCGACCCGGACGGGCTTCCGCTCCGCTTCGAGCAGGCTTGACCCGAGCCTTCGGAACTGGGAGTCCGATCAGTTCTTGATCAGGGTCCGGGATTGTTCCCGCAGATATTGGCGGAGGTACCAGGGGCCGCCGCCGCCGGCCCCCGAGGTCCCCGATCCCTTCCAGCCGCCGAACGGGTTGATGTCTGGCCAGGCACCCGTGGTGGCGCCCGCCGCCCGATTGACGTAGGTGACCCCGGCCTGGATCTCCTTGAACCAGGTGTCGATCTCGTCCTCGTCCCCACTGAATAGACCGGCGGTCAGACCGAAGTCCGTGTCATTGGAGAGGGCGAGCCCTTCTTCGAAGGTCTTCACCTTGGTGACGGCCACAAAGGGGACGAACAACTCCTCTTTCCAAACCCACGAGTCGAGTGGCGCGCTGACCACGGTGGGCGCCACGTATGTCCCTTTCGCCAGGTCGCCCTCGGTGAGGACCACTCCTCCGGTGTGGACCTGCCCGCCGCTGTTCTTGACCTCGTCGACCGCCTTCTCGAACCGCTCTACCGCGGCATCGTCAATCACCGGGCCCATGAAGGTTCCCTGCTCGAGGGGATTGCCGACTGCGATCGTCTCGGTGGCATCGACGAGTTTGTCGATGAGATCGTCGTAGACCTCCTCCTCGACATAGACCCGGGAGGTTGCGCTGCACTTTTGGCCGCTGAGGCCGAATGCACCACGAACGATCCCCTGGGTGGCCACATCGAGGTCGGCACTCGAAGTCACGACCACGGGGTTCTTCCCCCCCATCTCACAAACCACCGGCTTTGGCCTCGACTCGTTCACCGTGCGGTACAGGTACATGCCCACCGGGTAGGACCCGGTGAAGGTGAGCCCGTCGACCTTCGGGTGGTGGGCCAGGTAATCCCCGATCTCGTCCCCACCGGTCACGATGTGAAGAGCCTCCTTGGGCAGACCCGCCTCCATCATCACCCGGTGGAACTCGAGCGCCATCAGAGCCCCCTGGTTGGACGGTTTGATGACCACGGTGTTCCCGGTGATCAAGGCTCCGATAGAAGGGCCGCCGGCCAGCGCCATGGGGAAGTTGAACGGCGAGATCACCGCCCAGACCCCGAAGGGGCGAAGAACCGATGTATTGGCGTCGTTGGGCCCATGGGAGCTGAGCGGGGTGATGAAACCCTCGTGCTCGGTGATCTGACCTGCGTAGTAACGAAGGAACTCAGCGGTTTCGGCTACGTCCCCGAGAGACTCGAGGCGGTTCTTGCCGATCTCATAAGACATCAGCGCGGCCAGATCGAAGAGCTGGGTGTCCATCTGGTCCGCCGCCGCCAGCATCAGGTCACGACGGCGCTCCCAGCCCCAGGCCTCCCACGTCGGTGCGAATGTCTTGGCCGCGGACAACGCATCGTCGACGTCCGTGGTCACCGCCTGGGCGTATCGCCCGACGACGATCCCGGAGTCGATCGGTGAAACCTCTTCGTAGAGCTCTCTGTCCTTGCGATGTTCCCCATCGATCGCAACGCCGTGGACCTGCCCGAGGCGCGCCTTCACACTCTCCAGGGCATCCTCGTAGGCCCGATTCATCTCCTCGTTGTCCGTGGACATCGTGGCGTAGGTGATCTTCATCGACATGGCTGTCCTCGGTGCAGGCTCATAGCGACGGACGTTAACCAACGACCGCCACCCGAATCCGGGCATCAGGTCCCGGGCTACCGAAGCGAGCGGAGGCTGGCTAGCGTTTCTGACGCAGATGCCAGATTCACCGTGGGTTCTCTACTGGCCTCTCCTGCTGGTGGGGGCCTATCTCTTGGGTTCGATCCCATTCGCCCAGGTGGTCGCTCGCGTTCGGGGGATCGATTTGCGCTACGTCGGCAGCGGAAACGTCGGCGCCGGCAACCTGAGCCGAGTCGCCGGTTGGCAGTGGGGGCTGGTCGGAGGGGTGCTCGACGGCCTCAAGGGTTTGTTCCCGGTCCTGATCGCGCAAGGCATGGGATTCGGCAAGGGTGCCGCCGGGATGGTTGGGCTGATGGCCGTCGTCGGTCACAACTGGTCGGTCTTTCTGAAAGGTCGGTCGGGACGTGGCCTGGCCACCTCGGTGGGCTTGCTGCTCGCACTCGATCCAGTGCTGCTGGTCTGGACCACAGGCTGGTCGATAGCCGGCTGGAAGATCGGCGGGGGTGTGGCCGGCTTCCTCGGATGGGGGCTGTTGCCAATCGTCTCTACAGCCATGGGTCGTCCGGCGACCGAATCGCTGGTACTGCTGGCCCTCTCCATCGTCATCATGGCTCGTCGCATGCAGGGCAACCCCGATAGCCCGCGTGGGATGCGTCCGGCGATGCGACGTGCGATCTTCGACACCGATCCGGGTGGTGGGGACTTCCCACAGAGCGCGGACGACCTGCTGACTCCATGAGCCCAAAGCGGGTGGCATGGATTGCGGTCATCGCCGCGATCGTCTACGCCGGATTCGCCGGTTTCATCCTCAACAACTTCGAACTTCCGGAGATGAATTCGTACGCGTGGGGTCTCGTCGCCCTCGCCGCGATTGCCCAGATCACCGCGAGCTGGTTCGCGGGGTTGCTCTACAAGGAGTCGGTGGAGGAGGCCGGCGGCGAGCTCAAGGCCTTTTCTGCCTTCAAGGCGGCACTGGTTGGCGCCGGTGTGGCTCGTCTGATTCCTGCCGGTGGAGCGATCACGCCGGTGGCGATGGGGTGGACGGTCCGCGATGAGGAGCCCGGAACGACGGGAGCGGCGGTCCACGCGGTCCTCCTCAACTATGCCGGCCTGCTGATGATGGCTGGAGTCGGCCTGCTGCTCGCCCGCCCCGAGGACTCGGCCAAGATCTTGTCGATCAGCTTGACGGTGCTCGCCCCCTTCGTGGTGATCGCCGGCGTCGTGGTCATGTTCGGCTCGGGCAAGCTGGGCTCTCTGTCGAGGTTTCTTCCAAAGACGATCCGCAAGCGTCTCGACAACACGGTCATCGATCACCTCCCGGGCCCGGAGTCCCAGACGTACATCTGGTGTCGACTGATCCTCGAGGCGACAGCGCTCGGCCTCGTACTCATTGCCTTTGGGATCGACGTCAATGTGTTCCAGGTGATGGCAGCCTTCGGTGCGGCCTCGATCGCCGGGGGCCTTCCCGGGACTCCCGGCGGTCTCGGTGTCACCGAGGCCGGGCTCGTCTTCATCCTCAGCGCCTACGGATTCCCGGCGGCGACCACGGTCGCGCCCGTCCTCATCTACCGGATCGTCTCTTACTGGCTGCCGGCGGCGCTCAGCTTCTTCGCTGGGGGGATGACCTTTCTCAAGTCCCCGGAGGCAAAGGCGGCCGCCGAGGTCGATTACGAGGGACAACGGTGAAGTAGCCTCGGGCGATGCCTGAGACAGTCAACTTCAGCCTTCCCAATCAGGACGGGGACACGGTCAGCTCCGCCGACTTCGCCGGGAAGCGCCTGGTCATGTTCTTCTATCCGGCCGCCATGACGCCGGGCTGCACCACGGAGTCGTGTGACTTCCGGGACAGCTATGAGGAGTTCGCCGAGGCGGGTTACGAGATAGTCGGGGTGAGCCCGGACACGCCGGCGAAGAACGCCCGGTTCAAGGAGAAGGAAGGGCTCAACTTCGACCTGCTGTCCGATCAGGACAAAGAGCTCGCCACCTCGCTCGGAGCCTGGGGTGAAAAGAAGATGTACGGGAAGACGATGGAGGGACTGATCAGGTCGACCTTCGTCATCGGTCCCGACGGTCAGATCGAAAAGGCATACCGAAACGTGAAGGCCACAGGCCACGTCGCCCGGGTCAAAGCAGACCTCCTGGCCTGAGCCACCTCCCTCCCAAAAGCAAGGGGCGGTAGCGCAGGCTCGGAGGGCGTTATTCCCCCAGCTCGATCCCCGCCAGCTCCTCCAATGCCTTGACCAGGGCGTGGTTGCCTTCGGAGCCGAGACCCTGGGCCTGGAGGGCTCGGAAGAGCTGGAAAACCAGAGATGTCCCGGGCAGCGGGATGCCCAGCTCGTCGGCGGAGTCGAGGACGATGCGGAGATCCTTTTGCTGAAGGTCGATCGTGAATCCGGGGCGCCAGTCACGGGCGATCATCTGCGGGCCTCGGTTCGAGAGCATCCACGATCCGGCTGCCCCACCCTCGACCGCGGCCAGAGTCGTTCGCAGATCGAGACCCGCCCCTTGAGCGAGCAGCAATGCCTCGGAGGCGGCTAGCTCGTTCAGCACGACCAGCACCTGGTTGACCGCCTTGGCCATCTGACCCGACCCCGGCTGTCCGCCGATGTGGGTGATCGTCTTCGAATAGGCCTCCATGAATGGCCGGGCCCGATCCAGGGCCTCGACGGGGCCTCCAGCCATGACCGCCAGGGTTCCGTTCTCGGCGCCCTCCGACCCGCCCGATACCGGAGCATCCACCCAGGAAACCCCCACCTCCGAGGCGCGGGCTGCGAATTCTCGGGTGGCGCCGGGCGAGATCGTCGAGTGGTCGACTAGAACCGCACCTGGGGCCAGGCCATGGATGACCCCGCGATCGCCGAACACCACCTCCTCTACATCCGGGGTGTCGGACACACAGACGAAGACGATGTCGCTCGCCTTGCCCAGCTCGATCGGATCGGCGGCGAGGTCACAGACGAGGTCGACCCCCTTCCCCGGAGTCCGGTTCCAGACGGTCAAGCCGTGCCCGGCAATGAGCAGGTTCAAGGCCATCCCGTGGCCCATCGTGCCGAGGCCGATGAAACCGAGACGAGTCATGCCGCGCACTCTAGAGGTGTGCTAGACCCCGACCCATGCCGCACGATCGACTCGACGCCACCATCGCCGGCGAGGTCTCGGCATTGCGGCAATCGGGGACAGCCAAGGGATCCGAGGCGGTGATCGTCGGCGTCGAGCCGGGGCGCGGCGGGCTCGGTCCTCGCTATCTCCTCGACGGGTCGGGGCAACGATTCATCCGAATGAACTCCAACAGCTATCTCGGGCTTTCCCGTCACCCGGCAGTGATCGAAGCCGAGGAGATGGCGACCAAGGAGTTCGGAGCCGGGCCGGGAGCGGTCCGATTCATCTCCGGGACCTATCGAGCACACATCGACCTCGAGGAGCGACTGGCGTCCTTTCACGAGCGCCCGTCGTCGATGATCTTCTCCTCGGCTTACGCCGCGGTCGTATCGACCCTCACCTCGCTGATCACATCAGACACGGTGGTGCTCAGCGACGAGCTGAATCACAACTGCATCATCAACGCCCTGCGTCTGGCTCGCCCGGCGTCCAGGGAGGTCTATTCCCATCTCGACTACGCCGCCCTCGACGCGTTGCTCTCCAGGGCGGGCGGGACCGCCCGGGCGATTGTCGTCACCGACGGCGTGTTCTCGATGCGTGGCGACCACGCCGATCTCTCGACCCTCATGGAGATCGCCGGGGCTCATGACGACGCTTTCGATGAGAACGTGGTTGTAGTGGTCGACGACTCCCACGGGGTGGGCGCATTCGGTGAAGCCGGTCGCGGTACCGAGGAGGCGTCTCGGTCTCGTCCTGTAGACGTCCTCATCGGCACCCTGGGCAAGGCGTTCGGGGTCAACGGGGGGTATGTGGCGGGGAGCCGGAGTCTCTCCGACTTCCTCCGGGAGAAGGCGCCGATGTACATCTACTCCAACCCGATCACCGTCGGGGAGGCCGCCGCCGCCGCGGCCGCGGTGTCGGTGGTTGATTCCGATGAGGGCCGGTCGCTTCTGGGTCATCTCGCCGCCATGACCGGCCGGTTCGAGTCGGGGCTGCGTCGGCCTTGATCTGGAGACCATCCCGGGACCACACCCGTCGTGCCGCTGATGGTCCGGGACACGGAGCGGACCACCGCCCTGGTCCGCCATCTCCACGAAAACGCCGTCCTCGCCACCGGGCTCAACTACCCGGTGGTCCCGAAAGGGGACGAGGAGATCCGGTTCCAGATCAACGCCGATCACACCGAGGCCGATATCGACCAGGTTCTGGGGTGCTGGCCGGCTTCTCCGGCTGACCGCCCTAGCCGATCGCCTTCTCGATCTTCCTTCGATCGATGCCGAGGCCGACGAGACACATGACAGCGGGCGACTTCTGATCGCGGAGCACGCCAAGCAGTATGTGTTCGGGGCGGATGACCCCCGATCTCGTGCGAATCGCCTCTCGAAGGGACAGCTCGAGGACCTTTTTGGCGTCGGCGGTGAACGGCAGGTGATCGGGGACCGCGCCCTGCGCCGGTCCCAGGATCCCTCGCATCGACTCTCTGACCTGTTCCAGGGACACGCCTTGTGACTCGATCGTGAGGGCCGCCGGCCCTTGTGGATCTTCGATCAAAGCCAGGACGATGTGACCGCTTTGTATTCGGTCGTGCCCGGCCCCTCGAGCCAATTCCATTGCTTCGACGGCGACGGAGCGCGCATCGTCGTCAAATCTCGTGAACAGGCCCTTGCTCTCCCTCGGTTCTCGTCTCGCGACGAATCGCTTCTGAACGGCTTGCTTGCTGACCCCTAGGGCACCACCGATCTCGGCCCAGGAGGCTCCAGAGTCGCGGGCCTGGTCGACGAAGTGGCCGATGAGTTGGTCGGCTATCACATTGAGCCCGTCGGCGACTCTCACCGCTTCAGTCAGACGGTCGAGCCGCGTTCCCCCTGGGGCGTGGTCCTCGACGAAGTCGACCAATTCCTCCATCTCCATGGGCTGTCTCATCGCGTCAACCCTAGGTTGACGATCACCAGCATTGTCAACCCGTGGTTGACGGGATCTCCGATCACCACCAGCACCGCACCCGCCTCGACCTGGTCGCCGGGGGAGCAGTCGACTTCGCCCACAGTCCCATCATGAGGCGCCCGAAGGGTGTGTTCCATCTTCATCGCCTCGAGCACCACCAGCACCTGACCGGCCCTGACGTTCGTCACCGAGAGTCACCTCGACCCTGACCACTCGCCCCGGCATCGGCGCGTGCAGCGATCCGGGCGACTCGACGAGCTCGGTCGAGGGAAACCGCGGCAATTCCTCCAACCGAACCGGTGCCAACTCGGAGTCCACATTACGAACCACGCCATAGCGCGCCACGCTGAAGCTGTGGTCGAGCCCGCCCTGGCTGAAGTCGACTCGATCAGCGGTGCATACGGTGATTTCGAGCCGGCCAAGACCCTCCACAACGGGAATCTCGCTGACCGAGTAGCGGATCACATGCGTGCCATGCTCGCCTCGATACGCCCTTTCCTGGGAGTGACCGGGCCGATTGCGCCACCCGGAGGGGATTGTGGCCAACACCCGGGACCGACCCCTTTCGTAGGTCTGGTCAGCGAGCGCTGCCGCCACGGCGGACAAGAATTCGGTCTCCACGTCCGCCAGCGGCCGACCGAGGTACGCCGGGTCGTGACGCTCCAGGAAATGGGTGTCGATCGACCCCGTCCTGAATTCCTCGTGGTCCAGCACCCGAACCAGCAGTTCGCGATTGGTCACGGGACCGTGGAGCAAGGTCCGACGCAGCGCCTGGGACAGCGTTTCGGCCGCGTCATCTCGGGTGGCGCCGTGGGCAATGATCTTGGCCAGCATCGGGTCGTAGAACACCGAGACACTCGACCCGTCCTCGACGCCGGAATCGACCCTCAATCCCGGCAGGTCGGGGACGTCGAATCGCTGGATGCTCCCGGTGACCGGGAGGAAGTCGTTGCGTGGATCCTCGGCGTACAGGCGGGCCTCGATGGCGTGCCCCGAGATCGTGGGCTCGATATCGATCGCGGCGCCGTCGGCGATCTCGATCTGAAGACGCACCAGGTCCAAACCGGTGACCATCTCGGTCACAGGGTGCTCCACCTGGAGTCTCGTGTTCATCTCCAGGAAGAAGAACTCGCCGCCCTGGAAGAGGAACTCGACAGTCCCCGCTCCGACGTACCCGATGGCCTCCGCAGCGGCGATGGCCGTGTCACCCATCCGTCTGCGGAGGTTTTCGTCGACGGCTGGCGACGGCGCCTCCTCGATGATCTTCTGATGCCGCCGTTGGATGGAGCACTCACGCTCGAAGAGGGAGATCACCCTGCCGTGGCCGTCGCCAAGCACCTGGATCTCGATATGGCGTGGCGCCTGCAGGTATCGCTCCAGGAAGACAGTGCCATCGCCAAACGCGGACATCGCCTCGCGTCGCGCTCCATCCATCGCCTCAGCCAGACCGGACGGATCCCCCACGATCCTCATCCCCTTGCCACCGCCTCCCGCCGACGCCTTGACCAGTACCGGGTACCCGAGTCCGGCCGCCGCTTCCAAGGCCCTCTCCTCATCCATGGCACTGAGGTCGATGGCGGGGAGGGTGGGCACGCCGGCAGACTCGGCCAGGGCCTTGGAACGGAGCTTGGAGCCCATTACCTCTATCGCCTCTGGCGACGGGCCGATCCAGGACAGCCCAGCGTCGATGACCCGCCTTGCGAATTCGGCGTTCTCGGCCAGAAACCCGTAGCCCGGGATGGATGGCGTCCGCTCCGGTCTGTTTGGCCGCCCCAAGAACCGCATCGATGTCCAAATAGGTTTCGGAGGGGGTCGAGCCGGGAAGGTTTACGGCATGATTTGCCTCGATCACGTGCGGCTCGGACGTGTCGGGATCCGAGTAGACGGCCACAGTTTCGATATTCATCTGCCGGCAGGTGCGAAACACGCGGCGAGCGATCTCACCGCGGTTTGCGACCAGGAGTCTTCGGATCATCGGCTCGCTGAGCGTACCGGTGGAAACCATTTCCCACTTCGTGACGTCATAACAACGTCGTCATATCCATGTAGTTGAGGAGCCGCGTCCAAATGAGTGATACAAAGTTGATGGAGAGACAGGATCGAGACACGGTCGAGAGGCTCGAGCCGGCCCCGAGGCGGAGGTCGCCATTGGTGCCGATTGCCATTGTCTCCGGTGTCGTAGCCCTGTTCGTCGTGATCGGGATATGGGTGGTCTCGAGTCTCCAGGATCTGGTCGATTCGGTGCCAACGCCCGGTGACCTGGCGGCCGTGTTCGAGCCGGAGCCCTTCGAGGAGATCAGCCCCGTTGTCATCAGTTCGATCCGTGACATGTCCAATCTGACCACGGTCGAGACGGTGCAGTACACCATCGTCGAGAAGGGCACCGACCGGGGATGGCTGGAATGGGCTCGGGGTGACAGCCTCCAATTGTTCGCCGTGGCCAAGATCGGCGCCGGCATCGACATGAGCGGGATCTCTGTTCGCAGTGTCTCCCTGGACGATCAGGGTGTCGTCGAGATCACCGTTCCGGCTGCCGAGATCCAGTATGTGTCCGTCGACGGTGAGGCAACCCAGATCCTCGACCGGGAGACTGGCCTGTTCACCAAGGGTGATCCCAGGCTGGAGACCGACGCCCGTCAGGTGGCCGAGGAAGTCCTCGTCCAAGCCGCGGTCGACGAGGGTGTGCTCACCGACGCCGAGGCAAATGCCCGTCAGGTCCTGACAGACTTCTTGCTTGGGCTCGGCTACCGCGACGTGGTCGTCGAATTCGCCGGCTGAACAGCGACGAGGTCGTCGCCAGCGCGAGCGAGGCAGGGGG
Source organism: uncultured Acidobacteriota bacterium (assembly GCA_963720925.1). Taxonomy (GTDB): domain Bacteria; phylum Actinomycetota; class Acidimicrobiia; order Spongiisociales; family ZC4RG35; genus JARDZU01. The sequence goes on from CAVRHE010000013.1 coordinate 49,831, forward strand.
GCGGGGGCTGAACTCTTATGCTCCTGAGGTGATCAGCGAGGAGATCGTCGTCCACACGGGCGGCCGAGCCGGTGTCTTCGACATCACTTCAGACCTCGCCAGGTTCTGTTCTCAGTTCGAGGACGGTTTGCTGTCCGTCTTCGTCCCCCACGCCACTGCCGGTGTCGCCGTGATCGAGGTGGGAGCGGGGAGTGATCGAGATCTCGTCGCAGCCATCGACGACCTGCTCCCTGCGGAGCCAGGTCGGTGGCGTCACGAGCACGGCAGCCCCGGTCATGGTCGCGATCATGTGCTGCCGGCATTCATTTCTCCCAGTGTGACCATTCCGGTTGTCGACGGCCGCCCGACCCTGGGCACCTGGCAGTCGGTGCTGCTGGTGGACACCAATGTCGACAACCAGACCAGGAAGGTCCGTCTCTCCTTCATCGAGGCCTGACCGGCGATGATGACGCCGACACTGTTGACCCACCGTCTGAGACTCATGCCGCTCGACCCGTCCGACTCCGACGAGATGGTCTCTGTGCTCGGCGACGACCGGCTCTACGCCTTCACGGGAGGCAGCCCGCCGACCTTGGCCCAGCTCGAAGAGAGATACCGAGCGCAGGTGGCAGGCTCGCCGTCCGTTGGCGAGACATGGCACAACTGGACCATCCGGATGGTCGAAGACGGGGCAGCCGTGGGGTTCGTGCAGGCGACAGTTACTGGTGAGCAAGCGGACGTCGCATGGCTGGTCGGTGTCGGTTGGCAGGGCCAAGGCATTGCCACCGAGGCCGCTACCGCGATGGTCGAATGGCTCGGCGCCAGCGGGACACGGCGGCTGATCGCTCATATCCATCCCAACCATGCCGGGTCGGGAAAGGTGGCAGCTGCGATCGGATTGCTGCCAACCGGAGCGGTGGATCTCGACGGTGAGACGATCTGGGAGGGCCGATCACATCCGAAAGACGCCGAACCGATCGGTCCCTCCTACCTCGGCCGAATGGGTGGCGGATAGGGCGATTCCCAGCACGTGACGGGTGTCGCGGGGATCGATCAGCCCGTCATCGCGCACTCTCGCCGTGGAGAAGTACGCCAGTTCCTCGGCTTCGATCTGAGCCTCGACCTCCTTGCGGCGCTTCCCGTCCGCTTCTTCGTCGAATGGCTCGCCCCGTGACTCTGCCGCCTGCCGGGCGATGATGGACATGACCCCGGCCAGCTGAGTAGGCCCCATCACGGCCACCTTGTGGTTGGGATAGCCAAAGACGAATCGGGGGTCGTAGGAGCGCCCGGACATGCCGTAGTTCCCCGCTCCGTAGGAGACCCCGGCCATGAGAGCGATGTGGGGCACCTCGGAGTTGGCCACGGCGTTGACCATTTTCGCCCCGTCTTTGATGATGCCCCTCTGCTCGTAGTCCTTGCCCACCATGTAGCCGGTGGTGTTGTGGATGAAGAGGAGAGGGGTGTCGTAGCGGTTGCTGAGCTGGATGAACTCGGTGGCCTTCTGCGCCTCTTCAGAGAAGATCACCCCCTGCTGGTTGGCAATCACTCCCACCGGGAAACCGTGGATGGATCCCCATCCGGTGAGGATCGACGTGCCATAGACCGCCTTGTACTCCTCGAAGCGGGAGCCGTCGAGGGTTCGAGCGAGGATCTCCCTCATGTCGAATGGGACCCGGAGGTCGCTCGGAATCACGCCGAGAAGGTCGTCGACTTCGTGAATCGGCTCGTCGGGGTCCTTGGTCGGGCCATAGCCCAGCTTGCGCCAGTTCAGGTGGCTCACGATGTCACGGCCCATGCGGATGGCCTCGTGCTCGTCCTGGGCGAAGTAGTCGGAGAGACCGGAGACCTTGGAGTGCATCTCTGCGCCGCCGAGCTCCTCGTCGGTCGACTCCTCACCGGTTGCCATCTTCACCAGCGGCGGGCCGCCGAGGAAGACCTTTGCCTGTTCCTTCACCATGACGGCGTAGTCACACATCGCCGGGAAGTAGGCGCCACCAGCCGTGGAACTGCCGAAGACGATGGCGATGGTGGGGATTCCCATCTTGGAGAGGCGGGTGAGGTTGCGGAACCACTTGCCCCCGACGATGAACACCTCGGCCTGGTCGGGGAGGTCGGCGCCGCCTGATTCGACCAGGTTGATCAGGGGGAGGCGGTTCTCACGGGCGATGTCCATGATCCGAAGCGTCTTCGCCACCGAGTATCGATTCATCGAGCCCGCCTGGCTCGTCGGGTCGTGGGCGAGGATCGCGCATTCCACCCCCTCGACCACTCCGATCCCGGTCACCACATTGGCGCCGAGGTTCTTATCGGTCCCCCAGGCGGCCAGGGTGGAGAGCTCGAGGAATGGGGCGTCCCGGTCGAGCAACAGCTCGATTCGCTCCCGCGCCAGGAGCTTCCCGCGGTCGCGATGGCGCTTGACGTACTTCTCGCCCCCGCCCTGTCGGGCCTGCGCCATCAGCTGTTCGAACTCCGCCAGCTTCTCCTCCATGGCCGCCCGGTTGACCCGATACTCATCCGATCGGGGATCGACCTTGGTGGGGAGAACCTGCACATTCCTAATGTACGGCGTCACCCATACGCGACGGAGTGCAGAACGGATGAATGCGGCCGACTTCCAGGACCGGATCGGAACCGAGATCGGCGTGAGCGACTGGATGGAGATCACCCAGGACCGGGTGGATGCCTTTGCCACCGCTACCGATGACCACCAGTGGATCCACGTCGATCGTGACCGAGCGGCGGCCAGCCCGTTCGGAGGCACCATTGCCCATGGCTTCCTGACATTGTCTCTGACCGTGGCCCTGTCCGCCCAAGTGCCCCTCGATGTCGGGTCCCCCATGATGGGCATCAACTACGGGTTGGAGAAGGTCCGTTTCCCCGCCCCGGTTCCCGTTGGCTCCCGGATCCGGGCCCGCGTGGGCCTGGTCTCCGTCACCGATGTCCAGGGTGGGATTCAGCTCAACCGTCAGGTCACCATCGAGGTCGAGGGCACCGAGAAGCCGGCCATGGTCGCCGAGACGGTCAGTCGGTTGTACTACTGACCTCGGGCGAGAGTCACGCGGTCGTGACGCCCAGCACTACGTATCAGGTCAGGCTCCTCCCACCGCCCACCACGATGACCTCCCCCGTGATGTAGCTGGAGAGGGGGGTCAGGAGCCACCAGACGGTGTTGGCGATCTCGTCGGGCGTTCCCATCCGGTCGAGGGGGATGGATTCGACCATCTTCTCCCGGATGTCGTCGGGGATGGCCATGCTCATCTCGGACGAGATCAGGCCCGGGGCGACGGCGTTGACCCTGACGTGCGGGGCCAGCGATAGAGCCATGGCCCGGGTCATCCCGACCACTCCGCCTTTCGACATCGAGTAGTTGAACTGTCCGAAATTGCCCAGATAGGCCCGGGAGGCGATGTTGACGACAGACCCGCCATCGGACATCAAAGGCGCCAACTCGGTGGTCAGGCGATAGGCGGCGCCCAGGTTGACCTCGAGGACTGCCGAGAAGTCGTCGTCCGCCATGTTGACCAGCCGAGCGTCCCGGGTGATCCCCGCGTTGTTGACCAATCCGACCAGGGGCGCTCCTGAGGCCTCGACCGCCTCCCTCACGACACGTGGCCCGTCGTCGGAGGTGAGATCGATCTGCACCGGGGTGATCGACTCGGACAGCGCCAGCTCAGGGGCGACGTCGACGCCAACGACAGTCAGTGGGCCGGTGGACGCCATCTTCTCGGCGATGGCCCGTCCGATGCCACGCGCTGCTCCGGTGACGACGATGGTCCCGTTCATGCCAGGGTCTTGCCGATGTGACCCGATCCGACCCGGATCAGCTCACCGTTGACGTCCCCAGCTTCGAGTAGCCGGCGTGCCCACTCCTCCGCCGCCGAACGGTTGGACTCATCGTCATAGGCAACAACGTTCGCCGTCCACCCTTTGCGGGCACCCTCCAGCGCTGCGGTGCGAGCCGCCGAGAGCAGGCCGCAGGCGATGATGGCGTTGCCAGAGCCACGCCTCCCCAGCAGGTCGTCCTGACTGACGACGTAGACGAACGACTCCTGGTCCTGGGCTGCGCGTCGACTCACTTGAAACGCCCTGGTCAGCTCGGCGAGCACGGCGGGCCAGTCGTCAGGGACCTCATTCGCCCAATGGATGTGACCACTCACGACACGACCGCGGTCCCGGCGACAGCCATCTGCTCGATAGTGTCGGAGTCGACGCCCATCTCGCGCAGGATCGGCCTGGTGTGCTGACCCAGGGTGGCCGGCATCGCAGACGCCCGGGCCGCCGAGCCGTCGATGCGGATTGGTGAGCCGGTGATCCTCACCGTGCCGGCCACGGGGTGCTCGTACTCGACGATCATCTCGTTGTGCCTGGCTTGGGGGTCGGAGAGTGCCTCGGTGAGGGTGAGCACATGACCAACCGGGAGCCCGGCCTCCCCGAGGAGACTCACCCAATGATCCGCCTTCTCGGTCTTGAACACCTGACTCAGCTTCCGTGCCAGTGCGGGTCTCTTCGCCATCCGCACCTCATTGCTCGGGAATTCAGTGGTGAGATCCGGCAGTTCGATGGTCTGGGCGAGCACCTCGAAATGGCGGTCGGACACGATGGCCAGGGTGAATGGGGCGTCTGCCGCGTCGAACACCTGATTCGGGGCGAGAAAGGGACTTGCGGTGCCGGTCCTCTCGGGGTGCGAATCTGAGGCGAAGGCGAGGGCGTTCCAGGTCGACTGCACAGCCATCACGCCATCACGCAACGAGATGTCGATGCGCCGCCCGGTTCGTGGCCGCTCGGCCAGGGCGGCGGCAATGGCCAGGGCGGCGTTGGTTCCCGCCACGTAGTCACCGATGGTTGTGGCTGTTTTCCGTGGACCGTCCTTCGGCTCCCCGGTGATCGAGATCATGCCGCCCTCACCCTGGAAGATGAGGTCCACCCCGGAACGCTCGGCGTAGGGCCCCTCGGCCCCGAAGGCCGAGATGGATGCGTATACGAGGCGTGGATTGAGCTCTCTGGCGCGCGCTTCCCCCAAACCCATGCGGTCAATGGCGCCATGCCGCAGGTTGTGGAGGAGAACGTCGGCCTTGCGGACCAGCTTGTCCAGTACCCGCTTCGAGAGCCAGTCCTTGCTGTCGATGGCGAGCGACTCCTTGCCCCGATTGACGGTCATGAAGAAGGTCGACTCGCCGTTCTGGAAGGGCCCGAACCTTCGGGCGAGGTCGCCATCGGGTGGCTCGACCTTGACCACTCTCGCCCCCATGTCGGCGAGCAGCATGGCGGCATACGGAGCTGCGATCAGATTCCCGAACTCGACGACGAGGATGCCATCGAGGGGCCCGGGCCTCGCCTCAGACACGCTCGATGACCGTGCTGATCCCCTGGCCAACCCCGATGCACATCGTGGCCAACCCGTAGCGGCCCTCGCGGCGACTCAATTCGTGGATGAGGGTCGTGAGAATCCGCGCTCCCGATGCTCCGAGCGGGTGCCCGATGGCAATGGCGCCGCCGTTGACGTTGACCCGCGCTGGATCGACCTCGAGCAGGCGGATGCTGGCGACGGCCTGGGAGGCGAAGGCCTCGTTGATCTCGATGAGGTCGAGGTCGTCCGCAGTGACACCGGCTCGTTTCATCGCTTTCTCTGATGCAGGCACGGGGCCGATCCCCATCACATCGGGATGTACTCCAGCGGCAGCGGATGAGACGATCCGGGCGATAGGGGTGAGGCCGTGGGCCGCCAGCCCCGTCTCGGTGGCGAGGATCAGGGCTGCGGCGCCGTCATTCATCGGCGATGAGTTGCCTGCGGTGACGGTCCCGTCTTCCTTGAAGACAGCGGGGAGCTTGGCGAGGGCCTCCAGCGAGGTGTCCGCCCTTGGCCCTTCGTCGGCGTCGATCACTGCCATCTCATGCCGCCTCGAATCAACCGGCGCCTCGATAGGTGCGATTTCGTCCCCGAAGCGACCGTCGGCGGCGGCGGCCAGCGCCGACTGATGGCTGCGGAGGGCGAACGCGTCCTGGTCCTCCCGGCTGACGTCGTATTTCGCCGCGACAACTTCGGCTGTCATCCCGAGCGTGATCGGTGGGTAGAGCTCTTCCATCCTCGGATTGACGAGACGCCAGCCGAGGATCGTGTCGACCACTTCGGGGGCGCCAGTGGCGAATGGCCGGTCCGTCTTGGTCATCACGTAGGGCGATCGCGTCATCGACTCGGATCCGCCAACCACCACGACATCACCCCAGCCGGCGGCGAGGGCATGCGCACCCGATATCACCGCCTGCATCCCGGAGCCACACAGGCGGTTGACGGTCGCTCCCGGGATCTCGATCGGGAGGCCGGCAAGGAGGCCCGCCATGCGGGCCACGTTGCGGTTGTCTTCGCCGGCCTGATTGGCCGCCCCCCAATAGATGTCTTCGATCGCCATCGGGTCGAGATCGGACTGACGTCTCAGGACGGCGACGATGGCGTGGGCGGCCAGGTCGTCTGGTCTGACATGGGCGAGCTGCCCGCCAAGCCTGCCCATCGGGGTGCGAACCGCATCAACGATGTAGATGTCATCACTCATTCTCGATCAGTTCACATTTTCGCCATTCGATCCGGGTCAAATGGGGGGAAACCCCCATGTCACACGGAATCTTCAAGCCGTAAGTTCGGTTCAAGAGGACGATAGAGATGAACGAGCCCCGCAGAAACCCGACGAACATCGCGGCCTACGCCCCCGCTGGGCTGCTCGTCCTCTATGTCCTGATTCGCCTCATGGTCTGAGGGCTACGGTTGGTCCGATGGACCGACCTGATCTCCTCCCCTTTACCGAATCAGACGAGGCAAATCGACTGCTCGCTTCGGACGGCTTTGCCCTGCTCCTAGGCATGCTTCTCGACCAGCAGTTTCCCATGGAGCGCGCCTTCTACGGCCCACAGCTCCTCAAGGACCGGCTCGGTGAAGAGCTGACTCCGGAGTCCGTGGTCTCCCAACCCATCGAGGATCTCGAGGTCATGTTCCGGGGACCGCCGGCGATCCATCGATATCCGGCGTCGATGGCGAAGCGGACCCGAGGAGCTCGCCGAGGCGGTGATCGACGACTACGACGGCAGGGCGGAGAATCTCTGGGAGACCGCTGAGGATGGCACTGAGCTGCTCAGTCGGCTGCGCCGCGTTGCCCGGGTTCGGGGCGGAGAAGTCTCGGATCTTCGTCGGCCTTCTCGGAAAGCGCCTCGGTGTGCGGCCTGAGGGTTGGGAGGAGAAAGCAGCGGACTGGCCCTCCATAGCCGACGTCGCCAACTTCGAGGACGTGCTGGCGTTGCGGGAGAAGAAGAAGGCGATGAAGGCGGCCAAGAAGGCCTGAACGGCTCAACCGCTCGCCGGTTCCTGCCGATAGGGGGGAGCAAGGGAACGGAAGGGTATCGATGCATCTCTCGGGCCAGCTCTCTGATTGGAGCATCAACGATCTGCTCCAGATCATGCAGGTCACCAAGAAGACCGGGTCACTCGACATCGAGGGACAGCGCCGCGGGCGCGTTCATTTCCGCGAAGGACGGGTCACCGGTGCCGAACTGACCGGATTGGAAGGGTGCACACGCGGGATCCGACCGCGCAGGTGTCGCCGACATCCTGTATGTCCTCTCAGCTGTTGCCGAAGGAACGTTCTCCGTCGGGGCAGCCGACGGCCCCGACGCCAAAGGCTGGACGGTCGAGGAGGTTCTCGTCGATGTCGAGGCCCTTCAGACCCTCGAGGGAGAGGTCGCCGAAACCGGGCTGTTCGAGGCCAACGGTGTGAAGCTGATTCACGAGATCCCAGACCCCTTGACTATTGACCCCGGCGACTGGCAGACATTCGCCAATCTGGTGCCGGCCTTCAGTTTCGGCGCTCTGGAGTCGAGGTACGGCCGCGGCACCGCGGTCCGCATGTTCCACACCCTGAATCGGATGGGGCTGGCCGAGACCGTCGCCATTCCCGAGGAGGAGGCGGAATGGCTCCATCGCCTGGCCGAGGGCGTCGCCGCCAACAGCACCTGGAACGTGGCCGACGAAGCCGAGGTGGCCAATGACACCGAGCCGGAGCTCGAGATCGTCGAAGAGCCGACCGAGCCCGGGCAAATCGAAGAGCCGGAGATCACCCAGCCGGAGCCGGTTGCTCTGGCAGCTTCAAAACCCGGCCGGGCCAACATCGAGATCAAGGGTGTCTCCGCACCCGCCTCGACGACCTTGACCGATGGCGTGTACGACGAGATACGACGGCTTCGGAGCCGGGTCGGCGATAAGTAACGTCGGCGGGCATGGCTGCCCGCACCAATATCGGGTCTGATATCCCCGTCATCGTGGGGATTGCGGGCGGGTCTGGGTCCGGCAAGACGACCATCGCCGAATCGCTGGTCGAGCAATTGAACGGAAATGTCTCACTCGTTCAACACGATGCCTACTACCGCCATGCGCCGGAGTTGTCTTTCGAAGCGAGGTCACAGGTCAACTACGACCACCCGGCGTCGTTGGAGACGGAGCTCTTGGTGGAGCATCTGGTATCGCTGCAATCCGGGCAGGCCATCGAGAAGCCTGTCTACGACTTCGCCAGACATCTTCGATCAGACGAAGTGGTCGTGGTCCAACCAGCACCGGTGATCCTCGTCGAGGGGATCCTGGTCCTCGCCGAGCCTGGCCTGAGAGCCGTGCTCGATCTGAAGGTATTCGTCGACACAGACGCCGACATTCGTCTCGCCCGGCGTCTGGAACGTGACATCGAGGAGCGAGGCCGGACCGTCGGATCGGTCATCACGCAGTACTTCAGCTCCGTCCGGCCGATGTACCTGGAATTCGTTGAGCCCTCCAAGGGCTATGCAGACGTGATCATCGCCGGAGGTTTCACCCAGGAAGCGGTCGACGCGGTCATCGATACGATTCGCTCCCATCGAGGCCGTGATTTCGACGCAGTCGTATGATTTCTGCGATGACCGCACACCCCTCGGTCGCAATCATCGGTGTTGGCGCCATGGGCGAGGCGCTTCGGCGCGGACTCGAACGCGCCGGATGGGCGCCCGACGAATTGTCGCTCGCCGTACGGAGGGAGGACAGGGCTGCCGAGCTCGCGTCACGCACCACGTCGATGGTCACACTCGACCCACAGGAAGCCATCCAGGGGCGACAGGTGGTCGTGGTGGCAGTGAAGCCCAGGGACGTCGGAGGAGTGGTCGATCGGATCACAAACAGCCTGGCCGCGGGTCAAATGGTTCTCTCGCTGGCCGCCGGTGTCACGACCAGGACCTACGAGGCCTCACTCGGCGAGGTCGCCGTCGTCCGGGCCATGCCGAACACCCCGGCTGTGGTCGGGGAAGGGGTGACCGGGATCGCTCGGGGTGCCCATGCCGGGGAGGAGCATCTCAAACTGGCCACGGAGGTTCTCGGAGCGGTCGGAGGGGTCAGGGTGATGGACGAATCACTCCTGGATGCGGTCACCGCGGTGTCCGGGACCGGCCCGGCTTATGTCTTCCTGCTGGCGGAGGCGCTCACCGAGGCCGCGGTCCGGGAGGGGCTGCCCCGTGATATCGCGGAGGAGTTCGTCCACCAGACCATCCGCGGCGCCGGCCACCTCCTGACCGACACCGACACCACCCCGGCAGAGTTGCGCTCGCAGGTTACGTCACCGGGAGGTACGACCGCCGCCGCCGTGCATGTGCTCGAAGAGCGCGGGTTCCGGGCCTTGGTCGAGGACGCCGTCCAGGCCGCGGCGAGACGAGCGGCAGAGCTCGGGCAGCAGGGTTGAGTCTGTTCTCGCGGGTGGTCATGGCCTTCACCGAGGCCAGGCCCGTGGAGCGGACGATCACTGGCACGCGGCCGGGAAAGGCGCTCGCCGGGAGGTTCGTGGCGGGGGACACGCTGGCTGAGGGTGTGGCTGCCGCTCGCAAGCTCAACGAGGACGGCTTCCTCGTGTCTCTCGACCTGCTCGGGGAGGAGTGCCACGATCGCGCCACTGCGATCAGTGCTCGGGGCGAGTACGTCGAAGGGCTGAACCGGATCGGTGCCGAGAACCTCGAGGCCAACATCTCGATCAAACTGACCCAGCTCGGGCTTGCCTTCGACGAATCGCTGGCGATCGCGCTGGTCGACAGCCTTGCCGATCGTGCCGCCGAGGTGGACACCACCGTGACCATCGACATGGAGGATTCTCGATATACCGAAGCCACGGTGCGCATCTATGAGAAAGTCCAGTCGGATCGAGGCAATCTCGGTATTGCCCTTCAGGCGTATCTCCACCGGACTCCGTCTGATCTGAAGCGGTTGATGCCTCTGGGCGGTCACATCAGGCTCTGCAAGGGCGCATATCTGGAGAATCGCGAGGTGGCCCTCACGTCGAAGCGCGACGTGGATGAGGCATTCGCCTCCCAACTGCGCCAGCTGATGGGTTTCGATGCGGTTCGTCCCGCGGTTGCGACTCACGATGCCGCCCTGATCGACCTCACCCGCGAGTTGGCCGGCTCGAGGAGAGCGCCTTTCGAGTTCCAGATGCTCTACGGGGTCCGGACCGGATTGCAGGACGAATTGATCGGAGCCGGATACCCCGTTCGGGTCTATCTGCCTTTCGGCTCCAAGTGGTATCCCTACCTGACCCGCCGTCTGTCCGAACGGCCCTCCAACGCCTGGTTCCTCGTCCGATCCGTCTTCGGAGGCTAACCCTAAGATCACCCCCCATGGCCCTGACCGAGGAGCGGCAAGAGCAGTCCGCACCTGAGAAGCGACGCCCAAACGCATCACAGATCCTCGAGGGCCTCGGAATTCTCCTCGGCCTTGGAACCCTGGCCCTGGGATTCCTGGGGACCCTTCCCGACCATCCGGACTTCGAAGTGGGCCGCGTGGTGTTCGGCAACATTCCCGTGCCCCTTCAGGTCGTTTTCTACGTGTCAGTCGCCGGATTCGTCTGGCTCATGTTCCATCTCTTCGCCCGCCGGGCCGCGGGCTGGTCTCTCGGGTCCGCCGACCGCCGCGCCGGTCTTTGGGGGCAACGCCTCAAGGGTCTAGGTGGGGGGCTTCTGATGAAGACCCTGATGCGTGACCCCCGGGCCGGGCTGACCCACGCCGCCCTGTATTACGGGTTCCTGGTTCTGTTCCTGGGCACTGTGATCCTCGAGATCGATCACATCCTCCCCAGCAACCTGCAGTTTCTCCACGGTGTCGTCTATCAGGGCTATTCGGCCGTTCTGGATCTCGCATCCCTCGTCTTCCTCGGCGGCGTTGGATTGTTCGCGATAAATCGCTATCTGGTGAGACCGGCCCGGATCAGGACCAAGACCAAGCCGGAGGATGCCGTGATTCTCCTCCTCCTCGCCGCCATCGGTCTGACCGGTCTCCTCACCGAGTCGGCTCGAATCGCCCTCGCCGGCCGGCCGGACTTCGAGGTGTGGTCTTTTGTCGGATATCCGCTCTCCGCCCTATTCGGGCAGGGCTCGGCGGCCGGCGTGCATCAGGCGCTCTGGATGGTCCACGTGGCCGCCTTCGTCGGGTTCCTGGTCATCGTCCCCGTCACCAAGCTCCGTCACATGTTCACCTCGCCGGCCAACATGTTCCTCTCTCCCCGGGCCCGTCCCAAGGGGGCGATGAGGGAGATGCCGAATCTCCTCGAAGCCGAGGACATCGAGACCATCGGGGCGTCGGTGGTCACCGATCTCACCTGGAAGCAGATCTTCGACACCGATGCCTGCACCATCTGTGGGCGATGCACCTCGGTCTGCCCGGCCAACATCACCGGTAAGCCTCTGGACCCGCGGGAGATGGTGATCAAGACCGGTGAGGCTGCCGCTTCGATTGTCGGCGTTTCCCCCCCGGTTTCGTCCCTGGCGGTGCTCGACGGCGAGGGGCAGCTCTTCGACCGGGTCCGGCCGGAGGAGGTGTTCGCCTGTGTGGCGTGCCGGGCCTGCGACGAGATCTGCCCGGTCAACATCGAGATCCTGGATCGAATCCTCGACATGCGTCGCTACCTGACGCTCATGGAATCGGAGTTCCCCAGTGAGCTGGGGCGAGCTTTCGTCTCCATGGAGAACCAGGCCAACCCGTGGGGCCTGAGCCGTCAGGCCCGGGCTGACTGGACCAAGGAGCTCGACTTCGAAGTCCCGGTCTTTGGCGAGAACGGCAAGGACACCGCCGACTACCTGTGGTTCGTCGGGTGTGCAGGCTCTTACGACGACCGCAACACCGCCGTTTCCGTGGCGCTGGCCCGCCTGCTCCATCGGGCCGGCATCGATTTCGCCATCCTCGGGACAAGGGAGGCTTGCACGGGCGACCCGGCGCGACGCGCCGGCAACGAGCTCGTCTACCAGCAGCTGGCTTTGGAGAACATCGCCACCTTCGAGGACATCGGGGTCAGACGTGTGATCACCCAATGCGCCCATTGCTTCAATGCCATCGGCAACGAATATCCCCAGCTCGGGGGCAGCTACGAGGTGGTCCACCACAGCCAGTTGTTGGCCGAGCTCCTCACCCAGGGCCGGCTCGAGGCGCCGGCCCGAGCCGACGGAGCGGCCAAGCGAATCGCTTACCACGACCCTTGCTATCTCGGGAGGCACAACGACATCTACCTCGCTCCGCGGGAGGTGGCCGGATCGGGTTCGATGGAGTTGGTGGAGATGCCCCGCCACGGCACCAGGGCCCTCTGCTGCGGCGCTGGAGGCGCCAGGTTCTGGATGGAGGAGCAGACCGGCAAGAAGATCAACATCGAACGGGCGGAGGAGGCTCTCGCCACCGGGGCAGACGAGATCGCAGTCGCCTGCCCGTTCTGCTTCGTCATGCTCGACGACGGGGTCAAGGAACTGGGCCGGGACGACGTGCGGGTTCGGGATCTCGCCATGATCCTCGCCGATGGCCTCACCCAGGGAGCTGCCGAGGACCAGCCCGCCGGGAGCGACTGATCCGACGGTCTGTCCTCACCTTGCTGATGGTCGCGCTCTTGGCCGCGTGCACCGCAGATTCAGACGCGCCATCCGCCACCGACGCACCGGCGACGACCACGACACCTCTTCCAACGACCACCACCACCGTGCTTTCCAACGTGGCTGTCGAGGCTTTTCGCGCTTGTCTCGCAGAAAGGGGGATAGAGATCGAGGAGATCCCACTGGACGCTACGGGCCACCCGCGTCTGGACATGGTGATGGCCACCCTGGACTTCGGTGACCCGGAAACAGCGGAAGCGGTCTCCGTCTGCTCAGAGCACCTCGAGACGGGAGCACTCGATCTGGGTGACGACGATGTCCTCCGCCAGGCCATCATCGAGCGGCTGCAGGAGTTCAGCCAATGCATGGTCGATCTCGGAGTGGAGGACTTCCCGGACCCCGTGCCCGGGTTCACCGGCATCGGATCCCCGTTCCCGGTTGCCGAGATCCCCTACTCCGACCCCGGCTTTGCCACCGCGGTAGTCGCCTGCCGGGAAGCGCTTCTCGATGCACTGGCAGGTGCGGACGAGGAGTGAATGGCCAGGATTCGGCCTACGATCGCACCCTGGTGATCTCCCACCCCGCTCCCGTCATTTATCCCGACACCGGCGAGGACCAGGACATCGACCGACCCTGGCAGGTCATCGTGTGGAACGATCCGGTCAACACGATGTCGTACGTCGTCTATGTGCTGCGGAAGCTCTTCGGGTATGACGAGCCCAAGGCCACCGTGCTCATGCTCCAGGTGCACCACGAAGGGCGTGCCATCGTTTCCGATGGCCCCAGGGAGAAGGCTGAAGTCGACTGCTACCGGCTCCATGGCCACGGGCTGTGGGCCACGATGGAGCAATGATGCGCCGGTTCAAGTCGTCCCGGGGCGGTGGGATCGACGTGGATCTCACCGAGGATGAGAAGGCCTTCCTCTCGGGTGTGCTCGATCTCCTCGCCGGAATCCCGGCAGCGGGGGATGAGCCGGCGTCGCGACGACTCCGCGTGCCCGTCTATCTCGACGATCCGGAATCGAACGACGAGTGGTGGAGGCTGATGGAAGGCGAGCTCCACGCGGCACGGAATGCCGATCGCCGGGTGTTCCAACACGTCCTTGAAGAGAACGGCCGCCGCCATCTGAGCAACGAAGAAGCCGATGCCTTCCTACGGGTGCTCAATGAGGGCAGGCTGGCGCTGGGCGCTCGGTTTGGCCTCGAAGTCGAGGACGACCACGACCGCCTGCCCGAGGAACAGCGGGACATCATGGACTATCTGGGCTGGCTCCTCGAAGATCTCACTGCCGAGCTCAGTCGTTCACTGTGAGCCCAGAGGGACCTGTTCACGCCGGCCAGGTGGAGGAGTAGGTTCGACGACTCACCGTCGGCGGGGCATGGGGAGCCCCGAAAGGCGGGAGGTGACCATTGCTTGCAGACCCGATAGCCGAGTTGAGAAGCCCCTCAGGTTCGCTCATCTCGGTGTACCTGGGTCGGCCCAGCCCCGGCGGTATGACGGCTCTCCTCACCGATTTGCTTCGTCCGGTCAGAGAGGCGGCCGAGGGCAAGGATCGTTCGGTGCAGAAGTCGGTGCGGGCGGACGCCGAGCGCATCCACGACCAAGCAGAGCTCTTGGAGGTCGACGCCGCACCGGCGTACGCCATCTTCGCCTCTGACCTCGACGGCCTATTCACTGTCGAGTCGCTGGGTCACCGTGTGCCCAACGTGTCGTCATTGGGGCCGCGCCCCTATCTACGACCCTTGCGGGCGGCGCCCAAAACCCTGCGCGCCGGGGTCATCGTGGCCGACCGCTCCCAGGCGCGGGTGTTCGTCGTGTCCGGCCAGCTCATCGACGAGGTCGGGCCGCCGCTGATCGCCGACATCGGGAAGCCCAACTACGGCGGGTTCTCGGGGTACGAGGAGCACGGAGTCAGGCTGCGGGCCGATGAGGTGTCGACGAGGATGTGGCGGGAGGCCGGGGCCATACTCCTCGAGAAGCACCAAAAGCGCCCCTTCGACTATCTGGCGATCGGAGGGCACGGTGAGATCGTCGAGGAGATTGGCAGGACCCTTCACCCCTATCTCGACCGGGTCGATCGTGCCACCTTCCACGCCGGCCCGCAGTCCTTGTCGTTCCCGGCGCTCCGCGTCGAGCTGGCGTCCCATGCCGACGAAGTGAGGCGCCGAAGGGAGTCGGCGTTGGCGGACCGGGTCTGCGACTTGGCCCGAAGCGACGGTCTCGGTGTTCTCGGCCTGGCAACGGTCCTCTCGGCTTGCAATGCCCAGGCCATCGACACCCTCGTGGTCGCCGGGGAGTTCGGGCGCCCGGGCTCCATCTGCAACTCCTGTGGATTCCTGGCACGCTCCGGGAGCCGCTGTCCAGTCTGTGGGTCGACCATGTTCCAGGTGGACGACATCGTGGCCGCCGCTATGGAAGCCACGGTCGCGGCTGGTGGTCGGACCCACCAGATTGGCGTCTCCTCACCGCTCGACGCCCACGGCATCGGCGCCCTCACCCGCTTTCCTCAGCCTCCCTGAGCCGAGGTCGGTGGGACCGGTACTCTTCGAGGCATGCGAGAAACGCTGGCACAGCGGCAGAACTGGGTCGACCAGGGCAAGCAGGTGGCTAAGGCCACCGTGGTGAAGGCGTATGGGTCGGCGCCAAGGGGCCCGGGTTCGTTGATGCTGGTCTCCTCCGATGGGGAGATGGAAGGATCGGTGTCGGGGGGCTGTGTGGAGAACGACGTCGTGGTCCGTGCACTCACTGTCCTGGAGAAGGGCGAGCCGGAACTGGTCACATACGGCATAGCCGACGACGACGCCTTCGCGGTAGGTCTGGCCTGCGGCGGGACCATCCAGGTCTACATCGAACCGTGGTGACGTCGCCGGTACTCGAAGCCACCCAAAACCTGGTCGAGGAAGATGCCTACGGCATCGTGATCACGGTCATCGCCGGCCCGGAAGCCGGGTCGAAGGCGGTGCTCGACTACTCCGGCGAGCTCATCGCCGGGTCCCTTCACGAGCGGGTGGCCGAGTCTGCCCGGGCCGACGCACTTGTCTTGATGTCCCGGGAGACGAGCAGCACTCTCGCCTATGGGGACGACGAGCTGTTCTTCGAGGTGATAGCCCCGCGTCCGCGCCTGTTCGTCTTCGGGGCAGTCCACATCGCCCAGGAGTTGGTGCAGCACGCCGGTCTGCTCGGCTTTCACACCGTGGTAGCCGACCCACGTCCTGCCTTCGTGACGGAGGAGCGATTCCCCGACGCCGATGAGCTGAGGGTGGGTTGGCCCGGCGACGTAGTCGACGCCGATGAGTTCGACGCTCGCACCTTCGTCGTGGTGCTCACCCATGACCGTCGATTCGAGGACCCGCTGTGGCCCCTGCTCCTCCCTACCGAGGCGAGGTACATCGGTGCGATGGGCTCCGCGAAGACTTCCGCCGCCCGCCGCCAACGTCTGCTCGACTCGGGCTTCACGGCCGAGCAAGTCGACCGCATCTACGGGCCGATCGGTCTCGACATCGGTTCCCGGGCCGCGGGTGAGGTGGCGATTGCGATCCTGGGCGAGATGATCTCGGCCCGCTACCTGCACGATCGTGAGCTGAAACTCCAGGGCCGCTCGGTGCGGGCCTGATGAGCACTGCCGCCGTTGTCCTCGCCGCCGGGGCATCTCGTCGTTTGGGCCGATCCAAGCAACTCGAGCCCTGGGGTGACTCGAATCTCCTCTCCAATGTCGTGGCGCGTACTCGAGCCTTCCCGGTTGACGAGGTCTGGGTCGTGCTCGGTCACGACTACGAGCGGATCCTCGAAGAAACCGAATTCGGGGATGCCGGTGTAATCGAGAATCCGGAGTGGGAGGAGGGGATCGCCTCATCTATTCGGGTTGCGCTCGACGCATTGACGAGGCTCTCTCGAGTCGACAAGGCCCTGATAGTCATGGGTGACCAGCCTTCGGTCCCTGTAGAAGTGGTGGACCAGTTGATCGACTCGCACGCTCACTCCGACCATCCGGTGAGCCTCCCCAAGTATCGATACTCCTGGGGCAACCCGGTCCTGGTCGACCGGGCCCTGTGGCCCCGGCTGATGTCACTCGAGGGTGATGAGGGGGCGCAGCGTCTCTGGCAGGCGCACCCCGAATGGGTGAACGAGGTGTGGTTCTCCGACCTAGCTCCCCGTGACGTGGACACCGAGTCGGACATCGTCGAATTACGGCCCAAGCACCCCGGTTCCGCCTGAGTTCATTTGTCTAGAGTCGCGTCGTCTGGTTTCTGTTGCGCTGAAGGGACACATGGCTCGGATCGATCAGGTAGCGGGGATCGCCCACAGGGATGCCACCAAGCTGCGTAAGGCTGGGGTTCGGACGAGCAAGGCCCTAATCGAAGTCGCGGCGGATCGGAAAGGGAGAGCCGATTTGGCTGCTGAAACCGGCATCGATCCAAGGCACCTCCAACTCTGGGTGAATCATGCCGACCTCCTTCGGGTCAAAGGTGTCGGAGCCGAGTACGCCGAGCTTCTGACGGCAGCCGGGGTCGACACCTTGCGTGATTTGAGGCGCCGCAACCCCACCGCCCTCCTGGCCAAGATCATCGGGCTGAATGGCAGCAACCGTGTGGTGCAACGTCTACCCACCGAATCGATGGTCGAGGTCTGGATCGAGGCAGCCAGGGACCTCGACCCCAGCGGCTGAGAGCTCAAAGAAGAAGGGGCCCCGAAGGGCCCCTTCTTCTCTTTGAGGAGGAGTGAGCTCAGGAAGCCTTCTCGGCTGACGCCGAGTTGGTCTTCGCCGAGCCCGTCTTCGCCGCGGACGACGTGGTCGTCTTGGCAGCAGAAGTCTTGGGAGCCGTGGCCGCCTTGGTGGCCGGCTTCTTGACTGGAGCCTTGGCCGGGGCCTCGTTGGCAGTGTCCTTGTCGGAGGCTTTCTCGGGCCTGAAGGAGGTTCGCCAGGTGGCGAGCATGTCCTCGAGCTGGTCGCGTAGCTTGCTCACCTGCTCTTTGGCCTGGTCGAGGTCGACCTTCGACGAGATTTCCTCGACGACCTTTCCATCGGTGATCCGGCCTACGACCTTCTCACCCTCTACGGCCCAACTGTCGATCGCCTTCTCGGCGACCTGGCTGTACTCGGTCGCACCTTCGCTCAGCTTCGAGCGAAGGTCGCCTGCCTTCACGCCGACCTTGCGGGCGGCGACGACCGGGGCACCTACGGCTGCATACAGCACGTTCTTGGTTTTCATGATCACTCCTGTTCGGTGTGTTTGTTTACTGACCCATTGGAATGGATCAACGCTCTGTACATGTCGAGAAGCAGCTTCTTCTCACTGGCGGTCAGCAGGTTGTCACCGTCGACCGCCTCGTAGATCGTGGGCGAGTCCAACTCCTCGTCGATGAGCCCAGCCCTGGAGTAAAGGGTGTTCGCCGAGATCTCGAGGGCTCGTGACAGACGGCTCAGGATCTCAGCCGAAGGCCTGCGGATGCCACGCTCGATCTGGGACAGATAGGGGTTGGAGATCCCGGCCCGCTCCGCCAGACGACGGAGGGAGAGATTGGCTCTTTCCCTCTGCTGATGGATGAACTCCCCGAGGTCGTTCTGCTTGCTCTCGTTCACTATGCGCAAGCTTATAGCAAGCTGCTAACTATTGCAAGCATGTGCTAGCGGAGGGCCTTCAGACCAAGGCGGTGCCCAACGCACTCCCGATCAACCAGGCGATCACTCCACCAATCCCGGCAATGACCAGGTTCTCCAAACCCGATATGAGCCAGCTGTGCCGGGCCACCCTTGCCTTGACCACTCCCACCACGAAGAGGCCGGTCAGAGCCAGGACAGTGGCCCAGGCGAGGGCCACGCTGGTGGAGTCGAAGACGAAGAAGGGAATCACCACGGGGAGGGATCCAACGAGGAACAGGCCTCCCGAGGCGACCATGGCGCGGTAGGGCGAACGACGCTCCGAATCGACGAAGCCGAACTCGAGCGCCTTCATCGCATTGAGGATGGCGTCGTCGGACCGGTCGAAGGCAGCCACCACCATGTCGACGTCCTCCTGACGCAGACCCATGTCGCCGAACATCTCGGTCAGCTGGTCCAGCTCCTGCTGGCGGTGGTCCCGAATATGGATCCTCTCCAGCTTCAGCTCCGCCTCGAGCACCTGATCCTGGGACTTGGTGGCCAGGTACTCGCCGGCCGCCATCGAGACCGCCCCAGCCAGGGCCCCGGCGAGAGCGGTGAGAAGGACCTGGTCGGTGTCGAGGCCGCCCCCGACCACTCCGACCACGAGCAGAAAGATCGAGACGAGGCCGTCGTTGACTCCGAGGATTATGTCCCGCCAATACTGGCGCGTCTCGCCGATGTGGGGCTCGTATGGAGGGTCCTCCCTGCGTGCCTCTCGGTCGGTCGCCACAGGAGGGATGCTACAACCGCTGCCTAGCGGGCTCCTGGTCAGAGACCCTCGGACATGCCGATGACCGCGCCCAGACCCGCCCTGATTCCGAATCCGACTGTTGCCTCATCGAGCACGAAGCCGGGGGAGTGGAGATCATGGCCCTTCCCCGATGAGCCGAGCCGGAGCAGGGCCCCAGGCGCCACCGCCAGGTAGTTCGCGAAATCCTCGCCTCCCATCGATGGCTCTGTGGGAACCACCGTTTCCGACCCGAGTAGCTGAGTGATGCCAGCTGTGGCCGTCTGGATGACGGCGTGATCGTTGACCACCGGAGGTATCGCCTGCACGTAGTCCAGCGTGTAGCCGGCGCCGGACCAGGCCATGAGGCTGCCGATGGCTTTGTCCATGAGCCCGGGGAGCACCTCCCAGAGGCTTCGATCAAGAGTGCGAGCCGTCCCTTGCAACTCGACGCGGGTCGGGATCACATTCGAGGTTCGCCCCCCCTGGATCGAGCCAAAGGCAACGGTCAAAGTGCTCCTGGCGTCGATCGTCCGCCTCAGCACTCCGGGCAACTCGTGCACCAGGCGTGCCGCGTCGGCGATCAGGTCGACCGTCTGGTGAGGCCGGGCGGTGTGACCTCCCGGCCCATCGAGCACGATCGTGAACTTGTCGGCGCTGGCGGTGATCGGGCCCACGCGGCTCCCAACTCTGCCCGTCTCCAGTGAAGGGTCCACATGGAAGGCCACGATCCCTTTCAGACCGTCTGCCAGCCCTTCTTCTACAAACTGTGTCATCGAGGAGGTCGCCGACCACGCCATGATGCTGCTGCTGGCAGGCTTCCGGCGGCTGGTCGAGCAGGACAAGATGGTGCGCACCGGACGCTGGTCCGAGGGCCGTCCCGCGCTGTTGAAGATTCCGCGGCTGATGGGACAAACGCTCGGCTTCATCTCGTTCGGCCGCGTCGCGCGCGCGGTGGCCAAGCGCGCCGCCCCGTTCGGGCTTGCGCATGATCGCCTACGATCCCTTCATCCAGGAGACGCTGATTTCCGACCATGGCGTGATCCCGGCGACGCTGTCGGAGGTGCTGGCGCAGTCCGACTTCCTGTCGATGCACGCCCCGGCCCGGCCCGAGGTCCATCACATGCTGGGCGAGAAGCACTTCAGGCAGATGAAGAAGAGCGCGATCTTCATCAATACCGGCCGCGGCGCGACGGTGGACGAGGAAGGGCTGATCAAGGCGCTGCAGGAGGGCTGGATCGCCCACGCTGCGCTGGACGTGCTGGAAAAGGAACCGCCGTCCCACAACAATCCGATGCTTTCCATGGAAAACGTCACGCTTACGGCGCATGTCGCCTCTGCGTCGGCACGTTTTGACGAAGCGCGCAAGCGCCGCGTAGGCTACGAATTGTCACTGGTCTTGTCGGGCATGTGGCCGGTAAGCTGCGTCAATCCGTCGGTGCTGCAAAATACCTCGCTTCGTCGCTGGCAACCTGTCAGCATGGATCGCGGTCCCAACAGCTAGGACGGCAAGAAGGCGTCTTCGGGCGAAGCGGAGAACGGTCCGCGCCCGCAAGACGTAAGAACAACAGAGGCGAAAGGCCTGCGGTTCCGACTGGAATCGAGGGCTATGAGAGTTCACCGGCGGTGACAACGCCGGGAACAGGAAAACAGGGAGAGCTTTCAAATGACGAACAACATCACCCGCCGTGACGCGTTGGCTTTGGGCGTTTCCGCCGCCGCGCTGGCGGCGACCGGCGCTTCGGCCCAGACCACTTCCGCCATCAAGGCTGCCGACGTCGCGGCCCCCAAATTCGCGATCGAGAAGGGCGCGTCCTTGCGCATGCTGCGCCCGGTGCGCTTCGTGCAGGCCGACGAGGACGTGTTCCGCGCCAACGCCGCCAAGTTCACCAAGGAAACCGGCGTCGAGGTCAAGGTCGACTTCGTCGGCTGGGAAGACATCAACCAGCAGACCGCGGTGACCTCGAATTCCGGCGCCGGCCCCGACATCATCATCGGCTTCTCGGATGCGCCGCACATCTATGTCGACAAGCTGATCGAACTGACCGACGTCGCCGACTATCTCGGCAAGAAGCTATGGCGGTTGGCTGAACCGCTGGCGCAAGGCCTACGGCAAGAGGGCCAAGAGCGATGCCTGGATCGGACTGCCGTTCGGTGCCACCGCCGGCCCTCTGATCTATCGCAAGTCGATTCTCAAATCCGTCGGCTTCGACAAGGCTCCGGAAGATCATGCCGGATTCCTCGACCTGTGCCAGCAAGCTGCAGAAGGCCGGCAAGCCGGCGGGCTTCGCGCTCGGCAATGCCAGTCGGCGACGGCAACGGCTTTGCCAACTGGGTGATGTGGTCGCACAACGCTTCGCTGCTGGATGAAGAAGGCAACGTCACCATCAACAGCAAGGAGACGATCGCCGCGCTGAACTGGGTCAAGGAACTGTATCCGACCTTCATCGCCGGCACGCCTTCCTGGAACGACGTCAGCAACAACCGCGCCTATTCTTCGCAGGAAATCTCGCTGACCGCCAACGGCGTCTCGCTGTATTTCTCGCTGAAGAACGATCCGGCGACCGCGCGCGATCGCCGAGGACAGCGAGCATCAGTTGCTGCCGAAGGGTCTTGCGCCAGATCTCGCCGATGTCGGGACTGACGCTGAACGCGATGGTGTTCAAGCACAGCCAGTATCCCAACGCTGCAAAGGCCTTCCTGCAGTTCATGCTGGAAAAGGACCAGTACGAGCCGTGGCTCAACGCCAACTCGCGGCTACTGGTCGCAGCCGCTTGCGGCCTATGCCGACGCCAGCGGTGTGGTCCGAGCGATCCCAAGGTCGAGATCTTCAAGGACACCATGAACAGCACCTATTACGCCGGCTACAAGGGCCCGATTTCGACCGCCACCGGTGCGGTCAACGCCGATTACGTGCCGGTGCAGATGTTCGCCGCGGTGGCGACCGGCGCCTCGACGCCGGAGGCTGCGGCCGCGGAAGCAGAGCAGCGTGCGAAGCGGTATTTCCGGCGGCAGGGCCGGTAACGGGCGAAAGAGCGGCCGTCATTGCGAGGAGCGATTGACGACGCAGTCATTCCGGGATGGTGCGTAAGCACCAGACCCGGAATCTGCTTCGCATTCGCTCGGTTCGATGCTACGCATCGCCCCGGAATGACGCTGACAAGTCAGGGACAAGCATCTGATGTCTGTAACGACCCTACCATCGCGCGTCGTGGCGGCCCGGCAACCGGGCTGGATCGCACGCCTGTTCGACTACAAGCCGTTCCTGATCGTGATGTGCCTGACGCCGGCGCTCGGGCTGCTCGGGGTATTCCTCACCTACCCGCTCGGTCTCGGCGTCTGGCTCGCCTTCACCGACACCACCATCGGCAAGCGCGGCGTCTTCGTCGGCTTCGAGAATTTCCAGTATCTGTTGACCGATCCCCTGTGGTGGGGCGCGGTGTTCTACAGCGTCTTCTACACCGCGGTCGCGACGTTCGGAAAGTTCGCGCTCGGCTTCTGGCTGGCGCTGCTGCTCAACAACCACTTCCCGCTCAAGAGCCTGTTGCGCGCCATCGTGCTGCTGCCGTGGATCGTGCCGACGGTGCTTTCGGCGCTGGCGTTCTGGTGGATCTACGATCCGCAGTTCTCGATCATCTCCTATCTGCTGGTCGAAGTGCTGCACGTCCGCACCACCAATGTCGACTTCCTGGGAACGCCGTGGGCGGCGCGGTTCTCGCTGATCGTGGCCAACATCTGGCGCGGCATCCCCTTCGTCGCGATCTCGCTGCTGGCGGGCCTGCAGACCATCTCGCCCTCGCTCTACGAGGCGGCGATGCTGGACGGCGCCACCGCCTGGCAGCGCTTCCGCTACATCACCTTCCCGATGATGATGCCGATCCTCGCCATCGTGATGACGTTCTCGATCATCTTCACCTTCACCGATTTCCAGCTCGTCTACGCCATCACCCGCGGCGGGCCGGTCAACTCGACCCATCTGCTGGCGACGCTGGCGTTCCAGCGCGGCATCGCCGGCGGCGAACTTGGCGAGGGTGCCGCGATCGCGGTGTCGATGATCCCGTTCCTGGTGTTTGCAACGCTGTTCAGTTACTTCGGCCTCGCGCGCCGCAAATGGCAGCAAGGAGAAGCCAATGACTGACGTAGCCGCCTCACCCGGAAACAGCAACGTCAGCAGCGCCACGCCGGATACCATGTCGTGGGATTCCCGCGCGCGGCGCGTAATGATGATCTACCTGCCGCTGGCCTGCTTCGTGCTGATCCTGCTGTTCCCGTTCTACTGGATGGCGATCACCTCGTTCAAGCCGAACGCGGAATTGCTGAACTTCAAGGATCACAATCCGTTCTGGATCACCTCGCCGACGCTCGCGCATATCAAGCACCTGCTGTTCAATACGGCGTATCCGACCTGGCTGTGGACCACGATGATCGTGGCGGTCTGCTCGACCTTCCTGTCGCTGTTCGCCTCGACGCTCGCGGCCTACGCGATCGAGCGCCTGCGCTTCCGCGGCAGCCCCTATGTGGGGCTCGGCATCTACCTCGCCTATCTGGTGCCGCCCTCGATCCTGTTCATTCCGCTGGCCACCGTGATCGTGCAGTTCGGCCTGTTCGACAGCCCGATGGCGCTGATCCTGGTGTATCCGACCTTCCTGGTGCCGTTCTGCACCTGGCTGCTGATCGGCTATTTCAAGTCGATCCCCTATGAGCTGGAGGAATGCGCGCTGGTCGACGGCGCGACGCGGCTGCAGATCCTGCGGCGGATCACGCTGCCGCTCGCCGTGCCCGGGCCTGATCTCGGCCGGCATCTTCTCGTTCACGCTGTCGTGGAACGAGTTCATCTATGCGCTGGCCTTCATCCAGAGCGGCGCCAACAAGACCGTGCCGGTCGCGATCCTGACCGAACTCGTCACCGGTGACGTCTACCAGTGGGGCGCGCTGATGGCGGGCTCCCTGCTCGGCTCGCTGCCGGTCGCGCTGTTCTATTCGCTGTTCGTGGACTACTACGTCTCGTCGCTGACGGGCGCGGTGAAGGAATAGGCGATTGCGCCCTATCGGGGGTGGTGAACGCCACCGGGATGGTGAAGCTCATCGACCCCTGCGTGATCTCCGGCGGAAACGCCGGGAACGGCGGGGCCTGGCGAACCATCGCCATGGCCTGGGCATCGAGCGCCGCGACGCCCGATGATCCGGCAAGCCGGCTTGCGAGCACCTGCCCGTTGCGGCTCAGCGTGAAAGCCACCTCGACCAGTCCGCGCTGGCCGTTGGCCGCCGGCCGGGTATTGGTGGAAGCGCATCAGATGGGCGCGGACGCGCTGACTATAGGATGCGACCGCCGAGGCGACTGCGCCGGCGCTCGCCGACAGAGGCGGCCTGGGCCTGACGTTCGACGCGCGGCGGCGCCGCGGTGCGCGGCGCAGGCGGCGCCTCGGTCGGCTTCTTGGCGTCGGGGCGGACGATTTTCGGTTTGACCGGCGCCGGCTTGGCTTCCGGGCACCGGCTTGGCGGCTCGGGCGCCGGCGTCATCTCCACCTTCTGCTCCGGCGGCGCCACGACCTCCGGCTTCTCCTGCGGCGGGGTCGGCGCGATCTGCTCTTCGCACCACTTCCTGCTGCTTGACCGGCTCGGGCGGCGAGGCGTCGGCCTGCTGCATCAACTCGGTCCCGGCGCGACGTCCAGCGGCGTCGATTGCGGCGAGGACGAAACCGGCGCCATGTCGACCATGATCGCCGGCAGGGTGACGCCGGGCTCCGGCCGCTGCGGGTACCAGTTCATGCCGATCGCGATCAACGCGGCATGCGCGGCGACGATTGCCGCGGCCGATATTCCCCAACGCCGGACATACGGCCTGGTCGGAAACATCATGGAGCGCGAACGCATTCATGGCGCTAGCTGCGGCCGTCGAGGCCGACCAGCGCGATCTTGAGATAGCCGGCGTTGCGCAGCAGGTTCATCACCTCCATCAGGTCGCCATAGCTGACGGCCTTGTCGGCGCGCAGATAGATGCGCTCGTTCTTGTCGCCCTTGGTGGCGGCATCGATGGTGGCGGTCAGCGTATCGCGCGCGATGACGTCCTCGCCGACGGCAACCGACAGATCCGGTTTCACCGTGACGAACACCGGCTTGTCCGGGCGCGGCGACGGCTCGACCGCGCTGGCGGGAAGATTGACGCCGAGATCGACGGTGGCGAGCGGCGCGGCGACCATGAAGATGATCAGCAGCACCAGCATCACGTCGATGAACGGCGTGACGTTGATCTCGTGAGCCTCGACAAGGTCGTCCACGCCGCCGCGCATCCGTCCGCCGACCATGTTACCCAGTTTGACACCCATCGCTCGCCTCCCGTTCACTCGGCGGCGCGCGCGAGGCGGAACGAGCCGCGGTCGCCCTCGCGGCTGATCAGCAGCAGCACCATCGCCGAGGCGTCGCCGAGCAGCGCCCGATGGGCCGATATCGAGCGGGTGAGATGATTGTAGATCACGACCGCCGGGATCGCCGCCACGAGACCCAGCGCGGTCGCGAGCAACGCTTCCGCGATGCCGGGCGCGACGACGGCGAGATTGGTGGTGTGCGCTTCGGAAATGCCGATGAACGAGTTCATGATGCCCCATACCGTTCCGAACAGGCCGACGAACGGTGCGGTGGCGCCGATGGTCGCGAGCACGCCGGTGCCGCGCGCGATCTGCCGCGACATCGCGGCCTCGACCCGCTCCAGCCGCAGCGCGACGCGCTCCTTGAGGCCATCGTCGAAATGACCGCCGGAGAGCGCGGCCTCGCGCGCGGCGGACTGGATGATCTGCGCCACGGCATCGCTTGCCGTCGCGGGCTGTCCTGCTCGACAGTGGCCAGCACGGTATCGGTTTCCAGAAGGCTCAGGCGTCTTTCTGGCGGTCGCGGTCTTGCGGCGGAGTCTCGACGGTCTTGGCCAGCCAGATCGTCCACGTCACCAGCGAGGCGAAGGCCAGCCCCACCATGACCGCCTGCACCACGACGTCCGCATTCACGAACATGTTCCAGGGCGACAGGTTGCGCGGCAACAGCGCGGCGTCGGTGGCGGCCAGCGCCGCTCCCGGCAAGGCGCGCCAACGCGCGCCAGGGCCGCGTCCACGCCAAGCGGATCATAAAGTCGAGCACATCTTCGCTGCATGATCGTCTCCCGGACTGGAATGCGGATCGGCTACGCCGCGCCGGCCGGCGCGATCCTGTCCGCGAGCGCATGAAAGCGCTGCAACTGGTCGCCGCGCAGCGCACGCGCCTCGTCGCGGCCGACGAACACCTTGAACATGATGCCGCCATCGACATTGATGAACGCGATGAAGGCCGACGATTTTCCCATGAACGGCCGCTCGACAAAGGCGATTGCCGCGCAGCGTTCATGCCGGAGATGGCCGTGCAGTCCCTTGGGCTGCATCAGGTTGAAATAGCCGCGGCCGATCTCGCCCGCAGGGATGGCGCCGGTGAATTCGAAGATCGCATCGTCGGTATGAACGATCAGCGTCACCTCGCCCCATTGCGCGATATCGCCCATCGCGGCGGCAAACTCGCCGCCGCCGCCGATCCGCACCATCGTTTCCGGCATCGCCTCCAGCACGGCGCGCGGCGTGACCTTTCGCTCCCGCGCCACGTCCTCGATGACCGCGCCGGGATTGTCCAGCCATATACGCCTTGAGATCGGCGAGTTCCGTGCTCAGCATGGCAGCCCTCCCGTCAGGCGGCGGCGCTGGATTTGCGCTCGCTCAGGATCACCTCGAAACCCTCGAACTTGGGATGGCCGAGATAGAGGCTTTCGCCGGTCTTGTTGTCGGCGCGGGCGTGCGCGCGGCGGAACTCTTCCGAGCGGGTCCAGGCCTCGAACGCCGCCTTGTCGACCCAGGTCGTATGCGACGAATACAGCGTGTGATCCTCGAAGACGGGGCCCTTGAGCAGATGAAACTCGACGAAGCCCGCCATGTTGCTGAGATAGGATTCCCGGCTGCGCCAGACGGTCTCGAAGGCCGCCTCCGAGCCGATCTTCACCTGGAACCTGTTCATTGCGATAAACATCTGAAATCTCCTTGCTGGGGTGCGCCTGGCGTACCGATTGGATTAGGTGGAAACACGAACGCGCCGAAGCCGCGCTGGAGCATCAGCGCGGCTCGGCCGGCAAGTGGATGGTCTTGTCAGCCGTGGAACTTCATGTTCCACCAAAGTGAATATTTCAAACCGCCCTTGAAGACCCTGCCAGGGCCGGGGCTCGGCCACAGCACGTCGTTTTGCGTGTCGCCCGTGCTACCGACCGGGGATCGCATAGGGCCGGTAGTACTGGTTCAGGAGATTGTCGATCGACGAAATTGACGTGATGTCCTTGGTCGGCTTCCAGGTCAGTACAGATTGACCAGGTCATACCCGGTCGAGGGCAGATAGGTCGGACGGGATGTTGTTGTTGCTGCCGACCGACGTCCACTGCGCCGCCAGGATCAGCCTGCGGTCGAGCAGCCGAACGCCGCCCGTCGTGGTGATCTTGCGCGGCGTGATGGTCGACAGCCCGAAATTGGTCGCGAGGTTCTTGCCCTGGATCAGGTGAGCCGGCGACGCCGACATACCAGAGTCGGCATCGTACAGCGTCTCGGCTTCGAAGCCCTCGATCCTGGCATGCGCGATGTTCTGGTACTGGAGGAACTGGCAGAACGGTAAGCTCGGCGCAGGCGGCGGACCGGCGGAACACGGCGGCGTGCCGAACGCGACCTGGTCGATGAAGTCGGTGATATCGTTGCGGAACACGTTGAACTTGCCGCGGAAGCTGTCCCCGGCGTGAAGATGTCGTTATACTTCAGGTTGACGCCGACTTCCTTGTTCTTGCCGACCTCCGGCCGCAGGTTCGGATTTGGCAGGAAGCAGAAGTCAATCGGCACCGGGTCCCGGCGTACCCGACGGGCAGCGGAAGAACGAGTCGTTGACGGTAGCGCCGGCATGCGGCCCGTTCACGAGCGTTTCCGTGATCGAAGGTGCGCGGTAGCCTTCGGCATAGCTGACATAGGGCGTGAAGCCCGCCACCGGCGTCACGCCGACGGTGATCTTCGGCGAGAAGCGGTCGCCGCCCGTCGACACCGTCGCGGAAGTCGAGATGGTAGCGATCGTAACGACCGCACTGACGACCTCTAGCGCAGGTGGAATAGTTGTTCTTCAACTGCACGAAGCCGCCGGAAACCGTGCGCTGGCCGCCCGGCGTCGTGATGTCGGAGTTGCCGCGGCTGTCGGATGTACGCCACCTTGTCCTGAAACGCATCGCAGCCCGTAGGTCACCGCGTTGCGCCAGTCGAGGACATTGAAGCGCGTCGTGTTGTAGACATCGATGCCGACCGTATCGAGCAGATAGCCGCGGTTGTCGCCGACGCAGCCGGAGACCGCGTTGCCAGGCACGCCGCCGCAGAAGGCGGAAGGCGTCGCGCTGGTATGGGCCGTCTTGATCTGGTCGTTCTCGGTGCGATTCCAGTAGACCTTCGCATCCCAGTCGAACCATTGTCTTCCGGCTGCGAATATTTCCAGCTGAGCGTCGTCGTGTAGTTCTTCACGTCGGACGCGTAGACCGACGTGCCGTCAGGTTGTGGTACCGTTCGCATTGGTGGAGTTGGGGTCGCCGGCGCGGCGCGGCTGCTGCCCGACGCTGTAGAGATCATCCTGGAATATCGTGCCGAGCTTGACTTCGTGGCCGTCGGCGGGCCGCACGGTTAGTTTGGCAATGCCGGCCGTGAGCCGGTTTCCGGTATTGCCGATTTCGAAGCCGTTGCCGTCCTTGTAATTCCCTGCGTGCGGTAGACCGCACCGCCGGCAAACACATCGACGATTCGGGATCGACGTGAACGCCGCCGAAGACCGAACCGAGGCCGCGAGCCATAGTTGGTGCCGCCGAGAGACGGTCATGGGTCGACGCCCCAGCGCTCGCCCGGGCGCACGACGTCGTTCGATGTCCTTGGTGCGGAACGAGACCACGCCGCCGATCGCGCCGGAGCCGTAGATGTTCGCGGTCGGACCGCGGACGATGTCGATGCCGCCGATCAGTTCCGGATCGAGGAAGAACGAGCCGTTGGCGTTGTGTCCGGTGCGCTGGTAGTTCTGCCGCGCGCCGTCGACGACGACCGCGACGCGGCCGAAATCCTGCAAGCCGCGGATATTGATGACGGTCGAGGGATCGTCGCCGCGCTCCTGCAACGATACGCCAGGCACGTTGTAGAGGATATCAGCCAGCCGGTTCGGCTGCAGCCCCTGGATCTGCTCGAGCGTCACCACGGAGACGGGAGCCAGCGCGTCGATGGCGCGCTCCTCGGTCTTCGATCGCCGCGACCGTGATCGTATCGAGCGACTGCACCGGCGCGGCGCCGATCTGCGCCCGCGCGTTCATGACAGGCGCGGCCTGGGCTTCCTGCTGCGGCGCGGCGGGCTTGCGTTTCGATTGCTTCTGCTTTTTCTCGGACGCGCGCGTGACGGCTTCCGGCTCAGCCGTTTGCGCGAACGCGGCCGTTGAAGACATCAACGCCAATGAAAATGCCGACGCGCCCAAAACCAAGGCGCGCGAATGCCAAGCCCCGAAAGCCATACTGCCCCAACCTGTTGTTCTGTCTCTTGGGTCTGGCTGGCGGGCGCCGCTGACAACGCGGCTGCTTGCTGGCTACCGATTTTCGCGACCGGGCCACCCCGCCCGTATCGCATTCATCTGGTTACGCCGCGCTGCGGAACCGGTCAACAACCGCACAGCCCACTTTATATCGATTGTAAATTGCAGCAGTTGGATTGCGGCCGGGCCCACCTGTACAAACATGCATTGAAATACTTCAATCGGGGCTCCACAAATTAGATGACTGCAACTTCAGGCGGAAAGCTCGGAGACGCACCGACGCATGCGGCGAGTTCGGCTCCCACAGCGCGTTCCGTCGTCATGAGCGGCAACCGGATCGACAGCCGCGAGCTGTTCGCGGTGGAGCGCGAGATCATCATCGCGCATGGCGAGGAGAATTACCGCCTGCGGCTGACGTCGCAGAACAAGCTGATCCTGACCAAGTGATCTGACCAAGTGAACGCAATGATATTCTGTCGCACGCTCGCAATATCGGCCGCCGCCTGCTGCTTCCTGCTCGGCGGCGCTGCCGTTGCAGCGGGCATTACGGTGCATGATGCGCGCAACCGCGACGTCACGATATCAGATCCCGCGCGGATCGTTTCGATCGGCGGCGCGATTACCGAAATCCTCTACGCGCTGGGTTTCGAGGACAGGCTGGCCGGCGTCGACACCACAAGCCTCTATCCGGCCGCGGCGCGCGACAAGCCGAATGTCGGCTATATGCGCCAGCTATCGGCCGAAGGCGTGCTCGGGCTCAATCCCTCGCTGGTGCTCGCCGTGCAGGGCTCCGGGCCAAAGGAAGCCATGGACCTGCTGGAGGCGGCCAAGGTGCCGCTGGTGCTGGTGCCCGAAACCTTTTCCGAACAAGGCCTGCTCGACAAGATCAAGCTGGTCGGCCACGCCATGGGCGCGGACAAGCGGGCCGAATGCCTGACGGCGGTCGTGACGGACGATCTGGCGCAACTGCGCGAGCTGCGCGCCAAGGTGACGAAGCCGGTCCGCGTGATGTTCGTGATGTCGATGCTGAACGGCCGGGCGATGGCCGCGGGCCAGAAGACCGCCGCCAATGAAATCATCGCGCTCGCCGGCGGCGTCAACGCGATCGATGGCTATGACGGCTACAAGATCATCAACGACGAGGCGATCGTCGCGGCGAAACCGGACGTGGTGCTGTCGATCCAGCGCGGCAAGGATTCGGTGGACGCGGAAGCGGTGTACGTCCATCCGGCCTTCGCACTGACGCCGGTCGCCGCGAACAAGACTTTCATCTCCATGGAAGGTCTCTATCTGCTCGGCTTCGGGCCGCGCACGGCGGCGGCGGCGCGCGATCTCGTCGATCAAGCTCTATCCGGCGCTGGCGCCGCAGGCGGAGAAGTTTACGCCGGCGGCGTTGACGGCAAATTGCCGGCAATGACCGATCTGGCGGACTCCCGTGCGGAAAGCGCGAAGCGCCGCAGCGGATATGCGTTGCGCCCGGCCGCGTCGCTGACCCTCGCCTGCCTGCTGATCGCGCTTGTTGGCGTGGCGCTGATCGCACTCACCGTGGGTGCTGCGGGAATTCCGCTGGCGCGGCTGCCCGCGGCGCTCGGGCTTTGGGCGGATGCCTCGGCCGGTCCAAATCTCGCGCGCGACCAGCTCGTGCTGTGGTCGATCCGGATACCGCGGATTGCCGCCGCCGCCATGGTGGGCGGGTTGCTCGCGGCATCCGGCGCGATCATGCAGGGGCTGTTTCGAAACCCCCTCGCCGATCCCGCGCTGGTCGGCGTTTCCTCCGGCGGCGCGTTCGCGGCTGCGGCTTCGATCGTCTTCGTCGACAGCCAGATCGGCGAGAGCTTGCGCTTCATGCAAAATCAATTGCTGCCGTTCACGGCTTTCGTGGGCTCGCTTGCGACGACCGTCATCCTCTATCGAATCGCGAGCCGTTCGGGACGGACCTCGATTGCGATCTTCCTGCTGGCGGGAATTGCGATCGCCGCGATCGCCAATGCCGGCATCGGGCTTCTGGTGTTCATCGCCGACGATCGCCAGTTGCGCGATATCACGTTCTGGCTGCTGGGCTCGCTGAGCGGCGCGACCTGGTCCAAGCTTGCCGCGCTGGCGCCGGTGCTGGGGGTCGCCCTGGTCGCCTGCCTGTCGATCGCGCGCGGGCTCGACGTGCTGGTGCTCGGCGAGGCCGAGGCGTTCCACAGCGGCGTCGACGTCGAGCGGCTGAAGCGGATTTCGATCGTGCTGGTGTCGGCCATGACCGGGCGTTGCGGTTTCGGTTTGCGGCGTCGTCGGATTTGTCGGCATCGTGGTGCCGCATCTGCTGCGGCTGGTGATCGGGCCCGCGCACCGCCTGCTGCTGCCGGCCTCGATGCTACTGGGCGCCGGGCTGATGGTGGGTGCGGATACGCTGGCCCGGACCATCGTCGCGCCCGCGGACATGCCGATCGGCATCCTGACGGCTGCGATCGGCGCGCCGTTCTTTCTGGCGATGCTGTTGCGGCAGCGCGGGCTGGTCTCGCTATGACGTTCATTCTCGAAGCGCAGTCGCTCTCGATGGTGGTCGGCAGCGCGACGCTGGTCGACACGATCGACCTGCGCATCGCGGCCGGCGAGATGGTCGCGATCGTCGGCCCCAACGGCGCCGGCAAATCGACGCTGCTGCGGATGCTGTCCGGCGACCTTCGCCCGACAAGGGGCCGGATCGAACTGAAGCAGCGCGAAATCCGCACCTATCCGCCGCGCGAACTCGCCCATCACCGCGCGATGCTGTCGCAGCATGTCAGCGTCACCTTCCCGTTCACGGTCGAGGAGATCGTCCATATGGGCGCGGGCGACGCCGGCCGCGCCACCGCGCAGCGGCTGGTCGATGCGGCGCTCGCCGAGGTCGGGCTGGCGCATTTCAGTGACCGGCAATTGCCGACGCTCTCCGGCGGCGAGCAGCAGCGCGCGCATCTCGCACGCGTCCTGGTGCAGCTCGCCTGCGGCGAGGCGCTGCACGGGCCCGGCCTGCTGTTGCTGGACGAGCCGACGTCCAGCCTCGACATGCGCCACCAGATCGATCTCGTCGAGACGGCGCGGCGACGGGCGCAGAACGGCACCGCAGTGGTCGCGGTGCTGCATGATCTCAACCTGGCGATGCGGTTCGCCGACCGGATCGTGCTTCTGCATCGCGGCAAACTTGCCGTCGACGGCGGCCGCACCGAGGCGATGACGGCCGAGACCATCCGCAGGATCTTCGAGGTCGACGTCGAGATCGACTATACCGAGCAGCGGCATACCGTTCCTGCTGCCGCAGACCATGCGGCCGGTGGCGTAGCGCCGCACCCCTTATCCAACGGCGACACGCGCGCTTCATAAAACTGTCAGCCGCCCGTTACATCCGCTGCCCAGAACTGCGCATCATCAATCCCAGGAGATCGATCATGCGCATGTCCCTGCTCTGTTCCGTCGCGTCCGTCCTTCTGGCCACTACCGCTGCGTTTGCGCAAGGCGAAGGCGAATTTCCCGCCACGCTGAAGGGCCACGCGGTACTGCCGGCGCAAACCTTCATCGATGCGCCTGCAGATGCGCCTGACGACCTCAAGACCTCGGGCAAATACACCACCGGCAAGCGCGTCGACGCCGTCGGCAGCGTGATGGGAAAATCCTATGAGCGGCCGACCGGCGTGTCGCTGCCGTTCAAGGGCCAGCCGCTGCAGGGCCATTCCGGCATCAAGGTGATGGCGGACGGCTCGTTCTGGGTGCTCACCGACAACGGCATGGGCTCGCGCTACAACTCGGCCGATTCGATGCTGTATTTGAACCGGCACAAGATCGACTGGGCGACCGGCAAGATCGAACGGCAGGAAACCATCTTCCTGCACGATCCCGACAAGAAGGTGCCGTTCCGTATCCTGCACGAGAACACCGCGAAGCGCTATCTCTCCGGCGCCGATTTCGACACCGAAGGATTTCCAGATCGTCGGCGACACCTTCTGGATCGGCGACGAGTTCGGTCCCTATGTGCTGAAGGCCGACAAGACCGGCAAGATCCTGGCCGTGTTCGACACCATGGCCGACGGCAAGCCGGTGCGCTCGCCGGATCATTGGTCGGTGCAGTCGCCGGCCGCTCCGGGCGCGACCTACACGACGGTCAATCTGCGCCGCTCCAAGGGCTATGAAGGTTTTGCCGCCTCGAAGGACGGCAAGTTCCTCTACGGCCTGCTGGAAGGGCCGCTGTGGGATGCCGAGAAGAAGGACTGTTGAAAAGGTCGACGGCAAGGAAGCCGCGCGCATTCTCGAGTTCGACGTCGCCGCTGAAAAGTTCACCGGGCGCTTCTGGACACTATGTGTTCGAGCAGAACGGCAACGCGATCGGCGATTTCAACATGATCGACGCCACGAGCGGCCTGATCATCGAGCGCGACAATGGCGAAGGCACCGCGGACAAGGCCTGCCCGCAAGGTCAGCGCGGCGAGAACTGCTTTCCGGACCTCGCCAAATTCAAGCGCGTCTACAAGGTTGAACTGTCAGACGCCAATGTCGGCAAGCCGGCCCGCAAGATCGCCTATATCGACCTGATGAAGATCAAGGATCCGGACAAGAAGGCGCGCAAGCCGCTCAACGACGGCGTGCTGACCTTCCCGTTCTTCACCATCGAGAACGTCGACCGCGTCGACGAGACGCACATCATCGTCGGCAACGACAACAACCTGCCGTTCTCCTCGAGCCGCGATCCGAACAAGGCCGACGACAACGAGTTCGTGCTGCTGG
>CAVRHE010000014.1:0-551014 GCA_963720925.1 uncultured Acidobacteriota bacterium
CGGCTGGCTGTCATGCCGTGCTGCATCTTCCAGAGGGGACATCCGAGCGTGCCGTCGAGGCGACCGCGGCGATCATGGGCGTACGTGTGAACGGGTTCGGCCATTATCGGCTCGTCGCCTCCGACTCGGAAGTCGAACTCGGACCACGCCCGCCCGCCCTCGTGCTCGGCTTCGGGAACGTCAGCGAAGCCCAAATCAGCAAGGGCATCCGCAAACTCGCGGAAGCTGTCCGACAGGAAACCGAGAGCCAGTCCCTGACCACCAATCCCCACCAGGGGAAATCGCCAACAAGGGTCTCCGAATAGCACCAGGCCATGAACTAGAGGCCTCACAACGTCTTACCCTGCTACACGTACTTGTTTGACGTGGAAGCACCAGGACATAGCCTGACGACATCAGGTAGGGAACGCGACGGAGTCGGGGGAGATGCATGAAGCCAGCACGCCGGTTCCGTCGGCCGATCGGGGTTGGATTGGCCCTTCTCGTCCTCGGTCTGGCAGCTTGTGGGGGCTTTCCGGAGATCACCGAGCCCGCCGGCACCCCGTTGCTCCCTGACCTGGTTGCGGAGCCTCCGGTCGATCTCCGAGTCACCAGACTCGACGATGGGACTCTCGAAGTTCGTTTCAGCTCCACGTTGGTCAACGTAGGCGACGGAGACTTCGCCCTGCGGGCGAGTCGCGAAACGGGCGACTGGGCTGTCACTCAGGAGATCTGGTACTCCGAGAGCGGGGCGGAACTCCGCGCGTCGAGCGCAGAGCTCGCCTTTGCCGGGGACGGACATGAGCACTGGCATGTTCGACGCGTAGCCGGATACAGCCTCGTTCCATTGGATAGCTCGGGAAGTCCGGTGGAGAACACGCCGGAGCGCACCGATGCCAAGATCGGCTTCTGTTTCTACGACCACACTCACTCGATGGGCTTTGGCGACGAGGACCCCCGATTCGACGTGCACGAGTGTGGAGAGGAGAACGCCACCGAGATTCGCATGGGTTTGTCTCCGGGGTGGGCCGACGTCTATGGGTTCAATCTGCCGGGCCAATCCATCGATATCACCGACCTCCCGGACGGGGCTTACCGAATCTGGGCGGAGGCAGATGCCGAAGGTTGGTTCGAAGAGTCGAACAAGGAAAACAACACAACCTGGATCGACTTCGAACTCACTACTGACGGAGAGAACCGTTTCGCCACGATCACCCAAGTGGGGCCCGAACCCTGATCGACTTGCGGAGACCCCGTCGACCGCTGAAACATCTTGACCACTCTCCGCGTTGTTGGTGTAGAGTTTTCCCCAAGCCCACTGACCGTGGGGAGGGAATAGAGGAAGGGTTGGGGAACCATGAAGAGACGCCTTATCGCGCTCTCGCTCGCGCTGGGACTGTCAGTCGCTCTGATGATCCCGGCAGGTGCTGCGGACCTACATGAGCCGCACACGAACATGACGTTTGACTGTGAAGGAACAGTCAACCTTCATTTCGTGAACAACCAGACCGGAGGAGCGGCAGCAGCCAACATCACGGTGTTGGTCACCGCGGGAGGAGCGACAACGACGATCTCGGAGGGCCCGACAAAGGTCCTACAGAACGTCCAGCAGTACCACATCGATATCGATGGGGGAGACACTCTCACGGACGCATCTACTTCGCTTCCCGGCATGCTCGTGCTCTCAGATTGGGACTGCGAGGCACGACAAGAAGAAGTAGTACCGGCTTGGGGCACCAACGCCCATGACAAACAAGTGGGCCCCCGGAGTTCCGGGGGCCCACTTCGTTGGTTTTCGTGAGGTGTGGGCCGAGATCCCCGATCCTGGCTAGATCAGACCGTTACTCCAGGGCCCCCAGATGGCGTAAGTAATGCCGTTGGCTTGCATGTTGGCATAGAGCACCTGACCCCCGGGCCCAAAGGTGGCTCCGGAGAACTCGTCGACCCCGCTTGCCACATTGTTCAGGGCGAAGTCGAATATGAGCCCGTCTCTCGTCAGGGCGCGGAGCATGTTGCCCGCCGAACTGTCCTCACAGAGGATCACGCTCTTGCGACGTGGTGAAACAATGATGTTGTCAGGGAAATCGAGCACATCCGGCCCCGGTGACTCGAACACCAGGGTCAATGTCTCATTGGTGATGTCGTACATCCAGACCTGGCCATACCCGCCACCGAAGCCGGCGCTCCCGTTGGGGGGTGGATCCGAGTCGAAGGGGCCGCCTCCCTCGGTAGAGACGAAGAAGATCTTCCCGTCGAAGTAGTCCATCCCCTCCAGGCGAGAGAATCGGGCCGCCCCTTTTGACTCCCCCTCCTGGAAGACCACGCGTGCTGCTTCGTCGTTGCTCAGGCCAGGCGCGAATTCCGGGTCGGGAACCTCGATTGGGATCCAAGCGACCTGATAGGTGGTTCCTGGAGCCTGGTCGGCGTGAAGATCCATGGTCACCGGTTCGGAGGCGCCGGGAGGAATCACGCCCAGGATCTGCAAAGCACCTCCATCGGCAATCCGCTTGTCCTCGTCAGGCCGATTGGGCGGGCGGTAGCGGTAGAAACCCGATGCATATGCGAAGTCGTCCTCCGTCATGTACACATCGCCAGTTTCCGGGTCGACGGCGGCGGCCTCATGAGCGAAACGCCCAGCCGAGACGATCGGATCGGCGACCTCCAGCTCACCGGGTCCCCGCGAGACCGGGACCTCGAACAGGTAGCCGTGTTTCTGGGTGTAGGTGAGATCGTCCGGGTCATTGGGCCCGATCAGGAAGCTGCGCTGCTGGTCCACCCCATTAGGAGTTTCTTCGCAGGTCAGCCAGGTCCCCCACGGGCTGGCGCCACCGGCACAGTTGAACGTTGTGCCATTGAGGCTCACCCAACTGCTGACCGCGTCGGCGGTGGGGGAGATCTCCAGCGTGGTGGTGCCCCCGGGAGCGGCAGGATCGTAGGCATGGCTGAGGTCCCCGAAGGCGCCCACCGGATTCGGCTGGGTCTGCTCGTGATTCCGAACGATCCGAACCTTCCCTTGTTTCCAGGAGAACACGGCCATCCCGTCATGACGGCCAGGGGTCAAAGTCGACTCTTCGGTCAGCGGGGTGTTCCGGACTCCGAACGACCGATACTGGAAGCCCTCCGGCAGGAACAAGCGCTCTACGCCGTCCCGCAGGTCGCGCCCAGCAATCAGGGGACCATAACCCCCGTTCTGTGCGGCGAACTTGGGCCCTGCATTGGCAGCGCGGGCGGACAAACCAACGAACGGCCCCACTGTGGAACCGAGAGTCGCGACGACCACGGCGGCGCCCTTCTGCAAGAAGTCGCGACGGCTGATGGCGGCCATGTGCCCTCCTTCTCTGTTGCAGAGGAGAGATAACCTACACCTCCGACTGATGCGCAATCAGGGTGCGTGAGCGACGTTCGAATGATCGACCGAGACCAGACTCAGAAGATGATCGACGCCCTGGTAGAACGGGCCCGAGCACTTACCGATGACGATCGGGTCCGGCTGGCAGCGGCACGAGGGACGATCGAGGAGTCCTTCCACGCCGGGGCCTGGCGCGCCGCCTTCGAGATGCTCCCTGTCCGGGCAGAGATGTACGCCTCGGCGTGGCAGCGAATCGGACCTGCCTTCGTGCCGGAGCGGCTGCTCGAGGTGGTTGAGATGGGGGACGAAGCCGACCCCGCAGAGCGGGAGGATTGGCAGGAGGTGACCCGCCTTGTCCGGCTTGGGATCGACGACGAACTCCTGGCTCTGCTCACCTCTGACCTCATCCCGCCGCCTCATATCCGGCAACTTCACATGTCCTGGGCCTCGATGGTGGAGCACTCGCCATAGCCAAAGGTCTGCCTCAACCCTGACCTTTCCATGTCATCGGGTTTACCCCGAGTCAACGCTGGGTAGGACGGTCCGATGGCCCGAGCCAATCGCCGCAGCAGGCGCCTCAGGTGGCTGGGAATTGTCTCGCTACTCGTCGTGACCGGAGCCTCGGTCGCCGTAGCACAGGAGACCCAGCTCGGCGGCAAGATCCAGTCGGGAAGCCAGATCACCATCTCGGCCGAGGAGACGGTCGATGGAGACCTTTATGCATCGGGAGGGCGGGTCCTCATCGAAGGCAGTGTCGATGGTGACCTGATCGCAGCGGCCGGCCAGGTGACCATCTCGGGTGAGGTCACCGGCGACCTCATGGCCTCGGGCGGAGCGGTGGACATCTCGGGAGAGGTCGGGGGCGACGCGAGGGTCGCCGCCGGACAGACAACGGTGAGCGGATCGATCGGAGAAGACCTGTTCATCGCCTCGGGACAGACCACTATCTCCGATTCGGGCGAGGTGGGGGAGGACCTGGTGTTCGGGAGTGGTCGGATGACGATGAACGGGACGGTCGGCGGTGACGTTCTCGGCGCCACTGGCGACTACGACTCCCAGGGGACCGTCATGGGGACCGAGGAGGTGACGATCCGAGAGGTCGAAGCTCCCACAACCGCCGATCGGATCGTGGACGCCCTGCAGCGGTTCATCAGCCTCCTGCTGGTCGCCGCATTGTTCCTCTGGCTTGCGCCCCGGTATGTCGAGGAACCGACCCAGACGCTGAGGCAGAGGCCTTGGGCGTCTCTGGGGATCGGTTTCGTCGGTGTGATCGCGTTCGGCGTCCTGGTCTTTCTGGTGATCCTGGTGGCGGTCCTGCTGGCCATCGGCGTGGGGCTCGTGGGACTCAGCGATCTGGTCGGAGCGATCATCTTCGCCGCCGTGGTGGCGGTCGCCGTACTGGCCTTCATCTTCTTCCTCGCCACCGTCTTCGGCGCACCCGCTTGGGTCGGCATGGCGCTGGGGAGCATCGCGTTCTCGTTGGACTCGACGGCACGTCGCTGGGTTGCCTTGATCATCGGCCTGGCCGTCGTCGTGGCCCTGACTTCGATCCCTGTCGCGGGTGGCTGGATCGGCCTGCTGGTGGCCCTTTTCGGACTGGGCGCGGTAATCCTCGCCTTCCGCCCTCGCCGAACGACGCCAATGTCGGTCGAACCATCTGGCATCTCGACGTGAGGCCGATCTGAAAGCTCGTCCGGTTAATCAACGATCCCGCCACCACAGGAGGAGAGGATCATGCAGGAACTAATAGTGGACTTCATCATCTCACTCGACGGCTACGCCTCCGCTGAAGGCTGGCCCGGCTGGTGGGGACTCCAGAGCCCCGAGTATCTCGCCTGGCTCGACGAGCGGCCCGACCGCGACTACACGATCTTGATGGGGGCGAACACGTACCGACTGATGTACGGATTCGCCAGCGAATCCGAGGCATCGGAGTCGGCGGAGGCAACCGACGAGGACGCGGCCATGGCCGAACTCACCAGAGCGCCCAAGGTGGTCTTCTCTTCGACTTTGGAGGCCCCATTGTCGTGGGCCAATACCCAGCTGGTCAGCGGGGATCCGGTCGAGGCCGTGGGTGCCATGAAGCGGGACGGCACCAGTATGAGCACGCTTGGCAGCCTCACATTGTGCCGGTCGCTTCTCGAGGCGGGCCTGGTGGACCGTTTCCGGGTCGTCGTCTTCCCGGTGATCACCGGGAAAACCGGCCGGGAGCGGATCTATGACGGCTACCCCGATGTCGCCCTCGAGATGGTGGCCAGCCGGACGTTCGACGAAAAGATCCAGCTGCTCGAGTATGTCCCCACGGTGCTCACCGGCCCCCCCGACGCGCACCCTGCCTCCTGACGACCTAGGCGGCCGGCTCCGGTCGACGATTCTCTGCCACCCAAGGCACAATGCATAGCTGTGCAGCTGGTCGTCACCGCGTTCGTCACCCTGGATGGTGTGATCGAAGCGCCTGGATTCGACGAGCACCGCGATGGCAGAAACGCCTGGGCGCTGCGGGTTCAGAACGAAGACGACGAGCGATACAACCGGCACCAGGCTTTCACCGCTGACGCCTACCTTCTGGGCCGGAAGACGTATCAGATCTGGGCCGCTTTCTGGCCGACGGCCACCGGTGATGAGGAGCTCGCCGAGCGTGTGAACGGGATCCCCAAGTATGTGGTTTCCAACACGTTGACAAGAGCCGACTGGAACAACTCGACACTGATCAGCGGCGATGTCGTCGCTCAGGTGATCGACCTCAAGAAGCGGCCGGGTGGTGACCTCGTCGTCTACGGCAGCCCCGACCTCGTCGACCTTCTCCTGAAGCACGACCTCGTCGACGAATACCGCTTGCTGATCTACCCCACCATCCTGGGATCCGGCAAGCACATGTTCCGCGACGGGATCGATACCCACTATCTGCAGCTCGTCGGTACGCAGACCTTCAGCTCCGGAGTTGTTCTCCTGACCTACCAGCCCCAGAGAGAGGAGCCCACCAGCCGATACGTGGCGGACTTTGCCTGGACCCAGGAACAGGTTCGCTCCCTGCAGGCTGCCCAGGACGTGGATCGGGTGCTGGCCTCCGTGCTGTTCACCGACCTGGTCGATTCAACCGGGCGGGCGGCACAGCTCGGCGACCGCGCCTGGCGACGTCTCATCGACCGTCACGACGAGGTGGCCCGCTCCGAGGTCGAACGATGGATGGGCCGGTTCGTCAAGAGCACCGGAGACGGAGTGCTGGCCACGTTCGATGCGCCTACCAGGGCTCTCCGCTGCGCCTTCGATCTCCGGGACGCCGTCGCTCGGCTGGGACTCGAGATGAGGGCCGCCATCCACACCGGTGAGATCGAAGTACGCGACGCCGATGTCGGCGGCATCGCCATTCACATCGCAGCCCGTGCTCTGGGATCAGCCTCGGCGCATCAGGTGGTGGTGACCCGGACCGTCCTCGATCTCGCCACCGGCACCGATCTCGGTTTCGCTCCTCTCGGTTCGGTGAGCTTGCGTGGGGTTCCGGGCCAATGGGAGCTGTTCGCCGCCTCGCTCACCTAGCCGGTGCGTTGAAACGGGGCCGACATCGGACTCTGCGATGATCAGAGCGTTCAGACCGAGGAGGTGGTGTGACGCAACCGGACCTGTTGGACCTTCTCATCAGACACACCGAGGCTTGGAACCGCCACGATCTCGATGCTCTGATGGATCTCTTCGATGAAGGCTGCGTGTTCGAAGCGTCCGGTGGCGACGAGGTCTGCGGAAAGCGGTACCAGGGCTACACCGAGGTCAAGGAGGCGTTCAGTGAGGTCTTCGGTTCGATGCCGGACGCAGAGTGGAGCAACGGGCGCCACTACCTCCTTGGGCCCGATTACGGGGTATCCGAGTGGACCCTCACAGCCACTTTGCCCGATGGGCGCCGCCTCGAGGTCAACGGCTGTGACTTTCTGACCGTGAGCGACGGAAAGATCCTCGTCAAGAATTCCTATCGCAAACAGCGACCACCAATCGAGCCGTCAACAGGCGGTCTTCCACGATCTGGCTTCTGAGACATCCACGTCGCGGCACGACATCGGCCGAGGGTGTAATCAACCGGCATTCTCTGCCCCGAGTCCTCGGCTGCTTTCGGTCGCACGCCCAGCGACGATGAGGAAGTACACGGAGATCAGCAAAACCCACGCCGGGAAGACGAGTACCACCCAGAGGTTGACGTTGATTACGAAGAGAAGGACGAGGGCCAGGAAGTATGTGGCGATGTCGAGCCAAACGGGGATCCTCCTCGTTCGGATCCCGATGGTCGCCAGCGACAGCATGAAGACCGCCGCCATCCGCATCGAGTAGATGTTGCTGACCCGGTGGGTGAGGTCACGGCCGAAGGTGTAGATCCCGGAGTCGACAATCCGATCGGGGATCTCGGCATATGCGGCCAGCAGGGAGCTCGCTGCTGCAGCTGACACGAAGACCATCGCCAGATAGAGGAGGCCGCTGCCGAAGAACACGGTCGAGAAGAACCGATCCTCATAATCACCAATGCGGTCTCGAACGACTCCCATGAACCAGAGAAAAGCGATCCCGGCGAACGGGATGAGGCCCAACGCCACCCGCACCGTGCCTGCGTTCTCAGCGAGCCATAGGCTCTCCCCGGGATCCTGCGGTATCGAGAGGCGGATCAGGACGTAGGCGCTTCCCACGAGGAGGGCGAAGGCGATTCCGGCTATCGCCGCCGCACGGGGCGTCCGCAAACGTCTTCCGGTGAGCGTCATACCCCCAGTCTGGTCGTAGGAGGTCGCGCCCTCCGCCATCACGCCGTCCCCGTCGCCGAGTCGATGCTACGTTTCGCGTCGATGTGGGTGGCCTCCATTCAGCTGCGACGCGCCGGACGAGGTCGAGATTGACGACCTCGAAGAGACGGCAGATGCACAGGATCGCCGGAGTCGTCATCCTCGCCGTCGGCGTCGCATGCAGTGAGGAGGCGGATCCCGAGGTCCCTCCAACGACGACCGAGGCGACCGTGACCACTTCGGCAGACGACACGACGCCGTTGATTGGATCCTGGCACCGGGCACAGACCTGTGAAGAGATGCTCGCCGCGTTCGAGCAGGCCGGACTGGCCGAAACGCACCTCGGCTGGCTTCAGGGGAACTTCTTCGGGGGTGAGCCGGGCCCGACCTCCGGGGACCCGTGTGAAGGGGCGCAGGGACCGCTCGAGCACGACCACTTCTTCACGACGGCCAATGCGTTCGGATCACACGACCAGAACGGCGAGGAAGTCGACCATGGTGATTTCGAGGTCGTCGATAGTGACACAGTGGCCTTTCCATCCCACGCCTCCGAGTTTGGCTACGACGGTGATCTCGTCGTCGACTACACCGTGGA
Source organism: uncultured Acidobacteriota bacterium (assembly GCA_963720925.1). Classification (GTDB taxonomy): domain Bacteria; phylum Actinomycetota; class Acidimicrobiia; order Spongiisociales; family ZC4RG35; genus JARDZU01. The sequence continues at coordinate 8,681 of CAVRHE010000014.1, forward strand.
GGGCGAGGTCGTGACCTTCGAGGTATCGCTACCCGAGGATTGCGTCGACGCCTGCGCCGATGCGTACGCCTGGGCCCTATCCGCGTTTGCCTCCGGGCCATGGGAGCGAGGCGAGGTGGTCATCGCATCGACCGGAACGACGACAGACGGCGAGCCCAGCATCATCGGCACCAGACGCGCTCGCCAGCCCGACGATCGAAGGCTTGTACGAGGTAGCCGACGACGGGCGCCGGCTCAACCTGACCTGCTGGGGAGAGGGCAGTCCCACGGTCGTCCTGGAATCCGGGCACCCAGACGGTTCCGGCATCTCCGATTTCGGCGGGAGGGGGGCCGCTTTCACGCGAGCCCTCGCCGAGAACACCCGGGTGTGTGCGTACGGCCGCGCCGGTTGGGACGGGAGCGACCCGGCTCCGAACGAGCCGCGCAGCGCGGACGATGTCATCGACGATCTTCACAACCTGCTCGATGCGGCGGGCGTCGACGGGCCGTACGTCATGGTTGGATCGTCGTTTGGCGGCATGGTGTCGACCTATTACGCCGCCACCTACCCCGAGGATGTGGTTGGCGTGGTGCTGCTCGATGTACCGGCGCCCGACGCCAGCCTGTCGGTAGCCATGATCCCCGAAATCGCCTGGGACCACCCGACGAATCTGGAACACCTGGACATCGTCCCGGAGTTCGAGGGCAGGTTCGCCAACGATCCGGTGACGTTCCCCGCCCCCCTGACCGTGGTCACTGCAACCCAAGGCTTTGGGGGCATGGAGGACCAGGCGACCTGGCTGGAGGCCAGTCCCGACGCCCGCCAAGTAGAGCTCGAAGGGGGACATGAGATCTACCTCGACGACCCCGACGGCGCAGCTTCCGAGGTGCTGGCCCTGGTCCAAGACCAGGACTGAATTTGCGGACCATGAGAGCGCATCTGAGCAAGGACTGCCCAAGAGTCTCGGCCGGGTCATTCCTCCGGGGCGGGCAGCAACGGATAATCCGGGATCGGGTAGAGCCCGACTGCGAACCCGTAGGCGGTGTCCCCCGAACGGGGCAGCAGGTCGAAATCGTGCACCAACGCCATGGCCTCGGTCCAGAACTCGACGGCCCGCTCGGGCGGGATCCGAGCGTGTCGGATGAAGGACCACAACCGGTGGGCTTGATAGGCCGATTGGGACTCCTGGGCGGCGACATCGAAGTCGTTGAAGTCCAAAGGCAGCGCCGTATCGTCGGGGCCCTTCCCCACCCCTACGTAGAACATCCGCGCCGTCCGCCCGTAATAGCGCTCTTCGATAGCTCGCACCCGACGGGTCCGCACTACTCGAACCAGGCCAGCCTGGTGGAGGACGTCGACGTGGTAGGCGACCGTGCTCTTTGCCCGGCCAACCGCGCTGGCGATCTCGGTCACGGTGGCGGCCCGCTCGTGGAGCAGGCCGAGGATCGTCGTTCGTAGTTGGTTGCCGATGGCCTGCACCTGGCTCGGGTCGGTGAGCTCGATGGTGTCGGCCAATTCGTAATCGGGCACGGCGGGGTTGATGGCCATCACTGTTCAGACTAACCTTCCCGATTGTTCCAGAATTCTGGATCATTAGACGAGGAGGAAGAGACTATGGCCGAAATCGTGTTGTTCCACCACGTAATGGGTCTCACCGCCGGGATCAGGGCCTTCGCCGACGAGCTGCGTGCCGCCGGGCACGTCGTCCACACCCCCGACCTGTTCGACGGTCATACCTTCCCGACGCTGGAGGAGGGCATGGCCCACGCCAAAGCAGTTGGGTTCGGATCCATCCTCGACCGCGGCGTCGTCGAGGCCGAATTGTTGGTGCCGGAGCTGGTCTATGCGGGATTCTCGATGGGCGTGATGCCTGCCCAGCAACTCGCCCAAACCCGGGAGGGGGCGCGGGGCGCGCTGTTCTTCGACTCCTGCCTCCCGGTCGACGAGTTTGGTGACGGGTGGCCCAACGGCGTGCCGGTCCAGGTGCACGGGATGGACGCCGACCCGATATTCGCCGGCGAGGGCGACCTCGATGCGGCGCGAGCCCTGGTCGACTCCACCGACCAAGCAGAGTTGTTCCTCTACCCCGGCGACGTGCACGTCTTCGCGGATGCATCTCTGCCCTGGTATGACAAGGCCGCGGCCGAGCTGATGACCAGGCGCGTGCTCGCCTTCCTATCTGCGCTCGACTGAGGCTGCGCCCTCTCGCCGGTCACTCCGTGACAACGACCACCCCGCACTGGTCCTCGAGGTCATCGGGACCCTCGACCGGCAGGTGACCGTCGACCGCTGATTCCGGGTCGCCGTGGGACGGAGTGGGTGTCCCGGGAATGGTGGAGACAGGCTCCGATGTGGTCGACGCCGGCGACGAGACCGGTGTGACAGTCGTTGCTCCGACCGCTGCAGTCGTGATCGAGGGCGGATCCTCCTCAAACGCTCCGAGGGCAAGGGCAATGCCGAGACCGGCCGCGACCAGCACGATCACGATCCCGAGGACCCGGCCCACACTCATCTATTCGGCCGGTGGTGGCTCAGGGCCGCCCAGGTCTTCGGTGACTTGGAGGAACTCCTCTCGGGTCATCTCGCCCCGGGCGTAACGGAGACGGGCCACGTCGAGTGCTTCGTCCCCGGCGCTCCGCTCGACCTTGGTGTCACTCGCCCCCCGTCGCCACAGCAACGCCACTCCCAAAGCCAACAGGGCGAGAAAGGCCATGAACAGAAACCAGGCGACCCAGCGAACGGCGAACCCACGCCCCCACGTCCAGGGATCGTTCACCAACTGGAAGATCAGGTCGGCAGCCATCCGCCGAGGATACGCGTCAGATCGTCATGTCCTCCCCGAAGCGGCCTCTCGCCTCGTGCGGGATGAGCGGCTTCTCTGCACGCGCCTTGATCTGCTGCACCGACCAGGTGTTTCCATCGGGATCGCTGAATCCGAAGAAGGTTCCCCCATCGCGGTCGTCGAAGACGACGATCTCGCTCGGCTCCACCCCCCGATCGATGAGCTCTTGACGGGCCGCCCCGGCGTCAGCAACCACCAACTGGAGACCTCGCATCGATCCGGGGGACATCTCGCGATGTGCGTCGAGGTCTCCGAGGACGATCGAACAGCCCGAACCCCGGGGTGTCAGCTGCACTACATGCATCTGATCGGTCCTGGTGTCGTGATCGAGGTCGAATCCGACCTTGTCCCGGTAGAACTCGATCGCCCGGTCGACGTCACTCACCGGGAGGAGCACCACTTCCAGGGTCCAGTCCATAGGGTCAGCTCCTTTCGGCCAGAAGCGTGGCCAGCAGATCGTCGAGACGCTGATATCCATCGCTCATCCCGGTCTCCATTCCCTCGCTCACCATGCCATCTCTTGCTTCGAGGGAGGGGTAGGTGGCGTGACCACGGACGCGGGCGCGCCCGTCCCCCAAATCCTCGAACGTGAGACTCTCGATGCTCACTGCCTCCGGGAACATCTCGAACTCGAAGGTCTGGATGGCGAACTCGTTCTCGCGGACGACATGGAAGACGCCATTGAATGCGTACTCCTCGCCCTCCTGGTTTCGGTGCACAAAGCGCCAGCGGCCCCCAGTCCGGAAGTCATAGATCTCGATGTCCGTGTCGTAATCGCGCGGTCCCATCCACTGCTTGACGAGATCCGGCTCCTTGTGCGCCCGGAACACGGCGTCCACCGGAGCGTCGAACTCACGCTCGAAGTCGATGAAGGGCAGGCCTTCTGGTGCGCTGACCTGTAATGGGTTGGTCATTTCCGTTTCTCCTTTTCCATGTCCTCGAGCACGGCGTCGAGACGCCGGTACTCCTCCTCGTGTAGCAGCCGATATCGATCGATCCAGGCGGTCATTGCCTCCAGCTGGGCCGGGTCCAGATGCACCGGCCGCCGTTGCGCATCGCGGCTCCGGGTAACCAGACCGGCTTGTTCGAGCACCTGGATGTGTTTCGACACCGCTTGCTTGGTGATCTCGAACGGCTCGGCGAGCTCGTTGACCGTTGCCGGTCCCCGACTCAGCCTGGCGATGATTCGCCGCCGCACCGGGTCGGCCAGGGCGGAAAATGCTCGATCGAGACGATCCTCAGCCGACGGATCGATCATCATTATTCAACTGTTTCCTTTATCAATCGATTGATTGACTACGGTACCGCATTCCGCAATCGGCGTCAAGGGGAGACTGATAAGTTGGACGAATCGCTGAAGAATTCGAACGAGCAGCAGTCGATGTTCCGGGGCACCCGGCCCCGGCCGGGCATTACTCCCACGGGATCGTCACGTCGGGACGCCTTCTCTTCGTCGCCGGTCAGGTCGCCCTCGACGAGAAAGGAGAGCTCGTCGGGGGTGATGACGCCGCGGCCCAGGCCCGTCAGGTCCTGACCAATCTGCAACGCGTGATCGAGGCGGCCGGAGGCCGGATGGCCGACGTGGCCCGTACCACCCTCTACCTGACCCGTCTCGAGGATCGTGGTCCGGTAGCCGAAGTCCGGAATGAGTTCTTCCCCGCCCCACCGCCGGCCAACACTCTGCTGGTGGTGTCCTCGCTGGCGAGCCCTGAATTCCTGGTCGAGATCGACGCCATAGTCCCGCTCCTCTGACCGACGATGGACGCAGTCTCGGTGCTGGCGGGCCGTATCCGTGAGGTCGCATCCGAGCGACCGGATCCCATTCTCGTCGCCCTCGATGGGCGGAGCGCGGCCGGGAAGTCGAATTTGGCCGCGGCGGTCGCTCCGCTGGTCGGAGCGGTCGTGATCGATGGCGACGACTTCTACTCGGGCGGGACCGCCGAGACCTGGGACGCGATGAGCGCCGCCGAGAAGGCCGGGCATTGCATCGATTGGCGAAGACAGCATTCGGTGCTCGAGAAGCTGGCGAGGGGTGAGGCGGCGTCCTGGCGCCCCTACGACTGGGAGGCCGATGACGGCAGCCTTTCCGACCGGACTGTCACCTGTGACCCGGCTCCGGTCGTCATCCTCGATGGCGCCTATAGCGCCCGTCCTGAGCTCGCCGAGCTGTTCGACCTGCGAGTTCTCGTCGATGCTCCGGCCGACCTGCGAAGGAAGCGGCTGGTGCACCGTGAAGGTGAGGGCTTCCGGCTGGATTGGAATCGACGTTGGGACGACGCCGAGCAGTGGTACTTCGCCGAGGTGATGCCCCGGGAGTCATTCGACTTGATCGTCCCGGCAAGCTAGACAATTCTAGCTTGCACATTTCCTTTGCATAGTTATTGTGCATGCTGTGACCACAACCCGTCCCTACCCCCGTCTCGACCCCACGGCCCTCAAGGTTCTCGCCCACCCGCTTCGGAGCCGCCTTCTCGGCGAACTGCGCCTCAACGGACCGGCAACGGCGACGACCCTCGCCAATGTCCTCGGCACCAACACCGGAGCCACCAGCTATCACCTGCGAAAACTGGCCTCCGTTGGTCTGGTCGAGGAAACCGGTGAGGGAAAAGGCAGGGAGCGATGGTGGCGACCCACCCACGAGATGCACTCCTGGTTCACCAGCGACCTCGACGAAGACCCGGACGGGATCGCAGCAGCGGAATGGCTGCACGGCGAGTCGCTGCGCCGGTTCCAGGTGTTCGCCGAGGAATGGTTCGCATCGGAGTGGGACTGGCCAGTCGCGTGGCGGGATGCGGCCGGATCTTCGGATTACCTCCTCGAGCTATCCGCCGATCAACTCCGCGATCTCGGCAAGGAATTGACCGCGGTGATCGATCGCTACCGCAGGCTCGAGCCCGGGGCCGATCCTGCCCGGATCATCTTCTGCACCTTCGCCTTCCCCCAGCCGGACGGGCGAATATGACACAGGCTCTGACCGCGGAGGCGGTGCGACGGCGCTACCTGACGCTGGTCGCGATGCGTTGGCTGCCTACGGGCCTCCTGATACCGGTATTCATCCTGCTGCCCGCCCAGCGCGGGCTTTCGCTGAGCCAGCTGGGCCTGGCCGCCGCGGGACAGGGGCTGGTCGTCCTCTTTCTCGAGCTGCCGACTGGTGGCCTGGCCGACTCGCTCGGCCGGAAGCGGGTCCTCATCGCCTCATCTTTCGTCGGGATGGCTTCGGTCGCCATCTACCTCTTCGCCGACTCCTTCGCTGCGTTCTTTTCCGCATTTGCCCTGCAAGGGGTGTTTCGCGCCCTCGACAGCGGCCCGTTGGAGGCCTGGTATGTCGATGCGGCCCACGCCGCCGATCCCGACGCAGAGATCCAACGAGGGCTCAGTGGTGCCGGGATCGCCCTTGGCGTCGCCATTGCCGCCGGCGCGCTGCTCAGCGGGCTGCTCGTGACCCTGGACCCGATCAGAGGTCTCGAGCCGCTCGCCACTCCTGTCGTCGTCTCCCTGGGTCTGCAGCTGCTCGGCCTCGCCGGTGTCGTCATCCTGATGACCGAGATCCGCGCCGAGAAGGGCTGGCAGGCTGCGACACGGGCCGCCCGGGAGACCCCGGCCGCGATCAGAGGTGGCCTCCGCCTGCTTCGTGACAACCGCGTTCTTCTCGCCATCGTCTCGGTCGAGCTGTTCTGGGGCTTCGGGATGGCCACGTTCGAGACCTTCACCCCGCTCCGCCTCTCCGAGATCCTCGGCGACGCGGACCAGGCCGCCGCGATCACAGGGCCTGCGGCATCCGCCGCCTGGCTGATGTCGGCAGCGGGGGCGGCGACGGTGCCCTGGCTGGGACGTCGTATCGGCCTGGCTCCGGCAGCCATGCTGCTGCGAGTGCTCCAGGGGATCGCGGTGTTGGGCATCGGCCTGTCCGCCGGCGTGCCCGGCGTCATCGCGGCCTATCTCGCGGCCTACGTGGTCCACGGCGCCTCCAATCCGATCCACATGACTCTCCTCCACCGTCAGGTCGAGGGGACTTTCCGCGCCACCGTCTCCTCTCTGAACTCCATGGCAGGGTTGTCGGCCGGCGCCCTCGGCCTCATCGCCCTGACGGCCATCGCCGAGGCGACGTCGTTGAGCACCGCCACGATCGTCGGGGCCGTGGTCCTGGCGGCCGCTGCCCCCCTCTACATCCCCGCCTGGCGGCAGTCACGGAAGAAGGAGCCGGCGAGACTATGACCGTGCCCGGCATGCCGAGGGCAGCGGTCACGGCGATCGGAATCACATTCAACGCCGGGGGCGTTCAGGCTGGGGGCGACTTGAGATTCACAGGCTGGACCAGGAGACCCAAGACCCGTCGTGAACATTGACCGGGTCGCCACCGGCGACGGGATGGACCCAGATTCCGGGATCCGAGTCGATGGCCCCGGGCAGGGCGAACGCCGCCGAATCCGGCGACCACAACTGCAGCGATTGGCCGTATTGGTCGAAGAAGCGGAGCACGTCGGCGACAAACGCCTGATCTGGTGACATGGTCGATAGCTCGGTCGTGCTGCCGGCTCGCCAAACGATGGTCGCCAGCTCGGCGGCGCCACCTTCGTCAGGGTTGAGGAGGAGCAGCGACTCGCCATCGGGGCTCCAGAACAGGCCTATCGAAGTGGAGGCGACCACCTCGGACATCTCGCCACTTTCGATGTCTATGACCACGACCGTGTTGGAAGGGATCGCAGGTGTCTCTGTGATCGCAGCGTTGAGGCCGGGAGGGGTCTCTTCCTCGACGAAGGACTGGACCGCCACTCTGGTGCCCTGGCGGTTGGCTACGAACGCGATCGGTCCGGGGACAGTGGCCAGCAGACGGGCCTCCCCGTCAACTTGACGCAACTCGAGACCGTCGGCAGAAAGATGCAGGATCCCGGCCGGGATCCAATGCGGGGCCTGGTACCCCGGGGCGGTGGCGCCGAGATCCACTCCCTCGCCGTCGAGAGCAATGGTCCCGAAGAACTCCGATTGGACATGGGCGGCAACCTGGCTGCTGTCAGGGCTCCACGAGAAGTAGAAGGGAGACCCCTGCGCCACCACCTCGGATGATGTCGCGCCGACATCGACCATCTCGAACTCGATCGTCCCCTGGACGCCGTTGTGCAACACACCGATCCCGTTGCCGTCGGGCGACCAGAACAGGTAGAAGGGAGGGGCAGTCATGGGGACCGAGACACGACCCTCACCCCGCGGGTCGCTCGAGCCGAGGCCCGATCCATCGGCATTGATCTCCGACCACGCCAAGGTGTCGGCTACCGGGGAGAAGGCCGGCTGCCGGTATCCGGCGGCGTTGCCGCCGTCGTCGGTGATGGCAGCGGGATCAGAGCCGTCGGGATTCATGGTGACGACGTTGCCGCTGTCGTCGACGACCACGAGCCGGCCAGGCAGGTCCGACACATCGGTGGGTAGGGGCTGGGTCGATTCAGGGGCGGTGGTCTCGGTCGACGACTGTCGATGTCGTCGCCGAATCGCCGGTGCACGCCGCGATGGCGATCAGCGCAGCCACGGCGGAGGTCAACCGGTGCATCAAGGGAGGCTACCGATGGGGGTCGCCCCGTTTTCTCCCACGACCCTGGCGAAGAGAGCACGATCCACACTCCCGCCACTCACGATGCAGACGCTCAGGCCCCTTGCCTCGACCGGTGTCGCCAAGGCGGCCGCCACGGAGGCAGCACCTGCGCCTTCGGTCACCAACTTGTTGCCGCGGGCGAGAAGGCTCATGGCGGCCTTCACCTCTTCCTCGCCGACCAGGACGAGGTCGTCGACGAGCCGACGCAGCATCGGGAACATCTCGTCTGTGATCACAGGTGTGGATGCGCCTTCGACGATCGTGTCCTGCCAGTCGATCCATTTCGGACCTCCGGCTTCGAACGCCGCGGCGAGCGCCGAGTTGACTCGGGACTGCACCGCGAAGACGCGGATGGATGGCTTGAGAATCTTCAGAACCGAAGCAACGCCACCAAGAAGGGCCCCTCCGCCAACCGGGACGAAGACAGAGTCGAGGTCGGGAAGCTCCTCGAAGATCTCGACACCAATCGTCCCGTGGCCGGCAACCATCAGCGGCTCACCCCATGGGTTGAGATAGCTGTGCGGGTCCTCTCGCCATGCCTCCTCGAACATGAACCGCATCAGCTCCGTCATCGAGACGTGGACGAGATCGACCCCGTAGGCGGCGAGCGCCTCCCGTTTCGACTGGTGGAGGGAGTCGGGAACATGGCACCGTGCCGGCACCCCGAGGAGTCGACCCATATACCCCAGCGCCATGGCGGTGTTTCCGGCGCTGGTGGTGGCGATCCCGCGCTGTCTCCCTTCGTCGCTGAGACTGAGTGCCCAGTTGCCGACGCCCCGGATCTTGAACGATCCCACCGGCTGCAGGACTTCTGGCTTGAGGTAGATGTCGGATGCGGCTTCGTAGCTGTGGAGCGGGAGGAGGGGAGTTCGCACGACGAGACCCTCGATGCGACCCGCCGCCTCGGTCACCTCCCGGAGATCTGGCGGCTGAACCGGGTCCCCACCCCATCCGGTCGGGCGATCGTCGCTCACTACCTTCCTCGTCGCAGGACAGCGACTCTATTGGTCAGGAGGTCATGACATGGAAAAGGTCGTCGTCGAAGGGCTCGCCCGTGTCCCATCGTTCAGCCACGCCGTCATCGCGGGTGATTTCGTCCACGTCGCGGGGAGCCTGGGGACTCTGGGTGACACAGCGGAACTGGTCGAGGGAGGGGTCGGACCCGAGACGACCCAGACCATCCGGAACATCGAGCGGATCCTCGAGGCGACCGGGCTCGGTTTGGGCGATGTGGTCAAGATGAATGTGTATCTCTCGGATATGGCTGACTTCCAGGTCATGAACGAGGCATACATGGCCGCCATCGGCGACGATCCCCCGGCCCGGATCACCGTGGGCGGCGTCGACCTCGCCCTCGGGGGGGCGGTGGAGATCGACTGCGTGGCGTACCGGGGAGGATGACCCCGCCGGGCTTTCAACTCGAAAGCCCGTTTTGTCGATAGAGAGAGCATGACACCGACCAACCGGCCGGTCATGACACCGCGCTTTCGTGTTGCGGTGCTTCTGGCCGTCGTGGTCGCCACAGCGCTCGGCGTTGTCGCCGAGTACGGGGCTCCGTCTGCCGTCGCCCCCGGCGCGGGGTACCGACTGGCTGCCTACGCCGTTGTCGGCCTCACGGCCACATTTCAATTGGTCCGTCACCGCCGCATCGAGGCTGTGGTGGCCACGGCTGCGCTGACGCTCTGTGCCCTCAGTCTGACCGAGGCATGGAAAACGACCGGGTTCGACAGCGGATACACACTTGCCTGTCTGATCCTCATATCGGTGGTCTATGTGGCTACACGTGAGGGAAAGTCGGTCATTCCACTGGTGCTCGTCTCCGGTCTGACCGCGGCCTTTACGATCGCGTCCCTGATCCTCGAGAAGCCCCTGGCTTCGGTCGCCTTCGCCCGCCTGATGATCGGCATCCCGGGGCAGGCGTTGGTCATCTGGATCACCTGGCAGCTGATCCAGTCCCTCGCCGAGGCCTCCGAGCATCAGGCCAACACGGCGCGCATCCAAAAGGCTCTGGCCACCTGCTCCCAGGCCTTGCTCACCGGTCGTGACGAGCAGCCGTTGACTGCCGCGCTCCAAGCCCTCCTCGACGCCACGGAGGCGGACTATGCCTATATCGACATCAATCGGGTGGCCGAGGACGGCAACGTCACGTGGGAGATCGTGGCCGAGGCCCTGGGGGACAACGTCGCCTCGGGGCCGGATAGCTTCGATGAGGGCGACTACAGCCAGTTCCCACAGATCATCGAGGTCCTCTCCGCGGGCCGGCCGGCACGGATCCGGGTGAGCGACCTGCCGATGCCGGTGCGAGAGCGCTACGAGGCGGAGGGAATTCGCTCGGAGCTGATGGCCCCGATCATGATCCGGGACCAATGGGTAGGGACATTGGGCTACTCCGACTTCTGGCGGGACGATGTTTGGACCGAGGTCGAGGTCGAAGGGCTGATGCGGGCAGCAGACATGGTTGGGGCGTATTGGGAGAGGGAGTCGGCGCGTGAGGGTCTGGAGGAGCTGGCCGAGGCCAAGGACCGCTTCATCGCCACGGTGAGCCATGAGCTCCGCACTCCGCTGGCCGCAGTCGTCGGCTTCTCAGGTGAGTTGGCCGATGGTCTCGGGGCGTACACACTCGAAGAGATCGCCGAGATGGTCGTGTTGATCTCGAGTCAGAGCCAGGAGGTTGCCCAGCTGGTCGACGATCTGCTCACGGCGGAGAGAGCGGCGTCCGGCAACCTGACGATCAGCCCCCGTTCGATCGACCTCCTCGATGAGTGCCGGTCGATCGTCGATTCCCTCGGAGTCGATCTCGACGTGGCGATCGTCGGAGACTCGTCGACGGCTTGGGCCGACACGTTGCGAACCAGGCAGATCGTCCGGAATCTGCTCACCAACGCCCACCGCTACGGAGGGAAGACGGTGCGCGTCGAGGTCTCCAGCCACAGGAACCTGGCCTCGCTGGTGGTCAGTGACGACGGGCCCGGCGTCAGGGGCATCGACGCCGAGCACATCTTCGACCCGTACTACCGCTCGCAGTCGTCGTCGGACGCCAGACCGGACTCGGTCGGTCTCGGTCTGGCGGTCGCCCGACAACTGGCGCGGATGATGGGTGGGGATCTCGTCTACCGGCGCCGCGGTGGGTGGACCCGCTTCGAGCTCAGCCTCCCGAACGGCCCCGACCAGGCTGCCTCATTGGCCGGCTGATCACCTCAGACGAACAACTGAACGTCTGCGTCGGCAGCGAAGTCGAGGAACGCGGCAGCACCCGCGATCTCGCACCCTTTGATCAGGTCTCCCTCCTCCACGCCCATCACACCCATCGTCGTCGAGCAGGCGAAGAAGCGGACGTCGAGACCCTGAGCCATCTCGATGAACTCGGGGACAGTGGGCATCCGGGCGTCGCTCATCCATTTCTTCATGATCTTGGTTGCAGCGGCCGTCGCTCCGGGCAGCGCGCCGAGCAGATTGGGGAGCTGGATCGGGCCCGCCGGGTTGGCCAGCGACGCAACCTTGAGGCTCTCCAGCCGGTCGTTGTGGATGATGTCGAGGCCGTAGAAGGTGAAGTACACCCCGGCCTCCCAACCCAGGCTCGCCGCCGTCGTGGCCAGAATCAAAGGCGGGTACGCCTGGTCGAGCGTGCCCTTGGAGGCGACCAGGGCGATGCGGCGCCGACGCTGCTCCTGTCCGACATCAGGTCCGGATTGCGTGATCGTGCCGGTCATGGCCGCGCCGCCTTCTCGATCCAAAACAACTGACGTGACTCCTCGCGCTCGACCCCCAGCAAGATGTTGCCGGTCTGCCTGGCCAGGGCCGGGATGTCCTCCAGCGCCCCAGGGTCGGTGGTGATCAACTTGAGCACCTGTCCGGGCGAGAGTTGGCCGAGAGCGAGCGAAGCTTGATAGACCGGTAGAGGGCAGAGGACACCCGAGCAGTCGAGCTCTGCATCGACGCGCTCTTCTTTCAGCTTGGCGTACTGGCTGGTCATGGTCCGTCTCCTTCTCTCGTCCGGATGGGCCCCATGACGAAAAAGGCCCGCATCCGGTGCCGGTGCGGGCTCTGTGTGTCTGTCTCTTGCTGACTCAGGACATCACTACCCACACGGCACGGCCGCACAGCGACAAGCGCAGCAGCGGATCGGGCTGGTGGGTGGGCATGTCATGTCGGCGAGGATGGTAGGCGTTCATGGCCACGGGTCAAGACCGGGACGCCGTATTGGAAGAGTTGCGAGGCCAGTGGAGCATTTGAGGAGGAGAAGGAGTCCGCTGGAGAAGCGGAAACTGGCTCCACTGGCCCTCGCAAATCGTGAGGAGGGGAAACAGCTTGTGATTCTGTTCACAAATCGAGAACGTCCTCAGTCGCCGTTTATTCCCGTCACCTCGACGGCTCGACCACTGGCAACCCGATCAGCTGCTGAAAGTGACCGAGAAAGCGGGCGCCCATCGAGAGACAACACGGCCGTAATTCTCCCCCGCCGTCATCATGTCGCCGTCGGCGAGGGCCTCGATAGAGCGTCGCACCAACTCGACCGAATCATCGAAGACCAGCTCCTGCGGGGCGAACAGGTCGGACACAGTCGAGTAGTCGAGCTCGAGCATCGACTCACCGGGAAAGCTGTCGATCCAATCCGATAGCTGGGCGAGCTCCTCGGCGGGGCCTTGAAATACCTGAAGGCCGCGGAGCACCCCGAGGGCATGGTCGACCCGCTTCCGCCCGACCGCGAGATCGACACGCAACCGGATCCTCGGAGTGCCTTCGACCTCATAAACCTCCTTGTCCTCTGGCTGGAAGGCGGTGAACCAGCGGACCGGGACATGCCAGGCGGAGGTCAGGACATGGGAGCGATGACCCGGGTGTTCCTGGTGATATCGGCGAAGCTCGCTGTCGGCGGCCCGGGCTGCCTCCTCGGGAATCAGGCCGGCCCCAAGGCCACGAAACGCGTTCGCGAACGCAACGGTCGACTCGAGGACTCGAAGACGGAGATTTCGTGGGCACACCATTCGCTGCCCATTCCACTCGACCACCCAATCGGCATCACCTTCGGACTCGGACAGCAAGCCATAGGCCCGAACGAATCCAGGCACAGGGTCGCCATCCTCCGAGCTCTCCGGGGTGTAGACCCGGAGATGGGCGGTCTTGGTCACCCGCCAATGGTGGCATAGCTCGGCCCGACCGTCACACAGGCCGGGCGAGGGGCGTCCAGGTAAGATTGGCCGCGGAGTGAGAACCGCCCCTCGAGAACGGAGGACCGGACTTGGTCGTATTCGATGAGGTTGCCCGCGGAGGTCACGAGCAGATCATCTACGGCTACGACCATGTATCGGGCCTTCGGGCCATAATCGCCATTCACTCCACGGCTCTGGGTCCCGCTCTCGGCGGGACCCGTTTCTTTCCGTACGAGACCGAGCAGGACGCCCTCGTCGACGTTCTCCGTCTCGCCAAGGGAATGACATACAAGGCGGCCGCCGCCGGTCTCGACCTGGGAGGCGGAAAAGCCGTCATCATCGGCAACCCGGCCACGGACAAGACCGAGCGTCTCCTGCAGGGCATACGGGAGGATCGTCGACTCTCTGCGCGGGCGTTACATCACGGCGGAGGACGTCGGGACCACGACGACCGATATCGACATAATCCGACGGGAGACTCGCTGGGCCCTCGGCAGCTCTCCTGCCGAAGGAGGGGCGGGTGACCCGTCGCCGGTCACCTCCCGTGGCCTCTTCGCCGCCTCCCGGGCTGTGGCCGACTTCATGTGGGGGGACACCGATCTAGCCGGTCGCAGATTCGCCGTCCAAGGAGTGGGCAAGGTTGGCGTTGCTTTTGTCCAGCTACTCGTGGAGGCCCGCGCCGAGGTCATCGTGGCCGACTCGAATGAGAGAGCGGTCAGGGAGGCGGTGGAGACCTATGGGGTCAAGGGGGTCGAGGTGGAGGACATCCACGCCGTCGACTGCGACTTCTACTCGCCGTGCGCCCTGGGAGGGGGGCTCAACGATGCGACGATCCCCCGTCTCAACTGCCAGGCGATCGTGGGCAGCGCCAATAATCAGCTCGCCACCGACGATGACGCCGATCGCATCGCGGCCCGGGGAATCATCTATGCCCCGGATTTCGTGGTCAATGCCGGCGGTCTGATCAATGTCCACGACGAATTGCGCGGCTACTCGAAGATGCGGGCGATGCACCGGGTGGACTCCATCTTCGACGCGACCAAGGCCATCCTCCTCGCGTCGAGGGAACAAGGGGTCAACCCGAATCAGGCGGCGGTGATGCTGGCCGAGGATCGGATCCGGGAGATCGGCGACCTGCGCCGGTTCCGGCGCAGCGGAGGGGACCCGGGTTGACCAACCATCGCACTTACGGCATGGATTTCGACCGGAACCTCCACCATGGAGAACTGGGCTTGTCCGACGAGCAGGTCGTGGAGATGTACCGGTTGATGCTGACGACGCGGCGGATCGACGATCGGCTCTTCGCCCTCCAGCGTCAGGGCCGGGCCCCCTTCGTCGTCGGGTCCTCCGGTCACGAGGCGGTCCAGGTGGCATCCGCCCTGGCTCTGGATCGAGAGAAGGATTGGGTTCTTCCCTACTACCGAGACATGGGGGTTGCACTGGCGTGGGGTTTCGAGCCGGTGGAGATCTTCCTCGGGGCATTCGCCAAGAAGACCGACCCCATGTCCGGGGGCAGGCAACTGCCCGGCCACTGGTCGAGTCGCGAGCGCCGCGTTCTCACCCAGTCCTCGGTCATCGGGACCCAGTACCCCCATGCGGTCGGCATCGCCCAGGCGGTGGCCAGCCGGGGCGACGACGCGGTCGTGGCCGTATACGGGGGCGAGGGGTCGACATCTGAGGGCGACTGGCACGAGGCGATGAATTGGGCCGGCATCCACCAGCTTCCACTGATCTTCGTCATCGAGAACAACCACTACGCGATCTCTGTCCCCCAGGAAGAACAGGTCGCCGGGAGTCTCGCCGCCAGGGCTGAGAGCTATGGGTTCCCCGGTGTCGAGGTCGATGGCAACCGGACGTTGCGGGTGTACAAGGTGATGCAGGAGGCAGTTCGGCGGGCGCGGGCGGGCGAGGGACCGACCCTGATCGAAGCGGAGACGTATCGCTACTACGCCCACACCTCCGATGACAACGACACCCTGTATCGGAGCCGGGAGGAGGTCGAGACCTGGCGCAAGCGTGACCCGGTAGCGCGGGTCCGCCAGTACCTCATCGAGAACAGGTTGCTGACCGAGGCCGACGAAGAGCGAATCGACAACGAGGTGATCGCGGCCCTGGCCCGGGCGGTGGAGACCGCCGAGGCCGCCCCCAATCCCGATGAGGCCACCAGCCGGGTGTACGCCCGGGTCATCGAGCCCGGCCCCCCGGTCACCGAACCTGAGGATGCTTCGGGTGGGGAGACGGTGAACCTCATCACGGCGATCAACTTGGCACTTCATGAGGTGATGGAGGCACATGACGACGCGGTGGTGTTCGGCGAGGACGTCGCCCGGCGAAAAGGTGGCGTCTTCAAGGCGACCCAGGACCTGACCGACCGGTTCGGGCCCGACCGCTGCTTCAACACGCCGATCGCCGAATCGTCGATCATCGGCGCCGCCATCGGGATGGCCGCAGCCGGATTCAAGGTCATCCCCGAGATCCAATTCGCCGATTACATCCACCCGGCGTTCGACCAGCTCGTCTCCGAGGCGGCGCGCATCTCGTTCCGCTCCGACGGGAAATGGAACGTGCCCATGGTCGTCCGCACGCCCTACGGCGCCGGAATCCACGGAGCCTTGTACCACTCGCAATCCATCGAGTCGTTCTACGCCCACGTGCCCGGGCTCAAGGTGGTTGTGCCCTCGACCCCGGCCGACGTCAAAGGGCTGCTCTTCACCGCCGTGGAGGACCCCGATCCGGTCATGTTCCTCGAGCCGAAGAAGCTTTACCGGCTGGCCAAGGGCCCATATCCGGAGGGCGAGCATCGGGTCCCATTGGGCCGCGCGGCGATTCGCCACCAGGGCGAGGACCTGACGATCATCGCCTACGGAGCCATGGCCCATATCGCAGTAGAGGCTGCGTCTCTGCTCGAGGAACTGGACATAAGCCCCGAGGTGATCGACCTGCGCAGCCTCAAGCCACTCGACTGGCCCACCATCGAGGCGTCGGTGAAGAAGACCTCCCGTGCTCTGATCGTCTACGAAGACAACGAGTTCCTCGGATACGGCGCCGAGCTGGCCGCCCAGATCGCCGACAAGACATTCGAATGGCTCGATGCACCGGTGCGTCGCTATGCACTTCCAGACGTGCCGATCATGCCCTACGCCGGACCACTGGAGAATGAGCTCTACCCCACCCCGGAGGGCATCGTCCGCAAGGCCCAGGAGCTGGCGAAGTACTGAGCCGGCGGAGCCGGCTCAATACTCGTTCTACGTTTTACGTTTTTCGTTCTACGTTTGTCGGTGAATGTCGCTTCTGAGTCACCTCTCATCCATTGCCGGTGAGGCCTTCTCCGAGCTCGACCTGGCCCCCGAGCTGGGCGAGACCGTCCCTTCCCAGAGACCGGAGCTGGCTCAGTTCCAGGTAAACGGCGCCATGGCGGCAGGGAAGAGCACCAACCAGGCGCCGCGGGACATCGCCCAGAAGGTGGCCGACCGACTCGACCGACATCCGGACATCGCAAGCGTCGAAGTCGCCGGCCCCGGTTTCATCAACATCACTCTCACTGACGCCGCCATCGCCCGCATCGCGTCTGAGGACGCCGCCGACCCGTATCTCGGCTTTCCGGTGACCGACGATCCGGAGAACGTCGTCGTCGATTACGCCGGCCCAAACGTGGCCAAGGCGATGCATGTGGGCCATCTCCGGGCCACCATCATCGGAGACTCGCTCGCTCGACTCTTCTCGTTCGCAGGGCACAAGGTCATACGCGATCCGCATTTCGGCGACTGGGGCTTCCAGATGGGCCTGCTCATCGCCGCCATTGCCGACGAGCAGCCGGATTTGCCCTATTTCGACCCGGGGGCAACCACCTATCCAACGAAGTCACCGGTCACGCTCGACGACCTGCAGCGGATCTACCCGGAGGCTTCGGTCAGGGCCCGAAGTGACGACGACTTCGCCGACGACGCCCGGCGAGCCACGGTTCGCCTCCAGCAGGGTGATCCCGGCTATCTCGCCCTCTGGCGTCACATGAAATCGGTGTCCGAAGAGTCCCAGCGCCAGGACTTCGCCGACCTGGGAGTCACTTTCGACCTGTGGTTCGGGGAATCCGACGTTCACGAGAGGCTCGGACCGCTGGTGTCCTCCCTGCGCGAGTCCGGGGTGGCCGAGGAATCGAAGGGCGCAATCGTGATTCGGATCGGGGAGGACGAAGACAACCGGGACATTCCGCCTTTGATCCTCGAGTCGTCGAGTGGCGGGTTCCTGTACAGCACGACGGACCTCGCCACCATCCAGATGAGGATGGAGGAGCTACGGGCCGATCTCGTCCTGTACGTGGTCGACCGGCGGCAGGCGGACCATTTCCTCCAGATCTTCCGGGCAGCGGTGAAGGCCGGAATCGTCCCCGAGGGAACCAGATTGGAGCACATCTGGTTCGGGACCATGAACGGGCCCGACGGCAAGCCGTTCAAGACACGGGAGGGTGGGGTCGTCCGCCTCTCCGACGTGATCGAGATGCTCACCGAGGCGGCCCGGCGGAGGCTCGACGAGGCCCACCTCGCTGAGGACTACCCGGAGGAGGAGAGATCGAGGATCGCCTCCCTGGTCGGTGTGGCCGCCCTCAAATTCGGCGATCTCATCAACAACCGCACCTCGGACTATGTCCTGGACCTCGACAGGTTCAGCTCCTTCGAGGGAAAGACCGGGCCATATCTCCAATACGCGGCGGTGCGGATCAAGTCGATCCTGCGCAGGGCCGAAGCCGAGGGGGTCGTGCACGGCCCGCTGGGGGCCCCAACCGTCGACGCCGAGCGCGAGTTGATGCTCGAACTTCTGCGCCTCCCCGAGGTGGTTGGACGTGCAATCGCCCTGCGCTCTCCGAATCATGTCGCCGAGTTCGCCTTCGAGGTGGCGGGTCGTTTCAACCGGTTCTACGACGCCTGCCACATCCTGTCAGAGCCGGACATCGCCCGGCGCGGCTCGTGGCTCTCCCTCGCCTCATGGGCATTGGCCGCGCTGGAGCGCCTGCTGGATCTCCTCGGCATCGAAGTCCCCGATCGGATGTAGCCGTGTCGTTCGTCATCCGCCCCGCCCGGGCCGAGGACGTGGCGTCGATCAGACCCTGGACTGAGGACACCTTCAGCTGGGGGGATTACGTGCCCGAGATGATGGGCGGCTGGCTGGAGGAGCCAGATTCCCTGGTCATCGTCTGCGTCTACGACGACGACATCCCGGTTGCGCTGTCTCGGGTGCAACTTCTCTCCCCGACCGAGGCCTGGCTCAGCGCCACCCGGGTTCACCCCGACCAACGACGATCGGGGATGGGGATGGCCATGAACGACCATGCCGTCGAATGGGCCAGGGCGCAGGGGGCACTCGTCGCCCGTCTCGTCATCGAAGAATCGAACCAGGCAGCCCGCGGCCAGGTGCTGCGGTCCGGCTATCGGGAGGGAAGTCGCTGGGCCTACGCCACCGCCCCCGAGTCGGTCGGGCGACGTCTCCCCCCGGACCAGCGTCTCAGGGCGGCCGCCACAGTGGATGCCGACGCCGCCTGGACCTTCTGGTCACAAAGCGATCTCGCCCAAGCCGCCCGCGACCTCATCTCGGTGGGATGGCGCTGGCGGAAGGCCTCCCGGCAGGACCTGGAATCGGCGGTCACCGCCCACACCTTCTTTCAGAGCCCGGGAGGATGGGTCATCGCCGAGAGCGATGAGGAGGGGATCAAGGCACGCTGGCCCGCAACCACGGCCCCGGACGCCCCACTGCTCTTTCAGGGATTGCGTGATCTGTTGCGAGATCGGGGCGGAGGTCGGGTCGAGGCGATGATCCCGATCACGGTCTGGAGCGTCGAGGCCCTGCAGCGAGAGGGCTACGAGGTCCATCCCACTCAGATCTTCACGAAGGCTCTCTGACGTTCGGTCAAGAGATCATGGCCATGGTGGCCACGGTCCAGACCACGAACATGATGGGAATCTCGGTGGAGCGGAGCCAGTCGGGGCCCTCGGGATACCAGCGGGCAGCGAGGGCCACCGGGACGCCGAGGAGGGGCATGACGGTCATCCCGGCGACGCCGACCGCCCTGATCCCCGCAACCCCGATGGTCACGGGCGCTGGCAGCCCTTCAACAACGCCATCCACCAGCCCGTGCACGAGCAGGAACAAGAGGCCCACGACGAAGACGGCGATGATGCGGCCCAGGCCGACCTCCCATAGCTTGAAGCCGATCAGGCGCCGGCCCCGTCCCAGCGGCCCTTCGGCGGCTACACCCAGGCAGAACAGACCGATTACCGCAAGCACCAGCGCCGATGCCAGCATCGCCCCGGTCGACAAATCCTGGATCACGTTGACGATGTCGAATCCGGCAAGCACGACCGAGGCGGCCAGGCCAACGAGCAGGCTCCCGATCACCATCAGCCCCACGTCGAGCATGGTCCCGAACGACCCGTAGGCCAGGATCGCATAGCGCTTGGCCGCGGCGCGGCTGTCGACGCGGGCGATGTCGTCGGTCATCTCGTTGCCTTCACGGCGGCGACCCTACCGGTTGGCCCAGCTGCCGCGAGGGCGCGCAGATACCACTCGATCGGGTGCGCGATCTCGTAATCGCGGCCCAGGGACGACCTGAGCTGCATCTCACAACCGGGGTTGGCGGAAGCAACCCTGCTCACTCCGGTTGAACGTACTTGGGCTGCCTTCCGGTTTCCGAGTTCCTGCGATGCTTTCGGTTGCAGCACGGTATAGAGGCCGGCCGCGCCGCAACACATCCCTGCAGGATCGATCTCGACGACCTCGTACCCACCCGCCTCGAGGATGCGCCTTGGCTCGACCGTCACCCGCTGCGCATGCCGCAGGTGACAGGGGTCCTGGATCGCCATGGTTCCCGACCCATCGGGAAGAGTGGGAAGGAGGCCGGTCTCGATGGCGCGTGCCACTGCCACCGTCACATCGATGGTCCGGCTGCCGACTTCGTCGCCGCCTTCGGCCCAGTGGCCGTATTCACGGACATGGGCGGAGCATCCGGCGGAGGTGACGACCACCTGGTCATATCCGGAGAGGACGGGCAGGTTTCGCTCCGCCAGGGTGCGGGCGGCGTCCACTTTGCCGTCATGGGCGGCGAGTGCGCCACAACACGTCTGACCACGCGGCACCTCGACCCGGAACCCGGCCAGTTCCAGCAACTCGATGGCGGCGTGATTGACCGGCCGGAACCATTCGTCCTGGATGCATCCGGCCAGAAGAGCGATTGCACCCGAGACGCCAGTGCCACCTTCGTGGCCGAGCGTAGGCACCGGCCGCCCACCGAGTGGGCGCACGCCATCGGAGAGCCGCCGATAGCGCCCCGGCACCAAGGATGTGGCGCCGGTTGCCTGGGCCATGCGCAGTGCGCCCGACCCGACGCGAAGAGATCGCCTCGAGCCAATGGCCGTGCCCAGCAAGAACGATCGAAGCCGGTGGCCGAAGTTCGGGCGCTGGGCGGCGATCTCGGCGCGCGTGCCCTCGAGGGCTCGCCCGTATGGAACCATCCCGGGGCAGACCGGTTCGCATGCCCGACACCCGAGACAGAAATCGATCACGCCCTGAAAGGGCCGGTCGAGCTCGAGGACCCCGTTGTGAACCGCCTTCATCGCCTGGATTCGACCGCGTGGAGATGCGGTCTCACGTCCGGTCAGGCGGAACGTCGGACAGGCGGGAAGGCACAGCCCACATTGCACGCAGGCATTGAGCTCATCGGTGGTCGGGTGGTCCGCGGTCACCCATCCCATCACAGCCCTCCAGGAAGCCGGCCTGGGTTGAGGACGCGACCGGGGTCGAACTGAGCGATGAGACGACGCTGGATCTCCATCCCCGGCGGCGGTGATCCCCAGGGATCGAGGCCGTCGAGGCCGCCGACCGGCGCCTCCGTCGACACCAGGGCACCGCCAGAGCCCTCCACCCACGTGCGCAGTCCCTCCGCTCCATATGCATCGCCCGAGGCGGCACGAATGTCGCCGGCGCCATGGACGGCCAGGTAGTCCCACCCATCGGGAAGTCGATCGATGGCAGGCGTGGTCAGGGCGGGTGGGACTCTCACTGACCATCGGAATGGTCCGCCGGGATCGGCGGGCCATCGGTGGCCATCGGCGACACCGTCCCCGAGTCTGCCGCTGGATGCGACGACCTCCTCGACGGTGCCCCAGAGAAAGACTTCGACCACGCCGTTTCGCTCGAGGACGGCGAGCGGCCGCTTCACCCGCTTGGCAAGCTGGATGTCATCGATGGTCACGGTCGCCGAGGCGGGAGGCTTCGGCCACAACTTGAGACAAACCGAGGTGATGACACCGAGAGAGCCAAAGGCACCCACCACCAAACGGGGCAAGTCGTATCCCGAGACGTTCTTGACTACCCGTCCTCCGCCCCGAACCACCCGGCCATCACCGGTCACCAGACGAACCTCGAGCATCCGTTCCCTGGTCCCGAGGAGACGGGCCCGTCGCAGCGCGGAGACACCGGCAGAGATCACCCCACCGACGGTAGATGCGCCGGGGACTTCGGGCAGGACGGCAGTCTGTGCGCGTTTGGCGAGCGCAGATTCCAGCTCGGCCACCGGGGTGCCCGCGCCGACCGTCACGGTCAGGTCGTCGGGGTCCCATTCCTCGATCCCGGCGAGGCCGCTCATCTCCACGACCAAGGCAGCAGGCGGCGGCGATCCATAGCCCTGTCTCGTCCCACCACCGACCACGTTCACGACGCGTTGCTCCTCGGTGGCCCCCTTGAGGATCGTGGCCAGTTCCTCGACGCTGGAAGGAGCGACACGCTCGGGACCGCCCCCGGCGGCCCCGGTCATACCCAGGCCCCGTCCGGTATCTCTCGCTTCACCCCGCCGAAGTCGAAGCATCGGGAGCCCTCCGGAAGAACTTTCGCCGGGTTGAAGATGCCGGCGGGGTCGAAGGCCTCTTTCAGCCGCGCCTGGGCGTCGAGGTCGAGCTCGGTGAAATCGGCCCGCATCATGTCCCTCTTCTCCAGCCCGATCCCGTGCTCACCCGACAGGGCGCCGCCGCGACTGAGACATGCGGCGACCATCTCCTCGCCGGCCCGGTGAACCTTGTCCATCATCACCGGATCGGAGGCGTCGAAGGCCATGAGCGGGTGGAGGTTGCCGTCGCCCGCATGAAAGACGTTGTAGACATCCAACTCATACCGGTCGGCGATCGCCTGGATCTCTCCCATCGCCTCCACGAGACGGGAGCGGGGCACGACCGTGTCATGCAGGTAGTAATTAGGGGACACCTGGGCCACGGCCCCGAAGGCAGATTTACGGCCCTTCCAGAGGATGGCGCGCTCGGCTTCGTCCCTGGCCACCTGGACATCACGCGCCCCATTGGCAAGACCGATGCGTGAGATCAGCGCCGCTTCTGCCTCCACCGCCTCGGGCTCCCCCACCACCTCGGCGAGGAGGATCGCGGCGCAATCGCATGGAAGACCCGCCCTGAGCCAGTTCTCCACCGCCGTCGTCATCTTTTGATCCATGATCTCGAGCGCGGCCGGGACCAGCCCGGAAGCGATGACGTCGGATACGGTCTGCGTCGCCCCTTCGAGCTCCTCGAAGTCGAGGAGCAGTGTTCTCACGTCCGCTTCGATGGGCAGAAGCCGGACCAGGGCCCGGGTGACAACACCGAGCGTCCCCTCGGAGCCCACCAGCAACCCCTTCAGGTCCAGACCCGGCATGTCGGGGGCTTGACCGCCGAGGACGAGGGTCTCGCCACCGGCCAGGACCACCTCGAGGCCGAGGACATGGCTGGTGGTGGCGCCCTCGGCCAGACAATGGGCGCCACCCGAGTTGTTGGCGACATTGCCGCCGATGGTGCAGGCCGACTGCGAGGAGGGATCGGGGGCGAAGGACAGGCCAAACGGCTCGGCTTCCGTGCTCAGATCGAGGTTGATGACCCCGGCGCCGACCCATGCGGTTCGGTTCTCGACGTCGATGTCGATGTGATTCATCGCGGTGGTGGACAGGACGATTCCCCCGTCGACGGGAATGGCGCCGGCGGCAAGGCCGGTGCCCGCACCCCGGGCAACGATCGGGACCCCGTGCTTCTCGGCCACCATGACCACCTCGGCTACTTCCTCGGTGGTCTCGGGGAACACGACACAGGTCGCCTGACCGTGCATGAGGGAAGCATCTCTCGAATACAGATAGAGCTCGACCGGCTCCTCCAGCACCCGGTCATCACTCAAGACACCACGAAGATCCCCGACGAGGCTCACAGGATGAGGGTAGTTGTGGCGGAGTTCAGGATTGCCCCCAACCACCGCCTCCAGGGGTGAGCACGAGGAGACGGTCACCGGCCTGCACGGGAATGGTGCATTTGGAGGGGAGACGCTCCCGACCGCCGGATCGGATGAGCCAGTCCTCGCCCGATGCCCCAGGCTCGCCCCCCGACAGGCCCCACGGGCGATGCCGCCTCCGCTCACCCATCAGGGAGAGGGTCGCGTCGGCCAGGAACAAGATCTCCCGCTCGATCCCCTCGCCTCCCGGGAACCGGCCCTGGCCCCCACTACCGCGGCGCAGCGTGTAGCGCTCCACCCGAAATGGATAGTGGGTATCCAGCGCCTCGATCGGGGTGTTCTCGGTGTTCGTCATCCCGGTATGGATGCCCGATTGGCCGGCTCGGCCGGGCCGACCGCCCTGCCCGCCTCCGACCGTCTCGTAGTAGGCGAAGTCGTCGTTGCCGACCAGGATGTTGTTCATGGTCCCCTGTGAGGCGGCGGGGACCCGATCCGGGGCGGCCTGGGCCAACGCCCCGAGGAGGACGTCGGCGATCCGCTGGCTGGTCTCGACATTTCCGGCGGCCACCGCTGCCGGCGGGTCGGCGTTGACAACCGACCCTGACGGAGCGACGACCTTCAGGTGCCGATAGCACCCGCCATTGGCGGGAATGGTGGGATCCGTTGCCACCCGGACCGCGTAGTAGAGACACGACCTGGTCACCGCCTCCACTGCGTTGAAATTGGCCGCGACCTGTTCTTGGCTTCCCGTGAAATCGGCGGTCAGCCGTCCATCTGCAATCGTCACCACGACGCGGATGGCGATGTCGATGTCACCGAGCTCCATGAAGTCGGCGAACGCGTAGGACCCATCGGGCAGATGTCGAAGTGCAGCAGTCATCCGCCGTTCGCCGTAATCGAGAAGGGACGCGGCCTTCGATCGGAACGACTCGGCACCGATACCCGACACCAGCTCCGCCATTCGACTCACACCGATTGCGTTGGCACCGATCTGCGCCTCGAGATCCCCCCGCCGCTCCCAGGGCGTGCGAGAGGCGGAGATGAAGGGCTCGGCGAACTCGTCTGCCCACCGCCCCGATTCGAACGCGACCACCGGTGGGACTCGATGACCCTCCTGATCGATCGAAACGGCATGGGCCGGCATCGAACCTGGTGCCTCGCCTCCGACATCGGCGTGATGGGCCCGATTGGCTACCCAAGCCACATGTCTGGTGCCGAGGAACACCGGGGCGACGAGGGTCAGATCGTTGAGATGGGTGCCGCCCTCGAATGGATCATTGACTGCGTACTGGACACCTGGAGCGGGCTCGAATCGGGCCAGGCACGCCGCCACCGACTGCGGCATCGACCCGAGATGAACCGGGATGTGCTCCGCCTGGGCCAGCATCTCGCCCTCGGGGGTGAACACGGCCGCCGAGCAATCGGCCCTCTCCTTGATGTTCGGCGACAGCGACGAGTGGCGAAGCACCGTCCCCATCTCGTCGGCCACCGAGGAGAGCCGATGACGGGCCACCTCGAGGCTTATGGCGTCGGGGGTCATGATCTGAGCAGGTGGCCGATGTGTCTCGTGGCTTCGCGGAAGGACAACGCGGAGAGCTGATTCTGATGCTCGATCACGAAACGAGCGACGGCATCGGGATCGACTCGGGCATGCTGACGGAGGGCCCAGCCAATCGCTTTCCGGATGAAGAACTCCTTCTCGAAGCTCCGTTCCTCGCAGAACCGAAACAGCCTGACTGCATCGGTGCGCTGCTTGGCCCCGACCTGACAGATGATCGCCGACCGCCTGAGCCACATATCGTCGTCCTCGATCCAGGTGTCGACCGCCGGCCACACCTCACCGGGGTACCTCGACGACGAGATCACAGATGAGATGAGTCGCTATTTCATCGACCAGGTCCCACCAGGCGCCCTCCACGATCAGCCGTCGATACAGAGGAAGGGCCGCAGGAGTCACGAACCCCTCGAAGTGTCGGGCCACCCCGAGCGCCAGATACTTCTCCTCCCGATGGGGAAGGTCCCAGAGACCGTGTACCAGCTCTTCATACTCCACTCGATCTGAGGGCGGGAACCTGAGAACCATGTCACGGAGAATCTCCGTACGGGCAGGCTTCTGTACCCCGTAGAACGGCATGTCGGTCTTCATGTAGGCCTGCATCCCCTCGCGCTTGGATGGATCTGCGGCCGCAATGAGGGCGGCCGAGGCGAATCGTCGCGCCTGCGCCACGCTCCCGGTCACGACGCCACGTCCAATGTCCCGTCTTCGTGAACCGACATCCGGTCTCCGGGCTCGAGCCAGACCGCCGAGTCCCGCTCGATCACGACTGCGGGGCCCTCGATCTCATCTCCTGGGGCCAGGGCGACCCTGGAGTAGATCGGAACGTCTGGCCCTCGGTCCACGGCGCTAGGGGCTGAACGTGCCGTGACGAGAGGAAGGTCGGCCCATGTGATCGGGGAGCGACCGATGGCCTCGGCACGAACGTCGACGAGCTCGATCGCCTCACCAGCCCGAGTGAATCCGAACCGGGCCTGGTGCACGTCCTCGAACTCCTGACGAAGCCGGGCCCAGTCAGGGACGAGGCTCACCGGGAGCTCGTGTGACTGGCCGGCATACCTGACCTCTGCCCAAGCCTTCCGGCTCAGCGGATCGCTCCCGTGGTCGGAGCGGTATGTCCCCGATGCCTCGTCGAGGATCTCTTCGGTCACCAGGGCCAACCGAGTCGATCCCTCATCGAGCATGACCGTTCGACTCGCATCACTGCCTGGGCTGGCCAAGAGAAGTCCCAGTGCGGAGAACACGCCGGACAGGGGTGGGATCAGGGTCCTCCTCATGCCGAGCCGTCGGGCAAGACGGGTTGCGTGCAGCCCACCCGCTCCTCCGAAGGCGACCAGGACCGAATTCCGGGGATCCACTCCTTCCTCCACCGACACCGCGCGCAGCGCCCGCTCCATGTGGGTGTCGACCACCTCGATGATGCCGGCCGCCACCTCCTCGACTCCGATACCCAGGTCGGCACCGAGCAGCCCCAGAGCACGCCGCGCCGCCCCGATGTCGAGTGGAACCGATCCGCCGAGGCTGATATCGGCGGGAATGCGGCCGAGCACGACGTTCGCGTCGGTCACAGTGGCCACCACACCACCGCGCCCATATGCGGCCGGCCCCGGATCGGCACCGGCCGAGGTCGGTCCCACCCGAAGCGCACCCCCATCGTCAACCCAGGCCAGACTCCCACCGCCGGCCCCGATTGTTCGCACCGGGATCGCCGGCACTCGATTGACCCTGCCAGCCCGGCTGTGGCCCGACACCTGGATCGCACTGTTGTCGACCCGGCAGACATCTGTCGATGTGCCGCCCATGTCGAAGCTGATGATCGACTCGAACCCTTTGGCCCGGCCCACGGCGGTGGCGGCCACTACTCCGGCGGCGGGACCGGAGAGGACCAGTCGGCCGGCGTATGCGGAGGCCGATGCGAAGGGGAGCAGTCCCCCCGACGAGGTCATCACAAGGCGCCGCCCGCCTCCGACCCTGCGATCAAGACTGGACAGATATCCGGCCAGCTCCGGCGTCAGATAGGCATTGAGCACGGTGGTGGCGACCCGCTCGTACTCCCGGAACTGTGGCGACACCAATGCGCCCACCGAGACCGGGACGTCGACTATTTCCTGCAGCCTTTCGGCCAGACGAATCTCGTCGGATGGATCCGTGTAGGACCGAACCAGGGCGACCGCGACAGCCTCGGGGGCCGCCTGTACGACCAACTTCGTCACGGCCTCGACGTCACCCCGCGTACCCAATGCGCATGCTTCGAGGGGACAGTGCCACGGGTCGGTCTGCGAACGGGTCGTAGAGGGAGGGGCGGGCCTGACGGCCGATCTCGAGAAGGTCCTCGAACCCACTCGTCGTGACCAGCGCCGTCGCTGCCCCCCTTCCTTCGATCAAAGCGTTGGTGCCGGCGGTCGTGCCGTGAAGAATCGTGGTGGCGTCGTCGACCCGGTCCGAGAGCGCTCGGAACACGCCGTCGGATTGGTCGGCTGTGGTGCGCACCTTGTGCCCAACGACCGACTCTCCATCGAGCACGACCACATCGGTGAAAGTGCCCCCAACGTCCACCCCGACGACCCGGGACACCGGATTAGCCTCCGCCGGAAATGACAGTGATCGTTGCCCCCTCACCAAACCCCAATGCGATGAAATTCACCGTGGGAAAGCCGGTGGGCGGGCCGACGACCCATGTTGCCGGGACTCCGCCAGAGCAAGGGTTTGCACGCGATCTTCTCGCCATACCCGGCGTGACCAGCATTTTCTTGACCGCAGATTTCGTCACTATCTCCAAGACTTCAGACGTCCCCTGGGAATCGATCATCCCCGAGGCCACATCGATCCTAGAGAGCGAGTTCGGGGCCTGATCAGGAGGCAGGAACCGGCACCGAAACCGGACGACTGACCCCATCGGGCATCACCGCGAGCACGACAACCTGCCACTCCCCGTCGGAAGTCTGCATCCCCCCGACGACCTCCGAGCCCCCTGACTGCTGGAGGGCGGCGGCGCCCACCTCGTCGGGAACGGGGGCCAGCGCCAGTTGGTGGGCCGGGCCAGGTTGTGCCGGGGAGACACGAGGGGCCATCACAACCTGGGCGGCATCGCCGGCGACGGACACGTCCACCTCGACCTGGAGCGGTGCCTGACGCTGGTACTCCGCATTTGCGGCGGCCGCCAGCGTTCGGGCGAGAACCGTCACCCGATAGAGGAGCTCGCCGATCTCCTCCACCGTCGAGGCGCGGACCCATTCCACGAACACCCTGGTGCCGTCTCCCGCCGACGGAAGGGGCACACCGGCAGGGCTCAACGCGGCCAAGGCTGCTCTGCCTTCATCTGTTCCGTCAACAGTCAGATACTCGGCCACGAACCACTCGGCGTGGGCGACAGCGCGATCGATGATCCTCTCCGGGTGGATCGCATAGAGATCGGCTTCTGCGGTCACGATCGGCGCGCTCGAGGCCACCGGCGGGGCCAACGCCTGAGGTGGAGGAGCCGGAGCAGCGGTGGTCTCGGGGCCGGCGGCGGCCACCGAAGATGCGACGGGAACGGGCGACGGCCGATTGCTCATGAACGAGTAGGCGAGTGCGCCGAGCACGACGGCCCCGGCCACCGCCATCATCAGCCACTGACGGTCGGGCTTCTTCTCCTCCAGCGTTTCCCAGGGGATGCGCTCGTAGGTCTCGT
Source organism: uncultured Acidobacteriota bacterium (assembly GCA_963720925.1). Classification (GTDB taxonomy): domain Bacteria; phylum Actinomycetota; class Acidimicrobiia; order Spongiisociales; family ZC4RG35; genus JARDZU01. The sequence continues at coordinate 37,704 of CAVRHE010000014.1, forward strand.
TCCTCTCCGGCTCCATCTCTCGAACGTATGTGTCGGCGGGGACGGGTTCAAGGGGTTTGAGAGGCCCCTGTGACGAGGCGCGGGGAACCACAAGGCGCCAGCTATCGTTTCGCCGGTCATGGCTGTCAACCCCGACCCGAAACCGGGCCGCTGGATCCTCCCCTTGGTCATTCTGGGAATGATCGCGTTCACCTATTTCTTCGTTCGCTCACTGCCCGAGGCCTCGCCCGACACGACGCTGGCGGCCGGTGATACGACACCGACGACGGTCGGCGGTGGTGACGGCCCCACCACCACGAGCGGTCCGGGGGGCACGGGCTCGGTCCCCGACGCAGCCGCGGCATACATCGGCGAGCTGGACCGAATCAATGGTGAGTTCCAGGCTTTGAACAACGAGCTCGTCGCGGTCAACACCGGATTCGACGCCGACCCGCGGGAGATCGAGTTCGGAGATGCCGAGACGAGGATGGAGGCGGTGGCGACCTCGTCACAGGCTCTTTCCGATCAGGTGGCGGCGCTCGTGCCCCCGGCAGGCCTCGAAGCCAATCAGGAAGCGTTGGCGGCGGCGGCAAGCCTTGCGGCCCGGGCAGCAGGCGAGGCACTCTCGGGCCTCCAGTCGGCGGACCCCGGTGACCTCCGTCGAGCCGCGGTGACTGCTTTCACCGGTGCGGTAGCTGACTTCGATGTCGAAGTGCAGAATGCTCGCACCGCAGCGGGGGCGGCACCCGACGCCTGATGGCCGTCGAGATCCGGGCCATCCGGCCCGACGAGTTCGAAGAGATGCGACGGACCATGGGTCTGGTGTTCGGCTTCGATCCACCGGAGGGAGACGGCCGATTCCTGCGTCTCCTGCCACTCGATCGCACGCGCTGCGGATTCGACGACGGGCGGATGATCAGCACATCCGGTGCCTTCAGCCTCGAGATGACCGTGCCTGGAGCGCAGGTCCCTTGCGGCGGGACCACCGCCGTGGCAGTGGCGCCTACCAATCGGCGCCGGGGTGTGCTCCGGGAGATGATGCGTGCCCATCTCGCCGATGTGAAGGAGCACGGGGAGCCAATAGCAGCCTTGTGGGCATCCGACAGCGCCATCTACGGCCGGTTCGGGTATGGGTGCGCATCCATCTGTTACGACGTCGAAGTCAAGCCACAGCATGCCACATCGAACCGTCTTGCGCCCGAGCCCGGCCAATCACGGCTGATCGAGCGGGCGGAGGCACTCGAGATCGTCCCGCCGCTGTACGACCGTCTCCGCAAGGGGATCCCGGGGTTTTTCGCCAGGACCCCCAAATGGTGGGAGGACCGTTCGTTCCGCGAGAGCGGAACCTCCGGAGGCGGCGGCAGCACCGCTCTCCGCTATGCGGTCGTCGATGGAGATGACGGGATCTCGGGGTTCGCCTCCTTCCGGTCGAAGGCGCATTGGGATGAGGGCCATGGCTCTGGGACGGTGACCGTGCACGACCTTTTCGCTGACACGCCTCGAGCTTGGGCGGGAATCTGGTCACTGGTGACCAATCAGGACCTCGTGGTTCGAGCCAAGGCGGGTCTCCGGCCGCCCTGGGACCCGATCTTCGACCTGTTGTCGGGGACCCGCAGGGCGCATGCCTTTCGAAATGACGCGCTGTGGGTGCGTTTGATGGATGTCGCCGGAGCGCTGACCGCCCGCTCCTACTCGGCCCCGCTCGACATTGTGTTGGGCATCGAGGACCCGCTCGACGATGTCACCGGCTCGTACCGGCTTCGCGCCGACTCTGACGGCGCCGAATGCGCGCTCACGACCGACGAGCCGGCAGTCCTCCTCGACCTCGAAGATCTGAGCGCGGGGTACATGGGACGGCCTCGATTCAGACAATGGGCCCGCGCCGGTCGCCTGAGTGGTGCCGATGACGCCTTGACCGCATTGGACGCCGCTTTCACCTGGGACCCGCCGCCGTGGTGCCCGGAGATCTTCTGAGGGCAACACGAGGGCCCGTCTGCCGACGGACCCTCGGTCCACGTACTACGCAGAACGTAGGACGTAAGACGCGAGATGTGGCCCAAGGCCTCATCTCAAATGTCGTAATAGAGGTGGAATTCGTAGGGGTGCGGACGCAGACGCACCGGGTCGACCTCGTGCTCGATCTTGTAGTCGATCCAGGCCTCGATCAGCTCTTGGGAGAAGACCCCGCCCTGGAGCAGGAACTCATGGTCTGCTTTCAGGGCATCCAGGGCCTCGGGCAGACTCCCCGGCACCGACGGGAGGCCGGCCAGCTCGGCAGGCGGCAGGTCGTAGATGTCCTTGTCCACGGGCTCATGGGGCTCGATCCGGTTCTGGACCCCGTCGAGTCCCGCCATGAGCATGGCGGAGAAGGCGAGGTACGGGTTGCACGACGGGTCCGGGCAGCGGAACTCGAGCCGCTTGGCCCCCGGAGCCTGTGAGTACTGGGGGATCCTGATCGCCGCCGACCGATTCCGACTCGAGTACACCAGATTCACCGGCGCCTCGTAACCAGGTACCAGGCGGTGATAGGAGTTCGTGGTTGGCGCCGCAAAGGCGAGGATCGCTGCGGCGTGCTTCAACAACCCGCCGATGTACCACCGCGCCATGTCGGACAGACCGGCATAGCCCCCCTCGTCGAAGAACAGTGGCTCGCCGTCTTTCCACAGCGACTGGTGAGTGTGCATGCCGGACCCGTTGTCCTCGAAGATCGGCTTGGGCATGAAGGTGACCGATTTGCCGTACTCCCAGGCCGTGTTCTTCACGATGTACTTGTAGAGCGTGACGTTGTCCGCGGTGCGGAGGAGCGTGTCGTACCGCATGTCGATCTCCGCCTGGCCGGCGGTGCCCACCTCGTGGTGCTGCACCTCGATTTCGATGCCGGCCGCCTCGAGGTTGGCGGTCATCTCCGACCGGAGGTCCTGAAAATGGTCGGTGGGAGGGACCGGGAAATAGCCTTCCTTGTATCTGGGCTTGTAACCGAGGTTGCCGCCCTCCTCGAACTCGCCTGAGTTCCAGGCGCCCTCCACCGAGTCGACGAAGTAGTAGCCAGAAAACTGGTTCTGCCCGAAGCGGACGTCGTCGAAGATGTAGAACTCGGCCTCGGGACCCCAATAGGAGGTGTCGGCGAGACCGGTGCTGATCAAATACTCCTCGGCCTTTCTCGCCACGTACCTGGGATCCCGGTCATAGGGGGTGCCCGTGATCGGGTCGTTGACGAAGCAATAGAGGATGAGGGTCTTTCGGGCACGGAAAGGGTCGTCGATGGCAGTGCCCGGGTCCGGGATCAGGATCATGTCCGATTCCTGGATCTGCTGGAAGCCCCGGATCGACGAACCGTCGAATCCAAAACCGGCCTCGAACGAATCCTCGGTCAACTGCTTGACCGGGACGGTGAAGTGCTGGACCTGGCCAGGCAGATCGCAGAATCGAAGATCGACGAACTCGTACCCCTCGTCGGCGACGAGGGACAAGACGTCGGCAGCCGTCTTGCTCACGGTGCTCCTTTCGGTTGGGTTGCGAAGCGTGAACGGAGAGTTTTTAGCCCGTTCCCCATTTCGATGCCGTTGCCGGACCGTGAACGCTGTGTTTCCGATTTGACTGCCGACGGTCCTTTTTGATTGCCGGCCGACTTTGCCCGAGACCAACCCTCACCTGCTCGGGCGAGAACTCGGAAAGCGTCCTCACAGTCTCGGGCAAACAGACGCCGGTCGGCCGGAGCTACCGCCGCGTCTTACGGCCGATCCTTTCACAACCAGTCGTTGCGACGGAAGATGAGATAGAGACCGGTCGAGACGCCAATGATCAGCAACGTCGACCAGATGACGCCGGAGATCTCGCCGGAGCCGGGGTAGGGAACGTTCATCCCGTAGTAGCCGGTGATCAATGCCGGAACCGCGATGATCGCCGCCCAGCCCGACACCTTCTTCACGATCAGGTTCTGTCGGTAGTCACGGAGACTGAAGTTGGTCTCGACTATGGCTGTGACCAGGTCCCTGAGGGAATCGGACGTCTCGCTGATCCGGAGGATGTGGTCGTAGACGTCCTGGAAGTAGGGATAGAGGCCCTCGGGCACGATCTCCTGCTCATGACGCATCAAAGCGCTCACCGTCTCTCGCATCGGCACCACCAGGCGGTGGAAACGGACCGTCGCCCGGCGCATCTCGAACCAGTGCCGCTGGCGGGATGGCTCCAGCGGTCGCTCGGCGAAGATGGCTTCGCTCACCCGCTCGTAGAAATCGTCGAACTCGGAGAGGACGGCGAAGTAGTCGTCGACGATGACGTCGAGCAACCCGTACAGAAGGAAGCCGACACCAAATCTCATCAGACCTGGCGACCGGTCCCAACGGGCGAGGACCCTGTCCATCGGGACTCCGTCGGTCTTGCGCACCGTTATCAACCAGCGGTCGTTGAAGAAGGCGTTCACCTCGGTCTCCTCGAGCCGAGCCGCATCCAGATCGACGGCAACGTGATAAGTGGTGAGGAAGAGGTGGGTCGGGTATCGGTCGACCTTTGGGCGCTGGCCTTGACCCACCGCGTCTTCTACGGCCAATTCGTGCAGGCCGAGCTCCTCGGCCAAGTCGAGCAGCTCCTTGTTCGACGGCCCGATGAGATCGACCCAGACGATGGTGTCGGGCTCATCCAGGTACTCGGACACATCTGCGACCGGGAAGTCCTCATCCGCCAATTGCCCGCTCCGATAGGCCCGGGTCGAAGTCTTGCTCATACTGCCGGCGACAGACTACGGGTCGCCGGTGTCGCCTGACGGTCAAGGGGAGCCCCGTCCTGACTACCGTCGCTCCACGTCATGCCAGCGACCGTCGTCTTGGGCGCGCAGTGGGGTGACGAGGGGAAGGGCCGGGTCGTGGACTTCTTCGCCGAGTCAGCCGACTTCGTCGTCCGCTATCAGGGGGGGAACAACGCCGGGCACACCATCATTGTCGGGGAGCAACGTCTCGCCCTGTCGATGATCCCCTCCGGGATCCTCTATCCCGACTGCATCCCGGTCATCGCTTCGGGCACCGTGATCGATCCGAGGGTGCTCATCGCCGAGATGGACATGGCCGCAGAGAAGAACCTCGACCCATCACGGGTCAGGGTGTCCTCGAATGCCCATTTGATCATGCCCTACCACCGCAAGCTCGACGCCGCCATCGAGCGATATCTGGGCAAGAACCAGATCGGCACGACAAAGAAGGGCATCGGCCCTGCGTACACCGACAAATACGCCCGCTTCGGGATCCGGGTACAGGATCTCTTCGACCCCAAGATCTTCCGCGAGAAGGTGGAGGCTGCGCTGGTGGAGAAGAACAAGGTCCTCCCCCGGGTCTACAACACGCTTCCCATGGACCCTGAAGCGATCATCGAGGAGTACGCCGGGTACGCCGAGCGCCTTCAACCACATGTCACCGACACCTCCCTGCTCCTCTGGGAGGGCCTCCAAGCCGGCAAGCAGGTCCTCTTCGAGGGCGCCCAGGGCACTCTGCTCGACCTCGACCACGGCACCTATCCCTTCGTCACCTCCTCCAATCCCACCGCCGGCGGCGCGTCGGTCGGGTCGGGCATCGGCCCCAGAGCGATCGACGAGATCATCGGGGTCGCCAAGGCCTACATCTCGCGAGTCGGGACCGGACCCTTCCCCACCGAACTGCGGGACGAGATCGGGGACCGGATGATCGAGCTCGGCGGCGAGTACGGAACCGTCACCGGGCGCAGAAGGAGATGCGGCTGGCTCGACCTGGTCGCCCTGAAGTACGCCTGCCGGGTCAACACCTTCACCAACCTCTTCCTCACCAAGATGGACATTCTCTCCGCGTTCGACACCATCAAAGTGGCGACGGCATACACGAGCCAGGGCGAGCGCCACGAAAATTTCCCGGCCCAGCAGAGCGTCCTCTATCACTGCGAGCCCGAGTACGACGAGCTGCCGGGGTGGAGCGAGGACATCACGGGCGTGCGCACCTATCGCGACCTCCCATCCGCGGCACGCGTCTACATCGAGTACATCCAGGAGGCGGCCGGGGTGCCGGTGGGATGGGTATCTGTCGGCCCCGAGCGCAGCCAGCTCATCGAGATCTCATGAGGATCCTTCTGGTCGGCAACGGGGGACGGGAGCACGCTCTGGGCTGGAAGCTGGCGTCGTCGCCCCGCGTCGACGATCTCATCTCCCTTCCCGGCAACCCCGGACTCGGCACGCTCGGGGCCGTGGTGGAGGGGATCCCGGCAACGGATGTCGGTGCGATCGCGGCGATGGCACGGGTCCAAGCGGTGGATCTGGTCGTGGTCGGCCCGGAAGCGCCTCTGGCTGCCGGCGTCGTCGATGCGGTTTCCGCTCTCGGCATCCCCGTTTTCGGACCCACCCGAGCTGCGGCGCGGCTGGAGTCGTCGAAGAAGTTCGCCAAAGAGAGTCATGGCCCGGGCCGGGGTAGCAACCGCCGCATCGGAGTCGTTCACCGAGCCTGGCCCGGCCCGGGAGTATCTCGCCCGCCGCGATGGCCCCTTTGTGGTCAAGGCGGACGGTTTGGCCGCCGGCAAGGGTGTGCTCGTCACCGACCACCGCGAGGAGGCGGCGAGCTGGGCTGAGCGATGGCTCGACGTCGGCCCGATCGTCATCGAGGACTTCCTCGACGGGCCTGAGGTGAGCGTGTTCGCCGTCTGCACCGACGAGGGGGCGACGCCATTGGAGCCGGCCCGTGACTACAAGCGGCTGCTCGACGGCGACCAAGGCCCGAACACGGGCGGGATGGGGTCGTACTCGCCGGTATCCAGCCTGCCGGACGGTCTCGCCGACGAGGTCATCCGCGCCGTCGTCGACCCGACCGTTCGCCAGATGGAGGAAGAGGGGAGCCGTTTCCGGGGATTTCTCTATGTGGGTCTGGTCCTCACCGCCCAGGGCCCGAAGGTGCTCGAGTTCAATGTTCGATTGGGCGACCCCGAGACCCAGGCCATCCTGCCCCGTATGACGAGCGACCTGGTCGACGTCATCGAAGGGGCGGCGCCCGAGTGGTCCCGGGACGCGGCCGTCAATGTCGTCCTGGCCGCAGAGGGTTACCCGGAAGCACCGATCAAGGGAGCCTCGATCCGGGGCATCGATGCCGTGCCCGATGACGTGCTGGTGTTCCACGCCGGCACGAGGTTGGACGGAAAACGGCTGCTCGTGGACGGAGGCCGGGTGCTCGACCTGGTCGGAATCGGCGATTCGGTCGGCGAAGCCCGCGAACGGGCCTATGAGGCCATCGCCGCGGTCGAGCTGGCCAGGGATGCAGCACCGGGCCGACATCGCCGCTCAGTCGTAGCGGTGGCGGAACATGAGGGCGATACGGGGCGGGGCAGAAGCGCTCTTGGGAACGGTGTGCTCCCAGAGACGTTGACAGGCGCCACCCATCACCACCAGATCTCCCCTTCCCAGGTCGAACCCTGTCGACTCACCGCCACCTCTGGGCCGGATCAGGAACCTTCGTGGCCCTCCAAGGGAGACCGTGGCGACGATGGATTGGGCCCGGTCGCGGGCGATGCGGTCGCCGTGCCAGGCAACGGAGTCGAGGCCGGTTCGATACCAGCCGGCGCTCACCTGGTCCAGGGGGATCCCGTAGTGCTCCGAGAGCAGTTCGATCATCTCGGTAATCACCGGATGCGCGTCCGCGGGGACGGCCCCGACGAGACGCGGCGTCTTGACCAGGCGGTCGTACATGTGGACCTCGGGCTGACGCCATGGCACGGTCTCTGCGAGCAGGTCGTAGAGCCGGGCATCGCCGACCAGAAATCCCGGGGCATAGTCGAGCCAGGACTCGGGATCGAGATCGAACCGCTCCAGACTGGCGAACCCGGCATCCGCAACCGGCTCGCTCTCACCGAACAACGATGGTTGCAATGGCTCCATAACGAACATATGTTCGATGATAGACGCTTCTGTGGAGAAATTGATCAGCCGGGAGTCGGTTACCGTCGCCTCCTCATGAGTCACAAAGTCGCAATCGTCATGGGCTCGGGGACCGACCGGCCGGTGATGGAGAAAGCAGCCCAGACCCTCGACTCTTTTGGGATCGCCAGCGAGGTCAGGGTCCTGTCCGCCCACAAAACCCCGGACCAGGCGCTCGAGTTCGCCGCCGGAGCGTCCAACCAGGGTTTCTCGGTGATCATCGCCGGGGCGGGAAAGGCAGCACATCTTGCCGGTGTGATGGCGGCCAAGTCGCTGCTGCCGGTGATCGGAGTCCCCATCAACGCCTCTCTCGATGGCATGGACGCCCTGCTCGCCACCGTTCAGATGCCGACCGGGATCCCGGTGGCCACGGTGGCAGTGGACGGGGCAACCAACGCCGCCCTCCTCGCCGTGGCGATCCTCGCCCTCGGCGACGACTCCCTCACCACCAAACTGGCCGAGTATCGGGCCGATCTCGCCGAGAAGACCCTCGCCGGCTGACCCCGATCCCTCCAATACCGACTCCGATACCATCGCGTCTGCATGAGTGACATCTCCTTCGAACGACCAGACCCGAGAGACTTCCTCGACATCGACTCGCTCCTCTCCGAGGAGGAGATCATGCTGCGGGACACGGTCAGGACTTACGTCCAGAAGGAGATCGTCCCCAACGTCGGCGACTGGTGGGACGAGGGCATCCTCCCTCAAGAGGCTCTGGCCAAAGCGTTCGGCGACATAGGCCTGCTCGGAATGCATCTCCAGGGCTACGGCTGCGCCGGGACATCCGCCACTGCCTACGGGCTCGCTTGTCTCGAGCTGGAGGCCGGCGATTCCGGCATCCGGTCCTTTGTGTCCGTCCAGGGGTCACTGGTCATGTTCCCGATCTGGAAGTTCGGCTCCGAAGAGCAGAAGCAGACCTGGCTCCCCAGGATGGCGAGTGGAGAGATCATCGGCTGCTTCGGCCTCACCGAGCCCGACTCAGGCTCCGATCCGGCATCAATGAGGACCAGCGCTCGCCGGGACGGGTCCGACTGGGTGATCAACGGGACCAAGATGTGGATCACCAACGGGTCCATCGCCGACTTGGCGGTCGTCTGGGCCCGGACCGATGAGGGAGTTCGGGGGTTCCTGATCCCCACCGACACGCCCGGGTTCTCGGCTCAGGAGATCAAGAAGAAGGCGTCGCTTCGGGCTTCCGTCACCTCCGAGTTGATCCTCGACGACGTCCGAGTCCCCGACGATTTCGTCCTCCCCGGCGTGTCGTCGATGCGAGGGCCGCTGTCCTGTCTCAACGAGGCGAGGTTCGGGATCGCATTCGGTGCGATTGGGGCGGCACGAGCCTGTTACGAATCTGCCCTCGACTATTCGATCGAGAGGCATCAGTTCGACCGGCCGATCGCCTCGTTCCAGCTGACCCAGAAGAAGCTGGTCGAGATGATGGTGGCGGTGCAGCGCGGAACCCTGGTGGCATTGCATCTCGGGCGCCGCAAGGACGAGGGGACCCTCACACCCGAGCAGGTCAGCTTTGGCAAGTTCGACAACGTGCGCAATGCGCTCGAGGTTGCCCGCACTGCGCGCTCCATCCTCGGCGCCAACGGAATCACCCTCGAATACCCGGTGATCCGCCACATGGCCAATCTGGAGACGGTCTTCACCTACGAGGGCACCAACGAGATCCACTCCCTGGTGATGGGCCAGGCGATAACCGGTATTGGGGCGTTCAGCTAGCCGAACGCCTCGTTCTAGGTTCTACGTTCTATGTAGTGAGCCAGGTCTCCGTTGCGACTTATTACGACGTCATTCAATCCAAGCCAGGAGGCGGTCAGTTCCAGCTCCTCACGAAGCTCACGCCCGACCCGGGCAACATCGACACCGGGCTCGGCAAAGGCGCCCCTCACCAGGAGGGACCCTGCCTTTCGATCCGTCTTCAGGTCGACCCTCGCCACCAGCTTCCCATCGAGGAGGAATGGCAGCACGTAGTAGCCGTGTACCCGTTTCGGCTCGGGTACATAGATCTCGATCCGGTAGTGGAAGTCCCACAATCGCTCGATGCGATTCCGGTTCCAGACGAGGTTGTCGAACGGCGATAAGAGGGCACGGCCCTCGACCTTGCGGGGCAGAGTGGCCCCGGGATAGAGGTAGGCAGACCGGTCCCACCCGTCGACATCGACCTCGACCAGTTTCCCTTCGTCGACGAGATCTTCGATGAGTGGCCTGGCCTCGGGCATCTTGATCCGTGGGTAGTCGGCCAGGTCGGCCGCTGTTGCGACACCCATCGAGCGAGCCGCCTTCAGGAGGAGCGCCGATTGAGCGTCCTCGCGCTCGAGCCCGGTCGTCTCGAGATGCTCCGGGGGCGATGACCCGTTCGCTCAGGTCGTACATCCGTGTGAAATTGGGGCGATGAGCGGTGGTTACCCGACCCCCTACGAACAGGGCTTCCAGAGCCACCTTGCCCTTCGACCAGCCCCACATGGATGTGCCATCTCGCTGACCGGGATCATGGAGGTCGGCAGCCTTCAGCGGCCCCCGGTCACGAACCTGCTCCAGACACCTGGTCCAGGTACTCGGGATGCTCCTGTCGCATCTGGTCTCCAACCGCGGCCCAATTGAAGGTCGCGTTCATGCGCCATCTCCACAAGTAGTGGTCCTGTACCGGGATCAGAGACGCCTCGTGGCCCCAGTACTCGAACATCTCACCCGAGCCCCACAGCCACGCGTCGAGGCCGGCGCGGTCATAGTCGGCCGAGCCGGGAGAAGAAGGGCAGGTAGTGGGTGCGGCTGAAGACATTGACCGAGTCGAGCTGGACGAGACCGATCCGGTCGACGACTCGTCGGAAATGACGCACGTCGAGACGGCCGGCGGGGCGCGGGTCGGTGAAGCCCTGGGCGGCCAGCGCAAGACGACGGGCTTGGTCGATGGTCAGTCTCCGCATCGCCCGGCAACCTAATGCCCATAGCGGACAGCGCCGGTCGTCTTGGTCCGAAGGATCGCCACGGGCGGCATCTCCGGCCGACCGGCGTCTCCTGGCCCGAGCCTGCGAAATCCGTCTGAGATCGAACTCGTGGAGTGCTGTCAGGGCCGGCTCGGGCAAAGTCGGCCGGCAATCAGAGCAGGAAATGGCTCTGCCATCATCCCGCCCGTGATCGAGCGCTACACGCTCCCCGAGATGGCCCGGATCTGGTCCGAGCAGCGCAAGCTGGAGGTGTGGAAAGAGGTCGAGACGCTAGCCCTGGAGGCGTGGAGCAAGCTGGGCAAGGTGCCGGAGGGGGTTGTCGAGGCGACGCGGGCAGCGGCATGTCCCACCCCTGAGCAGGTGGCGGAGCGGGAGCAGGTGACCAATCACGATCTGGCCGCCTTCGTGGACCTGCTCGGAGAATTCGCCGGGTCCGACGCGGCCGGGTGGGTCCACTACGGCCTCACCTCATCTGATGTCCTCGACACCGCCGGGGGCGTCATTCTCTCCGAATCGGCCGATCTGCTCCTCAGCGCGCTGGGGGCGCTATTCGACACGGTCAAGGAGCGCGCCTTCGATCACCGGGACACGTACATGGTGGGTCGGACCCATGGCATCTGGGCCGAGCCCACCACTTTCGGGCTCAAGCTGGCCGGATGGGCCTTCGAACTGGCCCGGGACCACACCCGCCTCGAGGCGGCCCGGTCGACGGTGGGGGTGGGAAAGATTTCGGGTGCAGTGGGAACCTACGCCCACGTCCCGCCGGAAGTGGAGCGAGCACGTCTGCGATTCCCTGGGACTCGAGGCCGAACCAGCCTCGACGCAAGTCACCGCCCGAGATCGCCATGCTCAGTACCTGCAGACGATCGCTCTCGTCGGCGCCTCGATCGAGCGTATGGCCACCGAGATCCGTCATCTGCAGCGCTCGGAGGTGGCAGAGGTCAGGGAGGCATTCGGCAAGGGACAGAAGGGCTCGTCGGCGATGCCACACAAGCGGAACCCGATCCTCTCCGAGCGCATGACCGGGATGGCCCGTCTCCTCCGCGGCTACGCCCAGGTGGGTCTGGAGAACGTCGCTCTGTGGCACGAGCGAGACATCTCTCATTCCTCGGCCGAGAGGGTCGTGCTCCCCGATGCGTCGATCGCACTGCATTACATGTTGGTCAAATTCACCGGTCTCGTCAGGGACCTCGTCGTCGACGCCGATCGGATGAAGTCCAACCTCGAGTCGACTCGTGGGCTGGTCTTCAGCCAGGCGGTGTTGCTCGCATTGATCGACAAAGGGATGACCCGCGACCAGGCCTATCGCATTGTCCAGGGTCATGCAATGACGGCTTGGGACAACGGGGCGGACTCTCGAGGAATTGATGACGACCGACCCTGCGCTCGACCTCACCGACGATGAGCTCGCCGCCAGTTTCTCGCTCGAACGGGTGGGTGAATCGGCCGGAATCGTCTTCGACAGGCTGGCCGAACTGAAGCTGTAGACGTTCAGTTCGAAGGCGTGATGTGGACGGTGCCGGTGAACAGGGCCATTTTCCGCCCGTCCTCTCGGGTCACATCGACCCGGTAGGTGCCAAGGGTGCGGCCCCTGGCTGTCTCGGCGACGGACGCCCGAAGCACGTCACCTACCTTCACCGGGGCGGTGAGCACGAGATGGGTGTCGATGGCGACCGCTCGATCCCCGGCACTGTTCGCAGCCAGGGAGAATGCACAGTCGGCCAGGGAGAAGACCATTCCCCCGTGGCCTACGCCGAGGAAGTTGACGTGGTGGGGAAGGACGATCAGCCCAACCACGATCTCCTCGTCGGTTACCGAGACCACATCCACTCCAAGTGAGCGGGCAAAAGGGTCGGCGGCGAGCAACTCGGAGACCCGGGGCAGAGAGAACCCTGGCATTGGCGCAGATTACGTGCACTACTCTGCCGCCACGTGCCGGCTCTTCCTCATATCGCCTCGGGAAAGGTCCGGGAGATCTACGAGGTCGACGGCGAGCATCTCCTATTCGTCGCCACCGACCGCATCTCGGCCTATGACGTCATCCTCAATCAGCCGATCCCGGACAAAGGCAAGGTGCTCGCCGGCCTGAGCCTCTATTTCTTCGAGCTGCTCGACACCCCCAACCATCTGGTCTCCACCGACCTTTCCGGTGTGGAGGGGATTGGCGATGACGAGCTCGACGACATGAAGGGCAGGGCGATGGTGGTCCGCCGTGCCGAGGTGATCCCAGTGGAATGCGTCGTCCGCGGTTATCTCTACGGCTCGTCGTGGCGGGAGTACCGCGACGGCGGCGGCCCTACAACGGAGCATCTGCCGCCAGGTCTGAAACTCGCAGATCGACTCCCGGAGCCGATATTCACCCCGGCCACAAAGGCCAGCACCGGCCATGACGAGAACATCACCGAGGCCGAGACCCGCGCCTTGCTCGGCGACGACCTGTACGAAGAGCTGCGCAGGCGATCGGTCGACATCTACCTGAGGGCATCGGAGCACGCCGCCGAGAAAGGCGTGATCCTGGCCGACACCAAATTCGAGTTCGGGTTCGCCGAAAACGAATTGCTCCTCATCGACGAGGTGCTCACTCCGGACTCCTCCCGCTACTGGCCGGCGGACGAGTGGACTCCGGGTCATGACGTGCCCTCGTTCGACAAGCAATACGTGAGGGAGTGGCTGGACACCACCGATTGGGATCACGACCCGCCCCCACCCGACCTGCCCGAAGACATCGTGAGGGGGACTCGATCCCGCTACGTCGAGGCGTACGAGCGGATCACGGGGGGGAGATTCGACAACTATCTGGCCCGAGGCGGATGAAGGTCACCGTAGAGATCACCAGACGCCCCGAGATCGCAGACCCGCAGGGGACGACGATCCAACGGGCTCTTCATGACCTGGGCCACAATGAGGTCATGGCGGTGAGAGTCGACCGGGTCATCCACCTCGAGGTAGACGGCGAGGATCGAGCACTCGTGCAGAGCCGGGTAGAGGAAATGTGCCGACAGGTGCTCGCCAACCCCGTCCTCGAGGACTTCAGCGTGGAGATCACCGGATGAGCACGGCCGTGGTGGTGTTTCCCGGCACGAACTGCGAACGGGATGTGATCCATGCCCTCAGATCGCTGGGCGGCGACGCCGACTTGGTCTGGCATCGGGAGACCGACCTGTCCGACTTCGATGGCGTGGTGTTGCCCGGCGGTTTCGCCCACGGGGACTATCTCCGCACCGGGGCGATCGCCCGCTTCTCCCCGGTCATGGCAGAGGTCGGCCGTATGGCGGCCCAGGGTTTGCCTGTCCTGGGGATCTGCAACGGTTTCCAGGTCCTGTGCGAGGCGGGCCTGCTCCCGGGTGCCCTCATCGCCAATCGCGACCTGGCCTTCATCTGCCGCTTCGTGGATCTCGAGGTCGTCGACAACGAGAGCATCCTCACCCGTTTGGCCGAGGTCGGGCAACGAATCCGAATCCCGCTGAACTCATACGAGGGTAATTGGGTCGATCCCGGCAAGATCGGAAGGATCGTCCTCAGATATGTCGACGACCCCAATGGCTCACAGCAAGGCGCGGCGGCGGTGGCCAACGACCCCGGCAATGTCGTTGGCGTGATGCCTCATCCCGAACGGGGCGTCGACGAGCTGCTCGGCTCCGTTGACGGACGGATCCTCCTCGAGGGGTTTCTCCACTCGCTGGTCCCGGCGTGACCACCGACACCCGGCCACTCCATCAGCGGCTGGGCATGACCGACGAGGAGCACGAGTCGGTCCTCGGCTTGCTCGGGCGTGATCCGCGCCCGGCCGAGCTGGCCATGTACTCGGTGATGTGGTCAGAGCACTGTTCGTACAAGTCCTCCCGTGCCCATCTCCGCCGGTTCCCTACCGAGGCGCCATGGGTGGTGGTGGGCCCTGGAGAGAACGCCGGCGTAGTCGATATAGGTGACGGTTGGCTGGCCGCCCTCCGCATCGAGAGCCACAACCACCCTTCGTTCGTCGAGCCATACCAGGGGGCGGCCACCGGAGTCGGCGGCATCTTGCGCGATGTCTTCACGATGGGAGCGCGGCCCATTGCCCTGTGGGACCAGATCCGTTTCGGCCCCCTCGACGACTCGAGGAATCGCTATCTGTTCAATGGGGTCGTGTCCGGGATCGCCGGATACGGCAACGCAGTCGGCGTGCCCACTGTCGGTGGGGAGATCGAGTTCGACCCCTGCTACTCAGGCAATCCCCTGGTCAACGTGATGTGCCTGGGAATCCTTCGTCGCGAGCAGCTCGTGCTCGGGACCGCCGGGCCTCCTGGCACGGTGGCGGTGCTGCTGGGCCGGGCCACCGGTCGCGACGGGATTGGTGGAGCCTCAGTCCTGGCCTCGGCCTCCTTCGACGACGAGTCGCAGGAGAAGCGCCCCAGCGTCCAGGTGGGCGACCCGTTCGAGGAGAAGAAGCTGATCGAAGCCTGCCTCGAGCTCTACGACAGAGGATTGGTCGCAGGGGTCCAGGACCTGGGCGCCGCCGGGCTGTCGTGTGCCACTTCGGAGCCGGCGGGAAGAGCCGGGGTGGGGCTCGAGGTCGATCTCGACGCGGTGCATGTCAGGGAATCCGGGATGTCCGCTCCCGAGTTGTTGATGTCCGAATCCCAGGAGCGGATGATGGCCTTCGTCCCTCCACACCTCGTCGACGACGTTCTCGCCATCGCCACGAGATGGGAGATCGACTCGGCGGTGATAGGGACCGTTCGGGCCGGTGCCACGCTGACCGTGCATCACGGGGGCGAGATCGTGGCCGAAGTCCCCGCCGCCTCGTTGGCCGACGACGCACCGATCTACGACCGTCCGATGCAACGGCCGGACTGGCTGGACGGGCTGTGGGCCACCCCGCCCCGGGATCTCGATGGCGAAGCAGCCGACGTCCTCGTGAGACTTCTCGACGACCCCGCGCTCGGCTCGACGGCGTGGGTCCACGAGCAGTACGACCACATGCTCTTCCTCAACACGGTTGTCGGACCGGGATCGGACGGATCCCTGATCCGGATCAGAGACACGGAAAAGGGTCTTGCAGTCTCTACCGACGGCAATGGGCGGCTCTGCCAACTGGATCCGCGAGGTGGGAGCTCGAGACTGGTCTACGAGGCCGCTCTCAACGTCGCCGTCACCGGCGCGCGCCCCCTGGCGGTGGTCGACAACCTCAACTTCGGGAATCCGGAGAAGCCCGAGGTCATGTGGCAGTTCAAGGAGAGCGTGGAGGGAATCTCGGCGGCCTGTGAGGCACTCGGGATCCCGGTCGTTGGCGGCAACGTCTCGTTCTACAACGAGACCGATGGCACCGACATCCACCCCACCCCGGTCGTCGGCCTGCTCGGGCTGGCCGACCCAATGCCGAAAACCCCGCCCCGGCTCTCCCGGGCCAAGGAGGGAATGGAGATCTGGGAGATCGGCCCCGAACCGACAGGGAACCTGTCCGGCTCGGCCGCGCAGAGGCTCATGAACGGCGAGCTGACCGGGAGGCCAACCTCGCCGGACCCGGATGCCGCCCGAAGAGTCCTAGCGCTCGCTGTCGATCTGGCTCATCGAGTTCCGGTTCTCCACGACATCTCCGACGGTGGTCTGGCGGTGGCGGTTGCCGAGCTTTGCATCGCCTCGCGGATCGGAGCCACGGTCACGGAGGCCGAGAACGGGCGATTGTTCTCCGAGGACCCGCACCGGTTGATCGCCGTGATGGAGCCAGGCGAAGTCGATCTGCCCGGGGATTTCAGCCGGAAGGTGGGAACCGTGGGCGGCGATGCGCTCCATCTGGGACACTCTGATCCCGTCGAGATTCGGGCGCTGACCGAAACCTTCGAAGGCGCCATCCCCCGCCGGATGGCTGGGTGATCAGTCGGATCGCTCCACCCAGCGACCTCGCTCGTCCTGCTCCCACTTCGACCCATGGATGTCGATGACGACTGCGGTCAGTCCCTTGACCTCGTTTTTGATGGTCTTGAGCAAGGTTTTGGCGTCGTTCTTGAGCATCTTCGCCTGTTCCAGGCGGTAGCGCAGCGGAACGGTCTTGGTCGCGGTGCGCCCTCGGATCGCCTCCACACTCTCCATCGTGATGCGGCGGCTCAGATCGAGGAAGCCGATGATCGTGAAGAGTTGCTCGTCGCTCAGCGAATCTAGGTGCATCTGGCCGGTTTGGTTCAGAGGCCCGTACAGCTCGTCGCCCAACTTCTGGGCCTCTGCGGTGAGCTCGACCCAGACCTTGCGCCGATCCTTGGGGTCATACGACCTGCGCAGGAGACCCGCCGCCTCCATCCTGTCAACGAGGGCGGTCACCGCACCAGTGGTCAGCCCCGCATCGCGGGCCAGCTCGCCTGCGGTCATGCGGCCCCGCTGATCGACGATGTCGATACAGCGAAGATCATTTCGGTTGATGCCCACGAAATCGGCGAAAGCCTGATCCATCAGGTCGCCGGCCAATTGCAAGGCCCGGAGTGACTCGACCAGCCGACTCACCGCCGCGGTGCGCTGATCTCTTGACAAGTTGATATCTTGATTCATAAGATACTCACCACTTGAAGTATAGCGCAGCCAAGGAGCGTGCCATGCCAGAGATGATCGAATCCCGCGGGTTGCGGCGGACGTACAAGACGAAAAAGCAAGAGATCGAGGCCGTGCGCGGCGTCGACTTCACCGTCGACGCCGGGGAGATCGTCGGATTTCTCGGGCCCAATGGTGCCGGGAAGACCACCACCCTGCGGATGCTCACCACCCTTCTCGAGCCAACTGGTGGCGACGCCACCGTCGCCGGGTGCGATCTGAGGACCGACCCGGTCGGGGTTCGCCGCCGCATCGGATACGTGGCTCAAGGTGGCTCGACCGATCCCGAGGCCAGAGCCGGTGAGGAGATAGTCGATCACGCCCGCATGTACGGGATCGACGCCAACATCGCCCAAAGCAACGGGCAGGCGCTCTTCGACCAGCTCGACCTCGAAGGTCTCTGGGCCCGTCAGTGCAAGACACTCTCCGGAGGACAGCGCCGGCGACTCGACATCGCCATGGGTTTGGTTCACCAACCGGGGCTGGTGTTCCTCGACGAGCCCTCCACGGGCCTCGACCCGCAGTCGCGGGCGAACCTTTGGGAGCACGTCGGACGACTCAGGTCCCAAATGGACACGACTGTGTTCATCACGACCCATTACATGGACGAGGCCGACGTGCTCTGTGACCGCATCCTCGTCATAGACGACGGCGCCATCGTGGCCCAGGGCACACCGGACGAGCTCAAGCGAAGGGTGGCCGGCGACTCGGTGATCCTGAGTTTCGAGCAGCAGCGAAGCACCGTCGTCGTCGCCGAGCTGGTCTCACGTCTCGACGGCGCAACCGATCCGTCGATAGAAGGCAACGAAGTGCGATTCCAGGTACCCGATGGGGCCAGTGCGCTCCCGGTGCTCCTTCGGGCGATGGTGGAGCACGACCTCGACGCCACCGGTGTCGAGGTGCGCCGGCCCACCCTCGATGACGTGTTCCTCACCATGACCGGTCGCTCGCTCCGCGACGACGCGATGGCAGGCGATACCGACCAGGCCGCGGCCTGAAAGGACGAAAGATCATGCAATTCCTCACAGACACCTGGCTGGTCTTCAGCCGCGCAATGCGTCTTTCCTTGCGAAACCCTGTTTGGGTGATCCTCGGGTTGATGCAACCCATCCTCTATCTGATCCTGTTCGGGCCTCTTCTAGAGCCCGTCGCGTCCGCACCCGGATTCCCGCCCGGCTCGGCCTGGCAGGTGTTCGTGCCCGGGCTCCTCGTCCAACTCGGCATCTTCGGAGCCGCCTTCGCCGGCTTCGGGTTGATCGCCGAATGGCGGGCCGGAGTCGTCGAGCGGATGCGGGTCACTCCAGCCAGCCGGGGGTCGCTCCTACTCGGGCGCGTCCTGCGAGATGTCCTGGTCATCCTCGTCCAGGGCGCTCTCCTCTCCGTGGTCGCGGTCGCCTTCTTCGGGCTCGAGGCGCCCGTCGAGGGTCTCGCCATCGGAGTCGCCATAGTGGGGCTGCTCGGCGGTGCCTTCAGCGCCTTGTCCTACGGGGCCGCGCTCGAAGCTCAAGAGTGAGGACTCCTTCGCCCCGGTGGTCAACGGCCTGATCCTTCCCGTACTGCTCCTGTCGGGCATCCTCCTCCCCATGACCCTGGCCCCGGGCTGGCTGCAGACAATGGCCGACGTGAATCCCCTGACCCACATCGTCGATGGAGTGAGAGCCTTGTATCGCGGGGAGTTGGGTTCGACCGACGCCTGGCTCGGCGCCGTGCTCACCCTCGGTCTCCTCGCCCTCGGCGTCTTCTACGGAGGGTGGGTCTTCCGGAGGGAATCCGCCTGAGTTTCTCTGCATGACGGGGGGGATACCGTCACAGCCGGATCGGGCAACATTCATGGTGTCGGCCTCGCCGGGCCAGGCCGATACCATCACATCGTGGCGAGAAGCATCGGGATACTCACGGCCGGCGGGGACAGCCCCGGTCTGAATGCCGCCATAAGGGCGGTGGGCAAGGCCGCCCAGCGCGCCTTTGGGATGCATGTCATCGGCTTCTACGACGGGTTCCTGGGGCTGATGCAAAACCGTTTCGTTCGATTCGACTCGGATTCCCTCTCCGGCATCCTCACCAGAGGAGGGACAGTCCTCGGGACCAGCCGAGCCAAGGTCGACAAGATGGAGATGGGCGATGGGCGACGCATGGACATGCGGTCGCTGATGCGTGATGTCGTCGATCAGCACGATCTCGAGGCCCTGGTGGTCCTCGGTGGCGATGGCACGATGCGCAACGCCCTCAAGCTCGAGGATGTCGGCATCAATGTGCTCGCGCTTCCCAAGACGATCGACAACGACGTCACCGGCACCGATGTGACGTTTGGCTTCGACACCGCGATGGGCATCGCCACCGAAGCCATCGACCGTCTGCACTCCACCGCCCACTCCCATCATCGGATCATCCTTGCCGAGGTGATGGGGCATGAGGTGGGATGGCTGGCCCTCGGGGCCGGGCTCGCCGGTGGGGCCGATGTGATCCTCATCCCCGAGATCCCATACGACATCGAGGCCATCGCCGCGTCGGTCCAGGCCAGGAAAGCTGCCGGCAGCGCCTTTTCCATCATCGCAGTGGCCGAGGGGGCGTATTCGAGAGACGACGCTCGAGTGCGGGCCTCGTTACGGGCCAAAATTGAGGACGCGGACGGTGACGAGCGACGCGCCCTGAAGGAAAAACTGACCAGCCTCGCCAGGTCAGCCCGGACCGAGAAGCTCGCGGCGGCGCTCGAGGATGCCACCGGGCTCGAGTCGAGGGTCACCATCCTCGGCCACGTTCAACGCGGCGGCACACCCTCCCCTGCCGACCGTCTGCTCGCCACCAGGCTGGGCACCGCTACCGCCGCGTACATCGCCGATGGGGTGCACGGGGTGCTGGTCGCGGCCAGAGGGCAGTCGACCGAGCCGGTGCCTCTCAAGGAGATTGCCGGGGTCACCAAGTTCGTGCCATTCGATCATCCGTGGGTCGACTCCACCCGGAGCCTGGGCATCGTCCTCGGAGACTGAGGTGACTCTGCTTGGTGCTGTCCTCGCCGGTGGAGCCAGCCGACGAATGGGGACCGACAAAGCCGAAGTCGAGATCTCGGGGAGCACCCTCCTCGAACGAGTGGCGTCAGCCGTGGCGGAGGTCACCGACCGAGTCGTGGTGCTCGGAGGTGAGCGCGAGGGCTACGAGTCCTGGCCCGACCAGGCCCCCGGCTCCGGACCATTGGCCGGGTTGGCCACAGCTCTGAGCCGCATGACCGAGGATCGGGCCCTGGTGGTGGCGGTTGACAACGCGTTCGTCCAGTCCGGCACTCTGGCCCACCTGGCGTCTGTCGAGTCCGATCTCCCCGTTGTGCCGGTCGATTACGCCGGGGTGCGGCAGGTCACCTGTGCCGTGTACCCACGCCAGATCGCCGGCCAGGCCGTGGAGGAGGCAGAGTCAGGTGGTTCAGTCCAGACTTTGCTGGACCGCGTCTCCTTTCTCCCCGTGACGCCAGACCAGTGGGAGGCGTGGGGGGAGGACGGCCGGAGCTGGTATTCGGCGGACACTCCAGAAGCTCTCGACGCCGGGCTCCGGCGCTTCACCTGAGGATCGGTCAAAGGGCGGCGCGCTCCTCGAGGAAGCGTCGTTCGGTTTCGTTGGTCGTGAGGGACAGGGCGCGATCGAGCGCCACCCGCGCCTCGGTCTCCTCCCCCAGATCGCGCAGCATCTCACTGCGGGCGAGATGAAAGCCGTGATAACCATCGAGCTCCCTTGACAGATCACCCAATGCTTCGAGCCCTTCACGGGCGCCGTGGGCCTCGAACACCGCCACCGCGCGATTGAGCCGGACCACCGGCGCCGGGTGAATCGCCGTCAGACGGTCGTACAACTCCACGATCCGGACTCGGTCGGTCGAGTCGGGCGACAGGGCGATGGCGTGTTGGGCGGCGATCTCCGCCTGCAACTGATAAGGGCCAGGAGGAGCGATCCGGCGGGCGCGTTCGAGGAAGTCGAGCCCTTCGGCGATGGCGCCGGCGTCCCAACGAGCGCGATCCTGATCTCGGAGCAGGACCAATCGACCCATTTCGTCGACTCGGGCATCGCGACGACTGTGCTGAAGCAGCATCAGTGAATGGAGCCCGAGCACCTCTGCTTCCTCTGGCATCAGAGCCGACATGACCGCTCCCAGTCCGAGGGCGGACTCGGCGAGGTCCACCCGCACCAGGTCAACGCCGGTGGTGGCGAAATAGCCCTCGTTGAACACCAGGTACACCACGGCAAGCACCGCAGAGAGACGGTCGCCAAGGTCGGCCCCTGTCGGGATCTGAAACGGAATCGCGGCGTCCCGGATCTTCGACTTGGCCCTGACCAGACGCTGGGCCATGGTTGGTTCCGGCACCAGGAAAGCGTGGGCGATCTCGAAAGTGGTGAGCCCGCCCACCGTGCGCAGGGTCAGAGCGACCTGCTTGTCCGTCGACAAAGAGGGGTGGCAGCAGGCGAACAGCATCTGAAGGCGATCGTCGCCGAGCTCGCCACCGCTCACCACTTCTGGGGGGCTGTCATGGTCGACCTTCTCGTACCCGGCCAGGATGGAGGCCTTCCGCATGAGGGTGGCCCGGCGACGGATCCGATCGATGCCACGACGTTGTGCCACCGCCGATATCCATCCGGGCGGGTTGTCGGGGATGCCATTCTGAGGCCAAGAGCGCAATGCCTCGACCAGGGCATCCTGGACCGCCTCCTCGGCCAGGTCGATGTCCCTGAATCGGGTAGCCAGCCCGGAGAGGACAACCGCATAGGACTCCCTGAACATCGCCTCGATGACGGTCTTGTGGTCTCCCGAGCTCATCCCCCCCAAGTCTTGTCGCGATCGTCACCCTGAATGTCGAACGGGCCGGCGCCGGGTCGACCGTTGCCGAGCAGAGTCACCTCTATCCTCGGCTCACGTGTCTGTCGATTTGCCGGAACCGAAGATCGATCCGGGAGCGTTCGTTGCCCCTGGCGCTCATATATCACGGGGACGTGACCATCTCGGACGGCGTGTTCGTCCTCTTCGGGGTGGTGATTCGAGCGGAGCTCGATCGAATCGAGGTCGGGGCCCACACCAACATCCAGGACAACTCGGTCCTCCACTGCGACGAGGACGTGCCCTGTGTGCTCGGGAAGCGAGTGACGGTGGGCCATTCCGCAGTCGTCCATGGTGCCCTCGTCGGCGACCGCTGCCTCATCGGCATCGGCGCCAAGTTGCTCAACCGCTCGCGACTCGGTGAAGGCGCCTGGCTCGCATCGGGGTCCGTGTTGGCGGAGGGCAAGGAGATACCACCTTGGACCTTGGGTATGGGCATCCCGGCGAGACCAGTGCGAGAGCTGACCGAGGCCGAGGTAGGGAGGGCGAACGAGGGAGTAGACCACTACCAGGAGTTGATGCGGAGGTATCGCAGCCTCTTCGGAGCCGGATCGGCGACTGAATAGGTCGACCGACCGCCGCGCCCTACGATGGGCTCGTGGCCAAGGAGGTTGCCGTCCTGCTCACCGAAGGGCCCCGCGAAGCGTGCGGGGTCTTCGCCGCCTACACGCCGCGGCAACGAGTTTCCAGCTTGATCTACTTCGGTCTCTACGGTCTCCAGCATCGGGGCCAGGAATCGGCCGGCATCGCGACTTCGAACGGGGAGACGGTCACGGTCTTCAAGGACCTGGGCCTGGTGTCCCAGGTCTTCGATGAGCCCGCTCTCGCCGGCCTCGACGGCCACCTCGGCATCGGGCACACCCGATACTCCACCACGGGCTCCAACAATTGGGCCAACGCCCAGCCGGCGCACCGACAGGTCGGGGCCACGAGCATTGCTCTCGGGCACAACGGCAACCTGACCAACACCCGCCAACTGGCCGAGCGTCTCGGCATTCGTGGAGCCACCACCGACTCCGACCTCATGGCAGAGGGGATCGCCCGGGCCATCGACGACGAGCGCTCCGACCAACGGGGCCTCGAGATGGCCGTGACAGAAGTCGCACCGACCTGGCAGGGCGCCTTTTCGTTGGTGATCATGGACCAGGGCCGTGTGATCGGCTTGCGTGACCCCAACGGGTTCCGTCCTCTGTGCCTGGGCTCCTTGCCCGAGGGCGGATGGGTCCTCTCATCGGAGACCGCCGCCCTCGACCTGGTCGGAGCCCGGTTCGTGCGCGAGATCGCCGCCGGGGAGATGGTCGTGATCGACGCCGGAGGGGTGCACAGCTCTTACCCGTTCCCGGCGACCGACCCGACGCTATGTCTCTTCGAGTTCGTCTATTTCGCCCGACCTGACAGCCAGATGTACGGGCGTGGGATTCACGCAGCGAGACGGCAGATGGGCGAGACACTGGCCGCTGAGCACCCGGCGCTGGCCGATGTGGTGGTCCCGGTGCCCGAGTCGGGCCTTCCTGCCGCTCAGGGATTCGCGGCCGCCAGCGGCATCCCGTATGCCGACGGACTGGTCAAGAACCGCTACATAGGCCGTACCTTCATCGAGCCCAGCCAGAGCCTGCGTGATCGTGGGATCAGGCTCAAACTCAACCCGATCCCTGACAACCTGAGGGGAAAGCGAGTGGTCCTGGTCGATGACTCGATCGTGCGCGGCTCGACAACACGCAAGCTGGTCCAGATGGTGCGAGACGCGGGTGCCATCGAGGTGCATCTCAGGGTTTCCTCACCTCCTTATCGGTGGCCCTGCTACTACGGGATGGACACCTCGGATCGGAGCACCCTGATCGCCGCGTCACTCGAGGTCGACGAGATCAGGGAGCACATCGGGGCCGACTCCCTCGGGTACCTGTCGCTGCAAGGCCTGCTCGACGCCACCGGGGTGGCCGATGCCGGGTTCTGCAACGCCTGTCTCTCCGGCGTCTACCCAACCGAGGTCCCGGAGGCCGCAGACAAGTTCGAGCTCGAGCGCTCCTGACATGACCACCTATGGGGAGGCGGGGGTCGATCTGAAAGGCGCCGACCGTCACGTCGAAGCGATCAGGAGCCCGGTGACCGCCACCTGGACCAACGACGTCGTCGGCGGCTTCGGCGGGTTCGCTGCAGGCGTCACCATTCCCCCGGGGTATCGAGAGCCCGGTGCTCATGATGTCGACCGACGGGGTGGGGACCAAGCTGGAACTGGCGAGGCGGGCGGGTCGATGGGACGGGGTGGGCCACGACCTCGTCGCCATGTGTGTGGACGATCTCGCCGCGGTCGGGGCGAGACCCCTGGGATTCGTCGACTATCTCGCCGTGGGCGCGCTCGACCGCGATCGGGACCGGGTCATCGTCGAGTCGGTGGCCGCTGCCTGCATCGTCGCCGGTTGTCCTTTACTCGGCGGCGAGACCGCCGAGCATCCCGGTGTCATGGAACCCGACGCCGTCGACCTCGCCGGCGCGGTCATGGGCGTGGTGGAACGCGGCCAGGAACTGGGCCCTGCCCTGGTGCGGGAAGGAGACCTCGTCATCGGCCTCGTCTCGCCCAACCTTCGCTCGAACGGGTTCTCCCTCATTCGTGCCCTGTTCGGCAATGATGTGGACGCCCATCTCGACACGTTTCTCGAGCCGTCGGTCATCTACTCACCAGATGTGCTCAATGCGGTGAACGGAGGTGGCGTCCACGCCGGGGCGCATATCACCGGTGGTGGTCTCGCCGGAAACCTGATGAGGGTCCTCCCATCCGGCCTGGGCACACAGATCGACAAAGGTGCATGGGATGTGCCACCGGTCTTCGAGACTGTCGCCTCCCGCGGCGTGGCCCCGATCGAGATGTGGTCCACGTTCAACATGGGGATCGGCTTCTGCCTCGTGATCGCTCCCGACGCCGGAGAGACGGTGATCGCCGCCACATCGGCACACCAGGGGCGGATCATCGGGAAGATCGTGTCCGGCGACGGAGTGTCGATCGAATGACGTTTGCCGAGGCGTCGGCGGTTGCTCCCGCCGGGGACGGCACATGGAAGGCGGAGATCCAGCCCGATTGGGACATATTCGGTGTCGCCAATGGGGGCTACCTGATGGCGATCGCAGCGAGGGCGATGTCCGAAGCCGCTGGTGGGCGGCTACCGGTGAGCCTCACTGCCCACTTCACAAGGCCCCTCTCGGCCGGGCCGGTCACAGTGTCGGTCGACCCGGTGAAGGTTGGACGCATGTTCTCCACGATGAGGGCCACAATGACCGCCTCGTCGGACTCCATAACCCTCCTGGGCAGCTTCGCCGAGCCGGCTCCCGGAGGTGCAAACGACCTCTACGTTGCCGGTCCGCCACCAGAAATGCCCGCACCGGAGGAGTGCCTCCGCGCCCTCCCCTCGGCGGACGGGCCTCTGCCCCCGCCGCTCATGGCCCAGTTCGAGGAGCGGATCCACCCCGATGACGCCGGGCCTCTACAGGGCCGGCCCAGCGGCAATGCCAGGATGCGGGGCTGGTTCCGCCTCCACGAGGGCGAGCCACTGGAGGTCTTCACCTTGCTGCTCACCGCTGACTCCTTCCCGCCGGCGGTCTTCAACGCCGACCTGCCGCTCGCCTGGACCCCGACTCTGGAGATGACCACGCAGATCCGTGGCATCCCGGCCCAGGGTTGGCTGCGTTGTCAGTTCACGACACGTTTCGTGACAGGGGGTCTGCTGGAGGAAGACGGCGAGATATGGGACGAGGCCGGGCACCTGGTCGCGCTGTCCCGCCAGCTAGCTCTGGTTCCCCGCTGAGACGGATTCCAGATCAGCGAGCAGGGCACCCTTTCTCGCGTCATCCAGGAATGACGAGTTGATCGAGTTGCGGGCGATGTCCGTGATCGTGGCATCGTCCAGACCCATCTCATCGCGAGCACCCCGGTAGTTGGCGCCGACGTAGCCGCCGAAGTACGCCGGATCATCGGAGTTGATCGACACAATCAGGCCGGCTGCGATCATCTCCGGAAGTGGATGTCGGGTCAGGTCGTCGACCACCTTCAGCGCCACATTGGACAACGGGCACACCGTGAGAGGGACTCTTTCCCGGCTCAGCCTGGCCACCAGCTCGGGATCTTCGAGGCTTCGCACCCCATGATCGATTCGCTCCGCGCCGAGGACGTCGAGAGCCGCCCGGACATACTCCGGCGGGCCCTCCTCCCCGGCGTGGGCGACGGCGCGAAGACCGAGCTGACGGGCCCGCGCGTAAGCCTTCTCGAAGAGCTCCGGAGGCCGGCCACGCTCCGACGAGTCGATCCCGACTCCGATCACGCCTTCGAGGAAGGGCTCAGCCTCCTCGATCGTGGCCAGGGCGGCCTCACCTGACAGGTGACGGAGAAAGCACATGATCAGTTCGGCGCTGATCCCCCGCCGTCTGCGGCCATCCGAGATCGCGTCCCTGAAACCCCTCATGAACACCTCGAACCCGACCCCGCGCCCGGTGTGGCTCTGAGGATCGAAGAAGATCTCGGCGTGGCGCACGCCATCGTCGGCAGCCCGGTCGAGATAGGCCGTCATGAGGTCGTAGAAGTCATCCGGGGTGCGGAGGACCTCACCGCCCTGGTAGTAGATGTCGAGGAACGACTGGAGATCGGTGAACTGGTAGGCGGCATGGACCTGGTCGACGTCCTCGAAAGGCATGAGGAGCCCGTTCCGGGTTGCAAGGCGGAACATCATCTCCGGCTCCAGCGTGCCCTCGATGTGGACATGCAACTCGGCCTTGGGAAGCCTCTGGATCAAATCGTCCATGCCACATGCCTCATTCGAGAGCTATGTCCTGGGGGCGGATCGGAACCCGATTGAGCTCCTTACCCGAGGCGGCGCGGGTCGCGGCGGCGATCGCCGCCGTCGAGGAGATGGTTGGCGACTCTCCGACGCCCTTCGCTCCGAACGGGCCCCATGATCCCTCCTGCTCGATGAGAAGCGCCTCCACGTCCGGAGCGTCGAGGATCGTGGGGAGCAGGTAATCGGTGAAGGTGGGGTTGAGGATGACGCCATCCTCTCATCACTAGCTCCTCCATGACGGCCAAACCCACCCCCTGGAGGATGCCGCCCTCGATCTGACCCTGTACCGACTGCGGATTGAGGGCGCGACCCACGTCCTGGACAGTGTCGACTCGTACCACCTTGACGAGGCCGAGCTCGGTGTCGACGTCGACGACTGCCCGATGGCCGGCGACCGCGAAATCGGCGTGGATGACGCCCTGGCCGTTCTCGTCGGGGCCGGTGGTGGGCGGGTGGCGGAAGGTGACGGTTTCCTCCCAGTCTTCGTCGCTCAGATCAGCCCAGGTGACCAGCAAGTCGTCACCCTTCCATACGCCCTCATCGTCGAGTTGGTCGCCGTCATGTTGGGAGAGAACGCGCTGGCGGAGACGGGTGGCGGCCTCGAGGGTGGCGCCACCGGAGAGCTGCGTTTGCCTCGATGCCGAAGTGGAGCCCGCAGAGTCGATCTTCGATGTGTCCACATGAGCGACGGTGACGTGTGAGATCCCCAGCGCGCTGCGAGCGATCTGCGCCAGGACGGTCACCAAGCCCTGTCCGACCTCGATCGCGGCCGTCTCCACCACCGCGCCACCGGAGGTGAAACGAACCCGGGCCTGGGCGTAGTCGTCGGATCCCTCGGAGAAACCGAGGTTCTTGATGCCGAGCGCGTATCCCACCCCTCTCCGAACCTGATGCGGCTCGGTGGTGAGACCGGAGCCACCGGGGAGCTCACTGTGATGGGGGGTGGTAGTCGGCTCCGGCAGTGGCATCGCCTGCAGACTCCTGATCACATCGATCGTGGGGAGTGGTGTGTCGATGACTTGCCCGGTGGTCGGCATCGGATCACCAGTGCCGAGGGCGTTGAGCTCGCGGAGGTCGAGCGGATCCATCCCAAGCGCGACCGCGAGCCGGTCCATCTGCGCCTCGTAGCCGAAACAGACCTGGACCGCGCCGAATCCTCTCATCGCCCCGCACGGCGGGTTGTTGGTCCGAGACCCAACGCCGTCGACCGACACCGACTCGCATCGGTACGGGCCCACTGCGAAATAGCAGGCGTTGGCCAGGACCGCCGAAGTAGTGGAGGCGTACGCCCCGCCATCGATCATGACCCGGGCCTCGACCCGTACCAAGCGACCCGTCTCGTCCGCCTCGTGCCGGTAGCTGAGCCAGGCCGGATGGCGATGGACGTGGCCGGTGAAGGACTCCGAGCGGCGGTAGACCATCTTCACCGGCCTGCCGGTATGCAACGCCAGCAGGCAGAGATGGATGTGCAAGTTGACGTCCTCCCTCGACCCGAAGGCACCACCGATCCCGGACGGGTGGGCCCGCACCTGTTCCGGGCGCAGACCGAGGCTGGCCACTACCTGTTCGTGGTCGATGTGGACGTACTGGCTGGTGGCGTACAGATCGACACCGCCCTGGCCATCCGGGATGGCGAGACCGGCCTCGGTCCCCAGCGGGGCCTGATCCTGCATCCCCACCTCGTATGTGCCTTCGACCACGACGGACCCGCGCAGAGCCTGGTCTCCCCTCCGAATGCTGAGCCGGCGAAACACCTCATCGCGGCGGTCGGCCTCCACCGGGTCGGTCAGAGCGTCGAGGGGCTCATAGCGGACTTCGATCGCGGCAGCCGCCCGCCGGGCGGTGTCCGGGTCCTCTGCCGCCACCACCGCCACCGGCTCCCCCCAGAACCTGGCCTCGTCGCCTGCCAGAACCGGCTGGTCTGGATGCTCCAATCCGAACGTCGCCCTTCCGGGGACGTCCGCCGCGGTGAGACAGGCGTGAACACCACCAATCGCGAGCGCCGGGGCCAGGTCAATCGAGACGATGCGGGCGCGGGCGTGCGGGCTGCGGACCGTGGCCGCCCAGAGCATCCCCTCGGCGCTCAGGTCTTGGGCGTATTCGAACTCGCCGCGGAGCTTCGGCACGCCGTCGGGGCGCAGCGGTGACTCGCCCACCCCTCCTTCCGGGACCCGGATCCGCGGCGCGATGTCTGTGGTCATGTCTCCGCCCCGGTCGCGACGGTCTCCAGAGCGCGGATGATCGCCCCGTACCCGGTGCATCGGCAGATGTTCCCCGCCAATGCTTCCTTGATCTGTGTGCGGCTGGGACGGGGGTTGCTGGAGAACAGGTCGACGGCGGCGACCACGATGCCCGGTGTGCAGAAGCCACATTGCACCGCTCCGGCGCGGTGCATCGCCTCCTGGATCGGATGAAGCCCATCGACGGGGCTGACCCCCTCGACCGTAACCACCGATGAATCGGCGGCGTCGGCCGCCATGACCAGGCACGAGCAGACCAGCTCGCCATCGAGGATGATGCTGCACGACCCGCATTCACCCTGCTCGCAGGCATTCTTCGACCCGGGAAACCCGAGCTCGTCCCGCAACAGGTCGAGAAGGCTGCCCGGGTTCGTGATGCGTGCCGTGACCGGCTCCCCGTTGACGATGAGCTCGATGATCACGCCAGACACCTCTCGAGTAGTCGTCTCGTCAGCACGCCCGCCCCATGACGCCGGTACTCCTCGGTTGACCGATGATCGGTGATCGGCCGCACCTCCTCGGAGACGAGACGCTGGAACTCGGCGAGATCGCTCGAGGTCGGGTTGGCAATCGAGGAGATCATGGTCTCCGCCCGGATGGCCCGGACCGGGGTTGGTGCCACCGAGCCGAGAGCAACTGTCGTCTTGCCGTCGTCGGCACGGGTGACCACCGCGCAGACCGTGGCGATGACCATTGCGTTGCGGATTCCGATCTTGCCGAAGCACTGCCTCTCGGGAAGCTCGGCGGGAAGATGGACCGCCGTGATCAACTCATCCGGGCGTCGGACTGTCTTCTTCACACCGGTGAAGAACTCGCTCCATGCGACGGTTCGCCGCGCTGCAGCCGAGGTCAGTTCGATCGAGGCGTCCACCGCGGCCAGGAATGGATGGCCATCGCCGGCCGGGCTCGCAGTCCCCAGGTTCCCTCCGATGGTGCCGGCATTTCGGATCTGAGGGGAGCCAACAGTCCGGGCGGCCTCGGCGAGCGCCTTGGGGCCGTGGGTTTCGATGCGACGCCACGTGACGCCCGCTCCGATCCGGGGCCCATCCCACTCGTGCATTCCGGCGATCCGGCGCAGGCCGACGACACGCTCCGGGCGCTCATGTCCAAAGTTGACCTCGACCATGAGGTCGGTGCCTCCGGCCAGTGGGACCGCTCCGTCGCCCATCTCGGATAGGGCCTCATCGATCGAGTTAGGGTGCACGATCTCCACTGGCGGGCAAAGTTAGTGCGGGTTTCCCTCACACAAGGGCCGCGGCAAGCCGGTTGTGCTCTCGGACCAGGTCCCCTGTGTCTATGCCAACAAGGTGACCATCCTCGACAACACGCCGGGCGCCGACCCACGAGTGATCGACAGTCACCGGGGCACACATCACCACTGCAGCCAGGGGATCGTGAAGGGCCCCGGCGAATTCGATCCGGTTCATGTCATAGGCGATGAAATCGGCACACATCCCGGGCGCAAGTCTTCCGATGTCGTCTCGCCCCAGCACACCCGCGCCACCAACGGTGGCGAGATCGAGCACCTGACGGGCCGTCATCTGCGGTCCGGTGCCGATGCCCGGCGAAACCCCGAGACGATTGAGCAGGAGCGCCTGGCGGGCCTCTCCCATCATGTGCGACGAGTCGTTCGATGCCGACCCGTCCACACCCAGGCCCACTCTGACACCTGCCTCCAGATAGCGCGCCACCGGGGCCAGCCCGGAGGCGAGACGCATGTTCGAGGTGCGGGCAGTGAGCCACTCCTGTCCCCGAATGGCCCATCCGGCCAACCTCGTCGTCGGCCACGTGGACGGCGTGGGCGAACCAGACATCGGGGCCCGCCCACCCCAGATCTTCCACGTACTCCACCGGACGGCGATCGAACCGGCTGAGGCAAAAGTCTGTCTCGTCCGCAGTCTCGGCGAGATGGGTGTGCATGCCGACCTGAAGCTCCCGGGCCAGTTGGGCGGTCGCGGTCATCAGATCGGATGTCACGCTGAACGGCGAGCAAGGGGCAAGGACGACCCTCGTCATCGACCCGG
Source organism: uncultured Acidobacteriota bacterium (assembly GCA_963720925.1). Taxonomy (GTDB): domain Bacteria; phylum Actinomycetota; class Acidimicrobiia; order Spongiisociales; family ZC4RG35; genus JARDZU01. Next base: position 69,052 of record CAVRHE010000014.1, read on the forward strand.
GCGACGGGTCGTGGAAAAGGTCGACGACCCGGCGGGAGTCCTCCAGGATGACGTCGTTTGTCTCGACGACGGAGTCAGGGGGCAGGCCTCCCTCCGACTGACCGAGGCTCATCGACCCCCGCGAGACGTGGAAGCGGACACCAATCGGGCCGGCGCCTTCGATCTGGTCGTCGACACTGGATCCGTTGGGCCACAGATAGTGATGATCGAAGGCCGTCGTGCAACCGCTCAGGGCGAGCTCGGCCAGCCCGATGCGGGTAGAGACACGGACATGGTCTGGAGTCATCCCCGCCCAAATGGGATAGAGGGTGAGGAGCCAGTCGAAAAGACCGGCGTCCTGGGCGCCCGGGATCACTCGGGTCAAGGTCTGATAGAGGTGATGATGGGTGTTGACCAGGCCGGGGAGGACGACATGGCCGGTCAGATCGACCACCTCGTCGGCCGAGCCCGGCAGCTCCGCCGTTGGCGCGACCTTCTCGATCCAACCGTCGCGTGCGAGCAAACCCCCGTCCCTGATCTCGTCGCCATCCATGGTCACGAGCACTTCGGCATGACGAACGAGGAGGGTTCCCATCGGCAGCAACGCTAATTCCTGTCTTAGAGTCGCCCGCCATGACTTTGCATGACGACTCGTTGGCTGCTTGGGGTGAGCGCCTCGGCGAAGTGTCGGCTCGTCTCGTCACCGACTTCCCGGGCGAGAGCCCGGACCGCCAGCCGGTGCACACCGTCTACGGCGGTGCACACCTGTTCACCGCCAACACGGCGGAGCGACTGGGTGAGCTCTCCTTGGCCGCCCTCGATCGCTGGGCACCCACGCCCGATGACCTGGCTTCGATCCTCGGCCTCCCCGGGTCGCTCGGCGGGCCGGTTCACGGCCTCGTGTCGGAAAAGTTGCGAAGGGAGCCGGTGGAGGACTTTCGCATCGACTTCGAGGATGGTTACGGGCATCGTCCCGATGAGGAAGAGGATGGGCACGCCCGATCGGCGGCCGAGGAGCTGGCGGCGGGGATGACTGCCGGGTCACTCCCTCCTTTCAGCGGGATCCGGATCAAGTCGCTCTCTAGCGAGCTGCACCGACGCTCGCTGCGCACGCTCGACCTGTTCCTCACCACCGCCGTGGAGAAGGGTGGGCATCTGCCAACCGGTTTCGCCGTCACGCTTCCCAAGATCCAGGATGTCGAACAGGTCCTGGTGCTCGGTGAGGCCCTGGCCGAGATCGAGCAGGAGTTGGGGGTCGACCCGATCCCGATCGAGCTGATGGTCGAGACCCCGCAGACGGTCATCGACCGAGACGGGACAGCAGGCGTCCGAAAGTTCGTCGACGCCGGGCAGGGCCGGGTGCGTGGCGCACACTTTGGGACCTACGACTACACGGCATCGCTGACCATCACCGCCGCCCATCAGACGATGACGCATCCGGCCTGTGATTTCGCACGTCACGCCTTGCAGGTGAGTCTGGCCGGGACAGGAGTCTGGATCTCCGACGGAGCGACCAACGTGATGCCTGTGCCACCCCATCGCGGCGATGAGTTGACCGCCGATCAATTGGAAGACAACCGCCAGACCGTCCACGACGCGATGCGGCTTCATTACGACCACATCAGGCATTCCCTGACCCATGCCTACTACCAGGGTTGGGACCTCCACCCCGCCCAGTTCCCCACCCGGTACGCCGCGGTCTACGCATTCTTCCTAGAGGGCCTGGACCAGGCCGGCGATCGACTCACCAACTTCGTCGAGTCCGCGGCGAAGGCCACGCTGGTCGGTGAGGTGTTCGACGACGCCGCAACCGGCCAGGGCCTGCTCAACTTCTTCCTGCGTGCGATCAACTGCGGCGCCATCGATGAGACGGAAGCGACCAGCCGCACCGGCCTCACCCTCGACGAGATCCAGACTCGATCGTTCCTCGCCATCCTCGAGGGTCGGACGACCGGCACCTGAACTCCCGGGCGGGGATCAGCGGGTGACGATGAAACCGATGTCGCCGTAGGGCTCGGACACCGGCTGGAAGACCGTCCCTTCGTACTCCATCCCGAAGCGTGCGAGGTCGAAGGCGAGATGATGCTGGTTGGGGAGATGGAACTCGACCTCGTCGATCTCGGGGATTGCCTCGAGGAGCCCGACTGCCATCAGCCAGCCCTGGTGCTGAACCGAGGCCGACCAGACATCGAAAAAGCGCTCCAGCAGGGCCGCGCGGGCCTTCTCCCAGGTGGCGGTCGTGTCTTCGGGCACGCCCGAGTATCGCCAGGTGGCCGTGACCGAGGTGGCCAGGATCCGGTCGTCGGTCTCAGGCAGCGTGGTGAACTCGTCCCGGGGGAATCCGGAGAAGGCGGAACCGGTGGTCTTGAGGACGACCAGCCCCTCGATCCCTGCCCAGGTGTCCGCCCCCGACGTGCCGCGGGCCACCCGGGCCGTGCGGCGCTCCGACCCACCGCCGATGAACCCGGTGTCGCCCGCCCGGGCCCAAAGACGCTGTGAGATCGACACAGTGGCACCGGTGACCCCCTCACGACTCAGGAAATGATCACTCAGGACAGTGGCGAAGGCCTCGAGGTCCTGGGTCAGATGCTCCTGCGCCAGACCGTAGACGGTGTTCTTCATGGTGTCGGTGGGGAGCACGCCCTTGTTGACTCCCATGGTGTGCGCCTCTTCGACATCTCCCTCGAGCAGGACCTGGACATTCAGGTCGGAGAAATCGTCGCCCGAATCAGTGCGGTGGATCTTGGAGATTCGAACGTCTGTCTTGCCCCACCGGTTCTTTCCCAATCGGGGCATCTCAGCTACCCCGATAGGTCATGTATCCGTACCCGCTGAGCAGCAACGGGACGTGGTAGTGATCCCGGGCATCGTCGAGGTCGACGATGACATGCACCTCGGGGAAGAAAGGGTTGCCTGCGTCGCCGGTGGCGAACACGAGGCGGTAGATGCCCGAACCGAGCGCGACTCCGAGTCCAGGTACCCGCCCGTCCTCATCCGTCACACCCTCGCTGACGTATTGCCAGCCACCGTCCGACGAGCGCTCCAGCGTCACCCTCACTCCGGCTGTCGGCAGGCCAGTGACGGTGTCGAGCACATGTGTGCTGAGCCCGGTCACGATGCTTCTCCAATGCAGAGCATGCGGCGCAGTCTGGTCTCCGTGATCGCCCGTTGCTCCTCGGCGGCATTCACGAGCTCCTCCTCCCGTGTGTTGCCAAGACGACCGTGGGCGAGATCGAGCATCTCCTGAGCTGTCTTCCCGGACGCATACACGATGTAGGTGAATCCGTGGGCCGCCTCATATGCCTGGTTCGCCTCGGCCAACTCGGTGAGCAACGACATCTCGGCGTCGACGGTGCCGCTCTGCTCTCGATTGGCCTGGAGGTCTCCCCTCTCGCCGATGCGGGGGTGGCCGGCAAAGGCCTCGAGCCAGTCGTCTTCGTCCAGTGATTCGAAGGCGGAGGCCGCCCCAGTGAGCACGGCCGTGCCGTCGGCGAAGGGTCGACTCGCCGTCATCCGGTCGACCCATGCCGTGGATGCGCAGGCCGTGTGGAAGAACCGATAGGCCTCCTCGTCGAACAATGCATTCAGATAGACCAGGCGAAGCCGCTCGGCATGGCTCGGGTCGGGCCGGCCGAGCACGCGGAGACGGGCCACTCCACCGTCGGGATGGATGTCGAGACGCACGAATACGGCGCGGATCGGACGATCGAGTGTCACCGGGTTGACCGCGTCCGGCTTCACCTCCGCCCGGTCGACCACCTCTTCCCAGGTCTCGCCATCCGACGACACCGCGACCGAGACCCAGCCGGGTGCGTTCCCCTTGAAGTGACGCGTGTCGACCTCGAGCGAATCGACCAAGCCCGGCAATCCGAGACGAAAGACCGCCCAGTCGTTCCCGGGCCCGCGTCGGCGCCTGGTCTCCCAGCCGTCCCACATCCCGGCCGGCTCGGTTGGCCGAAGGAGGTTCGAAGGCGGCGAGTAGTGAACATCGGACGCGTCGACGGCCTCACATCCGACGAGTGACGAAGCCAGGTCGATTACCTCGTCGTCCGGACAAACCTCGCGCCTACCCGGTATGGGATCGCCGTCGAGCCTCAGGCGGGCCACTCCACCGTCGGGGAAGATGTTGAGCCGGACATGGGTGATCCGGTGATGGTCTCCGACCTCGAAGCTGGCCGTCGTATCCCCGGCGAGGGGGGTGCGGGGGACGATCTCTGCCCAATCCGCGTTGTCGAGTCGCTCGTCGCCACCAACGCCGCACGCCTCCAGCGAGAACGATTCGGGGTAATTGCCCGTGAAGTGGGAAGTGTCGACCGTCACCGACCGGATCCGCCCCGCGATGCCCAGGGCGAGAACACACCAATCGTGTCCCGGATCGCGGCGGCGGCGGGTCTCCCATCCATCCATCCACTTCCCCCGGTCGGTGTAGACGCCTTCCTTCCACACCGGATCAGCCGTTTGCAAGAGGTTGCGCGCCTCGGCAAAGAACTCGTCATTGCAGGCAACGACCCGCCCACCGACCGCATCAGAAAGCAAATCAGTCATCTCGTCTCAACATCCTGCCACCACCTGTGCCGACAGTGGTCCCGTCGAAGATGGGAATGCCTCCAAGAATCGTGGTCTCCACCGAGCCACGCAGGGACATCCCTTCGTAGGGAGTGATGGGATGGCGGTGCTCGAGATCACTCCCTCTGACCCGGGTCACGCCGTCGGGATCCCAGACGACGAGGTCGGCATCCATTCCGACCGCGATTGCTCCTTTGTGGCGCTCGAGACCGGCGAGCCGGGCCGGCTCCTCGGCCAGCCATCGGCTCAGCTGCGGCAACCCGATCCCACGATCTGCCGCCCCGGTCCACGTTGCCGGCAGTCTCAGCTGGAGCGAGCCGATGCCACCCCAGGCTTCTCCGAAGTGACCATCTTCGAGACGCTTGATTTCGGCCGGCGCCGGCGAATGATCGGAGACGACCATGCTCAGGCTCCCCTCGATCAAGCCCTCCCACAGCGCGTCCCGGTGCTCGGCTGCCCTGATCGGAGGTGCACACTTGAACGGCGTGGCCCCGGCCCCGATGTCCTCTGCGCAAAATGTCAGATAGTGAGGACAGGTTTCGCCACTGAGAGTCTCGGGGCCGTCGGCCACCGCCTGCACGGCCTCGGCCGACGACACGTGCAGTACGTGGACTAGTGCCCCGGTGGCTCGGGCCAGGCCCGCGACCATCGTCACCGCAGCGGCCTCCCCATCGGCGGGACGGCTATCCAGATACGACCGGTACAGGGTCGGGTCGCCGCTCAGTCCGAGGATGCGGGCAGGATCTTCGGCGTGGACGAGAGAAGGCACTCCGAGCTCTCGCATCACCGGCAGCGCACTGGCTAGTTGCTCGGGGCTCACCGACGGGAACTCGTCAACGCCCGAGTCGACGAGGAACGACTTGAAGCCAGAGACGCCCTCGGCCACGAGCGGGCCGATCTGATCCTCCGACCCCGGGATCAAGCCCCCCCAGAAGGCGACGTCGACTCTCAGCTTTCCTTCCGCAGCGGCACGCTTTTTCGACAGGGCGTCGACGCTGATGGTCGGGGGAATCGAATTGAGGGGCATGTCCACGATCGTGGTCGTCCCGCCCGCCGCAGCGGCCCGGGTAGCGGTGCTGAATCCCTCCCAGTCCGATCTCCCCGGCTCATTCACATGCACATGTGAATCGACCAGCCCGGGCATCACGACCATGTCACCGAAGTCGATCTCGGGCCGGGCACCGCCGATCTCGACGATCACACCATGTTCGATCCGGATCGATGCCGGGCGCACTTCCCCGCCCAGGACCACCCTCGTGCTGCCGATGACTGCCATCAGGGGTGAAAGCTACCGGTGCCACCATTCCTTCTTGCCGTCGCGGGGAACCACGCGGTAAGTAGCGTTATCCCCCGTCCCCCAACAAGAGAAGGAGCCGCGATGGAGACGGTGAGTAGCAGCCCACCGGATCGAACGATCAACTACGCCTTCATCCTCGGAGGTGTCACCGCCCTGATCTTCGGGATAATCCTCCTCGTCCGACAGGATGAGGCGGTATCCCTCCTCATGGTGATCCTGGGGCTGTGGTGGCTGATCCAGGGCGCCTTCATGATCTTCGCCGTCTTCGTCGATCGCACCGACATGTGGTGGAAGCTGATCATCGGCGTCCTCGGCGTGGTGGCCGGGTTCCTCGTACTCACCAACCCCGGCGAGGCAGCGGACGTGTTCCAGGGAGTGATCGGCGTCGTCCTCGGGATCATCGGGATCGTGGTCGGGGTGACCGCCATCATCGGCGCCTTCCGTGGCGGTGGCGTCGGCGCCTTCGTGTTCGGGGCCGTCAGCGTCCTGATCGGCCTACTCATCCTGCTCAATGCCGAATTCTCCACCGAGCTCCTCATCACACTGTTCGCCGTCCTGCTCCTGATCGACGGCGTGGCGGGCATCTACCTGGGCATCAAAAACCGGTAGCCAAAGGCTGCATTTCCTGGTTGCGGGGCGTCACTCATGTGTGACGCCCTGCATTCGTGTTGGCCACTTCTACCGGCGCCGAGGAGCCGGTAGCATCCCCCGATGCCCGATTTCCTGAGCAGACACAACGACGTACTCGCCCCCGTGCTCGCCTTCGACACGGATATCCACGCGGCCAAGGCCGAGGGGATCTGGATCACCGATGTCGACGGTAAGCGCTGGGCGGACTTCGCCTGTGGAACCGCGGTGACCAATCTGGGTCACAATCACCCGGCCGTGCTGGAGGCCGCGGATCGTCAGTTGGACAACCTCGTGCACTCGGGATGCATTGTCCGCTACGACTCGATCGTCGAGGCTGCCGAGCGTCTGAGGGCGATCACCCCGCCCGGCATCGAGAAGTTCAGCTTCGCCAACTCCGGCGCCGAGGCGGTCGAGGCAGCGGTGAAATTGGCCAAGCACACCACAGGAAGACAGGGTGTGGTCGTGTTCCGGGGAGCATTCCATGGTCGCACCATGGGGTCGGTCACCTACACGACATCGAATGCCAGGTATCGCGACGGGTATCACCCGGTGCTCGGCTCGGTGTTCGTGACCCCCTACCCACATCCCTATCGATGGGGAATGACCGAGGACGAGGCAACCGATCTCTCACTCAACGAATTGCAGATGATGTTCAAGCACGTCGTGACGCCGACGAACATCGCCTGCTTCCTGGTCGAGCCTGTGCAGGGGGAGGGTGGCTACTACCCGGCCCCGTCCCGGTTCCTCGACGCCCTCCGCGCGATGGCCGACGAGCATGGGATCAAGCTCCTCTACGACGAGGTTCAGTCGGGGTTCGGGCGAACTGCCGAGTGGTTCGCCTCGGACCATTACGACGCCAAGCCGGACATCATCACCATGGGCAAAGGGATCGCAAATGGCCTCCCCCTCTCGGCATTCGGGTCATCGCGGGAGACGATCGATGCGTGGCCCAGGGGCGCCCACGGCACCACGTATGGAGGCAACCCGGTCTCGACTGCGGCCTCGGTGGCCGTGATCGAAACCATGGAAGGGCTGCTCCCGCATGCCCGTGAGCTGTCCAAGCGCGCCTTCGAGCGATTCAACGAGATGGCTGACCGTCACCCCACGATCGGGGATGTGCGCGGCCTCGGCCTCATGATCGGAGTCGAACTGGTTACCGATCGGGAGAGTCGGACCCCGGACGCCAACGCCTTCAACCACGTAGAGAAGCATGCATACGACCGTGAGCTGATCATCATCAACTGCGGGCCTGACGCCAATGTGATCCGCTTCATCCCGCCGCTGGTCACGACCCGCGAGGAGCTCGACTGGGCCCTCGACCTGGTGGACGAGGGCTTGAGCAGTTGGGAGACCACGGACCGTTGATTCTTCAGACGGCTGCTCATGGCAGTAGCCGTGATCGTCCTCGGTGTCCTCGTCTTTGCCATGCTTCGACTCGAAGCCGGGCCCACGGCCACCACTCTGGCTGGCCCTACGACGACCATGACGACATCCTCCACCTCCTCGACGACCACGACCACGCCACGACCACGACCACGACGATGACCACCACGTCAGCGCCCCGACCACGAGTACAGGCCGCCCCAACCACGACTCTCTCATCGCCGGTCTTCCAATCTTCAATTGGCATGGTCGCTGCAGCCGACCTCCCCGCCTCGTGGCGGGAGGGTTGCCCGCTCGATGTGGCCGCCCTGCGGTCGGTGGATGTCTCCCATTTTGGATACGACGCGGAAGTCCACACCGGACGGCTGATCGTCGCCGCCGAGGTCGCAGAGGACATGGTCGACATCATGTCCCGGCTGTTCGAGGCCGCGTTCCCGATCGAGCGAATGGAACCCGTCGACGTCTATGGGGGCGATGACGACCTGAGCATGGCGGCTAACAACACGAGCGCCTTCAATTGCCGAGCGGTGACCGGTGGGTCGTCATGGTCAGAGCACTCCTACGGGACCGCCATCGACATGAACCCTCTGGTCAACCCATATGTGGTCGGAGGAACCGTCCTGCCCCCGGAGGGCGCGGCCTACGCCGATCGCAGCGTCGACGCACCCGGCATGATCCACGAGGGTGATTTCGTGGTGTCGAGGCGTTCGCCGACTACGGGTGGATCTGGGGCGGGACGTGGACCTCGCCCAAGGACTACCAGCATTTCTCGACGTCAGGCAGGTGAGGACCTCTAGACGCCGCCGGCGAAGAACTCCAGGGCGGTCTTGGTCTTGGTCTGCTGCTCTCCCGACACATCGACACCTTTGCTCTCTAGGAACGCCCGCCATTCCACCGCTGTCTGAAAAGCCTCGGACGGTGGTGTCTTGGTCGACAACTCGACGACCTGCGAACCGTCGGGATATAGCCACAGCTCGCCCACTATCGGGTGCTTGAACCCTTTCGACTGGAACTTGACCCTCAAGGTGGGGATCGGTCCGAGCACCTGGAGATCCTCGAGAGCAGGGCCATTCGCCGCGTGGTCAGCGAAGAAGGCGCGCTGACGCTTGGAGAAGAGCTTGCGCGCCGAGCGTTCACCCGAGGCAACCTGTTTTATCTCTTCATTGTCAGCCGAGCCTTTGTACGACGCCGAGCAGACATAGCCGCCTGGCATGGCGTCAACCTCCACGCCGAACCTCTTATCGGCCCGAAGGTTGTCAGAGAGCTCGGCGGGGTCCACCGGCCGGATCTTGACCACCGTGTCGCCCTTCTCCCCCTGACGGCGGCGGGCCCGCACCACGACACCGGCCTCGTTGAGGGCTAGGTCCTTCGTGTCGAGGAAGAACACCTGGCGAAGCTGGGCATCCAGGGGATCGATTCCCAGTGCCTGAGCCACCCCAGCTCGCTTCGTCTCGACCAAGGTGAGCTTCAATTCGACGCTATCGGCCCCGGAGACGACATCGAGCACCTGTTGCAGCTCTTCTCCGGACATGTCAGACAATCGGGTCATCTCTCTCCTCTATCTCAGGAACGCGGCTTCAGCCGGCAACCACCGGCACCCGCTCCATGGCGGCGGCGATACGAGCTTCGGGGTATTCGTAGTCGGTGAGGGTACCGTCCAGGTATTCCTGGTACGCCGCCATGTCGAAATGGCCATGGCCGGAAAGGTTGAAGACAATCACCTTCTCCTCACCCGCTTCCTTGGCCCGCTCCGCCTCCATCATCGCCGACGCCACCGCATGGGTTGGCTCGGGGCCTGGGATGATTCCCTCCGCCCGCGGCAAACTGCACCGCCCGACCGAAGGTCTCCGTCTGCTGGAGGGACTCGGCCTCGATGATCCCCTGCTCTTTGAGCAAAGACACCAATGGCGCCATCCCGTGATACCGAAGACCGCCGGCATGGATCGGATCCGGCACGAAGTCGTGGCCCAAGAGTGTGCATCTTCACCAGAGGTGTCATTCCCACTGTGTCCCCGAAGTCGAACTGGTAGCTCCCCCGGGTCAGAGATGGCGCCGCCGCCGGCTCGACTGCACGCACCACTGGGTTCATCGTCCCTGCCAGCTTCTCCCTGACGAAGGGGAAGCTGAATCCGGCGAAGTTGGACCCGCCCCCGGCGCAGCCGATGATGACGTCCGGCGTCTCCTCGACGAGCGCCAGTTGCTTGAGCGCCTCCTCGCCGATCACCGTCTGATGCATCAGGACGTGGTTGAGCACGGAGCCGAGGGAGTATTTGGTGTCATCATCAGTCGCCGCCACCTCGACGGCCTCGGAGATAGCGATGCCGAGACTGCCGGGCGTGTCGGGATCGGCCTCGAGGATGGAGCGGCCGGCCTGCGTCAGCTCCGATGGCGAGGAGTGGACCGTGGCGCCCCAGGTCTCGATCATCGCCTTGCGATACGGCTTCTGGTCAAACGACGACCGGACCATGAACACCTCGCATTCGAGGCCAAAAAGGGCACAGGCAAAGGAGAGGGCCGAGCCCCACTGTCCGGCGCCGGTCTCCGTGGAGAGCTTCTTCACCCCCGCTTTGGCGTTGTAGTAGGCCTGGGCAACAGCCGTGTTCGGCTTGTGCGAGCCGGCCGGGCTGACTCCCTCGTACTTGTAATAGATGCGGGCGGGGCCGTCGATCAGCTTCTCCAGGTTGTGGGCGCGGTACATCGGCGTGGGGCGCCACAGCCGGTAGACCTCACGGATCTCCTCAGGGATCTCGATGAATCGATCACTGCTCACTTCCTGGAGGATCAGGTCCATCGGGAACAAGGGGGCGAGATCATCGGGGCCGACCGGTTCATGGGTCCCCGGATGCAGCACGGGGGGAGGCGGCACCGGCAGGTCGGGGACGATGTTGTACCAATGCGTGGGCAACTCGGTCTCCGGCAGGGTGATCTTGGTAACCATGACAGCGAAGCTACACAAATGGGGATCCCGGGTACCTTTTGGCTCAGTCCCCGATAGGGAGGCCCGATGACCACCCACCGCCTGATCAATCGTCGCATGGCGATTGCCGAAATGGGGAAAGCCGGTCTCGCCGTCGTCGTCTTCGGCACCGCGGCGTGCTCGGATGGAGGCACTGACGCCATCACCGCGGCGCCGGGAGCGTCTCCGACCACCACTGCCAGGCCGGGCACCGCGACGACTGCCATCGGATCGACAACGACACCTGCCTCGACCGCCACCACCGGCTCCGCCTCCACCACTGGCGCCGCCCCAAACTCCTATCAGCGCGTGAACCTCCAGTTCGTCTCGGCCTACATCCTCTATAGGGGTGGGGAGGCGGCCCTGGTCGACACCGGGGTGGGAGGGAGCGCAGCCGCGATCCAGGCAGCCCTCGGCGAGGCCGGGCTGGATTGGGACGCTATCGGACACGTGATTCTCACCCACAAGCATCCCGATCATGTCGGAAGCGTCGACGAAGTCATGACACAGGCGAGTGGTGCCACGCTGTACGCCGGGGCGGCTGACATCCCGGAGATCGGTTCTGCCACGACTCCGCAGGCGGTGGGCGACGGCGACAGCGTGTTCGGGCTGGAAATCATCGACAGCCCCGGACACACCCCCGGGCACATCAGCGTCCTCGATGCCGCGGCCGGGATCCTGGTGACCGGCGATGCCCTCAACGGCACGGGCGGCGGGGTGGGTCCTCCCGACCCCGGCTTCAGCGAGGACATGACCGTGGCGATGGAGTCGGTTCTCAAACTTGGGGGCTTCAGCTACGAGGTCGCCTTGTTCGGCCATGGCGAACCAATGCTGGAGGGAGCGTCCACCGCAGTCGCCGCCCTGGCTGCGAGCTGACCGAGGCGGCCCACCCCACCCCGCCTACGATCCGCCGATGGAAGAGCTCGGCGAGCTGGCCGTCGGCCTGTTGATCGTCGTCTCGCTCTTTGGGATCGTCGTCCCTTTCCTCCCCGGTCTGGTGATGGAGGTGATCGCGATCTTCCTGTGGGCCATCGTAAAGGGCGATGGGACCGCCTGGGCCGTCGCCATTGCCGCATCTAGTCCTCGCCGGAATCGGGACCTTCGTCAAATATTCGATCCCCAAGCGAAAGCTCAACGAGGGCGGGATCCCCAACCGGACTCTCCTCATCGCCACTGCAGTGGCCATCGTCGGGCTCTTCGTGATACCCCTGGTGGGGGCGCCGATCGGCTTCGTCCTGGCGATCTATATCAGCGAGCGACTGAGGGTGGGTCCGGACCAAGCCTGGCCGGCCACCAAGACCAGCCTTGGCGCCGTTGCCACCTCGATTGGGATCGAGCTCGCCACCGGTCTGCTCATCGCCGCCATCTGGTTCGGGACGGTGCTGCTGGCCTAGCCGACAGTCAATCGTCGGTCGTCTCGGCGGCCTTCTCGGCGATCTCGTGAACGACGGCCTCGTTGGCAAGCGTTGTCACGTCGCCGAGTTGGCGCTGCTCCGAGATGTCCTGGAGCAGACGTCGCATGATCTTTCCCGACCTGGTCTTGGGCAGGTCGTCGGTGAAGACGATTGACTTCGGCTTGGCGATCGGCCCCAGGGTGTTGGCGACGTGATCCCGCAGCTCCTGGATCAGCTGCTCGTCCCCCTCGACATCGGCCCGAAGCGTCACGAAGGCGGCGATGGCCTGGCCCGTGATCTCGTCGCGGCGGCCCACGACTGCGGCCTCCGCGACCGAGACGTGGGAGACCAATGCGGACTCCACCTCGGTTGTGGAGATGTTGTGACCGGAGACGAGCATGATGTCGTCGACCCGTCCCAGCAGCCAGAAATAGCCGTCGTCGTCGCGCTTGGCGCCGTCTCCGGGGAAATACCGACCGGGGAACCGCGACCAGTAGGTGTCCTCATACCGCCGGTCGTCGCCGTAGATGGTGCGGGCCATCGCCGGCCACGGTTTCGTGAGCACCAGGTAGCCACCCCCTCCGAGCGGTACCGACTCGCCGGCGTCGTCGACCACGTCGGCGAAGATGCCTGGGAAGGGAATGGTGGCCGATCCCGGCTTGGTGGGCACCACACCAGGGAGCGGGCTGATCATGATCGCCCCGGTCTCGGTCTGCCACCAGGTGTCGACCACCGGGCATCGGCCCCCGCCGATGGTCTGCTGGTACCAGATCCACGCTTCGGGGTTTATCGGCTCGCCCACCGTCCCGATCAGGCGCAGCGAGCTCAGGTCGTGCTTGGCGACGTGCTGGTCGCCCCACTTCATGAAGGTCCGGATCGCTGTCGGCGCGGTGTAGAAGATCGTGACCCCGTATTCCTCGATGATCTGCCACAAGCGGTCCAGATCGGGGAAATTGGGCGCGCCCTCGTACATGACGCTGGTGGTCCGGTTCGATAGCGGGGCATAGACGATGTAGCTGTGGCCGGTGACCCATCCGATGTCGGCGCCGCACCAGTAGACGTCGGTGTCGGGCTTTAGGTCGAACACTTGATGGTGCGTGGTCACGATCCCGGTCAGATAGCCACCCTGGGTGTGGACGATCCCCTTGGGCCGTCCCGTGGTACCCGACGTGTAGAGGATGTACAGCGGGTCTTCGGCACCAAGCACCACTGGCTCGCAGTCGTCGGGTTGGTCTTCGACGAGGTCGTCCCACCAGATGTCCCTACCCTCGGTCATGTCGACGCCGTGGTCGGTCCTTTTCAGGACGACCACGTGCCTGACGTCTGGCGTGCTCGCCAGCGCCACGTCGGCGTTTGCCTTGAGCTGGACCACGTTTCCCGCACGCCAGGCGCCATCCTGGGTGATCACCACGCGGGCGTCGGCATCGAGGATCCGGCTGGACAGTGCGTCGGAGGAGAAGCCGCCAAACACCACCGAGTGGACCAGGCCGAGACGGGCACACGCCAGCATGGCGATAGGGAGCTCGGGGACCATCCCCATGTAGATGGCGACCCGGTCGCCTTTCTCGACGCCCAGGCTGAGCAGCCCGTTTGCGAACCGGCATACTTCGGAGTGGAGTTCCCGATACGTCAGGCTGCGGCTATCGCCTGGCTCCCCGACCCAGTGATAGGCCACCTGGTCGCCGTGCTCCTCGAGATGGCGGTCGAGGCAGTTGAACGAGATATTGAGCTCTCCGTCGGCGAACCACTTGAAGAATGGCGCATTCGAGTCGTCGAGGACCAGGGTGGGCTCTTTGTGCCACGTGATCCTCTTCAGAGCCTGCTCATGCCAGAACGCCAGATAGTCGGCCGCAGCCTCCTCGTGGATCCCGGGCTGGGCGTTCGCCTGAGCTGCGAAGTCCGATGAGGGCTCGAACTTCCGGTCCTCGGTGAGCAGGTTCTCCAGGGCCTGGGACATCGGATCTCACTCCTCCTCGTCGATGACGGGGGCGGAAACTACCAGGGCACGCCGTGCCCGCCACCAGGTGACCAATCCGACGACTGCGACGGCGATCATGACGATGTCCCCGGTTATGGCGTAGATCGAGCGAGCCGACGGCGCTACGACACCGGTGAGGATCTCCATGGTCCCCAACCCGGTGCTCGTCGAGGTGAGCTCCCCTCCCTCTCCAATGAACACCGACTTGCCCGTGACTGCGGCGTGGATCACGGGTGTGCCCAACTCGGCAGCCCGCATCCGGGTCATCCCGATGAACTGGTCTGATCCCGGCGTGGTCCCGTAGGACCCTTCGTTGGTCGCCACCACGATCAGATTCGCCCCGGCCCGGGCGTTCTGCCGCGGGTACCTGGAGAATCCTCCTTCGAACGAGATCACCGAGCCCATCTCGACCCCGTCGCCCAGGTCGAACACCTTCGGGCCTTCACCCGGGATCATGTCCCGCGGCACCTGCTCGAGCTCGGGGATCCACTCGAACACCGGCCGCCAGGGGATGTACTCCCCGAATGGCACCGGGCGCTGCTTCTGGTATTCACCGACGATCTCGCCTTCCGGATTGAAAACGACGTTGGCGTTGATCCAATGCGTCTCGCTGACCGGCCGGTCGCTTCCCACCAGGAACCAGGCACCGATCCGTCGTGCCTCGGCGCCGATCGCCTCCCCGATCTCGGGATTCTGAACCGGGTCAGCATTGAACGAGCCCGTCGACCCTTCGGACCAGACAACCAGGTCTACAGAGCCAGGTTCGATCTGCCGGGTCAGCTCCAGATGTTGCTCGAAGGTGCGGAGACGCTCGTCGGGTGGGCAGTGCTCGAAGGGACACGGGAGTTGATCCCTGCACGATGGCTGCGTCGATGGTGGCGCGGTCGAGAGAGGGGAGGGTCCACGCCCAACTACCGAGGGCCACGACCAACAGTGTCACCAACACGAACAGCTGCCAGCGGCTCCTCTGTCCCTGCGTGACGAGCACGACCACCGCAAGCGTTGCCACCACGAGGATCGTCAATCCGGAGTTGCCGATCAATGGGGTGACGGCTCGAGCCCAGAACTGGTCGGAGAGGGCATAGCCGGCAGCGCCCCATTCGAATCCTCCCACCGGGAACCGGTAACGGATCAGCTCCATCACGGCCCAGCCACCGACAGCGAGCAAGAACCAGGTCCCGGCGGGACGGTCGTTGTATCGGGCCAGCCACCATCCGTAGGCGGCGAAGAAGGCGGCCTGCAGGATCACCAGCGGCAACACGGCGATCAGCCCCAGCTCCGAGAACCACCACAGCAGCCCGCCGAAGAAGGTGAGGCCATACAGCGCCCCGTAGAGGAGACCCTGAGCGCGGCTTCTCGCCATCCGCAATCCGGCCAGGAACAGCGTGATCCCGGGCAGGATCAGCCAGCCCGGCCCGATCCGGGGAAAGGCCAGGGCGGAAAGGGCGGCGCCGGCGAGGACGAGGAGACCACCAGTCACCGGCGGGAGGGTATGCCGGGGCCGATTCTTTATGCAGTCGGTCGTGTTCGCGAAGAGCCCGGCATCAGGAACGCGGCTGGCGACCCGTATCCTGAGGCTATGTGGGAAGGTGATGTTTGGGTTGCGGTGCGAGCGGCACGGGCAGGCGCCGATGTCGTGCGCGGTGGCTTCGACGAGGAGTTCACCACGGAGATGAAGGGGGCGGTCGACCCGGTCACGGAGATCGACCGCGAGGCGGAATACGCCATCACGAGTGTCATCGCTTCGCACTTTCCCAAAGACGCGATCCTCGCCGAGGAGGGAGGAGGGGCCGACTGGCGCGGGCGCCGGGTCTGGATCGTCGATCCGCTCGACGGCACAGTCAATTTCGTCAATCGCGTCCCTCAGGTGGCAGTGTCGGTGGCCCTCTGGGACGAAGGGAGGCCGCTGGTCGGGGTGGTGATCGACGTGGCGCGCGACGAGGAGTTCGTGGCAAGCCAGGGCGAGGGCGCCCGAGCCAACGGGCGACCGATCCTCGTCTCCGAGACAGCATCGCTCCAGGAGTCGCTGCTGGCCACCGGATTCCCGTATGACCGGCAGGAGCATGCCCGGGCCTATCTTCACGTAATGGAGCAAGTGATGACGCGGTCCCGCGGGACGAGGCGCATGGGAGCCGCCGCTCTCGATATGGCGTGGGTCGCCTGTGGCCGATTCGACGGGTATTGGGAGCACGGTGGCCCGGCCGGGGTCAAGCCATGGGACGCAGCGGCCGGGATGTTGCTGGTCACCGAGGCGGGAGGCACGGCGACCGACAGCAAGGGATCGGCCCATGAGCTGCAGCCGTCGGCGTTCGTGGTGACCAACGGGAAGATCCACGAGGAGTTGCGCCAGATCGTCGACGAGACGATGCCGCGTCATCTGACATGACGTCATCATCACAACACCTCCTCTGATGTATCACGATCACCACTTCCATCCGCTCGGGTACGCAGCCCTGGTCACCGGTCTGGAGTTGATGGATGCTCCCGACCTGAGCGAGGTCATGAGACGGGTGGCCGATTTCGCCGATCGGGTCGAGGGCCCGGTCATCGGCCAGCGTCTCAACGATGAAAGGCTGGCCGAAGGGCGTCTTCCCACCAGGGCCGACCTCGACGACGTCGCCGGGGACCGGCCGGTCCTGATATACCGGTACTGCGGTCATGTGGCGGTGGCCAACGGCGCGGCGCTGTCCCTGGCCGCCATCGACGCCGAGACCGCCGATCCCGAAGGCGGATCATTCGATCGCGACGCGGCAGGCCGACCCAATGGAGTACTCAGGGAAACGGCCATCCAGGAGGTCTCGTCGGCAGTTGCCCCGCTCGTGAACGGGCCTCCCGATTCGGCCATCCTGCGCGCACTTGGAGATCTGGGGAACGATGGGGATCGGATCCGTGACCGGCATCGTCTCGATGGGCGAGCCGATCTGGTGCGGAGTCCGCGACGAGCTCGATGCGCTGTGTCGACTGGCACCGGCTCTCGCCGTCGACGTCGAGGTGCTGGTCATCGCCAGCGACCCCCAACAGCTGGCCGAAGCCGCCGAAAAGATCCGGCATACGCATGGGAGGCTCCGCTTCCTCGGGTGGAAAGATTTCGCCGATGGCAGCTTCGGGGGCCACACCGCCGCCATGTACGAGCCCTTCGCCGATCGACCTGACTTCACGGGCACCGATCGGCTCGACCCGGAGCACGCGATGACGATGGCGCGCGCCTCGATGATGCTGGGAGGATCAGTGGCAATCCACGCTATCGGAGACCGTGCCAACGATCGGGTACTCGACGTGTTCCAGGAGTTGATCGACATGGGGGCCGACCCGGAGAGGCTTCGAGTGGAGCATGCTTCTCTCCTGACCGGCGCCGCCATCGAACGCATGGCTCGGCTCGGTGTCACCGCATCGGTACAGCCAGCATTCCTCGCTTCTGAGGGCGACTGGCTGGAAAAGCGCCTCGGCGAGGAGCGAATGGGCCGGGTCTATCCGTTCCGGTCGCTGGTCGAGGCGGGGGTGAACGTGATTGGTGGCAGCGACGCACCGGTCGAGCTGCCCGACCCGGTCACAGGAATCGGCGCAGCGATCGATCGCCCCGGGTTCAACCCGTCAGAGAGCCTCACTCCCGACCAAGCCGAGGGCCTCTTCGCACCACCGCCCCGATTCTGAGCCGCCAAGTTCGGGGTCAGGGGCGCAGTCTCCCGGCCAGGGCCGAATAGTCCTCGGCTGTGTTGTGCAGATGGGCCGAGATGCGCAGCAGTTGCCGTGGCCATCGCGGCCAGTTCATGACGATGGCGGCAAAGCCCGCATCGAACAGATCGTCCATCATCGGGGATAGTTCGCCACCTGGATCGGGACCGGTTGCGTCGGGCAGCATCACCGATGCCATGGAGCCCACCATCTCGTCCGGCGCCGGCACCGGGATTGCGACCGTCTCCGCAATGAGCCGCCGACCTTCCAGGACGAGGTCGTGGTTGCGTTTCATGACACCGTCCCAACCGCCTGCCTCCAGACCCTCCACGAGGCGCAACGCGTCGGGCACGACCGCCCAGGCACTGAAGTCATCTGTGCCCAGCCAATCGAACAGCGCCCGGTACCGCGCCTCGAGGCTCTCGAGCTCTGCGTTGTAACCATGGGAGATGACGGCAGGGACCGTCATCTCGATCCGATCGGCCCGGGTGTGGAGGAAGGCCGCCCCCTTTGGAGCGCAGACCCACTTGTGCAGGTTCCCGGTGTACCAGGAGGCACCAAGATCATCGAGGGAGACCGGCACCTGGCCCGGGCCGTGGGCACCGTCGACAACGACGGGGATCTCCGGCTCGAGGGCGGCCACGATGTCTTCGATCGGGAACACCAGCGCCGTCGGCGAGGTGACATGGTCGATGACAGCCAGCCTCGTTTTCGGCGTTACCGCCGCGACGATGGCCTCGGTGACCTGCCCGGGAACCGCAATGGGGAAGGGAATCGGCGCCACCACCACTTCGGCTCCGGTCCGCTCCGCGGTGAATCGGAGCGTCTGACGAACTGCGTTGTAATCGTGGGCGGTGGTGAGCACCTCGTCCCCGGGATGGAGCTGCGGCTCGAAGGACCGAATAACCGAGGCGATCCCGGTGGTCGCATTCCGAACCGGTGCTATACCGGAGGACGCGGCGCCGACGAACTCGGCAACAGCCTCCCGGGTGCGGTCCATTGCCGGCTGCAAGTCCCTGTAAACGAAACGACTGGGATCAGCCTCGAACCTCTGTCGCCACTCCGTCTGCAGCCCGAGCACTTCGTTCAACACCGCGCCGAACGAGCCGTGGTTGAGATGACGAACGGAAGGATCAAGAGCCCAGATCGACCGGTCCGGCTCGGCACCCGAATCTGGTACTGCTTCTCTCATGACCGGAACGTTAAAGCTGCGGTTGGCTGCCGGGGGCCCCGTCGCTACCGTGCCCCGCATGACGAAATTGGATTTTGGGTTCTCCCAGGTGACCGAGGACAAGGTGAGCGCCGGGATCGACGAGGCGCTGGACCAAGCCCAGCAGATCCTCGAGGACCTCGTGGCGCCCAAAAGAGACCCGGACGTTCGAGAACACCATGCTCCCTCTCGATCGGATCGCAGACGTGCTCTCGAAGGCCAACGCCACATACGCCTTCATGGGCTATGTCCACCCGGAGAAAGAGGTCCGCTCGGCAGCCAAGACAGCCGAAGAGAAGCTGGAGACCTTTGGCGTCGAAATGGTCTTCCGTGACGACCTCAATGCCGCTATCAGGGAGTACGCCGCCACCGATGAGGCAGAGGGCCTGGACGGCGAGCGGGCGCGTCTGGTCGAGTTCACCCTCAGAGATCTACGTCACGCCGGCCACGAGCTGACTCCAGAAGCGAGGGCCAGAGTGAAGGAGAGAACACAACGGCTGGTCGAGCTCGGGGTCCGCTTCCAGGAGAACATCGACGAATGGGAAGACCACATACTCGTCGATCCCGAGGAGCTCGACGGCTTGCCACAAAGCTTCACGGACTCGCTCGAGACCGACGAGGAGACCGGCAAGCTCAAGGTGACCCTCGCCTACCCGCACCTGATCCCCTTCGTCGAGAATGCGAAGCGCCGCGATCTGCGCGAAGTGCTGTCGTTCAAGTTCAACACACAGGCAGTCGAGGCCAATCGGAAGATCCTCGAGGAGGCGCGCGACCTTCGTCATCAGATCGCAGAGGAGTTCGGGGTGCCGAGTTGGGCCCATCACCGGCTCGAAGAGAGGATGGCAAAGGACCCGGAACGGGTGGCGGCTTTCTACGAAGACCTCAGGCCACCGCTTACCAAGCAGGGCGAGATCGACCTTGCCGCGATGGGGGTTCTGCTCGAAGCCGATGCCGGTGACGACCAGATCCAAACTTGGGATTGGCGCTTCTACGACACCCAGCAGCGTCGCACCGACTACGGCGTGGACCCTTTCGAGGTTGCCAACTATTTCCCGCTCGAGTCGGTGCTCGGGGGCATGTTCGATTTGGTGCAGGAGACCTTTGGCCTGGAGTTCCGTGAGGTTCCCGATCCGGACGTCTGGCATCCCGACGTGCGCTTGTTCGCAATCCACGACGCCTCGAGCGGCGACGAGCTCGCTCATTTCTATCTCGATCTCTTCCCCCGAGAGGGCAAATACGGGCACGCCGCCGAGTTCCCACTGATCATGAGCCGGCGATTGGAGGACGGGTCCTATCAGAACCCGGTGTGCGCCATGGTCGCCAACTTCACCAAGCCGACCGCGACGGCCCCTTCGCTGCTCCAGCATGGCGAGGTCGAGACGCTCTTCCACGAGTTCGGCCATGTCCTTCACCAGAACCTGGGCAGGACCGAGCTGGCTCGGTTCGCCGGAACAAGCGTCGAGCGCGACTTCGTCGAGGCGCCGAGCCAGATCATGCAGCACTGGGTCTGGCGGGCCGATGTCCTCCGTCGTTTCGCCCGGCACCACGAGACGGGCGAGCCGATTCCCGATCAGCTCGTCGAGCAACTCGTCGCCGCCCGCCAGCTCAACGTGTCCATCCACCAGCTCCGTCAGCTCCAGTACGGGTGGTGGGATCAGACAATGCACGGCAGTGATCCCGAGATCGACCTCGACGTCCTCCTGCAAGAAGGCGCGCAGCTGGGTCTGATTCCTTTCCACGAGGGCACCTTCGCCCTGGCCTCGTTCGGCCATCTGATGGCCGGTTACGACGCCGCGTACTACGGGTATATGTGGTCAGAGGTGTTCGGCGACGACATGTTCTCGCGGTTCGAGGAGCAAGGTGTCACCAATCCTGAGGTAGGAATGGCCTATCGCCGTGAGGTGTTGGAGAGAGGTGGATCGGTGGATGCAGACGAGATGCTCAGTGCGTTCCTCGGTCGTGAGCCCGATAACACCGCATTCCTGAGAAAGCTCGGCATCGAGTGATCCTCAGGTTCCCGACCCGCCACGCCGATGATCATCTGTGTATCGCCGGCAGGCTGGTGTGGTGATCGACGGTGGCTGCGGGGTAGACTGTGGCATCGCGGGAACCGATTCCGGCTTCCCGACGTCTCAATCCCAGAAGCGGTTGTTTATTGCCGCTTTAAGGGCCGGCTCGCACAGTGGTAGTGCGCACGTGAATCCTCAGGGATTCTCGTACCGGCAAACACACGAGATCAAAAGAGACTTGAACTAATCACCGGCCCAGGGTCAAGGAGGGCCACGGAAATGACAGACATCGTTAGAGGGGCAGCCATCAAAGGCATGACCCGACCTTCGAAGAGATTCAACGAAGGCCGCGTCTGCGCCAAGAAGGGCTGCACCACCAAACTCTCGCAGTACAACAAGGCGGAGTATTGCCATGCTCATGCCCCGGTCCGGTTTCCCCGGGTCCGCGGCAAGATCATGGACGGACAGGACGCCTGAGGACTCTGGCCGGGACAGGTCCTCTCCCCCTCCCCGTCCCGAGTCAGATCAAGAACCCCGGTCCATAGGACCGGGGTTCTCGTTGTAGGTTCTACGTTTTACATCTTGGGTGGCAGGTACCCTCACCTCATGAGCGAGGTTCTCCTTCAGGCCCCCGAGATCCACTGTGATCACTGCAAGATGAGCATCGAGGACGCCGTCGGGACTCTCGATGGGGTGCAGTCGGTGGAAGTAGCCATCGCCGACGCCACGGTGAGGGTTGCCTACGACGACGCGCGCGTTGAGCTCGCCTCGATCAAGAAGACCATCGAGGAGCAGGGTTACGCCGTATTCGGCTGACACGGGCCGGTCCCTGGCGGCCGACACCATCCTGTTCGACGTGGCCGGCATGACCTGTGCCACCTGCGCGGTGCGCATCGAACGGGTCCTCACGCGTCAGGAGGAGGTGGAGGCAGCCAGCGTCAACCTTGCCGGCGCTTCCGCGCTCGTTCGGGTCCACGAAGGGGCGGACGTCGACGGCCTTGCCACGGCGGTGGCCAGGATCGGCTACACCATCACTCCTCGTGTCGGCGGATCCCAGCCGCGCGACATGGTCGAGCATTACCACGAAGACGAGAAGGCGCAGTGGCGCCGATTCTGGATTTCCGCCGCACTCACATTCCCTGCCATTTTGCTCGCAATGCTCGGCCCGGACACTGAATGGAGTCGGCTGGCGCAGGGCGCCCTTGTCACCCCCGTGGTGTTCTGGTGCGGCTGGCAGTTCCATCGAGTCGCGTTCCGTCAGGCTCTCCACTTCAGCGCCAACATGGACACGCTCATATCCCTCGGATCCCTCGCCGCCTACTTCTATTCGGTGTGGGCACTTTTCAGCGGCGAGCACATCTTTTTCGAGACTGCCGGAGCGATAGTCACGCTCATCACGCTGGGCCGGGCCCTGGAGACGAGAGCGAAAGGGCGTGCCTCAGAGGCGGTGCACCGTCTCCTCGAGCTGGGCGCGAAGGAGGCGCGGGTGGTTGTCGATGAAGAGGAGCGACTGCTCCCGATCGAACAGATCATCCCCGGGGACCTCATGGTTGTGCTTCCTGGAGAGAAGATCCCAACCGATGGGATGGTCGAAGCGGGCCGGTCATCGGTGGACGAGTCGATGCTGACCGGCGAGTCGTTGCCCGTTGACAAAGGCCCGGGGCACCTCGTCTATGGCGCGACCGTGAACCAGAGGGGCCGTCTCGAGGTCCGAGCCACCGCCGTCGGCGCCGGGACGGCTCTAGCCGGAATCGTGGGCATGGTCGAGCAGGCGCAAGGCTCGAAAGCGCCTATCCAGCATCTCGCCGACCGTGTCTCGTCTGTGTTCGTCCCTCTAGTCATCGTCATCGCCATTGCCACGACGCTGATTTGGGTGGGTCTCGGAAACGAGATTGGGGCAGCAGTCCAGGCCGGGGTGGCCGTGCTGATAATCGCCTGCCCCTGCGCGCTCGGTCTGGCAACGCCGACCGCCATCATGGTGGGAAGCGGGCGGGGAGCCGAGCTTGGCATTCTCTTCAAGCGGGCAGACGTGTTCGAGACGGCGGGCAAGGTGGACACGGTCCTCTTCGACAAGACCGGGACTCTCACCACAGGGGTGATGACCCTCACCGATCTGAGCACCTCGATCTCCGAGCGCGATTTCCTCAGGCTTGTCGCCTCGCTCGAAGCCGCGTCGGGGCATCCAATCGGGATGGCGGTCGCTCTCGCCGCCGACGACGCCGGCATCGAACTGGTCGAGCCGGACCGTGTCGAGACGTTGCCTGGGTTCGGGGTGGTCGGCACCGTTGCAGGACGCGACGTGCTCGTCGGCAAGGCCAAGCTGCTGGCGGATCGTGGATTTGCCATCGCCGACGTGTGGATGGAGGAGATGGCTCGGTGCGAGGACGAGGGCAAGACCGCCTTCGTCGCCGGTTGGCACGGGGAGGCCATGGGAATGATCGCCGTCGCCGACACGATCCGCGACGGCTCGAGAGCCTCAGTAGCACGGCTGGCCGGCCATGGCATCGACACGCTGATGATCACCGGAGACAACCATCGCACCGCCGACCCGGATCGCGGCACAGATCGGGATTGGGGCTGTGCACGCAGAGGTGGTGCCTGTTGAGAAGGCGGATCATGTGGCCGGGCTTCAGGCCGGCGGGAGATCGGTCGCGTTCGTCGGCGACGGGATCAACGACGCCCCGGCCCTGACTCAGGCCGACCTCGGGATAGCGATGGGATCTGGGACCGACGTCGCGGTCGAAGCCGGAGACGTGGTCCTCCTCAACGCTGATACACGCCTTGTCCCCGTAGCCATCGAGCTGGCTGCCACGACCCTGCGCACGATCAAGCAGAACCTGGTGTGGGCTTTCGGCTACAACACGGCAGCCATCCCGCTTGCCGCCGTCGGTCTCCTCGACCCGATGATCGCCGCTGCGGCCATGGCCCTCTCCTCGGTTTCGGTGGTGTTGAACGCTCTCCGCTTGCGGCGCTTCGGCGGCGACGACCAGAGTTCCTAGCCCGACACGGGGAGTAGGTTGGAGAGATGGGCTCGTTGCAATGGCTCGACCGCCCGGTCCTCCAGGACCCGGTGGCCCTGGTCGCATTTGAAGGCTGGGGCGACGCCGGCGAGTCGGCGAGTCAGGCGGTCTCCGAGTTCCTCGAGAAACTGGATGCGGAGCTCTTCGCCATCATCGATCCGGACGATCATTTCGACTTCCAGGTGCGAAGGCCGATAGTCGAGCTCGACGCCACCGGGATACGCTCGATCTCCTGGCCCCGGAACGAGCTCTACGTAGCCAGGGGCATGGAGCGCGAGATGGTGATCCTCCTCGGCGAGGAGCCGCACTACCGATGGAAGTCGTTCACCAACGACGTGGTCGAGGTGATGAAAGTGATGGGGGTGCGACGGGCTGTGACCATGGGCGCCTTCATCGGCCAGGTGGCGCACACGCTTCCCGTGCCCTTGGTGGGATCGGCGAACCGGCCCGACGACCTGGCGATTCACGGGTTGCTCCCCTCGGGGTACGAAGGGCCCACGGGCATCCTCGGAGTGCTCAATCACGCTCTGGGCAACGTCGGAATCGATGTGATCTCTGTGTGGGCGGCAGTCCCCCACTACCTGTCCAACCAGGAGTATCCGCCGGCCACCGAGGCGCTCGCGGTCAAGGCCTCCGAGCTGTGCGGGGTCACGCTCGATATCGGTGACCTCGCCTCGGCCTCCCGTCAGTTCCTGTCCACGGTCGACGCCGCCATCGAAGGAAATACCGAACTCGAGGAATACGTCGAGCGGCTGGAGCAGGAAGCCGACGACGACCGCGGCGACCGTCTCGTCGAAGAGATCGAGAAGTACCTGAAGGGCCAATAGCGAAGGACCGGCTGACGCCGGTCCTTTCACGAAGTCACTTCCGCTTGTGGCGATTCGCCTTCAGACGCTTGCGGTATTTGTGCTTCGACATCTTCTTGCGACGCTTCTTTACCAACGATCCCATGCAAAAACCTCGGTTCCGGGTGGGGAGACGACACATGGTCGCACCGATCCGTCCCCTATTCAAACCGGATACCCAGCTCGAACGTCATCCGATCGGCTGCAACGAGCTTGCCAAGGCCAGCGTCGAACCCAAGCCCTCCGTTGTCTCGATGCGGTGGGTGACACCCTCGCTCTCCCACATGAGCACGTTGCCGGCCAACCTCGTCTCCTCCTCGACGCGGTTGCCGGCTGCGTCCTCGTAGGAGATGACGTGTGGTGCCCCTTCGATCCAGAGCCCTATCGCGCCGTCGACCTCCACCGCGCGAACCGAGGTATCCGGCGTGACGCTCTTGACGAAGTCCGCGTCCTCGGCCAACTCCGAGGCGAACTGGCTGTAAATCAGCCCGATCTCCGAGTCCCCGGATGCGGGAAGTGTTTCGCTTCCGACCCAAACCATCGAGACCCGACCCGACGACGGCCGGTCGGAGAGGAACACCGCATCGGGTGGGCCTGGATCCTCAGGGACCGACAACTCGAAGTCCACAGCCTCAGCTGCCTCCTCCATGGTGACCTCCTCGCCCAATTGGAGCTCGGCACCCACGACTTCGGCGGGATCGGGATCGAAGCGGATCTCGATCCCGGCGACACCGAGCAGATCGGCCACTGCTTCTCGGGCCGTCGGCGAGAGGAGGAGAAGGGACGCCACCAGAACGAGGACAATGGCCGTCGCCGGAATCCAGCGACGGCTTCGCGGCCTAACCGGAGCGGCGGTCAATCGGCGGCGCAGATCCGCATTCTGCTGGGACGGATCCGGCCAGTCGATGTGATTGGCCAGGTCCAGTAGCGCTTGCTCGATGGGCCTACTCATCGCGGCCTCCCTCCTTGAGACCGGACAACCCAGCTTCGAGACGGTCGAGTGCCCGCGCCGTTCGTGACTTGACCGTGCCCACCGGGATCCGCAACGTCGCCGCCGTCTCGGCCTCGCTGAGACCGAGCAAATAGCGATGGGTAACCACGTCCCTGTACCGATCGGGTAATGCGCTCACCGCGTCGAGGACTGTCCGCCTTTCGACGCCGGTGATGACCGTCGTCTCGGGAGATGGGGCCGCACCTCCCGAGACGGGGTCGTTGACAAGACGCAGGCTGAGCCGTTGCTGGCGTCCGCGGCGACGTCGCTGGTTTAGAGCCTCGTTACGGACGATTCGCAGCAGCCAGGGTCGGAACGGGGCGTCGACCCGGAAGCGAGAAATCGAGCGATATGCCTTGACCAAGGCCTCCTGGGTCACGTCCTCGGCCTCGGTCTGGTCGCCGACGACGAGGAATGCCACCCGCATCGCGATCGGTCGATACATCTGCACCAGGGCTTCGAACGCAGCGGCATCGCCAGTCTTTGCTCTCTCGATCAGGTCTTGCTCGTTCAGTGGGCGGCCCTCCACCGACGTTGGTCCATTGCCTACACCGACCGGACCGGTTCGGTTCCCTCGAAGTTCATGGAACCCCCGGCAGGCGTCCGGTGTATGGACTGATGATCACGATCTGAGGAGGTCACATGAAGCGCCTGATCCGGTTACTCGTACCCACCACTCTGCTGGTTCTCTTACTGGCCCCGACCGCCCTCGCCGGCTCGGTCTCGGTGGTCACGTTTGCGGAACTCCCTTCCGATTTCGATGCCGGCACCACTTACACCCTCGATTACTCGATTCTCGCTCACGGCATCGACCCGATGCCGTTCAGTGAGACATCCCTTCATTTCAGGGGGCCCAACGGCGAGGATCTGACCTTTCAGGCCGAGTCGACAGGGAAGGGCGGGTGGACGGCTGAGGTGACCCTGCCCGAGGCCGGGGAGTGGCGATGGGAAGTTCTTGCAGGGGATCAGGTCATCCAACCGCTGGGGGCGCTGCCGGTCCTTCCCGCTCCGGCTGTCATCCCCACCGGGCTGATCAACTCGCTCCGGATCGGGTTGCCCATCGCCACCCTGCTGGCTCTGGTGCTGCTGGTCGACCAGATCAGGACACGGCCTCGGACCGAAAGGCAGACTTCGGCCGCCACAGATGCGGTCTGATCGAGTCGGTCTGCTGGTAACTGCCGTCATCGTGGTCCTGCTGGCCGGGGCCACGGTGGCGGTCTACGCCTTGGATCCCGGTCCGCAGCCGGAAGCGGTGGCAGCGGGCTCAGTCGAAGGCCGCACGGTCTTCCTCACCAAAGGCTGCACCGGATGTCACAGCCGGGAGGGAGACTCCGAGACCGGTTTCGTCGGGCCTGACCTCACCGGTCTCGCCGATCGGGCGGGTGATCGGGTGGAGGGGCTCTCCGGCGAGGAGTACGTGAGACAGTCGGTTCTCGACCCGCAGGCCTACATCGTCGACGGCTACGGGTCACAGATGCCGGTGTTGCCTGTCGACACCGCTGAGCTGGACGCCCTGGTCGAGTTTCTCTTGAGCGACGGCTGACCAACGCCCCGGAAATCCCTCGGGGTGTGGCTTCAGGGACATCCCCGACACGTTTGCGGGTGAGGCCAGGGTCGTCCCCGATTGATGACCCGACTCCGCAGCGGTCGAATCTGCGTCATGGAACAAACCATGAAACCCAACACGACAATGACATGGGCTGCCTTGCTCGCCCTGATGGTGTCGCTAGCGGCCTGCGTCGCGAACACCCCATCGGCCCCGCCACCGGTTGTCGAAAGCCCGACCATCACCATCCAGGACATGCGGTTCAACTCCGATCACGTGACTATCGAGGAAGGCGACACGGTCACCTGGTTATGGGACGACGGCGGCATGTCGCACGACGTCTCCGGCGATGGATTCAAGAGCGAGATCCAGAGCGAAGGGACCTTCTCCCACAAGTTCCAGAATGCGGGCGACTACCCGTATGTGTGCACCCTCCACTCGGGCATGAGGGGCACCGTGACCGTGATCGATCCTGCCTAGCCCGAGTCAGGCCGCTCACCGGCCCTGAGCAGACCAACGAGTATCCCCTCACTGAGGGCCTGCCAGGATGCCTCGATGATGTTCTGATGGACGCCGACGGTGCCCCAGCTGGATTCCCCGTTGTTGGTCTCGATCAGGACCCGCACCCGTGCTGCTGTCCCGTCGGATGAGTCGAGGTCGCGCACCTTGTAGTCGGTCAGGCGGAGCCGCTTCACCTCGGGGTGGGTGTCGACGAGAGCGGTGCGCAGGGCCTGGTCCATGGCGTTGACCGGGCCATCGCCCTCGGCCGAGACCTCCACAGTCTCGCCGCTCACGGTAAGCGTGAGGTTGGCTCGGGCAGTCACCTCTCCGTTGGCCTGGATGCTGACGGAAAGGGCCTCCAGCTGGAAAAGCTCCTGATAGTCATCGGTGGCCCGTCGCACCAGCATCTCGAACGACCCGTCGGCCGCCTCGAACTGATAACCGGCATGCTCGAGTTGCTTGACCTGCTCCACGAGCCTCTGGGCACGGTCCGGGTCGAGGTCCCATCCCTTCTCCCGGGCGACGGTGAGCACGGTCGACCGTCCCATCAGCTCGCTGAACAGCATCCTGGCCGAGTTGCCCACCGCGCTAGGGCTGACATGTTCGTAGGCACCCTCGAGACGGGCCAACCCCGAGGTGTGGAGCCCTCCCTTGTGGGCGAAGGCCGAGGTCCCGACGTAAGGACGTTTGGAGTCGATCGGAGCTCCCAAGATGTCAGCGATCTGCTGTGCGATCGGGTAGAGGCGGGCCAGCGAATCGGCGGGGATCGTCTCCACTCCCGACTTCAGGCTGAGATTCGGGATCACCGAGCACAGATCGGCATTGCCGGTGCGCTCCCCGTAACCGTTGATGCAGCCCTGGACTTGATGGACCCCGAGAGATAGAGCCGTGAGCGAATTGGCCACGGCGCAGTCGGAGTCGTTGTGGAAATGAACTCCCAGTGCGGTCTCGACCAGCCCGAACACAGCCTCGACCGCGGGAGCGATATCGGAGGGAAGAGCGCCACCGTTGGTGTCGCACAGAACCACCCGCTCCGCGCCGGCACGGGCTGCCGTCTCCACCACCGAGAGGGCGTACTCCGGGTTGTGACGGAAGCCGTCGAAGAAGTGCTCGGCATCGAAGAAGACCCGCTTGCCACGCTCTCGGAGGAAGTCGATCGACTCGCCCACCATGTCGAGGCCTTCTTCCAAAGAGGTGTTGAGGGCATCGGTCACGTGGCGATCCCATGACTTGCCGACGATGCAGATGAAATCTGTGTCTGCGTCGAGCAGCGCCTGGAGCTGGGGATCGCGCTCCACCGGGCCACGTGGCCGGCGGGTGGACCCGAACGCGACCAGCTGGGCCCGCTCCAGTTCGAGCTCCTTGGTGGCCCGGGCAAAGAACTCGTCGTCCTTGGGGTTCGCTCCGGGCCAGCCCCCTTCGACGAAATGGACGCCCAACTCGTCGAGCAGCCGCACCACCCGCAACTTCTCTCCGACCGTCGGCGAGAGGCCCTCGGCCTGGGTGCCGTCCCGGAGTGTCGTGTCGTAGATCTCGGCTGTCTTGTTCATGATTTTTTCCCTGGCAATAGAAAGGACCCCCGCAGTTGGCGGAGGTCCGGTGCAGGGGCGGCGCCTCTAAAGGCGCGGGCCCCTAGAGAATGATGATGGGCGTGCGCGGCTCGATCATTCCTCTCATGCGGTTGCTCAGTATGGGAACGGCGACCGGCTTAGTCAAGACGGGGAGAAATACCCCGGAATACGCTGAGGACGTGGACCGATATGCGCCGTTGCCCACCGTGGAACAGCTCGGGGTGCTGGGAGAAGGGATCGGAGAAACGATTCGGTTTCACCATCGAATCGTCGGCGGCCTCGGTGGGACAGTGGATGTGCTTCTCGTTGGGGCTGGTGCCGGCGAGCGCGTGGTGCTGAAGCGCTACTGGCTCCCCGAAGCTGGAGAGATCAGTCCGGCAGAAAGCGAGTTCCGCGCCCTCGCCCTGGCCGCTGAAAATGGGATAAGCGCGCCTTCTCCGATCTGGATCGACCGGATCGGGCTGTTCCCGGAGCGGGCCATCGTCATCTCGCATGTCGAGGGAGCGGTGCTTCTGCAGCCGGCAGATCCGATCGACTGGGCCGCTCAGTTGGCGGATGCGCTAGTCGCTATCCATCGGATTCAGCCCGCGTCCGCCGATCGGGACCTCTTTCCGGAATTGGGCGACGACGACAGCCATTACCCAGGGCCGGAAACTTTGGAGCAGCACCCCCTAGGCAGGGAATTGTGGGCCCGGCGTGTCGAGGCCGCCGATTTCCTGCAACCGGTGGATTCGGGCTATGTCCATCATGACTTCTGGTCTGGGAACACGCTCTGGATCGCTGATTCTCTGGTTGCGGTCCTCGACTGGGAGGGTGGCACCATCGCCGACCCGGCGATAGATGTCGCCTATTGCGCCCTAGACATCCGGCTGCTCGGGTCTGGAGGAGGCAGCCGGTCATTTCGTTGAGGTTTACCGGGAGCTCTCCGGGCGAGACCTGCCGAACCTCCGCTATTGGGAGCTGCGGGCGTTGTCCCGCCCAATGCCGGACATTGCGATCTGGGTGCCCGCTTGGCAGTCGATGGGAGTCGAGATCAGTGTCGATGAGGCCCGACTTCGACACACGGCGCTGATCACGGCCGCTCTCGAATCGTGATATCAGTGTCACCTCGGCGACTGGGCTGCCTGGCACCTGGCCAACAACCGAGATGAGAACGAGCGATGGAATATACGGAAGGGGAGAGGCCCTCACCGGCCTCTCCCCTTCGCCGTCGAGCAGGTGTTCAGGCTCCGAAGGCCTGCTCGAAATCGGCCCTGAATTCGGGCGTCGACTCGCCGCTGAACCCGCAGTAGTTGACATTCCCGTCGTAAGCGGTGATCAGGTACTGCCCGCCCACCTCGAACGGGATCCCGGCGATCAGTGCCTCCATCCCCTGTGGGGCGTTGAGGATCACCTGGCCGGCGTCGCCGCCCTTGAACCAGTGGTCGACATCGAGAGTGACCGTGTCACCCTCCACTGTGGTCACGGTCCCCTCAAAGGCGAGTGGTGCCTTGGCCAGCTCTTCGACGCTGAACATGATGCACATTGCCGTGAGGTCTTCGCCTCCCGCGGTCAGCTCCAGCGGAGGTCCGGAAGCCACCGGGTCGGTCCCACCACCAGTGAGAGCGATGGCGCCCCCAACGGCCAGGACCAGCGCGGCGGCGGCCGCGATGCCGACGAGCCAGCGGCTGGACTTCTGTTCTGGCCCGGTCTCGGGTTGTTCTATGACTGGTGTGCTCATGATGCCCTCCAAGAGTTCTCGGGACGGTGGTTCTGTTTCGACGCCTGGGTGCATCGGATCGAGACGGGCTAGCCGTTCGACGTAGCTGGTCTGTCATCGTCGATTCTCCTCGGCGGTTTCATCCCCTATGTGTCCGGGAGTGGAGGGATCCTGTCGGGCCATCGCATCGGCCAACTTCTGCCGGGCTCGGCTGAGACGAAGACTCACCGCGTTCGATGTGCTGCCCAGTGCCAACGCGATCTCTCTCGGCTCCAACTGCTCCCATGCCCAGAGGCGGAGGATCTCCTGATCGGCAACAGGCAGGGCCGCCAGCGCCGCGGCGAGCTCAGGGTCTTCCAGTTGCCCACCCGGATCGTCATCCCGGGCAGGCGGTCGCTCGGACTCCAGCCTCTCCACCAGCCGCAGATGGCGCGAGGCGGCGCGTCGATGGTTGGACAGAGCCCGTCTGGCAACACCGAATGACCAGGGGAGGGCGGCTTCCCCGGGCACATCTTCGAGACGACGCCAAATGGTGAGCAGGACATCGGAGAGGACGTCGTCGGCCTCATCCGCGGCGGCACGGCGACGTACGTAACGCTGCAACGGGTCGTACAGCTCGGCGACGACCGCTTCGAAGCGGTCTCGCCGCTCGCCTTCGGAGCTCACCAACAACCAGTGTCCGGCACAGGTCGGATTCTGTCACCGTTCATGGGCCGGTGGACCCATCCAGGGTCTTCGTCCTCCTGACGAAATCATGGGTCAGCAGCATGCCAAATGCCGGATCCGATTGGTTCCTCCCGGTCGGGATCCTCTCTGAGAACCAGGTGCGGTGCCACCACCCCGCACCTGGTTCGCCTGTTTTCCGGCCTTACCCTGACCGTCGATGGCCGCCTCTGTCCTCGCCACCCGCACCCTCAACCGTGCCCTGCTCGCCCGCCAGCTGCTCCTCGAGAGGTCCGGGGTCCCCATCGCCCGCGCCGTGGAGAGGATCGGCGGCCTACAGAGCCAGTACGCGCCATCGGCCTACATCGGGCTCTGGTCTCGTCTCCGAGCGTTTCGACGATCACGGCTGACTCGAGCGCTGGAGACCGCAGAGCTCATCCAGGCGACGGTGATGCGGGTCACGATTCACGTCGTCTCGGCGGCGGAGTACCCGATCCTCACCGAAGCAGTGCGCCGGTCCCGCCGGGAATTGTGGAGCCGGGTGGCGCGAGGCCGTGATCTGGACCACGACGGTTGGCGAAGAGTCACGGCCATCATCACCGAGGCACTCGCCGACGGACCGCGCCCAAGGGCGGACTTGATCCAAGTTCTGGTCGACAAGGGGTTCGCCAAGGACATCTGGGAAGGAGTGGGGCTCTGGGTCGACATGATCCGGGTGCCGCCATCGGGGACCTGGGAGCGCCGCCGGGCCGACCTGTACGGATTGGCGAGCGATTACGTGACGATGAGCCCCATGGACGAAGGCGTGGCCCTCGAGCATCTCATCGGGGGGTACCTACGGGCGTTTGGGCCGGCGACCATCGGGAACGTATCCAGCTGGGCCGGGGTCTCCATCACGACTTTGCGGCCCGTGATCGAGAGAATGCCTCTTCGCAGCTTTCGCTCCGAAGACGGGGACGTGTTGCTCGATCTCCCCCGGCTACCGATCCCCGAACCGGGGATACCGGCCCCGGTTCGATTCCTCCCCACCTGGGACGCCACCCTTCTCGCCCATGCCCGACGCACCCAAATCCTGCCCGAGGAGCATCGCAGCGCCGTGTTCAATACCAAGAACCCGCAATCGGTGGCCACCTTCCTCGTGGATGGCGCGGTGGCTGGGTCCTGGCGTCAGGAAGGCGCGAAGGTGGTGCTGGACCCGTTCGTGCCCCTACCCCGGGCCGCCCGTCTTGAGCTGGAGGAGGAAAGGGCCCAGCTGGAAGCCTTCCTCACCGACTAGACCAGGCCGGTGGTGGCGAGCTGTGGGGAGAGCGCATCGACACCTGCCTCGGTGAAGGCAGTGGCCACCTTCTCCCTGGTCTCGCTGGTGCAAATAGCAATCACCGACGGCCCCGCCCCGGACCGGGCTGCATGTAGGGCGCCGGCCTGCTTTCCGATCTCGATCAGACCCGCCACCTCAGGCGAGATGTCGTCCCGGGGTTGTTCGTGAATCTCGTCACCGTGGGCTGCGCCAAGGAGGGCCGGGTCACCAGTGATCAACCCGGCAGTGAGTGCAGACACCCGCGACAAGCTGCGCAGCACCCGGTCATGGGGATGGGAGGGATCGATGACACGGCGTGCCTGCACAGTTGGGAGATGACGATCCGGCACCCCGAGCACCACTTGAAGCCCGGGATGGATGGGTAGTCGGAGCGGCATGCCCTCCGCCGGGACGAGGGCGAGACCCCCATAGACAGCGGCGGCAACGTTGTCGGAGTGCCCCTCCAGCTCGACCGCCAGCCGATAGACACGAT
This sequence comes from uncultured Acidobacteriota bacterium, assembly GCA_963720925.1. Lineage (GTDB taxonomy): Bacteria > Actinomycetota > Acidimicrobiia > Spongiisociales > ZC4RG35 > JARDZU01. Next base: position 102,752 of record CAVRHE010000014.1, read on the forward strand.
CGTGACTCGGCCTGTCTCCGCTCAGACGAAGGGCTGCGGCGATGCCGGCGACGGAGGCCGCCGCCGAAGATCCCAGGCCCTTCCCGATCGGGATGTCGGCGTCCACCTGGAGTGCGAGCGGAAAGGCGTCGTCGACAACTCCGCGAGCTGCACTGATCACCCTGTCTCCCTCTCCAGGCCCGGGCTGGTATCGGCCTATGTGCTCGACGCTCCACTCATCGGCACGGCTTGCCTTCACGGCGCATCGGATCTCGACGGCCAGGGCCAAGCAATCGAACCCCGGGCCGAGATTGGCCGAGGTCGCCGGCGCCGAGGCCGAGGCGGAGTGGAGTTCCTGGCTCACGCACGCAGACTATTCAGGGTTAGCGTGACCGGAGTGGGCGACATCTTCGACTTCGAGAACCTGCTCCCTGAGCTGATCGTTGGTCTCGGCCTCGCGCTCCTGATCGGCAACGGGCTCGCCTGGTGGCGTCATCGTCAGGGAAAGACGCCGGCCGGAGTCGAGAACGCCGACTACCGGGCCGGTCGTGTGGCTTTTCTCCTCGTTGTCGGTGTGCTGATGACGATCTGGGGCGCCGTTTCCTTGCTTACCTAGCATCCGGACATGGCGTCAGGCGGAGGTACACGGGCGATCATCGCCGCGATGCTGGCCAATGCCGGCATAGCGGTGGCCAAGTTCGTGGCGTACGTGGTCACCGGCTCCGCTTCGATGTTGGCCGAATCGATCCATTCGGTCGCCGACACCTGCAATCAAGGGCTGCTGTTGCTCGGTGGCAAGAGGGCGCGCAAAGTTGCAGACAACCGTTTCCAGTTCGGGTACGGAAGGGAGCGCTACTTCTGGTCCTTCGTGGTCGCGATGGTCCTGTTCACACTCGGAGGGCTCTTTTCCATCTACGAGGGTGTGAGCAAGCTGCTCGATCCCCACGAGTTGACCTCGATCGGCTGGGCGATCGGTGTGCTCATCGTCGCAATAGCACTGGAGTCTTGGAGCTTCCGCACCGCCATCGTCGAGTCACGGAAGGTCAAGGGCGAACGCGGCTGGTGGGAATACATCCACACGTCCCGTTCCCCGGAACTGCCCGTCGTCCTGCTCGAAGACGCGGGGGCCTGATCGGGCTCTTCCTGGCGATGATCGGCGTCGGGCTGGCCGCCATCACCGGGAACGAAGTCTGGGACGCGGTCGGAACCCTATGCATCGGCACCCTGTTGCTGGTCATCGCCGGTTTCCTCACTGTGGAGATGAAGTCGCTCCTCATCGGGGAAGCAGCTCTCGACAACGACATCGAGGCGATACGAGCGGCGGTCGAGGCGAGTCCGGATGTGGTGCGGGTCATCGACCTCAAGACACAGCACATCGGCCCCGAAGAGCTGCTGGTCGCCGGCAAGCTGGAGTTCAACCCGTCTCTCACCGCCCCTGAGCTCGCCGCCGCGATCGACGCCACCGAGACCTCGATCCGTCTCGCCGTTCCGCTGGCCGGCCGGATCTACCTGGAACCGGACGTCTGGAAAGCTGACCACGTCCCCAGCCCCGATGGACCCCTACCCGGATCGGGAGACGGAGGGCACTGAGCCTCAGTCGAAGGCGGACGAGTCGAGACCGGACCTAGAAAGAGCAAGGCACATGACCGCCATCGTCACCATCCTGGCATTGACCCCACTGGCCCTCGGGCTCAGCGACGGGGCACTCTTGTCGGCGAGTCTGGCGACCGTCGTGATCGGCGGACTGTTCAGCTCGGCGTTGCTGACTCTGTTCGTGATCCCCGCGGTGTACTCGCTGTTTGACGGTCTCCGCGCACGTTTCACCCGGGGGAGGACGGGGTCGATCCGGTGGAGTCGGGTCGGCCGGTGGAGCCAGTGCCTGCCGCCGCTCTCTGACAGCGTTGTAATCTGGAGCCGAACGCGGGTGTAGTTCAATGGTAGAACACGAGCTTCCCAAGCTCGGAGCGAGGGTTCGATTCCCTTCACCCGCTCTGTCGGCTCCAGCCAGAACACGAGGCTGTGCCCAACGGCTCGGAGCGAGGGTTCGATTCCCTTCACCCGCTCCCAGGTTCGAAGCTTTGATCACTGATTGGGCTCCCCGAGCGGCCCGGTGCCTGCGCCATCGGGAGCTTGGTCCATCAGCACCAACATCTCCTGCCCCCCTCCCCCGGATATTCCGAGAATGAGGACCGGCCCGACCCCCGGCGCGTACAGCTTGTACTCGAGGACATCGGGCTCGAGTGGGGTGGTGTCCTTTGTCAGAAGCACGTCGTCGAAATGCCCGACCGTGACATCGACCATCTCGTCAACACTGAGCACCTCGCCATTGTCTTCCGCTTCCCCCTCGTAGTACTCCTGGCGGTAGGACATACCGGGCGCTGGATCGGCCGGAATGATGATCCCGGGGAGTGCGCCGTCGACACCAGCCTCCCAGGAGCCGGCATCGGACACCATCTCGCCGTCCTCGAATTCAGCGGTGTCCTCCCCCATGTACCAAACATTCCCGGCGCTGTCCTGGGCGTACCAGTCGAACGTGTCCTCGATGATCTCTCCCGCCTGGGTAACCGTGTCGCGAACGACACGGGCGGTAACCCCATTGGCGAGCTGCTTGGTCTCGGTCGTCACGATTACCACGACGTCCAAGGTCTCGCCTTCAGGGTCGGTCTCCCGGTAGGTCCACCGTGTCCCCGGAGTCATCGGCCAGAACCGATTGTCGATCTCGGCGGTGAATTCGTCAGGGTCGATCTCCACCTCCTCGTCGCCCTGGGGAAGCCCGTCACTAACGACTGAAGAGCTCGAAACAGCATCCGGAGCGCCTTGGCCGCTCCCACAAGCGACGAGACCGACCATCGTGGCCAGCGCGAGAAGGACGACCTTCATCAATCATCGTCCCGGATGTCGGCATCACTGCTGACGACGTTGAAACTGGCATCGAGCTGCACATCGACTTGCGTGCCATCCTCGAGTGTCACCTCGACTTCGTAATAGCTCTCCTCGTCACCAACTTCAGTTTCCGTCACTCGTCCCTCACCGACGTACCCGAGTGCGACCTCTGTAGCTCGGTCCAGCTCTTGACCGGTTATGCCGACATCCGTTTCGGCGTCATCGCCCGTCCCGGCGGCAATGGAGACGCCGGCCCCAGTGCCCACGACCATCAGGGCTGCCGCCGCGATCGCCACCCTCCGATTCCTGGTCTTCATGATCATGCCTCCTGTCCTGTTCTTCCCGGCCCGGGCTCGGCCGTACCCGAACCATCGCCGCTCGACCCTGAATCCCCGCTGAATAGGTGCGAATGCCTGAGTTTCAGCTCTTCGAACCGGGTACGTTCAGCTGCCATTCAGGATCCATTCAGATAGATGGGGCAGTCACGATGAGAGTGCTGGTAGTCGAGGATGAGAAGCGAATCGCCACCGCCCTTCGCCGAGGTCTCGAGGCCGAGGGCTTTGCAGTCGATGTGGCCCTCGACGGCACGGATGGTGATTGGCTGGCACGGGAGAACAACTACGACGTGGTGGTCCTTGACATCATGTTGCCCGGCATCAACGGGTACCAGGTATGCGCCGGAATGCGGGAGCGGGGGGATTGGACTCCGGTGCTGATGCTGACCGCAAAGGATGGCGACCTCGATCAAGTCGAGGCACTGGATACCGGCGCCGATGACTACCTGACCAAGCCGTTCTCCTACCTCGTCCTCGTGTCGAGGATACGGGCGCTCCTCCGACGATCGGATAAGACGCCCCAGCTCGTCTACGAGGCCGGAGACCTCAAACTCGACCCGTCGTCTCACGAGTGTTGGCGACGGCGAGGTGCCGGTCCGGTTGACGGGGCGCGAGATGTCGGTTCTCGAGTTCCTCATGCGTCGTAGGGGTGAGGTGGTCCCCAAGAGTGAGATCCTTGCCAACGTCTGGGATTTCGCTTACGAGGGCGACCCCAACATCGTCGAGGTCTACGTGCGCCACCTGCGGCGAAAGATCGATGAGCCCTTCGGCCGATCCTCCATCCAAACGATTCGGGGCGTCGGTTATCGACTGGGTGTGGACGGTGGCTGAGTGGCCCGCCCACCTTAGAACCGCCAGAATGCGCTCGACGCTTGCCGCGACATTCGCCGTCGCCATCGTTCTCATCGCATCTGCGATTGCCGTAGTCGCCCTCCAGCGCAGGGCGTTGGTGGAGGCCATCGACGCGTCATTGGTGGCGAGAGCCAACGATGTGAGCGCAATGATCAGCGCAGGCACACTCTCGGAGCGTTTGACCGTCAGCGGTGGGGACGACACCTTGCTTCAGGTCGTGGATGACCATGGCGTGGTGGTCGCCGAAAGCGACGACGTCGAGGGCACCACTCCGGTGTCCGGCATCCGACCTGATCCCGATTCCGTCGTCGCCGTCAACGCCATGTTGCCCGGTGATGACGATCGGTTCCGGCTCGTGGCCCTAGGGGCGTCTTCAGGTGAGACGCGATTCACGGTCTATAGCGCGGCAACCCTCGAGGCGGTAGACAGCGCGGCAGGCGCTCTGATTGCCCTCTTCTCGGGCGGAGTCCCTGTATTGATTGCCGGAGTTGGGCTCACGGTATGGCTAATCGTCGGCCGTACTCTCCGGCCGGTCGAAGAAATACGGACCGAGGTCGCGTCGATCACAGAGGAGGAGCTGCATCGCCGAGTCCCCGTCCCCGAGGTCGACGACGAGATAGGACGTCTCGCATCAACGATGAATCAAATGCTCTCCCGGCTCGAAGTCTCGTCTCAGCAGCAGCGTCGCTTCGTGGCCGACGCGTCTCACGAGCTGCGTAGCCCGCTGGCCGCGATTCGATCTCAACTCGAAGTCGATCTCGCCCATCCCGACAGTGCAGACCTGGAGCGGACTCACGCCGAAGTGCTAGACGAGACACTTCGCCTGCAACGTCTGGTCGAAGCACTCTTGTTGTTGGCCCGGAGCGACGCAGGCGCACTGGTTTCTTCCCGCGGCACTGTCGACGTCGACGATGTCGTGCTGGAGCAGGTCAGAGGTCTAATCCCCACGACGGATGTCTCCATCGACGCCACCGCTGTCACGGGGGCCCAAGTAGCGGCCTCGGCCCACGAGCTTGCCTTTGTGATTCGCAACATTCTGGAAAACGCGGCCCGATATGCGGAGAGCCGCGTCGAGGTCGCTCTTGTCGCCGAAGACGGCATAGCCAAGCTGACGATCGACGACGATGGACCGGGGATCGCCGATGAGGATCGGGACCGTGTCTTCGAGCGATTCACCAGGCTCGACGAAGCCAGGGATCGGGCGCACGGTGGAGCGGGGCTGGGTCTTGCGATCGCGAGAGACATCACTCATCACCTTCGGGGAGCCATCGAGGTGGAGCGCAGTCCATTGGGTGGGGCTCGATTCATCGTCACCTTCCCAGCCAATGGAGCCTGATTCAATCATCAGACACCGCGCATCTACCATCGTCGCGGTGATCTTTTCCGACCGCTCCATTCGGGAGGCCATCGAATCGGGTTTGATCCAAATCGACCCCTACGAGCCGTCGCATGTGCAGCCGTCCTCGGTCGATCTGCGGGTCGGCGACGGGTTCAGGGTGTTCGTCAATCACCGTTACAGCCTCATCGACCCCCGAGACCCTCAGTCCGACCTGACCCGGCTGGTCGAGGTGGGCGAGGACGCACCGTTCATGCTCCATCCCGGGGAGTTCGTGCTCGGGTCGACGTTGGAGAGGGTCAAGCTGGGCAACGATGTGGTGGCCCGGCTCGAGGGGAAGTCGTCCCTGGGGCGTCTCGGCCTGCTGATCCATTCCACGGCCGGCTTCATCGACCCGGGTTTCGAAGGGCACATCACACTCGAGTTGTCCAATGTCGCCACGCTCCCCATCGCGATCTACCCAGGGATGAAGATCGGCCAGGTCAGCTTCTACCAGATGACCACCGAGGCGGACCTCCCCTATGGATCACCCGAGCTCGGCTCCAAATACCAGGGTCAGACCGGACCCACCGCCAGCAGATCCCACCGGGATTTCGAGAGCTGACCCGCGAACTAGCGCGACTGCGTATAGTTCAAATTGGATCCGGTTCTGCCCGACCAAGGGGGCTCGGGGAGTACAGAATTGGATTCAGGTCCCACAAAGCCCTAATTGAGTCCCCCCTCTAGAAGCTTCCCCGGCTTCACAGGGCAATGCGGGAACCCCTCCAAGCGGCAACCTTCGGGTTGCCGCTCGTCTATTGGCTTTCGAGGAAGGCCGCCACGTCCTCTTCGGCGAAGAACTCCTCCGCACGCTCCGGGGTGCAGGCCGTGGAGATCGACGCCACCAGGCTGCCTACCTGGACCACTTCTCCCATGGCGAGCTCGGACATCGAGCTGTTCTCGTCGATGATCGCCTGCAATGCGGCGATGTCGGTCTCACAGTCACCGGAAGCCTCAGCATCTCCGAACCCAGCAGCAAGGCTCTGCACCCATTCCAGGTAGCCCACTGTGCCCGGCGCCTCCTGCTCGGCCAGCTCGATGATGGCGGCGAAGGCCTCTTCGTCGCTACCAGCAGGATCGGGGCAGTCGAGGTCTTCGATGGCTGCCGTGTAATCCTCCGACAGCGCATCCAGCTCTGAACCCAGGGCTTCGAGGTCGTCACCCGTGGTCGCGGCGAAGTCGAGGCCTTCTACGGTTGGCTCGATCGCCTGCAGGTATCCGACCAGGGCGTCGATGCACTCTTGAGGCATGTCCTCGAAGTCGACCGTCCCTGCGCCGCCCTCCTCCACCACCGCTGTGGTGGTGGGCTCGGCCAGGGTCGTGTCCCCTCCACCATCTCCGCCACAAGCCACCACTACCAGGGCCAGGATGCCTATCGACGCTCTCAATGCCCTCATGGGGCGCCCCCCTCGTGTCAGGAGTCCGATTCCCGGACGGTGCCAGCGTAAAGGGACTGGCTCATAACGCCACTTGCTTACCGATCTCGATGACCTGCCCCGGGGGAAGGGTGAAGAACTGAACCGGGCTCGACGCGTTGCGATGCATCAACGCGTAGAGGCCCGCCCGGGCCCGGCCAATGCCCTTGCCACTGTTGATGATGGTTTCCCGCCCAATGAAGAACGTCGAGTCGTCCGGGTCGAACCCGAATTCCGGATCCACGATGTTGGCCAGAGCCTTGGGTACGTCGGGCTCGTCCATGAACCCGAAATGCAGCACCACCTGCACGAAGCCCTCCCCGAGGTCGTGGACTGTCGACCGGCGCACTTGTGGGACCCGCGGGACCGAGGATGTTTGCACCGCCACCAGTACCACGGTCTCGTGGAGCACCTCGTTGTGCCGCAGGTTGGCCAAGAGCGCCGGGGGGGTGATCCCCGGGTCGGGGAAGAGGTAGACGGCGGTGCCCGGGACCCGGAGTTGCGGATGGAGGGTAATGGAGCCGATGAATCTCTCGATCGGGAGCTCGCCCCTCTTCAGGGCGGCGGTGAGCCTTCGTCGGCCGGTCTTCCAGGTGGTCATGATGGTGAAGATCACCGCGCCGACCACGAGCGGGAACCAGCCGCCCGCCGGGACCTTCACGATGTTGGCTGAGAAGAAGGTGAGATCGACGACCAGGAAAAGGGCTGTGAGGGAGCCGGCGACTGGGGCGGACCATTTCCACCTCTCCCGCATCACGAAGTAGAGGAGGATCGTCGTGATGACCATCGTCGTGGTCACGGCCACGCCGTAGGCGGCGGCGAGGCTGCCCGAGCTGCGAAACGAGAGGACCAACCCGACGCAGGCCACCATGAGCCCCCAGTTCACGGTGGCGATGTAGATCTGGCCCACCTCCCGAGTCGAGGTGTGATCGATGTCGAAGCGAGGCAGATATCCGAGCTGGACGGCCTGCATGGTGAGCGAGTAGGCACCCGAGATGAGGGCCTGAGAGGCGATGACCGTTGCCAATGTCGCGAGGATCACCAGCGGCAGCACCGCCCACTCCGGCGGCATCCGGTAGAAGGGGTTGTCGATGGTCCCTGGGTCGGCGATGAGCATCGCCCCCTGGCCGAAGTAATTGAGGAGGAGCGCCGGGAACACGACGATGTACCAGCCGAAACGGATAGGGCGCTTGCCGAAGTGCCCCATGTCTGCGTAGAGAGCCTCGCTTCCCGTGACCACGAGGAAAATCGCACCCAGGGCGAGAAAAGAATGACGTGGGTTCTCGGCAATGAACCGCGCTCCGTACACCGGATTCACCCCGGCGAGCACTCCTGGGTCCTGAAGCACGTGATAGCCGCCGAGAATGGCGAGCACGGTGAACCAGACGATCATCACCGGTCCGAAGATCGACCCTACGACTGCCGTGCCGGCCCGCTGGATGCTGAAGAGGGCGATCAGGATGACGACCGCGATCGGAACGACATAGGACCCGAGGTCGGGCTCCACGATCTCGAGCCCTTCGACCGCCGAAAGCACCGAAATGGCCGGGGTGATGATCCCGTCTCCGTAGAGAAGGGCAGTGCCGAAAAGCCCCAGCAGGATCAAAGCCCAGCGCAAGCCGACCGTCGGTGTCTTCCGACGAGGGACGATGAGCGCTGTGAGGGCCAGGATGCCACCCTCTCCGTGGTTGTCGGCCCGCATCACGAAGATCAAGTACTTGACCGAGACGACCAGGACCAGGGCCCAGAACATCAGCGAAAGCACCCCCAGGACGCTTTCTCTGACGACCGGCAGGCCCTCGGCGGCAAGGAAGGATTCCCTGAATGCGTAGAGAGGGCTGGTCCCGATGTCGCCATAGACGATGCCGAGGGCGCCTACCGACATCATGAGCAGATAGCGCTTGCCGCGCTTCCTAGGGAGTGCCATCGAGAGGTTTATCCCGGGGGTTGCGTTGAGTTGGAGGACATCGGGAGATCGACCCGGGCTGTGGCATCGCCACCCATGTGAGGCACAACCGGGCGAGGGTAGCGATCTGTATGGTGATTGATGTGCTGGTCACGATGATCGTCGAAATCCCCAAAGGGAGCCGAAACAAGTACGAGACCGACCACGAGAGCGGGGAGATCTTCCTCGATCGGATGCTGTTCACCGCCACGCGATACCCGGCTGATTACGGCTTCATCCCCGAGACCCATGCCGACGACGGCGACCCGCTCGACATCCTCGCCCTCGTATCCGAGCCGACCTTTCCGGGGTGTCGGATCAGGGTGCGGCCACTCGGGTTGTTCCTGATGGAAGATCAAGGACACGCCGACCACAAGGTGCTCGCCGTGCCCGACGGTGACCCCTTGTGGCGGGATGCCGCCGATCTCGATGACGTCCCCGAGCACCTCTTGCGGGAACTGGAGCATTTCTTCGCCGTCTACAAGGAGCTGGAGGACAAGAAGACGGCGACGCTGGGGTGGCGCCCAGCGGCGGAGGCGTTCGAGACCATCGACCGAGCCCTGGAGGCCGGCCGGGCTAGGTGACGTCCCGGCCCAGGTTGGCGAATCGGGTGAACTCAGGCTGGAACGTCACCTCGACCGGGCCGGTGGACCCGGCGCGGTGCTTGGCCACGATGACTTCGGCGATGCCCTTCCGCTCCTGATCCTCGGGGTGGTAGTACTCGTGGCGGTAGATGAACATGACCACGTCGGCGTCCTGCTCGATCGAGCCGCTTTCGCGTAGGTCGGAGAGACGGGGCCGCTTGTCCTCCCTGGCCTCCAAAGATCGGTTGAGCTGGGAAACGGCGATCACAGGCACTTCCAACTCTCGTGCCAGGTTCTTGAGATTGCGGGTGATCTCCGAGATCTCCTGCTGACGGTTCTCCCGACCGGACGCTTCCATCAGCTGCAGGTAGTCGATGACCACCAGGGAGAGACCTTTCTTCCGCTTCAGTCTCCTGCACTTCGCCCTGATGTCGGTCACCGTGACCACCGGGGAGTCGTCGATGTAGATCGGCGCCTGGTACATCTTGCCCGCAGCGTCGACGACCCTCTGCCACAGAGGTCCCAGCTGACCGGAGCGGAGCTTCATCGAATCGACACGGCCCACCGAGGAGAGGATCCGCTGGACTATCTCCTCCTTCGACATCTCCAGAGAGAAGATCGCGACCGGCTCGTTCTGGCTGGCCGCATTGACTGCGATGCCGAGGGCGAGGGAGCTCTTGCCCATCGCCGGCCTTGCCGCGATCACCACCAGGTTGGAGGCCTGGAGACCGGCCAGCTTCTTGTCGAGATCGACGTAACCGGTCGCCAGCCCGGTCAGCTCCGAGCCACGTTGCTCGAGCAACTCGATGTGCTCCAGCACGTCGCTGAACAGGGGACCGACCTCGAGGAGGGTCTGGGCGCCGCGCCGCTCGGCCACCGAGAGGACCGCCTGCTCCGCCCGATCGAGGACGCGGGCGATCTCTTCGTCGATGTCGAAGGCGACATCGGTCACCGAGGCGCCGGCCCGGATCAGCTCACGGCGCTTGGCGTGCTCCTCGACGATCCCGGAGTAGTAGAGGATGTTGGAGGTCGAAGGGACGATGTCGACCAGCCGGGTGAGATAGGCGACGCCCCCGACCTTGTCCAACTCCCCTCGGCGCCGCAATGCCTCGGAGACCGTGACGGCGTCGATGGCCTGATTGGTGTCGAACAGCTCACGCATCGCCTCGAAGATCGCTTGATGGGCGGGAACGTAGAAGTCGGGTGGGTGAAGGCGGTCCATCACCTCGTTGACCGCCTCTTCCGAGAGGAGCACCGCCCCGATGACCGACTCCTCCGCCTCCCTGGAGTGGGGTGGGCTCCGGAAGCCGGGTCTCATCTGCCCCTGATCAGTGACGCCGTTCATATCTGTCCTCATCCAACAACACGCGAGTGACAGATTTCGCGGACCTGGTCGGGCCCTGACACGCAAGACCCCGCCGGAGGGCGGGGAAGCCGAAACTGCCAGCGGGGAAGGTGGCTGAAGATAGGGTCGGCCGGGTCGGCGTCACAAGCCAGAGGGCTCATCGAATTTCGCGCTGGGCTCTTTTGTTTTCGCGGTGGAAAGGATTGGAAAGAAAGGCGCGAAAGTCGCGGCTGATCCCGCGTTCAGGTGGCCGGGATCACATCCAGAGTGAGGGGGAACTCCACCTCGGGATGGAGTTTGATGTTGATCTCGTGGAGGCCGATCGCCTTGATCGGCTTGGGGATCTCCAACGTCGCCCGGTCCAGCTCGATCCCTGTGAACCGACGCACACCCTCGACCACGTCGGCCGGTGAGATCGAGCCGTAGAGCTGGCCCTCGTCTCCCGCCTGGGCCGCGATCACCACCCGGCTTCCCACCAGCTGGGTGGCCAGCCGCTCCGCCTCGTCCTTGGCCTTGCGCTCGGCCTCGACGCGGGCATCCCGGATGGCCTCGGCCTGGGCCAGGGCACCTTCGTTCGCCTTGACCGCCTTCTTTCGCGGCAACAAGTAGTTGCGGGCGTAGCCCTCGGCGACATCCACCACATCGCCTCTCTTGCCCAGCTCCTGAACATCGGAGATGAGGATGAGCCTCATCTCGTGTTCAGATAGGGCAGGAGGGCCATCTCACGGGCGTTCTTGATGGCATTGGCCACCTCGCGCTGATGGGTCGGGCAGTTCCCGTTCACCCGGCGCCCCCGGATCTTCCCCCGATCGGACATGTACTTGCGCAGCACGGAGACATCCTTCCAGTCGATGAAATCGACCTGCTGCTTGCAGAAGGCGCAGGGCTTGGGACGCCCCCGTCTCATCTCCATGCCCCGACGCCGCTTGGGGCGCGGGTTGTTCGTGCTCTTTCTCGCCATCGTTCAGTACTCCTGGATCAGAAGGGCGCTTCGTCGGGCCCGTACGACTCTCTAGCCACAGGTGCGGGGGGCACGTCGGCGCCCTGACCTCCACCACCACCACCACCGCCCCAATCCCCACCGGAGCGCTGGGTCTTGTTCACCGAAGCCGTCGCCCAGCGCAGCGAGGGTCCGATCTCATCGATCTGCACCTCGACCACCGAGCGCTTCTCGCCTTGCTCGGTCTCCCAGCTCCTCTGCTCGAGACGCCCGGTCACGATGACACGCGCCCCCTTCTGCAGCGACTCGGCGGCGCTCTCCGCCTGCTCACGCCAGACGGTGCCGGTGAAGAAGCTGGTGTCCTCCTGCCACTCGCCGTCGTTGCCCCGCCAGCGGCGGTTCACGGCAAGACGGATCTTGGCCATGGCCACCCCGGAAGGAGTAAAGCGAAGCTCGGGGTCGTCGACCAGGTTCCCGATCAATGTGACGTTGTTCGACATGTGAAATCTCCTCTTCTCACGTCCCTGGGTCGATCATGCCGTGACCCTGGGACGGATTCCAGTCATGCTCCCTTGCGCACGATCTTGTGTCGAACCACCTCGTCGGCCAGTGACAGCATTCGATCGAGTGAATCGACGGCAGCCGCCTCTGCCTGGAACGTGACCACCGAGTAATAGCCCTCGGACAAATGATCGATCTCGTAGGCGAAGCGGCGCTTCCCCCACATATCCCGCCCATCGACTGTGGCGCCGTGGCCGGACAGGTGAGATTCCAGATCAGCGATCTTGGTCTCGACCTCGTCCTCGGCCAGATCGGGCCGATGAATCGTCATTACTTCATAGTCGCGCATGTGACCTCCTGTGGACATCCGTGTCGGAAGGCCCCACCAACTCGGTGGAGCAGGGGCTTCACGCAACCGAACGGCGCGAGACGTCGGTGCGGAGATCGGATGATAGGGCTATCTCAGCCGGAACCCGAAGTCGTCAGGATCGCCCCGTCCTCGAACGTGAAGTCGCCAGACGGCGTCTCGAGGGACCATCCCACCGGGAACGACGACGGGTAGAGCGTGCAGGGCTCCTCAGCGCACGGCTCCATGGCCACCATGGAGATCAGCGCGCCGTCGGGGGCGAAGTGCCAGAGGTCGAGCGGAATGAAGGTGTCCTTCATCGTGAAGGTGGGAACGCCCGGGGGATCGAATATGAACATCATTCCGTCGATGCCCTCGGGCAGCTCCTCGAGCATGCTGAGACCCTGACGCCGCTCGGCCGGGTCGTCGGAGACCCACACGCTCAGCTCGGTGTCACCGACGGTTATCTGCTCGACCGGGAAAAGGTCTTCGCTCGCCGTGCCCGGAGCGGAGCCTTCGGCGGGGACCGTGGTGCCGGCTGGAGCTCCGCCGCATGCCGCGACGAGGAGGAGGGCCGCGACTAGCCGGATTTTCGGCCTCTGAGCATCTCGGCGGCGATCTCGTCCGGCACGTGATAGGACTCGTCTTCGCCGGGGAAATCACCTGAGGTCACATCGGCGACATACCGCTCCAGGGCGGCGACGGCTTCGTCGGCCAGGTTGGCGTAAGGACGCACGAACTTGGGGTAGCTGCCCGATCCCAGGCCGAGCACGTCATGGAAGACGAGGACCTGGCCGTCGGTGGCTGGACCGGCGCCAATTCCGATGGTGGGTATGTCGACCTCCTTCGTGATGAGCTCGCCGACAATATCCGGCACACCCTCCAATACGACGCTGAAACAGCCAATTTCTGCGATGGCGATCGCGTCCTCGATCAGCTCCTGCGCGGCGTCGACCATCTTGCCCTGGACCTTGAAGCCTCCCATTGCATGGACCGACTGCGGGGTGAGGCCCAGATGGCCCATCACCGGGATCTCGGCGTCGAGGATCGCCTGGATCATCGGGAGGCGTTTACGACCCCCTTCCAGCTTGACCGCCTCGGCTCCGCCCTCCTGGACGATCCGGCCGGCGTTACGGACCGTGTCCTCGACCGAGACGTGGAAGCTCAGCCACGGCATATCGACCACGAACAGCGCTTTCGGGTCGGCCCGTTTCACCGCCCGGGCATGCATGATCGTCTCCTCCATCCCGAACTCCAGGGTGGTGGACATCCCGTGGACCACATTGGCGGCCGAGTCCCCCACCAAGACGATGTCGATCCCGGCCCGGTCGGCGATGACGGCCCCCGGGTAGTCGTAGGCGGTGATCATCGAGATCTTGGGGCCGCCCTTGCGGGCCTTTATAGATGGAACCGTGACCTTTTCTCGCATATGGGAAGGATACCGGTCCGCCTGAATGCGATCTCGATCTGGCATGACGGGCAAGCACCGATAGCATGCGTCGCGCCAGCCGAACATCCGAAGGATCCTCCAATGGCCAAGGTGTCCCGGTGGCGTCTTTTTTGGACCGTGGTCTCGATAGGCGCTGCCGTATACGTCGTTCTCAACAACCCGGTGAATCTCGGCTTGGACCTCCGCGGCGGCACTCAGATCGTTCTCGAGGCCCAGGACACCGCCGACGTCACCGTCGACAGTGAGGTGACCGCCCGGACCCTCGAAGTCCTCCGTCGTCGCGTGGATGCGTTCGGTGTGGCCGAGCCCACACTGCAGGTTTCAGGCGACCGCCGGATCATCATCGAGATGCCCGGGGTCGAGGATCCGGACGAGGCGCTGGAGGTCATCGGGCGAACCGCCCAGCTCACCTTCCACCCGGTGCTAGAGGCTGTGGCAACCGGCACGGAGCCGACCACCGATGGAGATCTCGTCATCCCCGGCGAGCCCGGTGAGGACCTGGTACTGGGGCCCACCGCAGTCAGTGGCGATCAGGTGGAGAGCGCTGCAGCCATCTTCGACAGCCAGGGCTCCGGCCAATGGGCGGTATCGATCGCATTTCTCCCTGAGGGCGAGGAACAGTGGGCCCAACTGACCGCCGATGCGGCCTGTGCGCCGATCGGCGACCCGACCCGACGGATAGCCATCGTTCTCGACGAGACGGTCCTCTCCAGCCCGGGGGTCTCGCCGTCCGTTCAATGCGATGTTGGGATCACCGGTGGGGAGACACTGATCACCGGGAGCTTCGATGAGGAGACCTCCAACGAGTTGGCTCTCCTCATCCGGGCCGGTGCCCTGCCGGTTCCCGTCGTGGTGATCGAGCAGGGAACGGTCGGGCCCTCGCTCGGCGAGGCTGCAATCGACGCCAGCCTGCAGGCCGCCCTGATCGGCGCCGGGCTCACCATCCTCTACATGATCGCCTTCTACCGGCTGATGGGTGTGGCTGCGGCCATTTCGCTCGTCGTCTACGGGTTGCTCTCCTACGCCGTTCTGGTGTGGCTTGGAGCCACCCTCACCCTCCCCGGCATCGCCGGCTTCGTGCTCGCCATCGGGATGGCCGTGGACGCCAACGTGCTGGTGTACGAGCGGGCAAAGGAGGAATACGCGGTCGACCCGACGCTGGGAAGATCGCTCGAAGCGGGGTTCCAGCGGGCCTGGAGCGCGATTCTCGACGCCAACGTCACCACCCTCCTGGCGGCGGTCCTGCTCTTCTTCCTCGCCGCCGGCGCGGTCCGTGGCTTCGGCGTCACCCTCACCATCGGGGTGCTGGTGTCGATGTTCTCCGCTCTCGTGGTCACCCGGGTACTACTCGAGATGTTGTCGCGGATCGATTTCCTGCAGACCCGGCCCCGGTTGATGGGCTTGACGGTGGGGCGGCGCTTCCAGGAATGGCTGAAGAACTCGGGCCCCAACCTGTTCGCCAAGCCGCAGCGCTGGCTGATCGTCTCCGGGATCCTGATCGTGCTCGCTGTCGCCGGCGTCGTGGCAATGGGACTCAACTTCGGGATCGAGTTCTCCGGCGGTCGCCTCGTGGAGTTCTCCACCACCCAGGAAGTGGATCTCGACCAGCTACGACAGGATCTGGCCGATCAGGGGTTGCCGCGGGCTCTCATCCAGGAGACCGGCCAGGGCACCATCGTGATCCGCACCGAGGAGCTCGATGCACAGCGAGAACAGGTGCTCGAGGACACGGTGGCCGGGATAGGCGGCGACGTGACACTGGTGCGAGATCAGTTCGTCGGGCCCGACCCTCGGCGAGGAGATCCGGAACCGCGCAATTCTGGCCCTAGGTCTGGCGCTGCTCATGCAGCTCATCTACCTGGCGATCAGGTTCCGCTGGACGATCGGAGCGGCAGCCGTCCTCTCGATGTTCCATGACGTCATCATCGTGGTCGGGATTTTCGCCTGGCTGGGGAAGACCATCGACGGTGTATTTCTCGCCGCACTGTTGACCATCATCGGCTACTCGATCGCCGACTCGGTGGTGATCTTCGACCGCATCAGGGAGCATCAGGCCGAACGCCCCGGCGAGCCGCTGGGCCCCATCGCCAACGAAGCATGCCTGCAAACCGTGCCGAGGACGATCAACACCGGCCTGGGAGCGATACTCATCCTCGCCTCCCTGTACGTGCTCGGCGGTGACACGCTCTCCGACTTCGCCCTCGCCCTGCTGATCGGCATCCTCGTCGGGACCTACTCGTCGGTGTTCACCGCAAGCCCGTTGGCCATAATCCTCGAGGATCGCTACCCCCGTCCGATCGCCGGGCCGGCGCCGAGCGAGCGAAAGCAGCATCAGAAGCAGAAGACCGGGCCGAAGCGAATTTTCGAGTAGATACGTCTGCTGTATCACGTAGAGCGTAAGACGCTTCTGACCCACTCGATATCGGCCGTCTGCTCTTCTACGTCACCGGGAGTCTCCACGACCACCGGGGCCCCGGCCTCGATGATCATCCGGGCCATCTCGTCAGGCGGGATCTGACCCTTGCCCAGGCTCTCGTGACGGTCCCGTCGTGAGTCGAACGGGTCCTTCGAGTCGTTGACCTGGACGAGATCGATCCGCCCCGTCGCCTCCATGATGCGGGGTACGACCTCGTCCAGCGGCTCTCCACCCGCCCACAAGTGGCAGGTGTCGAGGACGAAGCCAACTCCGAACTCGCCGATCTCGTCGAAGAGGCGGGCGATCCACTCGACCCTTCTCGCCACCGCTTTGTCCCCGCCGGCCGTGTTCTCGATCAGGATCTGGATCTTGGTGTCGACCGCATCGAGGGCCTTCCTCCATCGATCGATGCCTTCCTCCTGGGGACCGTCTCCCGTCACGTGGCCACCGTGCACGATCACAGCCCGGGCGCCCACCTCGGCAGCCGCATCGCAGGTGTCCTGGAGGATCCTCCGGGAGGGGATCCTCACCCGATTGTTGTCGGCACAGACATTGATCAGATAGGGAGCGTGGACATAGATCGGGATGGGTGAGTCACGCAGGGCCGCGGCATCCTGCCGGGGCGGCGGCTTCTTCCACGACTGAGGGTTGGAGAGGAAGATCTGGGCAATGTCGGCCTGGCGCTCCTGCGCCTCCTCCAACGGATTGATCGAAGGCAAATGGGCGCCGACCGGGATCACGTCGGGTCCGGGATGCGCTCAGGCTGGGGCCGAGTCTCCCGTTGAGCGGCTTCGACCGCGAACTGGCCCAGCTGCTCTGCTGCCCGGGCCGGCGTTATGGACCAGTCTTGGGCGAGCAGGCCCAGCGTGCGCGTCTCCACCCAGCGCGCCCCCCAGGGGTGCTCGGGCAGCTCCCGCGGCGTGACAGCTCGATCTGGAGGAGAACCAACACATCCCCCTCGTCCAGGATCTCGCCCGGCTCGATGTCCACGATGTTGCCCCAAGGAATGAGATCGGGATGGCGGAACGGTCCACGGAGCCTGATCGCGAGCCCGTCCTCCCGGGCCTCTATCACCTTGGTCGGCATGAAAAGCTCCTTGAGACCCCAGAGAACGAGAAACAATGAAAAGAACAGAAGGGCCCAGGCCCAGATCACATCACGAGGCTCGTAGATCTGGGTGTCCTCGCGGGTTGAATATCAGCTCCCTCAGCCAGTTGGTGATCCGCCGACTCGTGAGCACGTCGACCGCGATGACGAGCAGTGGTATGCCGCCCATCGCCAGCAGCCACATCCTGACCGCCGAGCGCTGGACGACGACCTTCACCGCTTGACGCCCAGGTCCTTGGGAACCACCAGGGCCACATAGGGAATGGACACGTCTTCGAATGCGTCGGCTGCCCTCCCATCGGACCGATCGACGAGGGCGATCGCCTGCACCACCCGCAGCCCGGCTGCGGTGGCGGCCTCGGCGGCGTCGAGGGCGGCGCCACCGGTGGTGGTCGTGTCTTCGAGGATCGCCACCGGCATCCCGGCAGTCACCGGGCCGACGACCCGGCCGGTGATCCCGTACTGCTTGGTGGTCTTGCGAATCGAGAAGGCGTTGATGTCCCGACCCCGGAGATTGGCTACGACGGCGACGGCGAGGGCAATCGGGTCCGCCCCCATGGTCATGCCACCCACCGCCCTGACCTCGGGGTCGAGGACGTCGAGCACGGCCGCGCCCACGATGGGTGCCCCCTTTCCGGCAAATGTCGTCTGTCGTGCGTCGAGGTACCAATCGGACCGTTGACCCGACCTCAATGTGTAGGGGCCGTCGGTGAAGAGGGCATGGTGACGCAGGTGATCGATGAGGGCTTGCCGGGACACCCCTCAATCGTATTGCCGCGCCGGCCGGTATGGACAACGGGCTGGGTACGGTGGAGCCGATGGACTTGATCCTCGTGCGACACGGCCAGCCCGACTGGACCCCCGGCCTGATCGCTCGCAACGACCCCGAGCTGACGGTCCTTGGGCACGAGCAGGCGAAGCGGGTAGCCCATCGGCTGGGTGCGATCGCAGCCTTCGACGAGCTCTGGGCATCACCGATGATCCGGGCCATGCAGACTGCGGCACCGGTGGCGTCCGAAGTCGACATCGAACCGGAGGTGTATCCCTGGCTGAGGGAGATCCAGAATCCCGCGTCATGGGAGGGATCTCCGGCCGAGGAGATCGAGAAAGCGCTACGGGAGGCCAACTTCAGGACAATGGAAGAGATGTGGGACGGGCTCCCGGGTGGGGAGTCTTTCCGGGCCTTTCATCGCAGAGTGGTGACCGGGCTGGAGGAGACGTTGGCCGTCCATGGCATCCGGCCGATGCACGCCGAGCACCGCCATCTCTGGGACGTCGAGGATCCGGGGATGCGGGTCGTCATCGTGGCCCATGCCGGCACGAACGCCGTGGTCCTGGGTCGTCTGCTCGGGTTGGAGCCGGTGCCCTGGGAATGGGACCGGTTTCGTCAACCCCACTCCGGGGTCTCGCGTTTGACCATGGACCGGATCAGCACCGGGTGGGGTTTCTCGCTCCGCCAGCTCGGAGACGTCAGCCATCTCGACGAGGAGATGATCTCCGCCTGATTTGCCGCCGCCGCGCTCTCAGCGAACCGGGCTTGCTCGCCTACTTCCCGAAGCGGCGGTCTCTGCTGGTGAAGTCGCGCAGCGCGCGGAGGAAGTCGACCCGGCGGAATGCGGGCCAGTTCACGTCGACGAAGACGAACTCGGCGTAGGCGGACTGCCAGAGCAGGAACCCGGAGAGCCGGGACTCACCCGAAGTCCTGATGAGGAGGTCCGGGTCGGGCAGATCTGCGGAATACATGTGCGAGGCGAGCGACTCGGCGTCGATATGGGCGCCGATCTCGTCGGGCGGGGTGCCGTCGGCCACCAGCTTGGCCACCAGGTCCTTGGCAGCATCGACGATCTCCTGCCTTCCCCCGTAGCCCATGGCGATGTTGAGGCGGCGGGCTCCGAAAGGCTGGGCCTCCTCCGCCAGCTTGGCCGCGGCCACCAGCTCGTCCGGGAGCAGGTCGAGACTCCCGATGAACCTGATGCCCATGTCGTAGCTCTCGCACAGGGCCGGCAGCCGGCCGAACAACTCGACCAGGACCTCGAAATAGGGCTCGAGCTCGTCAGCCGGTCGTGACAGGTTCTCCCGCGACAGGACCCAGGCGGTGACTGCCGGGATCTCGAGCTCCTCGGCCCATCCGATGAACTCCTCGAAGCGGCGCATGCCGACCCGGTAACTCTCGGTGTAGGTGGGAAGCCGCTCTTCGCGAGCATGACGACGATGCCCGTCGAGGACGATGCCGATGTGACGGGGCAGCCGGTCTCGATCGAGCCCGTTGACGAGGTTGCGCTCGTATAAGCGGTAGAGGACACCAAGAGCCATGGTGATGCGGTCATGGTACCGGTCCGCCTGGGTCAGGTCTCGTTTCGACCTGGGTCATCCGACCCCTTTCCTTCTACACCGGTGCGGCCGATACGATTCCCAGAACATGGAGCGGATCACTCTGGGGCGGATGCAGAACCCGATTCGGGGATTTCTGCATGGCACGGCAGCCATTGCCACCGCCATCGGGCTCGTGCTCCTCATCGAAAGGGCGTCGGGGCGGGCCGAAGCTCTCGTTCGGGGCACTCGTCTTCGGTGGGGCCTTGCTCCTGATGTTCATCGTCTCCTCGCTCTATCACTCGGTCCCCTGGCGGGAAGAGTGGAGGGCAAGGCTGCAGCGAATCGACCATTCGATGATCTTCCTCGTGGTAGCCGGCACCTTCACGCCGATCGCCATAGCCTCTCTCGAAGGAGTACCCCTCGCCGTGGCGCTCGGCATCGTCTGGGGGATCGCACTCACCGGGATACTGCTCAAGGCGATGATGCCCGAGGTGAGGACCCATCTGTCAGTGACATTGCAGATGGTGATGGGGTGGTCCGCCCTGATCTGGGTTCCCTGGATCTGGCGTGAGCTCGGCCCGGGCGCCATCGCTCTCATCGTCCTCGGCGGCGCTTGCTATGTGATCGGCACGGTGATCTACGCCACCGGGCGGCCCCGTCTCTTCCCCCGGGCCTTCTCACACCACGAGCTATTCCATGTCCTCGTCATCGCCGGGAGCAGCTTTCACTTCTTCGCCATCCTGCTCTACGCCCTCCCGGCGACCGTCTGAGGGTGGGGAAGAGCAGAAGACTCGGCACAGAGGGCCTCGATCTCATCGACGCCCGAGGGGACGGCGGTGGTCAGGTTGTCGTGCCCGTCCTCGGTGATCACTACGTCGTCCTCGATCCGGATCCCGATGCCGAGGAACTCTGACGGAACCGAGTGCGTGATCTTCTCCGCCTTCTCCTTGGCCTCGGCCTCCTTGGCCATGGCGGCGGCACGTCCTTCGAGGATCCGGCGCTGGTTCCACTCGTCGGTGTCGTACTCCAGCAAGGTCAATGTGATCTCGCCCTTGTGCGGGGCGATGTACAGACCGGGCTCGACGGTGAAGGCCATTCCCGGCTCTAGTTTCCGGGGCACGCCCTCGACGCGATAGGTGCCCATGTCGTGCACGTCGAGACCAATCCAGTGGCCGGTGCCGTGGAAGTAGAACTGGTTGTAGTGGTGCATGGCCAGCGACTCCTCGACACTCTTGGGGAGAAGGCCCAGCTCAACCATTCCCTCGGTCAGCACCCGGGTGGCCGCGTCATGTATCGCCCGGGGACTCGATCCCGGGGCCGACATGTCGAGACCCGTTTGGAACGCCGCGGACACGACTTCGTAGATGGCACGCTGTGGTCCGCTGAACTTTCCGTTGGCCGGGAAGGTCCGGGTGATGTCCGCCGAGTAGCCATCGACCTCGGCGGCCGCGTCGATCAGGATCAGATCGCCGTTCTCGATCAGCCGGTCGTTCTCGACGTAATGAAGGACACAGGTGTTGGGCCCTGAGGCCACGATGGAGGGATAACCGTTGTGCCGAGCCCCGCCCAGCCGCCAGTGGTACTCGAGGGCGGCCTGTACCTGGTACTCGTACATACCGGGGGCGGCGAATCTCATCGCCTCGACGTGTCCTCGGGAGGACAACTCGCAGGCTCTGCGCAGGACCTCGATCTCCGCGGGCGATTTGAAGAGACGCATCTCGGATAGGGGGACGGTGATGTCACGCACAGCCGACGGAACCGACCCGCCGTAGCGCTCACGATGACTTCTCGCCTTGGCCACGATCCCCGCGATCCGGTCGTCGTGGTGTCGATTGCCGGTGCGATACCAGATCACTTCACGCCCGATCATGAGCCTGGTCAGGATCTCGTCGAGCTGGTCCAACCTCATAGGCATGGGCCGCCCCGAAATGCTCCGTAGCCCCCTCGGTCCCGGCCCGATAGCCGTTCCATGCCTCCATCTCAGGGTCCCGGGGCCTCACGAAGAGGGTGTAATCGCCGTCCGCATGCCCTGGTGTGATAACCGCGACCGCCTCCGGCTCGTGGAACCCGGTCAGATAGAAGAAGTCGGGATCCTGGTGGAACTCGAACTCGGTGTCGTTGCTCCGGATCACTTCGACCGCGGCCGGGATGACGGCGATCGCGTCGTCGCCGATCTCCTCGGCCAGACGGGCACGGCGCTCGGCAAATGGGTCTGACATGCGGCGAACGCTACCGCTGGTCCCCACAAGGTCGATTGAGACTCTGCGGTTCACGCCTCCGGTGCGTGCTCCAGGTCGACTACGAGCGGGAAGTGGTCCGAGCCAAGGGCGGGGCCGAGCCGGCGGTCGCGGACGCGCAGGTCGTCGCTGTGGAGCAAATGATCGATCGGGACCCGGAAGGGAAGGATCGTCATCGCCGAGAATGAAGGCTGCACCCCAAACCCGATCTGGGAATTGCGCAGATCCCCCTCCGAGATGAGCCCACGAAATGGGGAGGACCAGGGCGAGGCGTTCAGATCGCCCACCACGGCATAGGCGCCTTCCTGCTCGGCGGCCCATCCGGCGGCAAACGCCAGTTGGGCGTCGCGAAGCGCCGCCCGCTCCCCCGATGTCGGCGCCAGCGGGTGCGAAGAGAGGATCTTCACCGGCACCGGCCAGTCCTCGGGCTGATACTCGAGCGACATGGCTCGGCCATCGCCTTCGGCGAATCCATAGGAAACGGCTTCGACTTGGCCGCGAGCGAGCACGAGAGTCCCGAAAATCAGATTCTCGGATCGACCTCGGACGATCTCGTAGTCGAGCCCAGAAGACTCCATGGCCACCTCCCAGGGCCGGCTCGCCTCATGGAGCAGGACCAGGTCGGGATCGGTCGCCTCGATGTACTCGATGACCTCGCTGTAGCTCTCGTTGGTGGAGAGCAGGTTGAAGCTCATCACCCGTATCCCTGGCGCACCCGCCACCGGATCGCCCGGCGAACCGACGAAAAGCGGGGCTACGAAGAACAAGTTGACGAGTGCGACCCCGAGAATGGCGAGCCCGGTGCGCCGCCAGCGGCTGGCCGCAATGATCAGGCCCAGGACAGCCAGGATGACCACGTACTGGGCACGGAAGTTGGCCATCACGTCGAGCCACCAGACCCACGCTCCAGCAAAAGAGGCGAGGCTGATCGCGGCGATGACGGCCGCGGGGATCACCACGAGGATCACCCGGAGCACGTTAGGAAGGAGTGATCCTCCTCCGCAGGTCGGAGACCTGCGTGTGAACCGACTCAGGGCTCCCCCCGCCTGCGCTCAGGCGACGTTGCACGGATGTGGCCGAATCGATCAGACCGAGATCCGCTTCCACGAAGTCCGGGTGCGCCGAGACGAGGTCCTGTGGGGTGGCCTCCAAAAGATTGCGACCCTGCCCTTCGAGAGCGAGGACCAACTTGCCCACGGCCTCATGTGCCTCCCGGAAGGGAATACCTCGGGCCACCAGGGCCTCGGCCAGGTCGAGGCTGGCCGTCTCCACGCGTGGGGCAACTGCGAGGAACTCGGTCTGGCGAAGCAACTCGACCATCGCAGCCAGGGAATCCGCCAGCGTGTCGTCGGCCTCGAAGACGAGGCGCTTGTCCTCCTGGAGATCACGGTTGTAGGCGAGAGGAAGACCTTTCTGGAGGGTCATCATGGCCGCCAGCAGCCCCGAGACCCGGGCGGCCCGTCCCCGAACCAGCTCGGCGATGTCAGGGTTTCGCTTGTGGGGAAGGGCCGACGACCCGGTGCTCACACTGTCACCGAGACGCGCCCGGCCGAACTCGGGTGTGGACCAGAGGACGACCTCCTCGGCGAGACGGGACAGGTTCACCATGGCCTGGGCGCAGCAAAACACATACTCGGCGAGATGATCCCGGGAGCCGACAGCGTCGAGAGAATTCTCGAACACGCCGGACATTCCCATGTCCCTGGCGGTCGACTCCGGGTCGATCGGTAAGGACGTGCCCGCCGAGGCGCCGGCGCCTAATGGCGACACATCGATGCGGCTGCGGGCGCCCGCGAACCGGATTGCATCCCGGACCGACATCCAGGCATAGGCGAGGAGATGGTGCCCGAGCGTGGTCGGTTGCGCCTGTTGGAGGTGCGTGTAGGACGGCACGACGGTCGTGGCGTGACCCTCTGCGATCTCCGCCAGGGACAGCGCGAAGTCGTGAAGCTGGTCGATTCGGTCGGCGGCGGCCCGACGTGTGTAGAGACGCATGTCGAGTGCGACCTGGTCGTTGCGGGAACGCGCGGTGTGCAGCCTCCCCGCGGGATCGCCCACCAACTCGAACAACCTGCGTTCCACCGCCGAATGAACGTCCTCATCCGACTCGGAGAACTCGAACGCCCCACCAGCAGCCTCGGACTGGATGGTCTCCAGCCCACGGAGCAGGGTCTTCACGTCGACATCGGCGAGGATCCCGGTCTCCCCGAGCATGCGGACATGGGCCATGGAGCCGGCGACGTCGTCGGCCAACAGTCGTCGGTCGGAGGGATCGGTGGTGTAGGCCCACAACGTCTCCCCCGGGCTCGACTCGAAACGGCCACCCCAGAGGCTCATTCCGACCTCCCCGCCCCCGAAGCCCCGGATCCGCAGGGCATTGAGCGAGATGAAGCCTTCGGCGTCGGCCTGGCGATAGACGTCGTCGGCTTCGAAGGTGGCGGATCCTGGGTCGTAGAGGCTGTTGGGTGAGCGCCGCCCCGTCACGGTGGCGCCGCCCTTGTACAGCACCAGGCGCGCCTCGCCGGTGACCGGCTCCTGGATATCGTCGATGAGCCGCTGCAGTGCAGTCCGCTCCGGGCTGAACCAGAAGCCGTTGTAGACGATCTGAGCGTATCGAGGAATGAGGGAGTCCCGGATGTGGACAACCTCGCGATCGAGAGTGATCGACTCGACGGCGCGATGAGCGAGATGGAGGATGGTCCCCCCGGGGTCTCGTAGACCCCGCGACTCTTGATACCGACGAACCGGTTCTCGACGAGGTCAACCCTTCCCACGCCGTGCCGTCCCGGCCAGGGCGTTCGCCTCGGTCAA
Organism: uncultured Acidobacteriota bacterium; assembly: GCA_963720925.1. GTDB lineage: Bacteria > Actinomycetota > Acidimicrobiia > Spongiisociales > ZC4RG35 > JARDZU01. The sequence goes on from CAVRHE010000014.1 coordinate 127,586, forward strand.
CAGCTCGACCGGGCCTAGTTCGCGTCCATCGATCGACACCGGGCTGCCATGCGCGAATCCGACGACCACCTCCTCTGGCTCATCCGGGGCATCGGTGGGGTCGACGGTGAGCCGGAACATCTTGGGCGGTGGCGCTGCCCAAGGGTCCTCGAGGATCCCACCTTCGTAGGAGATGTGGAAGAGGTTGGCGTCCATGGAATACGGCTCCTCCCGGGTGACCGGCACCGGGATCCCGCGTTCGCGTCGCGTAGTCGATGAGAGCGGTGCGGCCGTCGAGGTCCCATTCCCGCCACGGCGCGATGACCGCGAGGTCGGGTGCCAGCGCCGCCACCGAGAGCTCGAAGCGGACCTGATCGTTTCCCTTGCCCGTCGCACCGTGGGAGATGGCGTCGGCGCCGAAGGAGCGGGCGGTTCGGACCAGTCCCTCCGTGATGATCGGCCGGGCCAACGATGTGCCGAGCAGGTAGTGGCCCTCGTATACGGCCCCGGCGCGCAATGCAGGGAAGACGGCGCCTTCGACAAATCGGTCGGGTCAGGTTCTCGACCACGGCCTCCACGGCCCCGGTGGCGAGGGCTTTTTCTTTCGCCTCGACCGCCTCGGCGCCTTGACCGACATCAGCGGTGTATGCGATGACCTCCGCGTCCCTCTCCTCGCGGAGCCAGGCCAGGATCACCGAGGTGTCGAGGCCCCCGGAGTAGGCGAGGACGACCTTCAATGTCATTCCTCCTCGTCGGGCGCCGGCCCGGGATCCGGGATGCCTTGGGTGATGGCCCAGTCCCTGACCATGGCGTATGCCTCCCCCACACCGTAGGGGCCATCGTCGATCCTTCGCTCCAGCATCAGCCCCATGATGTCACCGATTTCCGGCCCCGGCCCAATCCCGAGGTACTCCATCACCTGATTGCCATCGATCGGGGCGCGCAGCCGTGCGATCTCCTCCTTCGCACTCAATTCGACGATCCGCTCCTCTAACTCGTCGATGCGGTTCTGCACCGCTCGGGCCCGACGCGGATTGGCGGTGGTCACATCACACCTGACCAGCTCGTTGAGAAAGGGGAGAAGCTCGCCGGCATCGCGCACATAACGGCGAACCGCCGAATCGGTCCAGCCCATCTTGAGTGTGTGGGGGCGGAGGTGGAGGAAGACGAGCCGGGACACGTCATCGACGACCTCACCGGGGTAGCGGAGCGCCTTCAGTCGTCGCCTGGTCATACGGGCCCCGACCACCTCGTGATGATGAAACGAGACGCCGTCCTTTCCGAACTGGCGAGTATCGGGCTTTCCAATGTCGTGGAACAGGGCTGCCAGGCGGAGCACCAGCTCGGGTCGTGTCTTGTCCACGACGGCGAGGGTGTGGGCGAGCACGTCCTTGTGACGCTGGTGAGGGTCTTGCTCCATGGCCAACGCGGGCAGCTCGGGCAGGAAGTGATCGGCCAACCCGGAGGCCACGACGCGGTCGAGTGCCTTCCCCGCGGCCGGCGCGACAACGAGTTTCGAGAGCTCGTCTCGAATCCGTTCCGACGACACGATATCGAGCCGCTCCCCCATCTCGGCGACCGCCTTCACCGTCTCGGACTCCCCCTTGAACCCGAGCGTGCCCTCGAACCGGAACAGGCGAAGCATTCGCAGCGGATCCTCCGAGAACGAGATATCGGGAGCGAGCGGCGTCCTCAACACCCCGGCGGCGAGGTCTGACAATCCGCCGTGGGGGTCGATCGGGTCCATGTCCATGAGAGTCAGGGCGATGGAGTTCACGGTGAAGTCGCGCCGGGCGAGGTCGGTCTCGATGTCGTCGGAGAACGTCACCTGGGGCTTGCGCGAGTCGTCCCGATAGATCTCGTTCCTGAACGTGGTGACCTCGACGGTGTGCCCGTCCTTGCGGGCCGCGACCGTGCCAAAGGTGGCTCCAACGCGGTAGACGACGTTCGCCCAAGATTCGAGGATCTCGGCGATCCGCTCGGGGCGGGCATCGGTGGCGAAGTCGAAATCCTCCAGCGGGCGCTCGAGGAAGGCATCACGAACCGACCCGCCGACCAGGAACAGCTGATGGCCGGCAGCTCCGAAGAGACGATGCAACTGCGCCGGCGGAAGATCAGGTGAGACGAGGAATTCGAGCCGCTTCGGGATCACCGAAGCGAGGTTATCGGTGCGCCCCTGACCGCAACGACCGGGTTGGCGCTACCAGGACCTACAGCTGGATGCCGGCTGCCATGGCTTTGGCCCGCAGCTCGTGGACGTTTCGGGCGTAGGGAACTGCCGCCGGCAGCTCGATCGATTTCTCGATCACCAGACGGAGCAGTGCCGCGTCCATCGTCTGCATGCCGAAGAACTCGCTCTCCTTCATGATGTCGATCAGGGTCGAGGCCTCCGCTCCACCGATGATCCACTCCTGGACGCGCTCGTTGTTGGTGAGAACCTCACAGGCCAGCGTCTTGCCCTTGTCGTGGCTCTCGAGCAAGCGCTGGCTGATGATGGCCAGGAGCTGTGCCGCCAACTGACCGCGGACCACGCGTTGCTGCGGCTCGGGGAAGAGTGACACGATGCGATCGATGGTGTCGGCGGGATCGGTCGTCCGCATCGATGAGATCACGAGGTGCCCGGTCTCCGCCGCTGCGATCGCGGCGCGGGCGGTCTCGGCATCGTCGATCTCGGAAATCATGAGGACATCGTTGTCGTGACGCATGGCACTACGAACCGCGTCGGCCGCGCTCGGGGTGTCGACGCCGACCTCGCGTTGTTCGACGACACTTCGCTTGTCGGGATGGAGCACCTCGATCGGGTCCTCGATGGTGAGGATCGAGACCGCCCGGTGGGTGTTGATCCAGTCCAGGATCGACGCCATCGTGGAGGTCTTGCCCGAACCGGAGGCTCCGGTGACGAGGAGGAGCCCGGACGATTCGGCCGCCAGCTTCTCCACGACCCGGGGCAGCCCGAGATCAGCGAAAGACATCGTCCCCGGGAAGACACGACGCAGCACTACCGACACCGAGCCGCGCTGACGGAAGGCGGTGACCCGGAAGCGGCCGATGTCTTGTCGACCGAAGGCGAAATCGGCAGTGCCCGTGGCCTTGAAATCACGTGCGCCGCCAGGGGTGAAGAGGGCCTCCGCGTAGGCCTGGGTGTCGGCGGGTTTGAGTGCCTCGAAGCCTTCGAGTCTCGCCAGGTCACCTCCGACGCGAGCCACCGGTGGAGAGCCGACCTTGAGATGCAGATCCGTTGCCCCCAAGGAGACAGCCCGGCGGAGAAGATCCTCGATGTTGACTTCCATGTTCCTTTCCCAATTGACCCAGGTTGTGGTTATCGGCGCGGGTCACAGGGGAACTGAAAAGACTTCTCAGACACTCCAATGCCGCGCCACGGCGATGCCGGCGATATCGACGGACGCGATGACCCCGGGCGCTGATGACAGAGGAGGGCCGAACTGCTCCTCTCCCGCCATGCCCCGCACCGTGGAACGAGTCGAGTGACGGAGCCCGTCGAGGTCGTACCCGCCTTCGAGGGCGAACACCGTCCGATGGGCCGGGTGGGCCTGCGCCAACCGGGAAGCCATCCACCCGTAGTCGGCATCGAGCAGATCGAGATCGGCCAGCGCGTCCTCGGTGTGACCGTCGAACCCGGCGCTGACCAGCACCCAATCCGGACCGAACTGGGAGACGACGGGGATGACCAATCTCTCCCATGCCACACGGAACACGTCTCCGGCGGTGCCGGCCGGAACCGGGATGTTGACTGTGGTGCCGGCGGCCCCGGCCTCGATGTCATCGGGATGACCAGCGAACGGATAGAAGTCACCCTGATGGATGGAGACATAGAGAACGCCCGGGTCGTCGATCATCAAGTCCTGGGTCCCGTTCCCGTGGTGGACATCCCAGTCGAGGATCGCCACCCGTTGATCCCGCGATCGGAGCCAGGCCGCCACGACTGCGACGTTGTTGAACACACAGAAACCCATTGCTCGTGAGCGGAGGGCGTGGTGGCCGGGAGGGCGGCAGAGGGCAAAACCAGTGGCGTTCGCCCGCCCCTCCAACTCCTCGACAACGGCCTTGACGCCGCCGACCGCGGTCGTGGCAGCGGCCCAACTGTCGCTCGAGACAAACGTGTCCATGTCGAGGGCCCCGCCACCGAGGCGACAAAACCTCTCGATGGCGTCGACATAGGCCGGGTCGTGGATCAGGGCGAGATCGGCGCGTTCGATCGGTGGTGCTTCGATCTCGATCATCTTCAGCCCGCTCTCGGAGATGCCGCGGAACACTGCGCCCAATCGCTCGGGCCGTTCCGGGTGGCTTCGGCCGGTGTCATGCAGCGCTGCCATCGGGCTGGCGGCCACCACCACTTCCATGCCGTACTCTCCCACAGGTGCCCGACCGCCTGCATCTCGACGGGGTCTGGCCCGGCCCGGTGACCATTCGCAAGGGTTGGGCCAAGGCGCAGGCACGGCCCTGGAACGATGACTTCCCCGATCCAGCCCTTCGCCTGGAACGCGGCTCCCATGAGTTCTTGAGGGCAGTTGCCGAGCTCCTCGGGCCAAAGGGATCAGGCGTCGTCTACTCCCCGGCGCTGTACCCATCGGCGACCAAGGTGTGGACTTCGGCCGGATTCACATTGTTCCGTCTGCTCGACGTGATGGAATTGCCACTGGGAGCAGAGATCCGCTCGCCCGACCACGTCATCGAGCCGACCAGAGCGCCCGACTGGGGGGCCCTGCTGACGATCGACGACCTCGCGTTCGACGGGTTCTGGCGGATGACCGAGGCGGGCCTTGTCGAAGCGATGCGAGCCACACCACGTGCCATAGTCCTCGTCGCCCGGGTGGACGATCAACTCGCCGGATATGCCTTGGTGGGGTCACAAATGACCGTCTCATTCCTGCAACGGGTCGCCGTTGCCCCATCGTTCGCCGGCCAGGGAGTCGGTGGCTCGCTGGTGCGGGCGTCCGCGATATGGGCCTCGAGACGCGGGGCGCGGGCGCTGGTGCTCAATGTTCGCCCCGAAAACGACCGGGCCCGCCGTCTGTATGCGCGCGAAGGATTTCAGGACAGAGAGACGCAACTTCATCTGCTGCGATACGAGCATGTCGCATGACGGAGGAGCGCATGAGCCTGGAACAACCGGACAAAGTCGGCCGGCGCCAGCGAGATCTCAGATGAAAGAGCACACCGCCTTGGAGCGGCAGCCCCGGCCGACCGGCGTCTGTTTGGCCGACCTAGCAGGCCCACCCAAGATCCCTAACGGTCGTCCCCCGACGACAGGCCCAAAGTCCTGGAGCCAATCGGCCAAAGTCGGCCGGCACCAGCAAGATCCCAAATGAAAGAGCACATCGCCTTGGAGCGGCAGCCCCGGCCGACCGGCGTCTGTTTGGCCGAGGTCGAAGGCCCACCCAAGATCCCTGAGGGTCGTCCCCCCGACGCGACAGGCCCAAAGTCCTGGAGCCAATCGGCCAAAGTCGGCCGGCAATAAGAGATGCCACCCCCGGTCTCTGATCGTTACCGCCTCGAAATGCGTCTCGGGCGGGACAACGACCTCGAAGAATGGCTTGCCACCGACACATCGCTCGAGCGTCCGGTTCTCATCCGGTCTCTTGGGCCGGAGTCGAGTCAGGAACGGAGGGACCGATTCGTGGCGAGTGTGAGCGGGGCCGCCAAGACGGGGCATCCCCATCTTTCCCGGGTGTTCGCGGTCGAGGACGTCGCAGGTGGTGCATATGCGGTGTGTGAGTGGACGGGCGGAGCGTCGGCCGCCGACCGGTTGGCGGCGGATCAAACGGTCGGACTGGAGGAGTTCCTCCCCAACGCATCGGGACTAGCCGGGGCCCTCGCCGCCCTGCACGAGTCAGGGGGGATTCACGGCCAGATCGATCTATCGGCGATTTCTTGGTCGGTGGCCCATCCCGCCAAATTGGGAGGATTCGGTCGCGAGCGCCGCACCGATCAGGACGGCGATGTTCGGGCGCTGGCGGCCGCCCTCGAGACTGCCCTCACCGGGTCGGCGCCGGGCGGCCCCCCTCCCTCGGAGAGCATCGATGGCGTTCCCCGAGCCATCGACCGTGTCTTGCGCTCGGCCCAGTCAGGCCGTCTCAGCGCATCCGACCTGGAGAAAGCGCTCCTCGCCTCCCCCACCCTGCGCCCAGCGCAACCCGAGCCACTGTCCACTTCTAGACGCCTCCTCTACGTCGCCGTGGGCCTTGTGGTGCTGGCTGTGGGCCTCGTGGCACTGGGACGGCTTTTCATCGGTGGTGGTCAGATCATTCCCATCTCCCCGACGACCACCGTGGGCGCCGATCCCGCCACCACGACCAGCACCAGTGTCGGCACAACGGTCGCGCTAGGGCCGGTGAGCGTCGTCGACTTCGGATCGTTCGACCCATTCGGCGAAGGCGGCGAGAACGACGAAGCGCTCACAAGCGTGCTCGACGGCAGCGCTTCGACCACCTGGAGGTCGGAGAGGTACCAGGACCCATTGTCGCTGGTCAAGCCCGGTGTCGGGCTTCGCTTCCAGGTGAGTGGAGCGCCTTCGGCGGTGCAGCTCGTGGGGCTCACGAGCGGAACGGAGTTCAGCCTCTTCTGGGCCGAGGAGCCACCTGATGAGATCGAAGGGTGGGAGCGCGCTCTGACTGCGACCGCGGAGTCGAGCACCACGCTTTTTCCGCTTCCGAGACGTGAGGGCGGGCACTGGCTGTTGTGGATGACCGACTTTCCGCAGCAGCCTGACGGAACCTATTACGCCGATATCGGAGAAGTACGATTCACGCCGTGACGGTCCCCGGCAACGAAGCCGAGCTGCTGACTCGGGTCGTCTCCGGAGACCGGGAGGCATTCGACGCAGTCATGCGCCAGCACCAGGACCGCGTGTTCTCGGTGTGCCTCCGCATCCTCGGAGACCGGGAGAGGGCTCTCGACGCCACCCAGGACACGTTCCTCACGGTGTTCCGCAAGGCCGGCCAGTTCCAGGGGCGGTCGGCGGTGGGGACCTGGATCTACCGCATCGCGGTGAACACCTGTTACGACCAGCTCCGGCGCGCCCAGCGGAGGCCATCCGAGCCCTTGGCCGACCATGTGGATCCGTCAGACCCCACGGCCGAGCAGGAGATGGAATCGGCTGCCCTCCGACCCGAGATCGAGGCCGCCCTGGCCCAACTACCCGGGGACTTCCGCAATGCGGTGGTTCTCTCCGATCTCGAAGGGATGTCCCTCCCCGAGGTGGCTGAGATCCTCGATGTGCCCGTCGGGACCGTGAAGTCACGGGTTTTCCGGGGACGACGTCTCCTCGCCAAGCACCTGGGGAACCAAAACGACCAATGAGACCGTCCAAACATTCGAATGCATGAACATCCCCTCGATCTGATCGCTGCCCTCGCTGACGGCTCCCTCAGCGATGAAGCCGAGGCGCGCTCGCTCATCGAGACCTGTCACGAATGCCGAGACGAGTATCTCGCCCAGACCGAGGTCATCGCCTGGCTGGCCGCTGCCCCCGCCGTCGAAATGACCGACCTGGAGAAGGCCACACTTCATCGCGACCTGTGGACCGAGCTGCGCAGCCAGTCTGCGAAGCGGTCGGCGACGCCGTGGTGGCAGCGCCTCTCCTACGTTGCTGCCGGCTTGTTCGTCATCGTCGGACTGGTCGGCGTCCTCAACAGCGGCGTGCTGGGTGGCGGGGGGGAAGCCGCCGCAACCACGACTGCGGCGGGGGCGCAAGCCTTCGACGAGGCCCCGACCGAGGAGGTCCCCTTCGTCGCCCAGGGAAGCGACGACGGTGAGTCCGCTCCTGAGATGACGACGGAAACCACAGCCGCCGCCACGGCGACAACGGACGCAGCGGCCGGTGAGGACAGCCTCTCGCTTCCCTTCGAGGAGCTCGCGGATGAGGCCCGGGCGAGGCAGAACGATCGTGTCGTCGCCGAGAGCGCCGACGCCGATTTCGAAGAGTGCCTCACCCGCGTCGGACTGGACGACCACGTCGTCGTCGATCAGGTCGACTTCGATCAGACCTATCTCCTCGTCATGCGGAGAGATCCCGAGGCAGAGCGCGTCGTCACCTTCGTCGTGCTCCCCGCTTGTGAGATCGTCTACGTCGGTTAGCCGACACGGAGTACGGGGTAACTAATCTCGGCACCAATGGAGGAACTAGCCGCCAGATTTGCCGAGATCCTCGAGCAGATCACGATCAAAGTCCGTTCGCTGACCGTCGACCGCGTGGCCAAGGGGATCCGGCTCACCGGGCTGGGAATCTTGGCGGCCGCCCTTGGGTTGTCCGCGTTGCTGTTCCTGTTTCTGGCGATATTCGGAGCCCTCGAGATACCGCTCACCACCGCCGGTGCTTTCGCGGTTGTGGGTCTCGTTTTCGTCGGGGCAGGCACGTATCTGTGGTTGAAGAGGACCTGATAAGGAAATGAGTCACGAGAAGTTGATCATCGTCGGATCCGGGCCGGCCGGTTTGACCGCGGCCCTGTATGCCGCCCGCGCCGACCTCAACCCGCTGGTATTCGAGGGGGTTGCCGCCGGTGGCCAGCTGATGATCACTACCGACGTCGAGAACTACCCCGGCTTTCCCGACGGCATCCTCGGCCCGGAGCTGATGGATCAGTTCCGGAAACAGGCGGAGCGATTCGGCGCCCGCTTGCAACAAGTCGACGTCACCAAGGTCGACTTCGACTCCCGTCCACTCCAGGTCAATGTCGGAGCTGACGAGTACACCGCCGATGCCGTCGTCATCGCCACCGGCGCCAGCGCCAAATGGCTGGGCATCCCCGGTGAGATGGAGTTGACCGGACGCGGGGTGTCGGCCTGTGCTACCTGTGACGGTTTCTTCTTCAGGGACCAGGAGCTGGTTGTCGTCGGAGGTGGTGACACCGCCATGGAGGAGGCTCTGTTCCTCACCAAGTTCGCCTCGAAGGTCATGATCGTCCACCGCCGGGACGAGTTCCGGGCTTCGAAGATCATGGCGCAACGCGTCCTCGATCACGAGAAGATCGAGGTGTTGTGGAACACGGTGTTGACCGAGATCCATGGGAACACGACGGTCGAGAAGGTGTCTCTCGAGGACACCGTCACGGGCGAGAAGCGGGAGATGCCCGCCAATGGGGTGTTCGTGGCCATCGGGCACAAGCCCAATACGGAGTTATTCGCTGAAGAACTCGATCTGGACGAGAATGGGTACATCGTGAAGTCGCCCGACGGCAGCACACGCACCGATGTGGAAGGAGTGTTTGCCGCCGGAGACGTCGCCGACCACACCTATCGCCAGGCGGTCACTGCAGCAGGGACCGGGTGCATGGCAGCCATCGACGCCGAGCGATGGCTGGCCGGCCTGGAATGAGACTCTGACACCTCAAGGAGAGACCAAAGCAATGGCCGACAACATCGTCACCCTCAACGACGGCACCTTCAACGACGCGATCAGCGCCGACAAGCCCATCCTCATCGATTTCTGGGCAGAGTGGTGCGGTCCGTGCCGGGTGATTGCCCCGGTGCTCGAAGAGATTGCCGAGGAGCACGACGGCCTCACCATCGGCAAGCTCAACGTCGACCACAACCCCGTGCCGGCGGCCCAGCACGACGTGATGAGCATTCCCACTCTGATCCTCTTCCAGGATGGTGTGGAGAAGAAGAGAATCGTCGGTGCCGCCCCCAAGCACCGGCTCCTGCAAGAGCTCGCCGAGTTTCTCTGATCCGCCCCTTCACGAACGCGGAAACCCACACGTATAACGTGAAACGCCATGCGTCTCTATCGCGTCGGTGACGAGGGAGCAGCGGTCAAGGACATCCAGGAGCGTCTCGACGCCCTGGGCTACGCCATCGGTCCGGATATCGCATCGACCTTCGGTGAGGGGACCCGCGAGGCGGTGCAGGAGTTCCAGCGCGCCCGCGGCCTCGACGTAGACGGCATCGTCGGCCCCGACACCTGGCGCTCGCTCTACGAGGCCGGCTATCGCCTCGGTGACCGAATGCTCTTTCTCCGCCGACCCATGATGCGGGGTGAAGACGTGTCCGAGATCCAGTCTCGTCTCAGCTCTCTTGGCTTCGATGTCGGCAAGGTCGACGGGATCTTCGGTCCGAAGACCGAAGAGGCCGTCATCGAGTTCCAACACAATCGAAACCTGGCAGAAGATGGAAAAGCCGGGCCCGAGGTGGTCACAGAGGTCCACCTGGTGACCCGCGGAGAGATGAAAGAGGGCCGGCAATCGGTGCGTGAGCGAGAATGGCTCCGCCGCCTTCCCCCGACCGTTGCCGGGGCCCGCGTCTATCTCGACGCAGGATGCCGCGACACCCATGAGGCATCCGTCACCTGGGAGGCTGCGTCTGCGGCTGCCCTGGGGCTGCAGGAGCTAGGCGGGCTCCCGGTGTTGTCGCGATCCCAGGACGGATCTGTCCCCGAGCGGCTCAGGGCCCATCGGGCCAATGTATTCGGGGCCGATCTGATCGTCGCCTTCCAGCTGAGCCCCGATGGCGATGACTCGGTTTTCTACTTCGCCTCCGAACACAGCCGGTCTGAGGCGGGCGAGCTGCTCGCCCGCTCGCTGGCCTCGATCCTGAGAGGCAAGGTGGAGGGGCGGGCCGGCGCCCTACTCAAGGAGACCCGCGCCCCGGCAGTGGTCGTCTCCCGGGGCAAGCTCGATGAGGAGGTCGGTTACGCGGTCGTAGATGGTCTGACCCGGTTCTTCGCCAACGCAGCCGTCGAGGTCACCGCTAGCCGTTGAACATCCGGTAGAGCCGTTCCAGCTCTCCCAGTGAGCCGAACTTGATCTCGACCTTGCCCTTCTCGTTGCGATAGCTGATCTTGACCTGTGCCCCTAGGTGATCGGTGAGCCGCTTCTCGAGCTCGATGATCTCCACCGGCCGAAGCTGGCGGACACCGGTCGGGCTGTTGCGCGGCTGACCTTTGCGCATCCGCACCGCGTCTTCCATCTGGCGAACACTCCATCCCTCGTCGACGGCACGCCCGGCCAGGTGAGTCGCGTAAGCGGCGTCCTCCATGCCAACGAGGGCACGGGCGTGACCAGCGGAAAGCTCGCCGCCATCGACCATGGCCTGGACCTCCACCGGCAGCTGGAGGAGACGGAGCGTGTTCGAGATAGTGGGTCTCGACTTGCCCACCCTTCCCGCGACCTGTTCCTGCGTCATTCCATAATTTTCCAGGAGTTGCTGGTAGGCATGCGCCTCCTCCAGGGGAGTGAGATCCTGGCGCTGAACGTTCTCGATCAAAGCCTCGACGAGAGTCGGTTGCCCGGTCGCCTCACGAACCACCGCCGGGATCACACTCAACCCCGCGCGCTTCGCAGCGCGCCAGCGCCGCTCCCCTGCGATCAAGACGTATCCGTCGTCGGCTCCAGTGACGACTATCGGCTGGAGGATCCCCACCTCCTTCATCGAGTTGGCCATCTCCTCCAGGGACTCGTCATCGAATCGAGACCGGGGTTGGTCCGGGTTGACCCTGATCTGATCGACCGGGACCTGTCGGAACCCCCCGGATTCGGTGGCCGGGTCGATCGGAATCAGCGACTCGAGACCCCGGCCCAAGCCCGTCCGTCTTGCCGTCATCTCATCCTCCTAGTTCAGCCCGTGGCGTTCGATGAACTCCCGGCCCAGTTGTCGATAGGCAATTGCGCCCCGGCTCATCGGATCGAAGGCCTCGATCGGCTCCCCGTATGAAGGGGCCTCGGAGAGACGCACGGAACGGGGAATCACCGTGCGATAAGCGGTGTCGGTGAAGTGATCGCGAACCTGCTGCGCCACGTCCTTGGACAACTTGGTTCGACCGTCGTACATCGTCAGGACGACGCCTCCAACCTTCAAGTCTGCATTTAGGTTTGCCGTGACCAATTGCACGTTGCGCAACAACTGACTGAGACCTTCCAATGCGTAGTACTCGCATTGGATCGGGATGAGGACCTCATCGGCGGCAGTGAACGCATTGACGGTGAGCAAACCCAGAGAAGGCGGGCAATCGATCAGAATCGCCTCAAATCCTTGATCGAGATCGGCAATGGCGGAACGGAGACGTGTTTCACGTGAAAACAGCGACACCAGCTCGATCTCGGCTCCGGCCAGATCGATCGTGGCCGGGATGATGAACAAATCTCGCACCGAGGTGGGCTCTACCGCGTCGTCAGCCTCGGCCTCCTTGAGCAGGACCTCATAGATCGAGGTGCTGATTGCCGAGCGGTCTACCCCCAAACCGCTGGTGGCGTTGCCCTGTGGGTCGAGATCGATGAGAAGTGTCCGTTGGCCTTGAAACGCGAGAGCGGCAGCCAGATTGATGGCGGTAGTCGACTTTCCGACCCCACCTTTTTGATTGGCCAACGCGACAACCAGAGGGCGCTTCTCGCTCACTGAGGACGCATGATAAGAAGCCAAACCTTTTGGTCAAGGACCGTGCCCGGTACCTCGAGAAGATCGAAACCCACTACCACCGGTGGCGCGGCCCATGAGCCGCCCACGACCGCGGTTCCACCGGGCAGCAAAATGCGGGAGAAGCTGACCAAAGCCTGCTCCGGAGAGAGACTTGCCCGGGACACGATCCCGTCGACCAGGGTGTGCCAGTCGGAGATATCACCATGTACTACTTCGACATTGGGCAGGTCCAGCAACCTGGTCGCCCGTCTCATCAGATCGACCCGCTTACCCGACCGATCGAGCAGGGCGAATCGGGTCTCTGGCATCACGATGCTCAGCGGGATCCCGGGGAGCCCGACCCCGGAGCCGACATCGAGGATGAGTGCGGGGGCATCTCGAAACCCGCCGGCAAAGAGCAGCGAGTCGCCGATATGTCGATTGTCGACGCGGGCCGCCTCGTTGGGGCCGATGCCACCCGCTTCGACCGCTTCGGTGAGAAGCCATTCCCGATACCGATCCAGCGCCGCGATCTGACCGGGCGACAACTCCCGACCGGCCCATTTCGTGCAACGGGCCCAGAGGAGATGGGATTGTTCCACGTGAAACAAATTACCCCGGTCCTGAGGACCGGGGTAATTCGCTCACATTGCGTCTGCCGCTATCCAGGGGTCCGATTACTCCTCCTCATCCCGGGCGGCGGCCACGGGGGCGGTGGCGGTGAGCACGACGTAGCGACGGGGGGATTCCCCCTCGGAGTAAGAATTGACTCCCTCGCGGGCCCCGGCTGCGTCGTGGATCACCTTTCGGTCGGCGGGGCTCATCGGCTCCAGCATGATCTCGCCACCCTCGACCATGAGTTGGTCGATCAGCCGCTCGGCGTAGATGGTGAGTGCCTGACGACGTCTCTCGGCGTAACCGGCGATATCCAGCCGAAGACGGGCGGTGTCATGCCCGTAGCGCTGCATCACGGTGCGGGTCAGCTCGTGGATCGCGGATCGCACCGAGCCGCGAACCCCGACCAGCGCCTCGGTCTGCTCCCCGTCGACGTCGGCCACGATGACGTCGTCGTCGATCTTGGTGGTGACTGTGCCCTCGAGGCCATACGCATCGACCAAACCCTCGAGGAATTCGGTGGCAATTCGGGCCTGCTCTTCGATCGAGATGTCGGGACGATCGTCGACCTTGGGCTCTCGATTTTCTCCCTGTTGGCTCATATGACGACCCTTGCTCTGACTTTGGCCTTGCTGACCTCGCTGGTTGCCACCACCATTCTTAGCCGAAACCGGTGCTTTTTGCTTGGAACCACGATCCTGGCCTTGTCCCCTGTTCTCTCGTTTCCGTTCATTGCGACGACGCCGGCTCTTCCGACGCTTGACCCTGACCACGGCGTCCTGACCGCCCATGCCCAAAAAGCCCTTCTCTGGCTGCTGAATCACTTCGACCGCAAGCTGATCGCGGTCGGTGACACCGAGCTCCTGCATCGCCGCCTCCACTGCCAGGTCGACAGTCTTGGCGCGGACCTCGATCTCGACGTAACTCACGTCACCTCCTCCTGCGCCGTCGGCGCTTGTCTGCGGCGCCCTGTTGGGGCTTTTTCGCCTCGGCCGCCTCGGCCTCCTCGGCTGCCCCCGCCGCTTCGGCTGCAGGGAGCTCCTTTGGTGCCTTCGGCTCCTTGGGCTCCTCGGTGATCCGGGCGACTGGCGTGGGGCGTCCGTCCATTTTGAAGATCAGTGCCTGCTGACCGAGACGGAACAGGTTTCCGGTGGCCCAGTAGATGATCAACCCGGCAGGGAAGTTCCAAGATATGAATCCGATGAAGAGGGGCATGATCTTGGTTATCGCCTGCTGCGCCCCTGCTCCGGGTTGGCCGGAAGGTCGTTCCTGCCCGTAGGTCGCATGCCATTGCTGCACATACTGTGTTGCGACCATCAACACGATCATGATCAGATAGGGGAGGGCGACCAGGACTCCCTGTCCGATCGCCTCGGCCGGGCTGGTGAACAGGTCCATGCCCAGGAAGGTCTTCGGGGTCCCGTCGGCCAGGGCCAGACCGAGAGCCGAGTCGGCAGCGATGTACTTACTCGGGTTCTGCAGGAGCCGGAATAGGGCGAACCAGATCGGCATCTGAACCAGCAACGGCAGCAGACATCCGCCCGGGGTGGCCCCCGCCGACTTCTGCAACTCCATGAGACGCTTCTGCATCTCCTGGGGATCGTCCTTGTATTCCTTCTGGATCCGCTTTATCTCGGGTTGGATCGCGGTGAATGCCCTCGTGGCCCGGGTCTGCTTGAGGGTCAGCGGGAAAACCAGGAGATTGACCACGATGGTGAGGAGGATGATGGAGAGACCGAGCGCCCACCCTTCGCTGGGCAGACCATCGAGCAGGTCATAGAAAAAGCCCAGGATCGACCCGAGACCTTCGATGAGGATATTGAACAGGTTTCCCATCAGTGAGCTCTCCAGGTTTCAGGCACAGGGTCGTAGCCACCAGGGCGGAGCGGATGACAGCGGCCGATTCGCTTCGCCCCGAGCCAGGCGCCACGAATCACCCCGAACCTCTCGATCGCCTCGGCGGTGTACTGAGAGCAGGTCGGCTGGTACCGACAATTGGTGCCGAGGTTCGGACTTACCAATTTCTGGTAAATCCGGATCAGCCCGACTACGACATAACGAGGGCGGAGGATCGGGTCAGACATCCGAGGTCTCGATCGCGCGTTCCAGCCACCCCATCAACTGGGGATGCGGGGCGTTTGCTACCTGGCTGGTGCCGATGAACACGTAATCCGTTCCTGGTTTCAATTGCACGGCGCGCAGAGAGTGTCGAAGACGGCGCTTGATCCGGTTCCGGGTGACCGCGTTGCCGGCACTCCTCGAGACAACGAGCCCGACCCGCGACACTCCCGGCTGACCGGAACATTTCACCATCACGACGCCCCCGGAGCGGCGTTTTGTCCCCTCCTTCAACACCCTTTGAAACTCTCTCGGGGAGCGAAGGGATTCGAAGTCAGGCAGCGAGACGCTTCCGACCCTTGAGACGACGCGACTTGACGATGCCGCGCCCGGCCCGGGTCTGCATGCGATGACGGAAGCCGTGACGACGCTTTCGTCTTCGAACCTTGGGTTGATAAGTCCTCTTCATGATAAAAAAAGGGGGGGTAGAAGTGCGAGTCATGACAGGTTACGAATCCTCGCCGAACTATGTCAAAGTCCGGCCGGGCGGATTACGGCGCCCGGCTTTGACGACAGAACGGCTGGAGCGCGAAGAAAGCGGATAGCTCGCGAAAAGAATGCCATCGACGTTTGGCGGGGTTTTGACCCCTTCGATCCCGTGGAAGAGACTGGAAAAAGCATATCTAACCTGGCATTTCCCTGTGGATAGAACGACCAAGACTCTTCCACACCGTCAATTCTCGCGTTCTTGACGGAGTCGAGATCGAGGGTCGATACTCGCCTGCCTTGACCTTGGGAGCGTGATTCGACTTCCTCAGCCTTCCACGGAGGGCTGGACCGCTCTCGGTGACGAGCTGATGGATTGTTCCCGGTGGATGTTCCACAGTCCTTTCCACAGATGTGGATGGTTCTGTGGACAACCTTTCCGGCAGGAGGAGTGGTCTTGGTACAAGAGCAGATGGCGCCGGGCGGCTGGGGCCAATTTCAAGATGTGTTGAGGGCAGGGGTGTCGAAAGGCAACTGGGACACCTGGTTATCGCGCCTCGAGCCGGATTTCGTCGGTGAGACCCCCACGCTGGTCGCACCGAGCGAATTCCACTTGCGCTGGGTGCGCGACAAGCACGGGGAGTTGATCGATTCCGCCTATCGCGACGTATTCGGGATCAACACCCGCCCGGTGTTCAAGGTCGTCGAGCCCGAGCCAGGCGCTGAGCCGACCTTGCCCCTCGAAGAGACCCTCAACGACACCACCCATCGAGTTCCTTCCGTGACAGACGGGGGTGTCCCGGCGACCAATCTCATCTCTCGCTACCGATTCGAGAGCTTCGTCGTGGGACAGTCGAACCGTTTCGCGTGGGCTGCCGCCATGGCCGTGGCCGAGCAGCCTGGGGCCCACTACAACCCGTTGTTCATCTATGGCGGAGCCGGCTTGGGCAAGACCCACCTGCTCAATGCGGTGGGGCATCAGGCCCTCGAGATGTACCCCAATCTCGTGGTCCGCTACGTCTCTTCGGAGAACTTCCTCAACGACTTCATCGATTCGATCCGGCGCAAGCGGCCTGATGACTTCAAACATCGCTACCGGGGAGTCGACATCCTTCTGTTGGACGACGTCCAATTCTTCGAAGGGAAGGAGCAGATACTCGAGGAGTTCTTTCACACCTTCAACTCGCTCTATGAGTCCGGGAAGCAGATGGTCATCAGCTCCGACCGCCACCCTCGCAATCTCTCCTCACTCGAGGACCGGTTGCGCAGCCGGTTCGAGTGGGGTTTGCTCACCGACATCCAGCCCCCGGACGTGGAAACCCGTCTCGCCATCCTGAGGAGAAACGCCGAGTTCGCCCCGCGACCGGTGCCGCTCGAAGTCCTCGAGCACATCGCCGTGCTGGTTTCGGACAACATCCGGGAGCTGGAGGGAGCCTTGACCAGAGTCACCGCATGGTCGGCCCTAAACCGACAGGACATCGACCTCGAGACTGCCGAGCGGGTGCTCCGGGACATCGTCACCAACGAGGAGTTGGCCCCGCTCGGGCCGGACACGATCATCCGGGCAACCGCCACCGCGTATGGCTTCACCGTGGAAGACGTGCTGAGCCCGAGCCGGCGTCAGCCCCTCGTTCTCTGCCGGCAGATCTCGATGTACCTGTGCCGAGAGCTCACCGATCTCTCCCTGCCCAAGATCGGGGAGCACTTCAAGAGAGACCACACCACCGTCCTCCACTCAGTCGAGAAGGTGAAGCGAATCCTGCGCTCCGATCGGGCGGTATTCGACCGGGTTACTCAACTCACACAGGACCTGAGGAAAGGTGGGGCAATATCCACACGTGCCTGAGTTATCCCCCACGGCAGGCCACTATCACACAGATCGTCCCCATCCCGATACACAGGCAAAACCCCCGTCGGAACCTGCGAGAATCCAACTAATCCCCAAATCCACAACCCCCTACTACGACTAATACTCTTTAGATGAAAATAGATAGCAGCAGAAGAAGGGACCTCCACCTGTGAGAATCCGAGCGCAGCGAGACGATCTCGCCGACGTCCTCGCCCGAGCCAACCGGGCTGTGGGGGCCCGGACCGCCTTGCCCGTCTTGCAGGGATTGCTGTGTGAGGTATCCGGCACCACGCTGCGGGTCACCGGGACCGATCTCGACGTGACCGTGCGCACTTCGGCTGAGGTCGAAGTGATGGAAGAGGGGAGGGCGGTCATCCCCGGGCGGCTCCTCTCGGAGGCGGTGCGAAAGATGCCTGCCGGGGCGGTGACCATCGGGGTGAGTGACACGGACATCGAGATCCAGGGGAATGGCCCCCGCTTCACTTTGCGACCTCTGACCGTCGACGACTTCCCGGTGCTGGAAGACGTGGTGGCCGATGGCGTCGAGGTCGATGGCGAGGAGCTGGCCGAGGCCATCTCCCAGGTCACGATCGCCGCATCCGGCGACGGCGCCCGCCCGATCTTGACCGGGGTCCTCTTCGAGAGCTCCGACGAGGGCCTGCGAATGGTGGCTACCGACTCGTACCGGCTGGCCAAACGGGAACTCCGAGGAGTCGGTCTGGAGGGGACGGGCTTGGTGCCGGCTCGAGGTTTGAGAGAGCTACCCCGTTCCATCGGGTCGACAAAGGTGACCGCCCAATTGCGTGACCGCGAAGCGGTGTTCACCTCGGACAAGGGGATGTTGAGATTGCGGCTGATCGACGGAAACTTCCCCAAGTATCAGTCATTGTTGCCTGAGAGCTATCCCAGTCAGGTCGTGCTGGAGAAGGACATCCTGCTCGAAGCCCTGGGTCGGGTAACTCTCGTTGCAGAGGATCACATCCCGGTGCGCCTCAAGCTCATGGAGGGCGGAGTGGAGGTGGCCGTCACCCGTCAGGACGTCGGTGGTGAGACCGAGCATCTTCCCGGCGTGTTCGAAGGCGCGGAGGAAGAGGTATCGATCGCATTCAACCCGAGGTATCTCCAGGATGGGGTCACTGCGATCTCGGGCGATTCGATCCGGATCCGGGTCATCGACGCGTTCAAGCCGAGCGTGATCGACAGCGGCGCCGAGGACGACTTCCTCTACCTGCTGATGCCCGTCCGGGTCTGAATGAAGGTCGACTGGGTCTCACTCACCCATTTCCGTTCCTACGAGGAACTCGAGTGGCAGCCTGACCCCGGGGTCAATCTCCTGCTCGGCCCCAATGGTGCCGGGAAGACGAATCTCCTCGAAGCGATTGCCTACCTGTCGTCGCTGCGGTCGTTCCGCTCGGTGCCCGACCCGGACCTCATTGCCGACGGGGAAGACGCAGCGGTGGTCAGGGCTGGGGTCTCCAGCGGGTCACGGGAGAGGCTCGTCGAGATCGAGTTACCCAGGGCCGGGCCACGTCGCACCCAACTGGACAAGACCCGTCTCCAGAAGACGGCCGACCTACTTGGTGTGCTCCGTGTCATCGCGTTTCTCCCCGAGGACCTCGATCTCGTGAAGCGGGGGCCGGCCTATCGCCGCGACCTGCTCGACGCGGTCGCCGTGCAACTCTGGTCGGCTGCCCATCACGACCAGGCCGAGTTCGATCGGGCGTTGCGGCAGCGAAACGCATTTCTCAAATCGGGCGAGCGCGACACCACGACTCTCTCGGTTTGGGATGCCCGCCTCGCCCAAGCGGGTGGCAGAGTCATGTCACGGCGGGCGAGGGTGATTGAGACATTGTCGCCACACCTGGAGGCCGCATACGGCGATGTAGCGGGGAGACCGGAGAGGGCGTCCATCGGATACATCGCTTCCTGGGGTGCCCGCGACGGCCTCGACGGCGCCGCCGCCGACTTCACCTCCGCCATCCTCGAGTCTCTCGAGAGGGCGCGAAATGTCGACTTCGACCGGCGGCTCACCTCCGTCGGCCCCCATCGCGACGAGCCGGTGCTCACCCTCGACGGCGTCGATACCCGGACCCACGGCAGCCAGGGTGAGCAGCGGACGATGGCGCTTGCGATCAAGCTCGCTGCCCACCGGGCTGTGACCGAAATGATCGACGAGTCTCCTGTCCTGCTGCTCGACGATGTCTTCTCGGAGCTCGACCCACAGCGCGCCGCCGCCCTGGCCAAGACGCTGCCGGTCGACACACAGACCTTGATCAGCTCGGCACGTCCCGAGGACGTGCCGGTCGATGGCGAGGTGTGGCGGGTGGGCGATGGGGTTCGGCGGTGAACGACGGCGATCTCACTCCGTTCCGAGCATCCCTGGAGGAGATGTTCCGCAGGATGGGGATGTCCGACCCGATGGCGATGGCCCGTATCGCCGCCGCCTGGGACGAGCTCGCCGGAACGCCGTGGTCGGGACGTTCCCGACCTCTGTTCATCCAGGAGAAGACCCTCGTCGTGGAGGCCGGCGCCCCATCGATGGTGGCCTTCCTCAGGTACGGGAGCGCCGATCTGATCGCCGCCTTATCCGGTGCTCTCGGCGAGGGCGTGATCGAGAAGATCGAGGTTCGTGCACCGGCAAGCCGATGATCGGGGTACCCCTTGATTGATTCGTTTTGGTTAGGTATTTCCTGTAAAATGACATATGTGAAACTCGTCTGCAGCCGGGTCCCCGGCTCCTGATCCAGATCCACCAGCAGACACACCCCAGGGTCCCAGAAGGAGGGTCGTGACGGCCACTCGCGACAGTTACGAAGCCAAAGACATCACCGTGCTCGAGGGTCTCGAGGCCGTGCAAGAGACGGCCCGGGATGTACATCGGATCCACCGGCCCCAGGGGCCTGCATCACCTCATCTGGGAGGTCGTGGACAACTCGGTCGACGAGGCAATGGCCGGATACTCCACCCGCATCGAAGTCACCCTCCTCGCCGATGGGGGAGTCGAGGTCGTCGACGACGGGCGTGGCATCCCCGTGGAGCAGATGTCGAAGACCAAGCAGTCGGCGCTGACCACGGTCCTCACCACCCTTCACGCCGGTGGCAAGTTCGAGCAGGGGGCTTACACGGTCTCCGGCGGGCTGCACGGTGTCGGGCTCTCGGTGGTCAACGCCCTCTCCAGCCGGCTCGAAGCCGAGGTCAGGCGCGGGGGGCACGTCTAGTACCAGGAGTTCCACGAAGGGCAGCCCAAGACTCGCGACCCCAAGAAGGTGAAGCCGATCAAGAAGGCGCGGGACCACGATCCGATTCTGGCCGAGCCCGCTGATCTTCCAGGAGACCACCGAGTTCGACTACGACACAGTTGCCTCCCGGCTGCGCGAGACGGCGTTTCTCAATCGAGGCCTCCAGATCACATTCACCGACCGTCGCAGCGACCCGGAGCGCATCGAGGTCTTCCACTACAAGGGGGGTTTGGTCGATTTCGTCAAGCACCTCAACTCGCTGCGTGACCCGCTCCACGCCCACATCATCGACATCTCCGACGTCGGCGAGGACGCCGAACTCGAGGTGGCCATGCAATGGACGACCTCATACACGGAATCGGTTCTCTCCTTCGCCAACAACATCAACACCCACGAGGGTGGCACCCATGAAGAAGGCTTTCGCAAGGCCCTGACCAAGGCGATCAACGATTTCGCCCGGTCCAAGGGCCTGCTCAAGGAGAAGGACGAGAACCTGACCGGCGAGGACGTCCGTGAGGGCCTCACCGCGGTCCTATCGGTCCGGGTGAAGGAGCCCCAGTTCGAGGGTCAGACCAAGACCAAACTGGGCAACACCGAGATCCGCTCCTACGTCGAGAAGACACTGAACCGCAAGCTGCCCGAATGGCTCGAGCGGTACTCCCCGGAAGCCCGCCGCATCGTCGACAAGTGCATCGGCGCGGCCAAGGCCAGAGAAGCGGCACGCAAGGCCAGGGAACTGACCCGGCGGAAGTCGGGTCTGGAGTCCGGTGGGCTCCCCGACAAGCTGGCCGACTGCTCATCGCGGGACCCGGGGGAGTCAGAGCTGTTCATCGTCGAGGGCAAGTCCGCCGCCGGGCCGGCCAAATCGGCCAGGGACTCCAACACCCAGGCGATCCTCCCGATCCGAGGCAAGATCCTCAACGTGGAGAAGGCACGGCTGGCCAAAGCCCTGCAGAACACCGAGGTGCAGGACATCTTCACCGCCATGGGCACCGGCATCGGAGACGATTTCGACATCGAGAAGGCCCGTTATCACAAGATCGTCCTCCTCGCCGATGCCGACGTCGACGGCGCTCACATCCGGACCCTGCTCCTGACGCTGCTCTTCCGCCACCTGAAGCCGCTCATCGAGTACGGGTACGTCTACATCGCCCAGCCACCGCTCTATCGCGTGAAAGTCGGGTCCCAGGTCCACTACCTGAAGGACGACGCCAGCCTCGACGCCTTCAAGAAGGAGCATCCGAAGGTGAAGCCGACCCGATTCAAGGGCCTGGCCGAGATGAATGCCCAAGAGCTGTGGGAGACGACGATGAATCCCGCCACCCGCACGCTGCTCCAGGTGGAGATGGAGGACGCGGCACGAGCCGAAGAGGTCTTCGTGACGTTGATGGGCGACGACGTGGCGTCGCGAAAGGCCTTCATCCAGCAGAACGCCGACGACGTCCGATTCCTGGATATCTGAGCCATGACCCAGCAGCACCCACCAGCCGAGGGCGTTCCCCAGGTCGAGATCACCGACGAGATGGAGCAGAGCTTCGTCGACTACGCCATGTCGGTCATCGTCTCCCGGGCCCTGCCCGATGTCCGCGACGGTCTCAAGCCGGTGCAGCGACGGATCATCTACTCGATGTTCGAGAACAACATCACGGCGGCCTCGGCCCATCGCAAGTGCTCCAAGGTCGTCGGTGACGTCATGGGGAACTACCACCCTCACGGCGATACGGCCATCTACGACGCCCTGGTCCGGATGGGACAGGATTTCTCCATGCGTCACCTCCTCATCGACCCGCAGGGAAACTTCGGCAGCATCGACGACCCACCAGGCGCCGCCAGGTACACCGAGTGCCGGCTCACCAAGCTGTCCAACCACCTCCTCGAAGGGATCAGGGAGGACACGGTCAACTTCGAGGACAACTACTCGGGCGAGATGCAGCAGCCCACGGTGCTCCCCGCCCGGTTCCCCAATCTGCTGGTCAACGGCTCCCAGGGGATCGCCGTCGGCATGGCGACCAACATCCCGCCGCACAACCTCAACGAGATCATCGATGCCTGCACCCACGTCATCGACAATCCAGACGCGACCACCGAGGAGCTGCTGCAGTTCGTGAAGGGGCCCGATTTCCCCACTGGCGGCTTCATCGTCGGAACCGGTGGCATTCGGGACGCCCTCACCACCGGGCGGGGCTCGGTCAAGATCCGAGCGGTCTGTGACGTCCAGGAGATTCGCAAGGGCCGCACCGCCATCATCGCCACCGAGTTGCCCTATCAGGTCTCCATCGAGCGGATCCAGGCCAAGATCAGGGAGCTGGTCGAAAACAAACGGCTCGAGGGCATCGCCGACATCCGCAACGAGAGCTCGGACCGGGTGGGGATCCGGCTCGTCATCGAGCTGAAGAGCGGCGCCGTGCCCCAGGTCGTACTCAATCAGCTGTTCAAGAACACCCCGCTGCAGGACTCGTTCGGATACAACATGGTGTCCCTGGTCGATGGCGTGCCCCGCACGCTCGATCTCGCCGAGATGGTGGGCTACTACCTCGACCACCAGATGGAAGTTGTGGAGCGGAGGACCCGCTTCCGTCTGCAGGAGGCGGAGGCCAGGGCCCACATCCTCGAAGGTCTCATCATCGCCGTCGACAACATCGACGAGGTGATCAAGATCATCCGAGGCTCGGCCGACACCGCCGCCGCCAGGACCAACCTGATCGATCGGTTCGAGCTGAGCGAGATCCAGGCCAACGCCGTCCTCGACATGCCGCTGCGCCGGCTCACCGCCCTCGAAGTGGACAAGCTCCGCTCCGAGCTGGCCGAGTTGCACGACCTCATCGCCGAGCTGGAGGCGATCCTGGCCGATCCCAAGCGGCGCTGGGCGATCATCCGGGACGAGCTTTCCGAGATCAAGGAAAAGTACGGTGAAAGCCGGAGGAGCCGGGTCATCCCCGACGAGGGCGACCTCTCCCTCGAGGATCTGATCGCCGATGACGAGCTGATCGTGACCGTTTCCTCGGCGGGCTACATCAAGTCGGTTCCCGCTTCCACCTACAAGACGCAGGGGCGCGGCGGACGCGGGGTCAAGGCTGCCGAGGTCCAGGAGACCGACGTCATCCAGCACCTGGTCCACACCACGGCGCACGCCTATCTGTTGTTCTTCACCAACAAGGGCCTCGTCCATCGCATCAAGGCGCATGGCATCCCGAGGCAGTCCCGCATCGCCAAAGGCGTCATCGCCCAGTCGGTTTTGCCCCTCGAGCCCGAGGAGAGGGTGCAGGCGATCATCGACACCAGGGACTACGAGACGGGCCGCTACCTGGTGATGGTGACCAAGCAGGGCATCGCCAAGAAGACCGAGTTCAAGGAGTACGAGTCGCGCAACCAGACTCTGGTCGCGATCAAGCTGGTCGATGGCGACGAGTTGGTATCGGTGCGGACCACCAACGGCGAGAACGACGTGCTCATCTTCACCAAGGAGGGGATGGGGATCCGCTTCAAAGAGGCCGACCTCCGCAGCATGGGCCGTGGCACCCAGGGGGTGCGCGGGATCCGTCTCCGTGACGGCGACCAGGTGGTTGCCGCGGTGTCGAACGTCGATGGCGACGAAGTGCTGTTGGTCACATCCGCCGGGTACGGCAAGAGGACCGCCATCGGCGAGTTCCGTCGTCAGACCCGAGGCGGAATCGGCGTCAAGGCCTTCAAGCTGACCCGAATCCGGGGCAATCTGGTGGGGGGTCGTGCCGTTTCCAAAGACGACGACGTGTTCCTGATCTCCTCCGTCGGGATCGGAATCAGGACGCCCGTGGCCAAGATCAGCAGGCAGAAGCGGGACTCGACCGGTGTCCGGGTGATCCATGTCGGCGATGGAAACGAGCTGTCGGCACTGGCCATCGTCTCCGACGAAGTCGAGTGAGGGAACCCTCTGCTCGTTCGTGTCGTTGGGACTAGTGCGGTCTTCCTTTAGACTGCCCCGGTAATCCTCAGGAGCCCTATGGCAACTGTTCGTCGCGTAAGACGCATCATCCGAAAGATCGACCCCTGGACCGCGCTGAAAGTGTCGGCCGTGGTTTGGGCCGTGCTTGCCCTTGCCCTCGTTCTGGGCGGGGTGATCTTTTGGTCGGTCCTCGAGCGGGCCGGGCTACCCCAGCGTCTCACCGAATTCATGGTGGAGATCACCCTGATCGATGAGGGTGCACAGCCATTCGCCAACGTCGAGCAGTTCTTCCGGGTGATGCTCTTCGGCTCGGTCGTCTGGTGGGTGACGATGACCGGGGCCACCGTGGCCGGTGCCATCGTCTACAACCTGGTGTCTGACGTGGTGGGCGGTCTCGAGGTGGTCGTCCTCGAAGAGACCCTCAACCCCGTTGTTGCCCCTGCCCCGTCACAGATCCTCCACCCGCCGACCGACTACCGCCCGGGCAACGGCTCGGTGACTCCCCCGCCCGATCACGCCGACATCCCGACCGAGGAGAGCCCTCGGGTCCTCGACCCGCATTCCTGAGGCAAACCGCTCAGCCTTCCTCGGAGGCGTCGACGACACAGAACTGGTTGCCATCCGGGTCAGCGAGCACCACGTAGTCGGGATCGTCCTCATAGGTCCATTCCACCCTTTGGGCTCCGAGACCGATCAGGCGCTCGACCTCGGCACTCTGGTCGGAGGCGTACAGATCGAGATGATGTCGCTGACGGGGCAATGGATCCGAGGTCACCAGCTTGATCGATATCCGCGGACCTGGTCCTTCTCGGGGCACCAGGATGGCCCAATCGCCTTCCGGCTCGTAGAGAGGCTCATAGTTCAGCGTCTCACACCAGAACCGAATTGCCTCGGGCACATCACGCACACCCCAGACCACCGACCCGAGTTTCAGCATGACTTGGAAGCTACCGGTCTTCCGCCATGACCAAACCCATGGCGGCCGCGGCCTGCAGATAGACCAAGGCCGACTCCCAAACCGGGGCGGGTTCCTCGGCGATGATGGCGATAGCGGCGGCGAGGGCGATCCCGGACATGAAGGCACCATCGTCCACGATGGTGACCTGTCGCTCCGATCCCACTGCCAGGCAAGCGGCGAATCGATCGGGAGAATGGGCCAGAGCCACGTGCTTTCCCCCGAAGGTAGCGTCGGCCACCTTGGCCGGACCCACCGGGTCAGGGAATCGCACCTGGTGATCGAACCCCTCATCGAGGTCGGGATGGGCGACGGCGATGATCCTCGGATCGGGCTCACGGGCGCCCAGGGCCAGCGCCAGGCCCACCGGGGACGCCCCCCAGACAACTACGCCTTCGGCGGGACTGTCACCGTCCCAGAGCAATCGGACTCCCAGCTTGCGGGCGCGCTCGGGAGCGGCGTCTCCACTCCCGATGACAAGGTCGAGCTCGGAGGCATCGGGAACGACACGAAAGCTACGACTGCGTGCCGGTCCGACCACGACAACCTCTTCGACGGAGTCATGAGCGCTCAGGCTGTGAGCGGCCCTGACTGCGGTGTCCCCGCTGGCGAGGACGCCAACCTTCACGAGGGTTCGACTGGGTTCCAGGCTGAGTCGGGGATGACCACGTCGGAATCGCGTCGGCGCATCAGTAGGAACGCAGCGATCGCGCCGAGGATGATGATGGGAGAGATTCGCTTCACCGGTGCAGTGTACGGGTGTCTCCCGGGTTGGCCGTCATCCGGCGAACCCGGGACATCACAACGTGGCGAGAGCCTCCAGGGCTCGATCGACCTCCTCCACGGTGTTGTAGTGGACGAATCCGACACGAACGAGACCTCCCGTCGTCGAGGAAGCCGAGACGCTCCATGGCGTTCAGTGCGTAATAGTGCCCCGACCAGACATAGAGGCCCGCGTCGCTGAGACGACTGGCGGCCTCGCCCGCCGGCAGTCCCTGTACCGACAAAGCGAACGTCGCCACCCGCCGATCATCGGCGTCGGGCACACCGTGGATGATCACCCGATCCATCCCGGTCACGCCGTCGATGAACCGGGCCGATAAGCGCGCGCTCGTGTTCCCGGATCAATCCGTAACCGTCCTCCAGTCTCGCTCGGCGGCTCTCGCCGGTGCCGAGCCCGGCGAGATAATCCACCGCAGCCGCGACCCCGGCGATCGATTCGAAACTCTGCGTGCCCGTCTCCAGCTTGTCGGGCGGGTCCGAAGGAGCGGGCCGGACCTTGTAGAACTCGAGTTCGGCCAGCCGGTCGAGTTTGCCGAAGAGGATTCCGGTGTGGGGCCCGAAGAACTTGTAGGCCGAAGCCACCAGGAAGTCACAGTCGATCGCTTGCACATCGACCAGTTGGTGGGGGCCGGCATGGACCGAATCCAGGTAGACCATGGCTCCTGCCTCGTGGGCCAAGGCGGTGATCGCTTGCACGTCGACCAGGGTCCCGATCGCGTTCGAGGCGACACAGGTGGCGACGAGGCGAACCCGGTCATCGAGCAGATCAGCCACCACTGCTGGGTCGAGCTCGCCGCTGGCGACGTCGAAGTGGGCGATGCGAACCTCCGCTCCCGCATCCTCGGCGGAAAGCAGCCACGGGGTGAAATTGGCATCGTGATCCAGACTCGTGACCACGATGGCATCGCCCGGCCCCCAGCTGCGGGCCAGGGCCCGGCTCACGGCGAACGTGATGCTGGTCATGTTCTGTCCGAAGGAGATCTCACTCGGGTCGGCGTTGAAGAAATCGGCCATTGCGTGGCGGCCACGGTGGGTCGTCTCCTCGGCGAGTTGCGAGGCCCCGAAACCACCGCCGAGGTTGCTCACACCCTCGATCAAGACTGCATTCATGGCGTCGATCACCGATTTGGGCACCTGGGTGCCACCCGGGCCGTCGAGATAGGCCACTGGCCGGCCATGCTCTCGGCGACTCAGCGCGGGGAAACGGGCGCGAATTGCATCGAGGTCCAATCGGCTCGTGGTCATCGCCATTGTGTAGCAGGGAATCGGACTTCGCTCAGCCGAAGGGCAGAGCGGGTTGGGCCGCCGCGTCGGTGGCGGTCGACCTGGGGCGGGCTCGCCCTCTGGGATGCCGGGGGAGATAGGCGCGATCGCGGTAGAGACGCTCGTAGTCGGCGGTGAGCTCGGGATGGTGCTCGCCCAGCCAGCCCATGAAGTGTTGCTTGACGCCTGGCCGAAGGTGGAGGCGTATGGCCGAGATCGAACCTGCGCCGGCCTCACGGCACGCCGCCTCCACCGCGGCGACCTGATCGGGCCTGTCGGAGAGGCCCGGGATCAAAGGCGCCACCAGGACTCCGGTGGGCACCCCGGCCTGATGCAGACGTGAGATCGCCTCGATGCGTCGTTGCGGGTGTGGTGTACCCGGCTCGGTCTGGCGCCAGACGTCGGGGTCGAGAGTCCCGATCGAAAAGCTGACAGTGACCTTGCTATGGGAGGCAGCCTCGGCAAAGAGGTCGATGTCACGGAGGGCGAGCGTCGATTTGGTCAAGATGGTGAATGGGTTTTGTCGCTCGGTGAGGACTTCGAGGATGCCGCGAGTCAGCCGGTACCTGCCCTCGGCCGGCTGATAGGGATCAGTGTTCGTTCCCATGGCGATCGACTCACCCGACCAGCGCGCCGGCGAGGTCTCAGCCCGGGCCAGCTCGACGGCATTGATCTTGACCACGATCTGGCTGTCGAAGTCACCAGCGATGTCGAATCCCAGGTACTCGTGAGTCGGTCGAGCGAAGCAATAGACGCACGCATGGCTGCATCCTCGATACGGGTTGATCGTCCAATCGAAGGGGAGGTAGTCGCCCGGGACCCGGTTGAGGATCGATTTGGCCTCGATCTCGTGAAAGGTGAGCCCGCGGTACTCGCCGCGCCCGGGGACCCGTCGACTCAACTCGAACAGGCCGCCTTCGGATGGCGCATTCCAGCGCAGTTCACTCACGTCCCCAATCGTAATCGAACAGGTGTTCGATGTGTCTGTCGATTGCCCGACGCCGGCCCGCGCGCCGGCGGGAGGTAGGTTGGTGGAAATGACTGAGACCTTGTTGGTTATCCACGTCCTTTCAGCCGTGGCCTGGCTGGGCGGCGGCTTCTTCAATGGGTTCATTGGGCCGAGGATGGCCAAAGCTGGAGGCGAAACCGCGCTCAACTGGATCACCAATGCGATCGACGCTGCCTCGAGGTATTTCATCCCGGCGGGCGTTCTGACCTTGCTCTCCGGTATCGGGTTGGTGCTGTCTGATGACGCCTACGACTTCTCGATGGCATTCGTAGGGATCGGCCTTGCCGTAGCGGTGATCGCATTGATCCTGGCTTTCAGCGTCTTGCGTCCATCCGCCGTCAAGGCCCTGGCAGCAATGAAAGCCGGCGACTTCCCCACCGCAGGGTTGAACGCCAAGCGGGCTGCATTGGCCGGCAGGCTGATGGTGATATTGCTCGTCCTCACTGAGATCTCGATGGTGCTGCGACTCGGCGCTTGATCTCGAGCCATCAGGCCGATACGGCAACCACCAGGGCACAGCGAGTGGCGAGGGCGAAATCGGCGGGCCTCGCCGGAAACGTGCTGGTGGGCCCACGTGGACTTGAACCACGGACCTCATCCTTATCAGGGATGCGCTCTAACCGGGCTGAGCTATGGGCCCCTCGACTGGTAGTCAAGGACGTCGAATTGTATCGGCATGCCACAAACAGTCGAAGTGAAATGTCTCACTCGGCTTGGGCCACCTCACCCCGCTCGACCCGCCAGGCGGCTTACTGGGAGAGCCAGATCTGGAATTCGAGGATGCCGTGGTCTTCCACTGAGACCACGACGGGTGCGCTGGGAGCGGTCACCGAGTACTCGGCGAATTCGATCTCGGTCGACCCGGTGATGAGGATCATCCCGTCGACCATCTGTGCCTGCAGCGGGATCTGAACGGTGTTGGTGACCCCATTGATGGTCAGGTCGCCAGTTGCGACCATGTCGACCGCCTCACCAGCGGCTGCTTCCTCTCCGATCTCCACGGGCCCGGTGAGGACGAAGGTGGCCTCAGGGTTGGAGGTAGTGCCGAGGGCCCTCTGGATGGCGTCCTCACGCCGGGTCTGATCGCTGACGATCGAAGTCAGGTCTACGACGATCTCGGCGGATGTCAGGCTGGATCCTTCGATCTCGATGCTTCCCCTCACGTCGGGAGTGCGGCCGACGGCGGTGGTGGAGCCGATCGACTCGAGCACCTCTTCGACCCGGAAACCAGCGAACGTGGCGGTTGTCTCGTCGGTGACGGTGAAGTCGCCGACGGTGGTGTTCACCGCCCACGTGCCCTCGATCCCGTCTGAGGTCTCGACCGCAGCCGACATACCGGCGGCGGTCGAATCAGTGACCTCCGACACGGTCTCGGTCATGTCCACTTCGGCCGGCGGGTCACCCGCGAAGAACCAGATGACGCCAACGGCTCCGAGGGCAACGACCAGGCCGAGACTCACGATCCAGGGAACCCAATGTCTGCTTCGCCGGTCTGACGAGGATTCGGTCGCGGACTTCGTGTCGATCATTTTTTCCCAATTCGTAGGTTGGCCGCAGTTTCGAGCGCCGCGCTGAGCGAGTCCTGTGCCCTTCCTGAGAGTTGGCTGAGATGGCCGGGTGTCGGGCAGCACCCACCTACCTCTCAGCAAACTCCCAGGCAACTGGCCTACCTTGATCTCGTGACCCCGCCAGAGCACAACGCGACAATCCTGGTGGTCGACGACGAGGACTCCTTGACCGATCTCGTCTCCAGCGCCCTTCGCTTTGCCGGATACGAGGTTCGCACCGAGAGCAACGGTTTCGATGCCCTGCGCACCATCAAGTCGGAAACGCCCGATCTCATCGTCCTGGACGTGAACATGCCCGAGCTGGACGGTTTCGAGGTGTGCCGCCGCATCAGACGTGATGGGCTGCAGACCCCGGTCATATTCCTCACCGCTCGAGATGACATCGACGACTTGCGGGTCGGCTTCAGGCAGGGCGGCGACGACTACCTGACCAAACCATTCAGTCTCGAGGAGCTCGGTCTGCGCATCGAGGCCCTGCTTCGGCGCTCCGGCGGGCTGGGCGAACCTGCCCGAATCGGCGTCGGCGATGTCCTTCTCGACGAGGATGCACATCAGGTGTTCAAAGACGACACGGAGGTCCTGCTGTCGCCCACGGAGTTCAGGCTCCTTCGATTCCTCCTCATCAACCGCGGGCGGGTCATGTCCAAGGCGCAGATCGTCGATCACGTTTGGGAGTACGACTTCGACGGCAACTACGCGATCGTCGAGACCTATGTGTCCTACTTGCGGCGCAAACTCGGCGACAACGAAGGGGTCCTCATCAAGACTGTGCGCGGCATCGGATACGTCATCAGATCCAGCGCGGGATGACAGATGAGCCTGCGGACCCGGCTCGTCCTGTCGTTCACCGTCCTGCTCCTGGTCGTGATCGCGATTGTGGGTCTGGTGGCCGCCCGCTCCATCGAGGGAATCCTGATCGCGCAGATCGATCGGGTCTTGGTCGGCTTCAGCGAGCGAGGCCCTGGCCCCGAGTCTCACGCCGAGCCGCGCCCTGGGAGCCCCGACGAGCTTCTGCGGCCTATCGCCGAGGTCCTCGTCGCCGGGGACGGCTCTGTGATCGAGGCACGTCCGTCAGGGTTCTCCGACCAGCCTGATCCGCTACCGGATGTGAGCAATCTCCCAGAGACGACGGAACCGGTGAATCTCCCCTCAGTGGACGACAGTCTCGAGTACCGCGCAGTGATCACTTCGTTCCCGGATGAAACCCGTCTCGTCCGAGGGGCACCGCTCACCGACGTCGCTGCCGCAAGTGCCGAGTTGCTCAGGACCGTGGCCCTCGCCGGGGCGATCACCCTCTTCCTGGGCGCGGCCGCGACCTGGTGGACGATCAGGAAGGCGATGGAGCCCGTTCAGCAGATGGTCGAGACCGCGGAGACAATCGCCTCCGGCGACCTCTCCCGACGTGTGCCCGAACTCGACCCTGGCACCGAGTTGGGGCGTTTGGCCGCCTCTCTGAACGAGATGTTGGCCCACATCGAGGAGGCCGTCGAGACCGAGAAAGAAGGGCAAGAGCGTCTCCGGCAGTTCATCGCGGACGCATCGCACGAGCTGCGGACTCCGGTGACCGCCATCTCGGGGTATGCAGAGCTGCGGCGGAAGGGTGGGCTGGCCACGGCGGAGGATGAAGAGCGCGCCTGGTCACGCATCGAGAGCGAAGGCCACCGGATGGGATCGCTGGTGGAGGACCTCCTGACATTGACCAGGTTGGGCACGGGCAAGCCACTCCATCTGTCCGAAGTAGACGTCGCCCAGGTGGCCCGCAATGCGGCCGCAGACCATCGCGTGATCGACCCGGAGCGGCCGGTCACCGTGACCGGCCCGGATTCGGTGGTGTTGACCGCCGACGAAGAGCGTTTGCACCAGGTCCTCACCAGCCTGCTGAGCAATGTGCGGATCCACACGCCACCGTGGACATCGGTCGAGATCGACATCACGGAGGAGGTCGACTTCGTCCAGATCGAAGTCACCGACAACGGCATCGGGTTCCCGGAGGCGAGTGTCGAGCGTGTCTTCGACCGCTTTTATCGAGCGGACCCGTCGCGCTCGCGACGTTCTGGGGGCAGTGGGCTCGGTCTCGCCATCGCCGAGGCGGTCGTGACTGCTCATAGCGGCACGATCCGGGCGTCCAACAACGAGGATGGCGGTGCCCGGGTGACCATTCGACTGCCCCGCCGCCCGAATCCCACGTAACTCGACGGTTACTCACAGGTCGATCACAGGTCTCCATCCGACCATCGGGCATGGCATCCCCAAACGAAAGGAGATGAGATGCCCAAACCAGCCAGGAGTCTGCGGCGAATCGTCGCAGCCGCCGGAATCGCCGGGGTCATCGCACTGGGGGCGACGTTCGCCTTCCCCGGCGTCGGCCAGGCGCAGACCGACGAAACCACGACGACGGTGGTCGAGGAGACGACCGAGACCACTGTTCCCGGCGACGACACGCCCTCCACCGAGACGCCGGCCGACGAATCCACGGATGAGGCACGGCCGCAAGGAGGCGACGGCAATTGCGACCAGGCCGAAGACACCGAGTCTTCGGAGACCTGACACCCGGGCAGGGCGGGCCCCGGGGCAACCCGGGGCCCCGCTCGCAATCAATTCACAGCAATTTCCCAGGCTGCCCCCAGGAGAGTCGAGGCGCAGCCGGACAGGATCGGGTCATGGAGCAGAGCACCACCAACCCGACGGTCGAACCCGACCATCTGGAAGAGCCAACCAACGAGGAATTGCGACTACTGAGCCGCCGCTCCGCTTTGAGACTTCTCGGCGGAGCCGGATTGGCAGTCATTGCAGCCTGTGCCACCGATGGCGTGACGAGCACCACCGCCGGAACCGCCTTGAGCACTTCGGCAACCGCCGGGAACACCGCCACTACCACCTTCGGCGGTGTCGGGGCATGTGTACTCATCCCTGAGGAAACCGAGGGCCCCTACCCATTAGATCTCTCCGGTGACGAACAGTTCCATCGCACCGACATCACCGAGGGTCGGCCCGGTGTGCCACTCACTCTCACCCTGTCGCTGGTGGATGTGAACGCGGGCTGTGCCGCGATCGAGGGAGCACGCATCGACGTCTGGCACTGTGACGCCGAGGGGGTCTACTCCGGGGTCAGCCAGCCCGGGAACGACACCACCGGCGACACATTCTGCCGTGGCATCCAATTGACCGACGCCAATGGCCAGGCCACCTTCCAGACCATCTACCCGGGCTGGTATCAGGGGCGGATCACCCATGTCCATTTCCAGGTGTTCTTCGACTCGGGGCTGGTTGCCACCTCTCAGATCGCGTTCCCCGAGGACATCACCTCGGCGGCATACGCAGTGGAGCCATACGCTGCCAAGGGGCCCAACACCTCGGTGAGGAGCATCGAAGAGGACATGGTGTTCAGCGACGGCAGCCAGTATCAGATGGCCGCCATCACCGGTGCCGCCGACGCCCGCTACATCGCAACCCTCCTCGTCGGGGTGGCTGTCTGATTCTGCCGAGAAGCGTCGCCGCAGGCTGTTCAGCGGGCGGCGTACTTGATGTGAGTCGCTTTCGGTGCTGCGATCACATCCAACACTTCGACGTTGGTTCTGGACGGGATGCCGTCGAATGGACGCTCGCCCGAGCCGAGCAGAAGCGGGACGATGCTGAGCCAGAACTCGTCGATGACGCCGGCAGCCAGGTAGTGGCGGATAACCGAAGCGCCGCCGGCGACCAGGACGTCATCGTCACCCGCGGCCTCCAACGCCTGATCCAGCGCAGATTCGAATCCGTCGGTGATGAAATGGAAAGTCGTGCCTCCCTCCATCTCCAGCGTCTCGCGCCCATGGTGGGTGAGCACGAAGACAGGTGTGTGATATGGCGGGTTGTCCCCCCACCAGCCCCGCCACAGGTCTCCGCCCCATTCGCCGCGGATCGGGCCGAACATGTTGCGCCCCATGACAACTGCACCGAACCCGGCCTCCAGGTCTCGCACAACTGGTGTGCTCGCGTCGACTCGGCCACCGGATTGACCGTGGGACTCTCGCCAGGCCTCCATGTCGAACAGCCAGGTGTGCAAATCCATCCCACCGACCCCGAGCGGGTTCTCTTCACTCTGGTCCGGCCCGGCCATGTAGCCGTCCAGAGACAGGCTCACATTGAAGCGGATCTTCCCCATCTCTCCCCTGGTGCCGATAGCGCATGCTAGAGCGATCCAAGGATCCGAAGAGATCACGCGGAGTTTCTTAGAGTTGCGCGATATTGCGAATGCCGTTCCAACAGTCGAGGCGAGCATGACCGCCGACCATCTGAGCCCGAATGAATCGGACGAACAGGGGCGGAAAGTCGGCATGTGGACGGAGTCGGATCCACACGGCGGGGTAATGGTCGGCGAGTACCTCCTTGGCAAGCGCCACGGCGTTTGGCGACACCTCTTCGCCGACGGCTCGGTCCGATCAGAGGGGTCGTACGACAGTGGCGTCGTCGACGGGGATTGGACCTGGTACCGCTCCACCGGCGGTCTCCTGCAACGTGGGGGATTCCTTGGCTCCGAGAAGCACGGGCTCTGGGAGCGATGGGATGCCGAAGGGAACCTCATCGACAGCGGGACGTGGGACCGGGGGAGGAAGACCGGCGAGTGGACCTACTACAACCCGGACGGCTCCATCAAACGGACCACGAAGCACCGCCCCAAGACTCCCTGACCCCGTCTTCCCACCACTCCGCGATTCTTGGCCACGTGACCCGGGTTGACAGTCTTACGCTGTACGAGTACCTTACAAGGTAAGACTTACGTAGTAAGACACCCTCGACTCGAAGGACACTGATGAGATCGCTGAAGACCACCGCCCGAATCACAGGTTTGCTCTACCTGGGAGTGGGGATCACCGGCATGTTCGGGTTCCTGCTGATCCGACCCGAGATCTACGTCGCTGGTGACGCTGCGGCCACATTCGCCAACCTCGTCGAACGCGAGATGCTGGCTCGGCTCGGTATCGCGCTGGAGCTGCTCGTCGTGCTCACGCAGGCCCTGGTGGCCGTGTGGTTCTACAAGCTGTTCCGAACGATCAGCGGTACTGCGGCAGGCTCACTTGCGGCTTTCGGCCTCATCAACAGCACCGCCATCCTGGCCAGCGCCGCCTTCCTCGTGACGGGTCTTGGGGTCGCACTCGATCCTGCGATATCGCCGGGTAGTGCCGCTGCAACGGTCCAGCTGATGTATGAGCTGAGTGGAGCCTTCTGGGGTGTCGGCGCCCTGTTCTTCGGGCTCTGGCTGATCCCGATGGGTTACCTGGTCTTGGCCTCGCGATGGATGCCCCGGCCACTCGGCTGGATCCTCATCGGTGGGGGAGTCGGCTACATCCTGAGCGCCTTCGTTGTCTACGTGGTTCCCGATGCGCCGGGTGGGTTCGAAACCGCCTTGATCAGTCTCGCCACGGTGGGCGAGTTCTGGATGATCGGCTACCTCCTGATCAAAGGGGTGAGAGACGAACAGGCAAAGCCGGTGGCTGTGCAGGAGAGCGTCGTCGCCTGATCGAGGCAGCGCTTCGGCTCGTGCCGGGGCGTGAGTCTTCAGGATCTCCCCAACTACCATCAGGGCATTCCTCGGGGACGTAGCTCAGTTGGAAGAGCACCGGCTTTGCAAGCCGGGGGTCGTGGGTTCGAGTCCCATCGTCTCCACTGTCGGATGATTGGAACCAAATGCCCAATGCCGTGATCGTCGACGCGGTGCGCACCCCGGTCGGCCGCCGCAACGGTGTCTTCAAGGACTATCACCCGGTGGATCTCGCCTCCCGACCGCTCGAGGCGTTGGTCGAGCGAAACGGGATCGACCCGGCGCTGATCGACGATGTGATCATGGGAACCGTCAGCCAGACCGGAGAACAGGCCTACAACGTCGGCCGCAACGCGGCATTGGCCGCCGGGTACCCCGAAGATGTGCCCGGTGTCACCATCGACCGGCAGTGTGGCTCCTCCCAGCAGTCGGCCCACTTCGCCGCCCAGGCGATCATGGCGGGCGCTCAGGACGTAGTAGTCGCGGCCGGAGTGGAGAACATGACCCGGGTGCCGATGGGAATCACCGCGCACCAGGGCCCCGGGCTCCCGTTCGGCTCTCGAATGTTGGAGCGCTACTCACAGGGTCTGGTGCCCCAGGGCCTGTCCGCCGAGATGATCGCCGAGAAGTGGGGTATCTCCCGGCGGGAACTGGACGAGGTCTCTCTCGAGTCTCATCGCAGGGCGTCCCGGGCTACCGCCGAGGGCCGGTTCGAGGAGCAGATCATCCCGGTGGGCGTCACCGGGGATGACGGGCGAGTGCGAACAATCACCAGGGACGAGGGCATTCGGGAAGACACCTCTCTCGAGAAGTTGGCCGCCCTGCAACCTGCGTTCAAATCCGACGGCGTCATCACCGCCGGCAACTCCTCGCAGATCTCGGATGGTGCTGCGGCGGTGCTGGTCATGTCGGAGGAGAAGGCCGGGGCGCTTGGTCTGACACCGAAAGCCCGGTTTGTGGCATTTGCCATGGCGGGAGTCGATCCGGTGACGATGCTGACCGGGCCCATCCCGGCCACCGAGAAGGTCTTGAAGCGGGCCGGGCTCGGCATCGACGAGATCGACCTCTTCGAGGTGAATGAGGCATTCGCCGCAGTGACGGTGGCCTGGCGGATGGAGCACGGTGGCTCCGATCCGATGGCGCTATGGGACCGCACCAACGTGAACGGAGGCGCCATTGCGTTGGGTCACCCGCTGGGTGCCAGCGGAGCCCGGCTCTTGACGACGCTCGTTTGGGAACTGGAGCGAACCGGCGGCCGCTACGGGCTGCAGACCATGTGCGAGGGCGGAGGAATGGCCAACGCCCTGATCATCGAGCGGGTGTGACCGGCAACACGGTCCTGGACGTCCTCCTCGCGGTTGTGTTCGGGTACATCATCTGGCGGATCTCCATCGCCATCATCCGCATGCTCTCGACGCCGCCACCCGAGGTCGACCCTGAGGACGTGGTTGCCGTCGATCAGGATTATCGATGCACGGTTTGTGGGGCGGAGCTGACCATGACGGCGGTGAATGTCGGCGAGGACAATCCACCGCGCCATTGCCGGGAGGACATGGTTCCGGTCTGGCGGCCGGGATGAATCACAAGCATGTAGTTTTCCAGAGGTCTGTCCACAGGATGTGGAGAACTACACGGATGTAACTCGGCGTTATCGACTTTCGATATTGACTACTCTCGCTGCTCGTGCCGGAGTCGAAGCGTCGCAAGCCCAAGAACAGACCTGTGTCGGCGAGCGCCGCCCAGGCCGCGGTCAAGGCCAAGGATCCCAGCCCGACCTGGTACGTGGCCCTGATGGCCGGACTGATGGTGGTTGGCGTCGTGCTGGTGATACTCAGGTTCGTCTTCGAATGGGATCAGACGATCCTGGTCGCCGGCTTGGTGGCCATAGCGGCCGGCTTCCTGATGACCACCAACTACCGCTGACTAAGGAGCGGTGGTCGGCACCGTCGTAGTCGTGGTCGTCGTTGTTGTCGTGGTCGTGGGGGGTGGCGTGAATTGACCAACCATCACGTTGACCTGGTCGCCGGGGAGGAGCATCTCACCCGCATTCGGGTTCTGGTCGATCACGATTCCGTCCTGGGCCGCATCGGCCACCGGCTGGATCTCGACAACCATCCCTAACCCGAGCCCGGCGAGGGTGTCCTCGGCCTCGTTCTGCTCCACTCCGACCAGGTCAGGCACCTCGACTGGCGCCGGGCCCAGCGAGACGACGATGAGAACGGTGTCACCGAGTTGGACTTCGGTGTCTGCCACAGGGTCGGAGCGGATCACCAGGTCCTGGGCAATCGTGTCGGAGTATTCATCCTGGACCCGCACCAGTAGCCCGAGGGCCTGGAGTTGGGCGGTGGCATCCCGCTCGCTGAGATTGATCAGCCCGGGCACGATGACCGTCTCCGGTCCTGTGGACACGACCAGGTTGACC
This sequence comes from uncultured Acidobacteriota bacterium, assembly GCA_963720925.1. Lineage (GTDB taxonomy): Bacteria > Actinomycetota > Acidimicrobiia > Spongiisociales > ZC4RG35 > JARDZU01. The sequence goes on from CAVRHE010000014.1 coordinate 165,603, forward strand.
GGGGCATCCACACCTACCCTCACTCCTTGCGGCGGGTCCTGCTCGATCACGATCCCCTCGGCGAAAGTGGCATCAGCGCGTTCGGTGATCTGTCCCACGGTGAGACCCGCCTCGGTGATGAGCCGTTCGGCGTCGGCCCGCGTCTGACCAACAACCGGTGGCACCGCGATCTCCTCAGGCCCGGAAGAGACGAAGACCTGGATCGTCGAATCTGGCTCCACCTCGGCGCCGGCAGGGGGCTGTGTGCGGATGACAGTTCCGACCTCCACAGTCTCGTGGGATTCGAACTGGACGACACCGATGAGGCCCTCTTCCTGGAGACGGCGCAAAGCATCGTCCTGAAGGAGGTCGACAACGTTGGGAACGGTGATGAGCTCGGGCTCCTCCTCACCCCCGCCGGCCAGTTGGAAGAGCAGGAAGATCAGCCCTCCCAGGGCGAGCAGCAGGCCAAAAGCGGTCAGGATGAACGGCAGCTGTGAGGAGGGCTCCTCCTCGATCTCCCGGTACATCTCGTCGGGCGGGGCGGTGGCCGGAGGCACCGGGGTGGTCGACATCACCCGCGTCGCGCCGTCACCGTTGGCCGGTACCGCCACCGGCAGCACGAGAGGCGGCATGCCGACCTCTTCTCCCTTGAGCACCGACAGGAGGTCGGCCCGCATCTCATCGGCCGTCTGGTACCGGGCGACCGGGTCCTTGCGCATCGCCTTGGCCACTACCGCGTCGAGTGACGGCGATACATCGGCGTTGAGCGAGCTCGGAAGAGGGGCTTCGGTGGAGACGTGCTGGAAGGCAACCGACATCGGGCTGTCACCCGTGTAGGGGGGTCTTCCGGTGAGCATCTCATAGAGCACCACGCCGAGTGAATAGACATCGCTCCGGGCATCGGCCGCTGCTCCTTGGGCCTGTTCGGGGCTGAAGTAGGTGGCGGTCCCGATGACGGCACCGGTCCGAGTCAGCTCCTGGCTGTCGTCCCAGGCGCGAGCGATGCCGAAGTCGGTCACTTTCACCGTGCCGTCCTTGGCGAGGAGGATGTTGCCGGGCTTCACGTCCCGATGAACGAGTCCGGCCTGGTGGGCTACCGACAGCGCCGCGGCGACTTCGGCGGTGATCTCGGTGGCCCGCCGGGGTAACAGTGCCCCCTCCGACTTGAGGACGTCGCGCAGGGAGCGACCGTCGACCAGCTCCATGACGATGAAATATGTGTTTTGCGCCTGTCCCCAGTCGTAGATCCCGACGATGTTGGGATGGCTGAGGTTGGCCGCCGCCTGAGCCTCTCGTCGGAACCGCTTCACGAACGCCTCGTCGGCGGAGTATTGGGAATGGAGGACCTTGATCGCCACCCTGCGATTGAGCAGGTTGTCCCTGCCCTCGTACACGTCTGCCATTCCGCCCCGGGCCAGGTGGGACGTGATTTGATAACGATCGGTCAGTGCGGTTTGGGCATCCATGGAAGCGGGGCGGATTGTAGGAATGGTCTCGTCCCAACTCATGGGGATCCCTCCAGCCACAACTCGATGAGATCGCCGGCGAGAGGGGCGGCGACACCGCCGCCGGTGGCGGATTCCCCCAGTTCCGGGCTCCCCTCGAAGAAGACGGCTATCGCGATCGTCGGGTCCTCGGCGGGGGCGAACCCGATGAACCACGGGTTGGGCAACCCGTCGACCCCCGTAGAGGTCCCGGTCTTGCCGGCGACGCTGATGCCGGGGATCGCGGCCGCCTGACCAGTGCCCTCGCTGACGGCGCGCACCATCATCTCGGTCAGGACCGATGCGGTGGCCGGGTCCATGGCCTGGCCCATGGGGCTCGGTTCGAATGTCTCCACGGTGTTTCCGTCTGCGTCGAAGATGCGATTCACGAGATATGGGGTCAGGGTGGTGCCGTCGTTGGCGACCGCCGCCGCCACCATCGCCATATGCAACGGTGCCGCGCGCACATCTCGTTCCCCGATGCCGCTCTGGGCCAAGGCGGCCGGGTCTGCCGCGAGCAGTTCCACCGGGTAGATCGCCTCGGGAACCGTCCACGGGAAGGGGATCTCGACGTTGAAGCCCAGCGCCTCGGCCGTGATGCCGATGTCCTCGGCGCCCACCTGGATGGAGAGGTCCGCAAAGGTCGTGTTGCAGGAGACGATGAACGCCTGAAGCAAGGTGATCGACCGGCCGTTGTTGCAGACGCCCCCGCCCGCGTTCGAGATCGTCGCCGACGAGCCCGGCAACTGGAACTCTTCAGGGTCGGGAAACTCCGTCTCGGGCACTGCCGTTCCCGTGTCGAGGGCGGCCGCGGTCACCACGGTCTTGAATGTCGAGCCGGGTGGGTAGATCTCCCTGGTGGCGCGGTCGAGGAGAGGACCGTCCGGATCGGCCAACAGGCTCTCCCAGACCTCAGCTGCGTCGCCGCCCAGCAGGGATTCCGGGTCGTAGGACGGCGAGGAGACGGAAGCCAGCACCGCTCCGGTCCTGGGGTCGATGGCCACCACCCCGCCCTTGAGCCCGCCCAGGCCCTCGTAGGCGGCCCGCTGCAGGTCGGCGTTGACGGTCAGCTCGAGACTCTCGGGGCGCAGATCCCTGCCAAGGATGACGGACACGAGATCAGAGATGGTCAGGTCCCGTCGGGAGCGGAGCTCGTCGGCATAGGCGTTTTCCAGCCCCGACGACCCGATGAGGAAGGAGTTGTAGCCGACGACGTGAGCGAAAGGCGGCCCCTCGGGATACTGGCGGACGAACGAGCGGGGGTCTTCGGGATCCGGGACCGACTGCGCAACCACCGTCCCATCGATGGTCACGATGAGCCCACGCTCCTTCCCTCGTTCGGACAACGCCGGACGGGAGTTGCGCGGGTCCGCTTTGAGCACATCGGCGTGGATGACCTGGATCCAGGTGACGGCCAGGAGGAGGGCGAGAAATCCTCCGAACAACCCGACGGACAGACGACGGACAGGCCCGTTCACGTTGCCTCCTCGTGGCTGATCCGGAGCAGGAGGGCGATCAGGATCAAGTTCCCCACCAGGGCCGAGCCACCGTATGACATGAATGGGAGGGTGATGCCGGTGAGGGGCACAAGTCGAACCACGCCGCCGATGATCAAGATCGTCTGGACGGCCAGAACGAAGGTGAGCCCGGCGGCCAGCAGCTTGCGGAAGGTATCGCGGCTGCGGAACGCAATTCCGAGGCCCACCGAGACCGTGAGGGCGAAGAGGGCGAGAACGGACACCGTGCCGGCGAACCCCAGCTCCTCACCGACCGCGGCGAAGATGAAATCAGTCGCCGCGTTGGGGATGAGGTCAGGTCTCCCCAACCCCGGACCTGCCCCCGAGAGGCTCCCCGTCCCCATGGCGAAGAGCCCCTGGGCGATCTGAAAGCCTTCGTCCTCGTAGTGCTCGAACGGGGCGATCCAGGCGATCACTCGTCGCTGCACGTGGTCGAAGGCCAGGTATGAAGCCACGCCGGCGATCAAACCGAGGAAGCCGCCGGCCACCAGGTACCCGGTGGTCCCCGTGGCGGCGTAGAGCAGCAGGACGAAGCCGACGAAGAGGAGCAGCGAGGCGCCGAGGTCGCGTTGCGATATCAATATCAACACGCTGATCCCCCAGGTGATGAGGAGTGGGATCAATTGGCGGGGCTCAGGGAAGGCGATAGGCCCGATGTGTCGACGCGCCTCGCGTAAGCGCCTTCTGGTGATCGGCGAGATACCCGGCGACGTAGGCGACCAGCCCCAGCTTGGCCAGCTCCGCCGGCTGGAACTGAAAGGTGGTGAACCCCACATCGAGGAGGACCCAGAGCCGTGAGCCATTCACCGACAACCCGCGAAGCGGAAAGCCCCACCCGGTGGGGAGGTTGGGGAGCAGGATCAGAACCAGCGAGATGAGCAAGGTGATGTTCCTGTATCGGCGCAGGATGGAGATGGAGCTCCGGCTGAACAGCAAGAGCGTTAGTGACGCCAGACCGGCCGCGATCAAGATCCACCACCTCTGGAAGCTGGCCCGATCGGTGCCGGCGGCGAAGTCGAGGCGATAGATCTGGAAGAACCCCAGTGCGGTGAGGGCGGTGACAGGAGCGAGCAGTAGGGGAGTCGCCCTGGGTGCAAATGCCCGCACCGCCATATGGAGCCCGCCGAAGGCGATGAGGAAGACGAGGAAGGTCAGCGCGGTCTGGGCGTCGACACTTCGCTCCTGAGCGAAGTTGACCAGAGTGACGCCGAAGGCGGCCAGCACGGACGCCGCCACGATCAACGCGCCCTCGGTGTTGCGGGTCATCGGATCAGGAGACGACGTCGATGACGATGACGCTGATGTTGTCGTGCCCTCCGGCCTTGTTGGCGGCCTCCACCAGCTTCCATGCCGCCTCGTCAGCGGTTCCGTTGGTCAGGGCCTTCGCAATGCCGTCGGCCGGCACCATCGAGTTGAGGCCGTCGGAGCACAGCAGCAGCCGGTCACCAGGGGTGAGGTCGAGGTCGAGGCGGTCGACATTCACGAATCTGGTGAGCCCGAGGCAGCGCGTGAGCATGTGGCTCTGCGGATGGTCGTCCGCCTCTTCCGCGGAGATGTGGCCCAGCGCCACGTACTCGGCTGCAACGGTGTGGTCCTCGGTCAGCTGTCTCAGCTCCCCATCCCGATACAGGTAGGCACGACTGTCACCGACATGCGCGACTCGAGCAATTCCCCCGGGCTCGAGTTCCACCAGAGTCAGGGTGGTCCCCATCCCCTCGAGATCGGGCTGACGTGCGACCTCTTCGCGGATGGCGCGGTTGGCGGCAGCGACCCTGTCGTCGGGCTCGAGCTCGGCCGATGCGGCGGCGTTGATGGCGAGCCGGGAGGCAACCTCGCCCGCGATATGTCCGCCCATCCCGTCGGCGACCATCAGCACGGCTTGCCCGTCTGATTCACCAGACTTGTCCGGGAAGAGGGAATCTTCGTTGTTCTGTCGCACCATGCCTTGGTGGGTGGCCGAGCCCCAGACGTATCTCATCGGACCTCCATCACCGTCTTACCGACTTGGATGGTGTCCCCGCGGCGCAGCGTGGTTGGCGCGGTCACCCGGCGCCCGTTGATGTAGGTCCCGTTCGTGCTGCCGAGGTCATGCAGCACCATCCCGTTGTCTTGGGCCACCAGCCGCATGTGGAACTCGGAAGCGTAGGGGTCGTCGAGAAGGACATCGGCCTCGGGCGAGCGCCCGAGCACCGTCACATCCTCGACTTCGAGCTCCGTGCCTTGTTGTGTTTCCGATTTGACCATCACGACTTTGGTGCCCTCCCGACGCTTCCGTCGTAGGGATATTCCTAGATGTGCGCCGATAGCGCGGGCCACCTGCCAAACGAACAGGTACACGAGGCCCAGAAAGATGATCCGGAGCAACGCCAGGATGATGTCGGGCATCTCTAACCCTCGATGAACCGATAGCGGTGCCCGGCCACGCTCAACACGGAGCCATTTTGCAGCGGCACCGGTTGTTCGCCGACTCCCGCCCCGTCGACCGAGGTCCCGTTCGAGGATCCGAGATCCTGGATCCAGGCCTTGCCCTCGGAGCGCCAGATCAAGGCGTGCTTCCGTGACACGTTGTCGTAGGGAAGCACGATGTCGGCCTCGTCCGATCTTCCGAGAGTCACCCGGTTCGCTCCGATCTCGATGCTGGCGCCCGAACCGGAGAGTCTGGCCCAGGGGGGAAGTGGGCCGGGCTCCACCGACGGTGTGCAGGAGAACTGCCCCGGCGCCATCTGATCCGATGTGATGATCCTCACTGTCGGAGGGCCCTCGAAGAGGAGCCCCACGCCTGCGGCGTGCTCGGCGAGAGCCATCTCGAGCTTCCTCTCGAGTGTGGTGGGATCAACGTCGAGATCGGCTGGGCTGACCGTGAGAACGTACTTGTTGGCGGTGGCCGGCCCCGATTCGTGACGATATCGGCTCAGATCTGCCTCCCGGGCGATCCGCCCCGCCATCTCGGAAGGGTGGAGCCGCCCGGAGAACACGCGCCCGGTGGCGCCTTCCAGGAGGCGCTCGAGACGTCGTTCCAGGCTTCGTGCCAGGCTCACCGACGAGAGGTTACGGTGGGTCGGGGACAGTGTTACCGACTACCGGAACCCCCGGTGCAACGGTACGATTTCGCCTCGATCCCGGGCGAGTGGCGGAATTGGCAGACGCGGCAGGATTCAGGTTCCTGTGATCGCAAGATCGTGGGGGTTCAAGTCCCCCCTCGCCCACAATCACTTCAAGGGGACCGACCCCTTGTATCCCCTCGAGCAGGCATACGCTTCTCGCTTCGGCCTGTGGCCGGATTACCAGGCACCATGATTCTCGATCCACCAAAGCCGCGTCGACGGTCCCTCGGCCGCTTCCTCTGGCCCGCGGCCGTCACCGCCGCCGCGGTAGTCGCGGTGGTGGTCACCAGCGCCGGGGACAACACCCGAGCCGAACTGCAGTATCTCGATGCGATGCATGAGACCGCAACGGACCTCTCGATGGGGGCTGACGCGCTGAGGGTCGTCATTTCCCGTCTCTCCCGCATCGAGCGGTCCGAGTTGGTCACTGCCACCGACGGCCTGCGTGAGGACCTCGAAACAGGGCTGGAGCTGGTCGAAACCGGCCCGTCGTCGGAGAACCTCGTTGCTGCAAACGCCGTATATCGCAGGGCATTGGAGGCCTGGACCGTGGGGGTGAGCGGGTTCACGTCGGGGATCCTCGCCGCCGCCGATGATCCCACCGACACGGTGGTGACCGACAACATCGCCAATGCGCTGGCCGAGCTGAGAGCGGGTGATCGTCTCTATACCGATCTGGTCCGCGAACTCGAGGGAGAAGAGGTGCCCGACCCGGTCGCGCCTCTGCCCGAGGTGCTCATGCTCCCGGCCGAGGGCGAGCTCTTCACGTTGTCGCTGGCCTACGTCGAGGCGGCGCGCTCGCCGGTCAGCGGGATCGCGCTGCGGCCCGGTCTCCAGGTGTCTTCGATCACTTCCGATCCACTGTGGAACGTCGATCCCTCCGACCAGGCGATCGTGCCTGCCACCGAGCTACTGAATTTCTCTGTCGTCGTGGGCAACGCCGGCAATGTGGCCAGCGAGCCCGAGCCGATCGAGCTCACCCTTACCGGCGAGTCAGACCCGGTAGTGCTCTCGGAGATGGTGCCTGTGCTCGCGCCTGGTGAGCAGACGGCGGTGCATTTCCTCGAGATCCCGGTCACTCCCGGCACCCTCTATGAGGTGGCGGCCAGCCTCAGTGCGGTCACCAACGACGTTGACCTCGAAGACAACGTCGTGAGCGTGCTCTTCGAGGTGAACGACGAGTAGGGGCGGCTCGAGGCGGCTCGGTACCATCGTCGGCCTCATGATCGATCCCCGACTGCTCCGAGACGACCCCGACGCGATCAGAGATTCATTGGCACGACGAGGCTCGAAGCTCGATCTCGACGCGGTCATCACCCTCGAGGCGGACCTCCGCTCCGCCCGCCAGAACGCCGAAGCAGCTTCGGGCCAGACAGAAGGAGTCGGGACGCGAGATCGCCGCTCTCGAGGGAGAGGCAAAGGAGTCAGCAATAGCCGCGGTGGCCGACCTCGCCGCTCAGGTGAAGGACGCGGCTGGGGAGGTCGACCGGCTGGAGTCGGAGTTCGACCTGGCAATCCTCGAAGTCCCCAATCTGGTGGCGCCCGATGCTGCCGAGGGGTTCGGCGAAGAGGACAGCAAGGAGATCAAGCGGATCGGGGCGGGCGCAACTGAAGGCTCCGATCACGCCACCCTCGGCGAGCTGCTCGGGATCATCGACACCGTCCGCGCCGCCAAGGTGTCAGGCAGCCGATTCGCCTATCTCAAGGGCAAGGGAGCGATGCTCGAGTTCTCGCTGGTGCGCTGGGCCATGGACCATCTGGTGGCTGCGGGGTTCTTGCCGATGGTCCCGCCGGTGCTGGTGCGCGAGGAGGCCCTGGTCGGCACCGGGTTCTTCCCCGAGGCGCGGGAGCAGGTCTACGAGATCCCTCGTGACGAGTTGTTCCTCGTGGGAACCGCCGAAGTCCCTCTCGCCGCGTATCACGCCGATGAGATCCTGGATCAAGCGGATCTTCCATTCCGATATGCAGGTTTCTCGACCTGTTTCCGGCGGGAATCGGGAACTTATGGGAAGGACACGGCCGGGATATTCCGGGTGCATCAGTTCGACAAGGTCGAGATGTTCGTGTTCACCACTCCCGACCAGTCTCCGGCTGAGCACGACCATCTGCTCGGCGTCGAGGAGAACTTGGTAGGGGAGCTGGAGATCCCTTATCGGGTGGTGAATGTCGCGGCAGGAGACCTCGGTGCATCGGCGGCCAAGAAGTACGACATCGAAGCCTGGTTCCCGGGTCAGCAGGCGTATCGGGAGATCACATCGTGCTCCAACACCACCGATTTCCAGGCCCGCCGTCTCAAGGTGAGGATGAGGACCGATACGGGGAATGAGGTGGTGCACACCCTGAATGGAACGGCCTGTGCGGTGGGCCGCACCATCCTGGCCCTGCTCGAGAACCATCAGCAGCCCGACGGGTCGGTGGTGATCCCCGAAGCCCTTCGCCCCTACACCGGGTTCGATCTCATCGAGCCGTGAGTGACATCTCCGACCCGATCTTTGCCCGGATCGCCGCCCGATACGACCTGATCAACCGCATCCTCTCCCTGGGCCAGGAGAAGAAGTGGCGAGCAGCGGGAATCGACATGTTGGAGCCGGGAACGGTCCTCGACCTGGGTTGCGGCACAGGGGCCACCGATTTCAAGGGCCGGGTCGTCGTGGGCCTCGATCCGGTCATCGAGATGCTGGCACTGAGCCCGGTCCCGGACCGTGTGGTCGGGGCCGGGGAATCGCTCCCTCTCAGAGAGGGATCTCTCGACGCGGTTTTCAGCGGGTTCGTGTTCCGAAACCTGAGCTCGGTCGATGACACGCTGGCCGAGATCCACAGGGTCCTGAAACCGGGTTCGTCGGCGGTGGTGGTCGACCTGGCCCGGCCCCGAAACGTTGTGCTCCGCGTCCTGCACCGGATCGGCACCGCCGTGTTGCTCCCGCTTGTCGGGCTGCTCTTCGCCGGGCGCCCCCGGGGAGTACTGGTACCTCCACCGCTCGCTGGATTCCCTTCCGCCACCCGAAACTCTGTTCTCGGGTCACGCCCTCACCGCCGAGCAGGTCTGGCGCATGGGCCTGTTCGGCTTCGTCTACGGGGTCCGGCTCCGCAAAGCCGACAAGTCGTAGAACGTAGAACGGAATAGATCGTGCCCCCGCCGTCGAGACCTTGCGACACCGGGGATGGGGGGCGTGGACTCGGGTCAGGCCGCCCTGCGTCACCCGGAGCGGTCCACTTAGAGCTGCTTCCTTCCGGATCTGACCCGGTTCGTGGTGCTCCGCCGCGCAGGACCCGACCGTCAACGTCCCGTGTCCACCATCTGATCGGCGTCACGTGGACCCTCGGGCGGGGAACTCAGCCCCGCATGGAGAGGATTTCGGGTTCAGGGCACCCCTAGCGCCCCGCCTATCACGATCGATCACAAGGGTAGGCGAGCACCATATTCCTACGAATGCACTGGACGGCGCTGTTACCTTCCATCGGCTGTGTCCGCCCGCTTCGGTCCCAATTTCGCGCAAGGTCTTCGCGGCCGCCCTGCTCCAGGAGATGTCGTTCTTCCTCCTGGTCAATTTCCCGGGCTACCTGGAGACTCTCGGGATCACCGAGTCGCTCATCGGCGTTCTCTATGCCGGTGGAGCGGTCCTGGCCCTTCTCTTCCGGCCTGCCCTGGGCCGAATCCTCGACCTGACCCACCGTCGCACCGTTCTCCTCGTCACCGGGCTGCTGAATGCGGCAGTCGTGCTCGCTCTGGCTTTCACAACCGTCTGGGGACCGCTCCTATGGGTGCTCTTCCTCACGCAAAGGGTGCTTCAGATCGCTCTCTTCACCACCATGCTCACCTACGGGGCCGACTCGATCCCGGTCAAGCATCGAACCCAGGGTCTTGCGCTGTTCGGTCTGTCCGGGCTGTTTCCCATCGCCTTGGGCGGCATCGCCGGCGACCTCGTCATCGACGCTTTCGGGTACCCGGCGATGTTCGTATTGGCTTCGGCGGCAAGTCTCACCTCATGGTTCCTGGTGTGGCGTCTGCCCGTGCTACCCGTCCTCGGCCATCGTCCCCGACGTGGCTTTTGGGCCGCCCTGGCTCAAACGAACCTGCTCCCGCTGTGGTGGGTGACCCTCACCTTCAGCATCGGCATGGAGACAGTGTTCACTTTTACCCGGACCTTCGTCGACGACCGCGGCGTCGGCTCTACCGGCCTCTTCTTTGGGGTATACGGCGTGACCGCAGCCGCAACGAGAATCGTCGGCGGGAGGCACTACGACCGGGTCCCGCAACGTCCGCTGGTCACGGGCGCCCTCTTGGCATACGGAACGGCCCTCCTTCTGATGGCCGTGGCCGGCAATGCCGCCGTTATCGCGGCGGCCGCCATGGCCGCGGGTCTGGCCCACGGTGCCTTGTTCCCCATCCTCACCAGTCAGGTGGTGAGTCGGGCCCGAACCGCCGAGCGAGGCTCGGCGATGTCGATCTTCACCTCGATCTTCGACATCGCCCTTCTTGTCTCCGCCCCGGCGGTTGGCGTGGTGATCGATGGCTTCGACTATCGAACGGCGTTCTCCGCAGTTGCCGTCGTCCTCGGGATCGGCGCACTGGTCTACGCGCTGTGGGACCGATGGCTCGTCTCCTCAGAATCGGCGGTCCCGGCCTGAGTCAGCGCCGATCGACGAAGAAATCGCTGAGGAGGGCGGAACACTCGTCGGCGAGGACGCCTTCGACCAGGTCGATCCTGTGGTTGAGCCGGCGATCCTGAGGGATGTTGTAGAGAGACCAGGCGGCGCCTGCCTTGAGGTCCGCCGCTCCATACACGATGCGATCGAGTCGTGCCAGCACCGCCGCCCCGGCGCACATGGGACAGGGCTCGAGGGTCACAACGAGGGTGTGTCCGGTCAGTCGCCAGTCGTCGATCTCCTTCGCCCGAGCCGAAATGATCAGGATCTCGGCATGCGCCGTGGGATCGGACAGCTCTTCCCGCCGATTGTGATCGACTCCGACCACCACCCCGGTTTCGTCGAGCAGAACCGCCCCCACCGGAACGTCACCATGGCCCGCTGCCTCTGCTGCGGCTTCCAGGGCCCGCCGCATCGGGTCGATGTAGCGATCGGAGGGCAGCGGCTCAGCCATGGGCGTCGATTATCCTCTATCCGCCTGCCGGGTCCGGCAACGCAGCTCTGGAGGGATCGCATAGTCCGGTCTAGTGCGCGGCACTGGAAATGCCGTTGGGGGTTCACGCTCCCTCGAGGGTTCAAATCCCTCTCCCTCCGCCAAAGCCGCCCCCTGGAGGGGTCGCATAGTCCGGTCTAGTGCGCGGCACTCGAAATGCCGTAGGGGGCTGACGCCTCCTCGAGGGTTCGAATCCCTCCCCCTCCGCCAAGCTGGCTGCGTCGAGCACACCCGGTGAGCCTGATGATCACGTCGATACGTCGGACCGATGGTACGTCGATGATGAGAAGGGTCCGCCGGTACCCTGATGCCGCGTGCGCGTCGCCTGGAGGGGTGTCCGAGTGGTCTAAGGAGACGGTCTTGAAAACCGTTGGGCCCGATCCGGGTCTCGTGGGTTCGAATCCCACCCCCTCCGCCCGACTGAGTCCTGGATTCGAGAACGGATAACGTACAGATGGCGGCCGATGCCGCTCATGGAGAGGTGGCCGAGTGGTCGAAGGCGCTCGCCTGCTAAGCGAGTAGGGGGTGTTAAACCTCCTCGAGGGTTCAAATCCCTCCCTCTCCGCTGATTGGATACCCTCCAAATGGAGCTGCTGGGTCGATAGATTCGGGCGAATCGCATGACTGCCACCGACACAGCTCTGCGACCGAATCAGTGGCAGTGGTGGCGTTTGGCGTTCCTCGACTTGGCGCTGGCCGTCATCGCCACTCTCGCCGCGTTGGATCTGTACGCCGAGGTCCTCGGCAACGAAGAACCGACCGCTTTTGGGGTGATCCTGTTGATCGTCCATGGGGGCTCGCTCGCCTTCCGGAGGCTGTGGCCGCTGGCAGTCCTCGCGGTGATGCTGGTCACTGCAGCGATCTACACCCTGGGGTTGGACATGCCGGTGTACTTGCTCGGGCCCGGGATCCTGATCGCGGTCTACACCGTGGCCGCGGCGGAGGAGCGACCACGGTCGTTGCTCGCTCTGGTCGTCGTCGAACTGGTGATGTTGATACTGATCTTCGTCGGGCCGAGCTTTCCCGACTTCAGCTCGCTGGCCCTCTTCACTCTCCTGATCGGAGCGGCATGGTTCCTCGGCGATGTCGTTCGCAGATGGCGGACGGCGGCGATCCAACACGAGCAGCGGGCGGCGGAGTTGGCCGCGGCCCGGGAGGAGCTGGCCCGCCGGGCGGTGAGCGAGGAGCGTCTCCGCATCGCCCGGGAGCTCCACGACGTGGTCGCTCACAGCATGACTGTTGTCGCCTTGCAGGCGGGCAGCGGTCGCTTGGCGGGCCGCCAGGACCCCGAGGCGGCTCAGCGAGCCCTCGAGACGATCGAAAAGTCGAGCCGGGAGGCCCTCGCCGACATGAGGCGTCTGGTCGGGGTGCTCCGGGAGGGAGAGGATTCGCTCACGCAGCCCGCTCCCGGCCTCGACGACATCGAGCGGCTGGTCGAGGAAGTACGACGCGCCGGGCTGGAAGTGGAAGTCAGCCGCTCCGGACCGTTAGACCGGGTACCGCCGGGTATGGCGGTCGCTGCCTACCGCGTTGCCCAGGAGGCGTTGACGAACGTGGTGCGTCACGCCGGCGTTGATCGAGCCGAGCTGACGCTGGGGGCCTCCGACGGCGCCCTCGTGGTCGTCGTCGGAAACGGCCCTCCAATCAGGCCAGTCGAGCCCATCGAGGGTGGTGGCCACGGCATCTCCGGGATGGAGGAGCGAGCTTCCCTATACGGAGGTTCTTTGGAAGCAGGCTCGACTAGCAACGGTGGGTATCGGATCGAGGCACGATTCCCGTTCGAGCGGGACGACGGATGACGCGAGTCGGCGTCGCCGACGATCAGGCGTTGGTTCGTGCCGGCCTGGAGACCATCATCACACATTCGGATGGCCTCGAGCTGGTGGGCGAGGCGGGTAACGGGCTGGAGGCGGTGGAGCTCGCTCGGGAGCAACGACCCGACGTTCTCCTGATGGACATCCGGATGCCGATGGTCGACGGGATCGAGGCAACGAAGCGAATCGTCGCCGATCCGGATCTGACCGACGTGCGGGTCCTGATCCTGACCACTTTCGACACGGACGAGTACGTCTACGCCGCCTTGAGAGCCGGTGCCAGTGGTTTCCTTCTCAAGGACGTCCCACCCGAGGAGCTCGTCGCGGCAATTCGGGTCCTCGCCGAGGGCGAGGCATTGCTGGCTCCTTCGATCACCCGTCGCCTGATCGCAGAGTTCGCAGTGCGCCCGGCCATCGCAGACGATCGGACCGTCCGGGGCCTGGAGCTCCTCACCGGGCGTGAGCGGGAGATCATGATCGAGGTAGGACGAGGGCTCAGCAACGCCGAGATCGCCGATGCCCTTGTCGTGTCCCATGCCACCGTCAAGACGCATGTGTCCCGGATCCTCACCAAACTCGGTGCTCGGGACCGAGCCCAGCTGGTCGTACTCGCCTATGAGTCAGGGTTGGTGATCCCCGGGCGCTGAACCCCTCTCGTACATCTGGGGATGTACGGCCGATTGCATTCTGGCGGCCGACGACGGGCGACGCCCCTGTCCATACGTTGGCGACATGTCACACCATGTCACCTACAGCCTCCCCGATCGGGTCAGGGGAGCCCGAGGGTCGTCCCCGATTGTCGCTTCCGACGTCGTCGCTGACTCTGCTCCTGTGAGCCGCGGAAACCTGTCACTGGGCCGAATCCTCCGCTGGGGGCTGATGGTCCTCTCGCTCGTCCTCCTCGTCCGGATGGGTGCAACAAACCATGCGGAGATCCGCGAGGCCATCGGCCACTTGGTCACCAGGAGCGGGTGGCTGGTCGCCGCCGCGCTCCTCATGGAAGGGATCTGGGTCTACAGCCTGTCCAACGTCTACCGGTCATCGATTCGGGGTCTGGGCGGGAGCCTCGGCCGCGGTCGGGCTCTCCGGATCTCGATGGGCGCTTTCTCCCTGAGCCGAATTCTCCCCGGCGGCGGGGCGGCGGGAAGCATCTTCGCCGCCAGGGCAATCGTGGCGGCTCGGAAACCCGGTCCCGAGGACCGTCGCCTCGATGCTCATCTCATGGTGGGTCTCGATGTCCACCCTGGCTCTCGTGGTGGGATTCGGCACTGCCTCGGGTCTTCCCGGAGACCTGGTCGGCCCGGCTCATCTCGCCGGACCGGCATTGGTCTTCGGTGTCCTCGCTGCAGTCGGCATCGCGGCGGTCGCCGCATTGCGGGTTCGACGTTTCCGTGCCCGTGCTGCACGGGTGCTGAATGTGGTCGGCTCCCGGCTCGGCGTGTCGGCCGAGTCCCGAGACTGGGAGTTGCAGGCGATGACGCCGGTGCCGGTGCGCCGACTGATTCCGCTCATGGGCTGGGCGGCGCTGAGCTGGATCGTCGATGCGGCGGCGCTGTGGGTGATGTTCCTCGGCTTTGGCGTCCGCCTCCACCCGGCGGTTCTGCTCGTCGGCTATGGCCTGGCCAATCTGATCAACGCCCTCCCCGAGCTGACCCCCGGCTGGCTCGGCGTCCTCGAATCGGCCCTCGCTGCCACCTATGCCGCCCTGGGCGTGCCGGTCGGCGTCGCAGTGATGGCGGTGCTCTCCTATCGGCTTGTCTCGTACTGGCTGCCGGTGGCAGTGGGTATCGGGCCGGCGCTCGGCATGCTGCGCGGGCGACGCGCACCCGCCGAGGACCAGCGCGCCCGCGAGCTCGAGGCGGTGGCATGATGCCGGGGCCAATCGGGCTGCTGGGCGGTCTGGAGCACTACGAGCCGACCCTGCCCATCGACCGGCGCATGCTCGACGAAGTGGGCGTATTCGCACCCGAGGTCGTGATCCTGCCGCTCGCCTCGTTCAGGAGCCAGGCGGCACCGGCCGGCGCCCTGGCTCAGGCTCATTGGACCAGTCTGGGAGCGAGGGCACGCGTTGTCATCCCGAACTCAGGCAGCGATCGGATCGCACTGGAGATGGTGCAGGATGCAGACGTGATCGTCCTCCCCGGGGGTGTGCCCAATCGGCTGATAGCCGCCCTCTCCGGCTCGCCCATTCTCGAGGCGATCATTGCCCGCTGGGAAGCAGGCGCGGGGGTGACCGGGTCTTCGGCAGGCGCCATCGACCTCTTCGAGCGTCGCCTCAATCTCTATCCTCCCGATCCGTTCCGGTTGATCCCGGGATTCGGGCTCCTGCAGGGATTCGTGGTCGCTCCTCATTTCGACCGACTGCGGGTCCGACGCTGGTTCTCACCGTTCTTGAAGCGGATGGGTGGCCTCGCGGTGCTCGGGATCGACGAGTCGACTGGTCTCGTTGGACGGGACGGCGTCATGCAGGTCCTCGGGACCGGAACTGTGACGATCGCTACCGACGACTCGATCGACGTCTACCTGACCGGGGACACCCTCGAACTGGACCTGGCTCGGATCGACTCTCTCAGCGAGCTGAATGGATCGACTCGTCGACCACTCGTCCCAGCAGGGGCAGGGTCAGGGCCCCGCTGACGAGCATGGCCGAAGCGCATTGTCTCGAGGTGACCCATCTTGTGGGAGCCGAAGGTCGGGCGGGCCAGCCGCCCAACCGCGCCATCCCATCCGTCTCGCCGCGGCGTCACCCGAGGAGACGGTGCTCCATTGCGTAGAGGGCGGCTCCAGCTCGCGTCGACACTCCGATCTTGAGGTAGATGTTCTCAACGTGTCGTCCCACCGTCTTTGGCGAGATGAACAGCTCTTCGCCGATGCGACGGTTGGTGCCACCACGTGCCAGCAAGCGGAGTACCTCAACCTCCCGGTCGGTCAGACCTCCTGGATTGGCCGCCCTCGCCGAGGTCGTTGGCCCTCCGGCCGCCGACACGACCGCCGCCACCGCCTCTGGCTCGAGCCTTCCCGCCGCCACCTCGGCCTGCATCATGCTCGCTGCCTCTTCGAGGTCGAATCGTGCCCGGTGCGGTCGATCTGCGGTGAGGGCTGCCAGGACGTCTGCCGCCGCCAGGACCCTCGCCTCCTCGGTGGTCTGCTCCCTGGTCGTCTGGCGGTGATAACCGGAGCCATCGAGCCGCTCGTGATGACTCGAGGCGACATCCCCCAGTCCGGCGAGGGCAGGACACCGGGAAAGGATCCGTTCGGTCAGGTAGGGGTGGAGCCTGACCTTCTCTCGTTCCGCTGTCGCCAACTGCTCTGGCTTGTCCCAGATCCCATTCTCCACACCAACACGGCCCAGGTCGTGCACCAATGCTGCCCGGCGCAGATCACGGCATCGCTCGTCGCTCATCCCCAATCCGAGCCCCGCGTCACCGGCGAGATCAGCCACCCGTCGTGAGTGCCCACGGGTCCACGACGATTTGAGGTCGACATAGTCGGCGACCACGGCCAAGCGCCTGGTCGATGTCATCGACGTAGGCAAGCGGTTTCGGCTCGGCTCCGAGCACGTCATTCCACTCGGCCTCTCGGTGCGGTTGATCCAGCCCGATGACGACATCCACGATCCTCGGGTCGTAGGCCTTTCCTTGCCGCTCGCGCAGCATCCCGGTCACGTCTCGATCTCCCCGGAAGAACAGGTCCACATCACGGGCAACGATTCCAATGCGTGTCTCGAGAGGAATCTCATCACCCTTCAGGCCACTGGGATGCCCGCCGCCATCCCATCGCTCGTAGGAATGCTCGAGTGCGATGACCACCTCCTGATCGAGACCGAGCCGCTTGGCCATCATTGCCCCGACTTCGCAGTGCTGGGACAGGCTGCGGGCATCGGCATCGGTGTCGGCCAACGCCGATGCCACCAGACGGGCACGCGTTGTCAGGGGTTGACCAGCGCCCGCCGTTCGGACCATGGCCCGCAAGGTCTCTCCAGCGCTCCCCATGTGGGTCGGGGCCAATGCCGCCATCAGCGTGAACTCGTTGCCCCCGGCCATTCGGGCGGTGTCCCCGGCATCGGCGTTGCACCCGAGAAACCGAATCAAAGAGACCTGTTGCACATGGCGAATCTGTTCAAGCCCGCACCCCAGCTCCTGAGCCACAGCCACCGCCAGCAGGCTGGTGGCGAGACCATGTCCCATCGGCTGGCCGGTGCCGACGTCGGTGGCGAGCGACAGCGAGGCCAGCAACTCGGTGACACGAAGCTCCGAGTCGACGCGGGCCATGAGGCCCGACCCTACCGACCGCTGGTAGTCGCTCGGGTCAGCCTGGATCGAGAACCGGAGTCGTCCGTTCGGCTGGCCGCACCCGCCTCGAGCGCGTTGAGCCTGGGGAAAGGGCGCCGAGCCAGACTCCGATCATCACCAGGACGGCTCCCGCTGCCCCTGCCGCAGACACCGGCTCATCGACCAGCCACGGGCCGACCACAATCGCCACCAAAGGGAAGAGAACGAACATGTACGACGTGGCGGATGCAGTCAGTCGTCTGACGACGAGGAGGACGAGGGCGAACACCCCGACCGACCCGAGCGTGACGAGATAGACGAGTGACCACACCACCTCGGTTTGACGGGGCAGGGCCCATTGCTCCCCGGTGAGAGCCGACATCCCGAGGAGAGTCAGCGCCCCGACCGTGAGCGACACGGCGTTGGTGATCGCCGGGTGATTGGCAGAGATCATCTTGGACACGATGACGCTCTCTCCGACGCACACCGTCGCCCCAAGAAGGGCGAGCAGCGGGAGCACCGCGGGAGTGACCTCTCCCGGTCCGATGACCATCCAGGCGATCCCGGCCACGGCAAGAAGGGAGCCGGCTACGGCCCTACGGTTGATGCGCTCGAATCGCTGCGCCGCGGCCAAGAGCAGCGTTACCAAAGGGACCAGGGCGAGGACCACTGTCGCCGTCGCCGCGTTCACCCGTACCAATGCCCAGTAGCCGAGGGCATAGAAGAGGGAGATGCCAAGCAGGCCGTTGACGACGGTGAGGAAAAGCAGACGACCTCTGGGCCATGGCAAGCGCAACGCCAGCGTGATGACGATGAAGATGACTGCAGCCAGGCTGAATCGAAGCCCCGCAGCCCAGAATGGGGCCAGTTCTCCGACACTGATGCGAACGGCCAGGACGTTGATCCCTCCCAGCGTCGCTGTTACGGCAAACATGACATAGCCCGTGGGAGAACGCTTCGTCGTATCCATCCCTGTGACATTGCCGCGTGCGACAACAAAATGACATCGGGTAAACGCCCCATTTCCCGCGGGAGGGTCAGCCGGAGTAATGCCTTTCCAGACTCTCCAGATATGAGGCAGCGGCTGCCGCGTTATGACGGCGCCACAGCTCGAGATAGTCGACCGGACCCGGGGTAGGTACGTCGAGAGCGGCAAGTGTCGGTTCGAGAGCCTCGTGCTGGGCGACCACGAGCTCCCATGGAGACCGTCCCAGCCGTTGAAGAAGGGCCAGCTTGAGCTGGAACTCGATCCGCATGTCACGCACGTGCGCCACTGGTCTGTCCAGCCACGAATCGAGACGGCGCCTCCCGGCACGGGTGACCCGGTGGACAACCCGATTGGGACCGGCCGTTCCTGGCTCGGTGTGGGCCGGTTCGGCGAGCCTGGCATCGACCAGACGATCGAGGGCCCGGTACACCAGGGGTCTCCTCACCGTGATCACTCGCCCCACCTCGGCGTCGGGCTGTAGGGCTTTGGAGATCGCGAAGCCGTGAGTAGGCCCATCGGCAAGAAGACCGAGGACGGCGTATTCGGTGAGCGATGGCTCGAACTCCTGCATTGCCCATGAGAGTAGGGTCCTCGACTAGTCACAGTGAGACTAAAGGACTGCTTATGAGGGACGCCCGCCTGATTGTCACCGTCTGTGTCCTTGGCCTGGTCATCGCCTGCTCAGGTTCGCCGGTAGAGGGTGAGTTGTTGGTTTCGGCAGCGGCGTCGCTGACGGACGCTTTCGCCGAGATGGAGTCCGCGTTCGAGGAGGCCCACCCTGACGTCGACGTCGTATTGAACCTCGGATCGAGCTCGGCCCTCAGAGAGCAGATCTTGGAGGGGGCCCCAGCCGATGTGTTCGCTTCGGCCAATACGTCCAACATGAGCCAGGTGGCGGAGGCGGGAGAGCTATCGGGAGAGGCCGAGATCTTTGCCACCAATTCCCTCCAGATCGCCGTGCCCACCGGCAACCCCGGTGGCGTGACTGGCCTGGAAGACTTCGACAGGGAGGAGTTGCTGATCGGGCTCTGCGCCGAGGACGTTCCGTGTGGCGATTTCGGACGGCAGGCGTTGGACAACGCCGGAGTCACCGCTTCCATCGACACCAACGAGCCCGATGTCCGAGCCCTTCTCACCAAGATCGATGCCGGGGAGCTCGATGCCGGGATCACCTATGTGACCGACGTCCTCTCCACCTCCGGGACGGTTGAAGGACTCGAGATTCCGGCGGATGTGAACGTTGTCGCCGAGTATCCGATCGCGACCTTGGCTGGCGCTCCAAACCCGGACGCGGCCGTGGCCTGGGTGGAGTTCGTGCTTTCCGACGAAGGACAGGCGATCCTTATCAGCTATGGGTTTGCATCACCTTGATGGCTGACTCTGCCGTCAGGCCCCGCAGACGGCGTCCCCCGGTCTTGTTGGTCGTACTGGGGTCCATTGGCTTGGCCATGTTCGTCGTGCCTTTCCTCGGACTTCTGGCACGCGTGCCCTGGTCTGACCTCCCCGCTCTGCTTGCCGGCGACGTGGTGACCGATGCCCTCCGGCTCTCATTGGTGACCTCGTTGATAGCGACGCTGATAGCGGTCATCGTGGGAATCCCACTGGCGTGGATGATGGCCCGTCTCGATTTTCCCGGGCGTCCCCTGGTTCGTGGACTGGTGACCCTGCCCCTGGTATTGCCCCCGGTGGTGGGTGGTGCCGCCCTTCTCTTCGCGCTGGGCCGTCGTGGCCTGGTGGGAGCGCCCCTCGACCAGGCGACTGGCTTGCTGCTCCCTTTCTCGACCTGGGGGGTGGTGGTAGCGAACACTTTCGTCGCAATGCCGTTTCTGGTGATCACGGTGGAAGGGGCACTCCGGAATCTCGATCAGCGATACGAGGGTGCGGCGGCAAGTCTCGGCGCCGGTCGTTGGACGGTGTTGCGCCGGGTGACCTTGCCCATGATCGGGCCCTCGTTGGTTGCCGGACTCGTGCTGACCTGGGCCCGGGCATTCGGTGAGTTCGGGGCGACCATCACCTTTGCCGGGAATCTCCAGGGACGAACCCAAACATTGCCGCTGGCCGTGTTCGTAGCACTGGAGAGCGATCGTGACACCGCGGTGGCGCTGAGCCTCGTGATGGTCGTCGTTTCCCTTACCGTCCTGGTCGCCCTCCGGGAGCGTTGGTGGAAGGCGTTGTAGGACAGGGGCTGGAAGCAGACTTCGGTCTGCGCCGGGGAGATTCTTTCCGGATCGACCTGAGCCTGTCCATCCCTGTCGGGACCACGACTGCGCTGCTCGGCCCAAACGGGGCGGGAAAATCGACAGCGGTGGCGGCGATTGCCGGCCTGTTGACGATCGATTCGGGTCAGATCGGTCTCGCCGGCACCATCCTCGACGACCCGTCGGCGGATGTCTTCGTACCGCCCGAAGCCCGTCGCATCGGGGTCGTGTTCCAGGATTATCTGTTGTTTCCCCACATGACGGTGCTCGAGAACATCGCGTTCGGATTGCGGAGTCGCGGTGTGAGCCGTGCCGAGGCGATGGATCGTGCCGGATCCTGGCTGGGGCGTCTCGATCTCACCGGCCTCGAACGAAGCAAGCCGCCTCAGCTCTCCGGCGGTCAGGCGCAGCGGGTCGCCCTGGCCCGAGCCCTCGTTATCGACCCGGATCTCCTTCTCCTCGATGAGCCCCTGTCCGCCCTCGACGTGACCACCCGGGTGGATCTGCGACGGGTGCTCGCCCAGCATTTGGAGGACTTCCGCGGTCCTCGTCTCGTCATCACTCACGACCCGACTGAGGCGTTTCTCCTCGCCGACGAGGTCCACATCATCGAGAACGGCGCGGTGACGCAGGCAGGATCGCCGGATGAGATCCGTCTGCGGCCACGATCTCCATATGCAGCTGATCTGGCTGGATCCAACCTGCTCTTTGGCAACGCCTCTGATGGCCAGGTGGAGGTCGGATCGCATCTGATCCACCTGCCCGAACAGGACATCCAGGGCGAGGTCTTGCTGACGATCAGGCCCTCGGCGATCTCACTGCACCGAAACTCGCCCGAAGGCAGCCCACGAAACACATGGCAGACCACCATCGTCGTGATGGAACGTCTGGGTGAGCGCACCCGGATCCGCACCGGAGCGCCCATTCCCCTAACCGTCGAAGTGACTTCGGAGGCGTCTGGCGCGCTTGAACTAGGTGAAGGCGAGAACGTGTGGGTGGCGATCAAGGCCACCGAGATCGGGGTCGAGGCCGGGGGGGTGGATGTCCGTTCCGGGTAACCTCTGGTGCTCTGCCTCGCACGACTGGAGACCTCGATGGGTGAGAAGCAACGCATCAGCTATGTGCCGCTCGAAGACATGACACCGGAGATGCGGGAGGAGATGGAGCGCTGCGCTCGGGAGGGGACGCCGCGTCCGGAGAGCTCGGCAATTCGGGCCCACGTCCCGGCGGCCTTCTGGTCTTTCGCCGAGAGCTGGCAAAACCTGTTCCGTGACGGAATCCTCGACCACGAGATCAAAGAGTTGTGCCGGGTCTACGTGTCCCGCTCCGTCAAATGCGAGTACTGCGGGAACCAACGGTCGGAGAAAGGGAAGGCGCTGGGTCTAGTCGAGGGCCAATACGACGACCTGATGAACTTCGAGCGCTCGGAGCGCTATGACGACCGGCAGAAGGCCGCTTTGGCCTACACCGAGGCGATTGCCTGGCATCTCGACACCGATGACCTGTTCTGGGAGCGGATGTATCAATACTTCACCGAGCCCGAACTCGTCGAGTTGGGGTGCTTCGTCGGATTGACCTTGGGTCAGCAGAGTTGGCTCCGACTTCTCAATATCGATCATCACGAGGTGATGCCCGGGACCGAAGCGGCCATGGCACCCGGCTTCGAAGATGCCGACTCTCTGGCCAGGAGCAAGTCGACAGAGGGCTACTGGGCCAAGGTCTGATCTCCGACGGAGCTGGCGGCCCTCACGGCCAGGTCGCCTAGTCGCCGTCGGGCAAGACGATGTTGAGGACCCAGGTGGCGATCGAGATGACGATGGCTCCCAGGAACGTCGCCCAGAAGAACCCGGTGGAGGTGAGCCCCAGATCCATCATGGTCGGGCCGCCGAGCCAAACCACCAGTTGGAGGACCAGGGCGTTGACGACGATCAGGAACAGGCCAAACGTGATGAGGACGATCGGCAGGCTCAACAGGCGGAGGATGGGTTTGACGATGATGTTCGCCAGCCCGAGGATCACGGCGACGATCGCGAACTCCCACCAGCTACCGCTGAATTCGAGACCGTCGACGATCCAAATGGCGATGGCCAGCGAGGCCGCGGTCACGATGAGGTTGAGGATGAGACTCATCGGGTCGAAGCTACAAGATCGATCGAGGAGTATGCGTTCAATACGGGTCCTAGCTGGCCCTAGCCAGGTACCGCTGCGATAATTGGAGTTCCGCGCCCGTAGCTCAATTGGATAGAGCGTCTGACTACGGATCAGGAGGTTGGGTGTTCGAGTCGCCCCGGGCGCGCTGATGCAACCTGTGCAGCAGAAGGGCCGGACGGCCTCGTTCTTCATTTCGTGGTCTTATTGACCGCTCTGGTTATGCAAATCACCGAGGCGGTGAGCTGAAGGACCTGACCTGGTTCATTGGAATGAAGCCGCTCAGTTTCTATCTGGGGCCCAGCGGTGCATGGACGCGCTCGAGGTCCCTCGCGCTAGGTTCGCAGTCATGTCTGGACCAATTGCCTACATAAGCCACTTTCACATCAAGGAGGGGCGCGAGGGCGAGTGGTGGAGCAGTGTGGACCAGGTGCTGCCTGATCTCGAGGCGGAAAAGCCCAGAACGGTCTTCCAGAACTTCTACGCCAACGAGGCGGGAACAATGGTCAGTATCGTTCACATTTTCGCCGATGCAGACGCCATGGACGCCCACATGGAGGGCGCCGTCGCCCGGGCCCGAACTGCCTACGACTACCTGGAACCGATCGGCTTCGAGGTCTACGGCGAGCCGACCGAGAACTACATCGCCACCATGCGTGACCTGCCCAATGCCGACGCCTTGCTCCGAGTGGAACCGAACCACCGGGCCGGCTTCAGCCGTTTTCCCGGCTAGCGATGGCTTGATGAGCCGCTAGATCACCCTGGATCTGGTCCCGGAAGTCGTTGAGGCCGCGCTGGCTGCGTTGGCGCTGGCTGCGGATGAACAGCCGCGCCAACAAGCGTTTCGCCGCGGGTCCGGAGACCCGGGCGGCGGTCTCGGTCAGCCGAGTTCCAACCTCGGTCGGCGTTAGTCGGAAGTCGATGAGCAGATGGACGGGCCGCCCCTTGAAGGGAAGTCGCTGGCTCAGCAGCACCCGCTCGAAGGGCCGCCACTCGACGACCAATTGAGGAACGACCATCTTCCCGTGATAACACTGATACGTGCTGCCGGGGCCGACCTTGCCGGCCTCGCGGTCGAGAACCTCGTAGGAGTCGGACTGGATCACCAGGTTGCGGAATTCGGACTGGTTGAGATAATCCCACACCAGTTCCCTCGGCATCGCGATCTCGGCTTCGAGAGTGGTCAAGACCTCTTTCTCTGTGTAGGTCACCTGCCCCTCGTCCCTCCTCGCCTGGTAAACCGGGTGCATGTCCTTGACCCAGACGGAGACGTCTCCCAGATCGGTGACCGTCTCCTGGTGGCGGGTCATGGCTTCAGAAACCGGGTCGATTCCCAGGACTCTGATCGCCGTATCGGTGCAGAGAAGATAGGCCCGAATTCCGGTGTCGGCCGTCACCGAGTTCTTGAGCAGCCGGTGGATGAGGTTGACGTCGTTGCCCAACAACTGGGCCGTGTTGCCGACGCGTTGGATCACGAACGGCCCGTAATGCACGAGGAACTTGACGTCGAGTGAGGAGACATTGGCACAGGCGTTGCATCGACAGGTGTTGTTGAGAACCATTAGCTCGATCGCTCTGCGGAAGCTGATGTAGGTGCTCTCGATACTCTCGATGAAGGTCTGGCCGCTGACGAAGCCGGCCTCCAGGGCGTAGCTCAAGACGGCGTCTCCCTCTAGGCTCGATATCTGAAGCGGCGGTCGGGTGTGTTCGATCAGCAGCTCAAGCAGCTGGCTGAGCGTTCCCTGGGCATGCGCGAGTTCGGATTGGCTGAGGTAAACCGTGTATCCGGTGATATCGGCGATCAGAAGGAATCCCCGATTCTCCATTCTGTCGCACCTTACGCCGCCGAGGCCGTCTGGTCGGGGTGATCCGGACAACCAAACACCTCCGGCAGACCAAGGATGGTTGACCCCATTTTCGAAATGGGCTGGACCGGCACAACGCCCGTTGGGAGCCAAGTTGGGAGCCATTCTCTGCGGACGTCCGTGGACACGCATGGACGCCAGTGGACCCGAAAGTCCGCTGTTCCAGCCTGTACGGATATCCGTGGACACCTGTGGACAGCGCTTGGAGATCTACGGATCAGGAAGTTGGGTGTTCGAGTCGCCCCGGGCGCGCCGCAGGTGACAGTTCCCAATTCGGAGCCGCCCTGTCCGGCCTGCTCAGCAGCACCAAACCCAATCCGAGCCCGTAGACCGACCATATCCACGCCGACACCGGGGGCCCCTCGATCGATGGATCGAAGACCGCATTCACGAGCACCGCGAGGGCACAGGCCATGGCCACGACGGCAACCGCAGCCTCCATTTTGAACCCTCGGGCCGCCAGGGCACGCCTCGATCGAATCATGGCGATGAACCAGATCACCCACATCAAGAACCAGAGCCCCACGCCGAGATAACCGCTTCGAGCGAAGATGGTCATGTGAGAGTTGTGGGCGGAGCGGAGCTCGGTCTCACCGAGACCTTCGAATCCATACAGGCCGCCGAGGCTCACGCCATAACCTCTGCCGAGAACAGGGGCGTTGAGGTTGACATCGCGGAGGATCTCGTTCCACAGATCCAGACGCCAGGAAGAGTTGCTGGCCAGATCTCCGGAGGTTGCGACGGCATCGGGATTGACGACGCTCACGAGGTTCTCGACTACCTGCTGTGCCGAGATGTCCCGATCGTTGGAGAAAAACGAAACTCGGATGTCGCTCACCGAGAAGATCAGTCCGATGAGAATGACAACGGTGCAGATGATCCCGACGAAATGGCGTTGCCCGGACCTTGCGTACCAATAGATCACGGCAAGACCGGAGATTGCCGCCAAGAAGCCGCCCCGGTTCTGGATACCTGCAACGACGAGAAAGAGGCCGGCCACCGAGGTCAGGATCGCTCTCTGGCGCCGGGTGATACCGGTCTCCTCTTCGTCGAGCATCCACATGAAACCGAGGCACGCCGTGATCAAGACGGAAGTATTCGATCCTCGGTGAGCAGAGACCGGAACATCTGAATCGGGGACGAGTGGGGAGGTGAGCACTTGACTCAGGATCAGGGAGATGGGTGCCCACAGCACGAACCAGGGAAGGATCTTGGCAAACCAACCGACGATGGGCCCTATCCCACGGCGGCGGACGAAGTCGGCCACGAAGAAGGCGAAAATCCCGTAGTACCACTGCGAGGCATCGCGAAGCGCGTCGATTCCATGCTCACCCAGATAGGGAAGGGTGCGAAAAGCGCTGTAGAGGAGAAAGACGACCAGCGTGATGCGAGCTGGAGAGCGGAGTCGGTCGTCGCTGATCGGATAGAAGCAGATGAGGTAGACAACAATGATGGCCAGGGCGACCTCGCCCACGAAGAGGGGCGTGCCCGGCAGGTGCAGATAAGCAAAGCCCTTGTCGCCCAGCATGTACCCGGCCAGGAGCACCCCGAGAGCGATGGCCGGGATCCGTGTCGGGTTGATGATGGATCGCTCCGACCCTGACACCTGGCCGGTGTCGACGAGCGAGACCGGGGGTGATGAGGGCCGGGCCGTGGTCAACCCCGCCGGCGCTGGGTCGCCGGCTGGAGGGAATCACCATCGCCGGGGACTTCCTTGATCGAACCGACTAGCGAACGACCTCGGGCTTCGATGGGCGCCTTGTTGAACGCGAACCCAAGAATCTCGGTACCGATGCCACGGAGGTGAGCGGCAGTCGCCTCGATGTCCCGGACCCGGGCTCCTCGAGGGACAACGAGGATCGCCGCCCCCACCTTCGCAGCGAGTGTCGTGGCGTATGCAACCTGGAGGAGTGGAGGGGTGTCGACCAGGATCAGATCTGATTCGCTACGAAGCTCGTACAGGAACTTATCGGCTGCCTCGCTACGGAAGAAGCCGGCTGCGCCGACGGTCACCTGGCCCCGGCTGATGAGGTTCAATTCACCCCGAGCGACATCGATGCCGGTCATCGCCGAAGTCAAAGGGAGGCCTCCAGACACGACGTCTGTGATCCCTTTGACGCTGTGCGGATCGACGTCGAACATGTGGCTGAGGGCCTGGTTCCCGAAGTCGGCATCGATGATGAGAACGCGGGTGCCCTCTGATGCCGCGGCCAGAGCCATATTGGCTGTCGTGGTCGATTGGCCGCCCCCGACCCCGATCCCGACCACGACGATCGACCTGTTGACCATGTGTGGAGCGCGGGCTTCCAGAGATGCCGCGAGGAATCGGAAGCCCTCGGCGGCCACCGATCGGGGGTTGTCCCGCACCGGCAGGTCCGACGAGATCTGCTCCCCGGTGAAGTCGGTGATGTTCGCCAGGAGAGGAGCGCCGATCAGCTGCGCGACTTCTTCGCCTTGATTGACGATGGCGGTGCGAGAGCTTCGGGCGAAGGCGGCGGCTGCTCCAACCAGCAATCCCAGCAGGCCCCCGGCCATCGCGAGACGAAGCGGAAGAGTTCCGGAATTCGTTGCCACGGTCCTAGCTGGAGAGAAGACGACGGCCGGAGCCTTGTTGACCTCTGCCTCGACGGCGAGCTCGTTTCTCCTGCTGATCAGTGTGGCTTGCTCATCGATGGCGTTCTCCAATGTCCGTTGCAGAGCGGGAGTGACAGCCTGCGAAGGAGCCACGTCGGTCGTCAGTCGGATCATGTCGATTTGCCGGGTGATCGAATCGAGCTCTTGTTCCAGTTCCTGGCGTGCCGCGCCCGCGCCGGTCACGCCCAGCTCTTCCACGATCTCGGCGGCTCGGGCGATCAGCCCCGGCAAGTGGAATGTGAGCGCTTCCACGTCGCCTTGATCCAATAGATCTTCTTGGAGGCCGTCGATCGCCGCTTGCTGCTCGGCGATCGCGTCATCGATCAGGCTGATCGCCGCCCTGCTGTTGGCGGTGGTCTGCTCTTCGAGCAATGCCTGATATGCGTCGAGAAGGGCGTTGGCTCCGCCGATTGCTTCCTCTTCTGAGTCGCCCCTGAATGCTGCCGTGGCAACGTTGCTGTCGGCCGACCATCGGATCGAGAGTTTCTCCTCGAAGTCGTTGACGCTGAGGGTCTCGCCGGTGATGTCGGCCAGGTTGCCGGCTGCGGCGGCCAGGACCGCGGGCGACTGGAGGATTGCGATCTGATCAGCCACTACGCGCTTCTGGTCGGCGGGGTCGTTGACGCCAAAGACCGGGGTCGTCCGTGCCTCACTCAGCAGGAAAGACGCCTCCGCCACGGTCGGGGAGTACGTCCGGGCGACGAAACCGAAGCCGAGCCCGATCAGGAAACCTATGACCACCATGACCGCGACGAGCCGCCTGTCGCGCCAGACAGCCGAGCTGATGGTGGTTTCTACAGTGTTTGAACTCATGCCCCTCGGACCCCGTTCCCTCCGAGGGGTAATCTACCCGGACGCGTCCGGTAGCAAAGACCCAAAGCGGCGTGGTCTGTTTGGAAGATGATTTGGGTCGGTCAGCCCATTACGTTCCACGGGGGTCGCGCACCACCATGTCGAGCTACCGATGATGCCCAGATCGCCTGCCCTCGAACCCGTATCCGAGGTTCTCCTGTCGATCTGCGTGCCGACCAGGGACCGACCCGAGCTCTTATTGCGAAACCTGCGGGCCGTCCTCGGTCAGATCACTCCCGGTGACCCGGTCGAGGTCCTGGTGTCGGACAACTCCGACGGCTCCGCAACAGCACAGGCAGTTTCTGAATTGACGCGGCAGGGGGCTCTCATCGGCTACGCACGCAACGTTCCCACGGTTTCCATGTCCGTCAATCACAATCTGCTCATCGAGCGGGCCCGTGGCGAATACATCCTCTTCGTTCATGATGACGACTATCTCCTCGAGGACGGGCTCCAGGCCATCTTGAAGAGCCTTGGTGAGCACGTGCCTGACGATGTCAGGGTTTTTGGCGTCAGGATCGTGGACATAGACGGCCAGCCGATGAAGACAGAGCGACATCAGGTGCGACGTCGGATGAAGCCTCACCGAGCGCAGATGACGCTGTTGTCGAGCTCGTCGTACGTCAGAACTCCAGGCCTGGTCGTCAGTGCCAAGGGCTATGCCGCTGCAGGGGGTTTCGATGCCAAGGCCGGCGCGGCGATGGATTTTGCGCTGAACGCGAGATTGTTCGGTGCCTTCGGGGCCACGACCGAAACCGCGGTGATCTCGGCGTACACAGTGCATCCGTCGGCCACAACCACAGGGATGTTCAACGAAGACACGCTGTCGCGTCTCAACGACGTGTTCAAGAGGGCAGAGGATTCCGGGGTTCTGACACCGCGGGAGGTCGAACGGTGCCGGAGTCGGCACATGCACCAATTCGTTCTCGGCGGCACCTACAGGTCTATCAGGTCCGGCGACAACGATTCGGCCCGACGGATCATGGCCCTCCTCGAGTCGCCCGAGTTGGAGACGGTCAGGTTCTCCTGGAAATGGCTCCCCGTCCGTCTCGGGTTCTCTCTCTACCTCAAACTATTCCGAGGCCGCGGCGAAGACTGATCTCCAAATCGACCGGTAGCGAATGGTTCGATAGAGGTTCTGCCCGATGATCCCCAACGGTCGGGCAAAGGCGCCGGTCAAGCCGGCAGTGGTCGCGACGACCGTCGGGATCGCCAGGGAGGCGAAATCGATTTTCGCCATCGGCACTTCCTTGTTGGACGCGATCAATTGATCGCGAAGCGGGGAGGTGAAGCTGAGAAACAGGTTGGAGAGAATGGTCACCGGGATCAGCCAGGGAATGTCGTAGGCGCTGGGGATCAGCGCAAACACCGGGTTGAAGCTCCACGCGAACCCGGCGATGCAGAGATAGCTGATCCCGGCCACCGCTATGACCAAGAAGAAAGACTTGTTGGTGGTGATCGCCGCGGCCCGATCCACCGAGGCGGCCGCCCGGAGATGTCTCGAGGCCAGGGCAGCCGCGACCCCGGTCGTGACAACCAGGACCGGTTGGGCGGCTACTCGAGCCGCCTCGGCGAACCCCACGATCTCGGGTCCTGCCACCAAGGTCATTACCACAGACGCCACCAGGGTCCCTCCGTAGGCCGATACGGAGGAGGCCGCCAGCCAGCGGCCGGAGACCATGACCACGGGCGCATTTGGCCGGACACGCCATGCGCCCCTCGACATCAACAGCCCGAAACCCAACGAAACGATGTTGGCGATCACCAGACTTCCCAGTGGCGCCCACGCCGGAGCTACCCCCACCGACTGCATGACGAGGAGGGCGACGACGACTGCGACTAGCTGCGATCCGGACATCGACGCCGCGCCCCAGGACCTCTCGGCGATGTGAAAGCCCCTGCGGAGATGGTCTTGCATCGGCGAGATGACAGTGAGCCCGACCCCGGTTATGGCCAGTTCGATCACCGCTGTGGGGTCGGATCGCCACCAGATGAGACCTCCTGCCGCCAGGATCAAGGCACAACCGAGCATCGCTGGCGCGATCCCGGCCCCAAGCGAGTGGACAATGCCGCCCAACCGCTCTTTGACTTCGAGCCTGATCATCGAGACCTGAACCGGGGTGTAGATGATCTCGTTGGGTAGGAGGCTGGCTACCAAGAAGGCGGAGAAGATGACCGAGTAGGTACCCAGCTCGGCCGGTTCGAGCCACCGCACCGCCGCCAGTCCCGCCCCGAACGTTGCCAGGGAGGACAAAGCAGCGTCGACGATCCCGGCGGGAAGTTTGTGTCGTAGGCGTTGCTCATGGTCGACAGTCGGGGACATTAAAAAGGCCTACTCAATTCAGGGCCCGCGCCCTCACCAAGCGGGTGCGATGGAGCCAAAACGTTGGCCCCGAGGCCAGAGAACAATCCCCGGGATCCGGCGCGAGCCTAACTGGGTCAGCCAGCCCATCGGATATCCGGGCTCTGCGACGTAGAATCCCTCTGTTTGGGGATGGTCGTGCCAGGAGCGGCCCAACGGTGCAGACCGATCGGGAGAGGTCGCATACTGCGAAGGGGAGTCGGACTGTTCATGTGCGGCATTGCCGGTACCTACAACTTGCCTTTGAATGCCGAGGTCGCGGAGGCGGTGTCGCTGGCTATCGCGCACCGCGGGCCTGACGCCGCCGGGTATTGGAACAGTGGCGATCCGGGTCCACGGGTGTGGCTGTGTCATCGACGGCTATCGATCATCGACCTCTCCAGTGCGGCCAATCAGCCGTTCGAAAAGGATGGCCTGATCCTCATTTTCAACGGCGAGATCTACAACTACCGCCAATTGCGGAGCGAGCTCTCCGCCCGAGGGGCAACGTTTCGAACCGCCTCCGATTCAGAGGTCTTGCTCGAGGCCTGGCGTCACTGGGGGCCCGCCAGCCTGGATCGCCTCCGCGGAATGTTTGCCTTCGCTCTCTACGACGTCGATAACCGCAGACTCGTCCTGGCCCGTGATCATTTCGGCATAAAGCCACTCTTCTATCAGGTTCGAAACGGCGGGCTGGCGTTCGCCTCGGAGTTGAAGGCTCTGCGACCGATGATGGGCGAGGTCCGGGTCGACGAGACCGCGCTGGTGGCATCGGTCATGTATTCGTGGGTGCCCGAAAGTCACTGCATGCTCGAGGGAACGCAGAAGCTCGCACCGGGGACGTGGTTGGAGTTCGATCCCGACGGTCAGCATCGTGTGCATCGATATTGGGATCCGGTCTCGGCCGCCGCGGCGGCTCAAGAGGCCGGTCAGCGGGACAGGTTTGATCCCTCTCGTCTCGGGCAGGTCATGGAGGATTCGGTGGCTGCCCATCTGGTGGCGGACGTGCCGATCTCGACCTTCCTCAGCGGTGGTCTCGACTCGAGCCTCATCACCGTCATGGCCAAGCAGCAGAACGCCGAGATCGACAGTTACACGATTTCGTTCCGGGACGAAGACCAACGCTACGAGGCCATGCCCGACGACTTCTTCTACGCCAAGAAGATCGCTGCGGAGCATGGGATTCGCCTCCATGAGGTCGAACTGGCTCCCGACGTCGCCGATCTGCTGCCCAAATTGGTACATCATCTGGACGAGCCGATTGGCGATGCCGCCGCGATAAACGCCTATCTCATCTGCCAGGCGGCTCGAGACGCCGGGGTCAAGGTCTTGCTGTCCGGGATGGGGGCCGACGAGCTGTTCGGGGGGTACCGCAAGCATCATGCAGCCTTGCTCGCCGCCCGATATCGGCACATACCCGGTTGGTTCCGTCAGAAGTTGATCGAGCCAACGATCATGCATCTCCCTGTCGCGAGCAAGAAGCGGGGATATCGCCTGAGTCGTTGGGCACACCGTTTTATCGATTTCGCCAGTCTCCCGGAGGAGGCAGCTTTTCGAAGGAGTTACACCCACTATGACCAAGCCCAACTCGGAGAGTTGCTCGCTCCGGAATTGGCAGGTTCGGGTGGACGGCCTGATCGACGAGCACCGTGAGGTGTACTCGGCCTACCGCGGTGAGGATCAAGTCAATCGGATGTGTTTCACGGACACCCAGATGTTTCTCCCCAGTCTGAACCTGGCCTATACCGACCGGGCCAGCATGGCCGCCTCCACCGAGGTGCGCGTGCCATTCGTAGACAAGCACGTCTTTGAAGCGGCATTCGCCATCCCCGGTTCCGACAAGATCGTTGGTCGGGAGCGGAAGGCGATTCTCAAGGAGGCCTCCTTGTCATGGCTGCCCAAGGAGATTGCCTACCGGCCAAAGGGCCTTTTCAGTGCCCCGCTTCGTGCATGGATCCGGCGCGATCTCCAGGAGATGGTCGAGGAGAACGTCGGGCGAGGCCATCTGGTGGAGTCGGGGATGGTCGACAAGACCGCGGTTCGCAGCATGATCGACGAGGACCGCAGCGGGATGACCGATCGTTCCAAAGAGATATGGCAACTGCTCACCCTCGAGCTCTGGCACCGCCAAGTCATGAACGTACAATGAACCAGGACGGGCAGAACTGACGACTGGCAGGTTGCCCTGTCCGGCTTACTGC
The DNA here is from genome assembly GCA_963720925.1 of uncultured Acidobacteriota bacterium. Lineage (GTDB taxonomy): Bacteria > Actinomycetota > Acidimicrobiia > Spongiisociales > ZC4RG35 > JARDZU01. The sequence goes on from CAVRHE010000014.1 coordinate 198,142, forward strand.
GCCGTTTGTTGCGCCGAGCTGATGATTTCGACAGGTTGTGTCACCCTGGTCAGCCAGATCTCCCGCCAGTAGGGGAAGTGGCTGCGCCGACATAGACGATGGTATTCCGCGGTGCACGTGACGGTGTCGAGGACGATGCATTCCCCCGGCAGTTCGAACAACTCGCCGGTCCCCTCGTTGATCATTCGGCTGACCCGGCGCAACACTCGGTACTCACCTCCGCAGTAGCGGAGCATCTCGGAGTCGAAGGTGAGGCCACGGTTGCGGTTTCGGCGGTCCAACGTCTCCGCAATCTCCTCCTTCGTCTTCACGCGAACGAGTTCACCGGGACGGAGGTCGAGCAATTCCCTCGGAGTCTTCGAGAGTTTCCCCGCAGCAATGGGACCGTACTGCCGCCCATGAGCTTCTTCTGGACCATGACGAGCAGCCACTTGAAGAGGGCGACGAACATCTCAATAACACCTGCGTTGCCTGTGGTTACTTCACGGATGTACTGCGTAGGCTCCCACCACGGGAGGGGAGCAGTGGCTCGGACGATCTCGGTCGCCTGACACATAAACCGCTCGGTTGTCTGATCGCCGTCCGCGACCTGTCGAGCAGCCGCAAACAGGCTCGCGGCTTCGTGCTGCTCGCCAGAAGCTCCGGAATCTCCACCGACGTAGTGCTGCTCCGACGGGCGACGGAGCCACGCCTCCTTCCAAAAGATCAAACAGCCTGCTTGGCAGCCACCGTGGGCCTCGCCATCGCAACGGAGATCGGCCAGAAAGACCGCATCTTGCATCCGACGTTGTCCGTCAGAAAGTATCGCGTCACAGGTCCGGTCGGCGCGCTTGTAGACGGTGACGGTTTGACCGCAGTACTTGAGCATCTCGGGCATGAACGGCAGCCCGTCGAGCTTTCCCTCCGCATCCAGGGTGGCGAGGATCTCCGGTGCGGACTTGATCTCAGCGAATTCCCCCGGTCGAAAAGGACGCGGACCGGATCCCAAATCAGGCCCAGCCATGGTTGTGTTTCTCCTTTTTGCCCCGTCTCATGCCGCTTCAGAGCAGGCACGCAGAGGCTATCAGCAGCCCATGCACCTGCCTAGACCCTCATTTCATCGTCCCCGTGAGGTCCATTCTGTAGCTTTGCCACTGTCGCCAGGCCAATGATCTGTCTGCCCATGAGAACCCGACGACGCTCTCGTAGTCGTTGTTCTGGAAGGTGATGTCCCCGGTGGTGAACATGGAATCGTCACCTATGTCTTGGACCGCGCCTGTCCTTCCCGATCTGACCACCGTGTTGTCATGAACGGCGACATTCCGCAGGAGGTAGGGCCCAAGTGCGCCGGATCCCCGGTCCTGTTGGATCAGGGTGATCCCGTTGTAGTTGTCCTCGACGATGTTCCCGTAGATCTCCACGTCCTGGCTACCGGCGATCATGATCCCGCCTTCCCACAGCCAGCCCCGGCTACGGAACCCGTTGCCCCGAACCTGGTTGTTGCGGATCGTCGCCGAGTATGAGATCTCATGGAAGATGCCTGCACCCGAGTTGCCCTCGACAACGTTGTTCTCGTAGAGGGTGTTGATGTTGTCGATGTCGGTCCACAGGCCGGGGCCGTTGTTGTCATGTACGAAGTTGTCACGGACGATGAGATTCTCCGTCTCACCGAACTTGGACCCACCCGCTTCGTAATACTCGTCTGCTCCGGTGGTGTTGTTCCCGTAGATCTCGTTGCCTTCGACCAGCGCTCCGGAACTCCGCACCCACGAGACCGCGAGGCCGATGACACCGTTGTCATGAATCTTGTTGCCACGGGCGATCGACCCGTCGGATAGGGCCAATCCGGCCCAGCTGTTGTGATGCAGATCGCAGTTCTCGACGGTCCAGCCGATGCCCGCCGGCGCCCCTTCATAGGTTCGATCCGTGATGGGCGCGTACTGATCGTCCGGGTTGTAATTGCGGATCTCCAAACCTCTGACGGTGACGTTGTTGGCACTGTTCGGTTGAACCGCCCAATCGGTTACGTCTCGACCGTCCATGACGGCTCCTGGCTGGCCGATCAGCACGTCGCCATGCTTCAGGTTGGCGGTCTGCTCGTAATGCACGCCCGACTCGACGATGAAGGTCGTCCCGGCAGGCTCAGCCGCAATTGTCGGGTTCCAGCTGGCACCGACAGGGAGCAACGTCCCCGATATCAGCGGTGTGGGATCCGCCCCGATCTCATCGATCGCGCCTCTGTGAACGATCCCGTCGTTATCGATGAGCGCGCCACCCGGAGGGAGAATCGCCAGCGTGGCCAACACGAGCGCCGAAAACCACCTCATCGGCTAGATCATCGTCCGGTAGCGAAGCAACGTGTGAGATCCACGCCATATCACCGTTCGCCGATCGAGGCAAGGGCCGATGAGTTCCAGCCCCCCTAGCGGTCTACTTCCCAAGGGCCGACACCGAGGGAGCTCATGGAACTCAACTATCTGGCCATTGTCGTTGCGGCGGTGGCCGCATTCATTCTCAGCGCGGTCTGGTACGGCGTGTTCGGCGGCAGGCTCGCCGAGTTGCATCCGGCCTACGCCGATTCCGGATCTCCGTCTGCGAAGGATGCCATCGTCGAGCTGGCGAGGAACCTGGTAGTCGCGGTCGTGCTGGCGGGATTGGCCGACCAGATCGGCATCGAGGGTTGGGCCGGGGCGGCTCTGCTCGGACTTGCCCTGTGGATCGGGATCGTCGTCGTCTTGCTCACCGGTTCCGTCTACCACGAGAAGGTGCCGGTGATGTTGGCCGCGATCCATGCCGGGGACTGGCTGCTGAAGCTGGTCGTCATCGCGATAATCGTGGGGGTATGGCAATGAGCGGCGCAAAAGACTCACTCGACAAGACTTTCACAGCGCCGCTTCAGAAAAGCCCGTCCGAGGGCGGGTGGACCTATTTGGTGATGCCAGATTCGGTCGACTTCTTCGGGACACGGGGCCTCGTCAGGGTGAGGGGGACGATCGACGGAGTCGAGTTCCAGACGTCATTCATGGCGATGGGCGACGGCACTCACAAATTGCCGGTGAAGGTCGCACTTCGGGAGATCATCGGAAAAGGTGCCGGCGACCAGGTCACGGTCCACTTGACCGAGCGGCTGAAATGACTGCGCCCCCCGAACTTTCTACGAGGTCGATCGACCTTCGCCCATCGCCATCAGGTACCCCTTAGCTCGCTCCGACAGCTCGTAGCGGCCGACCAGAGCCTTGAACCGTGGCCCGTGGTTGGGCTCCTCCAAATGCGCCAACTCGTGGATGAGCACCGAGTCGAGGACCCATCCCGGCATCGACGCCAGGCGGATGGAGATCCGAATGCTTCCCTCGACCGGAGTGCAGGAGCCCCATCGGGTCGTATGACGAGTAGACCACTCGATGCTCGTCGGCTCCGACAATCGGTATTCGCTCGCGAGATCACGGGCTCGCTGCACCAGGTCGACGTCGGTCGACGAGATCTTTCTGCTGACCCGGGTCACCAGGCCATCGACCAGACGCGCCTCCTCGTCTACGGCCAGACCAAAGGGCACCATCACGCGCAGTCGACCCTCCCTCAGGTAGGCCTGCGCGGTCCGCTTTCGCCGTTTGCTCCGGACGACGTCGACGGGCAAATCGCTCATATCCGGATCGTAAGTGCTCGGGATGACAGATCCGACAACCGTCATTTGACCAGCAGTACTGCCTTCCCGTTGACCTGCCGGTTGGCCAGTGCCTCGAAGGCGGCATTGGCCTCCGTCCACGGCACTTCGAGCCCGATCTGCGGGTGGAGTCGGCCGTCGGAGACCATGTCGGCCAGTGACTGGAGATCCTCGCCGAACGTCGGCGGAGCACCACTCTCGTAGACGAAGAAGGCAGTGATCCGGGCCAGGGCGTGGCCGCGGAAGTCGCTGAACGAGATTTGTGCAGGGCCGTCCGATGAATTCCCGTAGACGACGATGTCGCCGCCGGGCGCAATCAGTCTGACCGCCGCTTCGAGGGAAGGTCCACCGGCTGCATCGAGGATCAAGTCAAACGGTCCTTCGACTTCGTCGAGCCCAAAGGTGATCCTGTCTGCCCCGATCTCTTCCAGACCTATTGCCCGTGCCTCGTCTGCTGCTACCCCCGTGACCGTCGCCCCGTACCCGGCCGCCAGCTCGACCGCGAATCGGCCCACGCCACCGGCGGCCCCGGTGACCAGCACCCGTTTCCCCTCCAGGTGACCGCCAAGCCGTAGGGCGCGCAGCGCCGTCATGCCGGCGATGGGGAGCGTGGCGGCTTCGGGAAAGGTGACATGGTCGGCGAGGTGCGCCAGATGGCTGGTGGGGACCGCCACCAATTCCGCCCAACCCGCCTGCTCCGGCCAGGCGACGACCCTGGTCCCCACCCGCGGGCCCGACCCGTCGGCAGCTTGCCCGACAACCACCCCGGCGACGTCCTGTCCGGGGTGCCACCCGCGGGGGCGGGCCCGGAGGAGCCGAAGCTCACCACGATTGACCGCCACGGCCCTCGTCTCGATCAGCGCTTCGCCTCTGGTGGGCTCCGGCTGCGGCAGATCGACCAGGTCCACCGCGATACCGCCATTGCCTTGGTTGACCAATGCTCTCAATTTCATACCACCGTGTCGGGAAGCGGAAAGTTAACGGGCAACGACGTGGGTGACCGGAACGGAGATCGAGCGGGCCAGCCGATTGATCAGGTCTGCGCCAAGCCATCGCGATACACCAGCCGGGAAGGTGGAGACGATGATCCGGTCGAATTCTTCGTGGTTCACCGAGTCGAGGATCGCCTGATAAGGATCCGGGTCGCCTACACGGGCGTCGATTACGTCTACCCCGGACTCCTCGAGCCGCCGGCGGGCGGCGTCTGCTCTCTCTCGGGCTATTGCGCGTGACTCACCTTGGGTCCAACTGGTCAGATGCTTGACCGGGGTGGCGGGAACCAGCAGCACCACTTCGGCATGGTCACTCTGCGCCGCGGATTGGACCGCCGCCAGGAATTCATCGGCTTCGGCAGTCTGATGCGCCACCGCGAGCAGACGTGTCACCACATACCTCGGTCAGATCACGTCACCGTCGCGCTACCGCTGCCAACTGTCAAGATCTCGATTCAGCGCTGCTGCGGAATCACCCTGCCCTGGTTAGACCAGGTGAAGAGAGAAGCCCCGCAGACGTTTCCGCCCACAGGGCTTCCCGGGAGCGTCCCCACGTGGTGGGGCGCTCAGCCGGTCTCGTGATCCGGCCGTTTCCGGCCTACGTGTCCAACCTAACTGACTCGAACATACACCTCTGGGGCCCTTCTGTCACTGGTGCCCTCATATGAGTCTCCCGGCGTGCTCATACAGCGGCTCATCGTCGAGCACACGTCGAGCTCCAAACCGGGACAGATCGAGCGTGGGGCTCCGGTCGAGGATCAGCTCGGCCAGATACCGGCCAACCGCCGGGCTCTGCTGGAAACCATGGCCCGAAAAGCCGGTGGCCATGAAGAGCCCTCTGATCTCGGGCCATTCCCCGAGAATGGCGTTCCCATCGAGGGTGTTCACGTCGTAGAGACCGGCCCAGGAGGTCTCCACCTTCAAGCTGTCGAACATCGGCAGGTGACGGTGCAGCTCGGGCCAGATGACGTCGGTGAACCTCTGCTGTCCGGCAGGGGTGAAGTCGAAGCCGATCGGGTCCTCCGGCAATGACCAGGCGATGAGCCAGGTGCGATCGCTCTCCGGGATCGCATACACGCCAGACGGCAGGAACAGGCTGGGCATGCCGATGGTCGGGACTGTGGAGGAGACGACATAGACGGTTCGCATCACGGGGATGACGGGAAGGTCGACTCCCAGTGGCCGGGCAAGGTCGGCCGACCAGGCCCCGGCAGAGTTGACGACCACCGGCCCGCTCAGGTCCGAGCCGGATCGGAGCCGGGCTCCGGTCATAGCCCCATGGTCGGTCAGCAGCTCGACCACCTCGTCGTCCAGATAGACCGCCCCCAACTCCGTCGCCTTGCTCCGGAAGCCACGGAGCACAGCGCTCGGATCGACGGACCCGTCTATCTGGGCGAAGCTGCCTCCGACCAGGCCCTCGAGGCGAAGGCCCGGGAACCGTCTCGCTATCTCGTCACTCCCCAGCCAGGTCACGTCACAGCCCAGTTCTCTCTGCGTTTCGATTCCGCTCAAGGCATCCGCCTTGCCCGTCTCGTCGGCGAGGAACAGGTTCCCCTGGTGTCGCGCTCCGACCTCCGGTCTGAAGCTCGGAGTGGCCATGTCGTCGTCGAAGGTCCGCAGAACGTCGAGCGCGTATTGGGACATCCTGACGTTTTCCTCGAGGTTGAACTGGATGCGCACGTTGCCGTCCGAGAGGACTGTGGAGGAGCGCTCGTAGCTCCTGTCTCTCTCCACGACCACCACAGAGAGAGACGGATCCGCCTTCATCAGGTGGTATGCGGTGGACGAGCCCATCGCTCCTCCACCGACGATGACGACGTCGTGATCGATTTGTGTTGGCACCCTCTCCATTACTCAGGATTCCTCGATGACGCGAGCCATGTCAGCCATCGAGAAGAACACGTAGTCGGGCTCGGGTGGGTCCTCGATGGGACGTGTCGCGCCCCACTCGCCGCCAGCCGACAGGCCTTGGCGATCGATCCAAACGGTGTCGAGACCGGCAGCCTTGGCCGGAGCATGGTCGTGGTACAGGCTTTGAGCAACGTGGAGGACCGAGTCGTTGGTGACGCCGAACTCGTCCTCGAGACGATCAAGGAGATAATCGAAGTTGGCCGGATCCGGCTTGTAGGAGCCAATGTCTTCGGCCGTGTAGATGGCGTCGAACTCGACCTTCAGCTTCTCATTCGACCCGGCGAAGCTGGTCCGATCGACGTTGGACAGGATAACCAACCGGTACTTCTCGGAGAGAAAGGCGAGGACGCTGGCCGAATCGGCGAATTCGGGCCAGTCGGGCACCGACGCCCCAAACGCCGCGTCCATGTCTTCGGCGCTGTCGAGCCCGAGATTCGCGGCGAGGTCTCTGTGCACGACCGTGAGCAGATCGGAGTACCGGAGGGTGGGGTTGCCGGCCTCCAGAGCCGATTCGATCCGACCGAACTCGGCGAGGACGTCAGGTCTGGTCACCGTCGCATGGTTTGCCAACAGCATCGGCTGAAGAGCGCCCCAGATCCCCGACTCCCAGTCGATCAAGGTGCCGTAGCAATCGAAGCTGAGCACTTCGTAGTCAGGCAAGGAGCGGTTCATGAACGGGCCTGGGAAGGCCTACATCAGGTACCAGTCGAGAAATCGCTCGAGCCGGCGGTAGTAGTAGAGATGGGGCTCGCGGCGGAACAAGCCGTGACCTTCGGTCGGATAGGTGAAGTACTCGTAGGTGGCTCCGATCTGGTCCAGCGCCTCGACCAGCTCTTCTGCCTGCTTGACGCTGACCCTCATGTCTCTCTCGCCATGAGCAAACAGAAGAGGTCGGTTGATGCGTCCGATTTGGTGAATGGGCGACCCCGCGTGATAAGCCCTGCGATCCTGGGCAGGATGACCCATCATTCGCTCCAAGTCCTCCCTTCCCTCTCGGTCGCCCTGGGCCCAAGAGGTGAGGAGGTCGATGTCGCCTCCGTACTTGGATGCCCCACATGCGAATGGGTTCTCGGGGTGCACCAGCGAGGCGAAGGTCAGGTAGGAGCCGTAACTGATCCCGTAGATGGCGATGCGATTCGGGTCTACCCATCCCAGCCCAGACAGATAACCGGCGGCGGCCAGGCAATCCTCGACATCTCCACCACCCCAGTCTCCGTGGTTGGCCCGCTCGAACGTGAGGCCATACGTCGTCGAGCCACGGAAGTTGATCGCCAGCCAGGCGTACCCCTTGTCGACGAAGTACTGGGCGTGTCCATCCCATTCGTCGCCGGCGTAGGTGGTTGGTCCGCCGTGTGGATGGACCACAGCCGGCACCGGGTTCGTGGTGTCGGCGGGCCGGTAGAGAAATCCCTCGATCTCCAACCCGTCTGGTGAGTTGAAGGTGACCCTCTCCAGCTTGGCGTGAGGCGCCGAGCGCACGGAGGCGGGTGCGCCGTGATAGAGGATCGACCGTGTGCCATCCTCTCGCATAAGACTGATCGAGGCTGGTGAGTCGTAGGCCTCATGGGTGGCGATGACCCCCCGGACGATCGGCATCGGCGAGTCCCAGATCCCGCCCTCAGCGACGAGGTCCACATTGCCGTCGAGACCGATTCGGACAAGGTCGGCCTTCCCTCTGGCGGTGGCGACGGCGTAGAGGCTCAGCCCCGCCTCGTCCCATGCCAGTGATGAGAAATCCCGTTCGCCTCCGGCCAGTTTGGTGTGCTCGCCGCCGTCGAGGCCGGTAGTGAAGACACCAGACCAATCTCCCTCCTCGAGGGTGTAGGCCACCTGTTTCTCGTTCACGACGTGATTCGCGGCGCGCCGATCGGGATGACCGACGAGTGTGGACCACGATCCATTCGGGTCGACGACGACGATGTCGCTTCGGCTGAAATCGTCCTTGGGGAAGTAAGAGATCAGCAATCGCCCATCCGGGGCGACCTGGGGTCGGCCCACATCGCCGTCAACCGGCCCAAGCGGAGCAGGCCATGGGTCGTCGACGTCGACCACGGCCAGTCGCGAGCAGCCGCCACGTTCCACGACGACCGCCAGGTGCTGGTCATCGAGCCAGGCCCCGGCTGAGCCCGGAAGCAAACGGCGTGGAGGGCCACCGGTGGCTGGCACGACATGGACGCAGCCGTCGCTGTTGTAGGCGAGATTGGTCCCGTCGGGGGACCAAACGGGGGCACTGTCCTCCCAGAAGGCGACGATTGAGCGGTCGGAGGTCAGTCTGCTGACCGTCCCATCGTCGACTGTGATTGCCCAGAGGTCGGTAGTGCCCTCCAGGTCGAGAACGAAAGCGATAAGGGTGCCGTCGGGGCTGATGGCAGGATGATGGGGCCGGGCTGTGGCGTACACGTCCTCCAGCCGCCAGTGGTCGGGAGGTGAGCGATCGGGACGTGCTTGGCTCGGGATGCCGCCGAACACATCCTTGCTGAGCCAAAGGGGCCTGCTCATCGAAGCAACCTCCGAAACGACCGGTTCCGAGAAGATAGCCCCGACCCGGGTCTCAGCGGAAGGCCTGAAGCACCGCTATGACGTCGGGCCCGAGGGCATTCAGGTCGTATCCGCCCTCCTGGACCAAGACCGTGGGCTTCGACAGGGCGGCAAGACGTTCCCCGATCTCTCGGAAGCCTTGGTTGCTGACACGCAGGGGGCTCTCGGGGTCTGAAGCGCCCGAGTCCACACCGAGGGAGACAACCAGGAACTCCGGTTCGAGGCCGGACACACGGTCGCAGATGAGTTCGAGCCCGGCGAGAAATTCGCTGTCACCGCTGCCCGGGGCCAGGGTGACATTGAGATTGGCCCCTTCACCCTCCCCTGCGCCGGTCTCCGCAGAGAAGCCACACCAGTGGGGAAACCAACCCTCACCCGGGTCGACATGGATCGAGTGGTAATGGACGTCCCGGCGCTCATAGAAGATCTCCTGGGTCCCGTTGCCATGGTGGGCGTCGATGTCGACGACGGCCACCGGTGCCGCGCCACGGTCGCTGAGCCAATTGGCCACGATCGCCACATTGTTGAGATAACACGACCCACCGAAATAGGAAGTGCCGGCATGGTGACCTGGCGGGCGCACCGGCGCATATGCCGCCGGCACACCGTCACGCACCAGTCGTGCAGCCGTCAGTGCCCCGTCCACCGCGGCACGGGCCCCGCGGTAGGTGCCCGGGCCTATGGTCGTCGCGGTGTCCATGCAATAGACGCCGGCCATCGCCGCCCTGCTCCTCGGGGCCCGCGCCGGATAGGCCCCGAAGGCAGCGGGATGAGGAAAGGCGTAGGGCACGACCCGGTCCGACGCCCGGTTCCTCTGGGTATCCGGCGTCGACCCAGCCTTGGTAGGCATTCTCCAGGTAATCGACCATTCCCGCTGCGTGAACCGATTCGATCGGCTGCCGGCCATGCTCCTCGGCAGGGACCATCTCGATGTCTGCATTTTCCAACTCGGCACGGAGGATCTCGGCCCGGTCGGCCTCTTCATCGCCGTCGAGGCGCATCCCGGCCCAGACCAGCCATTTGGCATCATGAGCCAGGTACCCATCCGACCAGACGGCCAACAGACTCATCGGGGCACGGCCATGGCCCGCGTCACCCGATCGACGATGAGATCGACCTCGTCGTCGAGAATCGTCAGTGGTGGGCCGATCAAGAGATAGTCGCCGTTCGAGCCGTCGACATTGCCGGTCGAGGGGTAGAGCAGTAGACCGATATCCATGGCCCTTTCCATGACCCGCTCAGTCATGCGGGCCGAGCGAGGGAACGGCTTCTTTGTCTCACGATCCTCGACCAGCTCCACACAGATGAGGAGGCCCAATCCGCGCACGTCGCCGACCAACGGATTCTCGGCGAGAGCCTTGGTGAGCCCGGCGATGAGCTTCTTGCCCTGGGTGCGAGCCCGATCGACCAGCCGCAGCTCCTTGATCCGATCCAGGACAGCCATGCCCACCGTGGCTCCGACGGGGTGATGGGACCAGGTGAAGCCGTGCACCAATCCCCCGGCGCCTTCGATGGCATCGTGGATCGGTCCCGATGCTATGGCCAGACCTAGTGGCCAGTATCCCGACGACGCTCCCTTGGCCGCAATGAGGAGATCGGGGCGAAGCCCGAAATGATCGGAGGCGAACCACTCGCCGGTCCGCCCGAATCCTGTCATGACCTCGTCGGCGAGGATGAGAACGCCGTGACGGCGACACACCTCGCCCACTGACTCCCAGTAGCCATCAGGCGGAATAGCGGCGCCGCTGGCGGCGCCTCCGATCGGCTCGCCGACGAACACCGCCACCCTGTCGGGTCCCGTGTCAACGATCGCCTCTTCCAGGCGGTCGGCATGAAACCGAGCGCAGTCCACGGGATGGGCGGGATTGGGGCATCGATACTCGCTCACGGCCGGGACCCGCACCGTCTGTCCCAGCCACGGCTCGTAGGGAGCTCGCAACGGCTCCCTTCCCGAAACGTCAAGCGCTCCCCTTGTGTTTCCGTGGTAGGAGGCTGAGCGGGCGATGACCACCGATCTCTCCGGCTCGCCGCGGGCCAAGGTGATACGTCCGAGCCATCTTGAGCGCACTCTCCATCGCCTCCGACCCACCCGACACCGGGAAGACCCGCGCTCGATCCATGGGGACCAGGCCGCCCACCGATTCGGCGTACCGCTCCACCGGATCGGTGGTGAAGGCGGAGGCATGCACCCATTCGAGCGTCGTGGCCTGAGCCGCCATCGCCGCGGCCACGGTGGCGTCACCGTGGCCGATCATCGACGCGATCGCCCCACCCGCAGCATCCAGGTAATGATTGCCTTCGGCATCGGTGATCCATGACCCGCTGGCCGAGACTGCGGTGGGACGAGGTAGGTGCCCCCTGGTGAATACCGATGACGACGCGCTCATGGACCGCGGCACGTTACGCCCCCGGTTAGCGTCCCGGCGGTGTCACCGAACGCTTCGACCCGGACCCGGCTGCGCCAGCTGGGCTTTGGGATCGGGACCATGGAAACCGGGCCTGATAACGCGATCACCGACGTTCCCGGCGTCATGGTCGGACACTCCACTCTGATTCGAGACGAGCCTGAAGTAGTTCGAACCGGGATCACGATGGTCGTCCCACGTGTCGACGTGTGGTCCGACTACGTCTTCGCTGGGAGTCATGTGTTGAACGGGGACGGAGAGATGACGGGTCTGATCTGGCTCGCCGAATCGGGCATGCTCGGTTCACCCATCGGCATCACGAGTACCTCTCAGGTCGGGCTCGTCCGCGACTTCCTCGTGGCCGAGACGTTCCGACTCGGGGTGGTTGGCGGCTTCCACCTGCCGGTGGTCGGGGAGACCTGGGACGGTTGGCTGAGCACCCCCGGATCCTTCCCTCTGACGGCTGACCATGCCGGAGCGGCGCTGGTTGCGGCCGCCTCCGGACCTGTGGTCGAGGGTTCGGTCGGCGGTGGCACCGGGATGATCTGTCATGAGTTCAAGGGCGGAATCGGGACCTCGTCGCGCGTGGGCACCGCTGCCGGCCGGCCGTTCACCCTGGGTGTCCTGGTCCAGGCCAACTATGGAGAGAGATCAGACTTACGGGTCGATGGCGTCCCGGTCGGCCGCGAGATCGGTGTCGAAGTCGTCCCTTCGCCTTGGCCCGAGCCTCCCGCTGGTGGGTCCATCATCATCGTGATCGCAACCGATGCGCCGCTGCTGCCGGTTCAGTGCCGTCGCCTCGCACAGCGGGCCACAGTCGGCCTGGCGCGGGTTGGGGGATACGGGCATGAGTCCAGCGGCGACATCTTCCTGGCCTTCTCCACTGCCAACCATCTGGGAGGGAAATTCGAGCAGGCGTATGAGGTGAGCACCCTGCCCCTCGACTCGATGGATCCTCTATTCCATGCCGCCGCCGATGCGACCGAGGAAGCCATCCTCAATGCGTTGTGCGCCGCCGAGACCATGACCGGACGTGCCGGCCACGTCGCACCGGCCCTTCCACTCGACCTCCTGGCCCAGGTCATGGGCAGGTACGGGCGTTGACGCGGCCGTAATCTCCGCCGATGACCTACATCGTGGGATTTGGGGGATACGTCCCCGAGCGGGTGATGACCAACGACGAATGGGCTGCGTTGGTCGACACGTCGGACGAGTGGATCACCCAGCGCACCGGCATAAAGAGACGGCGCATCGCGGCTCCGGAGGAGTCGACCCTGACACTGGCCGGCAACGCCGCCGGCATCGCAATAAAGGATGCCGGGCTCACTCCTGACGACATCGACGAGATCATCGTTGCAACAGACACACCCGAGATGTACACCCCCGACACCGCCGCCCTGCTCCAGGACCTCCTGGGTTGTCGCAATGTGCCCACCTATGACCTGGGTGGCTCTGGTTGCGCCGGGTTCGTCCAGGCCCTCGACGTGGCCCGGGCCAGGATCGCTTTCAGCCCGAGGACAATGCTGGTGGTCGGGGTCGAGCTCATCACTCGGATGCTCGACTGGAGTGACCGCTCGACCGCGGTGCTGTTCGGTGATGCGGCTGGCGCCGTGGTCCTCGGGCCCGATCCCGGCAGAGCCCATGTCCTCGACGTGGTATCCGGTACCGACGGCTCGGCGGCGGGCATCCTGACTCTGGCTGCAGGGGGCACCCGCAACCCGTTCAACCGTCAGACTTTGGAGTCGGGTGAGTACAACCGGTTGGTGATGGACGGCCGACGGGTCTTCACCGAGGCCGTTGCCCGGATGACCCAGGCCGTGAACGAGGTGCTCGATCGCATCGGCAAGACAATCGGCGATGTGTCCCTGGTCATTCCGCATCAGGCGAATCTGCGGATCATCGATGCCGTCCGCAAGAAGCTGCAGGTGACCGAGGACAAGGTGTTCGTGAACGTCCACGAATACGGGAACACGGGCTCGGCGACCGTGCCCTTCGCCCTCTGGGAATGCGTGGAGACGGGTCGGGTGAAAGAGGGAGACCTGGTCGTGCTGACCGCTTTCGGGGCCGGCTTTCACTGGGCTGCTGCGGCTGTCCAGTTCTGATGCAAAAGCCCCCGTCTTGCGACGGGGGCTTGCTGGCTTCAGAGAAGCCGTTCTATGTTCCTCCCCCTTCGGGATGTGGCTCCGGGAGGAAGGTCCCATACCCACCCACAGTATTTCTACCTCGGCTTTCATCAGCTGAAAAGGGGGGATTTCCCCTATCCGTCACCTCTCGTCGTCGGGGCGGACGTAACCCTCCTCATAGGCGAGGGCGGTGAGCTCGTGCCGGCTGGCGACGCTCAATTTGTCGAAGATGTGCGCCATGTGGTTCTCCAGGGTCTTCACTGTGATCCCGAGCCGCTCGGCGCTCCCTTTGTAGGTGTAACCGCGGGCGATGAGGTTCACGACCTCGCGCTCCCTCGGGGTCAGGCGCGAGATTGGGGTGTCACCGGTGATGTCCTCGTCGATGTCGAGGAGATAGGCGGCCACGTCAGGTGACACCGGCCGGGCACCGACGTACGTCTGACGGACCAGGTCGGGAAGGTCCGCCCCCAGGGTCGTCTTCGTTATGTACCCATCCACCCCGGCGTCGAGGAGCCGGGCCACATCCTCCTTCGACGTCGAGACGGTGAGGGCCATGAAGCGGATGTCGGGGAAGTCCCTGCGCACGGCCGGGATCACCGCCGCACCTCCGCCACCGGGCAGCTTGACGTCGAGCACTACGAGGTCCGGGAGCCGTTCCTTGATGAACTCGATCGCGCTGTCCACATTGTCCGCTTCGCCGACGATGTCGAATGACGGGGCGAGGATGGCCCGCATCCCGGCGCGGACGACATCATGATCGTCGACAATGATGATGCGAAGACGGTCGGTCATTTCTGGACGGTGATCTTTACTTCGGTGCCGGATTCGGGGACGGTGTCGATCTCCACCAGCCCGCCGACGTTTTCGACCCGGCGGGCAAGACGCTCATGAACCCGGTTTCGCTGGCCGTCATCGGCGAAGCCTGTTCCGCTGTCGCGGACGTGGATGTGGGCCTCCCCGTTGGCGAACTCGGAATACAGCGTGATGTTTGGTGACCCCGAGTGTTTCGCCGCGTTGGCCATCGCTTCGCGGGCGGCCTCTATGGCGGCAGTCAGATTTGGGTCGATCGGGGCGTCGTCCCGGATCACCGCCTCGATCTCGACCCTGTGTGTGTCTTCCACCTCATCTCTGACCGCGAGCAGGCTTGCCCGAAAGCTGTCCCTGAACTCGGAGCGCCACTCCTCGATGTTTCGCCGCAACTCACGCTCCTGACGTCTGGCCAGGTATCGAGACTGGCTTGGATCGTCGGCCCCCATCCGGATGGCGTGAAGGGTCTGTAGCACCGAGTCATGGAGGCGGTCTGCGAGCGCGGCCCGCTCCTCGTGGAGCACCACCGCGGCTTGCTCGGCGGCAAGCTCGTCTTGCGCCGCCTGGCGAGCGAGGTCGTAGTCGCGAAGCTTGTCGAAGGTCCAGCCGACGATTGCGCCAACCACGAAGAAGATCACGCTCCCCGCGGCCCGCACCGCGCCAAGGTCTGCGATCACGTGGACCACGAACTGCTCGGCCCCGAGCAGAAGTGCAGCGATGAGGGACCCAGGGAGACCACCGAGCAACGCCCCGGTAAAGACAAGAGAAAGAGGCAGGCCGCCGTGGAACAACTCGTCGGCTCCGGAGGCGACTGACGCGGCGCCGATCGAGAGCATCGCCACCGCGTCCAGGACAAACCACCACCAGCCCGCCATGAATTCGGGCCGGGTCTTGGCCACCAGCCAGGTCAGGAATGTCCAGAAGACACCGAGACCCACCGCCGCCCAGACGATCCACATGACCGGGGGCGGGTCATTCAACACAGTCACCGCGACCAGGATCAACATCCAGATCAGACCCAGGAAGCGGAAGACGACGACCATCCGTCGCAGAGTTGCCTCGAGATCGGCGCTGCCCCGCTTGGTGAAGCTGCTCATTTCCCCCGAAACTAGCGGGGTGGGCTGCGGGTTGGTCTTTGGGAGGGGTGAGAGTTGGATGACGTGCTTTCGCGAATCAAAGGGGGACCGCTTCCGCGGTCCCCCGATGGTCCCCATTGTCGCTTCGAGGGACGGAGTGATGCCCTGAAGTCCCTGCACCACCAATCATGTCGATTTCTGTGCTGAACCCAATAGGGGATCACCCCCATATATGACTCTCCTTCCTAAAACACAACGGCCACCGTTAGCCGGTGGCCGTGTGCGCAGGGCGCCGGGGCCGTTGTGGCCCTTCGCTAAGAGCTCTAGAAGGTCTGTCCCATGTAGACGACCGAGATCGTCAATGCGGCGAGGGTGGTTAGCCGAATGACACTCGGCTTCGAAGCGGCTCGTACCGAGGTGGCGGCCAGCGCCACACCGAGGAGCACGAGCAACCAGGCCGACTGGCTATTCATCGTCGCCACCATGAGGACCAGGACAGCCGATGCCAGACCCAGCGCGGCGAGGCCGATTCGTGCCGCCTTCCCGAAGGGGTGCGCCGCCCACTCGTCGAGAGTGGTGATGGTCGAAACGGTCATTGTGCCGGGAATGTCGGCAATGGCTGCGGGTTCCTTGAGTCCGCCCACCTGGGCCGATCGGACCGAAAATCTCACCACCTGGAGAGGAGCCACAACTCTGGTTCCAGGTCGCCGGAGTCGATGTCGGCGAAAAGTGAGACGGCGGTTGTGAGGGATTGGCGCGCATCGTTCTCCCGGCCGGCGCGGTGGTGGAGGTCGGCCATGTGGTTCCACAAAGCGGCCTCCTGGTGACGGCGCCCGGTGCGTTCTGCGATGGCTATCGCCTCTTCGACCAATACGGTCGAACGTCCGACATCTCTGGTCCCGGAAAGCAGCAGCGCCTTGTTGTTCAGGGCTGCCATCCTCAGGAGGTCGTCGTCGCCGGCGAGACGAATCGCCTCCTCGACATGCTCCAGCGCCTCTTCGTGGTCCGGTGTTACTACCGCGAGGATGTTTCGTACCCGGGACATCTGAGCCGGGTCGTTCTCCTTCTCGGCGGCCTCCCTGGCTCTCTCGGCCATGGCCGCCGCCTTGGTCCCGTCCCCGGTTCGGTACCCGAGGAGCGCCCAATCGGCGAGCACGGCTGCCGGGGCCGGATGGTTCGCGATTGAACGCTGGAAGTGCTCTTCGGCGTCGTCGAAACGGCCGAGCAAACGCTCGACCTCCCCGGTCCGATGCTCGATGACACCGATCGATCCGGGGCCGGCGTGAGACGCGGCAATGGTCAACTCACGTCGGGCGCGGTCATATTCGCCGGCGGCCATGGCGAGCTCGCCAAGGGCGAGGCGGGCTCCCTCGATGTCGGGGTCATCCAATGCAAGAGCCGTCTCGTAGAACTGGATCGCGGAGTCGTTGGCGAACACGGAACGCGCCAGATCGCCGGCCAGGTGGTACCACACTGTGGCTTCAGGGTCCCCTGCAGCCCGATACTGGCCGGCGACGGCGGCGGCGAGCCGGGCATCGGATCGGGCATATGGCCTCTCGGAAAGTGCCCGAGCGGCTCGGCGATGGAGCAGACGACGCCTGACCATCGAGGTCGTCTCGTAGGTGACTCGTTCGAGGGCATCGAGGGTGAAGCTGAGCCCGTCGGACTCGGGAATCTCTCGCAGCAGACCTGCGGCGACCAGTTCCTCGACCGCCTCCACCACCTCCTCTTCGCTTCGCCCGCTCGTCTCCCGGAGGAGGTTTGCGTCACAGATGCCGTTGAGCGCGGCGGCGGCCGTGAGGATCTGCCGACTGAGGTCACCAATCTCCAGCAGCCGCGCCTCCATGTATCGAGCCATGCCGGGGGTGGATGGAAGGCTGTCCCCGTCGGAGGTGAGTGCTTCGTTGACGAGCAGGGGGACACCCCCGGTCTTCTCCCGCAATCGCCTCGCTGCGTTCTCGTCGCCTCCCAGGAGGGGGATCAGGTGCTGGACCGTGAGGGGCCGAATTGCGACCGATTGATCCGCCGCCGTCATCATCTCGGCCACTGCGGGGTGCAGCTCTTCCTCCGTCCTGGCTGCCACGACCATGACCATGGGCATCTCCGAGATGCGACGCGCCAAATACGAGAAGAGCGCAGCGGATGAAATGTCCATCCATTGCGCGTCGTCCAGGATGATCAAGATCGGTCGTTCCCGGGCCAGGATGGAAAGGACCGTGTGGATCCCCTCCAGCAGCCGCAGCTCGCCAAAGCGGTCAGGGGTCTCGTCCTTGGCAGGAGCGAATCCCGGCGCGAGCCTGCCAAGCTCGTTCATGGCCCATTCGGGGATCTCTGCCCGCAACGCATCGACACGAGCGGTTGCACCGCCCAGAACCTGGGTGGCCACCCCATAAGGCAAGGACTGCTCGTTACGGAAAGCGCGGCCGATCAGGACATCGCGGTCCCCGTGCGCGAACGAGGCCACCTCTTCGAGAAGACGGGTCTTCCCCATCCAAGGGGCACCGGTCATCGCGACGACCACACCGCTTCGGGCCATGCTGCTCCGCAACGCCTCCTGGAGCTGCTCGAGCTCGGACTCACGATCGATGAGGTCGGGGTGGGTCTGACGTCGAGCCGGGATCTCTGCCTTGACCCTTCGCGGGGCACCCGGGGCAGGAGGGAGGTCTTCATCGAGGATGGCCTCGTAGAGCTCGGTCGTTTCCTCGAGTGGAGCCACGCCGAGCTCCTGATCGAGGACGGTCACACAGTTGCGATACGCCTCGATCGCGCCGGGCCGGTCACCGGCCCAGGCGTGGAGAAGCATGAGGAATCGGTGCGCCGGTTCGTGCAACGCGTCGAGCTCGATCCATTGGGTGACCGCGTTGATGGCGGCGGGGTACTCGCCCGCGGCGGCCAAGGCGGTCCCCAACCGATGGAAGGCCTCGCCGATTCGGATCCTCGTCGACTCGGCGACGCTTCTCACCCAGTCATCGAATTCCGGTGAGGCCTTGACGGAGAAGCCTTCGAGGAAATCGCCCCGGTAGAGATCGGTGGCTCGCTGCAGATGAGGGATGCATCGGTCGCAGACATCGCGCCGGTCGTGGCCGTGCTCACTCGTCGCGTCCAGCTCGCGGCCAAGAGTGTCCAAATCCGAAATGACCTCGCCCACGAGGGTCACGAGATTTCGGTCGGCCTCGATGAGGTCGGTTCCGGTTGCCCCTCTAAGGGCTGACAGAGTCCGACGCAGAGTGGCCCGTGCCCGCTCCTGTGCTGCGTCGGCCCAGAACAGGCCGGCCAGGGTGTCTCGGCTGGCCGATTTCTCGACAACGAGGAAGGCGAGAAGAGCGATCGCCTTGCGGGTATCGACCACGACCGGACGTCCGGAGATGGACACGTCGGGTTGGCCAAGAAGTTTGATATCGAGCATGGAGGAGAACCTGAGTGGTGCGGTGCCGAAACGCTAATTCCACCGTTACGGCTATGAGAAGTTCGTCTCGCCTCGGAACGGTAAGGCCTGTTCCGCATCGGAGGCGCGTTTCACTTACGTAACGCTTCACTACCAATCTGTGCCCTGATGAGGGAAGGTGAGGGAGCAACCGCTAACGCCGGCAACGCGGCCGTGCTCATTCTGGCGATCGTCAGCTCGTGGCATTGACTGGATTTGTAATGGGCGGGTTGGTGGGTTGGTGGGGGCCACTGGAGGCGGATTCGACACGCTGTCCTGAACCGGGGACGATGCTTTGTTCCTCGTGCTGGGTCTATTGATCCTGTGGAAGGCCGCGGGCAACCGGATCGGTTGGATGTTCACCGCCATCGGGTTGATGTTCCTCGGTGCGGCGATCGCCGGCGGCATTGGCCGTTCGGGGATCGTCGCCTTTGCAGCGATTGGTGGTGCCCTCTGGCTCGGCTGGATCGTTCTGATGGGAACCCTGGTGTTGTGGTTCCCGACGGGCCAGGTCCCGAGCCGACGCTGGCTATGGCTGCAGTGGGTCGGCTTCGGTCTCCTGGCTGTGACCTTGTATCACCTACATCTTCACTGAGCAGGTCTGTGTCGATGGCTCGGATTCGGGTGGCTGTTTGGTCTGGGCCACCAACCCGATTGGCATCGGCGGGGTATCCCAACCCGGAATATGGGTGGTTGGCCGGGCCCATCTTCGCCTTCTACCCGATCTTCATGGGTGGAGCGGTCCTATCCCTGTTCATGCGGTACCGGAAAGCCGGGACCATCGAGCGACTCCAGTTGAAGTGGTTCCTGTTCGCCTGCGCCTCCTTCGTGCGGCCGCTTGGTACCGAGATCATCTTGGAGGCGTTGGAGTGGACAGCCGCCGTTCCTCGTCGACGCCTGGATCTCATTGTCCATCTTCGCCATCCCGATTGCCGCCACCCTGGCGATCCTCCGATACCGCCTCTATGACATTGATCGAATCATCTCGCGGACCGTTTCCTACGCCATAGTCATCGCCACCCTCGCCGCGGTCTACGCGCTGGGCCTGGCCGGGCTCACTTCCCTGCTCGACACCGAGTCCTCACTCGCCGTGGCCGCCGCCACGCTGGCCGTCGCCGCCTTGTTCAACCCATTGCGAAAACGCGTCCAGGGGTTCGTCGACCACCGCTTCAACCGCACCCGATACGACGCCGAGCGGGTGATGACCCAATTCACCGGGTCCCTCCGCGACGAGGTCGATCCAAACACCGTGCTCTCCGGCTGGGTGGGTGTCGTCTCCGAAACCATGAGACCGGTGGCTTCCGGCGTGTGGCTCAGGAGTGAGAGCTGAGCACCCGCCAATCCCGTTTCACCGCCTGGCTGATGTGGGTGTCGGGCTTGGCCATGATCGCCCTGGCTGCGGTTCTCAACGAGGTGAACCCCCCACTGCCTGGCCAACCGCAGGAATCGACCGTCGAAGGGCTGATCTGGCTTTCGACCTGGATCGGCTTTGGCCTGGTCGGTGCCCTGGTCGTGTCGAGTCGTCCCGGGAATCGAATCGGGTGGCTGATGTGCGGGATCACGTTTGGCCTCGGCCTCGACATTTTCGCTGTCGAATACTCCCAATTCGCTCTCATCACCCAACCGGGACGCTGGCCGTTCGGCGAGGCGGCGGCGTGGGTGGCGACATGGGGCTTTCTCCCAGTGGTGGCACTCGTAGTTGCTCTCGTCGTGATGTATCCGTCAGGGACTCCGAGCCGACTTGGTCGCTGGGTCCTGCGGGGCTTTCTCTTCGTGATCTCGATCGAGGCGTTGGTGTATGCGCTTCGTCCCGGCCCCGTACAAGGGGGCGCTCCGCCAGACAACCCACTCGGCATTTCAGGCATTCGTCCCCTCCTGGACCCGGCTACCGAATGGCTGGGCACGCTTCTCGCGACGATCGCCATCATCGCTGCCGTCGACGCGGTCCTGCGATTCCGCCGGTCCTCCGGTGTCGAGCGGCTCCAATTCCGCTGGTTCGTCTTCGCCATCGTGTCTTTCCCGATCATGTTCCTAGCCGGGAACTTCCTCGAATCGATAGTCGGAATCGAAACATTCGACCCTGTCGTGGTGATATTTGCCGTCTGGGGTAATGGCACCGCGGTGGCCATCGGAGTCGCAATCACCCGCCACGGCCTCTACGAGATCGATCGTGTGATCTCCCGCACTGTGGGCTACGTCTTGGTCGTCGGCGTGGTGGCGGCCGCATACCTGGCGGCTGTGACCGGGCTGACCTCGATCCTGCCCGACCAGTCCCAGCTGGCGGTGGCCGGTTCCACACTCGCCGCCGCGGCGCTGTTCAATCCGGTGCGGAAGCGGGTGCAGGGCATGGTGGACCGGCGCTTCAATCGTTCCCGTTACGACGCCCAACGGGTCATGGACCGATTTGCCGGATCGCTGCGCGACCAGGTCGACAGTGGGGAGGTACTCGACGGCTGGGTGGGTGTGGTGGCCGAGACGATGCAGCCTGCGTCGGTGTCGGTCTGGGTCAGAGAGCCGGCGTGAGAAAGGCTTGGCTCACGTTGGCCCTGATCGGGGCCACGGGCGGCATCCTCGCCGGGGCTCTGGGGCCCGCATTGGCGGAAGGAGACCGCCTATGGCCGATCGCTTGGATCCTCTGGGCGCCGGTTGGGTACTTGATACTGCTCAAGCGGCCCGGAAACGGGGTAGGCGCGGCGGCCCTCTTGACCGGTCTCATGTGGGGAGCCGGCTTCGTCATGCTCACCCTCAGTGTCATCGTTCCGAGCGAGTCGGCCGCCGCCTGGCTCGAACTGGGGGACAGCACTCTCGGCGGGCTGCCCTGGCTGGTGATGGTGTGGCTGTTGCTCGTCTTCCCTTCCGGGGCCTATGAGGGTAAGGCCGAGCGCGTCATCGGCTGGTTCGTCATCGGGTTCGCGACCCTTGCCTCCGCCGCATTCGCGCTCGATCCTGCCCCAATGGAGGACTCGGGCTTGCCCAGCCCACTATCGGTCCCAGAGCTGGGGAATATCACCTCGGTGATCACGAGTGATGGAGGGTTCGTCATGGTTGCCGCCTTCATCCTCGCGGCCGTCGTGATGGTGGTCTTCCGATGGCGGCGGAGCGCCGGCGTGGAACGACTCCAGTACCGGTGGCTCTTCATGGGCGTGTTCTCGTTCTTCCTCATCATTGCCGCGGGCAGCCTCGGGCTCATCCCCGAGGACGGCTTGACCGAGTGGTTGTGGTTGCTGGCCGGAGGCGCCATCCCGACCGCCATCGGCATCGCGGTGCTCCGCTACCGCCTTTACGAGATCGACCGTCTGATCTCCCGGACGGTGACATATCTATTGGTGGTTGGTGTGCTGGCGGCGGTGTTCTTTGGGGTCGTGACCGCGGCTAGTTCGCTCCTCGACACGGAAAGCGACCTGGCGATCGCCGCTTCCACCCTGGCCGTGGCTGCCATGTTCAACCCGGTGAGGAAGCGGGTGCAGACGTGGGTGGACCGGCGGTTCAATCGATCCCGCTACGACGCCCAACTTGTCGTGGACGAGTTCGCCGGGTCCCTCCGCGACCGGGTCGACAGCGACGAGGTGGTCGACGGATGGGTCGGGGTTGTCGCCGAGACCATGCAGCCCGCTGCGGCCGGTGTGTGGGTGCGGGAGTCACGATGAAGGCCAAACTCGTCGCGACCCTGCCTTGGGCGCTCTTGATCGTGGGCATCGTCGCCTGGGGGATGGCAATTTGGTTCGATCGCGGCTCGGACGAAGTGACCGGGCCTCTCGACAAGCTATGGGCCCTGTCCTTCTTCGCCTTCCCGATCGTTGGCGTGTTCCTTGCCCGGCGGATCCCGGCGAATGCGGTGGGCTGGCTCTTCATAATCGGCCCGTTGCTGGTGGGAGCGGGAGTCGCCCTCCAGGAGATGTCCGAGGCCCTCGGCTTCCCGGGCTTGGTCTCCCCGTCCGAGTATGTCTTCGATGCGGGCTTGCTTGCCCTGTTCTCGTCATTGACCCTTTTCCCCGACGGGCGCTACCGACGGGCGTGGTGGGCGTGGGCTCATGCCGTCGCCATCCTGGTCCTGAGCATGGTGGCGGGCAGCTTCATTGCAGTGGTCCTGGTTCTGGGTCTCCTGCCACTCGTGTATCGGTCGATCAAGGGCTCCTCGTTGGTTCGCCGTCAGATCGCCGGACCGCTCGTGGTCCTGATCCTCGGTGTGGTATCGCTGGTAGCCGTCAACGTTGTGTTCGGCGGCACGGCTCTCGCCCAAACCTCGATCACGGCGATAACGATGCTGATCACTATCGGTGTACCGGTGTCGATCGCCATTGCGATCACCCGGTACCGGCTCTACGAGATCGACCGGCTCGTTTCCCGGACCGTCAGCTATTTGTTGGTGGTCGTGTCTGTTGGGGGCGGTCTTCGTCGGTGTCGTGACATTGGCGGGCTCGCTGCTGCAGACTGATAGCGATCTGGCGATTGCCGCGTCAACTCTCGCGGTCGCAGCACTGTTCAACCCCGTTCGCAAGAGAATCCAGAACGGGGTCGACCGTCGATTCAATCGATCCCGCTACGACGCCCAGAAGGTGATGGACTACTTCTCCGGCTCGCTGCGGGACCAGGTGGACCCGGTCGGTGTCATCGAGGGCTGGGTGGGAGTTGTCTCCAACACCATGCAGCCCGCTTCCGCCGGAGTCTGGGTGAGGGAGCGATGAGAAAGATGTCACCACTCAGGGCAGTGATTGTCGTGTGGACCCTTCTGATGGTTGGCGCGGCAATCGCTTGGCTGACGTTCCCGGGTGTTGTCGACCCAATGATCGGGATCCTCTTCGCCTCGGTTTGCTCGGTAGTGGTAGGGGGGATACTCACCGTGAGAGTGCCGGGCAACCTGGTCGGTCCCCTCTCGCTGATCGCCGGCTCGGCATGGGTGCTCTACCTGTTCGGGAGGGGGTACGCGACGCTCTCTCTCGCATCGAGCGATCCCCTGCCGCTGGCATATTTCCTGGGCTGGCTCGGATCGTGGTCCGGCGCGTTGTTCCTCCTCGGGGTCTCGGCGCTGATCCTCTGTTTTCCCACCGGGAAGCCGGTCGGATGGTGGCGAGTGATCGCGCTTGGACCAATTGTGGGTGCGGTGTCGACCCTGATCGGGGCCGTCCTCCTCTGGGGGCTTCCACTGGAGACCCTCATCGAAGACGAACTAGTCAGCCAGACCCCGTGGTATCCCCTGGTCGACGCCGGTTTCGTCCTCGGATTCGTTTCCGTCCTCCCAGCGACGTTGTCGGTCGTGGCTCGATTTCGCAAAGCCGGGTTGGTCGAGCGGCAGCAGATCAAGTGGCTGCTGGCGGCAACCAGCATCCTCGCTGTGGCCTACCTGGTCGGAGCGATCACGGACGATTCCAGCGAGGCGGCCTGGTGGGCCGTGTCCCTAGGTGTGGCGGCGATCCCGATCTCGATCCTTTTTGCCGTTCTGCGCTACCGCCTCTACGACATCGATCGGATCCTTTCTCGAACCGTTTCCTACGTAATCGTGATCGGCTTGCTCGGGGCTGTTTATGCGTTGGGCTTGACCGCATTGACCTCGGTTCTCGATGCGGAATCACCATTGGCCGTGGCCGCTTCTACTCTTGCCGCTGCCGCCCTCTTCAATCCTCTGCGAAGAAGGGTCCAGGCAGTGGTGGATAGACGATTCAACCGATCGCGCTACGACGCGGAACAGGTGATGGATCAATTCTCCGGCTCCTTGCGCCAGGACCTCGACCCGGACACGGTGGTCGAGGGCTGGATGGGAGTGGTGTCCGAGACGATGCACCCGACATCGATTTCGGTATGGGTTCGTAACGATTTCGGGACGGTCGAGAGATAGAAATGGGGCCATGGTTCAGCTGATGAGACGGCGCAGAGCCGACGAAGAAACGCCAGAGGGCGACGAAACCCCGATCCCGGAGTCGAAGACCCGGTTGATCGAAGCCATCCCGATCCCGATTGGGGATCCGTTGGAGACTCTTCTCCTTTCGTCGGGTGGGCCCGTTGTGTTGCGTGACCTCGAACTGGAGTCGGAGACCGTGGACATCCTCCGGGAAGCCGGCGTCGAGCTCATCGTGCCGCTGATCGGCCAGGGCGAGCTCCTCGGTGCCCTCTACCTCGGCCCCCGGCTCTCCGATCAGCCCTATTCGACCGATGATCGGAGACTTCTCGGCAGCCTCGCCTCCCAGGTGGCGCCGGCGATGAAGGTTGCCCAACTCGTCCGCGAGCAGCAGGTCGAGGCGAAGGAGCGGGAACGCATCCATCAGGAGCTCCAGGTCGCGGCCCTCATCCAACAGACCCTCCTCCCGAAGGAGCTGCCTGCGATCGCCGGCTGGCAGGTCGACGCCTTTTACCGGCCGGCACGGGCGGTTGGTGGCGACTTCTACGACTTCATCGCTCTCGACGATGGTCGGCTCGGCGTGGTCATCGGCGACGTAACCGACAAGGGCGTGCCTGCCGCATTGGTCATGGCGACCTGCAGATCCATGCTGCGCGCTGCAGCCCAACGTCACAGCTCTCCATCGGCGGTCCTGGCCGATGTCAACGATGGCCTGGTGCCGGAGATCCCACCGGCCATGTTCGTGACCTGTCTCTACGCCATCATCGATACCGATGCCGGGGAGGTGGTGTTCGCCAACGCCGGCCACAACCTTCCCTATGTGAGGCACGATGGCGGTGTCCTCGAGCTGAGGGCCACCGGCATGCCCCTCGGGCTGATGCCGGGGATGGGTTACGACGAGACCAGGTACGAGATGTCCGCGGGCGAGGTGATGGTCCTGACCAGTGACGGGATCACAGAGGCTCACAACGCCGAAGGTGAGATGTACGGGTTTTCCCGTCTGATGGACCGAGTCGCCCGGAGGCCGATCAACGACGACGTCCTCAACGCCGTGGTCACCGAACTGGAGGCGTTTACCGGTGAGGGCGCCGAGCAGGAGGACGACATCACGCTCGTCGTCGTCAAGCGGACAGCTTCGGCTCAGGCCTCAGCAGAGACATTCGAGGAGCGACGCCAGATCATGGCCAAGTTCGCGATACCCAGCGAGGAAGGCAACGAGCGCATCGCCATCGCCAAGGTATCGGCCGCCGTCGAGGAGCTCGGTCTCGAGCCGGCACGGCTGGAGCGGCTGAAGACTGCCGTGGGCGAGACCGTGATGAACGCCATCGAGCACGGCAACGAGAATCGTGCCGAGCTCGACGTAGACGTCCAGGTTTGTGCCAACGAGCAATCGGTCAGTGTTCTGGTCAGCGATCAGGGTGGCGACCGGTTGATCCCGGAGGCGACTGTGCCCGACCTCGAGGCCAAGCTCGCCGGAGAGCAAACCCCTCGCGGCTGGGGCCTTTTCCTGATCGAGAAGATGGTCGACGAGGTGCGCTCGACCAGTGACGGTGCAACACACACGATTGAACTCGTGATGAACCGGAGAGGAGTTTCCTGATGGAGAGCGTGTTCGAGGCAACGGTGACCAGGACCGATGATGGATCCGTCGTGGTCATGAGCGGGACCGTGAACCGGGCAGCCAAGCAGGCACTGGAAGCCGCCTACGAGGAGGCGGTGGAACAGCCGGGCCGGGTTCTGATGGACTTCCAGTCCGTGGACTACATCAACTCCACTGGAATAGCGGTCATCGTGGGCGTACTGGCGATGGCCCGGGCGGAGGACCGTGAGGTGGGGGCCTTCGGTTTGACCGACCACTACCGGGAGGTGTTCAGCATCACCCGTCTGTCCGATTTCATGACCATTTACGACGATGAGACGGCTGCAGTCGCGGCCGGATGAGGAGAGGAGCATCATGCCGACAGCCAATGTGACGATGAGCGTGCGGGAGGCCGCGCCCCGGGTACGGGTCATCGACATCGAAGGGGAGATCACTGGGTTTTCCGAGAAGGAGATCAACGCCGCTCATGAGGAAGCGGCCGAGGGCGGCGTCGACGCTGTCGTCCTCAATTTCGAGGGTCTCGAGTACATGAACAGTGGCGGGATCGGGCTCCTGGTCACCACCCTGATCAGGGCTCAGCGCAGTGGCCACCGTCTCATGGCCTACGGCCTGACTGACCACTACTGCCAGATCTTCTCGCTGACCCGTCTCGACGAGGCCATCGAGATCTTCGACGACGAGCCGGCGGCGCTCGCGGCCGTGTGAGACGATTCTTTGAACGGAATTGAGCCCGACCGGCGCAATTGAGTTCACAGAGCAGTCCGGCCGGAGAGCGTTGGGCCGTTGGGTCCTGCTTGGGCTCCTCGTTGTGGCCGGGGTTGGGCTTTCCGTCGTTCAGCTGACACTGTCAGAGCGTCCCCTCGCGGACGCCTCCCTCGCCTCGGTCGGATTCCTGATCTACGCCGGAATCGGCGGTCTGATCGTCATACGTCGCAACGGTCATCCCACCGGCTGGCTGTTGATCTTGATCGGTTTGGCGGTGTTGTGGGCCGACGCGTTCGTTGGGCTTCCGGGAGTCTCCCCGCTGTTCGCCGCTTGGGTGTCGAGTTGGGGCTGGGGTCTGGTGTTCTGCTTGTTCGCGCTTCTGACGTTGACCTTTCCCTCGGGGCATCTGCCGGCGGGCAAAGGTCCGTGGTCCAGGGCAGGACGTGCCGCCGTATGGGTGCTTCCGATTCTCCTGGTGGCCACTGCCCTGACCGAGACGTTGAGCGGTGCCGAATCCTCGACCTCGACAGTCAACCCGATCGGGTTTCTCCCCGAGTGGCTCGGTTCTGTCGCTCTTCTTGGCATCGTGGCCATCCTGCTTGGCGGCGCGGTATCGCTCGTGATCAAGAGGCGCCGAGCAGTCGGCGCAGAGCGGGCCCAGTACACGTGGGTGGTATTTGCATTCGTGCTGTTGACCACCGCCGTAGTCCTCACGTTCCTCTTTGTCTTCATCTCGATCGGTATCGGCGCAGGTGATCCCGGCGATGACGCCTGGGGGCCGGCGTACGTGATGATGATCCTGTTTCCACTCTCTTTTGGCGTGGCAGTCCTCCGGTACCGGCTCTACGAGATCGACCGGATCGTGTCCCGGACGGTTTCTTATGCGCTGGTGGTCGGATTGCTGGCGGGAGCGTTCCTGAGTGTCGTCGCGTTGATGTCGTCTCTGCTGCCAACCGAGTCATCGGACCTGGCGGTGGCCAGCTCGACGCTGGTCGCGGCTGCCCTTTTCAACCCGCTGCGAAGAAAGGTCCAGGGTGGGGTGGACCGCCGGTTCAATCGCCAGCGCTATGACGCCCAGCGGGTCATGGACGGCTTCGCCTATTCCCTCCGGGACCGCGTCGACCCCGAAGAGGTGATGACCGGCTGGGTCGATGTAGTTTCGTCGACGATGCAGCCCGACTCCATTGGCATGTGGGTGCGAGATGACGACGAAGCAGCCGGTGCTGTCTAGCCCTTGAGGGCGGCCCGTGCGGCGTAGTAGCCGCACATCCCGTGCACCCCTGCCCCGGGTGGGGTGGCCGATGAGCACAGGAAGAGACCCTCGCCGATGCGGTACGGGGCGGTCGCGCCGAGCTGGAAGACCTTTTTCACCCCGAATCCGCCACCGGCGATGTCGCCCCTGATGTAGTTGGGGTTGTGCGCCTCGAACTGGCCGGCGTTCATGGTGTGCCGCTCGAGGATCAGGTCCCTGAATCCGGGCGCGAAACGCTCAATCTGTGACTCGATCGCCTCAGTCATGTCGACATCCGAGCCCGATGGGACGTGGCAGTAACCCCAGGCGGTGTGTTTCCCTTCCGGCGCCCGGGTGGGGTCGAATCTCGACTGCTGCGCGACGAGGACCAAGGGGCGTTCCGGATGCTGCCCGGCGTGGACCTGGTCCTCGGCTTCGGCGACCTGCTCCCAGGTCCCGCCGACATGGACCGTCCCGGCCTGAGGGCTCCATTCGTCTGCCCATGGGATCGGGCCATCCAGGGCCCAGTCGACCTTGAACACCGCCGGGCCGACCTTCCACCCCGTCAGCCGGCGCCGGTCGCGAGGACTGACCCGGTTGCCGCCGATTCGAACTGCGGCCCGCGGCATCACGTCCAGCACGACCCCGCGGTTGGTGGGAAGCTCGTCGAGCGAGCCGATCATGCGTCCGGTCTCGATGCTGCCTCCGCCGTCGACGATGATCTTGGCCAAGGCCTCGGCGATGCGTTGTGATCCTCCTCGGACCATCGGCCAGCCATACGCATGCGCGGCGACTCCGAAGAGCAACGCCACCCCACCCGTGAGCGGAGAGCTGAACGGGGCGATGGCGTGGGCGGCCAGACCGGCGAGAACACCGCGTGCCTCCTCCGAGGAGAATCCCGAGGCGATGATCGAAGCCGGTAGGGCCCCCCGAGCTGGCAAGCTTGACGAAGCTCCCCGGATTGTCGGGGACCAGCGTCATGGGCCCCAGGAAGTCCTCCATCACCGCATCTGCCGCCTCGACGAGTGGCCCGAAGATTCTGGTGTAGTGGCGGGCGTCAGGCCCAAAACGATCAGCAGTGGCCTGGACGTCCCTGAGAATGGCACCGGCGCGGCCACCGTCGAGCGGATGGGCGAGGGGGATGGTGGGATGGACCCACTCCACCTCGAGGCCGAGGTCACGGAAAAACGGCGAGGCGACACCCAGGGGATGGATCGCCGAGCAGATGTCGTGTGCGAACCCGGGAAGAGTGAGCTCTTCGGTCCGGGTCCCACCACCGATCTCGTCGGCCTGCTCCACGACGAGCACCCGTCGCCCGCGTCTGGAAAGCTCCGCCGCGGCAGAGAGGCCGTTGGGGCCGGAGCCGACCACAACTACGTCGTATTCGACCATGTGCCCCAGATTCTGCCCGAGAGGCGTTACGACATGGTCACCAGCGACTCGAAGCGGGTCGGATCCTCCCGTAACGATGGCGGAACGCCCCTCTGGTCAACTGGTGACATCGAAGAAAGGACCGAGTTGACCGAGCCGAGGGACACAGAGAATTGGGCACAGCCGGTGGACGTCTTCCACGTTGGGGAAGTCGCCGATGGTGCGCGCAAGGGCAACGTGGAGGGTCGCAAACCCACCGGGCCGCTGCAGGGCTTCGGACAGCTGTGGCAGAAGACGTATGAGGTGCGAATCCCCGGCCCGACGCCGGAAGAGGTCATTGCCACCTGGAAGTCGAAGTTCGGTGAGTTCTGGCCTTCCTACAACAAGTTCTATGCCCCCGCCGGCGGTATAGCCCCTGGTGAGGTAGCGGTGATCGGAGGCGGTAAAGGCCCGGCCAAGATCACAACCGGAGTCAGGGTGATCTACGCCGACGAACGCTCATGGTCGTACATGACTCCTGAGGGTCACCCATGGGCGGCCATCATCACGTTCAGCGCCCACGAGGGCGACGACGGGGCGACCGTAGCCAGGATTCATCTCCTGGTCCGGGCCAACGACCCCCTGTACGAGGTGAGCTTCAAGCTCTACACCTCGCGGATGGAGGACCAGATCTGGAACCACACTTTGACCCAGGTCGCAGCGCACTTCGGTGTGGTGAGCCCGGTGGTCGAGTCCAGTGTGCAACTCGTGGACAAGAAGCGCCAGTGGAACCAGTTCTCCAATATCTACAAGAACTCCGCGCTGCGGACCATGCTCCGCCGGGATCGATAGCACGCGAATCGGGCCCCCGTCGCCGGGGGCCCGATCCATCATCCGCTGGGCGTTGGTTTCCTACAGGAGGACTGCTCTCTTGCGGATGTACAGGAACACGTAGCCGGTGAACATCAGGGTCAACCCGATCACTACCGCGAAGGCGGACAGTGCATAGGAGACGATTCCCAGCCCGAGAGTGGTGGTCAGGGTCGTGGCGGGGATCCAGGATGCCCTGGCCTCGTTGGGCCCCATGACCTGCTCGCCGTTCTCGTCGAGGACGGCTGCGCCGCTCTCATCGACCATCGGGACTTCCCGGGGCATCTGGGAGTAGTAGAGGCCCTCGGTGTTGTCGAGCTGATGATGGGTGATGATGTCGGCCTGTGCCCACATCGTGAATGGCCCTCTGACAGGAGTCTCGGGGATCACAGCGTCATCGGGTGTGGTCACATCCTGCGCCACGGCCTGGTCCCAGGTGTACCAGGCGCCGAAGATACCGCCCGCCAACGAACCGAGCCCGACAGCCAGACTCAGGATGGCGGCGGTGAGAAGGACGAAAGTCTTGCGGGGAGAGCGGGCCTCATCCTTGGCGACCTGCCTCTCTCTTTCGATGGCAGTCATTTGATGCCTCCTTTTGTGGGACCAACTGCCTTACGTGTTAATCCTCGGCGCTTGTGAAAGATTGCACGAGGGTCTTAGGTCCCGAAGACTCGGGAAGAAAAGTCCTGCTACAAACGCCCGCATGCGACTCGCCGACCACGTGGTAGTAGTGACCGGTGCCTCCGGGATCGCCGCCTCCGGGATCGCCGCCGCAGGAGGGCTCAGGTGCCGGTGAAGTCCGGCTTCCGCTTCTCCACGAAGGCGGAGACCGCCTCGGTCAAGTCGTTTGAGATGAGAAAGGCAGCGTTCCATTGCGCCGCATTGTCCAGTGCCTGTTCCACGGTCCGCCCCTCGTTGCCGGCGAGAGCCTTCTTGATGCCCCGAATCACGAGCGGCGAGTTTTCGGCGATCTGCAGAGCGGTTTGCTTGGCCATCTCGAGCATGGCGTCCACCGAGGGGAGCACGTCGTTGACCAGGCCGATCGCGAGGGCCTGGCCTGCGTCGATGTCCTTTCCGGTGTAGGCGAGCTCGGCGGTATGACCCGGCCCGACAATGGCCGGCAGGCGTTGCAGGGTCCCGACGTCGGCGACCAGCCCCATTCGGGTTTCTCGAATCGAGAAGATCGCGTCCTCTGCGGCGACGCGGATGTCGCAGGCAGTGATCAGGTCCATGCCGGCGCCCAGGCAGTAACCGTGGACCGCGGCGATCGCTGGTTTGGGTGATTCGGCGAAACAACTCGCAGTCCGTTGCAGCTCCCTGACGGTGCGGTACAGATGCAGGCTGGACTCGGCCCGTGATCCGTCTCCTGGTTGCAGCGAGGCGAGCAACTCGATGTCGATGCCCACGGAGAAGGCGGAGCCACGGGCGGCCAGGATCACGACCCGAGCCGAATCGTCGGCGTCTATCTCGGCCATGGCCGCCGGGATGTCCGTCCACATGTCGGCCGACATCGCATTGCGCTTCTCTGGACGGTTCAGCCAGAGCGTGGCGACAGATCCGTCACGCTCGATCTCTATGTGCTGGTAACCCACCCGGTCAGCCTATTTGGGAGGAAGTGAGCCGGCGAAGTCGAGGCCTGTCTCGATCCACCTCTGCAAGCCGCTGTCCTCGTCGATGGCCTCGGGGGCGACCAGGATCCAGCCTTTCATCGATCGACCCGTCATGTCGAACACCCGGACACCCGGCTCTGCCAGTGCCTCGTCCTGGTCGTCGGGGTCGATCCGGACCATCAGGTCGTCCTTGCTGACTCCGACAGCCATGTTGCCCGAGAGCATGAAGGCAATCCCCCCGAACATCTTCCGCTCACGGATCTCGGGGTTTTCGCTCAGCTTCTCCCGCACCCGGTCGGCCAGTGCCTCGTCATAGGCCATGGGAGCTCGACTCTAGGCCCTCAGGCGTCGGCCGACCGCCAGGCTTCCCTGAGTTTCACCCGGCTCCCGAACCTGAGCAGGCCGCCGGCATAGATCCTGCCCGCCACCAGCACGAGACCCACGATCGTTGCGATGGTCAACACCACTGCCGCGATGTACTGCCAGGCCGGGATGGCGTCCAGAGCCGCCCTGACCGGGACGACGAACGGTGCCGTGAAAGGGATGAAGGTCCCGACCACTGCGACCGTGCCGTCGGGATCGCCCAGGGCAGCGATCGAGACGAAGAACCCGGCAACCGCGATCATCGACATGGGAAATGCCACGTTCTGGGCATCTTCCATCCGGCTCACCAGGGATCCCGCCGCCCCGTACATCACCGCAAAGAGCAGGAAGCCGAGGATGAACCAGAGGATCAGGTTGGCCACCGCACCGACATCGAGGCTCGGCAACTCGACGGCGCCGGTGAGATTGACCGCGAGGAATGCCACGAGGATGGTCCCGGCGAACTGGGCGATGCCGAGGGAGCCGATCCCGAGGATCTTCCCGGCGAGGATCTGCCATGGCTTGACGCTCGACAGGAGTACCTCGACGACACGGTTCGACTTCTCCTCGGTGACGCCGGCAAGCATCCAGTTCCCGTAGAGCAGAACGGCGAGATAGAGGAGGAGGAGCCCGGCGTAGGCCACCGCGCCTCGGGTGTCGTCGCCGGCCTCGGGACCGGTGAGGGTCGTCGTCTCCAATGGATCCGACGTCATCACCTCGATAACGTCCGCTGCGGTCTGGCCGCCCTCGGCCACGATGGCCTCGAGCTCGACGGAGGCCGCCCCCTGTTGGAGGAGGCTGAGCAGGCTCGACTCGCCAAACCCCCCAACACTCTCGACGACCACCTCCGACCCGTCGATCAGGAGGGCGTCGACCTCGCCTTCATCCATGGCAGATTCCGCCGATTCACGATCTTCGAAATCCCGCAACTCGATCGATACCGAAGATTCGGCATCTGGCTCGTCCGTCGCATTGCCGAGTTGCTCGGCGGCAGTCGCGATCGGCTCGTTGCCCTCACCCACGCTGCCCACCGTGAACTCATCTGTGCCCCCGCCGATCAGCCCCGGGACGATCACCAGGCCGGCCACGAGCAGGAAGGTCACCGTGGTGGTGATGAGGAACGATTTCGACCTCCCGTGCTCGCGGATCTCGCGCATGGCTATCCGCCAGACGGTGCGAAACGAGCTCATCGCACCGCCTCGCGGAAGAGGTCGGAGAGTGAGGGTGTCGTGTACGCGAAGTGGCGCAGCCGTCCCATCTCCTGAGCCCTGGTGAGGAATGCCCGGACGTCGGTGGCTGAGTCGATGACTGCGGTATGGGTGTGATCGGATGACCGGATCTGACGCACGCCATCGAGGGTGTCGAACAGGTCCCCGACCTCACCGTCCAGTTCGATCTCGAGATGTCGGATTGGGGCCGCATCCTTCAGTTCGCGCACATCTCCCTCGACAACGATCTGTCCGGCGTTGATGATCGCGACCTCCTCGCAGATGTCCTCCACCAGGTCGAGTTGATGTGAGGAGAAGACCACGGCCTTGCCTCGCTCCGCTTCTTCGCGGAGGATGTCGGCCATTGTCTCAGTGGCGATCGGATCGAGGCCACTGAACGGCTCATCCATGACCAACAACTCGGGGTCATGAACGAGTGCCGCTGCCAGTTGGACCCGCTGCTGATTGCCGTGCGACAGCACCTCGACTCGGTCCATTCTCCGCTCGGCCAGCCCGAGACGCTCCAGCCAGCGATCGGCTGATGCCGAGGCTTCCTTGGCCTCCATCCCTCGGAGGCGTCCGAGATAGGCCAGTTGCTCCTGGGCCCTCATCTTCGGGTAGAGGCCCCGCTGCTCGGGCATGTAGCCAAAGCGACGCTTTTGCTCGATCGTTATCGGCCGGCCGTCCCATGTCACCTCACCGGAGTCGGGGGTGACCAGGCCAAAGATCGTGCGCATGGCGGTGGTCTTGCCCGCCCCGTTGGGGCCGAGAAAGCCGAGCATTTTGCCCTTGCCGACCTGAAGGGAGCACCCGGAGAGGGCGATGACGTCGTCGTAGTGCTTGTGCAGGTCGTTGAGGGCGAGCACCGGCGGCAGGATAGGGGTCGTCCCCCATAGGAGCCAGACGCCACCCCCGGTACCATCCTTCGACTCATGCAGTTGTTGGAGCGCGACGACATCCTCCAGCGTTTGGAGAAGCTCCTCGCCGCCGCCAGGGGTGGCGACGGACGGGCAGTCTTGGTGCGCGGCGAGGCGGGCATCGGCAAGACGTCGGCGGTCCGCGCCTTCACCGACTCCCATTTGGAGGATGCGTTGGTTCTGTGGGGTGGCTGTGACGACCTTCTCACTGCGCGGCCGCTGGGACCCATCTGGGATATGGCCCTGGACGAGCCTGCGTTGGGGGAGGCGCTCCGAGGTCAGGACCGCTACGAAGCGTTCGCCCTCGTCCTCGAGCTCATGTCACGGTCGTTGCGGCCCACCGTGGTCGTCATCGAGGACATCCATTGGGCCGACGAGGCCACTCTCGATCTGATCAAATTCCTCGGGAGACGAATCGCCCGGAGCCATGGCCTGCTGATCCTCACCTACCGAGATGGGCAGGTGCCAGGAGACCGTCCTCTGCGTGTGGCTCTGGCCGACATCGCCGCTTCGGTGCTGGAACGGATCACCCTGACCCCACTCTCCCCGGAAGCCGTGTCCGAGCTGGCCTCTGAGGCAGGAGGCATCACCGAGGGGTTGTGGGAGCTGACCGGGGGCAACCCGTTCTTCCTGACTGAGGTCCTGGGCGCCGAGCACGAGTCGGTTCCGGGCTCGGTGCGCGACGCCGTGATGGGGAGAGTCTCTCGACTTTCTCCGCCTGCGCGGGCACTGGTCGATCTGGTTTCGGTGGTGCCGGGCCGGGCGGAGCTGGAGCTTGTGGACCGCGTCCTCGGGCCCTCGGAGGAGGCGGCCAGTGAGGCTGAGGCGGCTGGGGTGATCGTGCTCACCGAGGACACGCTCACGTTCCGTCACGAACTCGCTCGCCGCTCGGTCGAGACGGATCTTCCCCAGATCAGGAGGCGGGAGATAAACCTCGAGGTGCTTCGAGCAGTCGAGGACCTCGGCTACGACGTGTCACGGGCCGCTCACCATGCCCGGGTGGGTGGTGATATCGATGCTCTGGTGCGTCTGGCTCCCCTTGCGGCCCGCCGCGCCGCGGCCATGGGAGAGCCACAACGAGGCAGTCGCTCACCTGCGGGCACTCGAGCCTCACCTCGACCGGCTGGAGCCCGAGCTGTGCGCCGACCACTACGACCTCTGGGCCTTTGAGGAATACCTGGGTAGCGAGATCGCTTGGGCCGAGGAGATCATCGAGATCGGGATCGGCCTCCGGCGAAGATTGAACGATCCGGAGAAGCTGGGACACTCGTTGTTGGTTGGGAGCCGAATCGCTTGGGTGCGGAATCGTCGCTCGCTTGCCACCGAGATGGCCAACGAGGCGGCGTCGGTCCTGGAGTCGGTCGGTGGACTCCCTCTGGCGACCGCTTACTCAGCGATCTCACAGCTGGCGATGCTCGCCGGCGACGAGAAGCGCACGCTCTGGTACGGGGAGAAGGCCCTGGCAGTGGCCGGCGAGGAGCCCAGCCAGGCCCGGGCCCACGCCCTCAACAACATCGGGACGGCCAAGACCATCCCGCGGTACCCGGAAGGCATCGAGGAGCTGGAGGAGAGCTACGCCATGTCGGCCGACATCCATTCCAGCCACGACCAGATCCGGGCCGCGGTGAACATCAGTTGGGGCGCGATCTACCACCGGGATCTCGCCACTGCCGAGTTGTGGGCGGGTCGGGCCCATGAGCTCTCGTTGGATCGGGAGATCGCTTCGTTCGATGCGTATGTGACCGGGGAGTTGGCCCTGATAGACGAGATGAGGGGAAACTGGGCGGAAGCCGAAGCGAAGGTCTGCTTCGTGCTCGACACCCTGGCCGAGCTTGGCACGGCGAACATCGTTGCCAGCACCTTGCTCGGTCGACTTCAGGCCCGCCGAGGCGAGCCGGATGCCAAGACCCACCTGATGGATGGGTGGGAACGTTCTCTTCAGGCCAACGAGGTCCAGCGAACCACACCGGCAGCGATTTCACTGGCCGAGTATGTCTGGATCGGGGGCAAGCTCGATGAGGCGATCTTCCCCCAGATGCGGGAGATCTTGGCCGATTGCATCGACCGCGACTCTCCCTGGATGGCGGGAGAGCTTGCATTCTGGCTCCGTTTGATCGGCGAGCTCGAGCACATGCCTGATATCGCCCCTGAGCCATATCGCCTGGCTGGGGAAGGGGATTGGGAGGCCGCCGCCGCATTCTGGGAAGAGCGCGGCATCCCCTATGACCGGGCGTTGGCATTGAGTCACGGAGACACCGATGCCAGGATCGAGGCGCTGAGGATCTTCGATGATCTCGGTGCGATCCCGGTGGCCGCCCGGCTGCGCTCGGAGTTGGCTGAGGCGGGGGTGAACCGTGTCCCCAGGGGACCCACCAGGGCCACGCGGGACAATCCCTTCGGCCTGACCGCTCGCCAGCTGGAGGTGCTACGCCATCTGTCGGACGGCATGACCAATGCCGAGATCGCCGACCGGCTCTTCGTTTCGAACCGAACGGTCGATCACCACGTCTCGGCAATCCTCGGCAAGCTGGGCGCCAACAGCCGGTCCGACGCCGCGTCGATGGCACGTGAAGCCGGATTGCTCGATAGGTGACGGTTCTGCCGATATAGGCAGCCGCGCGCCCGAGATCTAGGTATCCCCCACCGATTCCATCAGCATGGCCTTGTCGTACCTTCGCAATGTGCCACTACTACAGGCATCGATGAAGGGAAACACGATGGCTTACTTGCAAGACGACCATGTCAGTGCGGTGATGGCGGACCGTATCCGCGAGGCCGAGCATGCGAGGTTGGTTCGTGAGGTCCGGCGGGTGAACAAGGCCAACAAAGAATCGAAGCCACAGCGGCGGCGTTTCCTCCGTCTCCGCGACCCGCTGAGGGCCTGATCTCGGCGGATCCACTCAGTCGAGCAGGGTCGGCCGGAAGAGCCGGTCGTGGGTGTGAAGGGCGAAGCGATCGGTCATGCCGGCCACGTAATCCACCGCCCGGTCCAGTTCGCCGGCGTCGGGAACGGTCGCAGAATCGGGGACCTCGGCAGGATGCTCGGCGAAGTAGCCAACGAGGTCCTGGATCACCGTTATCGCCTTCTGCTTCTGCATCTCGCTTTCGGGCGTCAGATAGACCCGGGCGAACATGAACTCCCGCAGCTCGCCCATCACCTCGAGCTGAGGAGCGCCCATCTGCACCTGGCCGACTTCTGAGCTGGCCTCGATGACCGAGGTGGCAAGCGAGCCGATCCATTCTCGTGCGGTGGCACCCAACGTGGTCAGGGCCCGGGTGGGGATCTGGTGGTACTCGATCACGTTGGCCCGCAGGGCATCTGCCACATCATGGGTCAGGTAGGCGATCCGGTCAGCGAAGCGGCACAACATCCCTTCTGGAGTATGAGGGGGCGGGTCGACCCGCCACGAATGGGCCCGGATGCCGTCGAGCACCTCTGCGGTGAGGTTCTGTGGCTCGATGAGAGTGAGGGTCCGCACCCCGTGTTCCGAGTGGAGCCAGGTCCCTCCGATCATCGGGCTCAGCGCATCCTCGCCGGTGTGCCCGAAGGGCGAATGGCCGACGTCGTGGCCGAGGCAGATCGCCTCGGTGAGGTCCTCGTTGAGACCGAGGGCGCGGGCCATGGCCCGGCCCACCTGGTTCACCTGGATGGTGTGAGTCATCCGGGTGACGAAGTGGTCCCCGTCGGGATTGAGGAAGACCTGGGTCTTGTGCTTGAGCCGGCGGAAAGCCTTGGTGTGGACGATTCGGTCCCGATCTCGCTCGAATGCGGTCCGGAACTCGTCGGGCTCCTCGTCTTCGACCCGTCCCTTCGAGTCTGAAGCCTTGGTGGCCTCGGGGGCGAGTTGCTCGTGCTCGAGCCGTTCCCGGTCGACGCGGGTCTTTCTCAGCATGTCAGCTGCACTCAACCACCTCCCCAGTGGTCATGTGCACACCGCGCCACACGCACGGTCAAGCGGGTCGGCTCTCCGCCCAGAACTCTCAATCAGCTCCGGTAGGCCTCCCGGCCGACACCCTGGACCGCGATGTCCTGAGCCGTTAGCACCTCGTTCTGCAACGCATACATGGCTGCGGCCGCCTGATCGATATAGCGGGTGAACGCGATCGACCCTTCCAGTATGGGTTTGAGGTCGGCCTTGTCCTGCACACGGGCCGGCGGGTATTCGTGCTC
Organism: uncultured Acidobacteriota bacterium; assembly: GCA_963720925.1. GTDB lineage: Bacteria > Actinomycetota > Acidimicrobiia > Spongiisociales > ZC4RG35 > JARDZU01. The sequence goes on from CAVRHE010000014.1 coordinate 236,916, forward strand.
CACGATGAGTGGGGTATTGGCCACGTCGACCTCGAGAAGCTCACGCAGAGCCAACTGATGGTCCAGCCAGTCGACCGATCGATTCTGCAGATAGGCCAGAGGGTCGTGCTTGGCAGTGCCAGGCAGCTCGTGCTCGGCGAGCACCGTTTGGATCAGCCAGGACTTGCCCCAGTCGGCAGGATTCGGTGAGATCTCGCCGTCGATCCAGTCTCCTCTCTGAACTGTTTGGCCCCCATATCCCCAGGCCGCCACGCCTCTGCTGTCGATCACCTGGCCCTTGACATGCAGCCCGCCGATCAAGAACCCGTAGCCCTCATCGGCCAGGAACTGAAACATGGAACGGGTGTCCTGACCCATCAGAATGGAATGAGACGGGTCGTAGTGAATCCGGAACTGGTCGCCGACGCCGTGCTTCTCGGCGATCTGATGCAGGGCGATCCACATGGCGGGGGTGTATCCGATGTTGTTGTGGTAGTTGTCGCTGGGCGTCCATCCGGGCATTGGGCACTGCTCCACCCGATAGGTCAGGCCGCGATCCTTGGCTGCTTTCAGGAGTGGAACGAAGCTCTCCTCGAACTCGATCAGGTTCTGGTCCATCGACCTGGTCTGATCCCGGCCTACGAAGCCGGCCACTGCCGGCACGCCGAGCAGCACGGCGGCATCCATCACTTTCAGCATGAAGTCATGCTTGTCCCGCCGGATCGCCGGGTCGTCGTGGAGCAGGTTGTCGAAATAGGCGAGGTCAGCCAGCCACACACCTGAGCTGTCGATCGCAGCCTGCACCCGTCGCGCCCGGCTCTCGTCGAAAGGCTGGCGGAGGTCGAGGGTGTTGGCTACCGGATCGAGCATCGCCTCCGGCGGGATATCGGCCAGATCGGGATGCACCGCAGCCGACAACTCGATGCAATCGACGCCTAGTTCGGATGCGAAATCGAGCCATTCCTCGACCGCCAGGTCAGGATCCGGATCTCGCTTCTCCCTGGGTGTGAGCTCCTGAAGGGCGGCAGTCAGGACGCCCACAGGCATGAATACGGGCTCGAATGGTGCAGCCATCGTCTCTTCCTCTCTCTCTGAGACTTCAGAGGTCTCCGATGTCGACTGGCGAGTGCTCCCGCGCCGAGATCAACGCGGCCGCCAGAACTTTCTGTGTCTCGAGTGCGTCGGCGAAGTCGGGCAGAGGCACCACCGACTCTCCCCCGCCGATCACACGCAGCATGTCGGCGGCCTGGTTGACAAATGTGTTCTCGTACCCGAGGCCATGGCTCGGCGGCCACCAGGCATCGGCGTAGGGGTGCCCATCTCCGCCCCTGGTGACGTCGATGGTCGTCCAGCCCTGGGTCGACGGATCGCCACTCACGTCGTAGTACCCGAGCTCGTTCATTCGCTCGAAGTCGAATCGAAGAGCACCTCTCTCGCCGTGGATCTCGATTCGGTTGGCGTTGTGATATCCGGTGGCGAGCCGGGTCGCCTCGAAACTGGCCAGCCCGCCTCCTGATAGCCGGCCGATGAAGAGAACCGCGTCATCGACCGTGCTCTTGCCTTTTGCGCCCGAGGTGGTGGCGCCGGCGCCGGCGATCTCGCCTCCCACTGCATCCTTCGAGGACCGTTCGTTCCTCGATGAAGGTGTGCTCGATCGCCCCATCGACGGTGACGATCTCCTCGCCTGTGATGAACCGCACGGCATCGATGATGTGGGCATTGAGATCGCCGTGGGCACCGGAGCCGGCGACGTCGCCCTGAAATCGCCACAGCAGTGGAGTGTCGGGCCCACCCCAGCTCTGCAGATACGCCGCCCGGCTGTGATAGATCCGACCCAAGCGCGCCGTCCTTCACCAGCCGATGGGCAAGTGCGAGCGCTGGCACTCGGCGGTACATGTACCAGACGAACGCCTTCCCTTCGGCTTTGGCCGCGGCGCCCGCCATGGCCTTGGCGCCATCCAGATTGGCGGCGAGGGGCTTCTCGCAGGCGACGTGTTTGCCTGCCTCCAGGGCGGCGATCGCTTGTTCGGCGTGGACATCGTTGGGAGTGGCGACATCCACCAGATCGACCTCGGGATGGGTCGCTGCCTCGCGCCAATCGGTGGTCCAAGCCGACCACCCCCAGGCGTCCGCGAACCTCTCCAGGTCTTCTGCATTCCGGGCCGCGACGGTGTGCAGGTCGGCGGTTCCGGCATCAGGGAAATACTTGCCGACGCTCATCCAGGCGTTGGAATGGGCACGGCCCATGAACTTCGAGCCCAGGAGTGCGACATTGGTGATTGTCATAGGCCCTTCTCTCCTCGAGACCGCGTCTCAGGCATCGACGCCCAAGTACAGCCGTTGCAGCGTGGGGTCGTTTCGAATCTCCTCGGCGCCGAACTCTGCCTCGATCCGCCCCGAAACCATCGCCAGCTGGCGATCGGCCATGGCGGTTGCGGCATGGATGTTCTGTTCGACCGCGAGGACCGCCACACCCTCGGCCACCAGAGTGTGAACCGCGGCAATCAGCGTCTCTACAATGGTCGGGGCAAGTCCCTCGGATGGCTCGTCCATCAGGACCAGCTTGCTGTTCAGCATCAGCGCCCGACCCACGGCCAACATCTGTTGCTCTCCCCCGGACAGGTCACCTCCACGGTTTTGGCGGCGCTGGGCGAGGCGGGGAAACAGCTCGTACACGGCATCCGCCGTCCACCGTTTGTCCTTGGTCCCATTGGCCAGCATCCGTAGATGCTCATCGACGGTGAGCGAGGGAAAGAGCCGACGACCCTGGGGCACGTAGGCGATCCCTGCTCGCGATATCTTCTCGGGTGGGAGAGCGGTCAGATCCAGGCCGTCGAAAACCACCGATCCGCGGGTTGGTCTGACCAGTCCCATGATCGCCTTGCACAGGGTCGTCTTCCCCATGCCGTTGCGCCCGATGATCGCCACCGACTCGGTTCCCATGGAGAAGGAGAGCCCGTCGAGGACCGTCGACTGGCCATACCCGGCCTGGAGCATGTCGACCTGGAGCAGTGGGTCGGCCATCAGTCTTCGCCGGGTTCGCCGAGATAGATCTCATGGACGATCGGGTCGTGCCGGATCTCCTCCGTGCGTGCCGGAGGCCACCATCTTCCCGTCGGACATGACCACGATTCGCTCTGCCGCCCGGAGGGCGACATCCATGTCATGCTCGATGAGGACCAGTGTCAACTCTCGGGGGAGCCCGAGCAGGAGCTGGGTGAGATTCTCCCGCTCTCCCTGGGATAGGCCCGAGGCCGGCTCGTCGAGAAGGAGGATCGACGGTTCGGTGACCAATGCCATCGCCACTTCCAATTGCCGGCGCTCACCGTGGGAGAGGTCGTCCACCGTGTCATCCTTGCGTTTGCCGAGCCACACCTTCGCTGCCGCTCGCTGCAGCCTTCTCGCGCAGTGACTCGTCCTCCTCGGACTTCCACAATGCCCTATGGCGCCCGCTCTTGCCGGTCTGGGCGAGATAGAGATTGTCAGTGACGGTCAATCCTCCGAAGAGACGGGTCCTCTGATAGGTGCGGGCGACGCCCATGGCCGCTCGATGACGCGAGGCGAGCATCGTGCAATCCACGCCTTCGATCTCGATGGTCCCCGAGGTAGGTCGCATGTCCCCGGCAACGAGATTGAAAAGGGTGGTCTTCCCCGCCCCGTTTGGGCCGAGAAGACCCAAGCGTTGGCCGTGGACGACATCGAGATCGATGCCGTCCACGGCCACCAGTCCTCCGAACGCCTTGGTCACCGACCGGAGACTCAGGGCATGGCCCTGAGGTGCTTCGATCGGGGACTCTGGATTCGGGTCCACCCTGCTTCCTCACCTACTCCTGCGGGACACCGTCGACAACCGGTATCGCGTTCCCGCTCCACGGCAGGTCGGCCGTCTCACATCCAGGGAAGTCCCTGGAGGGGCCTGGGGTGTCCGCGCTGAAAGTGCCACCGAAGGTCTGATCCACTTGCGGGATCAAGGCCACGGTCTGCTGCACCACTTCCTCGCCATCGAGGACCAGCTGGGAGAGGTACACGTCGACGATCCCGTGACGGTTCTCGTCCAGGCTGACCGGCCCATAGGGCAGCTCGAGAGTCATCCCTGCGAGCTCGGCGCGCAGCGCCTCATGGTTGTTCGACAGGTCTCCTTCGACGGCATTCAGCGCATTGACCAACGCAACACCGCCGCTGTAGTAGCCGTAGAAGAACCCGAAGGCAGCTGCCACCGATGGTGGTGCGGGCTCGTTGCCGCTCAGGGCACCCGCCAGGGTCTCCCAGGCCGCGTCGGCGCTGGCCAGGTACTCGTCGATCTCTGGCGAGCTCACGTCACCTGGAGGAGTGGCGAATCCACCCACATAGGCGCCGGCGATGCCCGGGCCCAATGTCGAGGCGAGCCCCGGGTTGAAGAACAGGTTGCCGGCATGTTGATCGCCGGTCAGCTCGCCCTTCGCGTTGACGAACGCTTCGAGGGCAGCCGTGGTCCCGGTGCCGCCGACAACCCAGAAGTAACCGTCGACCTCATCGGGGTCGGGCAGCTGCTGGATGAACGACGAGTAGTCCGTCGTCCCCAATGGCGGGTAGATCCGCGCCTCGGGCGCGATCGTTCCACCGACTGCACAGAAGTCGGCGATGAAGCCCGCAGACGATGTCCAGCCGAAGCTGTAGTCGTCGACGATGATGGCGGCTGTGTCCCATCCTGCCTGGTTGTGCAGGATGTCACCCAGACCCGCATTCCATTGGGCGCCATCGCCGTGGAACCGGAAGTAGTTGGGCGCCTGCACCTGCAAGGTCGTCTCTTGAGCGCCGGCGATGCCACTGAGAACCGTGATCTCCGGATGGTCTTTCGCATAGTTGGCGACAGCGATCGACTCGTCACCGGATAGTGGCCCGATCACGATCTCGGCGCCGTTCTCCTCGACGAGCGTCCGTATCTCCTGGATGATCCGGTCGGCCGTGTCATCACCACAACCGATCCCGACCAGCTCGATCTCGCGGCCACCGGCGACGGCGTTGGCGAACCCGTCGAGGGCGGTGGTCGTCGAATTGCTGGTAGCTCCAGCGTGGTTGATGAGTGCCAACGTCACCCCGGCCACGACATCTTCGTTGAAGCCGCCGAAGGCTCCCTCACACTCGGCGAGGATCCCGAGCTTGATCGACTCGCCGCTTGCCGCGGTCGTGTCGGTCGAAGCCTCGGTGGTCGCCGTGGTCTCCTCGGTGGCCTCGGTCGTGTCCGCGGCACCTGACGTGGTGCCGGTGGTGTCCGTGGTCTCGCCGGCACATGCCGCCACGGTCAACGCCAGAACGGCTAGTAAGGCCAGCCACCGAGCTGGCCTCGACCGTCCGGTCTCAGTTGCTCTCATTCGTTCCTCCTCATCGGCGAGCATTCGTCTCTCGCGCTCTTCCTTGTTGTCGTCCGCCGGCTCGGGCATCACCCGCTACCGACTCTGGCCATCGCGGGCACCGAGGCTTCCGCTTCTCGCTTCCCCCGACGAAGCCGGTCGATGATGCCCATGATTCCCTCGGGCGAGAGAACCATGATCAACAGCACCAGGAGCCCGATCACTGTGTTGAACCGTGCCTCCGTGATGCCGATCTGGTCGACCAGCGGGACGTTTCGCAAATAGATGTTGGCCGAGACATAGACGGCCGCGCCGAGCCAGGCGCCTTCGAAATAGGAGATGCCCCCGATAACCGCGATTATGAGGAGATCGAGCGTCGGCCCGATTGAGATCGAGGTCGGGTCGATCTGACCGTTCCACCAGATGTTGAGTATCCCGGCGCATCCTGCGACGAACCCCGCGATGACAAATGCCAGGGTCCGATGCAGAGGGACGTTGAAGCCGAGTGACGCCATCCTGATCGGGTCGTCCCGGGTGCCCTGCAAGGCCAGGCCAAAAGGCGTTCGGGCGATTGCCTTGAAACCGAGATAGACCACCAACGAAAGGCCCAGGGCGACGTAGTAGAGGCGCCAGGGGTGCCCCTCGAACAGGGGCGGCGGCCTTATCCCGGTGATGCCTCCGAATCCCGACAAGGTGGTGACCTGCCCGAAGAAGTAGTACCCGATCACCGCGTAGGTCAGAGTCAACATCAGGAAGTAGATGCCACTCGTCCGGCTGGCCAGCGCTCCCAGCACCAAGGCGACGACCAGGCAGATCACAAGGGCAAAGATCACTCCCACCCAGGGATCCCAACCCAGTTTGAGCCCCTTCGACCCGGAGTCGCCCACCGCGTTACCCACCATGAACCCTGCCACCCCGAATATCAGGAACTGGCCCAGGGAGACCATCCCGCCATAACGGAACAGGAACACGATCGAGGCAGCGGCGATGGCGAGGATCAGGATCCTGGTCATGAGGAAAGACGTGACGAACTCGGATGACACCAGCGGGAGTGCCACCAATCCTGCGGCCACCGCGACGAGGGCGATCTTTGCTGGTGAAGCGCTCACGCCGGTCTCCCGAACAGACCGTATGGCCGAACTGCGAGAACCACTGCCAGCAACACGAAGGTGAGGATGATGCTGTAGAAGGTGAACTCCGCGGGCAGGTAGGCCGGGGAGAACGAGACGACCAATCCGAAGAGGAGGGACCCGGCCACCGCCCCTTTCAGCGAGCCCAAGCCGCCAACGATCACCACCACCAGCGAATTGAGGAGCCACTGCCCGTCCGCCCCAGGCGCGACACCGGCGAATGAGGCGCCCATGACCCCACCCACGCCGGCCAGGAAAGCGCCGACGAAGAAGGTGATGGCAAAGACCCCAAGGATGTTTATCCCCAATGCCCGGACCATGTCGCGGTCATCGACACCGGCACGGATGATCATTCCCATCCTCGTTCTGTCCAGCCAAAGCCAAAGTGCCACTCCGACCACGATGGCGACTCCGAGCATGAACAACCTCGAGGTGGCATAGCGCTCACCGGCGATCTCGAAGAAGTGGGTCACCGCTCCGGGCCAGATCATCCTGGTGGCCAGCCCGCCGAACCAAGCCAACATCTGATCGGCGAGGATCACCGCCACGGCCAGCGTGATCAGGGCCTGGCGCAGCTCCTGGCCCTCGTTCCAACGCAACAGCACCTGCTGGACGATGATGCCGATCACAGCCGCCACCAGTGCCCCCACCAACAGCGGCACGAACCAGGCAGCCATGCTCACGTCGGCAGGCTCGATGTTGCGCGTCTTACCCACCATGGTCTGCTGCACGGTGATGCCGAGGTAGGCGGCCATGAGGAAGAGCGACCCGTGGGCCATGTTCACGGTTCGCATCAGGCCGAAGATGAGCGTGAATCCAGAAGCCACCACGAAGAACAGCCCGGCCACGGTGATCGCGTCGAGCAGTGTGACGAGGAACTCCCCAGGTTCGGCGATGGCGGGGCCTGCCGATGTCCCACGGGCGAGGAACAGGACCCAGGCGAGGAGCAACAGAAGGGGCACAGCCGCCACGGCAATCAGGATGCGGCGCCTCAGCTCCGGCCGTCTCCGGGCGCCTCCCATTGCCTCTGACCCGGCAGTTTTGGCCAGACTCATCTATTCACCGGCGACGAAAGTACCACGGCTCGCCAGGGCGCGTGTGTACAAACGTGTATACAATTTCTGCCGCCTGCGAGCGGCGCCCAGACCCGCTCCTGAGTCGAGGAGGAGGACCGATGCACCTGTCCATGCACAACTGGATGCGAGCCGAGCCAATCGAGGTGACCATCACCCGGCTAGCCAAATTCGGCTACTCGAGCATCGAGATCAGCGGGGAGCCGGACCTCTACGACACCAAGCATGTCAAGGGGCTCCTGGACGACGCCGGCCTCGAATGCTGGGGTGCCGTGACACTGATGCTCGGGGATCGCAACCTGGTGGCGAAGGACGAGGCACAGCGGGCGGCCTCGGTCAAGTACGTCAAGGACTGCATCACGATGGTCAAGGAGCTGCAGGGCCAGGAGATCACCATCGTGCCCGCCACGGTGGGCAAGATCATCCCCGACGGTTCCCCCGAGGAGGAGTGGAAGTGGGCCGTGGACGGCATGGCCGAGATCATGGCTCATGCCCTCGTCGAGGGTGTTCGTCCGTGTATCGAGCCACTGAACCGGTTCGAGACGTACTTCATCAACCGCGGGGAGCAGGCACTGGCGCTGGCCGAGGCCACGGGCCCCGACTGTGGGGTTTGCATGGACGCCTTCCACATCAACATCGAGGAAGCGGACTGGCGCCAAGCCATCCTCGATGTCGGCGACCGTCTCACCGATTTCCACGTCGCCGAGAACAATCGGATGCCCCCGGGCATGGGTGACTACGACTGGGCCGAGGTCGTTGCCCTCCTTCGGCAGGTCGGCTACGACGGGGCGTTGACCATGGAATTCGTGGCTCCGATCGATCGCACCCCGGCCAATCACTATCCCAACGCGATCGACAACAACCCGGCCGGAATCTCTCCCGAGCAGCTCAAGTTCATCCAGGACCACGGCAGCTCGACCCTCAGTGAGGAGTTCTACGACTGGATGGTCGAACAGGCCAGTGCCCACGTGCTGCCACTGATCCAAGACTGAGAGTGGCGCCAAACGTCGTCGTCGTCGGCACCCTGGACACCAAAGGCCCCGAGGTGGCGTACATCCGCGATCGTCTCATCGAGCAGGGTTGTGCCACGACGGTGATAGACGTCGGGATCCTGGGCGAGCCACTCGGCATCGTTCCCGACATAGACCACGGCCAGGTGGCGGCGTACGCAGGGACCACGATCGAGGAGGTCCGCCAGGCCGGGACCCGGGGACGAGCGGTCGCCACGATGCGCAGTGCCGTCCAGTCATTGATGACGGAGCTGCACGATCGCGGAATGGTGGATGCCGCAATCGGGCTGGGCGGCGCGGAGGGCGCGGTGATGGGCGCCGCTGCTCTGATGGTGCTCCCGATCGGCGTGCCAAAAGTGCTGTTGAGCCCAATCGCGTCCGGTCGTCACGAGTTCGGGCCTCTGGTGGGCACTTCGGACATGATGGTGGTGCACACCGTGGTCGACATCATGGGTCTGAACCCGGTGGCGACCACGGTGTTCGACAACGTGGCCACGGCGGTGGCCGCCATGGCCGCCAATCCGCGCCGACTCCAACCAGGTGGTCCTGAAAGTCGTTTCGTCGGCGTGACGATGCTCGGCAACACCACCAAGGCGGTGATGGCTCTGCGCGATCGCCTGGCCGAGCACGGCTACCAGGCCGTCGTATTCCACTCCAATGGTGTCGGCGGGCCTGCCATGGAGGAGCTGGCGGAGGCAGGGCAGTTCATCGGCGTCATCGACTTCACCACCAACGAGGTCACCGATCCGATGGTCGGAGGCATCCACGACGGAGGACCGCGCCGACTGGAGAGGGTCGGCGAGGCAGGTCTGCCACAGATCGTGGTCCCGGGATGCATCGATTTCAGTGTGTTCGCCAGTGGGCAGGTTCCTCCGGATCTGGCCGACCGACCAACCTACGACCACAACCCCGAGTACACCCTGGTCCGGACTCCGGAGAGCCAAATGGAACAAATCGGGCATCTCTTCGCGGAGCGCCTCAATCGGGCGACCGGCCCAATTGCCGTCGCCATCCCCACCGCGGGTCTTTCCATTCCCAATGTGCCGGGTGGGGAGTTCTGGGACCCGGACGCCGACGAGGCCTTCGTCAAGTGCCTCCGGAACGACCTCCGGCCCGACATCGCGATTCACGACTTCGATCATCACGTCAACGACCCCCGCTTTGGGGAGATCGTCGCCGACCTGTTCGTCGCCCTGTTAGAGCAGGCTGGCCCATCGACACCACAACTGGAGAGAGCGAAATGACCACAGACTCATTGCTGGATATCACCGAAGCCGAACGGGCATTTCGAGAACAGTTCGTCTCATGGAACCTGGCTGAGCTTTCCTATGTGGACATCCGTGCCTATCTCGAAGAGAAGGACATGGTGCTGGTGCCGATGGCGAGCACCGAACAGCACGGACCACATCTCCCGCTCTACTGCGACACCATCACCGCCATCGAGATATCAGCCCGGGTGTCCCGTCTGATCGGAGTACTGCACACTCCGCCGATCTGGACGGGCTATTCACCGCAACACATGCACCGTCCCGGTGAGGGTCGTGGCACCATCACTGTCCGCTCGACGACGTTGCTCGCCCTGATGGAAGACGTGGCACGAAGCCTCATCCACCACGGGTTCAACCGGATCGTCTTCGTGAACGGTCATGGGTCGAACATCAAGGTGGTCGACCCGGTCCTCCGCAAACTGCGCTACGAGACCGGCGCCCTCATCGGATTGGTCAAGCCCTACATGGAGCGCTACGTCGGCGTGGTCGAGGGGATCTTCGAGAACCCGCCCGAGGAGACCCCCGGATGGCACTCGAGTGAATGGGAAACCTCCCAGTGCCTGGCGTGGAACGAAGACCTGGTTCGAATGGACAGGGCCGAGCACACCCCAACTTCGGTCCCCGACTTCCTCCCCGACTCCTTCAGGAAATTCGACGGTGCCCCCGACGTGGAGTTCGAGGGCTACACCTATTTCAATTTTCCAATGGATCATCACGAGTTCACCGAGACCGGGGTCATCGGCAACCCGTTGCGTGCCACCAAGGAAAAGGGCGAGGAGTCGTTCAGGAGGTACTCCGAGCACGTGGCTCGAGGTGTGCTCGAGCTCATGCAGGTACCGGTCAAGGTCGAGAACCGTGAGTTCGTCGACCGGGTCATGTGATGGGAGAAGCCGAGTCGACCACCGTCACCGACCGGGCCTACACCCAGCTGCGCGAGCTCCTCACCAGCGACAGCGTGAGCCCTGGAGACCACCTCAGGGAGGTGGCGCTGGCGGAATGGCTCGGAATCAGTCGAACACCGGTGCGGGCGGCTTTGCAGACGGTTGGAGCTGGACCAGCTGGTGCGTCGAAATCACAACAGCGGGTACTCGGTCGCCGGGCTCACCCCGACCGATGTGCGGGAGGTGTGTGACGTGCTCCGCCTCGTCGATGCCGCGGTGTTCATTCGAGCAGCGGAGAATCTGACCGAGGAACAGGGTGGGGCACTCCGCGAGTGTGTCGACATGATGGAGCAGGCTGCGGTCGAAAAGGATCTCGACCGATGGTCGGAAGGCGACGGTGTCTTCCACGAGATCCTGCAGAACGCTTCCGATCACGCCCTGCTCTCGGACATCGCAGCCAAGCAGCGGCGGCGGCTCCACCGGTTCTGGACGTCGGAGCCTGGCCGTCTCGAGCGACTGGCTTTATGCGCCGAGGAACACGCCTCGATCGCCGGCTCGGTCGCCGCCTCGGACCATGAGGCGACACGCCGACTCGTCCACGACCACATCGATCACATGGAGGCCAGCCTGATTCGCCAGCTCGACGTGGCGCGTCCGTTCATCTCGACGAACAGCTCTGCCCTCGACCATGTCTGACTCCCGGTCCGGATATCGACTGAGGATGCTCCAACACGAGTTGTCAGACGTCGTTGGCGCCAAACACACCTCGACTGACGCGGGTGAGCTCACCGAGCAGGCGGCGGACTGGTCCTGGATGTCTCAGCTCTACCGGCTCCACGGGATGCAGCTTCCTGTTGCCGACGTGATGGTTCGGCCCGGGACCGCCCAGGAGGTCGCGGGCGTGGTGCGCATAGCCAGCGACCATCGGGTCCCGGTGGTGCCGCGGGGCGGTGGGTCCGGCACGCAGGGCGGGACCTTCGCCCTGTATGGCGGGATCTCCGTCGACCTGACCCGCATGGACCGGATCATCGAGATCGACGAGACGAGCCTGGTGATCACCGCCGAGGCAGGCGTCACCGGGCCACAGCTGGAGCAGGCTGTATCCCCTCTCGGGCTCGCCGTCGCCCACGAGCCCGGGTCCTTCCACTTCGGAGCCACCGTGGGCGGCTGGCTGGCGGCTCGCGGGTCCGGGGTCAGGTCTACGAAGTACGGCAAGGCCGAGGATCTGGTCCTTCAGGCCGAGGTCGCACTCCCTCCAGGGCGGTTGGTCTCGACGCTTCCTGTCCCGAGCCATGCCGCCGGACCGGGCCTCCTCCCCCTTCTCGTCGGCTCGGAAGGCACGATGGGTGTTCTGACCTCCGCCACGCTTCGCATGGACCCGATTCCGGAGAAGCAGGCCTTTCTCACCTTCGAGTTCGAGACGGTTTTCGACGGGCTCGAAGCCGGGCGTCAGATCATGACCCGACGCTGGCGTCCGGCGGTCATGCGCCTGTACGACGAAGCCGATCGGGACAAGCTCAACGACATCCTGGGGCTCCAGCTCACCGGCGCCCTGCTCGTCGTCATCTGCGACGGGGACCGGCGCCTCGTCGATCTCGAAGCTGAGGCTGTCACCGAGATATGCAGCGAGGCCGGAGGGGCGTCTCTCGGGCCCGAAGGGGCGAGAACCTGGTGGGATGGCAAGTACGAGCCGTACGCACAGGGGAAGGCGCCGACACCTCCAACGATCTTCGGTACCACCGACACGGTCTGCACCTTCGATGACATGCCCGACCTCTACCGGGCGAAGCGAAAGAACATCGAGGAAGGCTTCGCCGAGTACGGCGCCAAGTACACGGCTCATTTCTCGCATTGGTTCCCTTGGGGGGTCATGGTCTATGACCGGTTCTACGTCCACCAGCCCCCGGATGACCCGTTGGAAGCGCTTGCTCTCCACGATCGTCTGTGGGACTCGGCGGTGCGGACTTCGCTTGCTCAGGGCGGAGTGATCAACGAGCACCATGGTGTAGGCGTGAAGCTCGGCCGTTTCATGCGGGAGCAGTACGGCGAGGCGTGGCCATATCTGCAGGCGATCAAGGAGGCCGTCGACCCCGACGGGATCCTCAATCCCGGCAAGCTCGGCTTCGGTCCGCCGCGATGAGCCCGGGCCTGGCTCACCAGTCCTCAGCCGGCGAGCCAGCCGCCATCGACGTTGAGGATCGTCCCCGTCATATAGGACGAAGCGTCGGAGGCCAGGAAGACGACTGCGCCACCGAGATCAGCGGGCGAGCCCACCCTCCCCATGGGGATGCGGGAATGAATCCAGGCGCTTCGCTCCGGGTCCTGGAATACGCCCTCGGTCAACTGGGTGCGAAAATATCCCGGGCTCACCGCGTTCACCCGAATCCCGGCAGAGGCCCACTCGACAGCCAGGGTCCTCACCACGCCGGCGATGCCTGCCTTCGAAGCGGCATAGGGTGCCGCCCTGGCGATCCCGATGTTCGTCGTCAGAGACCCGACGAAGATATGGGATCCGATCGAACCGGCTTCTATCTGCCGATTCCCCACCTCGCGGGACAAGAAAAACGGGGCAGTGAGGTTGACCGTCAAGATCCGATCCCAGTCGTCGAGCTCCACGTCCACCGCTCCTGCCCGGCGCTGCTGACCCGCCGAGTGGACAACGATTTCGATGGGGCCGACCTCGGACCAGATATCGGCCACCCACGCTGCGATACCAGCGACCTCGGAGAGATCGAAGGCCTTGGTCACCACGTCGTACGAGGCAGCGGCAAGCTCATCCGAGGCTCGGTCCAGGTCCTCGATGGTGCGGCTGACGAGCACGACTCTTGCTCCGGCGTGGCCCAAGGCCTCGGCCATCGCCCTGCCGAGGCCGCGGCTGGCCCCGGTGACCAAAGCGGTCCGGCCGTCGAGGCGGAACCCGTCCGTCATCGCCAGAAAACCCCCGTCGAGAACATCACTCCACCCTAACCCTCACCGTTCGCCCGCCCCGGCGGGTCAAATACCTCGAGAGGAGAACCTGTGCCTGACTTACCAATCGTGCTTCTTCTGGGCACCCTCGACACCAAGGGCATCGAGTATTCGTACCTGCGAGACCGGTTGTCGGCCGACGATGTCGAGGTGTTGGTCGTCGACGTAGGGGTCCACGAGCCCGCAGGTATCACTCCGGACGTAACCCGGCAACAGGTGGCAGCAGCCATCGGAGCCGACGCCGATGAGCTCGCCGCGGCGGCAGACCGAGGCCAGGCAGTGGCCACCATGACGGAGGCTGCCGCCGTGTTCGTGGCTCAGCTCCACGGGGAGGGCCGGTTCGACGGCATCCTGGCGGCAGGTGGATCCGGGGGCACCGCGATCGCAACCAATGCCATGCGGGCGTTGCCCGTGGGTGTCCCGAAGTTGATGCTCTCGACCATGGCGTCGGGCGACACATCGCCGTATGTGGGCAGCACAGACATCACGATGATGGCGTCGGTGACCGATATCGCCGGGGTCAACTCGATCTCGGCTCTGATACTGGCGAACTCCGCCGCGGCGATGGCGGGCATGGTGAAAAAGGCTCCTGTCTCCCTCGACGATCAGCGCCCTCTGATCGCAGCCACGATGTTCGGCGTCACCACTCCGGCAGTCACGGCAGCGCGCCAGGACCTGGAGCGCCGCGGATATGAGGTGCTCGTCTTCCACTGCACCGGTACCGGCGGAAAGGCCATGGAGAGCCTGGTCGATGCCGGATTCTTCGACGGGGTTCTCGATCTGACGACGACGGAGCTGTGTGACGAGTTGGTAGGCGGTGTCCTCAGTGCCGGCCCAGACCGGTTGGGAGCAGCTGCACGGACCGGAGTCCCCCAGGTGGTCTCATTGGGCGCCCTCGACATGGTGAACTTCGGGGCCCCCGAAACGGTGCCGGAGAAGTTCGAGGGTCGGACCATGTACCAGCACAACCCCTCGGTCACTCTGATGCGAACCACGGCCGAAGAAACGGCCCAGCTCGGTCGTCAGATCGCGGAGAAGCTCTCGGCTGCCTCGGGGCCCACGGCACTGTTCATGCCGATCGGAGGGGTCTCGATGATCGCTGTCGAAGGTCAGCCCTTTCACGATGCGGCTGCTGACGAAGCACTGTTCTCCGCAATTCGTGAGAACCTCGCAGACTCGGTGGAGCTGGTCGAAATGGAATGCGACATCAACGACCCCGCATTCGCGGCGGCGATGGCGCAGAAGCTGGACGACTACATGAAAGGGACAGGATGACTGGGGATCAAGCTCGGGCGAGGTTGCGGGCCACCCTCGAGGGAGGGGGTCCGATCATCGGGGCGGGTGCCGGGACCGGCCTCTCGGCGAAGTGCGCCGAGGCCGGTGGGGCCGACCTGATCATCATCTACAACTCGGGTCGTTATCGAATGGCGGGTCGGGGATCGCTGGCAGGGCTGCTCCCCTATGGCGACGCCAATGCGATCGTGATGGAGATGGGTAACGAGGTCCTGCCCGTCGTCGACAAAACGCCGGTGCTGGCGGGAGTGTGCGGGACCGATCCATTTCGCATGATGCCCAACTTCCTCCGCCAGGTCGTGGACGCTGGATTCGCCGGGGTGCAGAACTTCCCCACGGTGGGCCTCATCGATGGGACGTTCCGTGCCAACCTCGAGGAGACCGGCATGAGTTACGGGCTGGAGGTGGACATGATCAAGGAGGCCTCCGGTCTGGGACTCCTCACCTCGCCCTACGTGTTCAATCCCGACGATGCCGTCGCCATGACCAAGGCCGGGGCCGACGTGCTCGTCCCCCACATGGGTCTCACCACGTCTGGGACCATCGGGGCGCAGACAGCCAAGACGCTGGACGATTGCGTCGTCGAGATCCAGGCCATGCATGACGCCGCGGTCGGCGTCAACGAGGAAATCGTCGTGCTCTGCCACGGAGGGCCCTTGGCCGAGCCCGACGACGCCCAATATGTCCTCGACCGCACCGAGGGGATCGTGGGCTTCTTCGGCGCCTCATCGATGGAGCGTCTGCCAACCGAGGTGGCCATGACCGAGAACATGAGGCGCTTCAAGTCCCTGACCGTCTAAAGCAAGGAACGCATATGTCTGCCAAGTTCGTCGATCCAGCTTCCCTACCGACGTGGACCTTCGACTGGGGAATCATCAAGCCCCTCATCGCCACCGACAACACCGATGCCGGCCATTGCAGTCTCATGCACGTCATCCTGTTCCCAGGAAAGGGCCACGATCGGCACAACCACCCGGAGTCGGACGAGATCCTGTACATCCTCTCAGGGAGGGGGGACCAGATGATCGACGACGGGGAGCCCGCTCCGGTGGTGCCCGGGGATGCGGTCTGGATACCTAAAGGTGTGTGGCATTCGACCCTGAACACCAGCTACGAGCCGATGGTGATCCTCGCCGTGTATGCCCCGGCAGGCGCCGAGGACGTGCTCAAGACCTTGCCGGACTTCATCGCCGTCCCGGCCGGGTCGAATCCAAGTGTGGCCAGGAACTGACCGGCGGTCAGACCACCTGTACCCAGGTGAGCACTTCGGGCATCCGGCGGCGCAGCAGACGGCTGGAGACGAACAGGGAGATCCCGTAGAGGACCAGACCCCCAGGCGATGGCAGCGATCACTGCCACCCACGGAGCGAGGACCTGGCCGAAATCGACCGTCAACACGACGACCGCGGCCGGGGGAACCAGCAAGAGCCCGATGGCGAAGAAGGACACCGTCTGGCTGACGATTGCCAGGCAACCCTTGCTCGGTCGATTGGGCGAAGACGTCGGTCCCCTCTCGGGGGAGGCGAAGCGGTGTGAGGACGGAGACCACATTGCCTACCGCGAGCTGACAACCGATGGCAGCGACCGTCAAGGGAACGACCAGCCAGACCCATGTCCACTGGCCGGTGAAGATGGCAAGTCCGAGTGTGAGCACCGTCGTCTCCACGACCAAAGCACCTGCGACCGCCAGATTCTTCCCGAGAAGGATCTGATGTGGCTTCGGCGGCAGGACGAACAGATAGCTGGCGGCGTTGCGCTCCCACCCGAACAGATTGAGGGCGATCGGAAGACCGACGAAGAGGACGAGGATCGGGGCGACCAATGGGGCCCAGGCACGATCTCTGAGGTCGAAGAAGCCATTGGCATTCATGACCGCACCGCCCACGGCGAGGCCGACGAAAATGACAGTCCCCGTCCAGACCAGCCGCTGCCGGGGATCCCTCACGTAGAACCGCAGCTCCTTGCGGGCCATGGTGGGCACCACCCCCCACGGACCGATCGTCATGCCACCACGACGAGCACGAGCTGCCGGTTTGCTCTGCTGAACGGGGGTCGACAGGAGCCATCCGAGCAGGCGGCGCCAGGTGACGGCGAGGACGATGAGACCGACTGATGCGGCGGCCAGGGCGAGGAGGCCCGCGCCGGCACGCCCGCCGGAGGCATCGACGATTGCCTTCTGGGCTGCTACCGGTGGGAGCAGAGGCCACCATCTCGTGATCGGAGTTGAAGTCACCGCCCCCGCCAGACCCTGCTCGGCCACCGCGTCGCTCACGATCCGGTAGGCGAAGAAGGAGCCGGCGGCAAGACCGAGGATCAGGAACGTGGCGATGTCGCGCCCGCGTCGGGTGCGGAGCACGCCAGAGACCGCAGCCGAGAACAATTGGCCGCCCACGGCGAGCAGCCCGAGGAAGACGATGGAGGCAGGGATCGCCATCCACCAAGCGCCTCCCAAGGCGACGGCATTGGACACGAGCAAGGCGACGGGCACGACGGTTGATGGTGCGACGAGGCTGGAAGCGGCGAGCCCGGTGACCATCTGATTCGGCGTGAGTGGAAGGGTGGCCAACTGCTGTGGGTCGAGGTTCTCATCGAGCGGGAAGATGATGACCGGGAGGGTCACCCAGACCAGAAAGCCAATGAGTGCGGTCCATCCAAGGTACTCGGCGAGAGCGGACGGATCGGATTGCCTGAGCAGGACGATGTTCTCATAGTGGGATTGGGCCAACCAGAGCCCGAGCCAACCGAGGAGGATGGTGGCGACGGGAAGCCCGATCCGCCTCTGTCGATCGTGGCGGAATCCGTTCCAGGTGAGGCGAGCCTTGAGCTCTACGAGCCGGAGTACCACGACGAGTCCGGAGTCCGCCCGCCCACGGCGGCGATGAAGGCATCTTCGACGTTGTCCACACCCATCCTGCGGCACAGCCCTTCGGGTGTCTCTTCGATCGTGAGCCTGCCCGCCACCATGATGCCGATCCTGGTGCACAGCTTCTCGACCAGGTGCATCTCATGCGAGGAGAAGACGATGGTGGTGCCTCCGTTTGCGGCCTGCTGGAGGAGACGACGGATCAGCCGGGCCGAGACCGCGTCAACGCCTTCGAAGGGCTCGTCGAGAAACAGCACCGGAGGTCGATGGATGATCGCTGCGCCCAGGGCGATCTTCTTCCGCATCCCCCGCGAGTAGTCGCCAACGAGCTTCGACCCGGCGTCGACGAGGTCGAGGAGGTCGAGGAGCTCGTTGCGACGCTTCGCTGCCTCCTCCCGGTCGAGTCCGTGCATGGCGGCGGTGAAGTCGAGCAGCTCGGCGCCAGTCAGTCGCTCATACAGGTTGAACTCCTCGGGCAGTACCCCGATCCGAGCCTTGACTTCGGTCGGGCTTTTCCAGGTGTCGAATTGGCCTATCCCGACGCTGCCCTCGTTCGGCCTCAGGAGCCCGACGATGGTCTTGATAGTCGTCGTCTTTCCCGCGCCGTTTTGGCCGAGGAGACCGTAGAACTCGCCCGGTTCGATCGACAGGTCGACATGGTCGACGGCCACGGTCTTTCCGAATCGCCGGACGAGCCCCGTGGCCCAGACCGCGGGCGGTGAAGCGCCGACGGCGTCGGTAGTGGTGTCGTCTATCAGGGGCTGGGTCACGTGGGCAAGTATCGACCGATGGATGGGGTAACCGAAGTGGAAGTGGGTGGCGCGACCAGGCCTCCGACCGGTATCAAAGGACGCCGCCGCGCTCTCGGGCTGCCGATTCGACCAGCTGTCGAAGGGCTGGACCGTCGAGCTGTGCGACGTCGGTGATCCTGAGACTCCTCATGCTCAGCCTCCCCGACGCCTGTCTGCCCGTGCCTTCAGGCAACAATCCCTCAGGGTCGGGAAGATCCCCGCCCCGGTAGAAGCCGAGCGTGACGTGCTTGGTGAAGGGCATGCAGTAGGCGAACTGCTCGCTGAGCTTCCGCGGGCCCACACCCCATCCGACCGAGCCCTGAGTCGGCCAAGCCACCTCGATCGTGGCCGGGAAGACGTCGTAGACGAGGTCCCGTGTGGCAAACGCCAGCCTCTTGACCGTTGATGGGGACGACTCGATCACGAGCCGAAACGCATGGTCGTGCGATCGTCCCTTCTCGTTGACGATCCCGGCACTCTCTGCCACGGCGCCATTCTGACGCACCCGCTCCTGGCGGTATACCGAGACCCTGCCAGCAGGTACCGTGGCAGCGGTGGAGTACCAGGCTCTCTATCGCAAGTACCGGCCCCAGACATTCGACGACGTCATCGGTCAGGGCCATGTCACCACCACCCTGGCGCGGGAGGTGGCCGACGAGCGTGTGGCTCATGCCTATCTGTTCACCGGACCCCGCGGCACCGGCAAGACCACTACGGCGCGGATCCTGGCCAAGGCGCTCAACTGTGTGAACCGGGGGGCTGACGGCTCGCCTTGCAACATTTGTCCCAGCTGTGTCGCGATCACCGAGGGCACCTCCCTCGACGTCCTGGAGCTCGACGCTGCTTCCCACAACTCTGTCGATGACATCCGTGACATCAAGGTGAGTGTCACCACGGTGGCGTCATCGGCGACGTCGAAGAGGGTGTTCGTCCTCGACGAGGCCCACATGCTTTCCAAGGCCGCGGGCAATGCCTTACTCAAGACGCTCGAGGAGCCACCCGACCACGTGCATTTCGTCCTGGCCACTACCGAGCCGTACAAGCTGCTCGACACGATCCGATCCCGAAGCCAGCGGTTCGACTTTCACCCCGTGCCGATCGAGGAGCTGGCCGGCCATCTCAGCCTGATCGCCGACCGAGAGCGGTACAAGACCGACCCCGCCGCCCTGATCGCCATATCGCGCCATGCCGGAGGGTCGGTGCGCGACTCCCTGTCGTTGCTGGAGCAGGTAGCCGCTCTCGGTGCGGGCTCGGTGGATGTCGCCGGGGTGAGAAGAGCCCTGGGTCTGGCCGATTCCGAGGCCTTTATGCGCCTCGTCGAGGCAGTGGCCGACCAGGATGCCAAGACTGCGCTCGAGCTGGTAGCCGAGCTCGCCGCCGATGGAGTGGACCTGAGAAGGTTTGTCGCCGAGTCGGTTGCCTTCTTTCGCGGGGCTTTCCTCGCTCACTACGCGCCCAATCTGGCCGAGATCTCCGACGAGCCGGCCGATGTGTATGAGTCGTGGCGCAAGGCTGCCCAGCTCGTCTCGGCCGCCGACGTGCTGCGGGCCGTCGACCTCCTCGGAGACGCCCTGGTCAGGCTGCGTGAAGGGCGCGAGGAGAGGCTGATGACGGAGTTGGCCCTGATCAAGCTCACCCGGCCGGAGACATCCAGCGACACCGAGGCATTGCTATCGAGGGTGGAGCGGATCGAGCGGCGCCTCGGCAAGCCCGATCCGGTTCCTGCCGGCGTTGTCTCCAGCACACCCGAGCCCTCCAGATCGGCCCCTTCCGCGCCTGCGGCGGTGGAGCCTCCAGCCGTGTCAGCACCCGTACCGGTTGAGAGCGGCAACGGCGAGGCGGAGGTTGTGCCCGAGCCGGCAACGGATGCCCCGGCCATCGACGTCTCCTTCGAGCAACTGCAGAAGGTGTGGCCAGGTCTGTTCGGGTCTTTCCGCGACGTGCTCGGCGCTAGACGTTGGGCATTCTTCAGGGAGGCTGTGCCGGCAGCCGTCGAGGGCAATGTCATCGTCCTCGAAGTGCCCCACGGGTTTCATCTCCAGTCCCTGCAAGAGGACGATGCGGTCGCGGCAATCGTGGCTACCCGGGCCGGCGACCTTCTCGGTGGCCCGGTACGGGTGAGGTTCGGACTCAGGGAGCCATCCGCCGACGGCACCGGGGATCAGACCATCGATATGACCCAACTCGAGGAGCGGCCCGAGGCTTCGAGTGACCCAACATCGCTTCTCGCCACCGAGCTCGGCGCCGAAGTAGTCGACGAATAGCCCACTACCGTTGGCCGCTATGAACCGTCAACCCGACATGCGTCAGATCATGGCGCAGGCACAAAAGATGCAGGAGCAGCTCGCCGCAGCCCAGGAAGAGCTGGCCGGGAGGACCTTCGAGGGCTCGGCCGGTGGTGGGATGGTGGTAGCCAAGGTCACCGGAGCCCAAGAATTGGTCGACTTGACCATCTCGTCGGAGGTGGTAGATCCGGACGATGTCGAGATGCTTCAGGACCTGGTGCTGGCCGCGGTCCGCCAGGCCCTCGAAGCCGCCTCCAATGCAGCTTCCGAGGAACTGGGAGGGCTCACCGGGGCCTTGGCCTCGGCGGCCTGCTCGGTTGATGTTCGAAGGCCCGGTCCAGCGTCTCATCGACGAGATGTCCCGTCTGCCCGGCATAGGGCAGAAGACGGCCCAACGCCTCGCCTTTCATCTGCTCAGCGTCGAGGAGGCCGATGCCAGGCGCCTGGCTACCGCGATCAACGACATGAGAGACCAGGTGACCCTCTGCGAGCGTTGCTTCAACGTCGCCGCCGGCGAGCAATGCGTGATTTGCCGCGACACTCGACGCGACAACTCGCTGGTCTGTGTCGTAGAACGTCCCCAGGACATCATCGTCGTCGAGCGGACGCAGGAGTTCCGGGGCCTGTATCACGTGCTCGGGGGCTCGCTGTCGCCGATCAACGGCGTCGGGCCGGGGCAGCTCCGCATCGGCGAGTTGCGGGATCGCCTCGATCGCGAGGCGATCGAGGAGCTGATCGTCGCTACCAACCCCACCGTCGAAGGTGATGCCACTGCCATGTATCTCGCTCGCGAGCTGAAGCCGCTCGGGGTGAAAGTCACTCGGCTCGCATCCGGGCTCCCGGTCGGTGGCGACCTCGACTACGCCGACGAGCTCACATTGGGTCGGGCCCTGGCCGGCCGGATGGAGTTGTGAGCGCTCGGAGTCCGGTCGTAGTGCGGGAGCGGACGCCGCAGACCGATTCATGCGTCGCTGGCTGCGCGTCGGTGATGTGGTCGACAAGAACGCCATCCTCGGCGCACGGCGTTCGACGACCGCCGCCATCGTGGTCTCCGGGATCCGTTGCATCATCACCTATCTGCTCATCCCGGTCCTGGCCCCGGTGATAGGCATCTCCGATGCGGCGAGCGCGCCGGTCACCATCGCCCTCTCAGTGCTCGCCATCGTCATGGGGATCACCGGTGTCCGGCGTTTCTGGATGGCTGACCACCGCAGCCCGATGGGCCTACACGATCTTCATCGTGGTGATCGTGGCCTTGCTCGCCGTCGGGATCGTTCTCGACTTCGCCTCGATGATCTGAGCGAACCCCTAGTCGAGGGTTCGGGCCGAGATCTCCCGCAGCCGGGCGATGTTGTGGGTGGCCTCCATGTACCGGATCGAGCCGGTCTTGGACCGCATGATCACCGAATGGGTGACCACATGGTCCTCGCGTCTGAACTCGACAGCGCGCAGGTATTCGCCACCGGTCACGCCGGTTGCCGAGAAGAAGACATTGTCAGAAGAGACCAGTTGATTGGTGCCCATCACCTCGTCGAGATCGAGGCCCTCCTCCGCAGCCAGACGTCGTCTCGTCGTCGTTCCTCGGCCACAGCTTGCACTGGATCTCGGCCCCCATACATTTCAGAGCAGCAGCGGCGATGACCGCCTCGGGTGAGCCCCCGATCCCGAGCAGGATGTCAGCGGCAGTGTCGTCCTGGGCAGTGGCGATGGCCCCGGCCACGTCACCGTCCCTGATGAGCGAGATCCGCGCTCCCGCCTGCCTCACCCCGTCGATGTAGTGCTTGTTGCGTTCCCGGTCGAGAATCAGGACCCGGAGATCGTTGACCTCCTTCCGCTTCGCCTTGGCCACCTGACGCAGGTTGTGCTCGACCGGAGCTTCCAGCTCGACCACCCCGGCCGCTTCGGGACCCACGGCGATCTTGTCCATGTAGACCAGCGATCCCGGGGCATACATGCTGCCCGCGACCCTCGGCGATTGCGATCACGGCGATGGCTCCGGGCATTCCCGAGGCGGTGAGGGTGGTCCCGTCGACCGGGTCGACGGCCACGTCGACCACCAGGCCATCGCCTGTTCCCACTCGCTCGCCGTTGAAGAGCATCGGCGCCGAGTCCTTCTCCCCCTCACCGATCACCACGAGCCCGTCGATATCGAGGGTGGAGAGGTGGAGTCGCATCCCGTCGACCGCGGCCTGGTCGGCGGCTTCCTTGTTTCCCCGCCCCAGCCATCGTGCCGCTCCCATGGCTGCGGTCTCGGTGACTCTCACCAGGTCGAGGCCCAGGTTCCGTTCCACGGGCTCAGGCATCAACCCACCTTGACGATGATGGCATCGCCCTGGCCTCCGCCTCCGCACAGGGTGGCCGCCCCGATTCCCCCGCCACGGGTCTGGAGGGCATTGATCAAACTGACCACGAGTCTGGCCCCGGTCGCGCCCAGCGGATGGCCGAGAGCGACAGCGCCGCCATTGACGTTGACCTTGTCGTCGGGGATGTCGAGCATCCGAGCCGACCAATATGCGACTGCGGCGAACGCCTCATTGATCTCCACGATGTCGAGGTCGCCGACGTCCAGGCCCGCCCGCTTCAGCGCAACCAGGAGGGCCTCAGCGGGCCGTTCGTGGAGGGTCGCGTCGCCGCCACCTATCTGACCGTAGGCGAGGATCTCGGCGAGGATCGGCGCACCCGATGCTTCCGCGGCGTCGCGGTCTGCCACGACCACGGCGGCCGCCCCGTCGGAGATCTGAGACGCGTTGCCGGCGGTGATCGTTCCGGCGGCAGCAAAGGCAGGGCGCAGCGCGGACAACGACTCCTGTGTCGATCCTGCCCTGATCCCCTCATCGCGGTCGACGATCGTGGGCTCACCCTTGGCTTGGGGGACCGGCACGGGCACGATCTCTCCGGCCATGGTGCCGGTACGAGTGGCTTCCTCCGCACGCTGATGGCTTCGGGCGGCCCAAGCGTCCTGCTCCTCCCTGCCGATGCCGAGACGCTGGTTCTTTCGATCCGAAGACTCGCCCATGGTGCATTGGTCGAATACGCAGAACAGGCCATCGTGTTGCATGACGTCGATCATCTCGGCGTTGCCGATCCGGACCCCCCACCTCAGATCGCGGACCACGTGAGGAGCGTTGGACATGCTCTCCATGCCACCGGCTACCACGAACTTGGAATCCCCGGCCCTGATCCCCCGCTCGGCGAGTCCGATGGCCGCCATCCCGGAGAGGCAGACCTTGTTGATGGTGACCGACGGGACAGTCATGGGGAGGCCACCGCGCACGGCAGCCTGACGGGCCGTTATCTGCCCTTCGCCCGCCTGGAGCACGTGCCCGAACAACACCTCGTCCACCGCCCCCGGTTCGACTCCGCCGCGCGCCAGGGCGCCGGCGATTGCCACACCCCCGAGCTCGACTGCGTGGAGGGGAGCGAGAGAGCCGCCATACTTCCCGATCGGGGTCCGAGCGGAGCCGGTGATGACTGGGTTGCTCACGGAAGGGAGATGCTACCGGCCACGGGCGTCTGCCCTCTCTGGCAAATCAGTGCTTTAGCCTCATGCCGGTGAAGCTGCTCAATCTCGACCACGTTGCGATAGCCGTGCATGATCTGGATGCTTCGCTCGACGGATACCGGAGTCGTTATCGGGTCGAGCCGCTGTATCGGGAGGTGGTGGAGGCCCAAGGGGTCGAGGAGGCGATGATCCCTGTGGGGGGCTCGTTCATCCAGTTGCTGCAACCTCTGGCCACCGACTCACCGGTTGGCCGCTTCCTGGAGGGCAGAGGCGAGGGCTTGCACCACGTCGCCTTCGCGGTTGCATCCATCGACGTCGCCCTGGAGCATTTGCGTGAGGAGGGGGCGAGACTCGTCGACGATGCCGCTCGCCCCGGTGGACGGGGGACCCGCATCGCCTTCGTCCATCCCGCCGACCTCACTGGTACCTTGATCGAACTCGTGGAGTTGCCCGCATGATCAGAGACATCGAGATCCGGGGAGGCGCCGGCGAGTTCGAGGCAGCGTTGATCGCCGTCGTCCTAGACCGCATCAACGAAGAGGAGGGGGCTGCCAGCCAGGCGCCAAAGGATGGATCACGGCCCGTTCCGGTCTGGATGCTGGCCGAACGACCCGAGGAGCCGAACATGCCCCGGGACATCCTCCGCCCCCGTTGAATCTGGGTCAGGTCCGCCGCATCAGATCACGGAGCTCAGGCGCTCGGAGCAAATAGGAGACCCCGAGAAAGACAGCGATAGTGGTGAGCCCACCCACGGCGGCGGCGGCGATGGCCTCCCACAGATCGAGGTTCTCGCCGCCAAACATCGAGGACACGATTGGATATGCGACCACGGCAGCGACAGCGGCGGCGATCAGGCCACGGAGAATCGACGGGACGAGGGAACGCACCGGCGACCACCCCGAGTCGAGACCCCAGGCGACGAGCAACGCCAGTGCATAGGCGGTCATGACCAGGGTGGAGGCCAGGGCGAACCCCTCGATGCCCATCGCCGAATAGAGACCGAGCCACACCGGGATTGCAATGAGAGTCCCGACAGTGCCGATGAGCACCACCCGCCACATCATCCGCTTCGCATAGAAATGGCGGGAGAGGATCTGGTGGAGGCCCCAGGCGGGAATGGAGAATGCGTAGAGGACGAGGAGGCGGGCCACGAGGCTGCCATCCGCCGCGGTGAATTCGCCGTGCTCATAGAGAACGCTGACGAGGGGGCGAGCGAGTACGACCAGCGCTGCCATGGCGGCCGCGGCGACAAAGACTGTGTTGCGCGCCGCCCGACCGGTGGTTCGGGTCAGCTCCTCCTCATTCCCTCCCGCTGCCAGTCGGGCGAGGAAGGGGAAAGCGGCCACTCCCGCAGCCTGCGCGATCACGCCCACCGGCACCATGTTGAGCTGGCGAGCGAAGCTGAGGGCGGCGGTGGCGCCGACGTCGATCTGGCCGAACAGCCTCACGAACTGCTCGTCGAGAACGGCCACCGACTGGCCCAACATCAGTGGCAGGGCCAGGATCAGGTACTCCTTGACCGATGACCTGCCACGGGGGACGCGGGTGAGCCATGTGCCGGTGGACCGGGCGCCGAACCACTGAAGTCCGAAGTTGCCCACCGCTGAGCCGATGACCGCGCCCCAGAGAAACGCCTCCGGCCCGGCCTCGCCGATCGCGGCACCGATGAGCCCGCCGGCGATGATCCCCAGGTTGTAGATGATCGGGGCCAACGCGGGGAACAGAAATCGACGATGCGTGTACTGGACAGCCATGAGCAAGGCACCCATCACGAGGAATACCTGGGCGGGGAGAACCAGCCGGGTCAGAGAAACCAATCGCTCGGGTTCTGGAACCCGGGGGAAGACGAGAGAGACGATTGGCTCTGCGGCCAGCCACATGGCGACCGTGAGACCGAGGATCGCCCATCCCACGAAACGGAACACGGAGGTGAAGGCCCGGCTGGCTCCGTCAGGGTCGTCCTGTTCCAGATGCCGGCTGAGGATCGGGATGAGCGTGATGGTGAGATACGCCCCGGCGAGAAGATAGTTGAGGAAATCGGGGATCAGAAAGGCCTGGCGGTAGAGGTCGCCGTCGGTGTTGACACCGATCAGCGTGGCGAGGAGCGCCTCACGACCCAGGCCGAGCAGACGGGAGATGAGGATGCTCGCCGAGATCAGAGCGGCGGCCGCACCCATCTTGAGCGGCCGGCTCAGGAGGCGGCCTCCCGTAGTTGATCGACGACGTGGTCGGGGACCACCAGATCCCCGTACCCTGTGCCGAGCTCGAGACCCGGCTTGTACGATCCGTGGTAGTCGCTCCCTCCCGACACGATCAATCCGAAACGCCGTGCCAGGTCGGCATAACCCTCACGCTCGTGGCGGTGATAGGCGCCATACGTCGCCTCGAAACCGACCAATCCCGCCGAGCGGAGCCGGACCAGCACGTCGGCCATCTCGTGCGAGCGATTGATCCCAAGGGTGTGAGGGTGGGCCAGAACCGGCACGCCGCCCGACTCGCGAGCGAGACCGATCGCCTCTTCGGGGGAGAGTCTTGGTCTCGCGGCGTATGCGGGCCGGCCCGTCCCCAACCAGAGGTCGAAGGCCTCGGCGACCGACTCGACATAACCCTTCCGCATCATCACCGCGGCGATATGCGGTCTTCCCACCGAGCCACCTCCGGATTGCTCGATCACCTCCTCCAGAGTCACGGGCATTCCCAGATCGGTCAATGCTTCGACGATGGCGGCGTTACGCCCCACACGCCCATTCTGAAGCCCTCCCAGCCGGTCCTGGAGTGGCCCCGGCCCCGGTTCCAACCAGAGGACCAACAGATGCATCCCGCCGAGATAATCGAGTGAGATCTCGGTCCCGGAGATGAGGTCGATCCCGCTTCTGCTGGCCGAATCGCGCGCCTCCTCGATACCTTCGAGAGTGTCGTGGTCGGTGAGGGCCACCACGCTCAGGCCAATAGCGACCGCCATGTCGACGAGCGCGGACGGCGACTCCGACCCGTCGGAGGCCGTGGAATGGGTGTGGAGGTCGACGGCCATTGATTCTCAGGCAGGGATGATGGCCCGCCGGGCCGTCAAGGTCCGGTTACATCGACCGTGGCTCGCTCGATGTATACGGTTTCCAACGGGAGGCTCTGTTCGGTTGATCCCGGCCGGACGGCTTTCTCGACTGCGGCGATCGCCTCGAGGGTGTCCTGTCCCGATACCACCTCGCCGAGGAAGTTGAACTGTGGATTGAGGGCCGAGGCGGCCTCCCCGGTGAGAATGAAGAATTGACTCCCCGTGGTTCCGCTGCCGACGTTGTCCATCATCACCATGCCCGGGGCCAGCACGAGATCGTCGGAGGGAAACTCGTCGGCTATCCGGTAACCAGGGCCACCGCTTCCGTTTGCCTCGGGGTCTCCTGAGAAGACCCGGAAATCCTCGACGATGCGGTGAAACACCTGCCCGTCGAAGAACCCCTCACGAACCAGGAACACAAAGGAGTTGGCCGTCGCCGGGGAGGCCGCTGGGTCGAGCTGGATTTCGATGTCACCACATGAGGTTTCCAGAGTGACCATCACCGTGGACTCAGGGGTGACGTCGGTCTGTGGCTCCGGAGCGGAGTAGGAGAGAACCGGCTCTGGATCGGGCTGTTCGGCCCCGCAGGCCGTTGGTTGGTTGCGAAACCCCTCATAGCCACCGGGGAGCTCGCCCTCGTCGCTGCCGAAGTAGGCGCCGGCGACGACTATTCCGACCACCACCACACCGAACACCAGCGCCGTCCCCAGCCGGCGTCCCAGCTCCTTACGGGCCTCCTGCTTCTTCTCGGCCTCTCTCTTGGCGGCGCGTTGCTCCTTCTGACGCCTGCGTCTATCGGTCATGGCGGAGCGACTCTAGGCACGAGCCCTGTGCAATCCCGAGGCCGGTGTTCGTGTTTGTCGGGGAAACGTTCCAAACTGTTGAGCATGTCCTTGGTGGTCCAGAAATTCGGCGGAACCTCGTTGGCGGACGCAGTCCGGATCAGGGCTGTCGCAGACCGCGTGGAGTCGACGCGCCGAGAGGGTCACGATGTCGTTGTTGTCGTCTCCGCCATGGGCGAGACCACCGACCAGCTGGTGGCCCTGGCCGCCGAGGTGAGCGAGGACCCCTCGCCCCGGGAGATGGACATGCTGTTGAGTGCCGGGGAGCGGATATCTATGGCGTTGCTCTCCATAAGCCTCAATTCACGAGGCATTCCTGCGGTCAGCTACACCGGGTCACAGGCAGGCATCCTCACTGATTCCTCCCACGGATCGGCCAAGATCCTCGATATCCGAGGAACCAGGGTCCGAGACAGCCTGGCCCAGGGACGGGTGGTGATCGTGGCCGGATTCCAGGGGGTGGATCCCGAGTCGAAGGAGATAACCACCCTGGGGCGGGGCGGGTCCGACGCCACCGCCGTCGCCCTGGCAGCGGCCCTGGGCGCGGACAGCGTCGAGATCTACACCGATGTCGATGGGGTGTTCACCGCGGATCCGCGGATGGTGCCCGATGCCATGAAACTCGACGAGATCCCCTTCGATGAGATGCTCGAGCTCTCCGCCGGCGGTGCCGGCGTCCTCATGTCGCGGGCGGTCGAGTTCGGGCGCAACTTCGAAATTCCGATTCACGTCAGATCCTCGTTCCACGACGGAGAGGGGACTTGGGTGCGCGAGTCCCCGATGGAGCAGGCCATCGTGAGCGGCATCGCCCACGACAGATCCGAGGCGAAAGTGACGGTGAACCGGGTGCCCGACCGTCCCGGTGTCGCCGCGGCCTTGTTCGGGTCAATGGCAACGGCAGGCGTCAACGTCGACATGATCGTGCAGAACGTCTCCCACGACGGCAGCACAGACATCAGCTTCACCGTGCCACGCGCCAACCTGGTCGACGCAGAGCGCATTGCCAAGCAGGTGGCGGGTGAGATCGACGCCGAGTCGGTGGATGTGGATGCCGACATCGCCAAGGTCTCGCTGGTCGGAGCCGGGATGAAATCCCATCCCGGTGTCGCCGCCAAAGTGTTCGAAACCCTGGCTTCTGCTGGCATCAACATCGAGATGATCTCCACCTCGACCATCCGGATCTCGTGTGTGGTCAGGGCCGATGAGGTCGAGGAAGCGGTACGGGCGCTTCACACCGCCTTCGACCCTCCGGCCACCTATGAGGAGGTGGGGGCGTGAGCGATCGGGTTGTGGCGGTGGTGGGTGCGACGGGTGCGGTGGGCCGCACGATGAGGGCGATACTCGAGTCGAGGGACTTCGCGTTGGGGTCTTTGCGTCTCATGGCGTCGGAGCGCTCCGCCGGCTCCGTAGTCGACACCGGATGGGGTGAGGTCGAGATCGAGGAACTCGATTTGGCCGATCCGACCGGAATCGACATCGCCCTTTTCTCTGCCGGTGGTGATCGCTCCAGGGCTCACGCTGGGCGATTTGCCGATGCCGGCGCGGTCGTGATCGACAACTCCTCCGCCTTCCGGATGGACCCGAGTGTTCCTCTGATCGTCGCCGGGGTGAACGACGCCGCGGTCGGGGCTCATCTCGGGATCATCGCCAACCCCAATTGCACCACCATGACGTTGATGATGGCGGCGGGCCCTCTGCATCGGGCCGCCGGCCTTCGCAGCATGGTGGCCACGTCATACCAATCGGTTTCAGGGTCGGGCCAGCAGGGTGTGGTGGAGTTGGTGGAACAGACCGATCTCCTTCGTCCCGACCTCGACGCCTTGATGACCGGCGGGTGGGAAGATCCGAAACCGTCGCTCTACGCCAGGCCGATCGGCTTCAACGTCCTGCCGCTGGCCGGGTCGCTCACCGAGCAGGGGTACACCGATGAAGAGTGGAAGCTGGTCAACGAGTCGAGGAAGATCCTCGACATTCCCGGCCTCCATGTAGAGCCGACCTGTGTCCGGGTGCCGGTGTTGGTGGGTCACGGTGTGGTTGCCTCACTTCGCTTCGAACGCCCGATGGAGCCGGAGGAGGCAATCGAGATCCTCGAGGCGGCGCCAGGAGTACGAGTCTGGGCGGACACGGTGCCTACCCCTCTGGATTCAGCCGGGATCGACGACGTGCTGGTGGGCCGGATCCGCCCCACAGTGGGTCACCCAGGTGGCATCAACCTCTGGGTAGTGGGCGACAACCTGCGCAAGGGCGCCGCTCTGAACGCGGTCCAGATCGCCGAGTTGCTCTAGCCGGGGGTCGGTCTGTCGGTCGGCTCCTCGTCCCGGAGCAAGGCGGACATGCGGCGTCGCAGCAGTGGTGGGGCATTGCGTAACCCCAGGTCGAGAGCAAATCGTGCATCGTCGGTCACGTCGAGGATGATCTCCTCGCCCTCGGCACGGACGTGGAACCCGTCGGGCAAGGCGGAGATCCGTATCTCGTCGCGCGCCCAGTCGCCGACCTCGATCTGCCCCGCCATCATGGTGAGGCGATCGTCGCTGAGGTCGATCAGAACACTGATCGGTGCTTCGTCGGTTCCGTCCAATCGGAGCCGAGCGTCATACGCGGTCATCATCCTCCCCTGAGCTGTCTTCGCCAGCGAGATAAGCGTATCCCGGGATTGCCGGGAGGAAAGAGGTTCTTTTCGGTAACGGAATGGGCTTGGTTCCATGCCTCGCCTACCATTCGCGGCTCAATCGGGACGTGGCGCAGCTTGGTAGCGCGCAGCGTTCGGGACGCTGAGGTCGTGGGTTCGAATCCCGCCGTCCCGACTCAGAAACTCCAGTTCAGGGCCATCGGCAAGCGGGTGGCCCTGATTCGCGCCCGAGGACTTCATCGCAGACGGAGTGGCCGGAGATGTCGGACCATGGTCAGCCGAGCTTTCGCCGGCACCGCATTGGGCGACGAATAGCTTGACAGTCATGTGTGTGTGCTGCAGGCGTAGCGGATGACGAGCGCGCAACCAACTGGATGCTCGGGCGCCCACACCTCCGCGTGGCAATGCCCGACGGGCATTGACGGAGATCGTCCGCGACGTCTCGGTCGGGAGGGATCGCCAGCCTCGTCTCCGGGATCGTGATCCTGGGCTTCGGCGGGCGGTTGGTCATGTTCCTCAGTCGTGTCCTCCACCCCGAGGCGATCGGGCGCTTCACCGAGAACGGCAACGAAGTGGGGTTTTTCACGATCGACGGGACTTTGGGCTTGTTGATATTCGGTGGCATCTTCGGCGGGCTGGCCGCGGCACCGGTGTGGGTGGCGATGAAACCGTGGATCCCACAGCGGTGGGCGATGGTCGGAGTCGGGGCGGTAGCCATCGGCGGGTTCCAACTGGTCACGTCCGACAACCCGGATTTCGAGATCCTCGAAGGACCGGCAGTCGATCTCGCGATGCTGCTGGCTCTGATTTTCGTTTTCGGGGTGGGTGTCTATCTGTTCGATCGATTCCTCGATCGTCGACTGCCGCGAGGAGACCGAACGGGCCAGATCGTCGTCTACGGCGCCATCACAGCGGTCGGTCTGTTGATGGTTCCGCTCGGCCTGGTGTTTCAGTTCTTGCAGAGCTTCGCCGACCACACCCACTCACCTGTCTGGACTGCCGTCTTCGTGTGTGCCACGGCACTGGTAACGCTCTGGTGGTGGGTAGGTCGGGCCAGGGGTCTGACCGAGCCAACCCCGATTCAGCGTCGGCTCGGCACGGGATTTGCCGCAGCCGCAGCATTGGTCGGCCTTCTCCATCTGACACTCGAGATCACCGGATTCTTTAGGCATCTGACGTCGAGCGGTAACACGTAATCGAGGACACCGTTCAACGGTCTCGGGACCCGATCGAGGTCGAGAGACTCGACCAACAAGCGGGCGTAATTCGCTTTCCGCCCGGATCGTGTCCCCATGAATCGCCAGAGAACCTGTTCGACAGCCCGGTCTCGGTGGAAGGGTTGTCGCTGCAGGATGCGAAAGGACCCGAGTTCGCCCTGTTCCTCGATGATCTCGATGACGGCTTCGGCGCCAAGGGCACGGATCAGCTCCTCCTCCAGGTCGGAGACGCAGACGAAGAACCCGTGTGACTCCATGTCGTCGCCCGTGAGATGGACGCCCATGCCGGCCCGCTCCAACCCGCGTCGGAAGTCGCCTTCCTCCGCGGCGTCACAGAGACCGGCGAGGCGGTAGTCGTGTCCGTGGGGACCGAGCAGGTCCAGGAAATGACCGATTGTCGTCGCTCCTCCCATGGGGACGATGGTGACTCCCTCCACTCCCAGATCTCGGCCACGGCGCCTGGCCAAGGTTTCCAGCGCGGCCTGGTCGCTGGCCCCTTCCACGAGCACGACGGTGCTCGGCTCGATGCCGCCGGCCAGAGCCCGTCTCACCGCAAGCAGCTCTGGGGAGTCCATGCCCTCTAGGTTGGCACTCGGTCGTTCTCGCCCCGCCCATTATTTGAGCCCTTCGTGCCTGGTGATATTGGAGGACGGCTGGTGGCGTTGTGTCAAACGGGCGAGGTGGCCCCCAGGGCGACGCGCAGTTGGTGGGCGGAGAAGGGTTTGACGACCCAGGCGTCAGCACCGGCACGCTTGGCCAGGAATCCGTCGACCTCCCGATCGAGGAGGATCACCAGGCGGGGCAGGTCTTCGCCTTCGAGCGAAGCCTTGATCTCGCGGACCACGGCCATGCCACCCATGTTCTTCACCTGCAGGTCGACGATCACCACGTCCGGGTCTGTCTCGCCGACCTTGGCACCGGATTGGGTGGGGTCATCGAGGGCCTCGACCTCCCAGTCGCCAAGGGGCAGGGAGGCGAGGACGTCATTGACCACCCATCCCGTGTCGGCGATGACCAGTGCCATTGGCATCCACGGACGTTAGTGGTTGGGGTCACAGCCGAATCCTTGCCCTCTGGCGACTCCTAACCTCACGAAACGTGCGTCCCGCCCTGTTGCTCACCGTTCTGCTTCTGGTCGTCGCCGCCTGTTCGGGCGAGGGCGGGGCCGAGGCTGGTATCGAGGTCATCGACGTCAGTGGCCCGCTCGACGCTTCAGCCCTCGATTTCATGCGCACCTCGATCGAGGAGGCTGCGGCCGACGGTCAGGTCCTGGCCGTCCTCCAGGTCGATTCTCCAGCCGTGCTGGATGCTGGATCTCTAGCCGCCCTGGAACAGGTTCTGGATAGCCCGCCCTTGCCGGTGGCGGCCTGGATTGGCCCGGCCCCGGCGCTGGCCAACGGAGGAATCGGGCAGATCATCCTCGATCTCGAGCACGCCGCAATCTCCACGGGCTCCGAGATGAATCTCACGCCGGTCGTGCCCGGCGAAGTGACCAATGTTGGTCAACCGATTACAGCCGAGGAGTCAGGGCTCGAGCTCCAGCCCACGATCCGCCAGTACCTACAGGATCTGGATGGGGTCACCTTCGCCACCGCCGGCGGCCCTGTCACCGTGGAGACCTTGGTGCCCTTCGACAATGGGGTCACTCTCCGGGAGGTCACGTTTCGCCAGCCCGGGCTGGCCACCCGCTTCTGGCGTCTCGCCGCCACCCCCGAGGCAGCGTTCTTCTTCCTGGTCGTCGGTCTCACCATCGCCTCGTTCGAGTTTTTCGCCATCGGTCCCGGAGTCGCCGCTGGTGTTGCCGCAATATCCTTGCTCCTCGCCGGCTGGGGAATCGTCACGCTCCCGGTGAGGTGGTGGGCCTTGGCGCTTGCCCTGCTCGGCTGGGCTTTGCTCACCGCTGCCTACCAGAAGGGTGGAGTCTTCGCCCTCACCATCGCCGGCGCGGTGATGCTCCAGCTTTCCGGGACCTTCTTCGTCTTCGGCTCAGGTCAGATCGACCCCCGCTGGTATCTGGTTCTTCCTTCGGTTCTGGCAGCTCTCTTCTTCTTCCTGCTCGCGATGCCCACCGTGCAACGAGCGCGGTTCTCGACGAGGACGATTGGGCGCGACGGTCTGATCGGGGAGAGGGGTGTTGCAATGGACGTTTTCGACCCTGATGGGGTGGTCGAAGTCAGGGGCGCACGGTGGCGGGCGACCGCTCACCGGGAGGCCGGGCTGACCGCCGGGTCCGAGATCCTCGTCTCCGGCGTCGACGGGATGTTCCTCGAGGTCGAGCCCGCCGGGGGCACCGCGAAAACAGAAATTTGAAATTGCCATTTTCTCCCTTGCCGCCGGGCAACGCCGTGAGTAGGTTTCCGCCGGTTGTCGCTAGACAGGGAGGAGTCCGTTTGTCGGGCATGGACGATTGGCAGCTCGACGCCCTCTGTAGAGGGAGTCATGCCTTTCTCTTCTTTCCGCCTTCGACGTTCGAGCGCAAAGACGAGCGGGAGCGCAGAGAGATGAAGGCCAAGGCGATCTGCGGGGTGTGTCCCGTGCGGGTTCCCTGCACTACACACGCCCTCCAGATCCGGGAACCATTCGGTATCTGGGGAGGTCTCACCGAAGTCGAGAGAAGGAGCGTGCCGCTGGTCAGTTGATCGTCGGCGCTCGGAGTCAGGGCTCACCGAAGGTGGCGCACATCGCCCCGCCGGATGGTGAGCCCTTCTCTATCTGCCCACTCGAGGATGGGAACCACAAATTTTCGTGACAGACCGGAGTGGTCACGGAACTCGGCCACTGTGAACTGCCCGGTCATGTCGCCCAACAAGCGTTTGATCTCGTCTATCTGCTCGGGCAGGTAGACGAGGTCGTCGGTGACACGGACCAGCATGCCGTCCCTGACCAGGAGATGGGTCAGTTCACGTCCCAGACCGAGCTCGTCGGGGTGAGGCACCGCCAGGCTCCCTCCGAGCAGGGCCCTGGCTCTCTCCCACCTCTGCTGGGAATCCGGGTCCAGGCTCGGTTGATGACGTCGGGCCGAGACGTCGGGGCCATCGCGCTCGATTTCATCGCTCTCGCTCACTAGCCGCCCGGCCAGCTCTCGGGAGATGCCGAGATTGGTGGCGAGTGTGGCCAAGGGAATTCCCGGCCGGAGCGGATGCTGGTCGTGATGCGTGGACACCATCGCCTCCGCCTGAGAGCGGAAATCGTCGAACTGCTCGCGGGTCAACGCGGTGGTGCCAACCAGGACCGAACCAACGGGACGACCGCCACCGCTGTGAGCGGCGAGACGCGCCAGATCGTCCATGCCGCGTAGCCCCAGAAGAGCGGTGGCGACGTCGTCTTTCCCACCAAAAGGGTCGATCCGCGGAGCGGTCCGCATCGCCCGGGCCGGGGGACCGGGCGCGGGGTCGACGACGACGCCTCCGGCCACCACCTGTCGACGACCGGATTCGCGCAGGATGAAACGATCACCGGTTCTGACGGGAAGGGCGGCGGGGACCTCGATGAGGGAATAGCCTCCCTCGACCCGCTTGATCGTTGCGGCATGGGCGCCGCTGCCGAGATGGACCTGATATGCGCCTTTGCTGGTCAGATCTTGGACGTATCGCGCTGCCGTCACTTTCGCGACGAACCGTGCCGACAGATCCCACTGTCCCGGTAGACCCAGCATGGTCCCCCGCGGCGTGTCCGATCGATCCAACCCGGTCAGGTTCAGGGCGAGTCTTCGACCCGGGTCGGCTACGTCGATCTCCTTTTCGTGGCTCTGCATCCCCCGAATCCGGGTTCGCTTGTGGCCCGGCAACAATTCGAGGTCGTCCCCGACCCTCATCGGCCCCTCCGTCAGCGTGCCGGTGACCACTGTGCCCGCCCCTCGCACCGAAAAGGCACGGTCCACCCAAAGACGCGGCCTGCTGCCCCCGTGTTGGACTCCGACCAGCTGCACCACCAGCTCCTCTCGCAGGCGGTCCATGCCTTCGCCGGTCCGGGCCGAGACCGGGAGGATCGGCGCGTCCTGAAGTGTCGTGCCCGTCAGCTTCTGCTGGATCTCCTCTTTCGGCATCGCCGACTCTCTCTGGGCTGACCGCGTCGATCTTGGTCAGGGCGACGACACCGGAATCGATGCCGAGGAGGTCGAGCACCGCCAGATGCTCCTCGGATTGGGGCATCCAGCCCTCGTCGGCGGAGACGACGAACAGGGCGACGTCGATCGCCTCGATCCCGGCCAGCATGTTCTTGAGGAACCGCTCATGACCGGGCACATCGACGAAAGAGACCTCACCGACTGGCTCCATCGTGGTCCAGGCGAACCCCAGATCGATGGTCAGCCCGCGTTCCTTCTCCTCGACCCATCGATCGGGGTCATGGCCGGTGAGTGCCTGGACCAGGGTCGACTTGCCGTGATCGACGTGTCCTGCGGTCCCGATCAGCGGCAACCCGCCACCATGTCTGCGATCACGTCGTCGTCTTCCACTGCCACGGCCCTCAGATCGAGGATCAGGTCTTTGTCCGTCCTCCGCGTCAGGACCGGGTGCGTGGAGTCGAGTAGGCGGCCATGGAGATGGTCCTCATCCTCGAGGACGATCTGCGGTGTCGGGATGCCAACTCCAGGCAGGCTTCCGGCTCCAGTGACAGATTCTCCGGGTCGGGCCGCTCCTCCAACCCGGGAGGCGAGGTCGTCGACCCTGGCCGCCAGTTCCGTCTCAGTCAGCGTCAGCATGTGCCAGATCGGGACTTGATGTGCTTCCCCGCCGGCGTATGCCTCGAGGGTCGCAGTCAGGGCAGCTTCGGTCATTGCGTCGATCCTCAGGGCTCGGGCCAACGGGTTCTGCCGGAGCCCGTCCACTTGGTCGGCCGAGCCGACGATGATGCCCGCCTGCGGCCCACCGACCAGCTTGTCGCCGCTGAAAGTGACCAGGTCTGCTCCTGCCTCGATCGACTGACGGGCCCCGGGTTCTGCGGACAGCCAGGAGGGCGTCCCGTTGGTGAGCCACGGAGTCTCGGCATCCAAGAGGCCGGAACCAAGGTCGTGGATCAGGGGGATCCCCCGATCACGAGCCAACGCGGCCAGGTCCCCGATTGGTACTTCGGTGACGAATCCATCGATCCGGTAGTTGGAGGGATGCACCTTCAACACGGCGCCACAATCATGGATCTGGAGCGCGGTCAGAGTAGTCATCGAGTCGGGTGCGGTTGGTGGTCCCGACTTCGACCAATCGGGCACCGCCCGCCTCCATCACCAGGGGTAGCCGGAAGGACCCGCCGATCTCGATCAGCTCGCCTCTGGCCACGGGAACTGCGCGGCCCGAAGCGGTGGCAGCGAGGGCGAGCAGCACCGCGGCCGCATTGTTGTTGACCACGAAGGCGTCCTCGCCACCGGTGAGGGCTCGGAGCAGGGCTCGGAGATACGCCCCACGACCACCACGGTCACCCGTGGTCAGATCCAGCTCGAGATTGGTGTATGAGACAGCTGCCTGCAGCGCCGCTTCGGCGGCACGCGGGGAGAGAGGCGCTCTGCCGAGGTTGGTATGGAGGAGGACCCCGGTGGCGTTGATCACTTTGTGGGTTGCCGACCGCTGCAAACCGGCAACGAGGTCGGCAGCGATGCGATTCACATCGGGTTCACCGCCACGGGCGATCTCGCTGCGGGCCAGATCGAGCGCCGACCGGGCGCAATCGACCACCAATGGCCGGGGGATACCGGTCTCCCCGAGCCCATCGGCCAACTGGTCGACCGGCGGGAGGTCACGGTACGGACTGTCGCTCGAAGGCACCAGGGCCAAGTCTGCCAGGTCGATCCGTGTCCGTAGGATGCCGGGATGGAGGCGCTCCCGGTAGAAGCCCGCCCGGCGGCCACGGTCATGCTGATCAGGGATTCCGGGAACGGGATCGAGGTGCTGATGGTGCGCCGTCGGCCACGTGGGTTCTTCGGTGGGCTCACGGTCTTTCCTGGGGGGGCGGTCGACCCGGTGGACGACTCTGATCTCGCCGGCGAAGTCGTGCCGGGTGAACACCCCGACCAGACGTTCCGCACCGCGGCCCTTCGTGAGCTTGCGGAAGAGACCGGGCTCGCGTTGACCCTCGATGGAGTGGTGTCCGCGCCGGAAGGGCGTGGGGAGCGTCTGCTGTCGGCCATGCGAGGCATCCCGATCCAGCTGGACGCGTCTGCTCTCACTCTCGTCTCCAGGTGGGTCACCCCGGAGGACGCCCCGACCCGGTTCGACACTCGCTTCTACCTGGCAGACGCTGAAGACACGCCCGACATCCGCCTCGACGGCGATGAGCTTGTCGAGCATACGTGGATCGGGCCCGGGGAAGCCCTTGCGATCCACGCTGACGGCGGGTCGGAGATGTTCCTTCCCACTATCGCCCATCTCCGTTGGCTGGATCGAAGAACGACGGTCTCCGACGCCCTTTCTGCCGCTCAGGGCGCCGA
Source organism: uncultured Acidobacteriota bacterium (assembly GCA_963720925.1). Lineage (GTDB taxonomy): Bacteria > Actinomycetota > Acidimicrobiia > Spongiisociales > ZC4RG35 > JARDZU01. Next base: position 275,446 of record CAVRHE010000014.1, read on the forward strand.
TGGCCGTTCCCTGGTCGCGCCCCGGCGCATGGAGGATGGCAGCTTCGTGCCTATCCACCTCCCTGCCGACGCGTGATGCGAATACAGCGCATCCTCGCCAACAACCCGGGTCCATTCACCGGGCCCGGGACCAACACATGGCTCGTCGATGACAGCGGCGAATACATCGTGATCGATCCCGGGCCGGTGGACGACCTCCACCGGGACCGGATCGTGGACCATGCGGAACAACTGACACCGATCGGAGTCTTGGTCACCCACACGCACATCGACCATGCCCCGCTGGCCAACGCTCTGGCTCGGGAGTTGGGAGTTCCCGCCTACGGCCACGCGCCAGGCCCCGATTTCGAACCCGACCTCCGCCTCGGTGAAGGGTCCGTGCTCGATATCGGCCAGACCCGGCTCGTGGTGGTTCACACTCCGGGCCATTCCGACGACCATCTCTGTTTTCGATTGGCCGACGTTCTGTTCACCGGGGATCACATAATGGGGGGATCCTCGGTGATGGTGGAAGACATGGGTAGCTATTTGGCGTCTCTGGAGAAACTCCATGGGACCGGCCTGAGCAGACTCAATCCCGGTCATGGTGAGGAGATGGACCATCCCGATCAAGTGATCGACTGGTATCTGGAGCATCGCCGACAGCGACATGAGGAGATCCTCGACGCCATCCGCGGCGGCGCCGGCTCCGTCGATGAGATCGTCGAGGTGGTGTATCGGGAGGTCGATCGGGCCTTGTACCCGCTCGCCGCCCGCTCCGTGGATGCCCACCTGGTGTTGCTGTTTGAGGAAGGGCGGATAGCCTCTTCCGGGCACGAACTCGTCGCACTGCCCACCAACCCCACGTGACACGATTCGCCCGGACCCTGCTGGCTCTGCTCGTCATGGCTTTGGCACTGCCTGCCATTGCCCAAGTAACCGACGAGGAGATCGACCGCGCCCGTGGCGAGGTCAACGAGATAATGGCGGAGGCACAGGCTCTGGGTGACGAGGTCCAAGACGCTTGGGCCCACCAATTCGCTCTCGACCGCGAGATCACCGACCTCACCGCCTCGATCGACTTGGCGAGGGTGAAAATCGTCGAGACAGAGAAGAAGCTCGAAGAGGTAGCAGTCGAGATGTACATGGGATCGTCTACCGCCGCGTCGATGCAGGTCCTGTTCTCGGCGAGCGACGAGAGCTACGGGGCCGGCGTCGAGTACCTGAGAAACGTCACCGGCAACGATGCCGATGTGATCAACCAGCTGCGGTCGTTCCGGGAGGAGCTCGACCGACAGACCGGTCGTCTCGAGGAGGCTTCCGCCGAGCAGGAGGTTCTCACGGCCGAACTGGAGGAGAAGGCAGGCGATCTCCAGGGACAATTGGTCGAGGCTCAGGCGGTGTATGACGGTCTGGTCACGCAACAGGCCGCTGAGGAGGCGGCCCGTCGCGCGGCCGAGGAGGCTGCCCGTCGCGCTGGCGGAGGAGGCAGCCCGCAACGCCACGACGACGACAAACCCAGGCTCACCTGACGCCACCGAGGGCGAACCGGCGGCGCCGACGGAAACAACGACGCCACCCGAGGAGACGCCGGATGTCTCACCACCTCCACCGGCGTCCAGTGGCGGGGCATGTCCGGTGGCTGGAGCCGTCTCGTTCTCCGATTCGTGGGGCGACGCCCGATCGGGGGGCCGTTCCCACCAGGGCGTCGACATGATCGCAGCAAGGAACACGCCCATCGTCGCGATCTACTCGGGGACGATCGAAAGACTCACCGATGGCAGTCTGAGTGGTCTCGCCATCTGGCTCCGCTCCGACGGTGGCGACACCTTCTTCTACGCCCACCTGGAGAGCTTCGCGGTCAGCGAAGGACAGTCGGTGTCCGAAGGCGAGGTGATCGGATACAACGGGTCATCGGGCAACGCTCCCGAGTTCCTGCCTCATCTCCATTTCGAGTATCACCCGGGCGGCGGGGGAGCGGTGAACCCGTATCCCCTGGTGAGGGGTCTGTGCTGATCTGCCACTGAGCGCCGAAAGAGGACCCTTTCGGGTCCTCTTCCGATTCGGGCCTCCCTGCCCCTGTCCCCCACGCACCGAGGCACGTTCTTCAGGCATCTTCGGTCACGGAGAGTGGTGGCGAAAGGACAGTTCGGATTCGCACACAATGTGACTAGTCCTCGTGAGACATTGGCGACCCTGGTCGTCGCGGAAGATCGTTACTCGTTACTCTCTCGGGCACCTGACAGCGGAGACGACAGATGACCACCGAGCCGCCCATCCCGCCCGATTCCGGAGGGCAGATCGAGCCGATCCCCCCAACTCCTCCAAGCGACCCCGCGGTTCCGCCCGCACCGCCCCCTCCGCCCCCACCCGCAGTGCCGGGCGGCACCCCGTTCCGGGTCGGCGACGCCTTCAACTATGGATGGAAGAAGTTCCAGGAGTATTTGGGCCCGATCCTGATCGCGATGGTGATCTTCTTCGTCATCGCTGCCGTGGTGAACGGCATCGGGCTCGCTCTCGGCGGCGGAATGGAGCAGTTCACCGACCCAGAGGACATCGGCATCGGCATGTTCTTCGGGGTCGGCTACCTGTTCTTCTCCCTCCTCGGCGCCTTGGTGAGCCTTCTCATCCAGGCCGCGGTAGTCCGTGGGGCCCTGGAGATCACCAAGGGAGAGAGGGTCGATCTCAGCACCTTCCTGTCGACAGAGCACCTCGGTCAGGTCGTCCTCGCCGCGATCCTGCTGGCGATCGGGACCGCCATCGGTCTGATCCTGTGCATCATCCCCGGGCTGATCTTGATCTTCTACTCCATGTTCACCTATCAGTTCATCCTGGACAGGGGGCTCCCCGCCTTCGATGCGATCAAGGCCAGCTTTGCCCTGGTGAATCAGCATCTCGGCTCGGTGGTCGGGCTCTTCTTCGCCTCGATCCTGGCCCTCTTCGTCGGCGCCCTCCTCTGTGGGATCGGCCTCATCGTCGCCATCCCGGTGACGATCATCGCCACCGCCTATGCCTACCGGATCTTGAGCGGTCAGACGGTGGTCCCCTGATTGATGAACCCCACGGATTCGGAGCGGCTGACGACCGGCGTCAGGCCGGCAATTCCTCCAACTCGGTGAGGATCTTGGCGATGCGCCCGGTGCAGGTCTCGAGATCGGCCGGGGGCACCAGCTCGACGAGGCGGGCGGCGGCATCACGCATCGCGATACCCGCAGGTGACCCGGTCCCGGTGGTTACCACGGGCTTTCCCTGATCGCCTCCGGGGACGACTTCGGGGTCGAGCGGAATCGAGGCGATGAGAGGGACGCCGAGTTCGTCGGCAAGCTCGCGGCCACCTCCCTCACCGAAGACATAGTGGACCCGGCCACAGGCACAAGCGAGACCGGCCATGTTCTCGATGACACCGACGATCGGCATATGTGATCGCCGCGCCATATCGGCCACCCGGACTGCCACCTTCTGCGCCGCCCGTTGTGGGGTGGTGACCACGACCATCTCGGCTTGGGGCAGCATCCGGGTCAGCGCCATCTGGATGTCGCCGGTGCCCGGGGGAAGATCGATCACCAGGTAATCGAGCTCGCCCCACTCCACCTGCTTGAGGAACTGCTCCAAGGCCTTGGAGAGCATGAGCCCGCGCCACATCAGGGCGGTCTCCTCGGTCTCGATGATGAGCCCGGTCGAAACCAGCTTCACACCCTGCGCGTCGACAGGCACGATCAGCTTGCTGTCCTGATCCGCTTCCAACCGGTCCTCGACACCGAGCATTCGCGGCGTCGAGAAGCCCCAGATGTCGGCATCGAGAAGACCAACACGGAAACCGGATTGCGCCATTGCGACGGCGACGTTGACCGAGATCGATGACTTGCCAACGCCACCCTTCCCCGATCCGATGGCGATGACCCGCGTGGTCGGGGAGACCTGGGTCGGCTCGGCGCCTGCCCGGGCCCTCGCCCTGGCGACCGACATCAAGCCGGCGCGCTGCTTCTTGGTCATCGCGGTGGTTCGCACCTCGACGTGATCGACTCCGGGCATGGCCTGCACTCGGCGCCTGGTGTCGTTCTCGATCTGGTTTCGCAGGGGGCATTCGGCAACGGTGAGGGCGATCCCGACTTCGACCGAGGTGTCGGCGATGCCGACATCGGTGACCATCCCCAACTCGACGATGTTGCCGCCCAACTCCGGGTCGTGGACACCTTCGAGCGTCTTGATGACATCGTCACGGGTGACCATTGCCCTCTCAATGGTAATTTCCACTACCGATATAGGGGGAATGGTCCAGGGGCTGGAGACGGTTATTATGGGCGACACAGGCCACCAGGTTCAGGACCAGAGTTCAAATCAATGACACAAATCCTCAGCATCAAGTCGAACAAGCCCGAGAAGACGGTCGAGGTCACCGACTTCGCCGTATCCAAGATCGGTGAGTTGATCGCTGCCGAAGGCGAGCCAGGGCTCGCACTTCGCATGGCGGTCCGTCCCGGTGGTTGCAGCGGGTTCTCATACGAGATGTTCTTCGACAGCCAGATCGACGACACCGACATCGTCGAGCAGTTCGGCGACGTCAGGGTCGTCGTCGATCCGCAGAGCGCCGAGATGGTCAAGGGCTCGACCCTCGACTACAAGGATGGTCTGATGGGAGCGGGGTTCTCCATCAACAACCCCAACGTCACACGCACCTGCGGGTGCGGCAACTCCTTCTCCTGACGCCGCTTGAGGTTTGGGTCGCCCCCGGGGGTACCCTCAACGTGGTACCTACCAGGAGCCCTCGTTGCCCAAGCAAGTCCTTTCGACCCCGTCCTCGCCCAAGGCGATGGGCCCATATTCCTTCGCCGCAGAGGCTGGTGGGCTGGTCTTCCTGAGCGGGCAGGTCGCCCTGGACCCGGCCACGGGTGAGCGCCGGCCCGATGACGTCGAAGTGCAGGCCCGGCAGGTCATGGACAACATCGGGGTGATACTCGGTGACGTCGGACTGGCCTACGAGGACATCGTGAAGACGACCATATTCATGGCCGACATGGCCGACTATCCCAAGGTCAACGACGTGTATGGCTCCTATTTCGGCACCGAGCCCCCGGCGCGCTCCGCCATTCAGGCGGCTGCGCTCCCCGGTGGCTTTCTCGTGGAGATAGAGGTGGTGGCAGCAAGATGAGCAAGCAAGAGATCTTCGGGGCCTTGGGTCTCGACAGCCACAACAGTGGCGTGTTCGCTGGCGAATGGCTCGAGCCCGCCGGGGAGCAGGTCGAAGTGATCAACCCCACCACCGGCGAGCCGCTGGCGACGGTAGGGATGGCTTCGGCCGAGGATTACGACCGGGTGGCTGCCCATTCGGCAGAGACCTTCGAGAGGTGGCGCCTGGTGCCCGCTCCCAAGCGTGGCCAGTACGTGCGCCGGCTCGGAGACGCCTTGCGGGAGAACATCGAGCCACTTGGCGCCCTGGTCACGCTCGAGGTTGGGAAGATCCTCCCCGAGGGAATCGGTGAGGTGCAGGAGATGGTCGACATCTGTGACTTCGCCGTAGGTCTCTCCCGGCAGCTCTACGGGACGACCATGCCCTCGGAGCGGCCCAATCACCGGATGTACGAGCATTGGCACCCGCTCGGGCCGGTCGGAGTGATCTCCGCCTTCAACTTCCCCGTCGCAGTTTGGTCGTGGAACTCCGCCCTGGCCGCAGTCTGCGGCGACACCGTGGTCTGGAAGCCGTCGGAGCGGACTCCGCTCACCGCGATCGCCGTCACCCGCATCGCCCAGGAGGTGATGGAGGGCAGTGGCTTCGAGGGAGTGTTCAACCTCGTCGTCGGAGATGGGGCCACAGTTGGAAACCGGATGAATCAGGACAACGCGGCTCCCACTGATCTCTGCCACCGGGTCGTGCAACATGGGCCGCATCGTCGGCCCTGCCGTTGCTCAGCGGATGGGCAGGACCATTCTCGAGCTCGGTGGCAACAACGCCGTGATCGTGATGGATGACGCAGATCTGGACCTCGCGGTCCGGGCCACTCTCTTCTCCGCGGTCGGCACCGCCGGGCAGAGATGTACCAGTCTCCGCCGCCTTCTCGTTCACCGTGCGGTAGCCGACAAGATGGTGAGCCGTCTCACCGACGCCTACAGGCAGGTCAAGATCGGCGACCCGCTGGAGGCGGGCACGCTCATGGGGCCACTGGTCGGGGAACGGGCCGTCGAGCAGATGATGGGAGCCCTCGATATCGCCCGAGAACAGGGAGGACGGATCGTCACCGGAGGCAACCGCCTCGATCGACCCGGATTCTTCGTCGAGCCCACTATTGCCGTGGTGCCCAAAGAGGCGTCGATCACCCAGCAGGAGACCTTTGCCCCGATCCTGTGGGTGATCGAATTCGACACCCTCGAGGAGGCAATCGAGATCCAGAATGGCGTGACGCAGGGCCTGTCATCCGCGATCTTCACCGAGTCGGTCCGGAGCGCGGAGAGGTTCCTCAGCGCCGGGGGCTCCGACTGTGGCATCGCCAACGTCAACATCGGTACCTCGGGTGCCGAGATCGGTGGCGCTTTCGGCGGGGAGAAGGAAACAGGAGGCGGCCGCGAAGCCGGGTCCGACGCATGGAAGGCATACATGCGCCGACAGACCACCACGATCAACTGGGGAGATGACCTGCCCTTGGCCCAGGACATCGAGTTCGGCTAGTCGTGGACGCGGCCGACTGGGATGAGCGGTATCGCGATCACGACCATCTCTGGTCGGTCACACCCAATCTGTTCGTAGCCGACCGATTGGGCGGAACCCCACCGGGCAGAGGGCTCGATCTGGCCGCCGGAGAGGGACGCAATTCGATCTGGCTGGCGTCACTGGGTTGGGACATGACCGCGGTCGACTTCTCCGAGGTAGCAGTCAACAAGGGCAGGGCACAGTCGGAAGACGTCGAGTTCGTCGTCGCCGACGTCCGGACCTGGGAGCCTGAACAGAGTTTCGACCTGATCCTCATCGCCTATCTGCATCTGACGCCGCCTGACTACGAGACGGTGGTGCGTCACGCGGAGGGCTGGCTGGTGCCCGGCGGCGAGCTGTTCCTGATCGGGCATGACGTCTCCAACATCGCAGAAGGTTGGGGAGGCCCCCAGTATCCGGAGCTCCTGTGGGATGTGCCCGGGGTGCTCGGCTGGCTCGACGGCATGGCGATCATCGAGGCCGAGGTGGTGAATCGCCCTGTCGACACCGACGAGGGCCGCAAATACGCTCGGGATACCCTGGTCAGGGCCCGCAAACCCCGTTGAGCTCAGACCCGATCGAGAGCCGATTCGAGATCGGCGATGAGGTCTTCGACGTCCTCGAGCCCGACCGAGAGCCGGAGAAGACCGTCAGTGATGCCGGCCGCCACCCGCTCCTCAGCCGGGACTGCGGCGTGGGTCATGGTGACCGGGTGGGTGATCATCGATTCGACCGCGCCCAGGTTCTCGGCGAGGCTCCACAACTCGACGGCATCCATCAATTTCTTGCCGGTCTCCGCCCCTCCATGCACCTCGAAGCAGACCAGGGCGCCGAATCCGGTCGCCTGGCTCGATGAGAGCTCGAATTGGGGGTGAGAGGTGAGGCCCGGGTAGTTGACGTAGTCGACCTTGGGATGATCCTGGAGCCATTGCGCAATGGTCAGGGCATTGGCCGACTGTCGATCCATTCGCTCGCTCAGGGTCTTGACTCCCTGCAAAGTCAGCCAGGCGACCATCGGCGACATCACGAGGCCGGCGGACAGCCTGGCGAACGACACCCTCTCCTGGAGCTTCTGGCTGTCGACGACGACCGCCCCGCCCAGAGTGGCGTTGTGGCCATCGAGGAACTTGGTCGTGGAATGAATCACGATGTTGGCGCCGAGCTCGAACGGCTTTTGGAAATAAGGGGTCAGGAAGGTGTTGTCGGTCACGTGCAGGGTGCCAGTCGATCGTGTGATCTCCGAGATGGCGGCCAGATCGGTGACCTTCAGCGTTGGGTTGGCCGGGCTCTCGGTGAAGACGAGCCGGGTCTCGGGCCGCATCGCTGATTCCACGGCATCCGGATTCGAGGCGTCGGCGAAGGTGACGTCGACTCCGAACCGCGTGAGGAACTGATCGGCGAATCGGTAGGTGCCTCCGTACACCACATCGGCGATCACCACGTGATCACCTGCCCGGAGCAGGCCCAGGAAGACGGCGACTGTGGCCGCCATTCCCGAGGTGTACGCCGTGGCGTCGTGCCCCTCCTCCAAAGCGGTCAACTTCTCCTCGAGGGCGCGCACCGTGGGGTTGCCTCCCCGGCTGTAGGAGTATCCCTTGCCCATGTACTCGTCCACCGAGTCCTGAACGAAGGTCGTCGACTGGTGGATGGGGGTGAGGATTGCCCCTGTGGTCGGGTCGGGGGTGACCCCGGCGTGTACCTGTTTGGTGCGAAAACCCATGCGTCAATTGTGGTCGGTCGAGACCTGTTGGGGCGAACCTGAGGCGATTGAGCCGCTATCCGGAGCGCAGCTGCTGATCCCCTCCCGGGTTTCAACCGAAGCGGTAGCCCACCGAGCGAACCGTGGTGATCCAGGAGGATCGCTCTTCGCCGAGTTTCGAGCGGAGGCGGCGAATGTGGACGTCGACGGTTCGCGCGCCGCCGTAGTAGTCGTAGCCCCAGACCTTGGAGAGGAGCTGTTCCCGGGACCAGACGCGGATCGGGTTCTGGACCAGGAAACGGAGCAGCTCGTACTCCATGAACGTGAGGTCGATGGGCTTGGAAGCCAGAGTGGCCTGGTAATTGAGCGTGTTCAGCTCGAGATCCTTGAACACCACCAGGTCGTCTCCCGGCTCCTCCTCTCGTCAGTCGATGCACCCGCAGCCTGAGCTCGAGCGGATCGACCGGGGTGGTTATGAAATCAGAGATGCCGCTCGCCGACTCGATGAGCGCGAGCTGATCGAGGGAGATAGCGAGGACGACCGGGAGCCCGATCTCTTCGATGATCCGATTCACCTCCCGCAGACGCCGGATCGGCTGGTCGCCGAGCTCGACGAGGAGCATGTCGGCGTCGTTGATCACTCGGTCCTCGGGGACGAGATCGGGGGCTTCGACATGGGTCGTCCCGGCCAGGAGCAACCCGTCGAGGATGCCTTCTGAGCAATTGGCTGGATGGACGGCGACGTTCACAGGACGGGCAGATAGCTCTCGAGCTCGAAACGTGAGACGTGGTGCTGGTAGCGGTCCCACTCCTTGCGCTTGTTGCGGAGGAACCAGTCGAACACATGCTCGCCGAGGGCCTCTGCGATCAGTTCCGAGCCCTCCATGAGGTCGAGTGCCTCCGACAACGTCTCGGGGAGCCTTTTCGCCCCGGCAGCGGCGCGCTCGGCCGGGGTCATGAGATGGATGTTGGTCGAGATCTCGGGGGGCAGCTCGTAGCCCTCCCGGATGCCGGCAAGGCCGGCGGCGAGGATCACCGACAGAGTCAGGTAGGGGTTGCAGGCGGCGTCGGCGGCCCGATACTCGACCCGGACACTGGACGGCTTGCCCTTCTTCACCGTCGGGACCCTCACCAGGGCCGACTGGTTGTTGCGGGCCCAGGAGATGTAGATCGGGGCGTCGAATCCGTCGACGAGACGCTTGTACGAGTTGACCCACTGGTTGGTGATCGCAGTCATCTCGGCGGCGTGACGGAGGAGGCCGGCGATGAACGCCTGGCCGATCTTCGAAAGACCTCCGGGCGTCCCCGGTTCGTGGAAGGAGTTGACGTCGTCCTCGAAGAGCGACAGGTGCAGGTGCATGCCCGAGCCATCGTGCTCTTCGAGTGGCTTCGGCATGAAAGTCGCGTAAATGCCGTGCTTGAGGGCGACTTCCTTGACGGTCAGACGCGAGGTCATGATGGTGTCGGCCATGGTCAGCGCATCGGTATACCGGGCGATGATCTCATGCTGGCTCGGTGCCACTTCATGATGGGAGTGCTCGATGGGAATGCCCATCTGCTCGAGCGCATTGATCGTGTCTCTCCGGTAGTCCTGGGCCACGTCGAGCGGGGTCAGGTCGAAATAGCCGCCGTGGTCCAGCACCTCCGGCTCCGGTCCGGAGTCCCTGAAGTAGAAGAACTCGAGCTCAGGGGCGGCGTAGAAGTTGTAGCCCATTTCGGAGGCGCGGCCAAGGTTTCGTTTGAGGACGATGCGCGGGTCGCCTGAAAACGGCTCGCCATCGGGGGTGGCGATGTCGCAAAACATCCGGGCCACCTGCTGCTCCGTGCGCCAGGGGAGGACGCCGAAGGTCGAAGGGTCGGGTCTGGCCAGCATGTCGGCCTCTTGGATGCGGGCGTAGCCGTCGATGGCCGACCCATCGAAGGTCATGCCCTCCTCGAAGGCCACCTCCAACTCTGCGGGGCTGATCGAGACCGACTTGAGGAAACCCTGGACGTCGGTGAACCAGAGCCTGATGAATCTGATCCCGCGCTCCTCGACGGTGCGCATGACATATTCGGCCTGCTTGTTCATGCCAATTCCCGGGTCGGTTGAGCACACATTATGAGACCCCCCGCCCGGGAAGGGAATCCCCCGCCGGCATGGGCCGGCCAAGGGTGAGACGGACGGCGAGGAGCGTGGCGGCGGCGGCGAGCGTCACGATCACGCCCAATGCCACAGGGAGGCTCCAGGCGGTGGCGGCGACACCGATCAGCGCCGGGGCGACCATGAACCCGAGACGAGTGCCGACGGTGAGTGCAGCCAATCCTGAGCCTTCGCCGAAGGAGCGATGCGAGCCGGCCAACTTGTACAGGACGGGCAGGGCGACCGAGATCCCGAGGCCCCAGAACGCGAACCCGACCAGTGCGGCCACGACTTGTTGTAGGCCGATCACGACGAACAGCGCGACCACCGACAACAAGATTCCGGCGTTGAGGGTACGGATGGCGCCGAATCGGTCGACGACGTGATCACCGGCCAGCCGCCCGATCAGCATGCCCGCCGTGAAGACGATGACACCCGCCCCAGCGAGGGCCTCGCTGCTGCCAGTGAAGTCGACGAGGTATATGGCACTCCAGTCGAAGGGCGCTCCCTCGATGAACGCGGCGAACGCCCCGGCCAGCATCAGCCCGACGGCGAGCCGGCCCGACCGCTCGCCCTCGCGACGACGAGGTGCCGCATCCGGGATCAGGAGCCCGGCGTAGAGAGCCGATCCCACGCCGATCACGGAGACGATCAGGAGTTGTGGTCCAAGACCGAGGCCGACCAGGACGGCCAGTGCGCTCGCACCAGATCCGATCAGCGTGCCCAGACTCCACAACCCGTGCAGCCTCGTCATCACCGACCGGCCAACCGCCTCCTCGACCCGGACACCGACAGCGTTCATGCCGACGTCGGCTTGGGCGTCGATGAACCCGATTCCAGCCAGGACCAGGGCGAGCACGACCGCAGCAGGGGCGATCGCGATCAGGGGGAGGACGAAGTAGACGGCGGCCCCGGCGACCACAGCAGTGCGGCGAGCGCCAAAGCGCCCCACCACCAGCCCACTCAACGAGGACCCGACGAGGGATCCGAGCCCACCCAGAGCGAGGGTTAGGCCGAGGGCGCCGAGATCGATCCCGAGCCGGTCCCTGATCTCGGGCAGACGGGGAAGCCAACTTCCGACGACGACCCCGTTCACGAAGAACAAAAGGGCCACCCCCAGAATGGCCCTTTTGGTGCCGTTCAGCTCGGGTCCTCTCAGTGAGTCAGCCGACGCGACGCCGTGTGGCCAGCCACTTTCGCCTCAGCGAGCGCCGCTCCTCCTCGGTGGTGCCGCCCCAGATCCCTGCCCTCTGATTCGTCTCCAGGGCATATTCGAGGCAGTCATCGATGACAGCGCAGCCAAGGCAGATCTCGAGGGCGCGATCGACGGTGGACGTATCGGTGTCGCCGACGGGGAAGAAGAGCGTGTGGCGGTAACCCGAACAGGCGGCCCGCTCTCTCCACTCGGCCGCCAGCTCTTGTGTCAGCTGCGCTGGGCCCGTGCTCATGCTCCGAGTTTCGCGTTGATCCCCTTGTTTGCCAAGACGACGACGTTCTGGTCACCGTTCGCTATCGGACTCGGGCTCCGGATGGTCGTCCGGCATCGGTTCACCAGAGGGCACCGGGGGAGGTGTGGGCTCGACGTCATCCGGGCGGATATGGGCTCCTCCGGTGGGCGCGCCAGGGGCGGCCGAGGCGGCGGTGATCTCATCGACCGACGGGGCTGCGTCGGTTTCGTCGAAATCGGGTGCCACGTCGTCATCGACGACCGTTTCGGGTACCACCGAGGCTTCCCGGGTCCGGTTGAAGACGAGGACGAGCAGACCAATCAACGCCAGGAGCGCGACGGCCGCGGCGATCTGAGAGATCAGCGTCGTCAAAGGGTCTGCGGTCAGCTCGACGAATCCGAAGCCTTCGCATGCACCACCGTCGCCCTCGATGCTGCCACCGACTTCGAACACGCCGTCCAGCTCCAGGCCGGCGTAATTCGAGACCTCGGCCACATAGGCCGATATGTCGGCGACCTCACCTGTGTTCTCGGTGTCCTCGTTCGCGTTGGGCTCGGCTTCGTCATTCGAGGCCACGACCACAGGGAAGCCGCCTACGTCCACGTAGATCTCCCAGAGATGGTTGGTGATGGGGGCAGGTGACGCGGCCACCCAGGAGAGGCTCCCCTCGGGGTCGATCTGAAACGGGTCCTGACGGCTGGTGTCGGTGACAACGGTGCTGTCCACCGAAGAGTCGGCTTGCACGGTGCAGCCGCCGTTGACCTCGCCGCTCTCGTTGATGTCCGCGATCCCGGTTGCGCCCCATCCGATGAGGGCGACGGCCAGCACGAGGGGCACGATGCTGGCGAATGCCCCCGCCCGTTCTCTCCCCGCCCCGCCCATCAGGATCCCGATCAAGGCGAAGAGGCCGGCCGAGCCGTAGAGGAGCAGCCTGTCCAGGGGCCACACTCCCGCCTGCTGGAGGAGGACGGCGATGGCGAGCCCGAGGAGGAGCCCCAGGAAGAAGCCGCTCCAGGGTCGGGCTTGCTTCTTGACGCGAACGGTATCTGCCTGTCGTTGGTCGTTGCCCACGAGTCCTCCTGGTCTGGGGAGAATCTACGTGCGACCCGCATCGGATCGCCGACAACCGAATCCCGTTCGCTGGCGAGCCGGATACGCTTTCCGCATGCCCCGCATTCGCGCGACGTCGATCGACGAGCACAAGGCTCTCACCCGAGCCTCTCTGCTGGCATCGGCGAAGTCGCTGATCGCCGACGCGGGCACAGCCGAGATCCCGCTGGGCGAGATCGCCCTTGCCTCCGGCGTGGGCCGCACCACCCTCTATGACTACTTCATCGACCGGGACGACTTGATCGCCACGATGGTCGAGTCCGAGCTCCCCGGAGTGATCGACGATCTAATCACGACGAGCACCCGGTCCGGGCCGGCCGGCGAGCGATTGGCCGACCTCGCGGTCCGAACCGTCGAGTTCGTGGCCGGAGACCCGGTCTTTGGCCTGATTCTCCACCGTGAGGTCGGGCGTATGGGATTGGATGCCCAGCAGAGGATCCGTGCCGCCCATGCCCATCTGGCGGAGGCCATGATCGGCCTCTACTACGAGGGCGTGGAATCAGGCGAGTTCAGACCGATGCCCCCCGAGCTGGCCGGACGACTCATCCAGGACACGATCATGTCAGCCGCCAAGTCGGTGATTTCTGCCGCCGATCCGCAGGAGCATTCAGAGACGGTGACCCGACACCTCCGACAGTTTCTCTTAGGTGGTCTTCGTCTCGACCGTTAACCATTTGGTAATCCAGATGCTCTAAAACAGTGAGCTAGAGATGGAAGCCTTCAATCCAGACCATTTCCTGAACCGCGAGCTCTCCTGGCTCGAGTTCAACCGACGGGTTCTGTCGTTGGCGGGCAGACCCGACTTTCCGCTGCTCGAACAAGTGAAGTTCCTGGCGATTTGGGCGTCGAACCTCGACGAGTTCTTCCAGGTGCGGGTGGCCGGTCTCAAGGAGCAGGTGGCTCATGGCGTCGGCCTCACCCCCCCGGACGGGATCACCCCGAGTCAGCAGCTTGCCGCGATACGAAGCCAGGTCGAGGTCCAATACGAGGCCATCTCCAAGCAGTTCCTCTCCGAGGTGGCACCGGCGCTCGCCAACGAGGGCATCGTGTTCAGCGACTACTCCACCCTCGATCCCGAAGACAAGGAGTACCTGGATCACCAGTTCCGCGAGCTGGTCTACCCGGTGCTGACCCCCCTGGCGGTCGATCCATCCCACCCGTTCCCCTATATCTCGAATCTCTCCCTGAACATGGCGGTGGTGGTCAGGAACCCGGAGACGGGTCTGACCAGGTTTGCTCGGGTCAAGGTTCCGCCGATTCTGCCCCGATTCGTCGTCCTCCCCGACCTGGAGCGTTTCGTTCCCCTCGAGCAGGTCATCGAGGCGCATATGACTGCTCTCTTCCCGGGGATGGAGGTCCTCGGCCAGGACGCCTTCCGGGTGACACGCAACGCCGATATCGAAGTCGAGGAAGACGAAGGTGGCGACCTGCTCATGGCCCTCGAGTCGGAGCTCACCCAGCGACGCTTTGGGAGCGTGGTGCGGCTCGAAGTCCATCCCGACATGCCCGACAGCGTCCTCGACCTGCTGATGCGGGAGATGGGGGCCTCCGAGGACGATGTCTATCGAATTGACGGCCCGCTGGACCTAGCCGGGCTGATGGGGCTCTTCGACCTCGATCGTCCCGAGTTGAAATTCGAGGGCTTCGCCGGCGTCACCCCGGCACGGGTTTCCAGCTCTCCCGGTGATCTCGTCGACATGTTCCACGTGGTCAAGCAGGGGGATCTGCTGGTCCATCACCCTTATGACTCTTTCAGCTCCTCGGTCGAGCCATTTCTCGAGCGCGCCGCCCGTGATCCAAGGGTGCTCGCCATCAAGGTCACCCTGTACCGAACCTCCAGCGACAGCCCGATCATGGCCTCGTTGATCAAGGCGGCAGAGAACGGCAAACAGGTGGCGGCCCTCGTCGAGCTCAAGGCGCGATTCGACGAAGAGCGCAACATCGAGTGGGCCCAGCGACTCGAGGACTCGGGGGTTCACGTCACCTATGGCGTGGCCGGGCTCAAGACCCACACCAAGCTCGCACTCGTGGTCAGGCGCGAGGGCGACGGAGTCGCGCGCTATGCCCACATCGGCACAGGGAACTACAACGAGAAGACGGCCCGCACTTACGAGGACGTCGGGATGTTCACCGCCGACCCCGAGATCGGCGCCGACCTGTCGGACCTCTTCAACTATCTGACCGGGTACTCGCGTCAGACCACCTTCAAACGCCTCGCCGTTTCGCCGACCGGCATCCGGAGCCGTCTCACCGAACTCATCGAAGACGAGGCGTCCCGATCCGACGGGCACATCACGTTGAAGATGAATTCGCTCGTCGACGCCGCCATGATCGAGTCTCTCTACGCGGCCTCCGAAGCCGGTACCCGCATCGATCTCATCGTTCGCGGGATCTGCTGTCTTCGCCCGGGTGTCGAAGGGTTGTCGGAGAACATCCGGGTCAGGTCCGTCGTCGGCAGGTATCTCGAACATTCCCGTATCTATCGCTTCGGGTCCAGGGGACGCACCCGCCACTTCTACTTCGGCTCGGCCGACTTGATGCCCAGGAACCTCGACCGCAGGGTCGAGGCCCTGGCGCCCATCACCGACCCGGACCTCCAATTCCGGATCGACGAGGTGCTCGACGTGCTGCTCGCGGACGACAACCTGGCGTGGGCCTTGGGCCCCGACGGCACCTGGGAGCGGGTCGCCCCGTCGGCCGGTGTCGACGCCCACATCGCCTTGCAGGAATTGGCCCGAGCCCGGGCCTCGGCCCATCTCTAGGCCCAGCCGGGGCCACCGCAACGTTCACACCTCGTTCATCTGTGAGCAAACGCCCGGTAAACGACGCCCCATACGTTCATCTCGGCGGTGGGGTGACCTGCTGCCCCGATAGGGGAACGTTCCACGAACAAGGAGCACAATGGGATGAAATCCCGAACCATCCGACTGCTGGCCCTGCTTGGGGCCTTCGCCCTCGTCCTCGCCGCTTGCGACATCGACGGTGGCGGCGACACGACCACGTCCGGAGCAGCGACGGAGACCACAGCAGCCCCCGACACCACCGAACCATCCGCGGAGCCGACCACTTCCGCCGAGGGTGGAGCAAGTGGTGATCTCTCCGGGAGCGTCGTCGTGTCCGGGTCATCCACCGTGGAGCCGATCACGGCGAGGGTCGGTGAGGCCTTCGATGGGGCGAACCCCGGCGTCGCTACTTCCGTCGAAGGACCCGGGACCAGTGACGGATTCGCCCGGTTCTGCGCCGGTGAGACCGATATCTCCGACGCCTCGCGTCCGATCTCCGAGGAGGAGATCGCCGCATGTGAGGGAGCCGGGATCTCGTATGTCGAGCTCCACATCGCCACCGACGGGTTGACCGTGCTGACCAGCCCGGAAAACGAAGCAGTGAGCTGTCTCGCGTTCACCGATCTCTATGCCCTCCTCGGGCCCGAGTCGGAAGGATTCGCCAACTGGTCTGATGCCAACGAGCTGGCAGCCGAGCTGAGCGCTCCCAACGCGCCGTATCCCGAAGAGCCGTTGGTCATCACAGCTCCGGGCGAGGAGTCGGGGACCTACGACACCTTCGTGGAGTTCGTGATCGCCGACATCTCCGAGGAGCGTCTCGGCGAGGACAACGACTTCACCAGGGCCGACTACAACGCATCTGCCAACGACAATGTGATCGTCCAGGGAATCACCGAGAACCCCACGTCCCTTGGCTGGGTCGGGTTTGCGTTCTACGAAGCAAACCAGGACGTGCTGAAGGCGCTCGAGGTCGACAGCGGCGAGTCGGGTTGCATCGCTCCGACGGCAGAGACGATCGCCAGCTTCGAGTACCCGTTGTCGCGGCCGCTGTTCATCTACGTCAACACCACTGACCTGGCCAATCGGCCGGAACTGACGGCATTCGTCGACTACTACCTCTCGGACGAGGGCCTCGCTGCCGTCGGCGATGCCGGGTATGTCGCACTGCCGGCAGAAGACATCGAAGCCACCCGCACCGCCTGGACAGGCGCGATGGGCGGCTGAACTGACCGACCGGGGGCCCGGCCATGGCCGGGCCCCCGGTCCCTATCCTCTCACCAAGACGAATGGCCATAGTCGACCAACAGCGGGACAGTCGCATCGACCTGACCGGCGATGTCCGTCGGCGGCGCCGCGAGGCTGTGGTCAAGGCGTTGTTCTTCGCGGCGGCGGCGATCTCGATCCTCATCTCCGTCGCAATCGTGCTCGCCCTGATCGGAAAAGCCTGGGGCTTTGTCACTTCCATCGAGCTCAACCAACTCTGGGGCAACGGTTGGTTCCCCCGACGCGGCCGTTTCGACCTTGCGGCGCTGCTGGTTCACACGATGATGGTGACCGGTATCGCCATGCTGGTGGCGGTTCCTTTCGGCCTCGGCTCGGCCATCTATCTCTCCGAGTACGCCAGGTCGGGTGTGCGCCGGGTGTTGAAGCCCACCTTGGAGATCCTGGCCGGGATCCCGTCGGTGGTTCTGGGCTTCTTCGCCCTGCAGTTCATCACCCCGAACGTCGTGCGCGGCCTGTACCCGGGCGCACAGAGCGCCAACTTCCTCGCCGCCGGCATCGCGGTTGGGATCCTCACCATCCCCTTGGTGGCCGTCGGTGTCTGAGGATGCGATGCGGGCAGTGCCCAACTCGTTGCGGGAGGCCTCGTATGGCTTGGGGGCCAAACAGTGGCACACCTCGTTACGAGTGGTCTTTCCCGCCGCCATCTCCGGCATCATCGCCGCCGTGATCCTGGGCATATCCCGGGCGGTTGGCGAAACCATGATCGTGGCCTTGGCTGCCGGTCTCAATGGCATCATGACCTTCAACCCGACTGAGGGCGGGCTCACCATGACCGGTGCCATCGCCAATCTGGCGGTCGGCTCGGATCAGGTTGCCGGAGATTCGGCTGCGTTCCAGTCACTCTTCTTCGTCGGCCTCGTCCTCTTCGTGCTGACCCTGGGCCTGAACGTGATCAGCGGACGGATCGTGCGTCGCTACCGACAGAGGTATTGAGATGACGGCCAACACCGCCGTCGGTAACCACCAGCGACCTGGTCCGCCAATCGATCGAGGGCAAGAGGTTCAGTCCGTTCAACGCTCTGGTTGCGTTCGCGTTGCTGTTCACCCTCCTCTCCTCGGTGGTCATCCTGGTCACGCTTCTCGCCGACACCATCGCCGCTGCCCTCCCGGTCTTCGCCGCCCGAGGTCTTGACTTCGTCACGCGCCAGCCTCTCGCCTCAGGCCGCACGTCGGCCGGGATCTGGCAGGCGATCATGGGATCCCTGGCCTTGGTCGGATTCGTCATCGCGGTCGCCTTCCCGTTCGGAGTGGCGGCGGCCGTCTACCTCGAGGAATACGCACCCGACAATCGGGTGACCAGGTTCATCAACGCCAACATTCGCAATCTGGCCGGGGTGCCGTCGATCGTCTACGGGATCCTCGGTCTCTTCTTGTTCGTCGAGATCCTGATGCGGGGTGTCTTCGGAGCGTCAGAGGGAATCGCCGGCCGAAATGTCGTCGCCGGCGGGCTCACCCTCGCCGTCCTGGTGCTTCCGATAATGATCATCACCACCTCGGAAGCCCTGCGGGCGGTGCCAGGCGGTTTGCGAGAGGCTTCGTTGGCCGTGGGAGCGACCCGGTGGGAGACGATCAGACATCATGTCCTCCCGGTGGCCATCCCGGCCATACTCACCGGCTCGGTCCTCACCATCGCCCGTGCCTTCGGCGAATCGGCGCCTCTCTTGTTGGCGGGGGCTCAGTTGTCTCTCTTCTTCAGCGTCTCCAGCGATGCCTCGTTCGCCGATCTGATGCTGAACCAGCCCTACACCGCTCTCCCGCTCGTCGTTTTCAACTTCGCCCGGCAGCCCCAGGCCGAGTTCGTGTCACTCACCGCGGCTTCGATCATCGTCCTTCTGGTGATGCTGTTGACCGTGAACGCCGCGGCGGTCATCGCTCGTGACCGCTACGAGCGGAGATATCGATGATCGACCAGGAAGGCGAGCCGATGACCACACAAGCCGAGACGAGCCGGAAGTCGGAGCTGCCGATCGAGGTGGCCGTGCCCGATCACCCCACCGGGCAAGATGTCGGCGTCCACGATGGAGTCGGCCGAGGATCGCACGCCGATCTTCGAGCTCGGAGGCCTGACCGTCTATTACGGATCGTTCCGAGCGGTGCGTGATGTCGACATGACGATCCACCAGAACCGAATCACCGCTCTGATCGGGCCTTCCGGCTGTGGCAAGTCGACCGTCCTCCGTTGCTTCAACCGGATGAACGACCTGATCGAGTCCGCCCGGGTGGAGGGCCGGGTCGAGTACCACGGGGTGGACCTCTACGGGCAGAAAGTGGATCCGGTCGAGGTCCGGCGCCGGATCGGCATGGTTTTTCAGAAGCCCAACCCGTTCCCGAA
Source organism: uncultured Acidobacteriota bacterium (assembly GCA_963720925.1). Classification (GTDB taxonomy): domain Bacteria; phylum Actinomycetota; class Acidimicrobiia; order Spongiisociales; family ZC4RG35; genus JARDZU01. Next base: position 294,885 of record CAVRHE010000014.1, read on the forward strand.
GAGCATCTATGAGAACATCGTGTACGGGCCGCGGATCGCCGGCTTCAAAGGCAACTACGACGATCTGGTGGAAGAGACCCTGATCAAGGCCGCCCTGTGGGACGAGGTCAAGGACAAGCTCAAGGAATCGGGGATGGCCCTCTCCGGTGGCCAGCAACAGCGTCTCTGCATCGCCCGCGCCATCGCCACGAGCCCCGACGTCGTGCTGATGGACGAGCCGTGCTCCGCCCTCGATCCCATCGCCACGCTGAAGATCGAGGAGCTGATGCTCGACCTGAAGAAGGACTACACGATCGTGATCGTCACCCACAACATGCAGCAGGCAGCCCGGGTGTCGGATCAGACCGCCTTCTTTTCGGTGAACGTCGACGAGGAGGGGCAGCGAACTGGCTACCTCGTAGAGTTCAGCCAGACCGAGCAGATCTTCACGGCTCCTGTCCAGAAACAGACCGAGGACTACATCACGGGACGATTCGGATGACCAGCGCACCAGACACCAATCTTCATTTCCACCAAGAGCTGGAAGCCTTGGAGCACACCGTCCTCGGCATGGTCGACCGAGCCGAGCACATGGTCGAGATGGCCGTGGATTCGGTCACCACCGGGAACCTGGAGCTGGCCGATCGGGTGATCGCCATCGACGCGGACATCGACAAGACCTATTTCGAGGTTCATCAGATGTGGACGACCTTGATGGCCCGATTTCAGCCACTCGGCTCCGATCTGAGGAAGATGAGCGTCCTCCTCCAGCTCAACGCCACCTTCGAGCGCATGGGCGATCAGTGCGTGAATATCGCCCGCGTGACCCAGCAGAACGAGGGTCTGCCCCGTGTGGAGCGCATCTGCGATCAGATCCAGGAGATGGGCGACCTGGTGCGCCCCATGATCAGGACCTCGATCGAGGCATACCTGCGTCAGGACCTGGACGAAGCACGTCTCCTCCCCGCTATGGACCAGCCGGTCGACCGGCTCAACGCCAACATGTTCAAAGAGATCGTGGCTGTCGCCGCAGACCCGCAGATGCTGGAGTGGGCCACCAAGATGATGATGGCGTCCCGGGCCTTGGAGCGGGTCGGGGACCAGGCGGTGGACTTCGCCGAACAGACGGCATACCTGATCACAGGCAAGCGAGCCGAGTTCGTCGAATCGGGCTTGGAAACAAGTCGGTCGATGACCCGGACGGATGAGCGCCGAAGGCATCGCGTCCTTGTCGTAGAAGACGAGCCGGGGCTTGCCGAGTCGGTTCGATACGCCCTCGATGTGGAGGGTTTCGAGGTGCTCGTGGCCGATTCTGGTGTCGGCGGGCTGGAGTCGGCTCGGGTCAACCAGCCCGACCTCGTGCTCCTCGACTTGATGCTGCCCGGCATGTCCGGGCTGGACGTCTGCCGACAGATCCGGCTGTCATCGGACGTCCCCATCATCATGCTCACCGCCAAGGACGCCGAGTCGGACAAGGTGGCCGGCCTCGAGCTCGGCGCCGACGACTACATGACCAAGCCGTTCTCGATGCGAGAACTGGTGGCCCGGATCAGGGCGCAGTTGCGGAGGGCGGCGAAGAGTGGTGTGCTCGCCGAGTCGAACGAGGTGCTGCGCGGCGGCCCCATCGAGCTCGATATCGATGCTCATCAGACCCGGCTCGAAGGTGAGCCGGTCGACCTGCGTCCCAAGGAATTCGAGCTGCTCGAGTCGTTGATGCGGCGGAGAAATCGGCTGGCGGCGCGTCACACCCTGATCGACGAGGTTTGGGGTCCGAGCTATTTCGGCGACACCAAGACCCTCGACGTCCATATCAAGCGTCTCCGACAAAAGCTCGAGCCAGATCCCTCGCACCCGAGACTGATCGTGACGGTGCGTGGTCTGGGCTACAAGTTCGTCGATGAGCAGTAGAGGGCCGGGGAGGACCCCGCTTGCTCTTCGCTTCCTGCTCTACTTCGCCGTCGTCTATCTGGTCCTGATCGGGGTCATTGCCTGGTTCCTCTCCCGGTCGGTGGACGCAGCGTTCACCGAGGGAGCGCTCGATCAATTGGAGTCGGCGGCTCACATCTCCGCAGTAGGACATGCCGGTGGACACGGCCGATCTCCAGACCTGGGCCGACACGATGGCCGACGCGGGTGGCTACCGCTACACCGTCATCGACCAGGACGGCGTGGTGCTCGCCGACTCTCACTCGGATCCGGCGACAATGGACAACCATGCCGGTCGACCCGAGGTCGCGGCGGCGATCGACGGCGAAACAGGGCGGGACGCGAGAGACAGCGATACCACCGGGTTCGACCAGCTCTACGTGGCCACGCCCACGGACAACGGGCTCATCCTCCGCTTGTCGGCTTCTGCCGATGACGTTGCCGCGGAGACATGGCCCTACCGGCGCTCCCTCATCCTGCTCTCCGATCGTCGTTGGGCTCATCGGGTTGCTTGTCGCCGCCTGGCTGGCGAGACGCATGTCCCGGCCGATAGTCGAGCTCACCGAGCACACCAAAGCCCTATCCGACAGCGGGTCCAGGCCGCCGCGGTCCAGCGTCCTCGAGATCGACGAATTGGCGACGGCCATTGCCGATCTCGACGCCAGCAACCGCTCCCGGCTGTTGGAGACGGTTAGGGCGTCTTCGACCCTGGAAGTGGTTCTCGGCGCCATGCCGCAGGGGACGATCCTCTTCGACGAGGACGACTCGGTGGTTTATGCCAACCCGTCGGCCCGAAGCCTGCTCGGCGCCATCCCCGAGACCTTGTCGGGTCTTGTCCCCTTTTCCTTCCAGAACGCCCTGCTCGAGGCAAGAGAGACTCGGGCCCCCACTACCTTGCTCGCCGAGCACGGGAAGCCTGTGCGTCAACTGCGAGGGATCGCGACTCCGTTCGCCGATGACAAGCGCATCCTGCTGGTTGTGGTCGACGTAACCGAGCGAGAGCGAGCGGCATCGGTCCGACGGGACTTCGTGGCCAACGCCTCCCATGAGCTGAAGACGCCTGTGTCGGCGATCATCGCTTCCTCAGAGGCCTTACAGCTGGCGGTAGAGCGGGGCGACGAGTCGGCGGTGCGCTTTGCCGGCCAGATCGAGGGCTCGGCGCGCCAGCTCGATCGCTTGGTCACCGACCTCCTCGATCTGTCGAGGTTGGAGCGGGACGAACCCGAGTTGGACCCCCTGAGCCTCGATCATCTGGTCCAGGAGGAGGTGGAGCGGGTGCGCACCGTGGCCGACGAGCAGGGAATCGAGTGTCACCCTCAAGGTGGCCCCAGCCCAGGTGGCGGGAAGCCGTCGTGATGTGGCCATCGCCGTCCGCAATCTTCTCGACAATGCGATCAGGTACACCCCCTCGGGGGGATCGATCGGGGCCGACCTGGAGGTGGTCGGCGAAGACGCGGTGCTTCGGATAAGCGACACCGGGGAGGGGATCCCCACCCGTGACCTGGATCGAGTCTTCGAGCGCTTCTACCGGGTGGACAACGCGCGGGCCCGGGCCACAGGCGGGACCGGTCTGGGGCTGGCCATCGTCAAGCACGTGGTGGAAAGTCACGGCGGGAGCGTCTCTGTCGAGAGCGAGCTGGGGGCCGGCTCCACATTCACCGTCCATTTGCCGATCCTCGAACGGCAAATTCCCGCATCCAACTAGCCTGAACCGGTTCCAACCATGTCGATTCTCGAATCCATTTCCAGCCCTGCGGACTTGCGTGGGCTGAGCAAGGAAGAGCTGGACGCTCTCGCCGAGGAGATCCGCACCTTCATCCTGGACAAGGTGTCCAAGAGCGGCGGGCATCTCTCTCCGAATCTCGGCGTCGTCGAGCTGACCCTCGCGTTGCACCGCGTGTTCGACTCGCCCACCGACCGTTTCATATGGGACGTCGGCCACCAGGCCTATGTGCACAAGCTGGTCACGGGCCGCATCGAGGGCTTCGATCACCTCCGTCACACCGGCGGGCTATCGGGCTACCCGAGCCGTGAGGAGTCCGATCACGATTTCGTCGAGAACAGTCACGCGTCGACCTCGCTCTCCTATGCCCTCGGTCACGCCCTCGCCGGTTATCCCGGCTACACCGTCGCCATCATCGGGGACGGCGCCCTCACCGGGGGTATGGCCTACGAGGCGCTCAACCACATCGCGGTGACCCAACCGAAGCGCCTCATCATCGTGGTCAACGACAACGGCCGGTCATACGCCCCTACGGTTGGTGGTCTCGCCGCCCTCGCGACCCTGGCCCATTACCGCTTCGACCCCCGTTATGAGAAGACGAAGCGCACCCTGGGGCGGATGCTCAGAGGGCTCCCACTGGTCGGGGAGACGGCCGACGAGCTGGCCGGGCGCCTGAAGGACGCGGTGAAGCAGATACTGGAGCCGTTCACCGTTTTCGACGCGCTCGACCTCAAATACACCGGACAGATCGATGGGCATGACATCGAGCTGCTCGAGGAGACCTTCCAAGCCGCCAAGCTCTTTGACCGGCCGGTCGTGATCCATGTCGTCACTCAGAAGGGCAATGGCTACCAGCCTGCCATCGAGGACGAGCTGGAGAAGCTGCACGGTGTGGGCTCTTTCGACCTGGCCACCGGCAAGGCCATCAAAGAGGAGCTGAGACTCACCGACGTCGCCGGGAATGCCGTCGCAGAGGCGGCCGCCAGCAGGCCAGATCTCGTCGGGATATCGGCGGCGATGGTGACTACCGCCGGGCTGATGCAGATGTGGCAGCGATTCCCGGACCGCGTGTTCGATACCGGGATCGCCGAGCAGCACGCGGTGACGCTCGCCGCCGGGATGGCTCTGGCCGGAAAGCGTCCGGTGGTGGCCGTCTACTCCGCCTTCCTCCAGCGCGCCTTCGATCAGATCATCGCCGATGTCGCCCTTCACGACCTCCCGGTGACTTTCCTCGTGGATCGATCGGGGATCACCGGGCCCGATGGGCCGTCGCATCACGGGGTATTCGATCTGTCCTACCTCCGCCTGATCCCCAACATGGTCGTCGGGGTGCCGGCGGACGCCACAGAGCTGTGCGCCATGATCGAGACCGCGGTGGACCACGACGGCCCGATCGCGATCCGCTACCCGAAGGGGGCAGCGGTATCCGTCCCGGCGGTCCCGATTGCGGCCCTGCCAGTTGGTGAGGCGCAGTTGCTCTCCGAAGGAACGGATGTCCTCCTGGTCGCGGCGGGCAGGATGGTGGAGGTCGCGGAGAAAGCAGCCGGGGACATCAGGACCAAGGGATTCTCGGTGGGCGTGGTCAACGCCCGGTGGGTGAAGCCGCTCGATCCCCGGATTCTCGAATGGGCCGCCCCGGCCCGCCATGTCGTCACGGTCGAGGACAACGTCGTCGCCGGAGGGTTTGGCGCCGCGGTGATGGAGGCATTCGCCGGGGCGGGTCAGGTCAAGGAAATCACCTGCATCGGCATCCCCGACGTCTTCCTCCCCTTCGGTTCCCCGTCCGACATCGCCCACTCGGTGGGTCTCGATCCCGACTCGGTCGCATCGAGAGTCCTCGCCTTGCTCGGCTAGAGGACCGCCTCCAAGAACCGCTTGGTCTGGGCATGCTGGGGGTCGGCGATCACCGAGCTCGGCGGGCCCTTCTCGACGATGTTCCCTTCGTGGAAAAAGGCCATCGTGGTGGCCACTTCCCGGGCGAAGCCCATCTCATGGGTGACCACCATCATCGTCATATGCGTCTCGGTGGCCAGGCTCTTCATCACCGAGAGCACCTCTGAGATCAACTCGGGATCGAGTGCCGATGTGGGCTCGTCGAACATCATCACCTCAGGCTCCATGGCCAGGGCGCGGGCGATGGCGACGCGTTGCTTCTGCCCCCCGGACAGCCGGATCGGGTGCTCGTCTTTCTTGTCGGCCAAACCGACCTGGGCAAGGAGTACCTCGGCCATCTCGACCGCATGGGCGCGATCCTGACCTTTGACCGTGAGCGGAGCCTCGATGACGTTCTGGAGCACAGTCAGGTGGGGGAAGAGATTGAAATCCTGGAAGACCATCCCGGCCTTGATCCGGACACTGCGGATCGCCTCCCGTTGGCGATGGGTCCGAGGGCCGGGCTGGAGCTGGACACCGCCGACTTCGATGGTGCCCGAAGTGGGTTCCTCGAGGTAAGTTGATGCAGCGAAGGAGGGTGCTCTTCCCGGATCCCGATCGCCCGAAGATGACAACCACCTCCCCTCGGGCGACCTCGAGATCGATGCCCTTCAGGACCTCGTTGTCTCCGAACGACTTGCGGAGTTCGCTCACTCTGACCACGGGCTCGGTCACGCCGGCTCGCTTTCCACGACCTCCACGCCGGGCTGGGTGGTTACCCTGATCGTGGTGCGCACGTATCCCGTCGACAGACGCCGTTCCAGTCTCGACTGGAAGATCTGGAAGATGGTGGTGAGGATCCAGTAGAGCCCCGCGGCGAGCACGAACGCCTCCAGTGGGCGGAAGTCGGCTCTGACCCACGAGCTGGGCCCTTCGGAAGATCTCCATCTGGGACACCACCGCGCCGAGCAGGGAGATGAGAGCCGAGTCCTTCAGCATGGCGATGAACTCGTTGCCGGTGGGGGGGATGATGAGCCGGGTTGCCTGGGGGAGGACGATCCGCCTCATACGTTGGCGATAGGTCATGCCCAGGGCTTCGGCAGCTTCCACTTGACCATGACCCACCGATTGGATGCCAGCCCGGAAGATCTCGGTCATGTAGGCGCCGTAGTTGAGACCGAGTGCGATAACCCCGGCCTGCAGCGCGGTGAGCGTCAGTGAATCACGCAAACCGGGGAGGCTGGGAGGGGCCAACTGGGGCAGGGCGAGGAAGATGAGGAACATCTGCACGATCAGCGGTGTGCCCCGGAAGAAGGAGGTGTAGAAGCTGGCGACCCCCTGCGCGATGGCGCTGTTGGAGAGGCGCCCCAAGGCCCCGAACAGTGCGAGCGTGACCGCGAGGAGGATGGCCAGCCCGCAGATGACGATCGTCCAGGGCAGACCCTGGGTGATGAACCAGAGGTGGTCGAGCATCCACTCGACGTCGAAGTCGGCCATCGAGAAGAGAACCACCACGATCAGGGCGATCACAGCCCAGACCATGCCGAGCTTCACCTTGAACGGGATGCTCGCGCTCCATTGCTCGAAGCGCTCTCTCATTGTGGCCCGATCGTGTTGAGGGCGACCGGGGGCAGAGACCCATGTCCTCCGCCCCCGCCGTCCTGTCTCAAGATGCCTTCGTGGTGAGGTCGAGGCCGAACCACTGGTTCGACAGCTCGCTCAGCCTTCCATCCGCGTGCATCTCCTCGATGATCTCCGAGACACGTGCCACGAATGACTCGGTGTCCTGCGATGCACTGGCGTCGATCGCCGCCGCCAGTGGCTCGTAGAACAAGGGGTCTCCGACGACCTTGATCGGCAGCCCTTCGTCGATTGCCGTCTGGATCGTGGTCGCCGACGACATCGCGGCGGCGACCCGGCCTTGGACCAGCTGCTCGATCGCGATCGTGTCGGTCTCGGTTGTGACGATCTCCGGGTCGTCGATGACGAAGTCGAAGGTCTCACCCGGGATCTCCAGGTTGCCCTGGAGATAGAAGTCGTAGGTGCAAGCGGCACAGACCGCGATCGCCTGCCCGTCCAGGTCAGTGGTGAGGTCGGAGATGGAGTCATCGTCAGCGGCGACCGCCACGACCGCCGGTGTGTAGTAGTAGGGCGTGCTGAAGTGCAGGACTTCCTCGCGCTCCGGGGTGACCGTCATCGAACCGACACTGAGGTCCCAGCGACCGTTCCAGTTCCCGGCGATGATCGTCTCCCAGGCCGGCGCCTCCCAGGCAACCTCGACCCCGATTCCCTCGGCGATCGCCGTGGCCACGTCGATGTCGAAGCCCTCGTATTCGCCGGTCTCCTCGTTGAGCGAGGACTGGGGCGGGTAGGCCGGGTCTGTCGACACGGTCAACACGCCTTCTTCCTCGATGGCCGAAAGGAGGTCACCTTCGGTGCCTGCTCCCGTTCCGGTCCCTTCGCCGCCTTCTTCCCCCCCGCCGCAAGCCACGGCGATGAGGGCCACAACAGCGAGAAGCCATATCAGTCGTTTCATCTCGAGCCTTCCTCCTGAATATTTGCCCGCTGGGCACGCCCGATTGTATCGGGGCCGTTTTGAACGCGACGGCCGGCACTACGCTCCCTCAATCCTTTTGACCCTGGAGCTCACATGAAGAGAAACATCGCCCTGATCGCAATACTCGGCCTGGTTCTCGCCGGGTGCGCCGCCGAGGAGGGTGGAGAGGGCGGAGGCGATGTCTCATGCGAGAAAGAGGACCTCCCGCTGGTGCAGGAAGGGGTCTTGACGATTGGCACCGACGAGCCTTCCTTCCCACCCTGGTTCGATTTCGAGGGCGGCCCGTCGACCGGCACCGGGTTCGAGAGTGCCGTCGCCTATGCGGTCGCTGACGAGCTCGGCTTCACCGAGGACGAGGTGACCTGGGTCGTCGTGCCCTTCAACAACGCCTACGCGCCAGGGGAGAAGGACTTCGATTTCGACATCAATCAGGTATCGATCAGCGAGGAGCGCGAGGAGGCCGTCGACTTCTCCGACGGGTACTACGACGTCAACCAGGCTCTTCTCGGCTTCGCCGATTCCGAGATCGCCTCGGCCACCACGATCGACGAGCTGAAGCCGTACCGATTGGGCGCTCAGGTGGGCACCACCAGCCTCGACTTCATCACGGATGTGATTCAGCCCGAGACCGAACCACTGGTCTACGACACCAACGCCGATGCCAAAGCGGCATTCGACGCCGGCCAGCTCGATGGCCTCGTGCTCGACCTGCCGACGGCGTTCTTCGTGTCGTCGGTGGAGATCGAGGGCTCCACGGTGATCGCCCAGTTCCCTTCCGCCGGGGGGAGTGAGCAGTTCGGGATGGTCTTCGAGGAGGGCAACCCGCTGCGTGACTGCGTCAACGAGGCCCTGGCCAACGTGGATCTCGAAGCCATCCAGCAGGAATGGCTCTCCGATGTGGTCGAAGCCCCCATCATCGAGACCGGCTAGCACGTCTGAATGACCGAGGCCGAGGCGCCGCTCCGGGACCCGGGCGTCTCGCCGGGCCGCGCCCGGCGCCTGGCATTTCACCAGCGACAGCGCCGACGCTCCTTGCTCATCGGTGCACTGAGCACCGTCCTCGTTTTCGGGGTCGTGATCCTGGTGGTGGTCACCTCGCCAGGCTGGCCCACCGTCCGTGAGTCCTTCTTCAACTGGGAGGATTTCAAGGCGTCCTTTCCCAGCATCCTCAACGGTTTCGCTCGCAACGTCCGCATCTTCCTCGTCGCCGAGGTTTTCATCCTCATCGTCGCTCTCGTGCTGGCCGTGATCCGCAGCAGCCGGGCTCCGGTGCTCACGCCATTGCGTCTGGCTGCGACTGCCTACGTCGATCTGATCCGGGGCATCCCAACCATCATCCTCCTTTTTCTCCTCGGTTTTGGTGTCCCGGCCTTGCGACTCCAAGGCGTCCCCAACAGCCAGGAATTCTGGGCCACAACCACCCTTGTCATCTCCTACTCGGCGTATGTGGCCGAGGTGTATCGGGCCGGCATCGACTCCGTCCACGAGAGCCAGACGGCCGCGGCCCGCTCTCTCGGGCTCAGCTCGGCCCAGTCGATGAGATGGGTCGTGCTTCCCCAGGCGGTGCGACGGGTGATCCCCCCTCTCCTCAACGATTTCGTCGCCCTTCAGAAAGACTCTGCCCTGCTCGCCTTGCTCGGGGTCCAGGAGGCGTTTCGCCGATCGCAGATCTATGTCGCAGAGACCTTCAACTTCACGGCCTATCTGGCCGCCGCGTTTCTCTTCATGCTCGTGACCATCCCTCTGGCGCGGTTCACCGACTACCTGATCCGGCGTCAACGGGAGCGAACCAGCGGGACATCGACGTGAGCGCCCTTCTCGAGGTTCGCGGTGTCTGGAAACAGTTCGGCGAGCTGACCGTCCTCGCCGATGTCAGCCTCGCCCTGTCCACCCACGAAGTCCTGGCGGTGGTCGGGCCCTCGGGTTCGGGCAAGTCGACCCTGCTCCGATGCATCAATCTCCTCGAGCCCGTCGATGACGGCGAGATCCTTCTCGAAGGCGTGGACATCGCGGACCCCGAGTTCGACGCCGACGACGCTCGTCGGCGCATCGGCATCGTGTTTCAGTCGTTCAACCTGTTTCCTCACTTGACGGTCCTGGACAACATCACGCTGGCCCCCAACAGGGTGTTGAAGATCTCAAAGGAAGAGGCTCAGATCACCGCTCAGCATCTCCTCACCCGCTTCGACCTGGCGGACAAACGTGATGAGTATCCGGACCGGCTCTCGGGCGGACAGCAACAGAGAGTGGCGATCATCCGCGCTCTGGCCATGAGTCCCTCCTTGATGCTCTTCGACGAGGCGACATCGGCGTTGGACCCCGAGCTGGTGGGCGAGGTGCTCGATGCAATCAGGACACTCGCCGCTGAGGGGATGACCATGATCGTCGTGTCCCATGAGCTCGCCTTTGCCCGGGACGTAGCCAACCGGGTGTTGTTCATGGATGAGGGACGGGTGGTGGAGGAGGGGCCCCCGGATCAGGTCCTGATCAACCCGACCACCGACAGGGCGAGGCGGTTCCTGCGGTTGATGGCAGACGTGACCTGACCGGTCGGATCCCCGGGGCGAGACCCGTGGCCATGGCTCGGTGGCTAGGGTCGACCCCGGTGCGATACGTGGCCTCGTGACGCCCATCAAGCGATCCAACGGAGGTAGTGATGAAGGCAAGCAAGCTATTTGCCGGCTTGACCGCCCTGATGCTGGTCCTGGCCGCATGTACGCAGGCAGCGGATACGACCACCACAACGAGCGGCGAGACGACGGAGACCACCGAAGCCGCCGGTGAGGAGACGACGACGAGCGCTGCCGGTGAGGAGACCACTACTACAGCCGGCGAGGAAGCTCCGGCCGGTGAGGGCAAACTGGCCGAGGTCCAGGCCCGGGGCAGTTTGCTCTGTGGAGTGAACAACACGGTGCCCGGGTTCGGCTTCGTCGACGAGACCGGCGAGCACGTCGGCTTCGACATCGACTTCTGCCGCGCCATCGCTGCCGGTGTCCTGGGTGACGCCGAAGCAGTCGAGTACGTGGACCTGACTGCGGAGCAACGGTTCACTGCCCTTCAGTCCGGCGAGGTCGATGTCCTGGTCCGTAACACCACTTACACCTCGAGCCGGGATGGCGGTCTGGCCGCCACGTTCCTGACCACGACGTTCTACGACGGCCAGGGGATGATGGTCGCAGCCGATAGCGGTTTCACCTCGATCGACGACATGACCGACACCACGATATGTGTCCTCTCGGGGACGACCACAGAGTTGAACCTGACGGCGAGAATGGCTGACATCCCCTACACGCCACTCACGTTCGAGGAGAACCCCCTGATCCAGGCAGCCTTCATCGCGGGTCAATGTGACGGCTGGACCTCCGACAAGTCCCAGCTCGCCGGTGTTCGGTCGGCGTGGCCGGAGGACCAGGGTGGGCCGGAGGCGCTTGTGATTCTCGAGGAGACCTTCTCCAAAGAGCCACTCGGCCCGGCTGTGCTCGACGGCGACTCGCAGTGGGCCCAGGCAGTGGACTGGATCGTCCTGGCCACGATGCAGGCCGAAGAGTTCGGCATCGACTCGACCAACGTCGATACGTTCGCCGACACCGAGGACACCAACATCAGGAACTTCCTCGGCCTGCCGGTCGAGACCGACGAGGGCACGGCGCCGTTCGACCCGGGTCTCGGTCTCCCTGTCGACTTCGCCGCCCAGGTGGTGGGTCAAGTAGGGAACTACGCCGAGATCTACGACCGCAACGTAGGGCCCGACTCGCCACTTGCCTTGGAGCGCCTCCTCAACGCCCTGTGGACCGACGGTGGTCTGCACTACCCGCCGCCTTATCGCTAAACAGGTGGATCTGGCGCGGCGATCTCGACCTGTAGGTCGAGATCGCCGCTACCAAACGTAGGCCGAGAAGGGGGGTGGTCGTTGACGACGGTTGAAGAGACGCGGTCACGGACTCCGTTATGGCGGGACGTGCGGATGCTGCGCCTGATAGCGCAGGTGGCGGCGGCGGCAATTGTCGCGTTCATCGCCTACGTGCTGTGGTTCAACCTCACCAACAACCTTCGTGCCGCCGGCCTCCCCACCGGCTTCGACTTCCTGACCCAACCACTCGGGGTCGACATCCCCGGCTCCGGTCTGAGCCCGAGCGCGCCAATCTGGAAGGGACTGTTGGTCGGGGTGAAGAACACGCTGGCCCTGGTGGTGGTCGGGATCCCCCTGCTCACCATCATCGGTGTCCTGGTGGGGGTCGCTCGTCTCTCCACGAATTGGCTGGTGGCCAAGGCGGCCGGTCTCTACGTCGAGATCCTGCGCAACATCCCCCCGCTCCTCATCATCTATTTCGTGTTCAACGCCGTCATCCTGCAGTTCCCGGTGCTCCAGGAGTCGATGAACCTCGGTGACTTCCTCATCGTCAACAACCGATACATCGCCGTCGTCGGCCTCACCGCCCAGCCCGATTTCGGGCCATTTCTGCTGATCATGGCCGGTGCCCTCCTCATCGCCGCCGGGGTGTGGTGGTGGAGAACCCGGCGCTCTGAGCGGACCGGTGTGCATCACCACCGCTTCGTCTGGTCCCTTGCCGTCTTCTCGGCGTTCTCGATCATCGGCTTCGTGGCCCTCGGTGGGCCGTTTGGGCTTTCCCGCCCGGTGCTCGACGGGCGGGCCCTCGAGGGTGGGTACCAGGGTTTGGCGGCGTACTGGGCGGTCCTGGCCGCGCTGGTGCTCTACACCGCTTCGCATGTGGCGGAGATCGTCCGGGGGAGCATCCTCGCCGTGCCCAAGGGCCAGACCGAGGCGGCGAACGCCATCGCCCTCTCGCCGTTCCAGCGTCTTCGTTATGTCGTCATGCCCCAGGCGTTGCGGATCGCCATCCCGCCCATCATCAGCCAGTACCTCAACTACACCAAGAACACCTCCCTGGCCATCGCCATCGGGTATGCCGAGATCACCCGACTCACCTTCCAGATGATCGGCAACGGGCAACCGGCCCCGCAGATGATCGCCATCCTGATGGGGATCTACCTGGTGTTCTCACTGGTCATCTCATTGATCGTCAATCTGGTCAACCGTCGCATGCAGTTGGTGACCCGATGACCGTCGAGGCACCGGTGTTCGATGAGTCTGCCGTCGAGGTGGAGCCGGCGCGGGGGCCGATGGACTGGGTGCGGAAGAACCTGTTCAACACCTGGTACAACGTCCTGCTCACCCTGGCGCTGACCGCCCTCCTGGTGTGGGCGGTGGTTGGGCTGGCCCGGGCCCTGCTGGGAGCGGATTTCGAGATCATCCGGGTCAATCTGAGGCTCTTCATGATCGGGGACTTCCCCGGCGATCAGCTGTGGCGGCCGTGGACGGCCACCTATCTCATCGCGGCACTGATCGGCATCGTCGCCGGGTCCGTTGCAGGCGGGGCCCGAGACCGGGCCAGCGAAGCGGGCCTTCCCTTGGTCCGCACCACGCTCCGCCAGGTCCTGTTCCGGTTCTGGCCGATCATCGTCCTGGTGTTGATCATCCTTGCCTTCACCACGACCATCACCCCGGCGCTACTCACCGTCGGCGCGGCCGGGGTCGGAGTCGGGTCGTATTTCCTCGGAAGGGCTCTGCCTCGTGCCGTGCGGAGATGGACATGGCTGATCGCCCTCCTCCTCCTCCTCGCTGCTTACCTCACCCTCGCCGCGTTTGGTGGGGTGGGGTGGGAGGGTTGGGGTGGTCTCCAGCTCAACCTTTTCCTGACCGTTGCCGGGATCATGTTCGCCTTCCCGCTCGGTCTGCTGCTGGCGATGGGGAGGCGGTCGTCGCTGCCGGTGATCCGGACCATCTCGGTGGGATACATCGAGTTCGTCAGGGGAGTGCCTCTGATCACGCTGCTTCTCGCCGGCGCCTTCGCCCTGGGCTTTCTGATCCCCAGCGACCTGAGACCGGGTCTGGTGACCCGGATGCTCATCGCCATAACCGCGTTCGAGGCGGCATATATCGCCGAGGTGGTGAGAGGCGGATTTCAGGCGGTTCCGCACGGCCAGGTGGAGGCCGCCCAAGCGATCGGTCTTGCTCCCTGGAAGACGATGCGTCTGATTGTGCTCCCGCAAGCGCTTCGGGCGACGATCCCGGCGATGGTCGGGCAGTTCATCAGCCTCTTCAAGGACACGACATTGGTGGCGATCCTCGGCGTCACCGAGCTCCTGGACGCTACGTTCATCGTCAACTCCCAGCCCGCCTTCCTCGGGCAGGGCCTGTTCGTGTTGACCCTTGGATTCGCCGCCCTCGTCTTCTGGGTTGGCTCCTACACCATGTCACGTGAGTCCCGGCGACTGGAGAGGAGATTGGGGGTGGGTGAGCGATGACCGCGCAGACCGACTACACGGATGCGACCCGGTCCACGGGCGAGGCGATCATCGAGCTCGAAGGTGTGGACAAGTTCTTCGGCGAATTCCAGGCGCTGAAGGGGATCGACATGCGGATTGGCCGCCAGGAAGTGGTGGTGGTCATCGGGCCTTCGGGCGGTGGCAAATCCACCCTCATCCGGTGCATCAACCGCCTCGAGAAGCACGACGGCGGACGGGTGGCAGTCGACGGCATCGACCTGTCGGACGACGTGCGCAACATCCAGGAGGTGCGTCGGGAGACAGGAATGGTCTTCCAGCAATTCAACCTCTTTCCCCATCTCACGGTTCTCGACAATGTCACGCTCGCCCCACGCCAGGTGCGCAAACTGCCCAAGAAGGAAGCCGAGGACCTGGCCATGCAGATGCTGACGCAGGGTCAAGATCCCGGAGCAGGCCCGCAAGTACCCGGGCCAGCTCTCAGGAGGCCAGCAACAAAGGGTCGCCATCGCCCGGGCCCTAGCGATGCAACCCAAGGTCATGCTCTTCGACGAGCCCACCTCTGCCCTCGACCCCGAGATGATCAAAGAGGTCCTCGACGTCATGGTCGAGCTGGCACGAGGCGGGATGACGATGATCGTCGTCACCCACGAGATGAGCTTCGCCCGGGCGGTGGCCAACCGGGTGGTGTTCATGGCTGATGGGGAAATCGTCGAGGTCGGGTCCCCGGAGCACTTCTTCACCAACCCTCAGGAGGAACGCACCAAGCTCTTCCTGAGTCAGATCCTCTGACCGGCAGGTAGCGCCGATAAAGGCGAGGAGGCTCTTAGCCTTGACGCAGTGCCCAGGTCTCTCAAGCTTCTCATTGTGTTGGTCGGTGGCGCCCTAACCGGTGTCGCCGCCTTCACCATCTGGAGCCTGAGCACGGAGGAAGCGCCCCCGGCGACCACGGTGGCGGTGGCGACCGAAACATCGTCGACCGTGGCCTCGAGCGTCTCCACGATCTCGCCTGGGTCGACCCTGCCTACCACCTCCACGACCAATACTCCCCCCGCGACGAGTGTCCCCGAGAAGGGCTATCTGGTGATCCAGGGCACCGGAGACGTCGCCACGGACCCCGAGTACATCCCGACTCTTGCCGTCGAGGGCTGGGATCACGCCTGGTCGGGTCTCGACGGGCTCTTCCTGGAGGATGACCTGACTGTCATCAATCTGGAATGTGCCCCCTCCGACCTGGGATCTCCCCTCGACAAGGCGTTCGTGTTCCGCTGCCCGACCGAGACGCTGCCCTCGATGAAGGCGAACGGCATCGATGTGGCCAACCTGGGCAACAATCACTCCGGCGATTTCGGCAAGGAGGCCCTGGTCGACGGTCGCGACCAGTTGACAGCCGTCGGGATCGGCGCGGTGGGGGCGGGTCGGAACGTCGTCGAGGCGGGTGAGCCGGCGATGTTCGATGTCAACGGATGGAAAGTTGCCGTGGTCGGGTTCGGCGGGGTCGCCCCCGACGACACCTGGTACGCCACCGCCGATACGCCCGGGATGCGCAGCGGCGACGACACCCCCTCCATGGTCGAGGCGGTCGCCGCGGCCGAGGCCGAGGCTGACCTCGTGGTGGTCACGATCCACTGGGGGATGGAGCTCGACACCACACCCCGCCAAGACGACATCGAGCGAGCTCATGCGATGATCGAGGCGGGGGCGGATGTGATTTTCGGTCATCATTCACATCGAATGCAGCCGATGGAGACGGTCGGCGACGCCGCTGTCTTCTGGTCCCTGGGCAACTTCGTTTGGCCACACAACTCCGTCCCGAGCGCCACCACGGCGGTGGCCAGGGCCGTGGTCGGGCCGGACGGGACCATCGATTCCTGTTTGATCCCCGCATACATCGAGACCCATGGCCATCCTGTCCTCACCGGTGAGGCCGAGTGCGCCCCACCGGGGTAGGAGGATGGGTTCGTGAACGAGAGAGCCGGCCAGGTGATCATGATCGTCGCTGCCGGATTCGTGTTCGGTCTCGCCGTGTTCTTCGTCACCCGCGGCGACGACCCATCGACGACTTCGGTGACAGCTCTCTCGGCGTTTGCCGACCACCACTGCGGCGGTCGTCACCGGATCCAACCCGGCCCAGCCGACGACGACCCTGCCTCCCGCGACCACCACCACTGCCCCGCCTCAGGATCGGGAGCCAGGGACTGTCCCCGGGTTCACAGTCGGCCGCCCCTGGGGGACAACGGTGGGGATGACCATGTTCCGGGGAAACCCGACCCGTACTTTCTACGGGCAAGGCCCGGTGCCCGACAGCCCAACCGTAGCCTGGCGGTATCCAGACGAGCAGATGTGCAGCCCATCGTCAGAGGGTGGTGAGACCCGAATCTGGTGCGGAATGGGTTGGACCGGCCAACCTGCGGTATGGGAACGCCCCGATGGAGTGACCGAGCTGATCTTCGGTGCTTACGACTCGGCCGTCCACTTCGTCGATGCTTCGAGCGGGCAGGACCTGCGTCCCGAGTTCCAGACCGGGGACATCATCAAGGGGTCGGTCACCCTCGACCCCGACGGATTCCCTCTCCTCTACTTCGGCTCGCGGGACAACCAATTGAGGATCCTCGCCCTGGACCGGGAAGAGCCGACGGTGCTCTGGTCGATGGACGCAAACGAGGTGAACGGGATCTGGAACGACGATTGGGACTCGAACCCTGCCATCGTCGACGACATCATGTACGAGGGCGGGGAGAACGGCTGGTTCTTCGCGGTCCAGCTCAATCGGAGTTATGACGCCGGAGGGAATGGTGGTGGTCGACCCGGTCAAACTGGTCCAGCAGCCCGGGTACAACGAAGCGCTACTTGCAAACTCGGGGCGCAATGTCTCAATCGAGAGCTCGGTCCTGGTCTTCGACGAGAGGGTCTACTTCTCCAACTCGGGTGGCCGGATCGTGGGGTTGGACGTGTCCGATGTCCGCAATGGGAACGCGCCGACCGTGTTCGACTACTACGCCGGCGGCGACATCGACGCCACGATGGTCGCCGATGCCGAGGGGATGATCTATGTCTCCATCGAGCACGAGCCCTCACAGATGAGCGCGGCGGAGATCGAACGGAACCTCGCAGTCGGCCAATTGGTCAAACTCAATCCGTACTCAGAGGGTGACCCCAGAGTCTGGGGTCTCGACCTGACTGCCGGATCGTCGGACGCCGGCTCGTGGTCGACACCGGCGGTGCGTAACGGAGTGGTTTATGTCAATACCCATCAGGGCTCGCTGATCGCAGTCGACGCCGCCGACGGGACCCTGCTCTGGCAGGACGAAGTTGGGTTCCACTCCTGGTCTTCACCGGCCATCGTCGACGACACGCTCGTCACCGCAACCTGTCTCGGCGATGTACGCGCATATTCCCTTGCCGACCCCCGCTCGCCGGCGATGAGCTGGTCACTGAGTCTGGGTGAGGCCTGTCTCGAGGCGACGCCGGTGGTGTGGAACAACACCATCTATGTCGGCTCCCGGGACGGCCACATGCGCGCCTTGCGGTGATTTCAGCCGATCAAGCCGCATGGGCGCGGCCAGCCGCCACAGGGCGGGGCCGAGGAGCAAGCCAAGGTCCCGCAGGACTATGTCCAGAAACTGCCGGCCACGATCAGGGTGAGGATGATCGACTCTAATAATGAACTCAGTTTTACAGTCTGGCGGATCTAGTGTCAAACAGACCGCGTTTTAGAGTGACGTGATGGACGACGACAATCTCGACGCAGACCTGGCTGCCATCGGGTCTCTGACCGACCCCACTCGCCGCCGGCTCTATGCGTTTGTCGCCAGGTCCATCGAGCCCGTGGGACGGGACGAAGCGGCCGATGCTCTCGGAATCCCTCGCCAGACCGCGGCTTATCACCTCGACCGGCTCGCAGACGAGGGTCTCGTCGATGTCGAATTCCTGCGGCTCAGTGGTCGGACCGGTCCTGGCGCCGGGCGCCCGGCCAAGCTCTACAAGAGGACCCAGCGCGATCGCGAGGTGTCACTGCCTCCACGCCGGTACGGGCTCGCGGCACGGATACTCCTCGAGGCGGTCTCTTTGGGAGCCGTCGAGCGAAAGGATCTGGTCTCGGCTGCCCACCGCATTGGTGTCGGGTTGGCAGAGCAGGGCCTGGATCAGGCGCTTCGTGATACCGGTTATGACCCGGTGACGGAGGAAGGAGAGATCCGATTCCGAAACTGCCCGTTCCATGCCCTGAAGAATGACGATCAGAGAACGGTGTGCAGCCTCAATCTCGGCCTGGTTGGGGGGATGATCGATGGTGCCAACGATGGCCGCAAGGCATATCTCGAGCCATCGGAGTCGTACTGCTGTGTCAGGGTGCGAGATGGAACATGAGTTTCGTTTCGGCCCATCGCGGGGCGGGTAAAAAGTTCGTCACGGCGCTCGGGCCAGCTCCGCGGCCCTGGGGGTCGACTACGAGCGGGGCCCAATCGACCGAGGGCGATTGGGCCTCCCTCTTTCCCCGAAGGGTTCGTCGATGCCTGCCCGGATCCCCTCAACCGGTAACGCCGGCCCATTCCCGGAATTCCCCGACGGGCAAAGTGTTCACCACCGACGGGGGAGCGACTCCGGCGCGTTGCATCGTGGCCACCGCGTTGGCGATGTTGCCCATCTCGTCGATTCGATGTGCGTCCGAATTCGCCGCCAGGTAGGCACCTGCCGGCTACTGCTAGAGCGGCGTGTTCGGCGGAGAGGTCGAGACGGTCGCGATGTCCGTTGACCTCCAGGGCCACATTGTTCTCGACGGCGGCAGCGATGACGGCGTCGAAGTCGACGTCGATGGCAGGCCGGTTTCCGATCCGACGACCGGTGGGATGGGCGAGGACCCGGACCGCAGGGTGGCTGACGGCCGTCAACACCCGGGCGGTTTGGTCGGGTCGTTCGAGGTCGAAATGCGAGTGCAAACCTGCCACCGCAAAGTCGAGCCGGCTCAATGCCTCGTCGTCGATGTCGAGACTGCCATCCCGATCGATGTTCAACTCGGCTCCCTGGAGCACGAGTAGATCGGGGAATCGGGCTCTTGCCTCTTCGATGAGAGTGCTCTGAAGCTGCAGGCCGGCGCTATCGAGCCCTCCGAACCGGAGGCCAGTGGTGTGGTCGGTGATCAAGACGTACTCGTACTCACGTTCCACGGACTCTGCCAAGATCTCGAAAAGGCTCATCCGCCCGTCTGGGGACAGTTCGGAGTGCAGATGGAGGTCGCCCTTGATCTGGGCCGTGCGAACCACGACCTCGGCGATCTCCGACTCGAGCGCCCGTGCCGCCGGCGGGACCCAGAGGCGGCCGTTCTCCTCATAGATCTCGGCTTCGGTCAGCCCATTCCCGTCTATGTCGGCCAGCAGCTCGCCGGCGTGCCAATCGGGCCCCGTCTCCAAGAGCAACCGACCGCCGACCTCGGAGGGCCTCACCAGGTGTATCCGCGTCCTCACCCCTTCGTGGGTTTGGAGCACTGTCTCTCCCTTCGGCCCATGACCGATGAGTCGGGCGACCGCGGTGGCTTCGAGGAACTTGCCACCTGCTTCGACCTCGTTGGTGCCTGCCACGAGGTCGACGGATTCCACCCACTCGTCGATCCTTCTCACCGCACCCGCAACCTGAAACTCCGCACCGACGTGGCGACGGAAATGCCGGGTGAGCGCATCCGCGAGGACCGTGGCCTGATAGCCCGGGATGGCTTGGTCCGAAGGTGCCAGTTGAAGCGTCCGTCCCCAACGCTCGGCGGTGGCCGGCCCCACTCCCCTCAAGGCCTCGACGCCACCCGCTTCGATGGCCGCGATCAGATCTGCGGAGGTATCCACCGCGAGCTCGCCCTTCAAGGACCGAAGGATCGTCGGGGTCATACGGGGCAGACGGCGCATTCTGGAGACATCACCTGGATAGGCCTTCACCAGACGTTCGAGCAGATCGAGCTGCCCGGTCTCTCGGAACTCTTCGATGAGACGGAGAACGCCTGCCCCGATGCCGGGGATCGACAGGGCCTTCTCGGCCGGGTCGGACAGATCGGGCGCCAGGTCATCCAGGGACCACACCGCCCGGCGATACGCCTTGGCCCGGAATGACCGGCTCCGCTCGTCCGCCCGCACCACGTCGGAGAGTCGCCAAAGGGCTTCGCCGAGGTCCTGGCGTGGAGTGCTCATTTCAGTCGCTCGAGCCGTTTTGCGGAATTCGGGCTCGGGTAATCAACAGACACAGCCCAGTTACGGAGGGATCTATGAGCAAGTTCGTGCGAATTGTCGGGATCGGAGCAGCGGCCGCCGCTGCGATGTATCTTCTCGACCCCGATCGCGGGCGCTCGCGCAGGGCGAAGTTGACGGACCAGGCCGCCGCATTGGCTCGGAGGGCCGAGGAGAAGACTCGGGCCCAGGCGGAATACCAAAAGGGCATGGTGAAGGGTTTCGCCCATGACCTGACCGAGCCTTTCCGCCCCGAGCCCGACTTCGACGACGAGACGCTGCGCCAGAAGGTGAAGAGCGAAGCGATCGGTCGATGGGAAGGACCCACGAGCGATGTGGAAGTCGACGTGGACAATGGCGTGGTCACGCTCAAAGGGAACGTCGACGCCGAGAAGGTGGATCGACTGATCCGACTGGTCAAGGGCGTTCCGGGTGTGGCCTCGGTCAACGATCAGTTGAGCGTCGCCGCAGCGCAGCTAGCCCACCCCCCCGAGGTCGAAGGCCTCTCAGAGCCCTTCGACCTCGGGTCGTATCTCGTCCCGCCAGAACTCGATGAACCCGTCCAGGGGGTCGCCGATCTGGTGAAGGTAGATGTGGTCGACACCGATGGCCGCGGCTTGCTCGATCGAGTCGATGATGGGGCCGGGGTCCGGCCCGCAAGGCAACGCTTTCTCGATGTCAGAGCGGTCAACCATCTCCACCGCCTGCTCCATGTGACCCACTGTGCGAAGGTCTTGGGCCAGCTGACCGGTCAGGGCCGTATTGGGCCAGATGCGATGAGCCCTATCAACTGCCTTTTCCTGGTCGGGGTCCCAGCACAGCGAGAGCTGGCTCCACACCGGGCCTTTGCCGCCCTGGTCGCGATACTTCTCGATCACGTCCTTTTCCAGGCCGGTGATCCAAAGCCCGTCACCAACTCGTGCTGCCAGGTCCACCGCCTCATCACCGAAAGCCGATATGACGATCGGTGGTAGCTCCTCGGGGAGGTCGAAGATCCGTGCGTTCTCGACGGTGTAGTGCCGCCCACGATGGGTGAAACTCTCCCCTTGCCATAGGCCGCGGACGATCTCGATGGCTTCCTCGAGCATCTCGAGGCGGACATCGGCCGGTGGCCAGGGATCCCCGAGCACGTGCTCGTTGAGGGCCTCGCCGGTTCCCACACCCCAGGTGAACCGCCCCTCGAGCTGGCATGCCGCCGTTGCAGCAGCATGGGCACTGATCGCGGGGTGGATGCGAACAGTGGGGCAGGTCACTCCCACGCCAACTTTCAGATCTGAGGTCGCTTGCGACAGGGCTCCGAGGACCGACCAGACGAATGGGCTATGACCCTGCTCGCTGATCCACGGATGGAAATGGTCCGAGATCGATACGAAGTCGAATCCCGCCTCCTCCGCGGCCACCGCGATCTCCGACCAGCCTTCAGGGAGAGTGTTCCTCGCTGGAGAGGGTCAGTCCATGTTCGACCATGAGCCCAGCTTTACCCAAAGTGCCACATCAGGAAAACCGAACCGCCGTCTCGTTTTCAGGGGTCGCGGCAACGGGTAATAGACCCTTTCATCATCTTCATTCGAAACCGTTTCCATCATGTTCGACACCCAAGTTCCATATGCCCGCATCCCGGCCTTGGGCCGGGTCGGGATCGTCTCCACATACCCGCCAACACGCTGTGGGATCGCCAGGTTTGCCTCGTCCGCTCGTTGCCTCGTTCGGCCATGATGGCGCCGGATCTCGAAGTCGACATCGTGCGACTCATCAACGGCCGTCCCCGTCCTCGGCTTTGGGCCAGGTCGGCATGGAGATCGACCCCCTCAGCCCGGTGAGCGTTCGGGCCGCCGGCCGTCATCTCGAGCGGTGTGATGTCGTCGTGATCAATCACGAGTACGGGATCTTCGGCGAGAACGATGGGGAGGCACTGCTCGAGATGGTCGAGCTGATCGACCAGCCGATGATCACGATTGTCCACACCGTGGTCTCCTCGCCCAGCGAGCGGCAGCGCGCATCATGCAGGGTCTTCACGATAGCACCCGATTGGTGGTCTTGTCCGAGTCTGCTCGCTCGGCGCTGGTCTCATCTCACGCGATCCCGCGCAGTGAGGTGGTGGTCATCCCCCACGGCTCACTCTGGTCGGGACGCCGCCTCCTCCCGGGCCTCCCCGGCAATTGATCACTTGGGGCCTGCTCGGCCCTGGGAAGGGTCTGGAGCGATCCATCGAAGCCATGGCCGAGCTCCGCGACCTCGATCCCCGGCCCCATTACCGAATCGTGGGCCGGACCCACCCGGTGGTGGCCCGGAAGCAGGGCGTCGTCTACCGCAGAATGCTCGAAGGCATGGTCCGGGAGCACGGTGTCGATGACATGGTCGAATTCGTGGATCGCTATCTCGACGACGATGAGCTATCGGCTCGTGAGGGCTCACACATCGTCGTCACTCCATACGAGAACAGCGACCAGGTGACATCTGGGGTCCTTACCGACGCGGTCGCTGCCGGCCGACCGGTGGTTGCCACCCGATTCCCCCATGCCGTAGAATTGGTCGGGCCGGGTCCCGGGCTCGTCGTCGATCACGACAGCGTTGCCATCGCCGAGGTTGCGTGCCCTCATGACGACGCCGGATCATTACGTCCGGGTCGTGCGGGCGGCCGCCGCCGGTCGTCCGAGCTCTCCTGGCAGTCCGGGGCCACCCGCTATGCCGATTTCATCCGACGGCTGATTCCGAATCGTGTGACCGCATCGCGCTGATTCCCTGGTAAAGCGGCCTGACAGGGCCAGAATGCAGGCTGCAGATGATTCACATGGAGCGAAGCGACCAGCTGCTGCAGCCCGACCCCCGGCGGCTCGTCGCTAGGCCGTTCCTCCCCGGGAGCCCTGGCTTCGGCGGCGACGCCGCCCGGCTCGCGCTGATCGTCGAGCGAGTCCTCGACCTGCCGGCTGAGGAGCAAGACCGGCTCCTCGCCGACGCCATCCAACGATCGGCCAGCAGATATCGGGACATTCGGCCGACCTGGCTGAGACATTTCGAGATGGCTTCCGAGCGCGTCACCCGCCTCGGAACGATCTTCGACCCGGATCTCCGCCTCTTGGTGGGGGCTTATCTAACGCTCGGCTACGCCTACGAAGGCGCTGCCTTGACC
Organism: uncultured Acidobacteriota bacterium; assembly: GCA_963720925.1. Classification (GTDB taxonomy): domain Bacteria; phylum Actinomycetota; class Acidimicrobiia; order Spongiisociales; family ZC4RG35; genus JARDZU01. The sequence goes on from CAVRHE010000014.1 coordinate 318,584, forward strand.
AATCCCTCGATCGTCCCCTACGGCGCCAGAAAAGGTGACACGCAACCATTCGTGATGAGCGCACGAGCGATCGGCGAGGGGCACATATCGTCGGTCGCCTTCTTCACGGGCGTGGCCCATGTCGGTGGAAGCATCGACTTCGATCCCCGGTCTTCATTTGCCGACAACGGTGAGCGCAGGGAGCCCGTCTATCAGCGTTCCTCATTCACCCTGAAGTTGGCGGAGCTCGATTTCGCCAACGAAGTCTCGCAGCGCATCCTGGCGGCGTCCCCGATGAGTTCACCCCGGCCAACCTCGATGACGCCCTCCCGACTGCCGCGGACACCGATCTCGACCCGGTGCTGGTCTCGGACACGGTGAGGATGGTCCATTGGCTCTCGGCATCGAGCTATGAGGTGATATTCGACCCGGACCTCCCGATATCCGAGCACTTGATCTCGCCGGCGGCGCCCGCCGAGAGCCACGGGATGGAGGACGCGCGCTTTGTTCGCTTCGTGGAAGACGATGGCGAGGTGACTTACTACGCCACCTATACCGCCTACGACGGGATGCGGATCCTTCCCCAGATGATCAAGACCAAGGATTTCCATCATTTCCGGATGACCACGATGAGCGGGCCGACCGCTTATCACAAGGGGCTCGCATTGTTCCCGAGGCGGATCAGGGGTGAGTTCGCCGCGGTCTCCCGACACGATCAGGAGACGACGTTCGTAATGCGAAGTGACAACATTGGCCACTGGGGCAATGCCGAGGCCGTGCTGGTGCCAGAACAGGGATGGGAGGCGATCCAGACCGGCAACTGTGGCTCACCGCTGGAGACCGAAGCCGGGTGGCTGTTGATCACCCACGGTGTCGGCCCGATGCGGCGCTATGTACTCGGTGCGGTGCTGCTCGATCTCGATGAGCCGACCAAGGTGCTGGGCCGACTCACCTCCCCGCTCCTCGAGCCGACCGAGGACGAGTCGATGGGCTACGTGCCCGATGTCGTCTACTCATGCGGGAGCATGATCCACGACAAGCATTTGATCCTGCCGTATGGCTATGCGGACTACGGGATCAAGGTGGCGACGGTGCCTATCGACCACGTTTTGGCGAAGATGTCGTAGCGGCCAGGCGGGCGTACAACTCGGCGTAGGCGCGTGCCATAGCGGTGTCCGAGAACCGCGCCTCGGCGACCATTCGGCACGAGGCACGCTCTATCTCGCCGATCCTCCGGATCGATTGCACCGCTGCGGCGACGTCATCGACCAGGAACCCGGTCACGGTGTCTTCGAGGATCTCGGGCATGGCCCCCATCCGCCAGGCGATCACGGGCGTACCTGCCGCCAAGCTCTCGACCACGACGAGCCCGAAGGGCTCGATGCCATCGGAGAGGCATGACCAGGGCGCTCGCGTCACCAAGCAGATGCCACAGCTCCTCACGGTCGAGGGGTCCGAGGTACTCGACGTCCTCGACCGGGCGCGGCGCATCGTCTGTTCGAAGAACTCGCGATGCCGATCTTCCACGACTCCGGCCAGACGCAGTGGCACGCCTGCGTTCAGGGCAGCCTCGATGGCGAGGTCGGGCCCCTTCTCCGGCGACATGCGGCCGGCGAACGCCAGATACCCACCCGTACCGGGCCCAACGCGTATTTCCCCGGTGCGTATCCCGTTCGGGATGGTGGCGACGTAGCTGAGCTCAGGCAAAAACGATCGCTCGCTGTCGCTGAGCGATACGAAAGGCATATCCGCGTATCTGAGCAGTAGTGGGTGGGTGGCCGGGTCCCAGGCCACCCCGTGCAAGGTGGTGACGACCGGTGTGGGGATCATTCGGCTGAAGACGAGGCCATGAACGTGAAGATGGGAGTGGACGATGTCGAAGCTCCCATCGCCGGCAGCCTCCATGGCCATCGCGATGTGAAGCTCTTCCTCTAATCGCGGGTCCGCGCTGCTCGAATCGAGGGGTGCGCGCACCGTATCGACCAACGTGGCCGAGGTGATGGATCCTGCGGGCGCGAACAATGTGACGTCGTGGCCCATCGACACCAGCCGCTCGGTCAGATCGTGAGTCACACGTTCCCACGGACCGTAACCGGGTGGGGAAAGGCGTGGCTGATCGGGGAGATCATCCCGATGCGGAGGGTCACGTGCCTGTGGGCCCGTGGTTGGTCCTCGATGCTCGGAGTCGTGGATCCATGTCAGCTGCTCCCATCGGTCACTTTCGAGAGCAATCTGTTGACCGCGGATTCGGCCCGTCCCAGCCAGACGCCGCGTCTGACCGGGACCAAGCTTCCTGCAGCGCGCCGTTGTGGAAGGACTCCGGGATCACGGGGTGCAGATAGGAGCTACGGCATACCTCTCGGGTGTTGCCGAGCTTCTCTGCAGTGACATCGATCGCCGCGAGCAGTCGGGCATCGTCGTCGCCTTCTTCGGGCCTGCTCATCAGCTCCGCGGCGACGGCGGTGCTGGCGCCCCAGGTGCGAAAATCCTTGGCAGTGAACGGCCCGCTCATCGTCTCGACGAGATAGGTGTTCACATCGCCGAGGTGACCGCGGTGACACCGTCGATTGTCTCATACCCGAATAAGGTCTGGCCGCCCAGTTCCTGGCATTTCGAAATCAGCCCCGCCAGTCGGCGGTCCTCGAACATCAGCTGATGGTCGGCTCCCCCTTTACCGGCGAAGTCGAGGTGGACGTGTAGCCCGTCGACCTCGACATGATCACAGGTGATCGTGGTCAGCCCATAGGCGTCGTTCTCGTCGGCGTATTTGCGATTTCCGACCCGGATCAGGGTCCTGTCCATCACCGCCACTGCGAGAGCGGTCACCTTGACCCGGGACAGGCCGGGGCGGGAGAGCTCCGCATCGGTCCGCCGCCGCAACTTCGTCAGCCGCTGTCCGAACCCACCCATCCGCTCGAATTTCACCTCGTCCCGGGTCTCCTCCCACAGCGGGTGGTAGATGTACTGCTTTCGGCCGGCGTCGTCGTAACCGGTGGCAAGGATGTGACCGGACCGGTCTGGTGAGATCCAGACATTGTCCCAGGCCGGCGGAATCACGAGTGAGTCGATCCAGGTCCGGACCGAGCCATTGATCGTCCTTCCCTTGGGGTCGAGGTAGGAGAAACCACGGCCGCGGCGAATCCTGCGCAAACCCGGCATCTCGTCGGTGACGTAGTTGAGCCCAGCCTCGGAGGCGAGCGACATCGATTCGACAGTGGTCATGGCAGACGAAATTTTCCCAGGCCAGGGCGGTCCCAAACAGGGATCGGCCTCAGCTCACATGGGCAAGTGCGCTGACCTCCACCAGACATCCCGGTCGAGCGAGACCCGCCACCTTGATCACCGAGACGGCGGTGGGGTGCTCGCCCCAGACCTCCTGGGCTGCACCGAACGCGGCCTCGACGTCGGCCGGAGCCACCAGATAGATCGTGAGCTGAACCACGTCGGCTGGAGTGGCACCGCCTTCTCGAGAACGGCAATGACGTTTCGAAGGGCCGGGGCAGACTGTGATTCGACGTCATCACCCACGAGATTGCCTTCCCCGTTGATGCCGTTCTGGCTTCCCACCACCAGAAGCGAACCACCCTCCACCAATACGCCCTGGCTGAATACTGGATTCTGCTGAGGGACTCGGGGTTGAGATGGGTCAACGGCATTTCCTGTCTCCTTGTGTACGGATTTGAAACTCGGCCCGGTAGGCGATTTCCCGTTCCAAAGGCCCTCAAACTGGGACACGACGGATTAAGGAGCGGCGGGCTATGGGTAACTGACCCGACCGCAGGGAGAAGCCATCCCAGACTCGTCTGCATCGACCACAACCGTCCCCGCCGACACGCCCGAACCCAGGACAGAGCGTGTTCTCCACCTCGCGGCATTCACCTTTGTGGTGGCTGTGGTGCTGCTGGCGGCAACGTCCCTTCTCGGCGTTCGGACCGGGACCGTGACCGCCGTGGCGAGGGCTACTCGATCGAGGTGTTGAGAGCCCAGGTCAGTCGCCCCGGTCTGGCCACTCCGTTCGGCGTGGTGATCTCGACTATCGACGGATCCGGACCTCCCGGAAACGGTCACTCTGAGGCTGGACACGTCGTATCTGTCCATCTTCGACTTCAACGGCCTGGAGCCGACACCATCGGCGTCGTTACAGCACCGACCGCTGGACCTGGTGGTCTTTCGACGTGCCGTCGGATCAGTCGAGCCTTCGCATCGGTCTCGATGCCCGGCTCGAGCCCTCCGTGCAGTGGGCGAGGTCGGGGTCGGCAACGCTCGAGATCGACGGCACGACCTGGTCGCGAGTCGATTTCACCACCTGGGTCATGCCCTGAGGAGAGGACCATGGAGATATTGCTGCGGGCGACTGTCGTGTACTGGTTTCTCTGGCTGGTGGTCCGGGGGACCGGGAAGAGATCACTGTCCGAGTTGACGCCGCTCGATCTGCTTCTGATCGTCGTCGTCGGCGATTTTGTCCAGCAAGGGCGTGACTCAGGAGGATATGTCGGTCACCGGGGCTGTCATCGCCGTGTCCGTGTTCGTGGGATGGACGCTGCTGGCCGATGCCTGGGAGCGGCGGTCGAGGACGGCGAGACACATCTTGATCGGCGAGCCGGTGATCGTCCTTCGCTCCGGGAGAGCCCTTGCCGGACAGACTGGACACAGAGCGCCTGACACTCGACGAGTTGAAGGAAGCTGCGCGACTGGAGGGCTATGGCGATCTTGCCGAGATCGACTATGCGGTATTGGAGACTGACGGCAAGCTCAGCTTCATCCCGGCACGCAAACAAATAGCGAGGCGGGCCCTTGCGGGCCCGCCGCTTTGTTGGTTTTCCTTGCTGGTTTCCAGAAAGACTTGATCGGCTTCTAGAAGATCCAGATCAGGAGGGCGATTATGAGCAGTACGCCCACGATCGTCCAGATGATTCCGCCTCGTCCCAAGACAGCCTCCTTTGCGTCGGCAACTCTTACCCGCGTCCACCCAGCGTGAAACCAACCCGCAGCCGCGGTTGAGAGGATCCTTCTACGGGTAATAGTTGGCGCCCATGCCGACCGAACCAACGATCATCGCCTCAGATCTCACCAAGCGCTTCGAAGAAGAGGCGGGCGTGTTCGATCTGGACCTCGAGGTGGAGAAGGGGCGGATCGTGGCCCTGATCGGTCCGAGTGGATCGGGGAAGACCACCACCGTCCGTCTGATGACCGGCCTGCTCGCCCCCGACTCCGGATCGATCTCCGTCCTCGGTCAAGACCCAACAGGATTCACGTCGCAGACTCGGGCCCGCATCGGTTACATGGCCCAGGACTCGGTCTTCTTCCCCGACCTGACCCTTCGCGAGAACCTCAATTTCTCGGCATCGCTTTTCGGTGTGCCGCTCCGCAGGAAGACTCGTGTGCAGGACATGGTGGAATTGCTCGAACTCGACGGGCCGATCGACCGGCTGCTTCGCGATGCCTCCGGTGGTGAGAAGAGAAGACTGTCGTTGGCGGCAACGCTGATCCACCACCCCGAGCTCCTGTTCCTGGACGAGCCGACCGCGGGGATCGATCCCATCCTGCGGAAAAAGTTCTGGGACCATTTCGCCCAGCTCGCCGAACAGGGGTCGACCCTGATGGTGACCACGCAGTACGTCGGTGAAGCGGCGTACTGCGACTTGGTGGGCGTCCTCGCCGCAGGGCGGATCCTGGCCTTGGACACTCCGGACGGCCTGCGCCGACGCGCATTTGGAGGAGACCTCTTCGACGTTGTCTTCGTCGCCCCACCGGCCCGTGACGACCTGGTCGCGCTCACCCGGGCCGATGGCGTCAGCAAGGTGACATGGCTCGACGATCACAGCGTGCGTCTTGTCGTCGCAGATGCCGGGCAGATATCGCCCACCCTCGACAACTGGGCCAGCGAGCGAGGCCTGGAAATGGAAAGAGCAGAGGCTCATCTGCCGCCATTCGACGACGTGTTCGTCGAGTTGGTGGCCGCGGCCGTGGATGACGACGAGGATCAGGATTCACGACGACGAGGTTGCCCTGGCCGGCTGAATCGACTGCATGAGATCCTTGACTCGAAGCCTCGCTTTCCTCCGCAAGGAGCTCGTGTCGGTCTGGCGACAGCCCCGTCTGATCGCGACTCTGGTCCTCGGGCCTTTCCTGATCCTCTTTCTCTTCGGTCTCGGCTATCAGGAGATGCCAGAACCCTTTCGGACCATCCTCGTGGCCGAGCAGACCGGCGCAGCCATCGGTGTCGACCCCGATGAGCTGGGCGATGCCTTCGGTGAGGGCATCGATCTGGTCGAAGTGACCGACGACGTCGACTCGGCCCGGCAACAGCTCGTCGCCGGAGAGGTCGATCTCGTCCTCGTCGCCCCCGAGGACGGGCTCGAGGCGCTGCAGCGGGGGGAACAGGCCACCTTTTCTATCTTCCACGCCGAGATCGATCCGGTCATCACGGGCAGCATCGATCTGCTCGCCCGCCTCTCGGTCAATCAGATCAACCAGGAAGTACTCACCGCCGTGGTGGAGCAGGCCCGCATCGAGCTGAGCCAGGCCGAGGGCCCGCTGGCCGATGCTCTTGGAGGAGATGCCCGACGCCGACCCGAGCCTGCTGGTCAATCCTTTCGCCGTCGAGACCAGCTCCGTGACGGAGCCACCCCCTTCACAGGCGGCGTTCTACGCCCCCGGAGTCTTGATCTTGCTGGTCCAGCACCTCTCTCTCACCTTCGCCGCGCTGTCCCTGGTGAGGGAGCGGCAACTGGGGATTACCGAGATGTTCCGGGTGTCTCCGCTGACTGTCAGAGAAGCGATGGCGGGCAAGTATCTGTCGTTTCTGGTGCTCGGTCTGGCCCTCGCCGCCGGCCTCACGGCCAGCATGCTCTTGCTCGGTGTCGAGGTGCAGGGACCCGTGTGGTCTCTGGCCCTCACCGTCTCTCTGGTGATCTTCGCTTCATTGGGCCTCGGGTTCGCGATTTCGGGTTTGGCCAAGACCGACAGTCAGGCCGTCCAGTACTCGATGGTGGTACTGCTGGTGTCGATCTTCTTCACCGGCTTTGTCTTACCGCTCGACCAACTCACCGTACCCGGTCCGTTGGGTCTCGTATTTGGTGCCCGGAACGTTCGGGATCAGCGGGCTCCACAACGTGATCTTTCGGGGACAACCGGCGGGGCCAGTGGTTACCGGGGCCCTTGTGATCTATGGCCTGGTGATGGTTGCGCTCGCCTGGCTCGCGATCCGGAAGGACGTGGAGCCGGCAAGCGCCCCAGTTGTGAAGGTCAGTTAGTCATCAACTGCTCGAGGTTGGTCCGAAGCTCGTCCCATGCGGTGCGGACGTCCTCGTTGACCTCGATGTCGTCCAGCTGCTGCTCGAACGCATCCAAACTCGCCTCTATCTCCTCCCGGGCGATTGACCCGTCCTCGCGAATCGACTCGACGGAGGCAGTGAGCTCGGTGTTCAGCGTGTCCCAGGCCGACCTCAGCTCCTCCGCCGAATCCGACTCGGAGATGGCATCTGACAATGTCTGGATGTCTTCCTGGAACGCGGCGACAGCAGCGAGGGCATCGGAGGATGCGCCGGTCCCTCCGGATGTGCCGGTCAGGGTCGTGCCGGTGGAGCGCTTCGGACGTCGTCGTGCCCCCGGTCGTATCGGCACACGCCGCCAGGGCGAGCAGCCCGGCCAATGCGATCGATGTGGCTCCCTTTTTCATTACTTGCTCCAATCGGTCGTCAGAATGCGTTTGACGACCCTAGAACGGCCGAAGCCACCCTTGCGGGTGGCTCCGACTCAGTCCTCTAGGTCGACTCAGAAGTTCCGAGTCGACGTGTCGTCCTCCAGAGCGCTCACGGATCTGCTCGGCGGACTCGCCGGTCTTCTCCTTGATGCGACCAACCAATTCCTCGTAATTGCCCTCGGCAACATCGAGGTCATCATCGGTCAATCGCCCCAGGCCTGCTTGGCTTTGCCCTTGAGCTGGTCCCAGCGACCCTCCCACTTCATCTGTGTGGGATCCTGCATGGCATTCTCCTTTTCCTGGCGTCGAAGGCATCGGGCCTTCATGTTTCGAAGTCCACTTACCACTTCACACTCACGGGGAAACCGCCCGGTTTCCGGATCGCCGACACGGGAGAAGATGTGTCACATGTCGATCTCAATCCCCAGTGTGGCCATCGCCGAATCGTGCACCGGTGGGTTGGTCATGGCTCGCATCGTGGGCACGCCCGGGTCCGGTGACTGGTTCAAAGGCGGATTGGTGGCCTATGACAGAGAAGTGAAGACCGATCTGCTCGGGGTGGAACCCGGCCCGGTCGTGACCTCCGCAGCAGCCGGCCAGATGGCGAGATCCGTGCGAGAGCTCCTCGGTTCCGACCTCGGTATCGCCACGACCGGCGAAGCGGGACCGGACCCTGAAGAAGATGTCCCGGTGGGGACCCTGTTCGTGGGCGTTGCCGACGAGAAGTCCGTCCGCGTCCATCACATCGTTCTCTCCGGTCAACCGGAGGAAATTCGCGTCTCCGGCGCGGAGCTCGCCCTGCTCCATCTGCGTCGTCGAGCCGGCCTCGACGTGAGATTGCGAGCCGGCTAGCCCGTCGTTCTGGCTAGGCGTCAGGCGAGTCGATGGTGGGGCGGATCGAGAAGGCGTCGCGCACCCCGGCGAGTTCCAGAAGACGCATCACCGGTCCCTCGCCCACCACCAATCGCAGAGCTCCACCAGCTTCTTCGATGCGCGACCTCTGGGTGATCAGGACCTTGAGCCCGGCCGAGTCCATGAACTCGGTCTTGCGGAGATCGAGAAATACCTCTTTCTTGGAGAACTTGGCGAGAGCTTTGTCCAGCATTGGGGCGGTTGCGATATCGATCTCACCCTTGACGACCACGACATCGTGCCCTCCAATGCGGCTGGTTTCGAGATCGAATTGCGGGCCGAGCTCAACCATCACTCAGCCGAGCCCGCCGAACAGCCCCGGTTTGTGCTCCGGGTATGGAGGGTAAGTCACTGGTTCAGTGACCTCCATTGACTCCAAAACCTCTCGCGCCATGCCGGCTGATGGTACCGGATCGCCGCAGCCTCGTTCCGATGAGCCGGGCAGCCGAATCTGGATGTACAGCCGCGACGGCGAGGATGCCCCGGTCCAGATCGGATCGACTTTCCCCCAACCCGGCAAGGATCAGCTGTTGTGGGCGGACGTCGACCTCGAATCTGCATCCGAGTTGAATCCCCTCTGGGAGCAGCTGGGCATCGAGAGTCTGGTCGAAGGCCTGAATGAGCATGAGGATCGGCCGGCACTGATCCATCACAACGGGATCATGCAGCTCGTCGTGATCGGCTTTCGCAGCGAGCCCGATCTCGAGCCGATGACTCTGCATTGCCTCGTGGGGGCGAATTGGGTGGTGACCTTGCATCAGGACGAGCTGGACTTGGTCGACCAGTTCAACAAGCCCTTCAACGGAGAGACCCGTCTCGGCGATCTCGACGGCCCGACATTCCTGTCGCTCGTTCTCGACTGGCAGCTCTCCGGCTATTTCAAGATCATCGAGGGCCTCCAGAGCGATATCGACCGTCTCGACGAGGATCTGCTCACCAAATCCCCCGATGAGGACGCGCTCCTCGAGCGCCTTCAGAGCTTTCGGAGGCGGGTGCGAACGCTGCGAAACACACTCAGCGCCCATCGCGAGGTGCTGGGACTGCTCAGCCATCCGAGGTCCGATGCAGTGGTCGGTGCGGATGCTGCCGGCGAATACCAGCGGCTGGAGGGCCGACTGCAACAGGCGATCGATGCAGTGGATACGGCGCGGGAGATGATCGTCGGCTCATTCGACATCTTCATGACGCGGACGTCTCAGGCGACCAATGACATCATGAAGCGTCTCACCATCGTCTCTGTCCTGCTTCTTCCCGCCGCTGCGTTGGCCGGGATCATGGGAATGAACTTCAAAGTGGCCATCTTCGAGTGGTCGTGGATGTTCTGGGTGACAATCGGCCTGATGCTCGCGGTTGCCGGGGTCACGCTGGTCGTCGCAAGACGGCGAAACTGGCTCTGAGGTTCAGCTCTCCGAGACGCAGTCGAACAGAATGCGAACCGTCGTGCCCGAAGGGTTGCTGCGCATTTGGATCAGGTCGGCGACCTGGTGGGCAAACCAGATCCCGCGTCCTCGCTCCTCGGAGGTCTTGGGTCGACGTCGGCCCACCAGTGGGTCCTCGATGTAGCCGAGATCTCGAACTTCGCAGACCAGACGTCCGCTCGCCTGCCATACACCCAGGGAACCGGTGCCCGTGTAGAGGATGCTGTTGGTGGCGATCTCGTTGACGGCCAGCACGAGGTCGGGGATTCGGTCCTCCTCGACGCCGAATCGGCGCGCCGCCTCAGCGAGCTCTCTCCTCATCTCGCCCAGGCTGTCCTTGGTGAACGGAGCGAAGGCATCGTCCTGGATGAGGGCAGGCGACAACTTGCGCTCGGCATGCCCGTCGGCAAGGAACCTCGCATTGGCCCGCGATTCGGCACCGCTGCCGATGAACGGATGGGACGCCGCCAATTCGTCGACCACATCCGACGGGAGTGATGTGGTGTCATACGGGCAACCGAGATGGAGCGTGAACTCAGGTTCGGTGAACGCTCCATTCACCAGCTGCTCGTATACCTCGCCTCTCCTCGATCTCGAGCGGGTCTCGGCCGGCGTAGATCGGCTCACCGATGCCCCACACGGTTCGACCTTCTGCCCCATGCCGGTCGAGGAAATCGCTCCAGACGGAGATCAACCGCCCGGGGTTGCGGCCGATCTCTTCCATCGGAGCCAGATCGATGTGAGCTCGGTGACCGACCAACTCCGTCTGGAACCCGGAGAGGGTGTCCGAGCGGGCAGCGATGAGCACGGGCTCTTCACGGTCGAGGGCGGGGCCGAGGAACGAGGTCACCTGTTCCAAGAGCAATTCGCTCGACTCGTAGGGCAGAGCCTCATGGCGGAATTGGGGGGCTTGCTGAATGGTCACGATGCAGACGCTGCTGAGAAGGTGGCACCCTTCCGACCGGAAGGGGAACCAGAGATTAGCGTCGTGACAGGGAGCGAACCCGAGCACCAAGGCTCGTAGAAAGCGACCACGGGGGTCGTCAGTCGATGTAATCCTCTCGGGACTGCTTGGCACGTGATGCCCCGATCGCTGTCTTTACCTTCTTCTGCTCCTCCGGCGGGGGCAGTACGGCCGTCAGGCCTAGCGACTCCAGCCAGAGCTCTCTCGCCCATCCCTGGGTGTGGTAGAGATGCTCGTCTTCTTCCTCTTCCACCTGCTCATAGGCGTCTTGTAAGACACGAGCACGGTCGCCGGAGAGCTCTTGGGCGACCTCCCCGATCAGTTCCCAGTTGGCATGATCCTTGATCTCGGCGTCGACGACGCATTCGGCGGCGACGAGTTGGGCGTTGCTCATGTCCCCGCCCTCGAGAGCGGTCTCCATGGCTGCGATCAGCGCCTTGCCCTTGGCCCGGACGATGGCCCGACCCGTGGTCTCGACCTCCGGGTCGAGATCCAACTGGGAGAAGACGTCGCTGACGATTCGCACATGGTTCTGGGTCTCCTCGAGGTACCCCTGCCATTCGGTGCGAAGGTCGTCGTTCACGGTGCATCTGATCGCGGTCTCGTAGACCTTGACCCCACCGAGCTCCGTCTCGAGGGCTTGATAGAGAAGCTCGTTCACCTGCGCGTCTTTCATGATCTTGGGTCTCCTGGGTCGCGTGTTCGCCCGGATTACCCGTTTTCCGGCGGGGTCAAACTGTGGGGTTGGCCACCATGGCCAGAAGGGCGATGTCGTCTCGTGGCCCTCTCGGCCCCAGGTCGGCCAGGAGCAGTTCGAGCATGTGATCGAGGAGTCGATCGGGGTCATCGGTCTCAGACTTCGCCAGCGCCAGCTCGACACTCTCGGCGGGGTTCATCCCGGAAAAGGCATACCCGTCGGTGTACATGACAATCGTGTCACCAGGCGCCAGCCATCGCTCCATTTCGATCGGGATGACTTCCGCCATGACGCCGACCGGGGGGCAGGGCTCGCCGAGTCGCTCCATCTCACCGTCAGCCGTGACGACGATCGCAGGGGGGTGACCGGCGAGGGTCACTCGCAGCCTGGACCGATCACCATGGTCTTCGAGGATCGCATAGGCCAGCGTGCACATTTGCTCCTCTTCGAGCAATGACTCGTTGATCCTTGTGATCACGGTGATCGGACTCGGGTCGAGGGCGATGGTCGACCTCAGGGTGTACCTGGCCAATCCGACAGCGGCCGCCGCCTCGACACCCTTGCCCGCGATGTCGCCAACCAACACGGCGGTGCGACCGTCGGCTGTGGGGAAGACATCGTAGAAGTCGCCACCGACGTGCCCGACCAGCGACAGTGGCTGATAGCGAGCCGCCACCTGGAACCCGGGCACTCTGGGCAGAGACTTCGGCGTCAGAACGGCTTGCAGAGTCTCTGCGATCTCCCGCTGCTGTTGGTAGAGGCCCGCGTTCTCGAGCGCCGCTGCGGCTCGATCGGCCACCGCGCCGAGCACGTCGACGTCAGCCAGGTCCAGCTCGGGGTCCGGAGCGCTCCTTGCCAGGGTCAGGGTGCCGATCACACGTCGACCGATCGCGATCGGCACGCAGGCGATCGAGTTCAATTGGAGCCGGCGGAGGATCTCGATCAGCTCCCTGCCCTCAGTGGCCTCTGCCTGCTCGAGCATCTCCTCGGTGATTGGGCCGATCACTTCGGGTTCCCCGCTCTTCGCCACCCTTCCCTGCAGTCTGTCCTCCTCCAGCGAGACATGGGCAGAGCCTGCCACGTGCACGAGGCTGTGGGCGTCATCCTCGTCCGGGTAGACAACGGCTACCGGCATGAGGAGTCCCCCCTTCGAGGAGATGCACCGAGCACCATGTCCCCATTCGCGGTACCAGCGCCCTGGCCAGCGATTGCAGGTTCTCGTCCCGGTCCAGTGAGGAGCCCAACGCTTCGTAGACGTTGTAGAGAAGCTCCCGGATCTCATCGCGTCGGAATTGAGACGTGATGTCCTGGAAGAAGTTGATGACCAGGACGACTTCCCCTGCGTCGTTCTTGATCGGGCTGGCCCGAACCCGCGTCCAGCGTGCTCGTGGGGAGCCCGGCCGGCGATATCCGATCACTGCCTCGGCGACTGGCGCCCCGGCCATGACCTTCCGTCCTGGGAGACTCTCCAGAGACAACGGCAAACCTGCTCGGTCGATCATCTCAAAGCGCCCGACGATGTCCTCAGGTGGTGTCGAGACCAGCTCGGCGCCCGATTCGGAAGCCGACAATTCGGGCTGCCTCGTCATTGGCGTACAGCAAACGGCCGGAACGGTCCTGAACGGATACCGCCTCGCTGGCATGACGAAACAGGATGTCGAGGACCCTGCGATCCTCGGCAGTGGCCAACTCGATGAAGCGATCACCGGGCACGTGCCCCCTCCGGGCACCGGGCCGATCGGATACAGGGACCCGGCGGACGGGAAGTTAGTCGATATCGCGGAAGGTGGAAGCGGTGCCAGCTCCTCACACGATCTGCCCGCCGTCGCCAACATCGCCCCAGACGCAGAGGACAGCGCCCGATCCACGCCGCGCTGACCCCGTCACCATAAGATCATGGGCGCGGATGAAGCGCACCCTCCCGATTCTCCTCTTGGTGGTCGCCGCCTGTTCCGGGGCCGGTTCGGGGACCCGACACCACGACGTCGGTGACCACCACGACGACACCCGCTCCTTCCACCACCGCACCTCCGGTGGAGTGCCCGCCACCGCCCTACGAGCTCGATTTCCTCCCCGTCGGCATCGGCACGGCAGTGCTGGATCCCGAGGAGATCGAGCCGGACGTGTGGACCTCGGTGCCGGGGAGCAGTGCAACCCTCTGGGGTCGGGATGATGTCGTCGCCCTCGCCTTGATTCGTGGGACTCTCCCTGCGGTGGAATGGCCGGGCGATCGGGGCGCGGTGCTCATCGACGGGACCAGGGGGGTGGTCGGCCCTCATCCTGATGGAACCTGGGTGGCGGGTTGGTTCGAGGCTCCCGGCGAGCGCTGCGACCTCTACACGATGGTTTTCTACCCGCCGGTCTCACCCGACGACGTGCAGCAGACGCTGGCCGGGATGAATCGAGTCGGAGGTTGACGGATCGCCGGGTCCGGCGTAGCGTTCCGGCAGGATGAGCCGAAGGAATCTCTCGCATGCCGGTGGCACCTGGTGGTGGGCTTGGCGCGCGCCGGAGGTGGCTTCGGTCGGATAGTTCCCGCTCTCTGATCCATACGAACCCATCTCCGGACTCCGGCAGATGGGTTTTCTCGTTCGAGGCCCGGAAGCCGGACCGGCGGAGGACCCAATGAACACCATCTTCGACATACCGGCCGACCTCGACACGCCTACGTCGGTGTACCTCAAACTCGCCCCCCTGGGCCCCCGCTTCCTTCTCGAGAGCGTCGAGCAGGGTGACCAGGTCGGGCGCTACTCGTTCATCGGCTTTGGCCCTGGCCTCGATGTTCGCAGTGACGGGCGGTCGATCCAGGCCGGGACCACCCGCATCGAAACCGACGGGTCGATGCAAGGGCTCATGGACGGGCTGCGCAAGATCCTGGTGGAGGCGCCGGTGCCAGGCCCGATCTCGACCTCGATCCCGTTCCACGGTGGGCTCGTCGGGGCGATCGGCTTCGATGTCGCGCATCGTCTCGCCGGATGGGCCCCGCCTGCGAGTCCGCAACCAGAGGTCCAGCTCTACGGGCCACCAAGTGTCATCGTCTTCGATCACCTGAGCCGGCGCGCCGCTCTGCTCCACGACGGGCCCGATTCGGATCGCCTCGCCTTGCGGCGTGAGGTGATCACGTTGCTCGCGAGTGGACTGCCCGGAACCAGCCGCGCCGGCAGCTACGAGGCGCCCGTCGGGTCGATGGGCAAGCAGCAGTACGAGGATGTGGTGGAGCGAGCGCGTCATCACATCGGTGAGGGCGACGTCTACCAGATCGTGCCCTCGGTCCGATTCACCGGTGACACGGATCTCGATCCCTTCACTGTCTATCGAGGGCTTCGCCTTCTCAATCCTTCGCCTTACATGTATTTCTGCGACCTGGGCGAAACCAAAGTCATCGGATCCTCGCCAGAAGCGCTGGTCCGGCTGCGAGGGGCGACCGCCGAGCTGCGTCCGATCGCCGGAACGAGACCCCGTCACAACGACGAGCAAAGAGATCGAATCGCCGAGGAAGAGCTGATCGGCGATGCCAAGGAGGCGGCCGAGCACGTCATGCTGGTGGACCTGGCCCGCAACGATCTGGGCCGGGTGGCCGTGCCCGGTTCGATCAAGGTCGACCCGTACCGCGCCATCGAGCGATACAGCCACGTGATCCATCTCGTCAGCGGCGTGAGCGGGATCCTGGAGGCGGGCAGCGATGCCTTCGACCTCTTCGCAGCCGCGTTTCCCGCCGGCACCGTCGTCGGAGCACCGAAGATCCGCGCGTTGGAGCTGTTGCAGGAGCTCGAGCCGGTCCCACGGGGGCTCTATGCCGGGACCGTCGGCTATTTCGGGCACGGCGGGACGATGGATCAAGCGATCGCCATCCGCACCATCGTGATGAGCGAGGGCGGGTACACGTACCAGGCAGGTGCGGGCATCGTCGCCGACAGTGTCCCCTCGGCCGAATGGGAGGAAGTCCTCTCCAAGTCCGGGGCGATGCGTGGCGCCCTCGAGACCGCGGCGGGTGGTCTATGAGCCGCGTGCTCCTGGTCGACAACTACGACTCATTCACCTACAACCTGGTCCAGGCATTGCGGATTCTCGGCGCCGACGTGGTGGTCCGCACCAACGATGGCGTGAGCCTCGAAGAGGCCCGGGATATCGAGCCCACCCATCTCGTGGTCTCGCCCGGCCCGGGGCGTCCCGAGGCGGCCGGAGAGTCGATGAAGCTGATCTCGGGTCTCCTCGACGTGGTCCCGATCCTGGGTGTGTGCCTCGGGCATCAGGCCATCGCCGCCGCCCTCGGCGGCACCGTCGACCACGCCCTGGAGCTGAGACATGGCAAGTCGTCACCGGTGTATCACGACTCGGCGTCGATCTATGCCGGTCTGCCCAACCCATTCGATGCCGGGCGGTATCACTCTCTCGCGGTGATGGAGGACGATCTCCCGACAGATCTAGTAGTCACCTCGTTCACGTCTGATGGAGTGATCATGGGGATCCGTCACCGGTCGTTGCCGGTCGAAGGCGTGCAGTTCCATCCCGAGAGCATGCTCACCCCACACGGCGAGCTGCTTCTGCGCAACTTCCTCGATTTGGGGGGTCAGCGATGAGCCAGGTTCTCGAGGACCTGCTCCGTGGCATCGACCTGACAGAAGAGCAGGCCGAGGACCTCCTTCGTCAGCTGACCGGCGGCGACGTCGATCCCGCGGTCGCCGGTGCCATCCTCGCCGCCCTCAGGGCCAAGGGGGAGACGCCCGAGGAAGTGCGTGGCCTCGCTCGGGCGATGCGAGCGCTCGCCACCGATCCCCAGGTCGATGTCACCGGCGCCGTCGACGTCGTCGGAACCGGTGGCGACCGGTCGGGGAGCCTGAATCTCTCCACAGGGTCGGCCATCCTGGCGGCGGCGAGCGGGGTTCCGGTCGTCAAGCATGGGAACCGCTCGATGACCAGCCAGAGCGGGAGCGCCGATGTGCTCGAGGCACTTGGCCTGCCGATGCCCATGGACGAGGCCCAGGTGCGGCGTCTCTTCGAGATCACCGGCTTCACCTTCCTTTTCGCCCCCTACTTTCATCCTGCGATGGCGGCGGTCGGCCCGGTGCGCCGCGCCCTGGCAGTACGCACCGTGTTCAACATTCTCGGGCCGCTCACCAACCCGGCTGCGCCTCCCAACATGGTGATCGGGGCTTTCGACCCCTCGGCGGCCAGGCTCATGGCCGGGGCTCTCTCGGGTCTCGACATCGAGAGGGCGTTCGTCGTCCACGGGGCGGCGGGTTGGGACGAGCCGTCGCCACTGGGTGAGTTCACCCTCTTCGACGTGAGGCCAGGGACGATCGAGGAGTCGGTCCGGGACCCGGCCGACGTCGGGATGGCCGGATGCGAGGTGAATGACCTGGCCGGAGGATCGCCGGAGCACAACGCCAGCCGCCTGCTCGACGCACTCGAAGGCGAGCATGGCCCTCATCGGGATGCAATCGTGCTCGGGGCGTCCCTGGCGCTGGAAGTCAGCGGCCGCGCCGACGAGCCGGACCAGGCGGTGGCGATGGCCGGCGCCGCAATCGACGACGGCAGGGCGCTCGGTCTCGCCAAGGCCCTCGAGGAGTTCGGGGCATCGGAGGCCGGGCGTTGAGCAGGTTCCTCGACACGATGGCGGCTCGATCCCACCGACGAGCAGAAGAAGCTGCCGCACACCGCTCGTTGCGCTTGCGCCGCGAGTCGGTGCTGGCCGGGCCTGAACCGCTCCCGTTGACAGGCTTCGGAGCCTTGTTCGATCTCATCGCCGAGGTCAAGCCTCGCTCGCCCTCGGAGGGTCTTTTCCCGGAGCGTTCCCCTGCGGATACCGCCCTGGCCTATCAAGCCGGTGGCGCCGGGATGATCTCGGTGCTGACCGAGCCTTCCGAGTTCGGAGGGTCTATCGACATGCTGCGGGATGTCGCCACTGCTGTGTCGATCCCGGTGCTGGCCAAAGACTTCCTTGTCGACCCGATCCAGGTGTACGAGGCACGCGAGGCGGGAGCCGATGGGGTGCTCGTGATTGCCCGAATCCTCAGCACGGAATCCCTGATCGAGATCCTCGATGCCGTTTCCGACAGCGGGATCTTTGCCCTCCTCGAAGCCTTCGACGAGGACGACCTGGAGCAGATTCGCAACGTGATGGCCGGGCGACGCAACCTCCTCGCCGGTGTGAACTGCCGGGACCTCGACACACTGGAGGTCATACCGGAACGCCACGTCACTCTCGCCGGCCACATCCCCGGCGATGTCGTGACCGTCGCCGAGAGTGCGATCGCGGCGCCGGCAGACGTCGAGCGGGTTGCCGGCTGCGGTTACCGCGCCGCCCTCGTTGGCTCTGCGCTGATGAGAACCGACGATCCAGCTCTGCTGGTCAGCGAGATGGTGGATGCCGGTCGTCGAAGGGTGACCGTGCCGTCATGAGGCTCTTCGTGAAACTGTGCGGGATCACGACCGAGGCGGATCTCGAAACGGCCGTCGAGGCGGGGGCCGACGCCATCGGGCTCGTCCTCACCCCGTCCCCCCGGCAGATCCCCCTGTCGGTCGCGGCCGGGCTCCAGGCAAGGCTGCCCGAATCGGTTCTCGGAGTGGCCGTCTTCCACGATCCGACTCCCGAGCTGCTGCGACGAGCAGAGGAAGAGATCGGTCCCGACCTCTTCCAGTCCGAGCTGCCGACACTGGTCGGGATCTCAGCCGACAAGCTCCTTCCGGTAGTGGTCGACGGAGATTCCCTCGATCGGGACTTCGGTCTCGCGGTGCGCGCGGCCGACCGGGAGATGGTTGTGGTGGACCGGGCCGCGCGAGGCGGCACAGGTCTCACCTCCAGGTGGGAGAGGCTCGCAGGGCTCAACAGCCCCGGTCGTCTGATCCTGGCCGGCGGGCTCGACCCCGAGAACGTTGGTGATGCAGTCTCCCTGGTCAGGCCGTTCGGCGTCGACGTCAGTTCGGGCATCGAGAAGTCTCCGGGCAAGAAGGATCCCGAGCGAATGCGCGCGTTCGTCGAGGCAGCGCGCAGCGTGGGTGTAGGAGGCTCAGCATGACGACTGCTCGCAACGAGACCGGCCGCTACGGCCGCTTTGGGGGGCGCTACGTTCCTGAGGTCCTGGTTCCCGCCCTGACCAGGTTGGAAGAGACATCCCGGCTGCTTCTCGGTGACCCCGGGTTCCTCAACATGTATGAAGAGGAGCTGTCCTCGTGGGTCGGCCGGCCGACGGCCCTGACCCACGCTGTCCGCCTCGGCGAGGTTTGGGGTGGCGAGTTGTGGTTGAAGCGCGAGGACCTGGCCCACACCGGGGCGCACAAGATCAACAACGCCATCGGGCAAGCCCTCCTCGCCAGGGAGATGGGTGCCGAGCGGGTGATCGCCGAGACTGGAGCGGGTCAGCATGGCGTAGCCACCGCTGCCGCCTGTGCCCGGCTCGGCCTGGATTGCACCGTCTACATGGGTTCGGTGGACATCGATCGTCAAGCGCCGAATGTCGAACGTATGCGGATCCTCGGAGCGAAGGTGCAGCCGGTGACTTCGGGGGACGCCACCCTGCGTGCTGCGATCAACGAGGCGCTGCGCGACTGGGTGACGCGGCCCGAGACCACCTACTACCTCCTCGGCTCGGCTGTCGGTCCCCACCCTTACCCATGGCTGGTGAGAGAGCTGCAATCGGTCATTGGACGCGAGGCCCGCCGTCAGATGCTGGATCGAGCCGGGCGTCTCCCCGATGCCGCCGTCGCCTGCGTCGGCGGCGGCTCCAACGCAATCGGCCTGTTTCATCCTCTTCTCGAGGACCCGATCGACCTGATCGGGGTCGAGGCCGGGGGGACGTCGTCCGAGCTCGGCCAGCACGCCGCCACCATCGGGAGAGGGACCCCGGGAGTCCTTCACGGGAGCTTCTCCTTCCTGTTGCAAGACGACGACGGCCAGGTCCAGGAGACGCACTCCGTGTCGGCTGGGCTGGACTATCCGGGGGTCGGGCCCCGAGCACTCGTGGTTGGCGGAGACGGGGCGGGTCACGTACGAGAGCGCGACGGACGACGAGGCCCTGGCAGCGCTTTATGAGCTCGGGCGCCACGAGGGGATTCTTCCTGCACTCGAGTCGAGCCACGCCCTCGTCGGGGCACGGAGGTGGCTGGGCTCCCACCCAGGCGCCACTGTCCTGGTTGGTCTCTCCGGCCGCGGGGACAAGGACATCGACATACTCCGAGGACTGAGCCGATGAGCGCCGGCGTAGCCGGGGCGCAAGCCCTCGAGACGAGGTTGGCCGGCGGCGACGCCGCCATCGTCCCCTACCTGACCGGCGGCTATCCATCGTCGCCGACCTTCGCCGACGCGCTGCTGGCACTCTCCCGAGTGTCGATCGCGGTCGAAATCGGAATCCCCTTCTCCGACCCGATGGCCGACGGCGCCACCATCCAGGAGTCGAGCCGGGTCGCTCTGGAGAATGGCGCCACACTCAAGTCGGTCATTGACGCGATAGAGGGCCTCGGCCGACTCGATTCGGATCTGGTCGTGATGAGCTATCTCAACCCGTTGCTGGCCTACGGGTACGAGTCTCTCCTGCCCAGACTGGCGGGGGTTGGAGTGTCCGCCCTCGTCGTTCCGGATCTGCCGCTGGAGGAGTCGGACGAGCTCGCCTCCGTTTCCCGCGAGCACGGAATCGGCCTCGTGCAGCTGGTCAGCCCGGTGACCAGTTCAGAGCGACTCGAAACGCTGGGCAATGCCTCGGAGGGCTTCACCTACGCGGTGACGATGACAGGCACGACCGGGGGCCGTGTCGGCGCCGGACCGGAAGTCACCGCATACCTGGATCGGGTGCGAGCGGTTTCGAGGGCCCCGGTACTCGCAGGCTTCGGTGTTCGCTCCCCCGAGCAGGTTCGGGCGCTCGCCCCACACTGCGACGGAGTGATCGTGGGCAGCGCGCTGGTCGAAATCATGGCCTCTGGTGGGGACCCGGTGGCTTTCGTGGCAGAGTTGCGCCAATGATCGCCACCCTTTCGTCGGCCTGCACACTCGGGGAGAAGGCCGCGATCCTCCGATTCATCGAGGGTCACGGTCTTCGAGTCCATGTCGGCGAGGCGGGCTCGACCACCATCGTGAGCATCATCGGGGATCCAGAACCGGGCATCGCCGAGTCCATCGGCACCCTGCCAGGTGTGGAGTCGGTCAGCCTCGACGCGCCGCGCTATCCCTTCGTTGCCAGGGAGGCGCGCTCCGAGCCGAGCACCGTGAAGGTGGGAGATGTCGTCATCGGGGGAAAGGGTGTTGCGGTCATCGCGGGGCCCTGCTCGGTGGAGTCGGAGGAGCAACTGCTGACGATCGCCCGATCCGTGGCCAAGGAGGGCGCCGTTCTCCTGCGCGGCGGTGCCTTCAAGCCCCGGACCTCGCCGTACAGCTTCCAGGGGCTGGGGGAGGATGGCTTGGAGATGCTGGCACGGGCACGGACCGAGACCGGCCTCGGCGTCGTCTCCGAGGTAGTCGCCCCGGAGGACATCGCCCTCATGACCCGATATGTCGACATGCTCCAGGTAGGAAGCCGGAACATGCAGAACTTCCGCCTCCTATCTGCCGTCGGCGAGCAACCCGCCCCGGTTCTGCTGAAGAGAGGGCTGATGTCGACCATCGAGGAGATGCTTCTCGCCGCCGAGTACATCGTCGGCGCCGGGAACCCGCGAGTCGTGCTCTGCGAACGCGGAATCCGGTCCTTCGAGACCGCCACCCGGGGCACCCTCGACATCAGTGCGGTGCCCGTCCTCAAGGAGCGTTCCCATCTGCCGGTGATCGTCGACCCGAGCCATGCGGCCGGGAAGCGCTCGTTGGTCCCGAGCCTCGCCGCAGCAGGCGTGGCGGCAGGGGCAGACGGCTTGCTGATAGAGGTGCACGATCGGCCCGAGGAGGCCCTGAGCGATGGTCCGCAGAGCCTGACCCTCGACGGCTTCGCGGACACGATGGAGACCGTGGCGAGGATCGCCGGCGCTCTCGATCGACCCCTATTGACCCTGTGACTCGGGTGCCCTGGCCGGGCCCGCTCGCTCCTTCCCTGAACATCTCGCCGATGACCGCGACGCTGCCGAGAACACCAGCGGTGTCCAGTGGCAAGAAGATCTTGGTCGCCTGGCCCTCGGCCACTCTTTCCAGTGTCTCCAGGTAGCGGATGGCGATCAGATCCGGCGTCGGGTCACCGTTGTGGATGGCGCCGTAGACCCGTTCGATGGCCTGCCCCTCGCCCTCGGCCACCGTGAGCAGCTGATACTGCTCGGCGTCGGCCACGCGTTTGATCGCTTCGGCCTGACCTGTGGCCTCGAGTATCTGGCTCTGCTGGATCCCCTCGGCCCTGAGCACGGCGGCGGCCTTGGCCCCTTCGGCTTCGGTGACCTGGGCTCGTCGATCGCGCTCTGCCTTCATCTGACGGTGCATGGCGTCGGTGACGTCGGCCGGCGGCTCGATCCGCTGGAGCTCGACCCGGACCACGCGCACGCCCCACTTGTCGGTGGCGTCGTCGAGGATCTGGCGGAGCTTGGCGTTGATCACCTCACGGGAGGTCAGGGCCGAATCGAGATCGAGGTCGCCGACCACGTTCCTCAGGTTGGTCTGGGCGAGCTTGGTCGCGGCCAGGATGAAGTTGCCCACGTTGTACTGCAGCTTCACCGGGTCGGTCGCCTCGTAGTAGATGACGGCATCGACGGTCACCACCACGTTGTCCTTGGTGATCACCTCCTGTGGGGGGACATCGACCACCTGCTCCCGCATGTCGACCTTGGTCAGCCTCTTCACGAAGGGCATCACCCAGCGCAGACCCGAGTCCACCGTCCGCTGGTAGCGACCGAGGAACTCGATGAGCCCCTTCTCGAAGGGCCGGACGACTCTGAACCCGGCGGCGGCGGTGAGGATCAGCACCAGCGCCAGCACGGCGAACAGGACGATCACAGCTTGCATGTCTCTCCTTTCAGATGACTCTTACCTGGCTCTCTCACGACTCGGTCTCCAAAGGCTCGACGACGAGACGGGCTCCCTGTACGTCGGTGACGACGATCGTCTGACCCGCCGGCACGGGCTGCGGGGCGATCGCCCTCCATTCCTGCAGTTCCACCTTGACCATCCCCTCGCCGCTGATCGGATCGATGTCATCGATGACGACTCCTTGCATCCCGACCCAGCGGTTGGCTCCGATCCGGGGCTGGACCCCCTCGTCCTGGCGAGTGATGAACCTGCGCAGGTAGGCGAGAGCGAAGACCGATACCCCGAAGAACACCAGCCACTGGGCGACCACCGCCGCCCCGGCCCAGGCCAGGATGGCGGCGGCGCCGGCGCCGATGGCAAAGGGGAGGAGGAAGAACCCGGCGGTGAAGATCTCACCGATCCCCATGACGACGGCGAAGATGGTCCACAGCCACCGCCAGACCTCATTGTCCACGTCGTTGCCTCCTTGTCCGGCAACGGCGACGGCGGCAACCACCGCGCCAATGCCCACTCCGAACCAGATCAGGTCTCTCCTGGTCTTGCGTGTCACCTCGGCCTCACCTGTTTGCACCTGACTCCAGGTGGCGGTCGAATGACGACGGACCCTGTATGCCGCCGCCCAACTCTCGGCGAACGCGGCAGGGTCGTCTCCCACGACATCGCTCACCTTACGGCCATCCTTCTCGGCCAGGGCGAGATGTTGTTCGAGCTCCGACCGCATATCGGTGACCGCCGACCGGGGCACTCCGGTTTCCAACCAGTAGCGCTCGATCCGGTCGACGAGGGTGCGTTCGTCAGTCATCGGCCCGCCCCGTTGAGGACCTCATCCACCGAGTCCTTGAACCCGGTCCAGTCCTGGCGCCACTGTTGGAGGGCGACCCGGCCCGGCTTGGACATCCGGTAGTACTTGCGGGCCGGTCCCTCGTTGCTCTGCACGAGATAACTCTCGATCATGCCCTGTTTCTGAAGACGGGAGAGGAGCGGGTAGATGGAGCCTTCGCTGGCCAGGTTGAGACCCCGCTCGCGCAGCTTGCTCACCATCTCGTAGCCATAGGACGCCTCTTCCTCGATGACCGACATGAGACACATGTCCAGGACCCCATGAAGGAGCTGTGTCGACCGGTCCTGTCCGGTACTCCCATGTACCATGCGCCGCATAATACCGGGTATTGCCGGGAAATCAACGAGGCAAGAGTGCGGTGGCGTTCAGTGGGAAGCTGATCCCGTCGCGGATCTCCCGTAGCAGCAGGATCTCCTCGGAGGGCTCGTCAAGGCCTTCCTCAGCCCGCTTCATGCGGTTGTAGGCCTTGACCACGAGGAACATGACGAGGGCAACGATCAGGAAGTTGATGATCGCAACCGCGAACGCACCGATCCTGATGTCCCACACGACCCAGTCCCCCAGGTCCTGGACATCGAAGATCTTGGCGATGATCGGGTTGATGATGTCGTTGGTGAGGCTGGCGATGACGGCGGCGAATGCCACGCCCATCACGAAGGCGACGGCGATCTCGAGGAGATTCCCTCGATTGATGAAGTCCTTGAACTCCTGGATCATCACGACCTCCTTGGCGATCGGGCGCGGACCCTAACCCAGGGCGTGGTAGCGGCGCCCAAAGCCCACCAGGTCACGGCGAGGGCGGACCCCAGGTGCCAGACGGCATGAGGTTGCAACAGCGAATCCGGATTGCACAGCGGCCCGCCGGTGGCCCCGAGTCGGCCGAAGACAGCCATCGATGCCAAGAGCAACAAAGGGCCAACCGTGGCTGCGGACCGGTCCCGGAGGAGGATCGACATCACGGCAACAACGGTCATGACGCCGGCAAAGGGGTCGGCGATCACCGGGAACAGGGCAAAGACGGCGCCGATGACGACCAGGGCGGGAAGACGAGAGACCCGCTCCCAACGAGTGCCCCATCCGGCGATCATGGTCAACAGCCATGCCAGGCTGACGTCGTGGGCCCATTCGTTTCCCGGGGGCATGGGTCCGTGGAAGAGAAACGAGCCGATCCCGGTGCTGACCAGCCCGATCCCGATCCATCGCATGTCCTGGCGGCCGACGATGACGATGATCCCGGCGACGACGAACCCGAGTGTGGTCAGGGTGTTGATCGGCTGCCCGAGAAACCCCGCCCCTATGGCCTCACAATCGGCGGCGGCCCCCAAGACGGGTCCTCAGAAAAAGGGCGGGCCGAGGCTGACCACCTCGGAGATGGCCGTATCGCCGTTGACCCCGGTGGGGGTGAGTTGGGCGCGGCCCCGTCCGTCGCCCGGTATCTCCAGCTCTACGACCAGGGCCTTTCCCGCCACTGCCGTTCCCTTGAGGGTCTCCAATGTGCCCCTCCAGCCTCCCATCTCGGCGTCGGTGACGAGGCTCGCCGATCCGGTGGTGAGAAGGATCCCGTCGTCGCCGAGGACACGAACCGGACCTGAGAAGGATTCGGCCATCAACGGTCCTCCCCGATGACCTGGCGGAGCTGGGAGCGGAGGACGATGTCGTGCCGATATGAGCGGTGAACCTCGTCGAGCCTCTGCTCCATCTCCTCCTCCATGTCATCGAGCTTGTCACGCAGCTTCTCGACCTTGCGCTTGAGGGTGCGGTTCTCCTCTTGGAGGGCGAGGACTCGCCGGACGCCTTCGAGGTTGAGCCCCTGGCTGGTCAGCTCCTGGATCAGTTGCAGTCGCTCGATGTCTTCCTGCGAGTAGCGACGGGTGCCCCCGGGCGTGCGTGCTGGTTCGAGGAGACCTTTGCGCTCGTAGATCCGCAAAGTCTGCGGATGCATCCCGGCGAGCTCGGCGGCCACCGAGATGACGAATACGGCCCTTCTCGTTTCGGTCACGTCACCCTCATGTTCTCAGATGGGACCGGACATCGTCGGTTTCCATGGCCGCCAGGTCCTCGAGCAGCTTCTTCTCCTCCTTGGACACCTTGGAGGGGACGGCGACCTGCACTGTGACCAGCAGATCACCGGTGCGCCCTCGGTCGGGCGTGACCCCCTTGCCCCGCACACGAAACGTCTTGCCGGAAGGTGTACCCGCCGGGACCTTGAGCTTGACGCCGCCATTGAGGGTGGGAACCTCCAGTTTGGTCCCCAACACCGCCTCGGGATAGGTGATTGGGACGGTGAGGGTCAGGTCATTGCCCTTTCTGCCGAATGTCTGGCTCGGTTGGACGTGGACCTTGACCAGGAGATCACCGTTGGGCCCACCATTGCGGCCCGGGCCGCCTTTGCCCGGGATGCGAAGTGTGTTCCCGTCCTGGACGCCCGGCGGGATGCGCACCTTCACCTCTCGGGTCCTGGTCTCGGTTCCTGCCCCCCGGCACACCCGGCATGGAGTCTCGACGATCCGACCGGCTCCCCGACACTGGGGACAGGGCTGGGAGAAGGAGAAGAAACCCTGGTTCTGGGCGACGACACCCTGGCCGCCACAGGTTGGGCAGGTAGTTACCGGTGTGCCCGGCTCCGCTCCGTTCCCGCCGCAGTGTGAGCAAGTGGTGACACCACGCACGCTCAACGTGGTGGTCACCCCGGTGACCGAGTCGTCAAAACCGACGCTGAGATCCGCCTGCGCATCGGCTCCGCGGGCCGGGCCGGCCCGTCCCCGGGATCCGAAGCCGAAGAGGTCACCGAGACCGCCCAGACCACCGAGCAGATCGGAGAGGTCCTCGACCCGCACCTGCTGAGCGCCGAAGCCGCCGTATCCGCCTCTCGGAGCGCCGTACCCGGCGAAACCGCCGGTCTCCACCATGCGGCGCACCTGGTCGTATTCCTTGCGCTGCTCGGCGTTGGAGAGGGTGGCGTACGCCTCGGAGATCTCCTTGAACCTCTCCTCGGCCTGTTCGTCGTCTGGGTTGGCGTCGGGGTGATGCTTCTGCGCCAGCTTGCGGTAGGCCTTCTTGATCTCGTCGGCCGTGGCTTCGGAGCCGACGCCGAGGGTCTGGTAGAAGTCCTTGTCGACCCAGTCCCGGTTCACTCTCGTGCTTCCAGCATCACCATTGCGGGACGGAGGACCCGGTCCCGGAGCCGATACCCACGGCGCAACTCGGACGCCACCACGAGATCGTTGGTACCCCCGGGGGCGCCGACCGGCTCGTGGATCTCGGGGTCGAAAGACTCGCCCACGGTGGGCACCACTTCCAGGCCCTCTTTCTCCAGGGCGGCGAGGAGCTGCTCACGGGTGTTGATCATCCCCGCCAGCAGTTGTCTCTCGGTGTCGGTCTCGGCGTCGGTGCCGAGGGCGGCGTCGAATGTGTCGAGGACGGGCAAGAGCTCCCGAACGACTCGCTCAGCCGCACGGTCCAGGGTGGCTGCCTGCTCGCGGGTTGTGCGCTTGCGGTAGTTGTCGAAGTCGGCAGCGACCCGTTTCAGGTCGTCGAGGTAGGACGAGGCCTCCTCCTGCGACTCCTCGAGATGGGCGAGGAGCACGTCGATCGCCTCCTTGGGTTCCTCGGGCAGGTCGATGCCGAAGGCGGCGGCGTCCGCCGGCCGCTGGGGCTCGACCAACTCCGCCTCGACGACCTCTGGATGCTCCTCAGGCCTCGTCGTCATCGATGATTTCTGCTTCGACGACATCGTCGTCCTCGGTAACTGCTTCTTCGCCACCTGCAGCGGCCTGGCTCTGCTGCGCTGCCTGCTCGTAGAGCCGGGTAGCCATCGCCTGACTGGCCTGGATCAACTCGTCCATCTTGGACCTGATCTCGCTGGTCTCGGCATTCTCGTCCTCCAGCGTCAGCCGGAGCGCGCCGAGGGCGGTCTCCACACCGGACTTCTCCTCGTCGTTCATGTTCTCGGCCTGCTCTTCGAGGAGCTTCTCGGTCTGATGGACGAGTTGGTCTGCCTGGTTGCGGGTCTCCACCGCCTCGCGGCGATTGGCGTCCTCCTCCGCATAGGCCTCGGCGTCTTTCACCATTCGGTCGATGTCGTCCTGGGCCAGCGCGGTGCCGCCGGTGATCGTCATCTTTTGTTCCTTGCTGGTGGCCAGGTCCTTGGCGTGGACGTTGACGATCCCGTTGGCGTCGATGTCGAAGGTGACCTCGATCTGGGGCACGCCCATCGGTGCCGGCGGGATCCCGGTGAGGCGGAACTTCCCGAGGCTCTTGTTGTCGGCGACCATGGTCCGTTCGCCCTGGAGCACGTTGATCTCGACCTCCGGCTGATTGTTCTCGGCCGTGGTGAAGATCTCCGACCTCTTGGTGGGGATCGTGGTGTTGCGCTCGATCATCCGCGTCATGACCCCGCCCTTGGTCTCGATGCCAAGGGTCAGCGGCGTCACGTCGAGTAGGAGGATGTCCTTCACGTCGCCCTTGAGGACACCGGCCTGGATAGCGGCGCCTGCGGCGACGACCTCATCGGGGTTGACGCCGCGATGGGGGTCCTTGCCGGTGAGGCTCTTGACCAGTTCCTGGACTGCAGGCATGCGGGTCGAGCCACCGACCAACACGACGTGGTCGATGTCGCCGACCGCGATGCCGGAATCCTTTATCGCAGCTTCGAAGGGCCGCTTCGTCCGCTCGAGCAGTTCTTCGCTGAGCTTCTGAAACTCTGAGCGGGTCAGCTTGCGCTGGAGATGGAGCGGTCCTTCGGAGGTGGCCGTGATGAAGGGCAGGTTGACCTCCGTCTCAGCGACCGTGGACAACTCGATCTTGGCCTTCTCGGCCGCCTCCTTGAGACGCTGCAGGGCCATGCGGTCTTTGCCGAGATCGACGCCGTGGTCGTTCTTGAACCCTTCGACGAGCCAATCGATCACCTTCTGGTCCCAGTCGTCACCACCGAGCTGGGTGTCACCGGAGGTGGCTTTGACCTCGAACACGCCCTCGCCGATCTCGAGCACAGAAACGTCAAATGTCCCTCCGCCGAGGTCGAAGACGAGGATGGTGTGATCGGCCTCTTCCTTGTCGAGCCCGTAGGCGAGTGCGGCCGCGGTCGGCTCGTTGATGATCCGCAGCACCTCGAGGCCCGCGATCTGGCCAGCCTCTTTCGTTGCCTGGCGCTGCGCGTCGTTGAAATAGGCGGGGACCGTGATCACCGCGTCGGTGACCTTGTCCCCGAGATAGGCCTCGGCGTCCCGCTTCAGCTTCATGAGGATGCGGGCCGAGATCTCCTGGGCGGAGAGCTTCTTGCCGTCGACCTCGATCGACCAATCAGTGCCCATGTGACGCTTCACCGAGCGAACCGTCTGGTCGGGGTTGGTGATCGCCTGGCGTTTGGCGACCTCGCCAACCAGCACCTCACCGTCCTTGAACGAGACGACTGAGGGAGTGGTGCGGCCACCCTCGGCGTTGGGGATGATGGTCGGGTCTCCACCTTCCAGCACCGCGATGACACTGTTGGTGGTGCCCAGATCGATGCCTACTGCACGTGCCATGTGAAATGATCCTCCGAGATCAGGTTGAGTCTGTTGCGATGGTACAACCTGAGTCGACCATTGTCATATTCCCGCGAATCAGGCAGGTGTGGGGAACCTAAAAGTCCTTGTCAGCCCAGAGACTTGATGTACTCGACCAGGTCGTTGATCTCGGCCTCGCTGAGGCTGTCGGCATAGGTGGTGGGCATCACCGACTCGAACCCGGCCACGACCTGAGAGACCGGGTCGACGATCGAGTTGAACAGGTAGGCATCGTCGGCGACAACCGTCTCGCCACTGGCCAACATCACCTCTGACCCGGCCAGACCTCCCCACCCGGGCCCGGTGCCGGCTGTGTCGTCGATGTTGTGACAGGCGAGGCATCCGGTCGCCGCGGCGAGGGCCTCCCCACGAGCGGCCGCCTCGCTGTCGAACGAGACGGGCGAGCTCGAATCGGTGGGGCCGGCGGCCAGGGGCCGCCCGCTGAACAACCAAAGACCCACTCCGAGCAGGAGTGTGACTCCGAGAGCCACCAGACCTTCGGCCCAATTTTTCATGCCGCCGGAACCGTATACATCGAGGCGGCAATCCTATGGTTACCTGAGCTGCGTGGCGCCGGGTGTGGCGTCACAGGAGCGCAGAATGCACGTTCCCGAGGAGGAGAAATGGCAGCCATCGACGTCGTCCTGTTGATGTTGCGGTTGTGGGTGGCGATCGTGATGATCGCTCATGGGGTCAACCATGGCAGGACGCAGGAGGGAACGGCGAAGTGGTTCGCCTCGAAGGGGTTCAGATCGCCAGAGCTGAACGCCCGGATATCGGCCGTCAATGAGATCCTGATCGGCCTCGCCCTCATCGCCGGCCTGCTGACGTCAGTGGCGGCAGCAGGTGTCGTCGCGACCATGTTCGTCGCCTTCTGGTCGATTCATCGATTCTCCGGCTTCTTCAACTTTCGCCGGCCCGATGAGGGATGGGAATACGTGGCGACCCTCTCGATCATCGGAATTTCCCTCGCCGTGCTCGGCCCGGGTCGTTACTCGGTGGACGAGGCTTTGGGGATCGCCGGGAATCTCGATGAGTGGGTGGGCCTTGCCATCATCGGTGCCGGGATCCTTCTCGCCATCGGTCAGCTGGCCATGTTCTGGCGCAAGCCGGGTGAGGCAGGAGGCTCGGTTTGAGGGTTGGGCCGCTGCCGGACGACTTCCAGTTCGCCCGTGATCAACTGCATCAACTGGCCTTCTACGCCCTTGCCCCGGCCCGATACGCCATCGAGGAGCGGATGGGATTGCGAGCCACTCCGGAGGGGTTCGGGACTCCGCAATACGACGACCGTGTCTCCCGCGTGGAAGGGAATCTCCTGGTGCACGAGACGGGAGAGAACGTCGCCACCCAGGCCATCACCACCATTCGGGCCGCGGCCGAGTTCTTCGGTGTCGATTACGACGTCGACTGGTTCACCGAGTTCAAGGACCCGCTGCCGCCGATGGACCCGGATCGCACGTTGAAGGTGGAGGAGGCCCCGGCCAGCGCCCTGGGACATTGGTTCGCCTTCGGCTTCGAGATCCTCGCGGAGCTTCGGGGCCACGGCGCCGAGTCGGACGACGTGTCCGAGGTCCAGCTGTGGCCTGAGCATTTCGATCCGGCCATCGAGATGGGCAGTCAGACCGAAGGACTGAGGGCGTCCTACGGCGCCTCGCCCGGAGACGGGGACCACATCGAGCCCTATCTCTACGTATCGGCGTGGTCGGACATCGACCGGGACGACCCCTACTGGAACGATCGCAACTTCAACGGCGCCAGTCTTCCCTTTACCGCTCTCCTCGAGGCTGAAGACCAGGGCCGGGTCGCCCTCGAGTTCTTTCTGGAGGGATATCGCATCCTCCACCCCCGTTAGTCAGGCGCCGGTGTGCTCCAGTATCTCGGCGACCAAACCCGAGGCCGCGGCCCGGACGATTCGAACAGTCTCGTCGTAGCCCTCCTCGGGCCCACCCCATGGGTCGGGGACCTCGTCCGATGTCGCAGTTGGGTCATAGGTGCGGAAGAGCCGGATGCGCGCC
Source organism: uncultured Acidobacteriota bacterium (assembly GCA_963720925.1). Lineage (GTDB taxonomy): Bacteria > Actinomycetota > Acidimicrobiia > Spongiisociales > ZC4RG35 > JARDZU01. The sequence continues at coordinate 349,591 of CAVRHE010000014.1, forward strand.
CGGGCCTCGCGGGAGGGAGCGATCTCGTGCAGATCGCGAAGATTGGCCCGGTCCATGGCCAGGATGATGTCGAAGCGTTCGAAGTCTGCCGGCGTCACCTTGCGCGCTCTTCCCCGAACCTCTAGTCCAACGCGTGCACCGGCCGCCACGCCGTCGGGGTGGGGAGGCTGGCCGATGTGCCACGCCCCCGTCCCGGCAGAATCGGTCTCGATGTCGACTCCCGCCCCGGCTGCCGCCTCCTGGATCGCGGCTTCGGCGGCCGGCGACCGGCAGATGTTGCCCGCGCAGACTGCAAGGATCCTCACGAGCCCTCCTCGGCGAGTCGAGCCAATGCCAGATCGACGTAATCGGGATCGGTCTCGACCCCGACGAAGTGACGACCGGTGCGGACCGCAGCCACCGCGGTGGTCCCCGAGCCCATGAAAGGGTCCAACACCAGGTCGCCCTCGTAGGTGTAGAGCTCGATAAGGCGCCGGGGGAGGGCGACGGGGAACGGCGCGGGATGACCGATCCGCTTTGCGCTCTCCGAAGGTATCTCCCAGACGTCGAGAGTGGCCTCGAGGAACTCGTCGGTGAGGATCGTCGGCTGATGTGGCTTGCCCTCGGACTCCCGCATCGCCCGCTTCACCGCACGGTCGAATCTCCCCTTGGAGGCCACGATGATCCGCTCGGTCAGATCACGCAGGACGGGGTTCTGCGGGGAGCGGAACGATCCCCAGGCACAGCTGCCCCCAGCCCCTCTCGCCTTCTGCCAGATGATCTCGCCACGCATCAGCATGCCGAGATCATCCTGAAGGATCGCGATCACGTCGGCGGACAAGGATCGATAGGGCTTGCGCCCGAGGTTGGCGACATTGATCGCCATTCGCCCTCCCGGCTCCAGCTTGCGGAGACACACGGCGAAGGCGTCGGTCAGCATCTCGAGATACTCGACATAGGAGGAAGGGACGTGACCGGCGGCGAGGTCGGTCTCGTACTCCTTGCCTGCGAAATATGGAGGCGAGGTGACCATCAGCGCCACCGAGCGGTCGGCGATCATGTCGTCGGTGATCTCGCGGGCGTCGCCATGCCAGATCACGTCGGTCGCGATCGGTTCCTCCACCCGCTCGTCCGGCGAGATGAGAGGCGGGGTGAAGCGGTCGTAGAAGGACGTCGAGTCGTGTGACTCGCGCTTCCCGGAACCAAAGAGGGATGTGGCCGTAGCCGTCCGCCGCCGCGCCATAGACGGGGAAGTTACCTTCGGGCCCCCACGGGATACCGGCATACCCGAATGCTCGCGATATGCTTGCTATTGCAAGCACCCTCCGATGACCAACAACCGCCAAGAGCAAATCGTTGTGCCTGTCACCTTGCGTGACGGGTCCATCGCCGAGATTCGCCCCATCGGGCCGGCCGACAAGGCCCTCCTCGTCGAAGGTCTCCAGCACATGTCAGCCCAGAGCAAGTTTGCTCGTTTCGGCTCCGGGATCGCGAGCCTGAGCGCTGCCGAGCTTCGCTATCTCACCAATGTGAACCAGGTGAGCCACGTCGCTTGGGGCGCCGTCATCGACGACGCGCCGGCGGGCGTCGGCCGTTACATCGTGGACGGAGCGGTGGATGCGGAGATCGCGATCACGGTCGTCGACAGCTTTCAGCGGAGAGGTCTGGGGCGCGCCCTCTTCGACGCGCTCGCTGCCTCGGCGCGGGCCGCCGGAATCGAGTCGTTCCATTTCGCCATCGAGCCGTGGAACAGGACCGTGCTCCGCATGCTGCCCGGCATCGAAGTCGGCCACGATGAGAGCGACGGGATGCTCACCGGCCGGATCGAGCTTTCCGAGGTCCCCGTCAGCCGGCACGAGGCCGAGTTCGTCGATCTACTCGACCGGTGCCGCCAGGAATGGCCGGCGCCAGGCTGACTTACTCCTCGGGATCCAGCTCGAGTGCAGCCGAGTTGATGCAATAGCGGAGACCGGTCGGATTGGGCCCGTCGTCGAACAGATGACCGAGGTGCCCGCCGCAATTGGCACACTTCACCTCGGTTCGGACCATGCCGTGCGACGCGTCCCTGGATTCTTCGATCCTCTCCGGCTCCAGCGCCTGATAGAAGCTGGGCCAGCCCGATCGCGAGTCGTATTTGGTCTCGCTCGAGAACAGCTCCTCACCACAGCCGGCGCACCGATAGGTGCCCCCGGTCTTCGTGGCCCAGTACTTGCCCGTGAAGGCAGGCTCAGTGCCCGCCTGCCGTAACACCTGGTACTGCTCCGGGGTGAGCTTTTCCTGCCATTCGGCGTCTGTCTGTGGGGTGGACATGGGTTGTCTCTCTTCGCTCATGTCAGATTCAATCGTCGCTCAGGTGACAATGTTCCGGGCATCGTCCAAGTCTGAGATCAGACGGTCGATGAACACTGTCTGCGCCTGGTTGAGTTTCACTCTCGCCTGGTCGACGCTCATCCAGACGACCCGGTCGATCTCCGGGAAGCTCCGTCCGCTGATCGTGATCATGTTCGACGCGAGCGTGTCAGGGTCCAGATCGGCCTCGACCGCATAGGCGACCACGATCTTGCGCGATTTGAGGGTGGTCTCGCCCAACGTGATCCAGGGCTGGGGCGGGGCCGGCCAGCCGGTCTCCTCTTCGAATTCCCGGGCAGCGGCCTCTTCGTCGCTCTCGTCCGACTCGACGATCCCTTTGACGATCGACCACCAACCGTTGTCACGGCGGGCGAAGAACGGCCCTCCTGGATGAGCGACCAGAAGACGTAACTCGCCGTCCAGGCGATAGGGGAGGAGACCTGCAGACCTCAACCAGCCCACATTACGCTGGCCGGATGACTGTGATTCAGGCCAATGATCGGCTCGCCGACGCCGTGGTCATGCCCCTGCCGTCGTTCCGGCTGCACCCCGGCGAGCTCCTCGGGGTGGGTCTAAAGCGTCTCGGCGTCGAGGCGATCGATGAGGCGATCTCCGGCTTCTATGAAGGGGAGGAGATGTTCCGGGAGGCGGTCCACACCACCCGGAAGTCCGCCAAGCGAATCAGGGCGATGCTCCGGCTCGTCCGCTATGAAGTTGGCGAGCAGGTCTACCAATTCGAGAACGCGTGGATGCGAGACACGGCCCGGCTTCTCTCCGAGGTCCGCACCTCCTCGGTCATGGCCCAGGGCGTCGCCGACATCCGTGACATGTATGGATCACTGTTGGCAGAAGGCACCTTCGACGACGTCCTGGAACGGACGACGATTCTTCGCGACCGCACCGAGCAACGGGTGATGGAGGATCCCAATATCGTCCCTCAGGTCGTCTCGAACCTGGAGAGAGCGCGTGGGCGCTACGAGTCGTGGCCGACCGACCCCGACGCAAAATCGGTCTACCGCATCGGCATCCGGCACGACTACCGGGCGATTGGGCCGGGTCTGAAAGCAACCCATACCCGGGGGAGGCGTCAGATGGTGGCGGCCTATCAGGCGCCTAGCCCGGAGTCTTTCCACCGCTGGCGGAAGCGGGTGAAATACCTGAGGCATCAAATGGAGATCCTGACCCCGTTGTGGCCGGAGGTGATGATCGGGACCGCGATCACCCTGGACCGCATCTCCGAGCTTCTCGGCCAAGACCACGATCTCGCAGAGTTGCTTCGATCCCTGGCGGACCGGCCCGATCTCTGTCCTAACCCGCTGGAACGATCGCTGATGAGCGCACTGGCGGAGCAGCGCCGCGCCGACCTCCAGACGGCATCTCGCATTCTCGGCCGCCGCATCTACGCCGAGACACCCTCGGCGTTGGCAGGCCGCATGGGCGCATATTGGGAGTCGATGGAACTCGCCCGGAAGACAGAGCTGGTCTCCCTGTCGGCCTGACACGTCTCGGCAATCGCATTGCGGTTGTACCTCGCGTCATGAGCGACGCCGGCCGCGTCCGGGTGGAGCCGTGTTCGAAGCGTGTCCGGGTGATGCTCGGCGGCGAGATGATCGCCGACACCACGGGCCCTCTCCTTGTCTGGGAGGTTCCATACTTCCCGACCTATTACTTCCCAGCCGGGAGATGTCCGGACCGAGTTCCTCAGCCCTACCGGTGAGGTGAAGCGATATCCCAGCCGGGGTGACGCGACTCAATACGCGGTCAAAGTCGGCGAATCCTCGGGCGCGTCCTACGCCTTCCACGACTCCCGGATCCCCGAATGCCTCGACCACTACGTGTTCGTCTGGAGGACCATGGATCACTGGTACGAGGAGGACGAGGAGGTCTTCGTCCACGCTCGGGACCCCTACACCCGCCTCGACATCCTGCCGTCGACCCGACGCATTCGGGTGGTGATCGACGGTGTCACCGTCGCCGACAGCATCAAGGGGCATTTCCTGTTTGAGACCGGTCTGCCTGCGCGCTATTACCTGCCCAAGTCCGACGTCAGGATGGACCTCCTCACCCCCACCGACAAGGTCACCGGATGTCCCTACAAGGGCACGGCGCGTTACTGGTCGGCGACAGTCAATGGCGTCACGTATGAAGACATCGTGTGGGCCTACGACGACCCGTTTCCCGAGTCGGAGCGGATCAGCGGCCTGCTCTCTTTCTACAACGAGAAGACCGACATCTTCATCGACGAGATCCGTCAGGAGAGACCCAAGACGAAATTCTCCTGAGGAGCAAGACCGCCACCGGCTGAGGGTCACTGCTCAGTCGCGCAGAATCAGGTGGCTGTCACCGAACTCGTGCCATAGGTACCCATGCTCCAGAGCATTGCGATAGCTCTCTGCGAGGGGGCGTCGCCCGGCGACTGCCTCCAGCAGATCGAGGTGGGTCGACTCCGGCTCGTGCCATCCGGTGATCAGACCGTCCACAACGCCGAGGGCGTGGTCAGGCCCGATGACGAGATCGGTCCAGGATCGGCCCGGGTGTGACATCCCCTTCGAGTCCACAGTTGTCTCCAGCGCTCGGACCACCGTGGTGCCGACGGCGACCACCCGGCCCCCGTTGGCTCGGGTGTGATTGACCAGGGCCGCCGTCGATTCCGGGACTTCGAACCACTCGGGGTATGGGTCTTCACCCGCTTCGAGGGACGAAACGCCGGTGTGAAGGGTCAACGGGGCCATTGCGACGCCGGCGGTCGTCAGGGCGGTGACCAGGCGGTCGGTGAATGGCCTTCCTGCGCTCGGCATCTCGGCGGAGCCTGGAACCCGGGCGAAAATCGTCTGGTAGGCATCGAGCGGATAAGGCCCGTCGGTATGCCGGTATCGGATGGGGCGGCCCCAGGTCTCCACGTACTCGATCAGCGGACGCCCCAAGTCGGCGGTGGCGACCCAGAGCCGAGGACTCACCGCATCCACCGGAAAGGGGGTGAGCAGCTCGATCGCTCCGCCTCCCGGGAGTCGCAGCGCCCCGGCCCGTGGGTCCTCGTGACGGAGGGAGCTCGCCCCCGACAGTCTTCGCAGCTCGACGACGTGGAGACCGCCGGGGAGTTGAGTCGAGAAATGGACCACGAGGTCGCCGTCGATGACCACCGATGCCGGCAGGGTGGCCGAGTTGTTGACCACGACGAGGTCGCCGGCCTTCAACTCGGAGGCCAGATCGTGAAAGACGCGGTGCCGGATCCCATTGCTGTCAGTCACCATGAGACGAACCTGGTCGCGCCGCACACCACGGGTCTCAGGCGGCCTCGTCGCCTCCAGCTCGAGTGGGACGTCGAACCCATCGAGGACATCAGTCGCTCTCAATGGCGCAGGGGCAATCATGGGCTCGTCTCCTTGGCCAGGAGATCTTCGGCCTGGTAGCGGCCACTCGGATAACGGCCCTCGATGAGGGAAATCAGCGCCGGGACTCTGGCTTCGGGCGGAGGCCGGTCCGAGATGTCATCGCTGGGGAACGCCTCCTGGTGCATCCTCGTGTTCATATCGCCGGGGTCGAGCCAGTAGACGGTCACGCCGGCCTCCTCGGCCGCCAGGACGTTGGATAGCTGTTCGAGGCCGGCCTTCGAAGCCCCATACCCGCCCCACCCCTCGTAACCCTCGACTGCGGCGTCGGAGGTGATGTTCACCACCGTCCCTTGGATGGATCGGAGATGGGGGAGGGAGAGCTGGATGAGCCGAAGCGGGGCCAGGAGATTGGTGGCGATGACCTCCTCCAGGACATCCAGCGGGTAATCGGCCAGCGTCGGCTGCGGGCTTGGCCCGAGCAGGCTGGCATTGTTGACCAGCAGCGAGAAATTACCGGCTCCGACCGCGGCCTCCACTAGACGGGCTGCATGATCAGGGTCGGTCACGTCACCGGCGACGGCGATGACGTCACCGGAGCCCGCGTCTTCGATGACCGCTGCCGCCGCCTCGAGATCGGGCTCGTCACGGGCGTCGATCACCAGACTCCAGCCGGCACGTGCCAGCTCGACGGCCAGGGCGCGCCCGAAACCACGGGACGCTCCGGTGACGATTGCAGTGCTCATACCCACCAACGGTACGGCCGCCCCGGGTCGCGGTCATCGGTCCCCGGCCCGATTCGACCTAGGTCTCGGGACCGAGGGGCCAGAACCGGTCGATCAGCCCTCCACCAGCCCACTCTTCACCGCGAACAGAGCGGCTTGGGTCCGGTCGTCGAGGCCGAGCTTTCTCAGCACCGCCGAGACGTGGGTCTTGACCGTCTTCTCGGACACGAAAAGCTCCTCGGCGAGCTTCGCATTGGACCAACCCTGGCCGAGACCCGCCAAGACTTCCCGTTCCCGGGCGGTGAGGCCGGCCAGAGCCTCGTGGGGATCGCCGCCTGACACATAGGCAGAGAGCGCGGCCGCCGCTTCCTGCGCATACACGGTCCGGCCGCCGGCAAGTTCCCTGATCGCGTCGGCGAGCTGGTCGGGGTCGGTGTCCTTGAGCAGATAGCCATCCGCGCCGGCCCTGATGGCCGGAACCACTTCTCGCCGGTCGGCGAACCCCGTGAGCACCAGGACCTTCACTGCCGGGTTCCACTTTCTCATTTTCGGTATCAGCTCCGACCCCGAGGCATCGGGCAGGTGCAGATCGAGCAGGACCAGGTCTGGCTCACCGATGGCCAACTCTCGCATCGCCTCCTTGCCGTCGGCCGCTTCGCCGACCACTTCCATTCCCGGCTGGGTCTCGAGAAAGGCACGGAGACCCTTGCGGACGACAGGGTGGTCATCGACGATCATGACCTTCACCGCCTTGCTCAAGTCGGGACCTCGAGTCGGACGGTCGCCCCCTCCCCGGGAGAGGAGGCGATGGTGAGGCGGCCCCCGATGACGGAGGCTCGCTCCCGCATCGAAGTGAGACCGAGACGTCGGCCACGACTCACCCGGGCGTCGGGCTCGAAGCCCTGGCCATCGTCCCTTACCGTCACCGCCAGCCCTTCGCCGTTGGCGACCGATACGGTGACCTTGGCGGCTCGGGAATGCCGGACCGCGTTGGTGAGGGCCTCCTGGACGATGCGGAACACCTCGTGCTCGGCGCGCCCCTCCAAGGCGTGGTCACCATCTGAAACCACCTCGATGTCGATGTGATGCACCCGGCTCAGCAGGTCGGCGAGGCTTCGTATCGCAGGGAGGAGGCCATCGCGATCGACGTCTGGGGTCCTCAGCCCCTCGACCACTGCTCGCAGCTCGGCCATGGCCTGTCTGGAGAGAGATGCGATCTCGCTCAGCTCCTCGGCGGCTCGGTCCGGATCGGTGGCCAGGTGCCTCGAGGCGGCCTTCGCAGTGAGTGTGAGACTGAACAGCGATTGATTCAGGGCATCGTGGAGCTCGCGGGCGAGGCGCTCCCGCTCCTCCGACATGGCCAGTGTCCGCGAGTCCTCGAACATCTCGGCCGCCTCGATGGCGGCGGCGGCATGAAAAGCGAGAAGGGAGATGGCAGCCTGGTCGTCATCGGTGAACTCGGCGGTCCCGATCTTGTCGGTCAGGTAGAACGCGCCGATGACCTCGCCTTCGCTCACGATCGGAACGCCGAGAAAGGAGCTCATCGATGGATGGGCTCGTGGCCACCACCCCCGGAAACGACGGTCCTGTTTGATGTCGGGGAGGCGCTGTGGCTCCGGGTCGTGGAGCATCGCATCGAGCATCCCATGGGTCCGTGGCAGCGGGCCCATCTCGGCCACCAGCTCATCGCTCATGCCGACGTGAATGAAAGCCGAAAAGGCGTCTCCTTCCGGCTCAGGGATCCCGATGGCGGCGTACGAGGCGCCGGAGATCTGTTTAGCGGTCTCCGCCAGCTTGGTGAGGACGTCCTTCAGGGACCTGCCCGGAGCTACCGCTTCGGTGATCGCGGCAAGAATCACCTCGGCGGTGCTCTGCGACGTGCTCACCTTCGAAGGCTACCGGCGGGCCGGCTAGGGCTTTCCGCCGCTCTCGCCGCTGTGCAGCCGCTCCGCCTCCTCGAGGGAATGCGATTCGGTGAGGTCCTGATCACGCTGCGAGAGATCCACGAGTTGTCGGTAGTAGCCGTGGAGGACATCGAGCTCGTCCTCGGTGAGTGCCTCCACGTCGATCAGCCGGTTGCTGGCGCCCTTGGTCGCCGCCACCAGCTCGTTGAGCTTCAGCTCTATCGCCTTGCCGTCCTTGTTTTGGGTCTGCTGGATGAGGAACACCATCAGGAAGGTGACGATCGTGGTCCCGGTGTTGATCACCAATTGCCAGGTGTCCCCGAAGCCGAACAGTGGCCCTGTGACCGCCCAAATGACGATGACCAACAGCGCGATGAAAAATGCCCAGGGTCGGCCCACCGCATGCGTGACCCGCTGAGAGAACTTCTCGAACCTTTCGGTGAACCCGCCGTCCTCCGCCATGCCGCCTCCTGTTTGATCTTGCCGATTCAAACGGTAGGACCTGGCGAATTGCCGTCAGCGGCGAGCGCTGCGCGTTTGTACTGCCGGATGGAGATCGGGACGAAGATGACCATGATGATGACGATCCAGATCAGGGTGTAGAGGATCGGGTTCTGCAATGGCCAGGCCGTGGGCTCGGGAGCCCCCGGTGGGATGTTGCCGAACAGCTCACGCACCGCCTGGGTCAGCGACGACACCGGGTTCCATTCGGCGAAGGTCTGCAGGGCTGGGGGCAGGGTTTCGAGCGGGACGAAGGCATTGGACACGAACGTGATCGGGAAGATCACCATGAACGAGGCGTTGTTGATCACCTCGACGCTCGGAACCAGCAGCCCGACGTATGCCATAACCCAGGAGAAGGCGTAGGCGAAAAGGAGCAGGAGCCCGAACCCCAGCGCCGCCTCCAGGAACGACGTCCGGATCGCCCATCCGACCAGGAGGCCGGTGAGTGCCATGATCGCCACCGAGATGCCGTTATAGATGACATCGCTCGATGTCCGACCGACGAGCACCGCCGATCTCGCCATGGGGAGGGACCGGAACCGGTCGATGATGCCCTTTTGCATATCGTCGGCCAGCCCGGCGCCGGTGAAAGTTGCCCCGAATATCACGGTTTGGGCCAGGATGCCGGCAATCAGGAACTCGCGATAGACCTCAGGTGGCGCCCCGCGTGGCCACGTCGATGGCGCCACCGAACACGAAGGCGAACAGCAGCACGAACATGATCGGGGAGAGCAGGACGAAGACGAGGATCTCCGGGACCCGCTTGATCTTGATCACATTTCGCTTGGCGACGACGGCGCCGTCGCCCAGAGCGGTCATAAGCTGGCTCATCGGCTGACCTCCTCGAGCTCCTCTTCTTGGTCCTTCTTCTTCGATCTGCCGCCGTTCGACTCGACCTCTTCCTCGGCGACGTGACCGGTCAGGGTCAGGAACACGTCGTCGAGGGTCGGGCGGCGCAGACCCACGTCCTGAACCACGATCCCGCGCGCATCGAGCTCGCGCAGCGCCTGGGTGAGGACCGGTGCCCCTCCGGCTATCGGGGCGGTCAGTCCTCGACTGTGATGATCGATCCGGATCTCGCCAACCGCGAACGACGCCAGGACTTCCTGAGCCGGCGTCACGTGCTCCAGATCGGCCACCGTGACCTCTATCCGCTCGCCACCGACCTGGGTCTTGAGCTCGTCAGCGGTGCCGTGGGCGATCTCATGCCCGTGATCGATGACCACGATGTCATCGGCGAGCTGGTCGGCCTCTTCCAGGTACTGGGTGGTTAGGAGCAGGGTCGCCCCCTCCTTGACCAGGTCCCGGATCGTGTCCCACAGGTCGACCCGGCTCCTCGGGTCGAGACCCGATGACGGCTCGTCGAGGAACAGCACCGGTGGCTTGGCGACCAACGCGCCTGCCAGGTCGAGACGGCGGCGCATGCCTCCCGAATAGGTCTTCACCGGCCGGTCGCCGGCCTCGGTGAGGTCGAAAATCTCGAGCAGCTCCCGGGCGCGCTCACGGGACTTCGCTCTTCCGAGGTGATACAGACGGCCGATCATGTCCAGGTTCTCGAAACCGGTCAGGTGCTCGTCGACGGCGGCGTATTGGCCGGAGAGGCCGATCAGCCGGCGGACTGCCTTGGGGTCCTTCCTCACGTCGGCTCCGGCGACCATCGCGTGACCTTCGTCTGGCTCGAGCAGCGTGGACAGGATCGATACTGCGGTCGTCTTGCCGGCGCCGTTTGGCCCGAGAAGGCCGAGCACGATGCCCTCGGGGACGACGAGGTCGAGGCCGGCCAGCGCGGTGACTTCCTTGTACCGCTTGACCAGGCCCGATGCCTCGATCATGTTGGTCATGGGTTTCTCCTCTTCCTGTGTCGAGATCTTCTGACAATGAGACCGGCGTCACCGCCGAAACTCATCGGTCCTGAGTAGGAATCCCAATCGGCCCTGAGGACGATTGGAAGCCACGTCTTGTTGCGGGTGACCTTCTCGACTCTATGCGGTAATGCGGACAGTTTCGGTCCGCAATGTCTATCACCGCCTGAGCACGTTAGGTGCCAACCGATCAAGCTGCCGGGGTATTTCCCGGCGTGGTTGAACGTTGGGTGACCGTCTCATTTCGACCAGATAGACGGGAGATGATTTGAGCTGTGTTGGTGACAACACCTCCTGTCTGGGTGCAAACCGGTTTGAGCTCGAGCCGGTTTGTGGAAAGGAGACGTGTTGCCCAGGAGGTGACCGATGCCGATCAAGCTGACGAGTCTGAGGTACGCCGAGGAGCGTTTTGTCCGTGCTGACAACTCCCTAGGGATTACCAAACGAGGAAATGAGGTGTCCCACAATGGAGGCACCCGAAGCCCGTCGAGCAAGACTGAGTCCTCCGGCAGGAAGTCCACGGTTTGGGCTGAGAAGGACAGGGCGCGATCCGGGTAGTCCGACCGGTCAGGCAGCGAATTCCATCACCACACTCCGAGCCAGCGTCGCCACCCTCATCGGGCCGCCCTCTCGCGTACCCATACTCCGACTGCCGATGGCTGCAGGGTCTTGGTGACCACAGTCCCAGGTCAGCTCAACTCCGGCATTGGCCTTTTTCATCTCGGGTAGTTTCATGGCGACCACGTCCAACCGGAGACTCCGATGTGTTACAACGGCGACGCCCTACCGCCAGTCGATCCCATCGAGGGTGGTGCTACGGGCAGCGACGTGGTGCTGGCCTCCGTCGACGGGAATCGCTTTGCTGCGTTCTCGGCTACCAGCGCCAATAGCAAGGGGGCGGGCGTGGTCATCCTCCCCGATGTCCGTGGATTGCACCATTTCTATGAGGAGTTGGCCCTCCGCCTCGCCGAGCATGGCTATGACGCGGTGGCAATCGATTACTTCGGACGGACTGCCGGAGTGGGCAAGAGGAACGATGAATTCGCCTACAAAGAGCACGTCCCACGGACCACTCTGAAAGGTGTCACCGCAGACACCGCGGCCGCCGTGGGCCATCTTCGCGAGCAGGATGCGAATCGGCCGATCTTCACCCTCGGCTTCTGCTTTGGAGGATCCAACTCCTGGCATCAGGCCGCTGCCGGGCACGGTCTCGCCGGCGCCATCGGCTTCTACGGGAACCCTTTGCGCCCACCGAAGGGACCCATGGAGGAGGTGAGCGACTTCGAATGCCCCATCCTGGCTCTGATGGGCGGCGATGACCCCGGGATCCCGAACGAGGTGGTCGAGGGGTTCCGGCAGGCCATGGACAATGCCGGCGTCGAGAACGAGGTCGTGGTGTATTCCGACGCCCCCCACTCGTTCTTCGACCGCCAGCAGGAACGGTTCTCCAGGGAGTCGGCCGATGCTTGGAGCCGGGTCCTCGAGTTCATCGGTCTCCACGCCGAGAGCACATGACCCTCCCCAGTGGAACGGTCACGTTTCTGTTCCTCGACATCGAAGGATCCACTGGCCTACTCGAGCGTATCGGAGCCGGCTATCCGCGACTCCTGTCCACATACCGGGAAATCACCGAGCGAGCAGTCGATCGGCACGGGGGTGCGATATTTGGCAGCGAGGGCGACGGTTTGTTTGCTGCCTTCGGCGAGGCCCATGGGGCGGTATCCAGCGCAATCCAGTGCCAGAGCGATTTCCGAGGCGCCGAATGGCCGGATGGGACACAGGTCAAGGTACGGATGGGCATCCACACCGGGACCCCCACCCTCATCGGCGACGACTACACGGGTATCGATGTGCATCGGGCGGCCCGGATCATGTCGGCGGCCTGGGGTGGCCAGGTGCTCGTGTCGGAAGCGACCAGGTCCCTGATCACCGACACCGGGATCAAATGCAGGGAGCTCGGGTTGTATGCGATGAGGGGGCTCAGTCGGAACGAGCGTCTCTACCAGTTGGAAGGGCCTGACCTGAAGGGAGAATTTCCTCCCGTGCGGGCGCGTCGTCATGAGGTCGATCTGCCGAGCCCTCCCACGTCTTTCATCGGGCACGAGGAGGACATCGCCACTGTGGAGCGGCTCCTTCTCGGGGAGGTGGCCCGACTCGTCACCCTCACCGGAGGGGGCGGGATCGGCAAGAGCCGTCTCGCACTTGCCGTGGCCGCACAAGTCGCCTCTGAGTTCGCCGATGGCATCGGGTATGTGGACGTGTCGAACGAGACCATGCCTGACCGGGTCTTCATCTCGATCGCCGAGCAGCTCGGAGTGCCCGGAGACCCGAGTCATCCGGCACTGGACGCCTTGATCGACCATCTGGCCGATCTGGATGTGCTTCTCGTCCTCGACGGGTTCGAGCGGGTCAGTGCGGCTGCGATCGACCTCGCCGATCTCCTCACCAAGTGCCCGGACCTGCGGGTCTTGGTGACCAGCAGGGCTCCACTCCGCATCGGGGCCGAACGCGAGGTCCGGGTGCCACCGCTCGAGTTTCCTGTCGAGGGCTCGGGATTCGAGGCCATCTCGGCCTCCCCGGCGGTCCGTCTCTTCGTGGAGCGGGCGAGGGCCGTTCGCCCCGACTTCCAACTCGACGCCTCCAACGCCGCGGTTGTCTGCGACCTGGTGGCGCGGCTCGAGGGATACCCGCTCTCGATCGAACTGGCCTCGGCCCGGGCCCGATTGTTGCCCCCGGAGGCGATCCTGGAGAGGCTGGGCGACGTCCTCGACCTTGCCACGACCTCCCCCGAACTCCCCTCCAGGCAGCAGAGCCTGCGAGCCACCATCGAATGGAGTCACGGGCTTCTCTCCGAGCCCGATCAGGCCCTCTTCCGTCGGCTGGGTGCCTTCGTCGACGGCTGGTCCCTGGAAGGCGCCGAGGCGGTCGCCGGAGGCGACGAACCGGACGTGTTCCTCGGCCTGGAGACCCTCGCCGCCCAAAGCATGATCTCGGTCGACCCTGACGGTCGGATGAGCATGGGCACCGCAATGCGCGATTTCGCAGTGGAGCGCCTGGCGGCGGGCGGGGACGAGGAGGAGACCCGGCTCCGTCACGCCGAGTATTTCGACTCGGTGGCCGCCAGCTCCGAGCCCCTGCTTCGTGGGCCACGGCAGAGGGAGATCATCAATGCGCTGTCGAAGGATTGGCGCAACTTGCGGGCCGCGGCGGAATGGGCGCTCGAGACCGATCGAATCGAGCTGGCGGGCTCGCTCTACACCGGCAGCTGGATATTGGCGTGGCAGGGTGATCACTGGAACGACACCGACAAATACACCAGCAAGTTCGTTGGTGTCATCGACCAACTAGACGAGCAGCTTCAAGCCCGGATCTTGTTCGTCGCCTCCGGGTTTCGCATGGAGACAGGTGACGGTCCCTCCGCGATCAGCTATGCCCGACCTGCCATCGAGCTGGCGGCGCGGGTCGGAGACCGGGATACCGAAGCCTGGGCGCGTTTGATGCTTGCCGGCTCGCTTCTGTTCGGTGATCCCTCCGCCGCCGAGCCTCGTGAGCAGATCGCCCGGGCGGTGGATCTGGCTCGCTCGTTGGACGACCCTTTCGTGCTCGGGTATGCGCTCAGCTTCCAGGCCGCCATGTCGACCCTCGATGGGGATCTGGCCACTGGTCTCGCCAACCACATGGAAGTGCTGGACATCGCCAAGCGCCTGGAGATCGTCCCCCTCATCAGCCAGACATACAGCCAGGTAGCGATGACACACCTGACGGCCGGGGAGATCGGTCCGGCCCGCACCGCTCTCGAGGCGGCGGCCGAGTACACCGACCGTCTCCGGAGCATCGAGTCGCTGGCCGTGCTGCTCGATGGGGTGTCCTGGCTGGCATTTGCCGAGGGCGACCAGGTCAGGGCGATGACAGCCTTGGGGGCGGCCAACGCGGCGCGGTCCCGTGTCGGACTCGTCAGATGGGCGTTGATCGCAGGCATGCTCGACGCGGCAGGTGTCGCTGCGGAGGCAGAACACCCGGCCCTCGCCGACGCCCGCCGTGCCGGGGGGGAGATGTCGCCCCAGGACGCGATCGCCTATGCCCTGCAGCCCCACCACGAGCTGGCCGCCACCGGCTGAGGCATGAACGTCGAGTCACGGCTCGTTGCGTCGGTCCTGTCACGTTGGCCGCAGGCCCGTTGCCGCTTCAGTCGCCGGCCGGTGGGATGTTCTGATTGAGCCGGAAGAGATTCATCGGGTCGTACCGATGTTTGATCTCCCGCAGACGCTCCCAGGTCTGGCCCGGGTAGGCCTGCCGTACCCGCTGCGGACCCTCGTCGCCTATGAAATTGACATATGCCGTGCCCTTGTCCCCGAGGGCGCTGGCAAGACCGTCCACCCACGCTTGATGAGTTGCGGCTTCATCTGCCTTTTCGAACATCGACGCGATGTTGAGCATGATCGGCTGCCGACGATGAGCGTATGACGTCGTGTCCTCGGGAACCCGCGCGATGGCCCCGCCCAGAACCCTGATCTGAGTCACCGCCATCGCCGAGGTTGCAGCAGTGACCTGGTCGATGATCGTCTCGGCGGCCGCTCGATCGATGTTGTCCACGAACAGATTCCGCACCGCAAACACTCCTGGGGGGGCGCCCTCCTCTTCACCCTCGTAGATGCCCGCATAACGACCTGGCTGCAGCATGTCGGACAGCGGTGTGGCCAGCCTCCGGAACGGGGCGACGACGGCTTCGCCAGAATCGGGGTCCCCCGTGTAGACAAGGAGGGTGAAAAAGATCACCTGACCGTGAAGTTCTTCGGGGAGGAAGGGCATCGGCGGCGCCTTCATGACGGTGGCGATGGTCGACAGCTCGTCGGGGGCTGAATCGGCAAGCTCCACGAACCCGGCAACCGTTTCGGGTGTGGCGGGCAGAATCAGCATTCCTCCGAACATCTCATCGACTTCGTGGAGGCGGAACTGGAACCTCGTCGCCACTCCGAAGTTGCCACCGCCACCTCGGATCGCCCAGAAGAGATCGGGGTGGTTCTCGGCATCGACCTCGAGCAGCTTCCCGTCGGCGGTCACCAGCTCGGCGGCGAGGAGCGAGTCGATGGTGAGGCCAAACTTCCGGGATAGGAATCCCACTCCGCCCCCGAGGGTGATCCCGCCGATCCCCACTGAGCCGGTGTCGCCGAACCCGACGGCGAGGCCGTGCTCCCCGAGCGCCGTGGTTAGCTCGCCGGCGGTCAACCCGGTCTGGGCCCAAGCGGTGCGCTTCTCTGGATCGACGTCGACGGCCTTCATCGCCGACAGGTCGAGGGTGATCCCGCCGTTCGAGCTCCCATACCCGGCGATGCTGTGACCACCACTACGTACCGCCAGCTCTGTTCCGGAATCACGAGCGATGGAAACGACATACGCCGCCTCGTTTGCGTTGGTGGGGCGGATGATCACGGCCGGCCGGCGGTCGATGCCGTAGAAAACGTGCCGTGCTTCGTCGTAGGAACCGTCGTCAGGTGTGATCACTTCACCGTCGATCACCTCGCGTAGCTTGGGGATCGAAAGCTCGTTGGTGGTTGTGACAGGGCTCTGCATGGTTACTCCTCTCAAATGCGCGAGAGTGGACAGTTCGGGGGGTTACCCCATCGATTCAGACCGCAATCAAGTTCAGAATTAATCGGCAGACATGCCAGGTCATCGGGCAGTGGTCGTATTCGCCGTCCGACTGGAGATGTAGATGTCCCATACTGGGGGCCACATGAGCGAATCGACGGCGACAGACACCAGGAGCGACACACCTTCACTCGAGGATCTCGAGCAGTATCGGCCACAGCTCACCGGCTACGCCTACCGGATGCTGGGCTCATCGTTCGAGGCCGAGGATGCTGTCCAAGAGAGTTTGATCAGGGCTTGGAGGGCCGGCGACGGATTCGAGGGTCGCTCGTCTTTGAGGACCTGGCTCTACCGCATCACCACCAATGTCTGCCTCGACATGCTCGAAGGCCGGAAACGCCGGGCTCGCCCAATGGACCTCGGGCCTGCCTCCACTGCCGACACCATGCTTCCCGCCCCGCTCCCGGAGGTCACCTGGATCGAGCCGGTCCCCGACAGCGTCATCCTCCCCACGAGCGACGATCCTGCGGAGATAGCGATCGCGAAGGAGTCCGTGCGGCTCGCCTTCATCACCGCCCTCCAGCATCTTCCGGCGCGACAGCGGGCAGTCTTGATCTTGCGTGATGTCCTTCGCTGGAAGGCCGACGAGGTCGCCGAGCTATTGGAGACCACAGTCGCCTCTGTCAACAGCGCACTACAGCGGGCGAGGGCCACGCTCGCAGAGCTCGAGCCGACCGAATCAGATGCGTTCCGGCCCCTCGACGAGGAGCAGCAGGCCCTCCTCAGCCGTTATGTCGACGCATTCGAGAGATACGACCTCGACTCTCTGGTCGCCCTCCTTCACGACGACGTGGTGCAGTCGATGCCGCCGTACGACCTCTGGCTGCGTGGTCATGTCGCCATCAGGGGTTGGTTCCTGGGCACAGGCATCGGTTGTCGTGGGTCGGTCGTCGTGCCCACGGAGCCGGCCAACGGACTGCCTGCATTTGGCCAGTACAAGCCCGGCCCAGACGGCGGATACGTGCCCTGGTCGCTTCAGGTCCTGGAGATCTCATATGGTCGGATCTCCGGGCTCAATTTCTTTCTCGACACCGACCGATTGTTCCCCTTGTTCGGATTGCCCCTCGTCTACGAGGGGTAGGGCCCCGTCGAGACCGCATAGACCGAGCAGTTCGCGCAGGCCCGGTGAGGCATCGCGCAGCTGGACCGCATATCCCCGGTCGGCGATTGCGAGTCGAAAGCGGCACAGGGCCTCGATCGTGGCCAGATCGGGCGAGATGACTCCGCCCACGTCACAGATCAGGGCAGGCCGACCGGGATCGATTTCTCCATCCAATGCGATTAGAGACTCCCGAGGGCGGGGAAACTCATCTCATCCGGACCACAGGAGGTGGCTGTGTTCGAAAAGACGAAGGCCTTCAGCGGCTTCTCGGTCGACGACATCGAAAGGGCGCGCCAGTTCTATGAAGGCACATTGGGCCTGAACGTCACCGAGGAACACGGAATGCTCGGCCTGCACATCCCGGACGGTGGGAACATCATGATCTACCCGAAGCCGAATCACAGCCCGGCGACATTCACGATCCTCAACTTCCCGGTGGAGGACATCGATCGGGCCGTGGAGGACCTGGCCGGGCGTGGGATCGAGACGGTGCGGTACGACGGCATGAATCAGGATGAGAAGGGAATCGTGCGTGACGATTTCGGCCCGCCGATCGCCTGGTTCCTCGACCCCGCTGGGAACGTCCTCTCCGTCCTCGAAGACTGAGGGTCAGAGCTGTCCCGAGCTGAGCGAGCCCGAGATCGAGGCCATGTACTCAGGGTCCTCATATCGGTCCAAGCGGAACACATCTGAGTAGGGGGGCAACTCGGCGCCGGTGATATGACCGGCAAGCAGATCCGCTGCGCCGGGGGCGACCATGACCCCGAACCCTGACAAGCCGGCGAGGAGGTTGAAGCCGGAGGGGCCTGCAGGACCAACGAGAGGTCGGTTCTCTTTGGTCTTGGTGTAGTAGCCGCCATCGACGACCGACTGGGGGAGTCGGTCCCGGTAGAGGTCGAATCCCGGGACCATGGTCGTGAGCCCGCGCAGCACCGCTTCCGGGTAGAGAGGATCCTCGGGCAGGGGCCATGATGGTTCCTGCACAATGCCGTGGTACTCCCAAAGACCGAGGAGATACGGTGAGTCGGCGCCGCCCTCGGGGCGACCGTGGCAGAACACCGGCATTTCGCCAAGAAGGTCTTCCCTGCCCTGCGCGGCAAGGGCCTCCCGCTCCTCGTCACTCCAGTCGAGACGCTGAGTGTCGCTCCAGATGAACATCGGGGCGTCGCGAGGGATGACACCGAGATGGTCCCGAAACGCGACCTTGATGTGAAGCTCCGAGAACAGAGGCAGGTCGACCCCGGCCATGGCCGCCACCTTGCGGGCCATTGGCCCCGCGGCGTCGACGACCACATCGGTAGCGATCTCGCCACCGCTCGCCAGTGACACCGATCGGATCGCCCCTGCTAAGACCTCGATGCCGATCACCTCGTCGACGACCACTTCCAGCCCCCGATCCTTGCCTTGGTCGAGCATCCAGGCACCGAGTTGCTGGGCACTGAACCAGCCCGCTCTCCTGACATGGATTGCCCCCACTGCTTGGTTGGTCACGAAGGGAAAATGGGCGAGGACCTCTTCCGGCCCCACCAGGATGTCGGCGCCCTCCGGAACGCCGGTGAACCCCTCCGCAGGCGAGGCGCGGTAGGGAATCGGTCCCGGATGGAGGCGCACGGGGCCGGCGCCGAGGGTCGAGGTGTGATGTGCGTCCTCGAACATCCGGTGAAACCGCTCGTCGTCGGCCGTCACGAACAGATAGCCCCGCCGGTTCAGGGCGAAGACATTCCCCGAATCGGCCGCCATCTTTTCGAGGAGATCGATGGAGCGGCTCATCAATCCGACCATCGGGAGGTTGGGCCACCAGTTCCGGTAGCACTCTGTGGACTTGTCGGAGGTGAGCGACAGCGGGGGGAGGGGATCGACGATCACGACATTGCCGATTCCGTGTTTCACAGTCATCTCATAGGCAGCGGCTACGCCGGCAATGCCGGCTCCCACAACGACGACGTCGGCCCCGCGGCTCACCTCAGGGCGGAGAGATGGTCCCGCACCCGTGTGGCCACTGCCGTGCCGGTGAAGCCGAGCTTCTCGGCGATGACCGTGTCGGGGGCTGACTCCCCGAAATGGTCGATGCCGAGGATCAGCCCATCCTGGCCCACGATGCGCTCCCAACCGAATGGGGAGGCGGCCTCGATCGCCACCCGGGGAGCCGACCCGAGCACATCGGATCGGTACTCCTCGGCTTGCTCGAAGAACAGCTCCCAGCAGGGAAGACTCACCACCCTTGTAGATATGCCCTTGTCTTCGAGAATGCTCGCCGCGTCGACAGCCACATGGACCTCGGAGCCGGTGGCGATGAGGGTCACCGCGTCGCCATCTTGGAGCACATATCCGCCCTTCTTCGCTCCAGCAGGATCGGTCTCGAGGACCGGGACGTCCTGACGGGTGAGGAGAAGTCCCACCGGGCCATCGTGTCGATCGAGAGCGATCTCCCAAGCGGCCAGGGTCTCATTGGCATCGGCGGGGCGGATCACCCAGAGGGTGGGCATGGCTCGCAACGACGGGAGGTGTTCGATCGGCTGATGGGTTGGGCCGTCCTCGCCGAGGAAGACAGAGTCATGGGTCCATACCCACACCGATGGGGCCGACATCAGAGCGGAGAGACGGACCGCGGGCCGCATGTAGTCGCTGAAGACGAAGAAGGTCGCGGCATAGGGCTTGAGCCCGCCGTGGACCGCCATCCCGTTGGTGATGCATCCCATGGCGTGCTCCCTGACCCCGAATGGGATGTCCCGCGCCGCCCGATCACTCTGCGAGTAGCGGCGTTTGGGGTCGATCACGGTCTTGGTCGAGGCGACCAGATCGGCCGAGCCGCCGATGAACCCGGGGACCTGCTCGGCGATCTCCGCGAACAGCTTGCCCGACGCCGACCGCGTGGCCATCTTCTCGCCGACACTGAACCCGGGGCCCTTCAACTCGACAGGTGCGGGCGAATGCAACCGCTCCCAGAGGGCGCGTTTGTCTTCGTCTGCGGTCTCCAGGCGGTTGAACCACGTCTTTCGCTCCTCTTTCCCCCAGGCCATGGCCGTCGTCGAAGAACTCGTAGACCTCGGGCGTCACAGGAAGGTGGGCTGCACCGGAAATCCCATGGCCTCCTTCGCCAGGGCGACCTCCTCGTCTCCCGAGTGGGGAGCCGTGGGACTGCAGCGGTGTCCTGGGCATTGGGGGCGCCATGTGCGATATGGGTGTGGCAGATGACCAGCGAGGGCCGGTCCTCCAAGTTGATGGCGGCCTCCAGGGCCTCGTCGATGGCCTCCAGATCATGCCCGTCGATCTCCTGGGTGTGCCAGCCCTGAGCCTGGAACCTCTTCGGCACGTCCTCGGCGAAGGTGATGTCTGTCGAGCCGTCGATCGAGATGTCGTTGTCGTCGTAGAGATAGATGAGTTTGCCGAGGCCGAACCGGCCGGCCAATGAGGCCGCCTCGGCGCTGACTCCCTCCATGAGGTCACCATCGCTGACGAAGCCGAAAGTCCTGTGATTCACCAGATCCTCGCCGAGGCGGGCCCTGAGGTGTGTCTCGGCGATAGCCATGCCGACCCCGGTGGCGAATCCCTGGCCCAGGGGCCCCGTTGTCATCTCGATTCCCAGCTTCTGGTCGATCTCGGGGTGGCCTGCGGTGTGACTGCCCCACTGCCTGAAGCTCTTGATTTCGTCCAGGGTGAGCGGGAAGCCGCAGAGATGGAGCATGGAGTACAGGAGCATCGAGCCGTGCCCGTTGGAGAGGACGAACCGGTCGCGGTCCGGCCAATCGGGGACCGTCGGGTCCACCTTGAGGAAACGCCCCCACAACGTCACCGCGATCTCGGCCATGCCCATTGGCATCCCTGGATGCCCGCTGTTGGCTTTCTGCACCGCGTCCATGGCCAGCGCCTTGATGGTGTCGACTGCCAGCTTCTCGTTCCCGTTCTTGGCCATAGGCCCCGAGAGGCTACCGGCGCCGGTAGGAGGCGGCTAACCGGGCCGGCAGACCTCGCACGGCTGGAAACCGGCCGATCCAGCAGCCGCGGTGGACGTGAAATCGACAATGTTCCACTGCCCGGATGCCCGGATGACGTGACAGGTGGGATGGCAATAGACGCCCGTCGTGGGATCGCCCTGGACCCGGATATGGTGCTCGGCGAGCTCGACGAGACGGGCCGGCTCCACCCCCTCATGCGTGAGCAACTCCCATTTGTTGTTGGGCCCGCCCAGGGAGTACTCACCGAGATGACCATCAGATCGCACCACACGGTGACAAGGGATGATGAGGGGGATGGGGTTGCGGGCCATGGTCGAACCCACTGCTCTGGAGGCGCCGGGCTTCTCTGCTTCCCGAGCCAGCCAGCCATAGGGCCGGACCTCACCCCGCGGGATCGAAGCGGCGATCCGGAGCACACGGGCCTGGAACGGAGTCCTCGAGCGGAGGTCGACCGGTAGCCGGCCCGGGGTCCCTGCTTCCATCGCCGCAGGGATGTGCCGGCCCCAGTCGGCCGGGGGGTCGGCCCGAAACAGACGGCGCCCATGTCTGCCGGCGAATCGCCTCTCGTAGCCTTCAGTAGCCAGATCGAGGGATGAGACACCCTCGATGTTGAAGGTCACGACCACCTCGCCTACCGGTGATGGGTAGAGGTCGTAGCCATCCGCCATGCCGGTGCCGAGCGCGATCCCTTCGCTGATGCCCTCGGGAAGGCCTCCCGTCAGGCCCGAAAGTTGGTCCTCGATGCTCATTGTTCTTGCTCCATCACTCGTCTCAGCCGGTCCAGTCCACGATGGATGTCTGCCTTGACCGTCCCCTGGGGACGCCCTGTGGCCTCAGCGATCTCCCCGATTCCCAGCCCGACCACGTGTCGCAGGACAACCGCTCTCCGCTGGCTGACCGGGAGCACCGAGAGTCGGGTGTCCCAGGCTGCCAGGTCGGGGGGCTCCGGGTCGTCGACCGCCGGATTCGCGTGCAGCTCCACCAAGGTGGGCCGCCTCGAACGGTTGCGAAGGTGGTTCCGCCCCAGGTTGAGCGCGATGGTCCACAGCCACGGCGACAACCTGAGCTCCTCGAACCGCCCACGGTCGAACTGACCCAGCGCCCGATAAGCGCGGATGAAGGTCTCCTGGGTGAGGTCCTCGGCCTCCTGGTGATCGCCGCAGAGTCGGCGCAGCCCCCAGTAGAGGCCGGGGCCGGCGCTCTCCACCAACGTGGAAAAGGCGCCGTCCAGGTCCCTGGCCAGGGCTGCAGTCAGATCATCCATCGCAAGTAGAACACCAGATGAGATGCACGAGTTGCACCATCGCACCGTACTTAGATGAGGGTGATGGACAGCTCACGGGTCGGGGCGACGCTGGACGACGCCGAGAAGGCGGTCACGGTCGGGACCCCGTTGGGGCCTACCGGCTTCTGGAAGGCAGTCGACACCGTCAAGCGGGACCCAGCCCTCATCGAGGAATACGCCGACAGGATTGCGCGGATCGATCGGGCGGCGTTCAAGACGTGGGCGCTGGTGGCGGTACCGATCTGGCTCGGGAACGTGCTGATCATCGGGGCCACCCTCATCGGGCTGGCCCTTGTTGGCTGGGCCTACTACCTGGAGGGAATCGGGGCGGCGCTCGCTTTCCTGCTCGGGTTCGGAATCATCCTGGTGACGACCCATGGTCTGACCCATCTGCTGGTGGGGACTCTGATGGGAATGAGGTTCACCCACTGGTTCGTGGGGAAACTCGCCCAGCCGCAACCCGGAGTGAAGCTCGACTACGCCACGTACCTGCGGGTCCCGGCAAACTCCCGGGCCTGGATGCATGCGTCGGGTGCGATCGTCACCAAGCTGATGCCCTTCATCTTCGTGGGCGCCGCGATCGCCGCCGGGGTTCCAACGTGGGTGGTCTGGGCCTTGGTGGTCATCGGTCTGGTCGAGATCGGCGTCGACATCGTTTGGTCCACCAAGAAATCGGATTGGAAGAAGTTCAACCGGGAGATGACCTTCGTCGATCGTGGTGATCGCCGCTGACCGGCCGGGCGTCACATGAGCACAGCGGCCGAAGTGAGCACGCGCACCTCGAGCGGCACCGAGCGACCCTTGAGTTCCAAAACTCGATGTTCGAGGTCATCAAGGTCGAGCCCTGACGCCGCGTGGGCATCCTCACTCACCAGGACCTCTCCGGCTTGGGCCAGGGAGGCGAGCCGGGCGGTTACGTTGACGGCATCGCCGAGCGCGGTGACGTCGTACCCGTCCCGCCCCTCCAAGCCGACGGTGCCCACATAGGCGAGTCCTGTGTGCACACCTGCACCAATCGGTATCCAGGCCCCATTACGACTGCCGTACCCTGTTTTCGCCAGCAGTCCCCGAGCAGCGCGTAGGGCTTTGGCGGCATGATCCACGCCCCACAGTGGGAAGTAGAGCGCGATGACCTCGTCGCCGACCGGCTTGTCGAGAAAGGCGTCACTCTCGATGAAAACGCCGTTGCTGGCGTGATAGAAGCGCTGCATCAGCGCGGCGAAGTCACGAGGCCCGAGCTCCTCGGCTAGACCCGTTGAACCCACGAACGTCAGCAAAGAGCAGGGTCAATTCGACCTCGGCGCCGCCGGGGTGATGCCTCGCCCACAGCTCACAGGCGTTGCAGAAACGAGGGTTTCCCTTCGACGGTCCCATTCCGCTCATCCTGAGGATCGGTGTGGCGATGCCGGCCAGTGGCACCTTGCACAGCTTGCACCTGGGGTTGCCCGGGAAGTGCTTTCGGACTCGCCCGTACCGATAGATGGGGCTGTTCGGGTTGGTGAGGACGTCCCGCCACAACTCTTCCGGATCCGAGTCGTGCTTGGTCAAGGCAAGCCTTCCTCACCATGGATGCCTTCGAGCGAGGATAGGCCGCCCGGTCCTATCAGGAGGGCGCCCGCTCAGTCCACATCCTGATCGGCCATGGTCGGGATCGATCCGTCGGTCTGGTGCATCGCCTCGTGTGTGCTCACCAGCTCGGCGAAGTTGGGCGGGTCCTCGACGTCGACCGAGATCAGATGTCGTCGTTACCGGGCCCCCAGCCCGGTCGAATGAGCGGGCCCGGGCGATGATGTCTGCCGAGGCATCATCGATGCGGCGATGCTGAGCCAGGTGCTCCTCCCAAGACCCGGTGGCGAAGAGCTCGGTGAGGCGAGTCGGGTCGCTGACATTCCGCAACAGACGCCACCGATAGGCGCCGGTGCGAAGTCGGACGAGCCTGACCAGGTTCATCAAGGCCGTGAACTCCTCGAAGTCTGCGAGATCGATCTTCCAGGTGTTCAGGATCAACACCGGACCGCCCTCCACGGTCTCTTCCTCGTGTAGCGGGCCGGGGCGGTCGGGAGTGAACTCGGGCGACTCGATCTGATCGAGACTCGGCAAATGGAACATGGGGACGAGGGCGCCGAGCAGCACCGAGGCCGAGCACAGGATGACGATGGCCGGCCCTGTGCCCACTGCGTCGGCCAGGACGCCGGAGAGGATCGACCCGAGCGGCATGATGCCGAGGAAGGAGAAGCTGTACAGCGACATGGCTCGGCCCCGGATCCACTCCGGCGCCATCAGCTGTGCCGTGGCGTTGAGGTTGGTCAGCGTGAGCACCCAGAAAGCACCGGAGAAGAACATGAAGAAGGCGGCCGTCGCGATGCTGGTGGCGAGCCCGAGCCCGATCCCGACCAGGCCGAACAGGCCGATGGTCACCATCGGGGCCCACCGGTGGAACCGGTCGATGAAGCGCTGTCGTGCGACCGTCGCCACCAGTGCGCCGACGCCCATGGCGCCGAGCAGTATGCCGAGGGTCGTCGCAGTACCGCCGATGGCCTCGTTGTGACCAGGCAACACCGACTGCACGACCGATGAGGTGATCGCAAACAACGAGACCAAGAGAAGGAGCCGGCGGAACACCGGGGTGAACCTGGCGTATCGAATGCCGAGCAGGATGGCGGTGCCCAACGGCGCCGGGTCCCGCTCCCTCTTCTCAAACGTATGCCTCACCATGAGGAGCCCTGCAATCACGAACCCATAGGTGATGGCGTTGATCCCGAAGCCGACGGCGGCGCCGAAAGCGGCGTAGATGATTCCGCCTAATGCCGGCCCCACGGCACGGGCGACGTTGAAAGCGGCCGACTGGAGGGCAACGGCCGAGGCGATCAGGCCGCGCGGCACCATGTCGGGGAGCAACGCTTGCCAGGTGGGGAGATTCAGGGCCACTCCGGTGCCGAGGATGAAGCCGAGCCCGAGCAGCAGCCCCGGCGTTATCGCCCCGGTCCCGGTGAGGATCGCCATGGCGAGAGCCGAGCCACCCATGATCCCTTGGGCAACCAGCATCAGTTTGGTCCGGTCGAACATGTCTGCGAGGGCACCGGCCGCCAGGGCGAAGAAGAGGAGGGGGAGAGAGGTCGAGGCCACCATGAGGCCGACCCAGGTGTTGGACCCGGTGAGGTCGAACATCAACTGGGATGAGGAAAGGCTCTGGATAAAGGTCCCGAAAGCGGACAGCATCGACGCCACCCAGAGCGTGCGGAAAGAGCCATAACGGAGAGGGGCGACCGCCGAGGTCATCTCCTACCAGCGTAGGGCCGGTAGGTTCGCGACGTGGTACGCGACCTCGCCTACTTCATCTCCGGCGACTCAGGCCCGGGGCCGGGGGTGATGGTCCTCCACTCCTTCTGGGGTCTGACGCCATCGGTCAAGAGCCTCTGTGATGATCTCGCCGATCACGGGTACACGGTCCTCGCCCCGGACATCAATTTCGGCGAGTTGCCCGTCTCTGAACAGGACGCGCTCGATCATCTAGGCAAGGCAGACCCCAATCGTCTCGCGTCTCTCGTGCTGTCTTCCGCCAAGCTCCTCCACGAGAAGTCGACCGAAGGCCCGATCGGGATCGTCGGTTTCGGGATGGGCGGATCGCTCGCCCTCTGGGCATCGGTGCGCCTCGCCGACCTCGTCAGCGCCGCGGTCTCGTTCTACGGCAGCCAGCAGATCGACTTTGCCGGGTCCAACGCGGCCTATCTGATCCATCTCGCCGAGGAAGACGAATACGTGTCAGACGACGAGGCAGCGTTCATGGAGGCGACCATGCGTCTCGAGAACCTCGAGGTCGAGGTCTTTGCGCTCACGGGCACCCGCCATGGGTTTGCCGAGCCGGACGGCGACACCTTCGACCCGGCCGCCTTCGACCTGGCCTGGGGACGCACGCTGGACTTCCTCGACGATCGACTGGGTTGAGCTGGGGCGCTTGATGATCAGGTCATCGGCGGGTCGGCGGGTGTCTCGGAGCGCCACGGTGCCCGCCATTCGGCCGCCTCCCAGCCCTCCATGATGTAGGCCCGCTCCCGTTCCACCTTGTCGCCGCGGAACTCCAGGATGCTCACCGTGAACATCCAGGGGGCGCCGTCGTAGCTGATCAGGTTCTCGGCCACCACCAGGTCACCGTCGTGCTTGATGCGGCGGATTCGAAAATCGAGATGCGCCGGATACTGGCGACGCCATTCCCGGAAGTTCTCGACACCCTCGAAGCGCTCACCTGACTGCGGAAACTCGAGGACTGCGTCGTCGTGGTAGATCTCGTGGGAGACGTCCTCGTCCCTGCCCGCGTACTGCCAATGACGCTCGAGGGCAGTCTGCAGGCTGGTCTCGTCCATCATGGGGTCGCTCCTCGTGTTGGGGAAGCCCCAACTGTACGAGGGCTCGCATGCCGGTCTTGTGGCTGGCTAGTTTCCCAACCGTCTGATTGGGAGCAGCACCCATGACCGGTTTCGACACGCGATGAAGGCCGAGCAACTCACCGACGCTGTGTGTTATCACGCCGAAGGCCCAGTGTGGTCGGAGACATGGGGTGGTTTGCGCTGGGTGGACATGCTCGATGGCGACGTCATGTCTCTCGGCGCAGACGGGTCGATCGAACGGCGTCACGTCGATGACATCGCCGCAATCATCAGGCCTCGCCGAGGCGGTGGTTCCGTTCAGGGCCTCGAGCGTGGCTTTGCCCTCGAGGAGCCGGATGGGACGATCATCCGCCTCGGCGATCTGTGGAGCGGCGGCGACATTCGCATGAATGAAGGGGGGTGTGACCCCGACGGCCGCTTCTATTGCGGCTCGATGGCCTATGACAAACGAACGGGCGCAGGTTCTCTCTACAGGCTCGACCCGGATGGGACGGTCACTGTCGTCCTGGACGGCGTCACCATCTCAAACGGACTCGACTGGAGCCCTGACGACTCGCTGGCCTACTACGTCGACACGCCAACGCACCAGATCTCGGTGTTCGACTACGACTCCGAGGTGGGCCTGAGCGGCCGCCGCACCTTTGTCGCGATCCCGGCCGAGCACGGTGGCCCCGACGGTCTCGTCGTCGACGAGCAGGGCGGGGTGTGGGTGGCCCTGTATGGCGGGAGCGCGGTGCGCCGGTACACCGCCGAGGGCGTCCTCGACGAAGTGGTGGAGGTCGGAGCGAGACAGGTGACTGCCTGCGCGTTCGGTGGCGCCGACCTCGACCGCCTCTACATCACCACCTCGAGGGAGAATCTCGAGCCCGATGACGATCTGTTGGCCGGTTCGCTGTTCACCGTCGTGCCCGGCGTCTCCGGTCTCCCGGTGCGGACATACGCCGGCTGACCTGTTCGGCTGTCCGACGTTGGCGGAAGCCCGATGATCAAGCCGCCTCCTCCTCTTCCGCCCAGAGTGAGCGCATCAGCGCCGATCGCTCGAGGAGGTCGCGCAAGGACCCGCGATCTACGACCTTTCCCCCGTCCATGAGCAGGATCTGGTCGGCCCGAGACAGGGCGGCGCGGCGATGGGAGACGACGAGACACGTAACGTCGCGGTGGGTGAGGAGACGACGCCACAACTCGGTCTCGGTGTGGACGTCGAGAGCCGAGGAGAGATCGTCGAAGACGAGCAACTCGGCGTCGGTGGCCAGCATCCGGGCCGCCGCCGATCGTTGCACCTGGCCCCCCGACAATTTGACCCCTCTGGCCCCGACCAGTGTCTGCTCACCCATCTCCAGCCGTTCCAGATCGGGATCGAGCACCGCGAGCTGCACCGCTTCACGCAGACGCTCCCGGGCCACTCTCTGCCCGAGGGCGATGTTGTCGGCGAGAGACTCGGAGAAGAGCCGGGGTACCTGGGCGGTGTAGGCGGAACGCGGTGGTACGAAGAACGACGCCCGATCCTCGACTGGCTTGCCGTTCCACAACACGTCGCCGTCGGCGGGGACCAACCCGAGAAGGGCGCGAACCAGTGTGCTCTTGCCCGAACCGATCTTCCCGGTCACCACCGTGAAGGAGCCGCGGTCCACGGCGAAATCGACGCCTTCGAGACCCTCGCCACCGTCCGGGAACCAATGACTGAGCCCGCGCACCTCGAGCCGTTGCAGCGGGTCGATGCCGATGTCGGGCAGCTCGATGTCGGGGATTTCGCCTTCGAGGGACACCCGGTCCCGGTCGAGCAGCTCATCGTCGGGGGCATCGACGGCCAGGGCACGGATTCGCTCGTAGGCAACCCCGGTCCGGCGGTGCTGGGCGATGATGTCGCCGACGAATGCCATGTAGTCGGTGAGCCTGGGCAGATAGGTGAGAAACAACGCCAGCTCCCCGATGCCGAAGCTCCCGTCGCTGATCGAGTCAGCGGCGACGAGGAGCACGATGGCGACGGTGATCGTCGACATGTTGCGGTTGATCCCACGCAGGATCTCGGTGAGCACGGTGTCGGAGAGTGCCGTCTTGTGACGGGTCTCATTGAGCCGATGGAGACGGTCCAGCACGGGCTGCTCCGCTGCGGCCAGCTTGATCGCCTGGACACCGGCGAAGGTCTCCCCGATGAACCCGGTGACCTGATCGGTGGCCGCCCGCATCAAACGCCTCCGCTTCCTGATCTGCGGGCTCAGCGACTGAGTGAGAACCATGGTCAGGACGAGGGGGATGAGGAGGATCGCCGTGAGTCCGGCATCGATCGATGCCATCACCGCCACTGCCCCGACACCGAAGACAACCAAGCCTCCCATGTCCACCCAGTTCTCCATGTACTCGAGGACGTCATCGACGTCGTCGCGGAAAGTGCTCACCGCCTGTCCGGGGGCGAGCGGGATGATCCGGGAGCCGGGGGCCTCCATCAGCCAGCGGAGCAGGTTGCGTCGCAGCTGAAGTGACTGCTCGATCCAGTGGTTGATCCATTGCCTGTCGCCCAGCCAAATGATGAGGTTGCGGCCGATGGCGAGCACCGCGAAAGCGATGGCGGGCGCCCAAGCAGTCTCGTCCACGGGGCTTCCTGCGGCCAGCCTGTCGAAGACGAGACCGATCAGGATCCCGAACAGCAGCGGCAATCCGTGGACGAAGGTCCACATGACGAAGCAGAAGAACCATCTGCCTGGCCGGTAGCGGATCACCTCCCACACGAGGCGCAGAGTGCTCATGGGCGTGTGTCTCCCAGCAGGTCCCCTCGCCCGGCGGCTAGAAGTGCGGCGTATCGGGTGGTCGGGTCGGCGGCCAGTGCCTGCCGGGGCCCGTGCTCGACGATTCGGCCGGCATCAACGACCATGATCTCGTCCGCGGTGCGCACGGTCTCCAGACGATGGGCGATGATCACGACGGTCCGCCCCGCGTAGAGCCTCTCGGTGGCGGTGGCGAGCAGCATCTCGGTGACCGGGTCGAGGCGCGAGGAGGGCTCGTCGAGGATCACCACTCCGGGGTCCTGCAGGAAGACACGTGCGAAGGCGAGGAGTTGCTGCTCACCGGCCGATAGCCCCTGGCCACCCGCCCCGAGCCTCGTGTCCAGCCCGAGCTGCCCAATCCACGGACCGAGACCCACTCTCTCAAGAACGGACAGGATCTCCTCGTCCGGGCGTTCGGCGAAGAAAGTGAGGTTGTCCCTGACAGTTGCCTCGAAGAGCTGTACGTCCTGCGTGACGACGCCGACCGACCTCCGGAGTGACTCCGGACGGAGATTCCGCAGGTCGTGGCCGCCTACCCGCACCATGCCCTGATCCGGGTCGTAGAGCCGGGCAATGAGACGAGTGAGGGTGGTCTTTCCACCGCCGGTCCGGCCCAGAAGGCCGAGGGACTTGCCGGCGGCGAGTGTGAAGCTGACCCCATCGAGCACGCCCCGTTCCTCGTAGGAGAAGGAAACGTCGTCGAACTCGATCGCCAGCGGTCCGGCGGGCAGATCTTCGGCACCATCGGTGATCGAAGTGCCGAGATGCCGAAGCTGATCGATTCGGACGATCCCACCTGCCGCTTTCTGCAGCTCCTGGAGCTCCTGCGTCATCTGCTCCACGGGTCGCCGCACCAGTTGGACGTATTGGAGGATGAGGAAGGCGGTGCCCACCGTTATCGACCCGCGCACTGTGAGCCACACGCCGACGATCAGGGCCAGGGCATCTCCGGCCCAGAAAGCCGTGTTGGCCGATACCCAGACGATGATTCGCTTCCGCCAGGCGTTCGTGGTTCGGGTGTAGAAGTCCCGCATCACCGGTATGAAGCGGGTCATGGTGAACCGGCCAGCCCCAAGCGAGCGGATGTCATCGACCCCGGCCAGACGCTCCTCGATGAATCCGTAGAGACGGGCCGATGTCTCCCGTTCCTCCTCTGCGGCCGCAACCGCCACCTTGCGGAGACGGATCAGGAAGGCGACGACCGCGACGACGTAGAGCGTGATGGTCAGCCCCATCGCGGGCGATTCGAACCAGCAGACGATGACGACACCGGACAGCAGGACTCCTGCGGCGATCAACCTGACCAAGAAGCGCGAGATGAACTCGGAGATTGCGGTCACGTCGCCGTCGACCCGTTCGATCATCTCGCCCGGGGTCGTGTCGTTGTGGAACCCCATGTCGAGGGAGAACAGATGGGAGGTCAACTCCTCGCGCAGCCGGTTGGTGGCGCTCCAGCCGATGTCTGTTCCGAGGTAGGAGGCGCCGGCATCCAGCAGCTGGTTGAGGATCCCGGCAACCAGGTAGGCGATTCCTGCTGTGGTGAGGCTGGCGACGGCCGCCCCGCCCATGGCAGAGTCGATGAAATCGCGAAGAATCAGGGGGATGACCAGCTGCAGGCCGATCGACCCCAAGAGGAGCAGCATGAGCACGACAACCCGGCCCCGGTGCGGCCGGAGATAGGTCGAGAGCGTGGCGCGATAGGACGGTGCTTGAGCAGTCATAGGCGGTGACGCACGGTATCGCCGCCTGCCGCCTGCCCGGGATGAATTTGGCCCGGGCGGTTGCCGCGGTTCAGGTCTGGACGCTCTCCATGCGAAGCACGTTCCACGACACCGGGGGCAACACGACCTCGAGGGACGGGCCATCCATGCTCGGCAGGGCTCCGATGCTCGGTATGACACGGTCGGGATGGTCTCGGGTGTTGACGGCATCCAGGTCGTCGTCCGCCAAGAGGAGGTGCTCGACTACTCGATAGCCGGGGAGTGCCCGCAGCCCGACGGTGAGGCCGACCTGCTCACGGTGACGGTTCACTGCGAAAATGACCAGCCGGCCCGAATCGCGGTCATGAGTGGCGATGGCATCCACCATTGGCGTCTCGCCGTACCTCGAGCTCTCGTAGCTCGGAGTGGAGATGACGAGATCGAGGACATCGCCCTTGGCGAATCGAGAGGCATGGGCGAAAGGGTAGAAGGTCGCCTGCCGCCAGGCGGGGCCACCAGGCTCGGTGCGGATCGGGGCGATGGCGTTGACCAGTTGCGCCTGGCATGCGGCGGACACCCGGTCGCTGTGGCGGAGGAGGGTGATGAGCAGGGTGCCGACCACCACCGCGTCCTTGACCGAGTATGTGTCCTCGATCAGACGAGGGGCGACCGGCCAGTCGGTGGGTGGCCCCTCATCCTGGAAGCGACTGATGTACCAGACATTCCATTCATCGAACGACAGGTTGATCTTCTTCCGGGACCTGGTCTTGGCCCGGGCATGATCGGCCGTGGCGATCACGGATTCGATGAAGGCCTCCATGTCCATCGCAGAAGCCAGGAAGCTGGCCGTATCGCCGTCGTGCTCCTGGTAGTAGGCGTGCAGCGAGAGGTAGTCGACCTGGTCGTAGGCGTGCTCCAGCACGGTCGCTTCCCAGGAGCCGAAGGTGGGCATCCCCGAGTGTGAGCTGCCACAGGCGATGA
The DNA here is from genome assembly GCA_963720925.1 of uncultured Acidobacteriota bacterium. Taxonomy (GTDB): domain Bacteria; phylum Actinomycetota; class Acidimicrobiia; order Spongiisociales; family ZC4RG35; genus JARDZU01. Next base: position 382,063 of record CAVRHE010000014.1, read on the forward strand.
GCTCCAGTTCCGGGTCGATCATCCGCATCGCCCTCGCCGTCTCGGCGGCCAACCGCCCGTACTCTTCGGCGGTCTTGTGGCCCATCTGCCAGGGGCCGTCCAGTTCGTTGCCCAGACACCAAAGCTTCACGCCGAACGGCTCCCGATGGCCATGGCTGATGCGTAGGTCCGACCATCGAGCGCCACCGGGGTGGTTGCAGTACTCGAGGAGATCCAGCGCACTCTCCACTCCCCTCGTGCCAAGGTTGAGGGCGCACATCGTCTCGACGCCGGCCTTGCCCGCCCACGTGGCGAACTCGGCGATTCCGAATTCGTTTGTCTCCAGCGAGTGCCACGCCGAGTCGAGCCGGGCCGGACGCTGTTCGACCGGGCCGATCCCGTCCTCCCAGCGGTAGCCGGAGACGAAGTTGCCTCCGGGGTAGCGCACCACGGTCACGCCCATCTCCCTGACCAGATCGAGCACGTCCTGGCGAAGTCCATCTTGGTCGGCCGTCGCGTGGCCCGGTTCGAAGATCCCGGTATAGACGCATCGGCCCAGGTGCTCGACGAACGAGCCGAAGGTTCGACGCTGGACCTCGTCGACCCTGAATTCGGGATCGAGCGTCAGCGAGGCTCGAAGCATCGTGAGCCCATGTGGGCGGGGTTGCCGATTCCGCGGCAGATGATCTTGGGCGATTTCATGGTGAATGTGAGTTGCTCAGGGCCGTTGCTTGACTCCAGCCTTCAGCAGTTCCACGGTCTCGACGATGCGAGCCGCCCTCAACTCAGGGCTCCGCTTGGTGGAGTCGATCCAACGCAGGTAAGCGTTGCGATAGAACTGGGCGAGCGAGTCGAAGAAGGCGCCGGCATCGGGCTCGGCCTCGAGCGCGGCGGCGAAGTCGGGGGCCAGGTCGACCCGCTGTGGCCCCTCGGGGGCAAGCGCCACATCGACCTCGTCCCCAGGCCCGATCCCGCAGTGACGCCGCCAGGCTGGTCCGAGGAGAATTCCGTGCCCGTCGCCGAGTGGTTCGACGACCGCTCGGACTCCCATGCCATTGACCGTCCCGTGGACCCGGTGCTCGTTCTTGGGTCCCCAGACGTCGGTCGGGATCGAAGGGCAGTGGGACCATGACCCGCTGCCTCTCGTCGGTGGTCACCACCGCGTCGAACTGCTGTCCCTCCATGGCAGGAGCAATTGTTTAGCGATTCGCCGACGGATGCAACACGGGCTCGAAGCCATGGCGCATGGCTGCCACAGACGTCGGTGGGGTGATGACCTCCACCGAGCCTTGGCGGGGCCGAGCCGAGGAATTCGCCCAGCCGCCGAAGCTGAATGACATCAGCCGGTCCTCGACGACCAACAGGGGAGCTCGACTCGTGCCCACGATGACCGTCCCCTTTGGAAGTGACTCGATCCGTGCCACCCAGACGATTCGGTCACCTGCCCGTTCCAATCCCCGACCGCGTCGGAGCCGTTCCCGTGCCAGCCGCCGGTTCAGGTCGCCGGCACCGGGCGGACGAGACGATCCATCGGCCCGCGATACGGCATCCCGGTAGTCGAGGTAGGCCCGTCGTCGGCACAGGCCACAGGGACGGTGTCCCGCGGCCAGTGCGACCGCGTCGTCGAGAAAGAAGATCGGTGTCCACGTTCGGGGCCGGTCGAGTGGGTGCTTCCACCCCTGGTATTCGAGGAGGCAGGTGATCCAAAGCGGACCACGATGATGACGGACCGTCCGACCCCCTCGTCGACCAGACAGCCGCGGTTCCCGGTGAACAGACCCCGCCCGGAGACGGCATGCAGGTCTCCCCACGGGTCGATGCGGTTACGACGCGGCATCGGGGAACTGGATGACGGTCTTCACGTCGTCGGGCTGCCGGGCATACGCCTCGGCGAATCGGCTCAGCGAGACCCGTCGATTGACCAACTTCCCCAGCCACGACTGGTTCGCCTCAGCCAACACCCGGACAGCCTCTTCATAGTGCCGGCGGTTGGCGTTCACCGTCCCGAAGACGGTCCTGTTCTCCAGGACCAGGCCCCGGGCCAGATCGCTGCTGACCCTCACCTCCTGTCCCTCGTCGGCGACTCCGGCGAGGCAGATGATCCCGTTGGGGTTGGTCACACCGGCCACGGCCATCATCAGATCGGCATTCCCGGTGCATTCCATCACTACGTCGAAACGTTCCTCGATCCGTTCCAGTGATTCGTTGTGATAGACGGCGCCGAGATCGTCCACCAGACCCGGTTTGGGCCCGTCGTCGGCCCGGTCGAAGACATGGACCTCGTGGGCCACCCGCGTGGCAAAGAGAGCGGCGAGAAGCCCGATCGGGCCCGCCCCGGTCACAAGCACCCGGTTGGCCGCCCACTGCGCCCGCCTTCCGATCAGGCTCACGTGCTCCCAGGCCTTGGCCACCACGCTGGCCGGTTCTACCAGCACACCAAGAAGCCCAGGGTGGGCGCCCACCTTCACCGCGAAGTCGACGGGGAGTGCCAGCCTTTCGACGGCATAACCGTCCAGCCCCCGGATACCGGCCTCGGTGAATCGGCCGTTCCGGCACATGTCCCACTCCCCGGCGGCGCAGTTGGAGCATGGAACAGGGTCGGGCCGCCGCACGATTGGAGCGACCAGGTTGCCGGGTGAGAATCCGCTTCCTTCTGGCGCGGCCAACACCCGCCCGAGGGCCTCGTGACCCAAGATCAGCCGTTCTCGACCTGACGGTGGGTAGCCGAGATCCCCTTCCAGGATCTCATGGTCGGTGCCGCACACCCCCGCCATCAGCGTCGCGACGACCAATTCATCGCGATCGGGCCTCGGTTCTGGCGTCTCTTCGAGTCGCAGCGACTCAGGATCCCCCGGGATCACGGTCACCGCCTTCACGAATCTGAAGCCCTGTCCCGAGCCGGGCTGCTGCCCTCGGCTTGCAGGTTGTAGGCGGAGTCGATCAAGCCCAGGTGGCTGAATGCCTGCGGGAAGTTGCCCAGCATCCGATGCGACACCGGGTCGTACTCCTCGGAGAGGAGGCCCACGTCGTTGCGTAGACCAAGCAGATGCTCGAAGCGGCGTCTGGCCTCGTCCCATCGGCTTGCCATGGCCAGGGCGTCGACCATCCAGAACGAGCAGAGGAGAAAGGCGCCCTCGCTCCCCGGCAACCCGTCGTCGGACTCTTCCGGGTTGTACCGGCGAATCAGATTGGCGTCGATCGACAACTCACGCTCGATGGCGTCGATGGTGCCCAGCACACGCTCGTCCGTGGGAGGGAGGAAACCCACCTGTGGGATGAGGAGGAGTGCTGCGTCTAGCGCCTTCGACCCGAAATACTGGGTGAATGTCTTGCGCTCGGGGTCGTAGCCGTGTTGCTCGATCTCGGCCCGTATGTCGGCTCGAAGCTCCCGCCAACGATCAACCGGCCCATCGAACGCCCACTGCTCCACGCATTTCACCGCCCTATCGAATGCGACCCAGGTCATCAGCCTGGAATGAGTGAAGAGTCGTGGATCGCCACGTACCTCCCACAAACCATGATCGGGCTCGGCCCATTTTCCTTCGAGGTTCTCCAGCAGGAGCTGCTGGAGGTCCCAGATCGTCTCCTCGTGATCCATCCCCAGGCGACGAGCCGTGTAGATAGCGTCCATCAGCTCTCCGTAGATGTCCACCTGGCTCTGCTGATGGGCCGCGTTTCCGACGCGGACCGGACGGGAGCCCTCATATCCGGCCAGCCAGCCCAGCTCCAGCTCCGGGAGCCGGCGCTCGCCGGCCACCCCGTACATGATCTGGAGGTCCTCGGGATCGCCCCCAACCGCCCGGAGCAGCCAATCCCGCCACGCCACGGCCTCACGTCGATGGCCCGCCATGAGCAGCGTCTCGAGGGTGAAGGTGGCGTCACGCAACCAGACGAACCGGTAGTCCCAGTTGCGGACGCCGCCGATCACTTCGGGGAGCGAGGTCGTCGGGGCGGCGACGATGCCACCGGTCGGGGCGTAGGTGAGAGCCTTGAGGGTGATCAATGAACGATCGACGGCCTCTTGCCATTCACCCTCGTACGTGTTGGCGTCGGTCCACTGTCGCCACCACTTCTCGGTCTCCTCGAGTGCCTCTTCAGCATCGACTTCCTTGGGGGCCGGGCGATGTGACGGATGCCAGGTGAGCACGAAAGGAACTCGATCGCCTTTCGACACGGTGAACTCGGCAACTGTGCTCAGGTTTTCGCCATGGAACTCGACAGGGGTTGCCAGGGTCAAAGCGTCCGGGCCCCCAACCGCCTCCAGCCTTGCTCCCGAGCGTGTCACCCAGGGAACGAGATGGCCGTAGTCGAAGCGGATGGTGAGGTCCATCCTCATCTCCACCCGGCCGGCGATCCCTTCCACGATGCGAACGACGTCGGCGTTGTCGCCACCGTCGCGCCCCCTGATCGGCATCACGTCGATGATTCGGACCGTTCCGCCCGCTCCATCCATCTCGGTTTCCAGGACGAGAGTTCCGGGGCGGTATTGCCTTCGGACCCGGGTCGGTCCTCCCGCCGGCGCCAGGCGCCAGTGTCCGTTCTCCTCGTCCCCGAGCAAGGCAGCGAGACATGAACCGGAGTCGAAGCGGGGGAGGCAGAGCCAATCGATCGATCCGTCCTTTGCCACCAACGCAGCGGTCTCGGTGTCCCCGATGACTGCATAGTCCTCTAACGGAGTGCTCACCACATCGTCCCGCTAGAGGCCACCCCAGATCTCGGGCGGCTCGATACGACCCTGGGCGAACTCGTAGTATTCGTCGAGGCTTTGGCAGTTTCCTTCGTCATCGAAGATCAGAAGGAGACACCCCACCAGCGTGACGTCCGCGCCGTCGCTCTGCATATTCGTCCAGAACTCGACCGCAGCTCGGCGGCCCTCGAAGATGGGTCGGCCCATCCGCACCTGCACGTCACTCTGGGTCGAGGTCACCTCGCTCCAGTAGGACCTGACGCCGTCGCGACCGACATGGGGCTCGTCGAAGATGAACGACCGATAGGTGGCGTCGTCGGTGAACAGAGCGGCGGCCGCCTCAGCGTCCATGTCCACCCAGGCGCCGGCGTATCTCTCCACCCAGGTCTCAACGTCGATCACCATCTCGATTCTCCTCACCCGTCCGGCGGATAGCTGGAGGCCAGGCTACGTGAGAGGGCGGGTACCGTTGCCCTATGGCCCCGAGTGACCCGGCCGCACTCACCCCGCACCTCGGCGCGATGGTTCTCCGCGGGTTGGAGGCGCGAGCCGATCGGGCGGGCCGTGATCAGGTCGAGGTCGTTGCCCCGTTCACCCTCGAAGTGGTCGGGCGTGTCCCCCAGGCCAACAACGACGATGTGGCTGAGGCCGCCGCTCGAGCAAGAGCCGCCCAACCCGACTGGGAAGGGCGGGGCGCAGAAGACCGGGCCCGAATCCTCCTCCGATTCCATGACATCCTCCTCGATCACCTCGATGAGGTCACCGACCTGATCCAGCTGGAAGGCGGCAAATCGAGGATGGATGCGTGGAGGGAGGTCGTTGATGTCATCGGCGTCACCAGGTACGTCGCCAATGTCACTCCTCGGGCGATCGAGGAGGCGAAGACATCAGGGTGCCATGCCGGTGTTCACCAAGACCTACGAGTACCGGCACGCCAAAGGGCTGGTTGGCTTCATCAGCCCGTGGAATTACCCGTTCATCCTCTCGATCAGCGATGCGATCGCCGCACTGGCCACGGGAAACGCGGCACTTATCAAGCCCGACGAGAAGACCCCTTTCTGCGCTTTGTTGGGAGCGAGCCTCCTCGAGGAGGCCGGTGTGCCGGGTGACGTGCTGCAGATCGTTACCGGGGCCGGCGCCCCGATCGGGGAGGCGATCGTCGATACCGTGGATTACGTGATGTTCACCGGTTCGACCGAGGTGGGCAGGTCTATCGCAGAGATGGCGGGCCGCAGGCTCATCAGTTGCTCGATGGAGCTCGGCGGGAAGAACGCCGCCATCGTCCTCCCCGACGCAGACATAACGCGGACGGTGCGAGAGCTGGCGTCGGCAAGCTTCGCGAACGCCGGCCAGACCTGCGTCGCCATGGAACGGATCTACGTCCACGAGTCGATCCGCGAGGAGCTCACGCGGAGACTCGCCGAACACTCAGGTGCCTTGCCGGTGACCGCCGGTTTCGACTTCTCGAGCGGGGTCAGCTCGATGATCGACCAGGCACACCTGGACCGGGTCCATGCCCATGTCGAGGATGCCGTGGCCAACGGAGCCACCTTGCTGACCGGGGGAAAGCCCCGGCCTGACGTAGGGCCCTCTGTTCTATGCCCCCACCGTCCTCACCGATGTGACCGAGGATATGAGGCTGTGCCGGGAGGAGACTTTCGGCCCCGTGACAGCGATATACGGGTACAGGGATCTAGCCGAGGCCATTGCTCGAGCCAACGACTCGGAATTCGGACTGCATTTCAGCCTGTGGACCCGCGACACGGCCCGGGCGCTCGACATCGCCACCCGGTTGGAGGCGGGATCGGTCACCATCAACGACGGGTTGGTGGCGAGTTGGGGCTCACACGAGGCACCGATGGGTGGAATGAAGGCATCGGGTCTGGGTCGGCGGCATGGGTTGGACGGGATCCTCAAGTTCACCGAGCCGCAGACGGTGGCCATCCAACGCCTGGTTCCCGCCTACTCACCCTTCGGCGGCATCACCCCGGAGCGGTACACCCGTTTGGTCGAGTTCCTCGCCACCGTGTTCAAGAGGCTTCCCTTCTACAAATGAAGTAGATCGCAGACGTAAGACGCAAAACGTAGAACGCTTATCTCTCCGACATCTCGGTCAGGTCGGCCTCCAGAACATCCCGGTCTTCCTGGTCCTCGATCTCGAGCAACTTCTCCTTCGCTGCCTCCAGGTGCTCGGTGAACATGTCGATGTCGTCGACGTCGGCGGCAGCTCGTGCGATCGCCTCATGGGCGAAACCGGTGACGAAAGGGTCCAGATCGTTGTCGAGGCACACAGTGAGTGATCGCTCGCCGAAGCGGAGAGCGAGATCGGCGTAGCCGAGGACGGCGGCCACCCGCGAGATCTGCCAATCGGAGATCGCCTGATTGCGCGGCGTGCCCACCTGGTACCAGTGATAGCGCTGAGCGAAGGTCGCGGCCAGCATCTCCTCTTCCTGTTCCCGGGTCGGCTCAGTGACATCGAGGAGGGCCCATGCCTCGTTGAAGGCCAGAGGGGCGAAGGTGTGATGCCACGCCTCCAGGTCGGCCGGGTCGGCTTGCTCCACAGGATCCGTCATCGTTCGACCTCCGCTGGATTGGGAAACCATCGCAGACGTTCACCGGCAGTGCCCAGATCGGGAGATGCGCCACCCACCTCGGGCTCTTCGGCGAGGATCCGCTTCGCTTCGGCCAGATATGCCCCCAGGTCACTGAGCGGCGCCGTGATCGGGGCCTCGATGCCGCCGCCGGCGAAGTCGAGATCGGTGAGGGAGGTCGGCGGCTTGGGCAGGCCGTCCCGATGTCGCCACAAGGCGGTGTCGGGCTCGTAGGTATAGATGGGGAGCAGGCGCCACCCTTGGTCGGCAACGAGGTGAACCGCCTCGATGATGTAGGAGAATTCCTCCTCCGCGATGAAATAGTTGAAGTTGACCCGGACCCACCCAGGCTTGATCACCTCACATCCGGTGGCGACCGCCTCCTCGATTCGGGAACTGGTCTCGAGATCGATGCCGAGCAGTCGGTGACCGTAAGGCCCGGCGCAGGAGCAGCCACCTCTGGCCTGGATGCCAAAGAGGTCGTTGAGGAGGGCGACCACGAAGTTGTGATGAAGGGTCCGGTCGCCGTGCCGGATCACGAAGCTCACTATCGAGAGACGTTCGGCATCCGGGTTCCCGAGGATCTCGATGTTCGGATTGCGGGACCAGGACTCGATGGCGCGCCTGATGAACTTGTGCTCCAACGCACGAATGGTGCCCACACCGACGGTTTCCTTCAGCCGGAAGACGAGACCGGCCCGGATCGACTCGATGATGGCAGGGGTGCCTCCTTCCTCTCGGTGCTCAGGGTCGCTCAGGTAGCTGTGGTGGTCGGGCGCCACATAGGAGACCGTCCCTCCGCCCGGCACCACCGGCACCTCGTTGCGGAGCAGGTCACGGCGGGCGACCAGCACGCCTGGCGTTCCCGGGCCACCGATGAGCTTGTGTGGGGAGAGGAAGATGGCGTCCTTGTACTCGCCGTCGCCGGCGGCGGAGGTGCCCATATCGATGTCCACGTATGGCGCCGATGCTGCGAAATCCCAGAAGGAGAGGGCGCCGTGGGCATGGAGGAGGCGCGATATGGCTCCGGTGTCGGAGATGATCCCGGTCACGTTGGACGCGGCGGAGAAGGAGCCGATGACCAGGGGACGATGTGCGTGTTCGACGAGCCTCGTCTCCAGTTCGACGAGGTCGATGTGGCCATCGGAATCCTCTTTGATCTCGATCACATCAGCGATCGATTCCCGCCATGGGAGCTCGTTCGAATGGTGCTCGTAGGGGCCGACGAACACCACGGGTCTCTCATTTTCGGGAATCCGGTCCTCGAGGCCATAAGTCTCGCTGAGGGCTCTCGGGATCCTGATGCCGAGGAGGCCCACCAATCGGTCGACGGCGCCGGTGGAGCCACTCCCGGCGAAGATCACCGCGTGCTCTTCTCGGCTCGCGCCGACGGCTCCCCTGATGATCTCCCGAGCCTCCTCCCTGAACCGCGTCGTCTGCAGTCCGGTGCCTGAGGTCTCGGTGTGCGTGTTGGCGTAGAGGGGAAGGACCTGGGTGCGGATGAAATCCTCGATCATCGCCAGTGATCGACCCGACGCCGTGTAGTCGGCGTAGGTGACACGGCGGAGCCCGAAGGGGGTCATCACCGCGGTGTCCTTCCCGATCACCGCCTCTCGCACCTGCTCGACTTGATCCATCCTTCGCCCTTCCCGCGATGATCCACAAGACTAGGAAGCCGATGAGTGACGAGACCACTGTCAGCGTCGACGGTGAGGAGATAAGGATCTCGAGTCCGGGACGGATCATCTTCCCCGAGCAGGGGTGGACCAAGCTCGATGTCGCCAATCATTTCGCCATGGTTGTCGGCAGGGGCGATCAGGGGACTCTTCGGCCGGCCCACGATGCTGAAGCGTTTCATGGGGACTGTCGACGAGGACCCGATCTACCACAAACGCGCAGCCAAGAACACACCGTTCGAGACCGTCCAGATCCGATTTCCCTCGCAGCGGCCGGGGATGATGAACGTTCCCCGAACCGAGGCGGACGTGGTCCGCCTCGTCCAGCTCGGGTGTCTCGATTTCCACCCGTGGCCGGTTCGGGCCGAAGACATAGACCATCCCGACGAGCTCCGCTTCGACTTCGATCCCACCCCGGGGTTCGACTTCGAGAAGGTGAAGGAGGCGGCTGCGGGGATGAGGATCCTGCTGGAGGAGGTAGGTCTGGCCGGCTGGCCCAAGACGTCGGGGAGCCGGGGAATTCATGTCTATGTCCGCATCGAGCCGTTGTGGGACTTCTTCCAGACCCGGCGGGCGGTCCTTGCCGCCGGTCGTGAGCTGGAGCGGCGGATGGACGGCCTGGTCACCACGAAATGGTGGAAGGAAGAGCGGAATGGCGTCTTCATCGACTACAACCAGAACGCCAGGGACAAGTCGGTTTGCTCGGCCTATGGGGTGCGGCCGACCGGATTTGTCTCGACTCCGATCACCTGGGACGAGTTGGCCGGTGTCGCCATCGAGGACTTCCCTTTGGGATCGTTCTCCGACCGGTACGGAGCGGTTGGCGACCTCACGGCGGGCATCGACGAGTCGGCCGGGCGAATCGACACTTTGATGGAGTGGGTCGCCCGGGATCAGGAGAATGGTCTCGGCGACGCACCGTGGCCGCCGCATTATCCAAAGATGCCCGACGAGCCACCCCGGGTCCAACCCTCCAAGCAGCGTCGCCCCTCGGAGGACTATTAGCGGCTCGCGCCAAACGGCTGACCTACAGAGCGTCCCGCTTTCGCAGGGCCCAGGTGAGCACGAGGAGTCCGACGACGAGCACGCCGGCCAGCTTGGCTACCCCGCCCCATACTCCAGGGGTAACCGGTGTCATCGCCTGGCGGGCCACTTCGCCGAAACCGTCCTCGAGCCCGGCGTAGATGGAGAGGGAGATCCTCCAGATCGAGATCTGGGCGAGGCCCTCCACCGCGAAGGCGAGAATCGTCTCAACGACAATGATGTAGCCGAGCCCGACGAGAAGGGCGCGGGGGACCAGGTACCCGAGCGGGACGAATATCGCTGCGTATCCGAAGCCGGCCGCCACGAACAGGGCCAGCGAGGGGACGGCCGCCTGCAGATCTCCCCCGACAGCCAGGAGGGCCACGGCGGAGGCGATCCAGCCGCCGACCCCGATGACAAGGGCAGCAGCCGTCCCGGCGGCGAGCGATTGTGCCGCCATGTTCACCCTGGCGATCGGACGCATGTAGATATAGGGCAGAGTGCCGCTGTCGCGCTCGTCGCGCAGCGTGGCGGTGGTGAGGATGAGGGCGGCGATGGCGAACGTGTAACCGACCGACGCCAGGACGTCGGTGTAGAGCGTGATTAGTTCGTCGTCGGGCGCGTCGAACGCCGAGAGCCAGAACACCAGGCCAGGGACCGCGGCAAGGGCGAGGAGGCCGATGACCCGGCCCCGGCGCATGATCCGTCGATAGAGATGGAGGGCCAGGGTCACTAACGACCCTCGACCAGGTAGCGGAACACCGATTCCAGCGACTCATCGACCGGCTCCACCTTGCTGATGGCGATCGAATGATCGATGGCGATGGCGGGCAGACGGCGGGCGAGGTCTCCGGCGTCCCTGGTCTCGACGTGGACCGTCCCCCCGTCAACCTGGACCCCGAGGACGTCGGATCCGGCGATCAACGCTGCTGCCAGCTTGCGCGGGTCTGGAGTGTCGACGTAGATCCGGCGTGGCTTGTCGGTCATAGCGGCCCGGATCGTGGCCACGTCGCCGACTGCGGCGAGACGCCCGTCCACCATCGCGACAACGCGGTCGGAGACTCGCTCCACCTCGGTCAAGACATGTGACGACACCAGCAACGTCTTTCCCTCGGCACCGAGCCGCTTGAAGAGGGCGATCAGCTGCGCCCGCTGCACCGGATCGGCCCCGTTGAGAGGCTCGTCGAGAAGGAGGATCTCCGGGTCGGATACGAGGGCCGCCGCCACCTTGGCCCGCTGTCGCATCCCTTTGGAGAAGCCGCCCAGGGCCCGATCGGCGGCATCGGTGAGGCCAACCGTATCGATGATGGTCGTCGGCCCTTTCGATTGGATGGTCGATCTTGGCCAACCGGGCGGCGAGCTCGACGAACTGGCGCCCGGTGAGCCGGTCGTAAACCGACTCGTCCTCGGGGACGAGGGAGATCTTGCGGTAGATCTCGGTGTCCTGACGGGGGTCGACTCCCAGGATCCTCACCTCTCCCTGGGATGGCCTTTGCAGACCCGCCATGATGCGGAGGAGAGTGGTCTTGCCGGCGCCGTTGGGACCGAGCAGACCGGTAACTCCCGGGCGGAAGCCGATGCTGAGCTCGCTCACCGCGACCTTGAGACCGAACCACTTGGACAGGTCGGTCACGACGATGGTGTCGGTCATGCCAGCCTCCGGTAACGAAAGCGGACAAACCACGCGGCCAGAGCCACCAGCCCGACGATCACGACGACGGAGACCCACACCTCGAATCCGGCCACCTCGGGGGCGTACTCGACAGTATCCCCGAAGAAGTAGTCCCTGATGATCCTCGGGTGGTGGTCGATCGCCAGCAATGAGAAGTACTTCGCACCGGGGAAGCCGGCTTCGGCCACCCTCCCGGCCACCGCTGCGCCGGCAAACAGGGTTCCGAGGAAGGCGGCCGCCGCGATGCCGGTCCGATCGATCACCGCCGACAGAGCGAAGACCACCGCCCCATGGGTCAAGACGAAGGCGAGAGTGGTCACCGGGACCTTCCACAAGATGTCGAGGTTGTTGCCCAGGTAGGAGAGAAAGCCCTCCTCGGCGATGAGGCCGAGGCCGAGATGGAGGACAACCTGGGGAACGATGTAGATCGCCGCGACCACGGTGGCGAAGGCACCGACCTTGGAGGTGAGGTAGCCGTCCACTGTGAGCGGTCGGGAGAAGTACACCGAGAGAACGCCCTTGGTCCGGTCGGGGATGAGCAGCAGCGGACCCGCCAGTGCGATGAAAAGGAGTGAGATGCCCGAGTAGAAGTCGAAAAGGCCGCCATACGTCGGGATCTCCTGACGCATGCTTTCTTCGATGTTGCCTATCGCCCAGTGGATGCCGACGAACACCGCGGCAGCGACGACGGCGATGACGATGAGCGACCAGGGGAAGATCTTCAGCCGCGCTTTTCGACCCAGGCCGAGCACCCGGCGCACCCCATCCTTGTAGACCGCCCTTCTCGCCCCTTTCGGGCCAAGACGGGGCCCGTCATAGGAGCGATAACCGCGGTCGTAGATGACCTGGTCGGTCACTAGACGGTCTCCTGGTTGAGGAACAGGTCCTCGAGCGAGGCCGATCCACGGATCATCCGGACCAACCCGGAGCCAGCCTCGGCCACGGCGGACACGACCATCGGCTCGATGGTCTCGTCTCCAGGGCCAACGACCAGTCGCAGTCCGTCTACCACCACATCGAAGCCCTGCTCCCTGATCGCCGCTGCCACCGAATCAGGGTGCTCGAGCACTTCGACCAGGACAGTGCCCAGCTTCTCGAAGCCCTGGAGCGGCCCGGAGCGGAGCAGGTTGCCGGCATCGAGCATGACCACCCAGTCGCAGGTCTGCTCGATGTCGGTCAGGACGTGCGAGGACACGATGACATTGACGTCGAAATCGGAAAGCCTCTTGATCAGGTCCAGCATCTGGGTGCGCCCTTCCGGATCGAGTCCCGAGGCGGGCTCGTCGAGGAGAAGGAGGTCTGGATCATGGACGATGGCCTGGGCCAGCTTGACCCTTTGCTGCATGCCAGTGGAGAAATCGCCGAGGAAGCGGAAGCGCTCCTCCTCGAGACCGACCAGGAACAGAGTCTCCGACGACCGTCGCTTTGCTTCGTGCGACGGTATGCCGGCGAGCTGGGCGGCATAGGAGACGAAATCAGCGGCGGTCTGGTCTTTGGGCAGGCATTCGCCTTCAGGCATGTAGCCGATCCTCGATCGCACCACCAGCGGCTCGCGCTGCGGGTCGTGACCCAGCACCTGCATCGATCCCGACGGTGGGGTGGAGGAGGCCGAGCATGAGCCGGAGCATCGTGGTCTTGCCCGCACCATTCGCCCCCACCAGCCCGGTCACTCCGGGGGGTACCTCGAGGGTGAGGCCGCTGAGGGCAACGACCTCGCCGTAGTCGTGGGTTAGGTCATCGACTTCGAGAATGGCGCTCAAGCCACCACCTCGCGTAACCCGGTGGAAGTGGGGGGGAAGACGGGGCCTGAGGGGGAAATGACCGGCACGACGTCATTGGACCCTGGGTGCTGTCGCCCATCAATCAGTGATAACCCTGAGATGTCCCCCCAGCAGGTCCTTCACCGCACCACCTCGCGGAATCCGGGGCCTTCGGGGCGCTCCAGTTGCTCCATCGTGCACTGGAGTGGGTCCTTGTCGGGTCGCCAGCGATGGAAACGGGTGGCGTGTCTGAACCGGTCCCCCTCCAGCTGGTCGTAGCTGACCTCGACCACCACTCCGGCCTCCACCGGGGTCCAATCGAGAGTCTTTCCAGCGGACCAGCGGCTCTGTGCTCCCGGGGCCCTCGCCTCCTCGCCAAAACTGTCATCGACCGCGAGATCCTTGAACCGTTTGAAGATCTCGACTCGGTCGACGTCGCCAAACCCGGAGCAGTGACCGATGAAATGGAGCTCGCTCCGCTCGTCATAGAGGCCGAGGAGAAGAGAGCCGATTTTTCCCCCGTCCTTGTGCTCCCGGAAGCCGCCCACGACACAATCGATGGTTCTGCGATGCTTGATCTTGATCATCGCCCGCTTCCCGTGCTGATATGCGAGATCGGGGACCTTGGCGACGATGCCGTCACATCCTGCCGACTCGAACTCGTCGAACCAGCCTTGGGCCACTTCAGCCGAGTCGGTCTGGGGAGTGAGGTGCCAGGGGTCGGCCAGGGCGCCGGCAAGGTCCACCAGACGCTCCCTGCGATCGGTGAAAGGGCGCTCCCGGAGGTCTTCTCCACGGTCGGCGAGAAGGTCGAAGGCGATCAGTTCGGCCGGAGTCTTCTCGGAGAGCATCGTGATTCGGGACACGGCCGGATGGATCCGCTGCTGGAGCGAGTCGAAGTCGGTCACCCCATCGATCACAACCACGATCTCACCGTCGACGACGGTGCCGGCGGGCAGCTGATCGAGGGCGGCGGTCAACTCGGGGAAGTAGCGGAGAAGAGGGCGCTGGTTCCGTGAGTCGATCCGATTCTCCGGTTTCGACCACGAGATCGAGCGAAAACCGTCCCATTTCGGCTCATAGAGGTAATCCCCCTTAGGCCACTGCTCTGATGTCCTGGCCTCCATCGTCTCGATGGGTGGCTCGAAGGGATGACTCACCGGGGCCGAGTGTAAGCAGCGATAGCCTGCTCCCCGAGATGGAGAAGTACATCGCGCGTCTCCCATCCTGGGCACGAGGACCAGGCGAGATCCTGGCTGCGGCGGCGGAGGGGTACGGCGTCCACCGCGCCTCGCGGATGGCGGCAGCCATCTCCTACAGGACCGTTTTCGCCTTGGCTCCACTCCTGATCATCGCCGTCGCCGTCCTCGGAAGCTTCCTCGGCAGCCAGGTCGGAGGCCCAACAGGAGATCATCGACGGAATCGAGGCGGTGGTAGGGCCACAGGTAGCCGCAATTGTCGAGGACATCCTGACCTCGGCTCTCGGCTCAACGGGGACCGCCTATCTGATCGGGGGGATCCTCCTCATCTGGACCGCCTCCAGCCTCTTTCTAGAGATGCAACGCGATCTCAACGACATATTCGAGGTACCGCAGGAGGAAGTGGCCGGGATCGTGGCCATGGTCCGCCGTCGTGGCATCGGATTCCTCTGGGCGCTCGGGCTGGGCTTCTTACTGGTGGCGACCTGGATGATCAACGCCCTATGGGGATTCGTGAGCAATCTCCTGCCGGGAGAATTGGACGCGGTCGACGATCTGGTCAGCATCATCACGCCATTCGCCTCCCTGATCCTGCTCCCACTGGTCTTCGCCCTGATTTTCCAGACAATGACCGTGGCGTCGATTCCCTGGCGAGCGGCCTGGGTAGGCGGCGCGTTTCACCGCGGTGGTCTTTCTCATCGCCGCGTACGGGGTGGGGATCTACTTCGAGATCGCCGGCGCCACCACAGCTCTCGGCTTCGCCGGCTCCTTCGTGGTGATCCTCTTCCTTGCCTACTTCCTGTCGATGGTTTTCCTCTACGGGGGGGAGGTGACCAAGGCCTATTCCGATCGGCTCGCAGCCAGGGAGGCGCCGCCAATCAGCCGACCTATGTACTCCGATCCTCAGGTGCTGGTGGCGGAGCCACCGGCCGGTATCCCCCAAGCGGCCTTCCTGGCGTTTGTGGCCGGTTTGATCGCCGGCTGGCGCCGAAGCCGCCGTTGACCTCTGTCAATTGAAACAGGACTCCAATAACCTCACGCTCAATGTCCGTTGACATCGCCGGGTTCGTCACCGATCTGAAAGAGCACGCCACTGAGCACGGGTTCCATGTCCATGACGAGCGTCATTTCGTCGAGACCTACTCGTTGCGTCAGTCATGGGAGGTCGACCTCCATCCGGAGGCGGGGTGCGGGGGGCCCATCGATCTCCACGTGGCGCTCGATGTCGACCCCAAGGTGATTCTGTCCTTACGAGAGGCCCTCGATGAGATGGATTCCGACTTCGAAGAGCCGGACAACGTTTATCACCTGGATCTGTTCTTCAACTGGGCGGTCCCACCCCTCCACAGTCCGCCCGACCTTCTCGTCCTCGCCACCGACTTGGCCGGTCTGGCCGGCGTGACGCTCCCTGTCGAGGTCTCCGCCATCGACTCCTACGGGGCGGTGACCGACGCTCCCGAGCGCAGGCTGACCTTGACCGGGAGGGCGTCGGTCAGCCTCGTAGATGTGCTCATGGGCCGGGACCAACTCTGCGACGTGCTCGATCGGTCACACGAGGTGAGCGAGTATCTCCTCGATCGGGTCGGCGGCTGGATGGAGCTGCCCCGCTAGCCCGGGGGCTCCGCCTCGTGGCCAGGCCTGTCGTCATCAAGTCGGCCAGCAATTACAGCAGCGACAGAGCGTCGCCCAGATGCCGAGGGCGGCGGTGAACGCCGCCAGCACCCAGAAGGCAATGACGGTGGCCGGCTTCGGTGGTGGCCCTTCCCTTATCTCGTGTGCTGCCGCCGGTCGGTCGGTGCTGACAGAGGTCTCCGGGTCTCGCTGGATGCCGAGGGCGAATCCGCTCGGATCGTCGGGGAGAAACGGGATCGAGTCGTCCTCGGCTTCGATCACGAACTCGCCGGAACCGAGGTCGATGACCTCGTAGTGCCCGGCCAGCCACTCACCAAGTGAGATCTCCCCCGAGACGAGCGTGATCTTCTCGTCGTCCAGCCCCACCATGACCGGAACGTTGTCTTCCTTGAGCGTCGCAACGCCCGGGAATGTCGTCATCTTCTCTGTCCCCCAGGAACCATTGTCAAGCTGAGCAGTGCACCCGGCTTCGCAATCCTAGAAGGGGAGCCCGAGTGCATCACACAGGAAGTGGGTGAATCGGCTCGCCCTGGTGAACATGCCGGCCAGCTGCTCGTCGAATCCGGCTCCGGTCACCTGCTTCTGGCTCAGGTTGGCTCCGGCGATGAAAGACTTCATCCGCAGGTCGTCGGCGTAGGGATGATCCGGGTCGAGCCCGGGCGGGACCCGCTTCAGCAGCTCATCGTCGTCCTGATCGAGTGTCCAGGTCTTGGCGAATTCCTCGATCTTGGTTGCAGCCGCCCACTCGTCGGGCTGGTCGTTGATCGCCTGGCGGAGTGAGCGCGCCACTTGAGTCTCGGGATGCCAGAGCCCGACGCCGGCGAAGCAGCCGCCTGCTTCGAGATGGACGTAGTAGCCCGGGGCATGTATGTCCTTGCCCGCCTCGTGTCTGAACTGGATGCCCACGTTGGTCTTGTACGGAGTCTTGTCATTGGAGAATCGCGTGTCGCGATATGGCCGCATCAGAGAGCCACCGGTCGTCCTCGCATCCGCAACGAAATGGGGCGAGAGCTTCTCCAGACGCGCCCCAAAGTCGGTGATGAAATCGAGGGCGGGGTCCCGCACCACGGTCTGGTAGCGATCCTTGTTGGCGTCCCACCAGATCTTCTCGTTGTTGGCTTCCAGCTCGCGCAGGAAGGCGAACAACGCGGGCGTGAAGTGCTTGGTGGCCACAGGACCTCCTTCAGTCGTTCCTACCGAAGATACGTCCCGAGCAGGACAGTTTGGAAGGGGTTCGGGTTTGGTTCTAGACGTGCTCTTCGGCGGCGAGCTCGCTCCACGGGGTGCGGAAGCCGTCGCGCACGTTGATGAAGAATGCCCGGTAATCCTTGCGCAGCACCCAAACCGCGGCGATGAGGAACACGATCCCGACCCCTATCCGCGCCTGGTGTGACAGCTCCTCGGAGATGTGTCCCAGCTCGGTGACTATCGATTCACCGATCTGAGCCACGAAGAGGCCGAGCATGACCCATGCCTCGGTGCGGCTGACCGAGCGGCTGGCGACGATGGCGACGGCAAAGACCGACTGGGCCGCCGTGACGAACAGCTCTACTCGCTGGGTCGTTTCGAGCGGGAGGCCGTGGAGGACACCGGCGAATATCGAGAAGACGATGGGGAGGGTGCCCACCAGGAGAGTCCACTGGTTGACCTTGGACGAGATGAGGGCGCCCAGGCCGGTGCGGCTGGCCAACCTCCAGGCGAAGAGTGTGGCCACAAGCAATTCGGGCGCCTCGGAGGCGGTGGGGGCGATCCACTTGACGAGGAGGAACTCGCTGACCCCGATCGCCTCGCCGAGCTCGATTATCGATTCGGCGAACGCCTCGGCGCAGAGCAGGATCACCCCGGCGGCCACCACGAACATGGCGTAGTTGATGATCCGTCGGGCCCGTTTGGGCAACGATCCGATGTAGGCCGAGGGACCCACCAAGTGGGGCTCGTGGGTAGGTGCCCCCGAGAGCCTCCTGAGGTAGAGCACGTAGATGGTGATGAGAACCGCTGCGTCGAAGAGGGAGAGAGTGTTCTTGAGGAAGAGAGTCAGCCCGTATAGCGAGGCGATGGTGAGATAGGCGATGTCCACCGACTGCCCCCGGGCGAGGTTGATCTCGGTCGGGGTGGTCCCCTCCGCCGCTTCCGGAGGTGTTCGGGTCTTTCTGACTCGCCAGGTTCCGATCAGGATGACCATCGGCCAGCCCAGCCCGATCAGGAGCTGATTGCCCCCTGTCATGTTGGCCAACGCGAGGGGGCCGTACTGGGTCGCTGCCCCCGTTTCCGCGAACTCCTCGCCAGCCTTGGCGGTGAACACGAAGTCGACGGCGTACTCGGGGAGGATGGCGATCAACGCGAGCAATGCCAGGGCGAGCCCGGCCGCGATGTCCATTTGGATCACCTCGGCGGCCCAGGAGAGGATGAAGGCGGCCCCGACGATCGCCATCCCGTACAGGATCGCGGCCAGGATCGGCTCGGGATGGATGCCGGTTATGCGGAGATACACCCCGGGCAGCGTTGCGGCCACGGCCAACGCCATGAACAGGATCTGCTGTCGTGGGTCGGTCTGGGCAGTCTCCATCGAGCGCCGAGATTCTACGAGGGCCGCCCGGCATTGCCGATTCCAGGCCGGTCAGGCCCCAATCAGTCCTCCGACCATTCCGGGTCGTTGTCCCACTCCCGGTTGCGACGCTCGACGATCTCCAGTGCGTCGGCTGCCTCCTCGCGGGTTCCGAATGGCCCGATGCGGACTGCGGCCCGGCAGCCGTCGGCAAGCTCGACGGTGCGGTGGTCGAGGCAGTAGAACCACTCTTCCTTCACTCCCCGACCGTGACCAATTGTCACCCGAGGACCCTCCGGCAGGACCATGGGCTCCAGTAACCCTTCCCCAGCTCCTGATAGCGGTTGGCCAGCCACGCCGCGGTCCCGATGTTGGCCCCAGCATCGAAGACGCTGGCTCCGGAGAAGCCGGCCTGCGGGGAGGTGGAAGCCCAGGTCGAAGGGAGAAACTGGAAGAGGCCCGAGGCGCCCGAGTAGGGGTTGTAGGCATCTGCGTCTCCGAGGCTCTCGCATTGCAGGATTGCCAGCGCCTCATCGACGCGACTCGACGGGAAATACGCCTGAACGAGCGATCTCCATTGCTCCACGGCGGGCGGGAAATCCCACCCACCCGCCTCCACCGTTCCCACCTCCGCCACCGTCGGTCGTTACCGGTGCCTCCGGTGCCGTGGTCGTGGTCGTGGTTTCCTCTTCCTCCTCGGGCGGGGGTGTCGTAGTCGATGGTGCTCTCTCCTCCTGACGTCTTCGCTCCTCCTCCCGTGCCTGGGCAGCGTCCACGGCGCTCAGTGCCTCCCGGTGGGCGGCATCGGCGGCGAGGGCCTCTCTCACTGCGTTGCCAACCGCAGAATCCGCCTCGTCGTAGAGGGCGGCGAGGTGTTCGATCTCTGCGTCGACTTCGGCCCTGAGGGCTGCCACCCGGTCTTGCTGCACCCGGTAATCGGCCTGGAGGTCCTCGAGGGCCTCCCTTCTCACCACCAGTTCGTTGACCCTGGCCGCACCGGCGGTGACGACGTCTTCAACCACTTGCCCGGTGACCATTGCCTGTTCGACGTTGGCGGAGTTCACGAAGCTGACGCCGGGACCGACCAGAGCGTCCATGTAGGCATCGACCGCATGTGTCTCGATGTCGGCCTCGATCCCGGTCAGCTCCGCGTCGCCAAAGGCGATCTGTGCCTTCAGGCTGTCGAGATCGGACGAAACGGCGGACAATTGTGCGGAGAGATCGTTGATCCGGGCGATGCTGACCGCCAGCTCGGACTCGATCTCGGCCCTTCGGGCTACCGCCGTGTCGACCAGACCGGCGGCGACCTCTGCCTGCCTCTCCGCCGCCTCGGCTTCCTCCTCCGACTCGTCGACGGTCTGGGCGCGCGCCATGTGGTGGTCCACGGTCGCCACACCGAGGGCGAAGGTCGAAAAGAGGGCAAGGAGAGTCAAAGAGCGCAGCGCACGCATGAGAACCCGTGGAGCGTAATGAATGGCCCGTGGGACGAGAAGTGCTGGGTCGGACGGTGGGCTAGGTTGGCCGGTCTATGGAACGAGTCAATGTGCAGTCGGGAAGCCCGTTCGAGGACGCGATCGGCTTCAGCCGCGCCGTCCGGGTGGGAAACCGGGTGGTGGTCTCGGGAACCGCTCCGATCTGGCCCGATGGAACGGTGGACCCTGACCCCAAAGCCCAGGCCAGTCGCTGTCTGGAGATCATGCTCGCCGCCCTTGGAGAGGCGGGCGGCCGCCCCAAGGATGTGGTTCGGACCAGGACCTATCTGCTCGACGCCGCCGATGCGAATGCGGTGGGGGAGTCACATCGCGAGGTCTTCTCGGGAATCAGACCGGCCTCGACAATGGTTGTCGTCAGTGGATTGCTCGACCCCCGATGGAAGGTCGAGATGGAGCTCGAAGCAGTCTTGGCCTGACTGCCGCACCCAGGAGGTGGACGTGTTCGGACGAAGGAAGACAGAGATGCCGGAAGCCGGTGCTGCTCTCCCCGGGCGTGCCACGGCGGTTGACGTCCCGCCGGCCCATTTCATCAACGGAAATCCGCTGGTGGGGCCTTTCCCGGAGGGAACCGAGACGGCCGTCTTCGGGATGGGCTGCTTCTGGGGCGCCGAGCGGCGGTTCTGGAAGATGGATGGCGTTTACAGCACGGCCGTCGGCTACGCAGGCGGCTACACGCCAAATCCGTCCTATGAGGAGGTGTGCACCGGCCGCACCGGGCATTCCGAGGTGGTGCTGGTGGTGTACCGGCCCGAAGAAGTCTCCTATGAGGAGCTCTTGAAGGTGTTCTGGGAGACCCATGACCCGACGCAAGGGATGAAACAGGGCAACGATATCGGGTCGCAGTACCGGTCGGCCATCTACACGACGACGGACGCGCAACTGGAGACTGCGAAGTGGTCGCGAGACAAGTATCAGGGGGAGCTGACACCGCTGGGCTTCGACGACATCACAACGGAGATCACACCGTTGGGTGAGTTCTATTACGCCGAGGACTACCACCAGCAGTATCTGGGCAAGAACCCGCACGGGTACGACTGTCACGCCAACACCGGGATCGCATACCCGGTGGGATGACCTCCTCGGCATGGGCCGAGTCCATGCCGCCTTCGGCTAGCCCCCGAGTGTCACCGATGCGGCCAGGGCCTCCTGCACCACGGTCTCGATCGGCAGGTTGGCCTCGATGTCAGCGGGCACGTCCGGGGTTACCCCTACGGAGCCGAAATCGTGGCCCTCCGGAGTCAGCCAGCGGGCAATCGTGAGCTTGAGCGCCCCGGAGTTGGACAGGGCGAATCTCTGCTGGACTGTGTTCTTGCCGAAGGTGTTCTCGCCCACCACCGTCGCCCTGCCCCTTTCCTGAAGGACGGCCGAAACCACTTCAGAGGCGGAGGCGCTTCCCTCATTCACGACGACGATCACGTCCATGTCCTCGGGCACGATCGGGTCGCCGGACGTCGGGTACGAGGTCGACGAGTCGGGCCCCTCGGTCACGACGACGTCACCGTCGGGGAGGAAGGCCGAAGCCACCTCGATGGCAGTGTCGAGCAGCCCACCGGGATTGTTCCGCATGTCGAGCACGAGCGACTCGACGCCCTGATCGAGGAGTGTCTGGACGTGCTCGAGGAACAACTCGTCCGCATTGTCAGTGAACGTGTTGAGCCCGACGTAGCCAGTTTCGCCGACCACCTCGCTCACGACAGTTGGAACGACGAAGAGGCCTCGGGTGATGGTCATGTCGAAGACGTCGCCATCGCGCCCGATGGTCAAGACCACGTCGGAGCCCGCCGAGCCCCGCACCATCGCCGTGACCTCGTCGACCGTCCATCCTGAGATATCCGTGCCGTCCACTCCCAGGATCAGATCGTCGGGTTGGAGACCCGCCGTGTCAGCCGGGGTGCCATCGATGGTCGAGACTATGTGGATGCGACAGGTGTCAGAGATGACGTTGCATTCCTCCTCCGTAACGGAGTCCTCGGCGGTGACCAGCGCCCCGATGCCCTGGATCTCACCAGCTTGCTCCTCCTCGAGGAGGTCGACCGCATCGGGATCGAGGTACACCGAATGAGGATCGAGGCCGAAGGTGGCCATGCCGTAGACCATCGCCTCGGCAGCCTCGGCGCCGGTGTCAGCCTCGCTGAGCGCGAGCTCGCATGTCTCGAGAAAGGCTGTGGCCGGTGCAACGCAGACGAGCTCGGATTCGGCAGTCGCCCCGTCGAGGTCCTCGAGGCCTCGCGCGGCCGCCCCAGCCAGGTCCACATCGGATATTTCGTCGACGTAATGGCGCCGCACCAGGTCGTAAGCCTCGCACACGATCTCGACCTCGGCGTCCACCGCGTCACAACCAACGAGACGCATGGGGCGTTCGGCAGCGACAGTTGTGGAAGACGCTCCGCTTCCCTGCTGTGTGGTCGGCGACGATGGTGGCGCCTGCGCAGGGGCGTTCTCGACGGCATCGCACGATGCCAGGACGAGGCTCAATGCGATCAAGGACGAGACAAGGCGGGTTCGGCTAGAAGTGCCGGTTGGACCGGCCATCTCCTTTGCGGCTTGGTTCGCCATGTCCCCATTATCGGTCCGAGCCCGCCATTACCGTCGCGCAAGATGCATCTTCGCGTCACGCTTCGTGTTCCGGGTGGTGGAGCTGTCACACGTGACACCGGCGATGGCCGGTGGGCCGAGCCGTGGGGAGACCCTGACGAGGTGATCGGACCCGGCCTCTGGGCCTTGCCCGGCCTGGTCGACGGGCATGCCCATCTCGCGCAGGCGAGCATGGATCTCATGCCCGGAGACCTCGAAGGGGCCGCCAGCCGGGCATCGACGGCGCTCGGGGCCGGGGTGGGGCTGATCCTCGACAAGGGATGGCGTGACCTCACGGTGGTGCAACTCATCGAGGAGGTCCCGGCTTCGGATCGTCCGGACATAGAGGCAGCCGGGGTGGTCCTGGCCGTCGATGGGGGTTTCTGGGATGGATTCGCCCGAATTGTCGGACCTGGCGCCATCGGACCGGCGGCCGCGACGGCGGCTGAGGAGGGAGCGGGTTGGGTCAAGCTGATCGGTGACTGGCCGAGGAAGGGCCTGGGCCCCGTGGCCAACTTCGATGAGGAGGGTTTGCGGGAGGCAGTGACCGCGGCGAGAGAGAACGAGGCCAGGGTGGCGGTGCACACAATGGCCCGAGAGGTCCCATCGATGGCAGTGCGGGCAGGAGTCGATTCGATCGAGCACGGGCTCTTTCTGACCGACGACGACCTGGAGAGGCTCGGGGCCCGGGGTGGTTGCTGGGTGCCGACTGTGACTCAGATGGAGGCAACGATCAGACAGCTAGGGGACAGATCGTCGGGAGGTCGGCTGCTGATCGAAGGTCTCGAGAACGTGAGGGCCAGACTCGCGACCGCGGTCGACGCCGGCGTGCATGTGCTCACCGGCACCGACCTCGCCATCGGTACTCATGACGTGGCTCGGGAAGCGGTCCGTCTCTGGGAGATGGGACTGGCCGCCGAAGCCGTGGTCGCCGCCGTCTCCTGGTCGGGTTTCCGGGCTACCGGCCGGCCGTGGGAGTTCGATCTCGGAGATCCGGCCAACGCTGTGTTGTTCTCCGAGAACCCGATCTCGAACCCGCGCGTGCTGGCCGCCCCGGCACTCGTGATCCGCTTGGGTCGGCTCGTCTCATGAGACTGGTGCTCGCCTCCGGGTCACCTCGTCGGCGCGAGTTGCTCGAACGCCTCGGGCTCGAATTCGAAGTCGTGGCGCCCGACGTGGACGAGACCAGGTTTCCAGATGAGGCACCTGCGGCATATGTGGAGAGGGTGGCGCGCTCCAAGGCCGCGACAGTGTCAGGCGACGGCCTGATCGTGGTGGCGGCGGACACCACGGTGGTCCACGAGGGCCGAGTCATGGGCAAGCCCGGCCACCCGGAGGAAGCTCGGGCGATGCTGCGCCGTATCCAGGGGGATGTTCACGAGGTCTTCACCGGTCTGGCCATTGGCTCATGGGACGGCAGCTCCGAGATCAAGTCGGTCGTCGACGTCGCCGAGGTCACGATGCTCCCGATGACCGAAGAGGAGATCGCCTGGTACGTCGGCACCGGAGAGCCACTGGACAAGGCCGGGGCATATGCGCTCCAAGGCCTCGGGGGGATGTTCGTGAGCAAGGTGGTGGGTAGCCCCTTCACGGTGATTGGTGTGCCGATCCACCTTCTGTCCCGCCTGGTGTCTGCCTCCGGCGGGGATCTGAGAACGTTCAGGAATGGACTCCCCGGGTAACTTTTCGACATGAACCGCACCGCCTGGATCCTGACCGGTCTGTTCGTGGTTCTCGTAGTGACGATCATCTTCCTGGCGGGTCGGAACGACGAAACGGACTCATCTACGACCACCACCACCATCGCCACGACCACGACTCAGGACGTGAGCACCTCTACGACCACCGAGGCCACCACCACGACCACCTCGGCGGTCACCACGACAACCGTCGCTCCGACCACCACGACAGTTGCCCCCACGACCACGACCACCGAGACCGTCGCCGGCAATTGGGCGACCACGCCGATCGTGGCGGCAGGCTTCGGCGCCCTGGGTTGGTGGGACGGCGCCGCCTGGGCCCAGGTCGAGCCGGCCACAGCCCTCCCGGTGGCAGGCGGCGAGGACTATCAGGTCGCAATGATCGGCTTGGAGGCGATCGTCGTCGGTGGTCCCCCGACGACGTTGTGCGATCCGCTCAACAACCCGGGTGTGGTCCTCGAGAACGAGCAAGTGCTTGGCGACTGGCCGGGCCCGCTGGGAGTGGCCATCTCGGCTCCTTGGGTGATCGTGCCCCATCTCGTCGAGCAGATCGAGGATGACGGCACCTATTCCGCCTTCGCCGGAGAGCTCCTGGCGGAGCGTGGGCTCGATGTCCCCGATCCGACGATGAAGCAGATCCTCCAGGTGGATCTGGAGGGGGATGGGGTCAATGAGGTCCTCGTGGTGGCCGAGGACGTCAGCGAGGGTCTCCTCGCCCAGAACGGCGACTACTCGATCGTGTTTGTCAGACGGACCGCCGCAGGTGACGTGCAGACCGACATCCTCGGCGAGTCGGTGATCGTCACCGCCGACGACCCCTTTGTGAACTCCTACTCGGTCGGTGCGGTCGCCGATCTGAACGGCGACACCAGGATGGAGATCGTCCTCACCGCTGCCTATTACGAGGGGATCTTCGTCGAGGTGTGGGAGTACGGGGCGGACGGGCCTGTGCCGCAGATTTCGTCGGGTTGTGGCGCCTGATGGACAATCCTTTCCTCGATCGACCTACCTATGTCGGTCATACTGGAATCGAGCTGACGGATGCATCCCCTGACTCCTGCGAGGGCCGGCTGGTGATCGAGGACATCCACCATCAGCCATACGGTGTGGTGCACGGCGGGGTGTATTGCACGTTCATCGAGACGCTTGCCTCTTCGGGGGCGGCGCTGTGGGCGATGGCGAACGGCATGGCCGGCTGTGTCGGGGTGTCCAACCAGACCGATTTCATCCGGGCGACCACCGAGGGCGTCCTGATCGGTTCGGCGACCCCCATTCACCGGGGGCGCACTCAACAGTTGTGGCAGGTGACGGTCACGCGTGAGGAGGACGGCAAGCTCGTTGCCAGGGGCCAGGTCCGCTTGCAAAACATCGATTCCACCGAGTTCTAGAATCGGGGTTGATGCTCCGCATCGGCCCCCTCACCATCGATCCACCTGTCGTGCTCGCCCCGATGGCCGGGATCACCAATGCCCCATTTCGGCGTCTGTGCCGGGAGTATGGGGCCGGTCTCTACGTGTCCGAGATGATCGGAGCCCGTGGGCTCGTCGAGGGGGACGAGAAGACACGTCAGTTGGCCCGATTCGCGCCCGACGAGGACCCCCGCTCGATTCAGCTCTACGGCACCGATCCGGGGTCTCTGGGCGACGCAGTCTCGTATCTGGTCGAAGTGGAGCATGTCGACCACATCGACATGAACTTCGGTTGCCCGATGGGCAAGGTCACCCGACACGGGGGCGGCGCCGCCCTGCCCTGGAAACGGGACCTGTTCCGATCGATCGTGCGAGCGGCGGTCTCCCATGCCGGGTCGGTCCCGGTAACGGTGAAGTTCCGCAAGGGGATCGACGACGACCATCTCACCTATCTCGAGACCGGTCTCACCGCCGAGGAGGAGGGTGCCTCGGCGGTGGCCCTTCACGCCCGAACTGCTCGCCAGCTGTATTCGGGCAGCGCCGATTGGGAAGCCATCGGCCGGCTGAAGGCAGCGGTCACCTCGATCCCGGTGCTCGGCAATGGCGACATCTGGACCGCTGACGACGCGATAGAGATGATGACGCGAACCGGATGCGACGGCGTCGTGGTCGGTAGGGGTTGTCTGGGGCGGCCCTGGCTGTTCCGGGATCTCGCCGACACCCTGGCCGGCCACACGCTGCAGTCCCCACCCGACTCGGGCGCCGTGACCCTGGTGATGATTCGTCATGCGGGTCTGCTCGTCGAGCATTTCGGCGAGCGGGTCGGGATCTCCCTATTCCGGAAGCACCCCTCCTGGTACCTCAAAGGCTTCCCGGCAGGCCCGCATATGCGCGACGCGCTGGCGAGGGTGGAGTCGCTCGATCAACTCGAGAGCCTCCTGGCCGGTTGGGACCAGGACATCGCCTTTCCCGAGGAAGCCAATCACATGGTGCGCGGCCATTCCCACGGCCCCCGCCCGGTCCGGCTTCCCCACGGCTTCCTCGACCACAGGGAAGGCGATCGCCTCGGCCGGGACGCGGAGCAGGTGATCAGCGGGGGCTAGACGCGTTCCATTCAAATGAGCGCTACGGGCGCTCTGCGTAGCCGGCCACCGCCGACAGGGTGAGGTGGGCCATGGCGTCGAGGGTGAGCCCATCCCGATCGGCCTCGGCGTCGACTTCGACGAAATCGATCGAGAGCACTTTGGGGTCACGGGCACATCGACGGACTCCCTCTGCCAGATCGCGCAGGATCATCCCGCCGGGTCTCGCTCCCGGGCAAGCCGGGGCGAAAGCACGATCGAGCACGTCGATATCGACATCGACGTGGACAGCGTCGGTTTTCACGGCGACCACGGTCAGAGCGTCCTCCACCACCGACCCGATTCCGCGTTGTGCGATGTCGTCGACGGTCAGCACCGTTATGCCCTGCTCATCGCAATAGGCCCGGTACTCAGAGGAGTTGGCGAATGAGTGGATCCCGACCTGGGCGACGTTCGCGCCGGGTAGCCCGTCCTCTTCGATCAGGCCGCGCACCGGAGTCCCGTTGGTCGGGCCGAGGTCGAGGGTCCGGACATCGTGGTGGGCATCGAAGGTGATGAGCCCGATGCGGCTGCGGTCGGGAGACAGCGACCTGACCAGGGGACGGGTGATGGCGTTGTCGCCACCGAGATAGATGGTGAGAGGAACCTTGGTCAGCTTGCCGGCCAGATCCTCGACGACGCCGGGCATGCGATGCATGTCGAGATCGGAGACCGGCCAGTTGCCCTCGTCACGAACCGTGACACCGCCGAAATCGATGCCCCATTCGCCATGGAAGGTGGAGAATCGGCTGAGGCGGTCACGGACCTCGAGCGGGCTCAGATCTGCCCTCGATGGCGACAAGGACGCCCGAGACGACGGGACACCGACCAACAGGATCTCGGGGTCGGGATGATCCTGGGCGAGCCAGACATCGGCGCGTGGCCAGTGCGGGTCATTGATCGGCATTGGGGGTCAGCGTATAGGCGCTCCCGCAGCCACCCGTAACCGGCGATCGGGTCTCAAAGCATGGGGATGTCGACGCCCCGCTCCCGGGCGACGTGGCGGGCGATGTCATAACCGGCGTCGGCGTGGCGCATGACCCCGGTGCCCGGGTCGTTGGTGAGGACTCGCTCCACCCGCTGGGCGCCCTGCTCGGTGCCGTCGGCTACCACCTGCGCCCCGGCGTGTATCGAATTCCCGATACCGACCCCGCCCCCGTGATGGACAGCCACCCACGCCGCCCCCGAGGAGACGTTGAGCATGGCATTGAGGATGGGCCAGTCGGCGATCGCATCCGACCCGTCGGCCATCGCTTCTGTTTCCCGATAGGGCGACGCGACCGACCCGGAGTCGAGATGATCACGTCCAATGACGATCGGCGCCGAGACCTCCCCGGTCGCCACGAGGTCGTTGAAGCGCAGCCCGGCCAGATGGCGTTCGCCGTAGGAGAGCCAGCAGATTCGGGCGGGTAGACCCTGGAATTGGACCTTCTCCGACGCGAGTCCCAGCCAGCGATGCAATGACTCGTTCTCGGGAAACAGCTCGGCGATCGCACGGTCGGTGACGGCGATGTCGGCCGGATCACCACTCAGAGCCACCCAGCGGAATGGGCCCGAGCCCTCACAGAACAGCGGCCGGATGTAGGCAGGGACGAATCCGGGATAGGAGAAGGCGTCGAGGTAGCCGGCGGTCGCAGCCTCCCCCCGCAGATTGTTGCCGTAGTCGAAGGTCTCTACCCCGGACCGCTGGAACCCGACCATCGCCTCACAGTGGGCCGCCATCGACTCCCGCGCCGCCTTGACGTAGGTGTCGGGGTCGTCTTCGCGGAGCCGGCGAGCCTCATCGACGTCGTGACCTGTGGGGATGTACCCGTACAACGGATCGTGGGCCGACGTCTGGTCGGTCACGATGTCGAGGTCGATGCCCATGTCGAGCAACTGGGGGAACACATCCGCGGCATTGCCGAGCAGGCCGATCGACACCGCCTCGCGATTCCGTTTCGCCTCCAGGGCGCGCCCCACCGCCGGTTCTAGCTCGTCGAAACTCTCGTCGAGGTAGCCGGTCTCCAGACGTCGTTCGATCCGATGCGGGTCTACCTCGACACAGAGCGCGACACCGCCGTTCATCGTGATCGCCAGCGGCTGGGCGCCTCCCATGCCGCCGAGCCCGCCGGTGAGGGTGAGGGTCCCGGCGAGCGTCCCGCCGAACTTCTGCTCGGCGATCGCCGCAAAGGTCTGATAGGTGCCTTGCAGGATGCCCTGGGTCCCGATGTAGATCCAGGATCCGGCCGTCATCTGCCCGTACATGGTCAGACCGGCCGCCTCCAGCTCCCAGAACTGTTCAAGGGTGGCCCATCGGGGCACCAGGAGGCTGTTGGCGATGAGTACCCGCGGCGCCAACTCGTGGGTGCGGAACACGCCGACCGGCTTGCCCGACTGGACCAGGAGCGTCTCGTCGTTGCCGAGGCGCTCCAGCGTCCGGACGATCGCGTGCAATGACGCCAGGTCCCGGGCGGCTTTCCCCCGGCCCCCGTACACGATCAGCTGCTCGGGGTCCTCTGCGACCTCCGGGTCGAGATTGTTGAGGAGACAGCGGAGGGCGGCCTCCTGCATCCAGCCATTGGTGTTGAGGAGCGGCCCGTGTGGGGAGCGGAGTGGGAAGGTGAGGTCGAGCATCGGCATCCGAGCCTATATAGCGGCAGCCGGAACCCCGGCCGCTACTTCCGCAACAAGCCGTCGAGCCGCCGGGAGGCGACAAAAGCGCCGATCAGACCCATGACCAGCAGGTAGGCGACGTGGCCGGCCAGGGACCAGTCGAAGATGCCCAGCGAGAAAGCGCGGAGCATCTCGTTTCCCTGATAGAGCGGTGAGAGCCGGACGATCTGTTGCAAGGCGGGGGGATACACGTCGATGGGATAGAAGGTCGCCGAGAAGAGAAACAGGGGCATCGTGACCAGGGAGACGAGATCGAAATCCTGCCAAGAGCGCATGTAGGTGCATGCGGCGAGACCGACCGATCCGAAGGCGAAACCGATGAGGATCGCTCCGGGGATGGTGAGGATCGCCCACCAACTGGTGGTGAGACCCATGAACACCATGACGATCAAGAAGGCAATGGCGTACAAGGCGCCTCGGAGCAACGCCCAGCCGATCTCCCCGATCGCGATGTCGCGCGGGGCCATCGGAGTGGTGAGGATCCCGTCGTAGACCTTGTCGAACTTGAGCCGGAAGAAGATGTTGAACGTCGTCTCCAGCACCGTCCCGTTCATTGCCGACGCCGCCATCAGGGCGGGGGCAACGAAAGCGGTGTAGTCCACGGTGGTGCCACCGGGCAGAGTCACCTCCTGCACCATGTTCCCGATCCCGATCCCAATCGAGAACAAGTAGAAGACCGGTTCGAAGAACCCGGTGAGCACTACCTTCCACACCCGCCGGTAGACCAGGTAGTTCCGCTCCCAGATCCGCTGCGCCCGGAACGGCGTCATCCGGCCCAGCGGGGTGAGCCTGCTCGGAGCCGAGACGCTCATGGCTTGAGTCTCCGGTCGAGCCAGACGCGAGCCGAGGACGATGCCGGCGGCGGCCATTGCCCCCAGATAGACGACATTGACCCACATGGGCAGGGCCGTGACGATCGAGGCGTCGGCAGCGGGGAGGGCGACCTTGCGCACCAGCTCCACGCCGTGGAACAGGGGTGTGAGGTAGGCAACGATCTGCAGCGGCTCGGGGAGCTGGCTGATCGGGAAGAAGGTCCCCGAGAAGAGGAAAAGGGGAATGATCCCGAACCGGAACAACGTGGACAGGCTGATCTCGTTCTCCCTGGTCACCGTGTACGCGGTCACCGTGGCCTGGAAGGCCAGCCCGGTGAGGACGGCTGGAGGCACAGCGAGTAGGGCCGGGACCAGGTCGAGGGCTCCGAAGGCCACCGAGATCAGAGCGAACACGGTCAGGACGAAGGTGAGCCGGATCGACCCCCAGATCATCATCCCTCTCACGATGTCGGTCGGGGACAGGGGAGTGGTGATGGCGCCGTGGAACCCCTTGCGCCACTTGATCCCGGCCATGACGGGGAAGGCGCCCTCCCCTGCCGAGGTCTGCATGGCGGTGGCCGCCAGCAGGCCGGTGGCAACGAACGACAGGTAGGGGACCGACAGATCGTTGGTGGAGGAATCGACCAGGGTGCCGAGTCCGAGCCCCATCGCCGAAAGGAACAGCACCGGGTTCACGAAGCTGGAGATGACCGTCCCCCGCCAGACGCGTCGGTATCCGATTGCCTCCGACTCGACCCAGCGCCACGACCGAGCCAGGCTGGTCATCAGTCGATCAGCCTTCGGCCGGTGAGCTTGAGGAACACGTCTTCCAGACTCGACCTACGAACCAGCACCTGTTCGGGATGGATGTCTCGCTCGGTCAGGTGGTGCTGGGTCGCCTCGGCGTCGTCGGTGTAGACGATGACCCGGTCGGCGAGAAACTCGGTGCTCCCCTCCAGCCAATCGAGCCTGGCCGTCATCGCATCCATCAGCTCCTCCGGGAACCGAAGCTCGACCACCTCCCGCGGGGCGTACTGTGCAATGAGCTGCCGGGGCGAGCCTTCCGCGACGATCTTGCCCTTGTCCATGACCACGAGACGGTCACAGAGCTGCTCGGCCTCGTCCATGTAATGAGTGGTGATGATCAGGGTGGCCCCCTCCCGCTTCAGTCGGTAGAGACGGTCCCAGAGGAGATGACGGGCCTGGGGGTCCAGACCGGTCGTCGGCTCGTCGAGGATCACCAGGTCGGGGTCGTTGATCAAGGCGCGGGCGATGGTGAGACGTCGCTTCATTCCCCCGGACAGCGGCTCGACCGGCGAATCGGCCCGATCGGTCAACTGGGCGAATTCGAGCAAGTCGACGATTCGTGCCTTGATGTCGGCGCGGTGCATGTCGTGATACCGGCCGTAGACGTAGAGGTTCTCGGCGACCGTGAGCTCGAGATCGAGATTGTCCTCTTGGGGAACCACGCCGAGGCGTTGTCTGATCTGGCGGCCCTCGGTGCCGGGATCCAGACCGAAGACGGTGAGCTTGCCCTCGGTGATGGGGCTCACCGTGGTGATCATCTTCATCGTCGAGGTCTTCCCGCCCCGTTGGGGCCGAGGAACCCAAACGCCTCGCCCTTGGCGATGTCGAAATCGACGGCATCGACTGCGACGAACTCGTCGAATCTCTTGGTGAGCCCACGGGCTTGGACGAGCGGATCAGCCATGGCCACTCGACGCTAGTGCCGACCCGATCCAGTCAGGTCCGGATTCGGCTTGTTCAGTACCGCTCGTATCTGACGACAGCCTCGCTTGGCTTGCGTCCCCCGAAGCGGCTGGGGACGGCCCCTGCTGCCGGGTAGCCGAGGGCGACTGCATACCTGCGTCTCGGTCCCTTCGGGAGCTCCGAGGAAGCGCCGTGCGTCGGCAGACCGGTGAAGGGTGATCGGACAGGAGGCGACGTCTTTTGTCCTGGCCGCGAGCATGATGTTCTGCGCCGCCCGTCCGATGTCGAACAGGTTTCCGCCCTCCTCCTTGACGAGAACGATGGTCGCCGCCGATGCCCGGATCGGGTCTGTGTAGTCGCCGTGCTCGGCGAGACCCTGGAGGCGTTCGCCTGTGACGACGACGAATGACCAGTCCTGGCGGTTCTTCGAGCTGCCTGTCCATCGCGCTGCCTCGAGGATGGCGCCGAGGTCATCGTCGCTGATGGGCTCCGGTCGGAACTCACGAACGGCACGGAGCTTCACGATGAGGTCGTAGAAATCGGTCATGGGCGGCGAGGTTAGGTCAGCGGGGGTACAGGATCATTTGGGTGCACC
The DNA here is from genome assembly GCA_963720925.1 of uncultured Acidobacteriota bacterium. Taxonomy (GTDB): domain Bacteria; phylum Actinomycetota; class Acidimicrobiia; order Spongiisociales; family ZC4RG35; genus JARDZU01. The sequence continues at coordinate 414,896 of CAVRHE010000014.1, forward strand.
GGAAAAGCGCGAGCTTCTTCGATGACCCCTCGGTTGTCACCACGACATCCCAAACCTGGGTCGTCCGCCCGCCATGGACCAGGGAGCCCTCGGACAGGAGCGCGCCATCGAGCTGCGTGCCCAGGTGGTTCGACTTGAGCTCGATGGTGGTGAACCCGATGGCTCCTTCGGGGAGGTTGGCGACGCACCCGTAGCCCGCGGTGGTGTCGGCCAGCGCCACCACCGACGCCGCATGGAGGTAGCCGTTGGAGGCGAGATGGCTGCTCTCCGATCTCCATGCGCATCCTCGATGCGCCATCGGTGATCTCGAGCAACTCGATCCCGAGCAGCCCGGGGAGGCGGGGCGCGCCGAGCTGCTCGAGGGCAAGCGTGAGTTGTTCGCGGTCGTTCGGAAATGGCGGGATGTCGGGCATGAGGCGGCGACGTTACCGATGCGGTGCCGGCGAGCAGATGATCGAATAGGTTGACGCGATGCCGACTCCCCACATCTCCGCCGAGAAAGGCGATTTCGCCCCGTCGATACTGCTCCCGGGCGACCCGTTGCGGGCGAAGCACATCGCCGAGAACTTCCTCGAAGAAGCGAAACTGGTCAACGAGGTGCGCAACATGCTGGGCTACACCGGCTCCTATGAGGGTATCCCGGTGTCGGTGATGGGCACGGGCATGGGCATCCCGTCGGCTTCGATCTATGCCACCGAGCTGATCACCGAATACGGGGTGGAACGTCTGATCCGCGTCGGGTCCTGTGGGGGGATCCTCCCCTCGGTCGAATTGCGTGACGTCGTCCTCGCCATCGGCGCCTGCACCGACTCGGGGGTGAACCGGGTGCGCTACGGGGGCTATCGACTTCGCCGCCACCGCCGACTTCGGTCTGCTCCGGGCGGCGGTCGATGCCGCCGCATGCTCGGGGCATCACGGTCAAGGTGGGCAACGTCCACTCCGCAGATCTCTTCTACAACCCCGACCCGGAGGCGTTCACCGGATGGAGGCGATGGGTGTCCTCGCTGTCGAGATGGAGGCTGCGGGTCTCTACGGGGTGGCCGCGGAGAAGGGCGGCCGGGCCCTCACCATTGCGACCGTCTCCGACCATGTCCGCACCGGCGAATCGACCACCTCCGAGGAGCGGGAGCAGACTTTCGACGAGATGGTGGTCATCGCCCTGGAGACGGTCAGGGCCGACGTCGGCTGAATCTCGCCCTGACCTGAGATGTCTTTGGACCGTGCGGTCGCCCGCCAGGGGGTCATCGACGCATTGCCCTTGTTCGTGCCCGCCATCCCGTTCGGGCTGGTCATCGGTCTTGCCATAACCAACACCGGGATGAACCCGTTCGTCGGATGGTCCGGGTCCTGGCTCATCTTCGGTGGGGCGGCGCAGTTGACCCTGGTCACTCTCTTGGGTGGCGGTGTCGCCGTGGCCGCAGCGGTGGGCACAGCTCTGGTGGTCAACGCCCGCCACCTGATGTATTCAGCGGCTTTGGCGCCCACCTTTCAGCGCCAGCCCCGCTGGTTCCGGTGGTTCGGCCCCTACCTCCTGATCGACCAGCTGTTCGCGTTGACAACGGTTCGTCTCGATGACGAGCCGGATAGCTTCCGCGCCTACTACCTCGCGGTCGGCGCCACTTTTTGGATCCTGTGGTCGGTCGTGGTCGCCCTCGGGCTCCTACTGGGGCCGGTCGTGCCCGAGCAGTGGAATCTCGAGTTCGCCATACCGATCTTGTTCATCGGCCTGCTCGTTCTGGGCATCGAACATTGGCCGGAGTTGGTGGCGGCGCTTGCCGGCGCCGGGGTCACCTACCTGGCGGCCGGTCTCCCCAACCGGACCGGGCTATTGGTTGGCGCCTTCATCGGAATGATCGCTGGATTCGTCGCAGAGCGGATCAGGCGTGAGTGATTTCCTGGCCACGGCCGTGGTCGGTCTCGGGACCTATCTCTTTCGTGCGATCTTCATCGTGGCCTTGGCCAAGCGTCGCATCCCGGAAACCGTGCTCGTCGCCCTCAAGTACGTCGGACCGGCGGTGCTCGGGGCCCTGATCGTCGCCCTGCTCACCGACTCCGATGGCAATGTCGCAATCGGCATCCCCGAGGTCGCCGCGTTCGTCGCCGGTGGGTTCGTCGCCCACAGGACCAGGAGCCACGTCTGGACGCTGGTCGTCGGAATGGCGGTGTACTGGGTCACTCTGGCCCTCATCTAGAGGGCGCGAAGAAGTTCTCTGCTGCGGAAAGCGGCGCGTAACCCGACCTCACTACTTTGGGTCTGAGAAGCGATGCCGACCTCCGGCATCGAGAAATTGGGAGGAGATATGACCGACACCGTCGATCGGACGGAGTCGACTGGATCGGGGGGGTCCGGTCTCGATTCCTTCTTCAAGCTCAGTGAGCGAGGGTCATCCGTCGGCACCGAGATAAGAGCCGGGTTGACGACGTTCCTGGTGATGGCCTACATCATCTTCGTCAACCCCGCCATTCTCTCGGCCGCGGGGTTCGATGCCCCCGCCGTGGCCGCCGGCACCGCCCTGGTCGCAGGGCTGCTCTGCATCCTGATGGGGCTGGTGGCCAACTATCCCATTGCGATGGCGGCCGGTCTCGGCATCAACGGTGCGGTCGCTTTCGGGCTGGTGCTCGCCAACGGGCTGACGCCGGCCGGGGCGATGGGGGTGATCGTCCTCGAGGGTCTGATCGTCCTCGCCCTGGTCCTGGTCGGTGCCCGTGAGGCGATCATGCATGCGGTCCCGCTCGCCTTGAAGCGGGCGATCGGGGTCGGCATCGGGCTGTTCATCATGTTCATCGGGTTCGTCGATGCCGGGCTGATCCGTCAACCCGACAGGTGATGGCCCGGTTCCCGTCGAGTTCGTGTTCCCCAACAGCCGGGAGCGTGGATGGCGCTCATCGGGCTGCTCATCACCGTGATCCTCTATGTGAGGAAGGTCCCCGGGGCCCTGATCATCAGCATCCTGTTGACCGCGGCGATCGGTCTCATCATCGGTGTCACCGAGTTCCCCGACCAGTTCACCGCGACCCCGAGCTTCGCCACCCTGGGTGACTTCGATCTGGGCAACGTGTTCTCCACGCTGGGATTCGTTGCTGCGGCATTGACCATCTTCAGCTTCATGCTGACCGACTTCTTCGACACGATCGGCACCGCGACGGCCATCGCGGAACAGGCCGAGCTGACCGATGAAGAGGGGAAAATCCCCGGTGTGGGCAGGCTGCTGTTCGTGGACTCGATTGGCGCCGCCGCTGGTGGCGCGGCCGGAGTCAGCTCCAACACGAGCTACATCGAGAGCTCGGCGGGGGTCGCCGAAGGCGGGCGCACCGGTCTCACCTCCATCGTGGTCGGGGTTGCTGTTCCTGGCGGCGATCTTCCTATCGCCCCTGGCCGCACTGGTCCCGGTGCAGGCAGCGGCCCCGGTGCTGATCCTGATCGGGTTCCTGATGGCCGGTCTGTTGAAGGGGATCGACTTCGAGGACATCGAGGAGGGCTTCCCGGCCCTGCTCACAATCGTCCTCATGCCGCTGACCTTCAGCATCACCGTCGGCATCGGCGCCGGGTTCGTGATGTATGTGCTGATCAAGGTGATCAAGGGCAAGTTCGCGGATGTCCACCCCTGATGTGGGTGGTGGCGATCGCCTTCCTGATCTACTTCGGTCAGGCGGTCTTGGGGCAGGCGATCTCGGCCTGACACAGGATGTGCGCAGGTACCCACGTAGGGGTGGGTACCTGCCACTCATGAGTCTGCGGCGGGACGGGTCGTCAACTCCGGGGGCGTCGCGCCGGCGGCCTCTTCGCGCTGCCAGATCGTCGCGTTCAGCGAGATGGAGGCCACCAGTGACCGGCTGATGATGTACAGCCAGGCGAGGAAAACCGCCGCCATCCCCAGCCCCCCGTAGAGGTCGCTGGCCCTCTCCAACCTCCATGTGAAATAGACGACAGTGGCCAGTCTGATCAGGAGCCAGGCAACCGTCATCAACAACGCTCCCGGGATCACCACGGTCCACGGGATTCCGGCCGGCCGGGGCAAAGCATTCAAGAACAGGACATGAAGGGCGGCGAGGGCGAAGATGGCCGCGACGTAGACCAGGACGTCGACGATCCAGGGCCCGCCCTGGAGGCGGTTGGTGAGCCCCACGATTGCGAGCATGGCGATGACGAATCCCGCCGTCCAGAGCGAAGCGGCCACCTTGTTGCCCGGCGTGGTGGAGGTGACGCCCCAGGCCAGGCGGCTGATCAGGCCCAGTGCCCGCACCACGCCCATCCCTGCCCAGATCAGCAAGACGATGCCGAGGAGGGCCAGATAGAGCCGTGCCCGGTCGGAGGTGACCACGGCGGCTTCCACCATGTTGGCCAGGGACCCGATCATCAGACCCGATTGCTCGGCCAGATCCCTAGGGGGCCGTCCGAGCCAGTCGGACAACACCCCAAGCACCACCACCACCGACAGGGAGAAAGGGAGGAACCAAAGGAAGAGCTTCACCGAAATGCCACCGGCGAGGAGACTGCCCGCGAAGGCCTTATCCCGGAGGTAGAAGTCGTAGGCCATCCTGACGCTGACGCGCCGCTCCCGCTCCGTCTCGAAGCGCTCCAGACTGTGTGTCTTGACGGTGGCGTATCGGTCCTTGAGCCGCTCGATACGCCCTGGCCCGGCCTCGTCGGCGTCGCTCGATGCGGGAGAATCGGCCACACCGAGAAGTTACCCGCCGTCAGCCCGACGGCTGGGCGAGGATGAAGCCTTCCACCGCCTCTGTCAGCGGCGTCTCCGATATCACGACTTCGGGATCGGTGAACTGCCGGCTCGTTCGGCCGTTGAAGGAGAGCCGCACATCGGCGGCGACCTCGACTCCTCCGCCGAGATCGTCGGCGATGAGGCGGGCGGTCTGGCGGATCATCACCGGGTCGGTGGCCATGACCGTCCGCTGTCGCTCGGTGAGGTAGTCGGGGGGCGGCACCGTCCAGCTCTTCCCCGACGCCGGATCGGTGACCACGAAGTCCGCCGACGCCGACTTCTCGCTGAGCATCACCTGCCACGATCCGAGATATCCCTCACCGGTCCACTTGACATCCCCCGGCGTGAGATGGTGGCGGAGTGGCAAGGCCACCATGAAGAGCAGGTAGACGGCGCCGAGCCCGACCCAAACTGGATCGAGCCCCTTTCGCTTCGGGGCGCTCTGATACGTCGCTTTCCAGGCGGAGGGGAGGAAGCGCTCCGGCCAGGCCGGATCGAAGAAGACAAGGGCGGAGAGAGCACATGAGGAGCGGGAACAGCCCGATGGATGGGAAACATCAGCCAGGTGAGGGCATGGAAGACGACCAGTGTCCGTAGGCGTAGGGCCGGGTCGGACGCCAGGACAGCCAGCCGACGATGGTGAGATCGAAAAAGGCCCCCGCCCAGGAGAGCAAGAAGGCGGTCACCGGAAGGGTCAACGAGCGGACCGATCAGCCACATCTCTGATCGAGCCGGCAGCCAGGTCGACAAGGGTTCCGCCCGCAACAGCCAATCGCCGTTGAGCTTGGCCAACCCGGCGAAGACGTAGACCATCCCGACCTGGAACCGGAGCATCCAGACCACCAATGCCGGGAAATGGCCCGGTCTCGGCACCCGGCCTCGACGTGCATCGAGCGAGAGGGTGGCGTGCAGGGGGAGGAACGCCATGACCGCCGCGGTGAGGACTACCCAGTAGTAATGGTTGAGGTAGAGACTCCGGTCGATCAGCTCGACGTAGCCGAGACTGACCGCGAAAAGACCAGCAGACACCCGATAGCGGTATCCCAGGGTGATGCCGAGCGCGGCCAGGCCGATCACGAGGAAGTGAACCTGCATCCATGGCTCGGGCCAGGCCCGGACCCATTCGAATCCGGGGTAAGAGAAGTGATAGGCCGGCTCGATGAGCAGGGACTCGATCCACCCTCGAGCAAAGAACCTGACGACGAGGACCATGCCGACGATGCCGAACCCGGCGCGGAAAAGGGCACCTGAAGCGGCGCTCACCTCGGTTGTGGCCCGCGCCCTGATCGCCGGGGGCAGCATCACCCGGTGTCACCGTCGGTGTCGGAGAAGCCGAGGGTGATGTCCAGGAGTGAGACGACGTCGGACTCGAACAATGTCCGGAGGGCGGAGATGTCCTCGTAGACGGGCTCGAGCTCCTCCGGGCTCTCCCGGGCGATGTCACGCATCGGGCCATCGAGCGAGCTCACATCGGCGATCGCCCGGTCGAGGGTCTCATCGATCCGATCAGCCGTCTCACGGGATCTGGCGCGGATCAGCTCACCGAGCGAGTCCTCGCCTCCGGCATCCAACGCCATGCGGATGCTCTCCAATTGGGCCCGATACATGCCCGCTGCATCGCCGGCGGCGCCCTCGGGGATGGCTTCGATGTCGGGCTCCGGCGCCGAGATGCCCAGGGCCTTGCCCAACTCGAAAAGGCTTTGCCGCTTCAACGTCTCGACGAACGCAGCGACGAGATCGCCGAACGCCTGATTGGGCGGGATCGCCATCGTGTAGACATCCACCCAGGGCTCACCACCATCGAAAGACGTGGTCCAGGCATCGGCCAGCGCCACGGCCGCATCGGCGGCGACCGCTGAAGCGGAGGTGGCCAGAGAGCAGGCCCGGTCCTCGGCAGCCGACCCGGTCTCGCGGAACAGGACGTACTCGATCGCCCCCAGGCCCCGCTGGGCGGAGGAGGCGCGGTCGTCGATGTAGGCGGCATCGATGGGGGAGTCCGAAGCGAGCAGCTCATCGATGCCGGCCTCGGAGATAGGGACATAGTCCACCTTCGACACGGTCCTCAGCATGTCGGCGGGGCCGAAGAATGTGGTGAGCTCGGACCGCTCCCACGCCTGCTTGGCCACCCGCCAGGCTCCCATGGCCGATTGATGGCTCTCGCCGTCGGGGGCTGCGCAGAACACCTCGGTTGCCGAGGACAGGGCGTCGATCTCATCGGCGGCGGCCTCCATGGCCGGGATCAGGGCGAGGTTGGCGGCGTTGGAGACGACGTCGACTTCCGGGGGGCCGGAAGAGCAGGCGGTCAGGGCGAGGCACAGGATCAGCGGGAGGAGGAGCCTCTTCACAGCGACTCGAGGAACTCGATCAACTCCGTGCGTTGCCCGGAGCTGAGACCGATGAAGGCCCGCTTCGCCTCCTCCGCCTCGCCTCCGTGCCAGAGGATCGCCTCTTCCAGCGAACGGGCCCGCCCGTCGTGGAGGAAGTTGACGTTGCCATTGACCGTTTCGGTGAGTCCGATTCCCCACAACGGCGGCGTCCGCCATTCCGAACCGGTGGCCTCTCCGTCGGGCCTGCCGTCGGCCAGATCCGGCCCCATGTCATGCAACAGAAGGTCGGTGAACGGGTAGATCACCTGGTCGGCCAGCGCTTCGATGTCCGATGCACCGGTCTCGTGGCGTGGCTGATGACACGACGCACATCCGGCTTCTTCGAACAGTGCGGCGCCGGCCACTACCCCGGGTTCCTCGAGGTTGCGCCTGGCGGGCACGGCCAGTGTTCGGTTGTAGAACACGACCTGGTCGAAGAGCTCCTGGGTGATCTCCGGTGACCCGCCGTTGATCGCGCCTGCGCAGGCGACCTGGGTCGGCGTGCAGTTGTCCGCGGGGAACAGAGATGAGGTGATCCCGATGTCCCCGATGAATGCTGCTGCAACCTGTTGCTCCACTGTGGGGACGTTCGCCTTCCACCCGAACCGGCCCAGGGTCGTCTCGCCGCTGGCGACTTCGAGGACACGGTTGGGCCGGCCCGAGATGCCGTCGTTGTCGGCGTCGTCGGGGTCGGCCCGGCCGACAACGTCATCCTCCGGGACGGCCTCGAGGAGCCCGGCGCCGAAGACAGGCGGAGCCAGTCGGGGGGAAAGGACCGTCTCTACCGACACGTCGCCATAGGCGAGGTCGTCCAGCTCGTGGACCGGGCGTCGCAGCCGATAGGTCGCCCCGTCTGGATAGGTCCCGGTCTCCTCGGTGTAGATGGTTCGGATCGATGCCTCCGGCTCGACCCCGAGAATGGCTCGGTCCTGGATCTGGTCCCCATAGACCGGGTCGGACTGGGCGGCACCGTCGTGGATGATCCCGATCCTGAACAGGAGCCCTGGTTGTTCTCCGTCAGCTGCTCCCCGCCCGTCGCGGATGTGGCACGACGAGCACGATTGGGCGTTCAGCATGGGCCCGAGACCATCTCGCGCCTCGGTCGAAGCGGGGGCGGTTACCCAGTTCTGGGTGAAGAAGCTGTCGCCGACCTCGAACACCCGCCGTTCCTCGTTGCTCAGGTTCCGGGCCGAGTTGCCGAAGGCGTTTCGATTCGAGGCGCTCGTAGTTCCCTCCCCACCGCTCTCGGGCTACGAGGAGGTCTGAGCCTCCGGAGCACGCGACAGACACCACGAGAGCGAGCCCGACCAACGGCCAGGCCCGTCTCACCCATCTCACGCGCCGCAGTCTCAAACTCCTCAGCTCAGATTCAGGGTCACCTCTAGGGCATCGGCGGCCTCGACGATCGTGTCGGTCTGGCCTTCGAGGCTGACGATCGTGTCGAATATGGCCACCCTTCCCGGGTCCTCATCACTGACGCCCTCGACGAGATGCTGGTCGAAGGGAGGGGGGATCTCCTCGGCCAGCGCGACACTGACTCCTATCTCGTCGGCGAGTCGGTCCGCCAGTTCCTGATCATCGGCGGCGAGGAGGTCGTAGATCCCCGGCCCGTTGACGGCGCCAACCTGACCGAGATAGACCCGCTCGACTCCGGATGCGTTCCCGATGATGTCGTTGGTCGTGTTGTCGGAGAAACAGGAATGCTCGTCCTCCTGGGACCGTGTCTCGTAGGCCACGGTCATTCGCTCTCCGGCCAGCTCACCCCTGCTCAGCTCTCCGATACCTGTCATGATCATGCCCAGGGACTCCTCCGAGGGAAGGGCGAGGAACTCGGTCCGGTAGCTCTCGGCATCCGGAGCCCAGGCATCGACCATCTGGCCCAGATGGGTGACCAGGAGGTCGGAGGCGACGCCCAGGTAGGCGGCGCGGCGGACGGCGTTGGGGGCAGTGATGTAGTCCGCGATGGGCCGGTTCCCGGTCGCGTCTGTAGCCAGATCCTGGCCCCAAAGGAGGAACTCGATGGCGTGCCATCCAGTGGAGATGTTGGCCTCGCCGGCCTGCTCGTTGAGCGAGACCAGTAAGTCGGCATCGATGGTCGGGTACTCGTCGGGCAGGTTGATGATTCCGGCGTCGGGGGAGCCGTCGACGTAATCGATGTACGCCTCGTCCAGTGGCCAGGCGTTGATCAGCCCTTCGACGCCGTTCTCCTCGTTGTCGATCGGCCCCCCATAGAAGCGGAACGCCTCGGTGGGCCCGTAATCGTCCCGGGCCGTGAGCCAGGCCTCCTTGGCCGCGGCCAATGTCTCGGGACTCGGGTCGGCGATGAACGCGTCTATCGAGCCGTCCATGGTCGTCGCGCTCTCCAGGCTGAGCCGATAGGACTCGTGAACGACGTCGGCATAGTTCTCGACCGCTTCTGCACGGAGGTCGTCCGACGCACTCCCCCCGCAGGCCACCAGGCCCACAGCCATCGCCATCGTCATGCCAACCACCCTCGACCTCATGACATCAAACTCCTCGTCCTCGAACGGTCGTTAGGTACCGAAAGATAATTTGCACTACCGGGGTAGTGCAAATAGATGACCGGGCTGAAGGATCGAGCGAGTGAGAGGATTCCGTGAACATGACGAGCATGGAGAAGGCGCTCGAGCCCGACCCAAGCCGGATGGAGTCTCATTCGCTCATCGGCGATGTCGAGGCACCACGTGGCGACTTCAGCGGGGCGGAGGAGGTGTTCGCCACCGCCCTGTCCCAGGAGGAAGCGGTGACCGCGGCGATCCACGACCTCTACCGGCTGGCCGAAAAGCTGGGTGACCTGGCCAGCATCCCCTTCCTGCTGGACTTCATCTCCGAGCAGACCGAGGAGGAGGCGATGGTGGGCGCCATCGTGGATCGGCTCGCCCTGGCCGACGGGCAATCAGGCGCCTTGTTCATCCTCGATCATGAGCTCGGGGCCCGGGAGGGCGACCCGGGGATCTGACCCGGCCGAGAGCGAGCAAGGTACGCGAGCAATCAACCCGGCACGATGCAGTCGTCCATCGAGCGCGGGGGCGCCTCCACGTCGTACAACTCGGGCTCCGGCGCCGGAATGGGGTAGTCGTCGGTGGTGACGAAGCGGACCAGAGCCCGGTAGACGCCTTCGGCGTAGGCTTGACGGAACGAATCGGTCATGATCAAAGCCTCTTCCGAGGGATTGGAGATGTAGGCCCCCTCCACGATCACCGCCGGCACCTCGGATCTGGCCAGGATGGTGTAATAGTCCTCACCGTCGGCTCCGACCCGGGCCACCGTCCCGTTTCCCTGGCCTCCGACCCACTCGGCTTCGAACCCGGAGAAGGACCGTCGGACTTCTTCGACGATCAAGCCACCGAGACGTGGCGATTCGGCGTTGGATGCCGAGACGAACGCAGAGGTGCCGGGATGGTCTAGATCCCTCGTCGGCTCGGTGTTGTGATGGATCGAGACCAGGGCGGTGGCGTCGACTGCGTTGCCCAGCTCCGCCCGGAAGGTGAGCCCCAGCTCGTAGTCGCCACCATCGGGCCCGTCCGGGTAGCGGGTCATGATGGCCACAGCCGCGGCCGGCACCGCCGAGCCGGGAGTGACAGCACCCGTCGTCCAATCGATGTCGCGCCCCGCGCCGAGCAACTCGACGACGCGAGCGGAGACGTCGAGATTGGCCTCTGCCTCGGTCAGCCCACTCGGTCCGACTGCGCCGAGGTCGGGGGCGCCGTGGCCCGGGTCGATTACGAAGACGGCCCGATCCATCTGGCTCTGCCGCTCCGTGGGGACCGACCCCGCCTCGACCTGGTTCGACGGGATCCAACCGGGCCGATTGCAGTTGTCGAGTACCTCGTAATCCCCGTTCGTGACCAGTGTCACCGGGAGGATCAGTCCCTCGGCCACCGGCATCCCAGGCTGGCCGGGATCGGTGGAGAGAACTGCTCCCTCGTGAGTAACCACATAGCCGACGAATCCGGCGCCGGCTGCCTGCCCGGGTGCGGTGGTGGCGGACCGAGAGGCATCTGATCCAAGACGCCACGCAAGTATCCCTCCGAAGAGGACTGCGACAACCACGATGACCGCGACCAGGCGGGAAGATCTCAAATCAGGCAAGACGGCAGGGGGCCACAGCACAGCAGACTCGGGTCCCTACCTCAATTCCGGTCGGAATTCACACTGCTACCAGCGCCGGCATCGACCTACCGTGTTGGCGTGGCGACACTCGATGCCAAGAAGCGAGCCAGCCTGCCCAACAGCGCCTTTGCCTATGTCGACTCCCAGGGCAACCGACGGCTGCCCATCAACGACGAGGCGCATGTTCGGAACGCGCTGTCACGCTTCAATCAGGTCAAGTTCGAGAGCGAGGAGGCGAGGGACCGGGCGTTCCGACGCCTGCTCAAGGCCGCCACCGATTACGGGATCGCCCCGATCGGCTTCGTCACTCGTCAATTGCGTGAAGCTCGCGTCGCCGATCCTTCCGACTTGCCATCGGGAGTCGTCACCCTGATGCTCACCGATATCGAAGGCTCGACACGGTTGGTGCATGAACTCGGTGAGGACTACCCGCCGGTCCTCGAGGGCGTGCGGAATTTGATCCGAGATGCGGTCGGGGCCCATCAGGGCTATGAGGTCGACTCGAGAGCGGACGAGTTCTTTGCCGTCTTTGCCGGAGCCGATCAGGGGCTCGCGGCGTCGATCGAGATACAGAGGGCTATGCAAGACGCCAAATGGCCCGACGGCCATCGGGTGCGGGTCAGGATCGGCCTCAACAGCGGGAGCCCTGCTGTCACCGACACCGGGTACGTCGGTCTTCCGGTCAACGTCATGGCGCGGGTGTGCAACGCCGGCCATGGCGGGCAGATCCTGCTCACCACTGCAAGCCGCGAAGAGTTGGGCTCAGACCTGGCGGGCATCGAGCTCGATTCCCTGGGTGAGTTCCAGCTCCAAGGATTGCCCGGGCCCGAAACCCTCTTCCAGGTCAAGGCACGTGGACTGATGGAGGAGTTCCCGCCATTGCGGGTCGCGAGCGAGACCTGATCGGTCAGGTCTAGAGGGCTCTCATCCGGTTGTTGCGGGCGTTGTGCTCCACCTCGGCGAGCCCCAGAGCCTCGAGGACCGGCGGGACATAGTTTCCGACACGGCCCCGCAGCCCCTTCTTCAATCCGTACCAACCGCCGATCGGGTTGTCGGAGGATCGAGCCCAGGCCTCGACTGTGCCTTCCGCCGCGGGCTTCTGCTCGTCCGCATTGCCGAGCGGGACCCAGTCACCTCTCTTCTTCAGCATCGTGTGCAGGTCCTCGATGATGCGCAGGTCGTAGTGCAGGACCGTGGTCCCCACGGTGCACACCAGGACAGGGGGGTCGTGATCCTCGTCGCGATGCATCAGTATCTCGGATCCGAGGCTCGGGGTCTTCAGCACCCAGGGGTCGTCGGCGGTCCCGGTGCCGGTGAACGGGGCAGCCGTCATCTTTCCTCTTGCTGGTCGACGTCAATCGCCGGGATCCAAACCCGCATCGTAGAGGGCCCGCGGTTGGCCCAGTCGTGGTATGGAGTCAGTGGGATCTGCACCTCGCGCCCGGGCGCCCGGTCGGTCGTCTCCGGATAGGGCCACGGTCTGTTCTCGAACTCGATCAGACTGCCCCGAGCGGTCACCTCCACCCCATCGACCTCGAGGTCGGCATCGGGATCGACCCGGACGTCGTCGACACCGGCTCCGTCGGGAAGGTCCACCGACTCGACACATAGCACCAGCGGCCCCCGCTCCACGGCGAGGCAGCCCCGTATCGAGTCGATACGGGAGTCGGGGATGACCCATCTCGGCGTCATCCCGATGTCGAGATGAACTTGGTCGCCAACGGCGAACTGGGCTTCGACCGAGGTGGTGCCCGGACTGACTCGCTTCCTTTCCCCGCGATCGGTGAGCCATGCCTCCGTTGCCCATCCCGGCACCCGCATCGTCAGCGTCCAGGGGCTGTCATTGGTCTCGGCGATCCGGATCGAGATCCTGCCGTCGTCGGGGTAGTTGGTTTCGACCTCGACACCGACACGTCTGCCGTTTCCGAGAGTGGCCGAGATTCGGCTGTCGGCGAACTGGTGGATCTGGAGACCGCCGTCATCGGACGTGGCGAGGTAGGCACCCAATGAGGCAAACGTCCTGGCGACGTTGGTCGGGCAGCAAGAGACCGCGAACCAGGGCTCGCGCAAGCTGGACGCAGCGCGATGACTGACGAAGTCGGGTGACGGCACCACCCCGGGAACCCGCTGATGAAGCGGGTTGGCATAGAAGAAGGCCCGCCCGTCGGGCGCTGGCGAGGTGGCCACGACGTTGAACAGAGTGCGCTCGGCCAGATCGGCAAAGCGTGGCTCACCGGTGGCGAGAAGGAGGCGCCAGGCGAGCATGACCGAAGCGATCCCGGCACAGGTCTCGGAGTAGGCGCGGTCGGGAGGCAGAACGAAATCTTCGCCGAACTTCTCCCCGTCGTGATGGGACCCCATGCCCCCGGTCAGATAGGTGCGCCGCGCCACCGTCCGTTCCCACTGGGCGACGATCGCATCGAGCAGCGCCGCGTCCCCGGTCTCCACCGCGACGTCCACGGCTGCCGCCGCCAGATAGAGGGCCCGAACCGAGTGACCGGTGAATGCCACCTGGTCTCGCACCGGGACGTCGTCCTGGAAATACGACCGCCCCCAGTGGATGTCGTCCAGGGTCTGATGCCCGCGGCGATCGATGAACAGTGAGGCCTGGTGGAGGTAGCGCTCCTCACCCGTCACCCGGGCTAACTCGACCAGGCCGAGCTCGATCTCCGGGTGGCCTCCGACGCGTTCGATGCCGCCCTCGCCGAAGACCTCGCAGACGTGGTCGGCGGCTCGCCTCGCCACCTCCACGAATTGGTCGGCCCGGCCGGTCCGCGCCCGGGCCACGGCAGCCTGGAGCATGTGCCCATAGCAGTAGAGCTCGTGGCCCCATTCCAGGTCGCTGTACCGATCCGGCTGGCCCGGTCGCCCGAAGACGGTGTTCAGATAGCCATCCTCCTCCTGGGCGGGAGCGATCACCGCGGTGAGATCGGCGAAGCGACGTTCGGCGTCGGCCGAGCCCGATCGGCCCACTTCCCAGGCGGCCGCCTCCATGAGCTTGTACACGTCGGAGTCGGTGAAGACCACGCCTTTGCGATCCTCCGGGAGCCGGCCCTCGGTGGCTGCGCGGAAGTTTCCCACCCAGCCGAGCCGCTCCATCCAATCGTGGCAGTGCTGGATGGTGGCGTCCGAGTTGACCTGTTGGCGACTGCCCCAAAACCCACCGGTGATCTCGACGTCGGTGATGCCAAGCGGGCGGAGACGCCCCGAAGCAGGGACGACGGGCCTCCCGTCGATATCGGCGCTCATGAGACGTGATCCTTCCAGGCGTGCTCCGGCTCGTAGCCAAGCTGTTCGCGTGCTCGGTCGATGGCGAGGAGGGTCTCCCTGCCGACGACCTCCCGCTTCAGCGGGACGTCGGGATAGACCTCCGCCATCAGTTCGGCCGAATCTCGGGTCATCACCGTGTCGGCGGCTGCGACCACGAAGACCTCTGCGCCCTGGATATCGGACGTCAGAGCGAGACGAATCGCACTTCCGACGTCGCGGACGTCGACGTAGCCCCACAGGTTCCACTTCCGGAGCAGAGGGTCGTCCCAGAAACCCGGGAACTCCTGGTAATCGTCGGGCTCCATGATGTTGGAGAAGCGAAGCCCGATGAAGGGAAGGCCGGTTCGCCGGGCGAACTGGCCCGCCATTTGCTCTCCCACCAGTTTGGAGAGGGCATACGAGCTCTCGGGGCGAGGCTCGATGGTCTCGTCGATCGGGGCAAACAGAGGGGGTGTGTCAAAGGGGAGGCCGAGCACGGTTTCGCTCGAAGCCCACACCACCCGATCCACTGACGCCGCTACCGCCGCGGCGAACACGTTGTACGTCGACACCGTGTTGATGCGAAACGTCTCGGCTTCGGACCTGATCCCCGGAGCCGGTATCGCGGCCAGATGGACCACCGCATCGGCGCCGGCGATCAGTTCGTGAGTCTGACCGGGATCGGTGAGATCGGCGACGAGGCACAGGCCATGGCCACTTCCGTCGTGGGACCAGTCGATGTTTCTCACATCGTGACCGCGCTCGCGCAGGTCGCGGACCACCCATCGCCCGGTTTTCCCGCTCCCTCCCGTCACCACGACCCTCATTGCCTGGCCAGTCCTGAAGTGGGCATGAATTCGTATGCTACATTCGTTTTTTCGCCACGAATCGTGTGAGAGAGCCGAGGTCATGACAAAATTGAGAATGGGCGCCGTGCTGTGGAGCCAGGCATCCGATTGGGCCGGCTTCCTGTCGGCGGCGCAACGCGCCGACGAGCTGGGGTACGACACGATCTGGACCTGGGACCATGTCTATGCGATCTTCGGAGAGCCCGATCAGCCGATCGTCGAGGGCTACACCGCTCTCGCCGGTCTGGCCATGGGCACCGAGAAGGCTGACATCGGGTTGCTCGTCGGAGCCAACACCTTTCGCAATCCGGGAATCATCGCCAAGTCGGTGATCACCATCGACCACATGAGTGGTGGGCGGGCCATCCTCGGTCTGGGAGGGGCCTGGTTCGGGTTGGAGCACACCGCGTTCGGAATCGACTTCGGCACGGGGTTCGGCCAGCGGTTGGACTGGATGGATGAGGCGACCGCCGCGATCCGATCTCTCCTCGACGGCGAGACTGTGAGCAGTGACGGCAATGGGCGGTATGACTTCCGCGATCTACATCTCAATCCCTTGCCAGTGCAAGAGCACCTGCCGATCATGATCGGGGGGTCCGGGGAGAGGAAGACGCTTCGCACCGTGGCCGCGTATGCCGACCAATGGAACGCCTTCGGCAGCCCGGAGACTTTGGCCCACAAGGACGATGTACTCCGCCGCCACTGCGAAGACGTCGGCCGCAACCACGAGGAGATCGAGCGCACCGTCGGAGCCAAGATCGTGATCCGCGATACCGAAGCGGAGGCCAGGCGGGTACTCGAGGACCTCATGGAGCAGAACCGAACGCCGATGGCCAACATCGAAGACGACGACACCTTCTGGGTGGGGACATCTGGCGAGATGACCGAGAGGCTTCTGGCCTACCGCGAGGTTGGGTTCAACACCGTTCTGGTCGAGATGCCCGCCCCCTACGACCGGGAGACCATGGATAAACTCGTCGAGGTGGTCAGGCCGGCCGTGGACACGGCTTCCTGATCGCAGACGCCGTCACTCCCGCAGTTCGACTCACCGCCGTCGGCACCCTCGAGCATGTCGAGATACCTGTCGGGGAGCCGTCCGAGGGGGAGTTCCTGCTTCGAGTGCTCGCGGTGGGTCTCTGTGGCTCAGACGCGCATTGGTTTCGCGAAGGCTCGATCGGCGACGCCGTCCTCGGCGACGGCCTGGTGCTCGGCCACGAGTTCTCCGCGGTCATCGAGTCTGGGCCCCGGGCCGGCCAGCGCGTGGCGGTAGATCCGGCAATCCCATGTCTGGAATGCGAACAATGCGTTGCCGGTCGCCCCAACCTTTGCCTCAACCTGCGATTCGCCGGGCACGGTATCGACGGTGCCTTGCGACGTCACATGGTTTGGCCGGCCCGCTGCCTCGTCCCGATTCCCGATCACGTTCCCGATGAGCAAGGGGCGATGCTCGAGCCGCTCGGGGTCGCGCTCCACGCCATCGATCTGGCGGGAGACATCGAAGGCGCCTCGGTGGGTGTGACTGGCTGTGGGCCCATCGGCCTGCTCCTGATCGCCGCCCTTCGTTATCTGGGGTTTGGTCAGATCGTGGTCACCGATCCCCTCGCCCACCGGGTCGAGGCAGCGGTCAATCTGGGCGCGACCCGGGGAATCGTCATCGAGGGCGAAGACAATGAGAGAGCGTTCGCCGGCGAGATGGGGAGTGTGCTCGATGTCGTGTTCGAAACCGCCGGGAGCGACCCTGCGCTACACACCGCCCTGACCGCGGTTCGCCCCGGAGGCCGCGTCGTGCTGGTAGGCATTCCTGACGGAGACCGGACCTCCTACGCCGCCTCGCTGGCCCGTCGCAAGGAGCTCACCCTGGCAGTGTGCCGGCGCATGTTGCCCGGGGACTTGGCTCGGGCGGCCGAAATGGCGGGCTCGGGGCTTTCCGGCCTCCAATCGCTGGTGAGTCATCGCTATCCGATGAGCCAGGCCGCAGACGCATTTCGTGTTCTGATCGAGCAGGTCGGGCTGAAGGTGATGATCATCCCTTGAACACGGGTGCAACGAATGGATAACCTATGCAGGCAAGGCTATGCTGA
The DNA here is from genome assembly GCA_963720925.1 of uncultured Acidobacteriota bacterium. Taxonomy (GTDB): domain Bacteria; phylum Actinomycetota; class Acidimicrobiia; order Spongiisociales; family ZC4RG35; genus JARDZU01. The sequence goes on from CAVRHE010000014.1 coordinate 432,295, forward strand.
CAATCGTATCCAGCGATCGTCCGCCAGGCGCGAAGATGGGGCGGTTAGGTTTGACCGCCCGCACGCTCACGGGATGGGAGGGTGCTGGATGCACGTGCCGAGAGGGAGTGTGGGTTGACGTCTCGCCCTGTGACCATGCAGGACATCGCCAAGGCTGCGGGTGTGTCTCAATCGACGGTGTCGAGGGTCCTCAACGACACCCCGACCTCGGTGCCGATCGCGGCCGAAACCCGGGAACGAGTCCAGGAGGTGGCCAAGCGTCTCGGATATCGCCCCAATCCGCTGGCACGGGGCCTGCGGGGGGCACGCACCATGCTGCTCGGGGTCATCGTCCGTGAGATAACGGACCCCTTCTTCTCGATGGCGATCGAGGCCCTGTCGACCGAGGCGTTGGCACGGGGATACAACGTGGTCCTGGGGAGCGCCCACAGCAAGGCCGACGAGGCGATCGCTCTCAAGGCGGTGCTGGAGACGCGACATTGCGACGCCATCCTCCTCCTCGGAGACATGAGGGACGAGCCCAAGTTCCTCGATGACCTGCGAGCTTCTCAGACGCCGGTCATCGCCCTGTGGCATGGCACCGAGCTGGAGGGCGTGCCCACAGTCAACATCGACAACCGCGCCGGAATGGTGGCAGCCCTCGACCATCTCATCGACAAAGGGCATGAGCGCATCGCATTCATCGGTGGCCGTCCCCTCGGCGACATCCGCGAGCGACGAACCGCCTTCTATGAGCATCTCGAGGAGAAGGGCATCGCGGTGCCCGAGGAGTACGTGCAAAACGTCATCAACGATCCGGCTGGAGGGGACGCCGCCTATCGCAATCTCGTCGCCTTGGACAACCCACCTACCGCAGTCGTGTGCTCCACCGACCATCTGGCCACCGGTGTGCTCCATGCCGCCGCCGATCTGGGAATGGTCGTGCCCCGTGACCTCTCGGTGGTCGGCTTCGACGACATCCCGATGGCCAGCTTCACTGTCCCTTCGCTGACCACTGTCCATATGCCGGTGGCCGAGATGACCGCATTGGCGGCGCGGCTCGCCATGGACGAGCCCGAGGACGGTCAGTCGGGTGCCGCGACGAGCTTTGTCGTGACGCCGACATTGGTCGTGCGGGAGTCGACCGGCGAGGCACCACGCTGATGGTCGGTGACCACGCCGACCTGCGACGGTTGGTAGCCCGGGCAAACAACGAGATCGCCGACGCCGGGCTGGTGGTCCACGCCTTTGGCAACGCCAGCCAGGTTGATCGTGACGCCGGTGTCTTCGCGATCAAGCCGAGCGGTATCCCCTGTGAGGATGTGAAAGCTGACGACATCGTCGTGGTCCGCCTGAATGACGGGGAGGTGGTGTGGGGTGAGAACCGGCCCTCCTCGGACACGCCGACTCATCGGGTCATCTTCAATGGCATAGAGGCCGCCTCGGGCGTCGTCCACACCCACTCGAGATTCGCCACCGCCTGGGCGCAGGCCCGGCTGCCCATCCCGTGTCTCGGCACCACGCATGCCGACCACTTCCGGGGGCCGGTGCCGGTGACCCGCCCCCTCTCGAACGAGGAGATCGAAGGTGACTACGAGGCGAACACCGGCCGCGTCATCGTCGAGATGTACGGCGCCGCCGGGCTCCATCCCGACGAAGCCCCCGGCGCACTGGTCGCTTCACACGGTCCCTTTGTCTGGGGACCGAACGCGAGTGCCGCAGTGGAGATGGCATCGGCCGTCGAGTTGATAGCCGAGCTGGCTGCCCACACTCTGGCGATCGGGCCGGGCCGGGCCCCGATCGAAGAGGAGCTCCGCGACCGACACTTCAGCCGGAAACACGGTCCCATGGCCTACTACGGGCAGCCATGAGCGGCACAGGCAAGGCCACCGTCGGAGTCGACTTCGGGACCGAGTCGGCAAGGGCGGTCCTGGTCGATGTGGGCACGGGCCGCGAGCTGGCGTCTGCCGTGCGCCGATATCCGTCGGGCGTGATCGACCAACGTCTTCCCGGCGACGGCATTGCCTTGGCCCCCGACTGGGCCCTGCAGGACCCCGACGACTACCTCGATGCCCTGGGTTCGACCGTCCGCGCCATCCTTGCCGAGACAGGGATCGACCCATCGGACGTCATCGGGATCGGGATCGACTTCACGGCGTGCACCATGCTCCCGGTCACCGCAGACGGGACCCCGCTGTGCCGGCTCGCGGAGATGCGCTCCGATCCACATTCCTGGGTGAAACTATGGAAGCACCACGCGGCCCAGCCGGAGGCGGATCTGATCAACACGACGGCGGAGACGCGGGGCGAACCCTGGCTCGACCGCTACGGGCGGCGGACATCCTCGGAGTGGTTCTTCGCCAAGGCCCTGCAGATCCTCGACGAGGCGCCGGCCATCTACGCCAGAGCGGACCGTCTCATCGAGGCCGCCGACTGGGTGGTGTGGCAGTTGACCGGCGTCGAGACCCGTAACAGCTGCACCGCCGGGTACAAGGCCCTCTGGTCCAAGCAGGACGGCTTTCCCAACCGCTCCTTCTTCGAGGCCCTCGCCGGCGGGTTCGCCGACATCGTCGACGAGAAGATGTCCCGGGAGATCTCGAGCCCCGGAGAGAGGGCGGGAGTGATCAGCGCCGAAGCCGCCGCCTTGACCGGGCTCGATGCGGGCACACCGGTTGCCGTGGCCAATGTCGATGCACATGTCTCCGTGCCGGCGGCGACCGTGGTGACACCGGGCTCGCTGGTAGCGGTGATGGGCACCAGCACTTGTCATCTCGCTCTGGCCGAAGTCGACCGGGTGGTTCCGGGGTTCTGTGGCGTTGTCGAAGACGGGGTGATCCCCGGCTTGTTCGGCTATGAGGCGGGCCAGGCCGCGGTCGGCGACATGTTCGCCTGGTTTGCCGGGCTCCTCGCCCGAGAGGGCGGGTCGCTGGACGAGATGCACAGGTCGTTGGAGCGGGACGCCGCCCTTCTCGAGCCGGGCGAGTCCGGTCTGGTCGCCCTCGACTGGTGGAACGGGAACCGTTCGATCCTCGTGGATGCCGAGCTGACCGGGCTGTTGATGGGGGCAACCCTCGCGACCGGGCCTGGCGAGATCTATCGGGCATTGTTGGAAGCCACCGTCTTTGGCACCAGGGTCATCATCGAGACCCTGGAGGACTCTGGCATTCCCGTCGACGAGTTGGTCGTCTGTGGCGGATTGCCCTTCCAGAACCGGCTGCTCATGCAGCTCTCTGCGGACATCACGGGCCGTCCGGTTCGGGTGGCTGAATCACGCCAGGCGCCGGCCCTCGGCTCTGCGATGTTCGCCGCGGTGGCGGCCGGGCCTGAGCTGGGTGGCTACGACTCGATCGTCGAGGCGTCGGAGCGGATGGCGCGTCTCGGGCCGGACGAGTACCTGCCCAACGAATCGACCGGGCAGGTCTATGACGACCTGTACTCCATCTACAAGGACCTGCACGACACGATGGCTGGAAGCACGTCGGAGATGAGGAAGCTGCGCTCAGTGCAGGACAGAGCACGCAAACAGACGGTGGAGGCATGAAAACGCTCGACAGCTTCGAGGTGTGGTTCCTCACCGGGAGTCAGGGCCTGTACGGGGAAGACGTGCTTCGGCAGGTGGCCGACAACTCTGCGGCGATCGCTGCCGGTCTGGACAACGCCGATGACATCCCGGTGCGGGTCGTCCCCAAGCCGGTCGTGAGCAGCCCTGAGGCGATCGAAGACGTGTGTCGCCAGGCCAACGCCAGCGCCCAATGCGTCGGGGTCATCGCCTGGATGCACACTTTCTCCCCCGCCAAGATGTGGATCCCGGGGCTCATGGCCCTCGACAAGCCCCTGCTCCATCTCCACACCCAGTTCAACCGAGACCTGCCCTGGGCCGAGATCGACATGGACTTCATGAACCTCAATCAAGCGGCCCACGGGGATCGTGAGTTCGGTTTCGTCCTCTCCCGGCTGAGGGTGGCTCGAAAGATCGTCGTTGGGCATTGGCAGGACCCGAGAGTCGCTGCTCGCATCGGCAGTTGGGCGCGTGCCGCCTGCGGTTGGCACGAATCGCGGAATCTCAAGCTGGCCCGCTTCGGCAGCAATATGCGGCGGGTGGCTGTGACCGACGGCGATCGGCTCGAGGCCCAGGTGCGGTTCGGTGTCGCCGTCGACGGGTTTGGCGTAGCCGATCTGGAAGCGGCGATGGCGGGCGTCGAACGACAGGCAATCCACAAGCTGATAGCCGAGTACCACGACGAGTACGAGATGGCGCCCGAGCTCGCCCGGGGAGGCGAGAGGCACGAATCGTTGGTCGAGGCGGCGCGGATCGAGGCGGGTCTGCGCGATTTCCTCGAGGCGGGCGGATTCATGGCGTTCACCGACACCTTCGAAGATCTCGCCGGTCTTCCCCAGCTCCCGGGCATCGCCGTCCAGCGCCTGATGGCCGACGGATACGGGTTCGGTGCCGAGGGCGACTGGAAGACCGCGGTAATGGTCCGGGTCATGAAGGTGATGGGCGCGGGCCGGAGTGGCGGCGCCTCGTTCATGGAGGACTACACCTACCACTTTGGCGACGGTGGGCCGAAAGTCCTGGGCGCCCACATGCTCGAGGTATGCCCGTCCATCGCCGGGGCCAAACCTTCTTGTGAGATACACCCCCTCTCCATAGGTGGCAAGCTGGACCCGGTCCGGCTCGTCTTCACCGCCCGCACCGGCCCGGGGGTCGTGGCCGGCCTGATGGACCTGGGGAACCGTTTCCGCCTCGTCGCCAACGAGGTGGAGCTCACCGAGCCCGACGAACCGCTGCCCAACCTCCCCGTCGCCCGTGCCGTGTGGAAGCCGCTTCCGGATTTCGAGACCGCCGCGTCCTCCTGGCTCCTCGCCGGCGGATCACATCACACCTGCCTCAGCCTCGATGTCGACGTGGAGATCCTGACCGATTTCGCCAACATGGCTGGAGTCGAGTTGGCCGTCATCGATCGCGACACGACCTTCGCCTCGTTCGAGCGTGAATTGCGCTGGAACCAGGCCTATCACCATCTGGTCAGCGGGCCCTGACCACCCCGGGCCGGGGTGGCAGCGACAGGCTCTCCCGTGGTTGGTTACGTTTGACAGCAATCCCTTGTATGCATAGGATTGCAGGCAGGGAAAGCGATCGGGGATTGGCCCTTTTCGCGGTCACTGGGAGGCGGTACGGCGTCGGGAGCGCCGACCCTCTTCCGCCCGAGACGCGGGAGCTCGGGCACACCCGACAAGGAGGAGAAAACAGGTGAACACGAGAAAGCATGGCGGTCTCCGGAGCAGGCCGTCGGTCCTTCTCATCATGGCCATCGTGATGGCCTTGGTGGTCGGGGCCTGTGCCGACAGCGGCGCCGACGAGACGACGACGTCCGCCGCTGCCGAGGAAACGACCACTAGCGCGGCTGCCGAGGAGACGACCACCAGCGCGGCTGCCGAGGAGACGACCACTAGCGCGGCTGCCGAGGCGCTGGCAGTGACCTGCGAGCCTACGGCGGCGGACGCCGAGGGAGCGCTGATCATGTGGGAGCGGACCGGTGGCAATGCCCAGATGGTCGACGCTCTTGGTCTGCGCCTGGAACGGCCGCAATCCCGACCGTCCGATCAGCCCTGGAGTACATCGAGCACACTGCAATGGTGGATCGTCTCGCTCGTGGCCTGGCGACGGGTGACGTCCCCGACTTGATGGGCCTCGACCTCATCTACGGCCCGCAGTTCACCAGCGCCGGCCAGTTGCAGGACGTCACCGATCTGGTCGACGCGGACCTGATGGCTACGGCGGTCCAGGGCCACATGGATGTGGCGACATGGGAGGATCGTCTCTACGGGGTCCCGCTCTACGCCGATGTCTCTGCGCTGTTCTGGAACAAGGACCTGTTCGAGGCCGCCGGGCTCGACCCGGAGAGTCCCCCGACCAACCTCACCGAGCTCCATGACATGGCCGCCGCCATCACCGGGATCGAAGACGGCGTCTACGGCTACTACCTGCCTGGCAACTGCGCAGGGTGCAACATCTTCACCTTCGGCCCATGATCTGGGCCAACGGTGGCAAGATCGAGCCAGCCGCACCCGGTGACGAAGCGATGGTCACACCCTGAGGCAGATCGCCCCGGTCCTGGAGTGGGCCCGCATGATGCATCAGGAGGGTCACATCGACCCCGCGGCTCAGTCCGAGGACGGCGCCACCTTCGCCCAGGTGTTCGGCTCTGGCAATGTCGGGATCATGGGGACCGGCAACTTCAACATCACCCTGGTGACCGGCGCCGAGGGCATCGAGGGTCAGAACCCGGACATGAACTTCGGCATCACCGTCATCCCCGGTCTCAACACCGGTGATGCGGCATCCTTCGCCGGTGGTGACATCGTCGTGGTACCTGAGGGCAGCGAGCGGCTGGAAGACGCCGTCGACTTCATGAACTTCATCCTCTCCGATGAGGTCCAGGTCGAGGCGTACGCCAAGCTGCTCAACATGACTACCCGGACGGACATGACCGAACAACGAGTATTACGCAGGCCAACCCGCTTCGTGCAGGACGTCGCCAAGGCGATCGAGATCGGTCAGACCCCTTCACGTTGAAGTTCTTCGAGCTGATCAACTCGCCGCAGGGCCCATGGCTGCAGATGCTGCAGCGGGTGTACTACAGAGAAGACGACATCAACACCGTCATCGCCGATGCCAAGTCCGAGATGGAGGCCATCATCAACGAATGACGGAGCCGGTCTGAGCTCGAAGCCGAAGGGCCGCAGTGCCATACCTCCGGGGTGCTGCGGCCCTTGCTTCACCGTCACTCGTGATCCATGACCAAATAGCCATCGATGCTGGCCCCTGGCTGACGCACTCATGACCAACCGCAGCAAGCTGACAGGTTTCTGGTACGTGCTGCCGGCCCTGGCCTTCGTGGTGACATTTACCGCCTGGCCATTCATCCAGATGGTTTGGATCTCGATGAACGACTGGTCGCTGATCACCCCGCCGACCTTCGTCGGGTTGCAGAACTATCTCGATGCTTTCGCCGACTCCCAGTTCTGGGTATCGCTGCGGTTCACCCTGAAATACACCCTCTACCTCACCCCGATTCTCATGATCGGGGGCTACCTGATCGCCCTGCTGGTCACTCCCAACAGCGGGTTGAGTCGTGTCACCCGCACCATCGTTTTCATACCGGTCGTGATCGGGCTCGGCGCCTCCAGTCTTCTCTGGTACTGGCTGTTCAGCCCCAACTACGGGCTGGTCAACAAGTTCCTGATCGACCTGGGGATCATCGACACCCCGATCCTGTGGCTCGGGGTCGATGCAGAGCTCTCCCTTTGGGCGGTGATCGTCTCGATCACCTGGAAGGTGCTCGGCTTCGGCATGATCCTCTTCGTAGCTGCGATCCAGGCCGTCCCCCATGAGATCAACGAGGCCGCCATGGTGGACGGCGCCGGCTTCTGGCAGAGGGTCCGCAAAGTGACCCTGCCCTTGACCAGGCGCACCATTCTCCTGGTGACCCTGGTCAGCGTGATCGGTTCCCTCCTCGCCTTCGACCAGTTCTACATCATGACCGCCGGCCAGCCGAGGAACCTGACCGCCACCTCCGTCTTCTATGTCTTTCTCAACTCGTTTCCCTATCTGAAGCTCGGCTACGGGGCGGCCCTCTCCATGCTCCTGGCGCTGATCATCCTCGGGTTCACCGTGATCCAGATGGTGCTCACCAGAAGGGCCGACACATGACCCAGGTATCGCTTCCCCAGACCGTTGGCACCGACCCCCTCGACCTGGAGATCGACGTCGTGGGAGCCGCCGAGCGGGGCGGGCGATTCTGGTCAGGGCGCAGCAGGTACCTGTTGGGTGCAGTGTCGATCGTCCTGTGTGTGGTGATGCTCACGCCGATCGTGCTGTCGGTTGCAGCCTCTTTGAAGACGACCGAGGAGGCGGCGGCGGTGCCGCCCACCTACTTCCCGAGTGAGTTGAGCCAGGACAACTACCAGAAGTTGTGGGACTACGGCAGCGGTCTGCCCCGGTACCTGGCCAACAGCGTGATCACCGCGACCCTGACCATCGTCATGACCCTGATCCTCACCGTGCCCGCCGGCTATGGCCTGGCCAGGTTCCCCATCCCGGGCAAGGAGGTCATCTTCGTCTTCCTCCTCCTCGCGCTGATCATCCCCTACCAGGCGCTGCTGACGCCGGTATTCCTCATGTTCTCCACATTGGGGTTGACCAACAGCCTGTTTGGCCTGGCCATCGTGCACACCATGATCCAGCTCCCGTTCAGCCTCTACATCATGCGCAACGCCTTCGAGGCGGTCCCCCGCGAGCTGGAGGAGGCGGCCTTGGTGGACGGCGCCAGCTCTTGGCAGGTTCTGCGCCGGGTCTTCATGCCCAATATGGTCCCCGCCGTCATCACTGTGACCCTGTTCGCCTTCGTCATGTCGTGGAACGAGTTCCTCGGAGCCCTGGTGATGTTGACCAGGGACACCGATCTCACCCTCCCCCTTGTGCTCGCCGCCACGCGCAGCGTCACCAGTCTGGGCAGCACCGACTGGGGCATGCTCCAGGCCGGAGTGACCGTCGCCATCATCCCCTGTGTCCTCTTCTACCTCTTGCTCCAGCGCTACTACGTCTCCGGTCTGCTCACCGGGGCGGTGAAGTAGCGGGGTTCAGGAGTCTTCGTCGGTCTCGATGCCGAGGGCGACGAATATTCGGTGCCGCTCCTCGTCGAAGTGACTCTGGCTGACGTGATCGGCCGCGTACTGGTCGCTGAGACGGGCGAATTCCTCGAGTAGATGGGTCTCGTCGTCGGCGGTCAGCTTGGGCGGCCCGTCACCCTTGGCCTCCTGGCGCTCCTGTTTCTCTTCCTTCTTCTGCTGGCGGGCCAACTCCCGTGACCGCTTCGCCATGGCTTCGCGTCCTCGCTTGGCCATGTCAGGTGCGCGAACCGAGTGAGGCAGATTTGAACATGTTTGAGCCCTTCCTGGCCGGCGCTATCCAGAAACCCTAACCGTCGGTGGGGGCTGCGCGGGAAGGACGTCTTCCGCAACGGTGTAGATAAGGGCTATCATCGTGATCACAGCGCACGCCTGATGCGTGCTGCGCCTTTCTTCGCTTCCTTCGTTCCGTCGGGTGAAGTCACCGCAGGGCACAAGCCAAGACTCACCGCTTCACGCGAAACAAGGTCACGGCTGTTCCCGGTGGGGCGTGATCAGTTACGACGGCACGAGCTCAAAGGAGCATGCACATGTCCACCAACATCTACGTAGGGAACCTCACGTTCGACACCGATTCGCGGCGTCTCGAGGATCTCTTCTCCGAGCACGGCACCGTGACCAAGGCGCAAGTGATCACCGATCGTGAGACCGGCCGCTCCCGTGGCTTCGGTTTCGTCGAGATGGGTTCGGCCGAGGCGGCCGAGAAGGCAATCTCCGCGCTGAACGGCAAGGATCTCGGCGGGCGTCAGCTCACCGTGAACCTCGCCAAAGAGCGCTCGCGTTGATCAAAGCCGTCCCCAAGCCAAGACGCGACGGGGCCAAGCACAAAGCGGATCGGTGCACCGATTGCGGCCATCCCCTCAAGGAGCACCGCCAATCGGCCTGCACCGTCCCGCAATGTCGCTGCCTGGCACCGGTTCGGGCGACCGGGTAGGCCACTCAGGTAATCGTGCCGGCGATCGGCCGGCGTTCTTCTCAGGCTCGCGTTGCTCCGCAAACGATTGCTGCCCTAGACTCGGCAACGGTGGATCATCGATGACCGCGCCCGTCACGACCGACGTCATTGGAGACGACCTCACCTTCACTCGCCAGATGGACGGGATGAGGATCGACTATCAGGTCCCGGTGGAGATGCCGGATGGTGCGGTGCTACGAGCAGACCTCTTCCGCCCGATCGGGGATGGCCGCTACCCGGTGATCCTCACCCATGGGGTATATGCCAAGGGCCTCCCCTTCAACGGGCCGATCTACAAGATGCAGTGGGACAAGCTCGTGGCCAAGGACCCGAGCGTGCTGGAAGGCTCCACCAACAAGCACCAGGCGTGGGAGGTCCCCGATCCGGAGCGATGGGTGCCACACGGCTACGCCCTCGCCCGCGTCGACTCCCGGGGGGCGGGGTGGTCGCCCGGGGTGCTCTGGCCCCGCAACCCGCTCGAGTTCGACGACATCGCCTCCTCGGTCGAGTGGGCGGGGACCCAGCCGTGGAGCACCGGGCGGGTCGGCATCCTCGGCATCTCTTACTACGCGGTCATGGGATGGGCCGCGGCTGAGCGTCAGCCGAAGCACCTGGCTGCCCTCATCGCCTGGGAGGGCTTCACCGACTCCTACAGAGACGCCTACTACCACGGGGGCATCCTCAGCGAGTTCACCAGGCGATGGCAGGAGCGTCAGATCAACCCGATCCAATACGGCCAGGGGGAGCGCGCCCCGATCAACCCCAACACCGGCCAGTCGGTCGCCGGCCCGGTCACGCTGGCCGAGGACCAGCTCGAGGCGAACCGCAAGGAATCGTTCCCCGAGATCAAGAGCCATCCTCTCTTCGACGACTGGCATCGCGACCGCGCCGTCGATCTCTCCAGGGTCGAGGTCCCCTTCCTCACGGCGGCGAACTGGGGCGGCCAGGGGATCCATCCGCGGGGCAACTTCAACGGCTTCGCCGACGGCGCTGCCGAGGCCAAGTGGCTCGAGGCGCACGGCGATACCCACTGGACTCATTTCTACTCGTCATACGGACGCGAGCTGCAGAAGCGCTTCTTCGATCATTTCCTCAAAGATGAGGACAACGGCTTCGACCGCACCCCCCGGGTCCAGCTCAACATCCGACACCCCGGTGAGCGATTCGTCTGGCGGGGTGAGGACGAATGGCCGCTGGCCCGCACCCTCTGGACCCGATATCACCTGCATCCGGATCTCTCACTGGGGCCTGATGCCGCGGCCATCGGCGAGCTCGCCTACGAAGCTCTCGGCGACGGGCTCTCCTTCATGACCATGCCATTTGCCGAGGAGACCGAGATCACCGGCCCGCTGGCGGCCAAGCTGTTCGTGTCCTCGACCACCTCTGACGCCGATTTGTTCCTGATCGTCCAACTCTTCGACCCCGGCGGGAACGAGGTGACCTTCGAGGGGTCGACCGACCCCAACACGCCGATCGCCAACGGGTGGCTTCGGGCCAGCCACCGCTCACTCGACCCGGGTCGGTCCAAGCCCTGGCAACCATTCCACACCCACGACCGGGTGGATCCTCTGGAGCCCGGGGAGGTCTACGAGCTCGACGTCGAAATCGTCCCGTCCTGCATCGTCGTCCCCGCGGGTTACCAGCTCGGACTCTGGGTGCGCGGGAGGGACTACGAGTACCGGGGTCCGCTCGACGATTACGGTCAAAGCTTCTACTACGCCACCCGGGGAACGGGTGGGATGACCCACGCCGACCCGGATGACCGTCCCCCGTCAGTGTTCGGAGGCACGGTCACGGTTCACCTGGGACCCGACCACCCTTCCCATTTACTTCTGCCGATCATCCCCGAAAGAGAACATTGAGGAGGGAAGCCAGATCATGACGACCACGGTTGACTTCGTCGTCGCCGGCGGCGGGCACAACAGCTTGATCACGGCCGCCTATCTGGCCCGGGCCGGGCACGAGGTGGTGGTGCTGGACGCCCGATCGGAGGTTGGAGGCGGCGCCGCCACCGAGGAGATCCTCACTCCGGGCTTCCTCTTCGATACGTGCTCGACCGGTCACACCCTGATCCAGGTCAACCCGTTGCTGTCCAAGGACGAGCTTGGCCTGGTGTCCGAGTTCGGCCTCACCTACGTGGAGCCCGACCCGGTGGCCCACGTCGTCTTCCCCGATGGGGAGAGCTTCACCATGTGGCTCGACGTCGAGCGGACGATGGACGAGATCGGCCGATTCTCCAGTGCGGACGCGGCCTCCTATCGACGGATGCTCGACGAGTTCGACGAGGTGAAGGGGGTGTACAGCTCCTACCGCTTCACGCCGATCGGCTACGGGCCCTCGATCGATGACGCCCTGGATGGACACCCTGCCGGTGCGGTGTGGCGACGGCGCAACGTGATGTCGGCCTGGGATGTGATCCGTCGCGAGTTCGAGAGCCGCCACGTGCAGGCGTTCATGACCTGGATGGCGTTCCAGACCGCCCAGCCCCTCGACTCGCCGGGGTCCGGCCTTCTCGCCTACTCCCTCGTCGGCGGTCGTCAGAGCCGGAGCTGGTCGGTGCCGCTCGGCGGGTCGGCGAGTCTTCCCCGAGCCCTTGCATCTGCTCTCGAGGCGTTTGGCGGCAGGTGGTGACCGACACCCTCGTCACCTCGCTCATCACCGAAGACGGGCGGTGTGTCGGGGTCGAGGCGGAAGATGGCAGCCAGTACCGAGCTCGGATCGGCGTGGTCTCCTCGATCCATGTCAAGACCCTGGTCGAAATGGCCCCGTCGGAGATGTGGGGTGACCAATTCCTCTACGGGGTCGACACCTATGACGAAGGGTTGTCCTCCTTCGCCTCCTACTACGCCGCCACCGAGGCCCCCCAGTTTCGGTCGTCCGGGTCCGAGCCGGTGGCTGCGGTATCGGCCGGCACTGCGCCGTGGCCGGAGGATGTGATCGAGTTCGGTCGCGGGCTGCGCGAGCGCCGGCTTCATCGCCCCGGCACCTTCCTGCTCTTCGCCACGCCGACCCTCGTCGACGAGACCCGTGCCCCCGACGGCGGGCACACCATCAAGATCCTCAGCCTGGCCCCGTACGAGTGCCCCGAGGATCTCGGCGAGTGGGACACCGGCAAGGACATCCTCGCCGCGGAGCATTTCGAGGCACTGCGGGATTGCGCCCCGAACCTCACCGAGGAGAAAGTTCTTGCCTGGAAGGCGAAAAGCCCGGTCGACATCGAACGGGGCAACCCTCATATGTGGCGGGGAACCATCCACGGCGGCGACCGTGGCCTCGCCTATGGCGGCCCACAGCGACCGGTTCCCGGATGGGCCTCCCATCGCATGCCCATTCCGGGTCTCTATCAGACGGGAGCCACCACCCACCCAGGTGGCTCGATCACCGGCGGGCCCGGGAGGAATGCCGCAATCGTCATCCTCGACGACCTGGGGATGAGCTTGGACAGCATGGTGGCCAGAGAAGGAGGACGGTCATGACCACCCAGATCGATCTCGGGTTCGCCCCGAACGAAGACCCGTTTGTGGTTGCCCACGGCGGGTTCTACCGGCGCTGGCTCTCGATGCTCGACGACGTCGAAGAGCTGAAGGAGCTGGTGACCAGGCTGGAGGGGACCACCGAGGACAAATGGGTGCCGCTCTGGGCGGAAGTGGCGCGTCGTCACGAGGACGAGGGAGATCGGCTCGAGGAAGCGGGCAATTTCGACGGGGCGAGGCGGGCCTACCTCCAGGCCAAGACCTACTACGCCATCGGGCGATTCCCTGGCGAGATCAGCGAGGTGAAGACGAGCATCAGCCAGGATTGCGCCCGGGCCTATCTGAAAGCTTGTGCTCATCTCGACCCGCCCATGGAGGTGGTCGATTTCGAGCATGAAGGGCTGACGGTGCGGGCTCATTTCCGCGCACCGGTGGCGGACACCCCGGTGCCTGCCGTTCTCATCATGTGTGGTGCCGACGTGTTCAAAGAAGACCGGGGGTGGGCCCAGGACCTATGCATGGAGAACGGCATGGCCTCGCTGGTGATGGACGGGCCCGACACGGGCGAGAACCCATTCCCGTGGGCCCCGGAGTCGGTATCGGCATGGGAGGCTGCCGTCGACTACCTCGCTTCCCGAGCCGATGTCGATGGCGGGCGGATCGGCGCCTTCGGGATCAGCCGGGGTGGATACTCGGTGATGCAGCTCGCCGGCACCGCGCCGGACAAGCTGGGTGCGGTGGTGGCGAACGCCGGCCACCCGTTCGGATATGTCATGCCCGACGACGAGCTCGAGGAGTTCGTCAGGGTCCGTAACGAGCGCGCCACCTGGCGATTCGGCGCCCCGGACGACCCGCCTTCGTTCCCACCCACCACGGTGGAGAAGGAACGTTCGGACTTCAAGCGATGGGCGCTCTCAGAGCAGGGGATCCTCGAGAACATCACCATGCCGGTGCTCATGATCAACGGCAAGCTCGACCATCTTGCCCCGATCGGGAACATCTACTTCATGCTGGAGACCGGCCCCGCTACCGGCAAAGAGGCGCGCGTCTACGCCGACGCCGGCCATTGCGCCTTCAAGTACCAGTCGCACTGGGCACCCGCAACGTTCCGATGGCTGGCGGAGAAGCTGAACCGGTAAGGGCTCCGTCGGGGTGGGTCCTCAGCCGATTCGCCTCAAGCCCCGGGGTGCCTCGTGCAACGGCCGGTGACCGTCGCCGGAGACGACCACCAGGTGTCCGGTCTGGACGCCCGCCCTCTCGTCGGTGGTTATCACATTGGGCTGGATCACCAGCGCCATCCCGTCTTCCAGCACCATGTCGGGGGTGGGGAGGTTGGGCCGACTCTTGCTTCCCAGGACCGGGGGCAGGTAGCCGCCGCCGTAGCCGTGAACAAGGTCGTCGTAGGTGGTGAAGCCCATCTCTTCGATCACCGAAGATGCCTCGACCAGTTCGTTGACGTGGATTCCAGGGCGCGTGACGGCCGCGATCGCATCGAAGGCAGCGTCGGCGGCACGGTGCAGATCGGCGAAGAGCGGTGTCGGGTCGGCCGCGACCGTGAAGCTCCTCAGCACCTGGCCGGCGTAACCCCAATACGCGGCACTGATCTCACAGAACAGGACGTCGCCTGCTCGTAGACGACGCGTCGAATGGAACTGCGAGGGAACGCAGATGCTCGGATCGGCCATGGAGGTGGCCGCGAAATAGTGAATGTGGTTGGTCCCGCCCTCGGCGAGATAGGCGGATTCGATGATCGCGGCGAGCTGGCGCTCGTCTACGCCCACCCCGGCTTCGGCCGCGATCGCCTCCACCGCCCGGTCGGAGAGGCGCGCCGCCACCTCGAGACGCTCGATTTCCTCCGGTGACTTGACCAGGCGGAGCTGCTGATAGTCACGGTCGAGACTCACCAGGTCGCCGACCGATCCGGCGAGGTCCCGATGGTCCTGAAACCGGAGAGGCCCCATTACGCCCACTCGTTGCCCTTCGGTCAGACGCGCACCGAGTATCTCCCCGACCCGCATGATGGTGGATGGGCCACCCCATTCGACTTCACAATCCGAGGCGATCCGCCTCGCGTTGGGGAGGTGGTTGTAGTGCTGAACCAACAGGCGGAGCGGCTCACCGGGACTCAGGACCAGGGCGGCCTCGCGGGTGACGGGCCATTCCGAGAGCCATTGCACGGCAGAGCCCGTCCGCTCCGATCCGTAGGCGACCAGATGCGCCACCCCGGCTTCCTCCATGACTTCGAGCATTGCTCTCCGCCTCGTTTGAAGCTCCCTCTCTGAGAACCTGGGAAAGAGATCGATGCCGGCCGCCCCGGCGCTCGCGTCCATCATCGGCTCATCCATTCCAAGGTCGGCATGTCACCGGGGCGAAGGCCGAGCTCGGCTGGGTCGTCGTGGCCATGACAGGCGACTCCATGTTCGAAGTCGTGTCGGAGGAAGCGGGGATCGACAGTCCGGCAGATTTCCTTCGCATAGGGGCAACGGCTGTGGAACCGGCAGGACGGTTGCGGGTCGATCAGTTCGGGGACGTTGCCTTCGATCGCGGCGAGCCGGCCCCGCTGGCTCGTCGACGAAGGAATCGCCGACATCAGACTCCTGGTGTAGGGGTGGAGGGGCTGTCGGAACAGGTCGTCGGTACGGCCGATCTCGGCGATTCTCCCGGCGTACATCACCGCGACACGGTCGCTGATCTCGCGCACCAGCGAGAGATCGTGGCTGATGTAGAGCACGGATGTACCGAGCCGCTGTTGTAGCTCCGCGATCAGATTCAGGATCCGCGCCTGGATGGTCACGTCGAGTGCGGTGGTCGGCTCGTCGGCTATGAGAAGGTCGGGATTGCACGCGAGCGCCTGGGCGATTAGGACCCGCTGTTTCATCCCGCCCGAAAGCTCATGGGGATAGCTGGCCAGGATCTTGCGCGGGTTGGCGATCTGGGTCTCGGCCAGTGCCTCGGCTGCCAGCTCGTCGACCTCCGCCCTCATCTTCGCCGCCTTCGACCGCAGCGGTGGGAGCTTCAGCATGATTCGCTCCAACACGCCGGACTCCTGGTCGGGCGGCGCGGCGGATGATCACCGGTGCGTCGGGCCCGAGCGGTTCGAGGAGGTCACTGCTCCGGTGCTGGAAGAACACTTCGGCAAGCTGATCTCCGATTGAGAGCGCGGGGTTCAAGGCCTTGCTCGGATCCTGGAAGATCATTGCGATGCGATTGCCACGGATCTCGAGCATCTCGTCATCGGCGATGGTGAGCAGGTTCACCGGCCCCCCGCCCGCGGCCTGAGCCTCGCTCGGCCAGAAGTCGATCCTCCCGCCGGCATAGACGCCGGGTGGGCTCGCCACCAGACGAATGAACGAGCGCGCCGTCACGCTCTTTCCGCATCCGGTCTCACCCACCAGGCCTAGCGTCTCCCCGTGCCCGATGTCGAAGGAGATGCCGTCGACGGCATGCACCAATCCGGCTTTGGTCTTGAAGTGGACGCTGAGGTCCTGCACCGACGCCACCAGCCCTCCGGTTGCCCCTTCAGCAGAGATGCCGGTCGGTGCCGTCGAGGTCACCTGGATTAGGTCCTGCTTCATTTGGACGATCTGTCATCGGGCAGGCAGCTAGCAAACGATTGTGGCCAATCGATTGTCGTTGTGGACAGTAGCCAATACGATCGCCACCGAGCAACAGTTCCCAGGAGGTTCGAAATGGGCCGTTATGCGATCAAGACACCGACTCATCACACCACGTGGGACAAGATGCTCGACGTGTGGAAAGCGGCCGACGCCACCGAGGTGTTCGAGTCGGCCTGGAACTTCGACCACTTCTACCCGATTCGAGGCGACACCGACGGCCCCTGCCTCGAAGCATGGGTGACACTCTCCGCACTCGCCCAAGCCACTACCCGTATCCGACTGGGGACGATGGTCTGCGGGATGCACTTCCGTCACCCTGCGGTGACGGCCTCGATGGCCTCCTCGCTGGACATCGTCTCCAACGGGCGTCTCGAGCTCGGGTTGGGGGCCGGCTGGTACCCCCTCGAGGCCGAAGCCTACGGGATGGACCTGGGGACGGTCGACGAGCGCATGACCCGGTTCGAGGAAGGCACGGAGGTGATCCATCTGCTCCTCACCGAGGAGACCACCGATTTCGAGGGCAGGTTCTACTCACTGCGCGATGCCCGAAACGAGCCGAAGCCGGTCCAGAAGCCCAGGCCACCGATCGTGATCGGAGGACGAGGTGAGAGACGCACCCTCCGGCTGGTCGCCCGATTCGCCTCGATGTGGGACGCCCAGTTCGCCGAAGACGAGCTGGATGAGTGGCAGCGCCTGCGAGAGGTTCTCCGGGGGCATTGCGCCGATGTGGGGCGGGACCCATCGGAGATCACCCTGTCCTCCCATCTGCAGATCGACCCGGAGCCCGATCCCGCCGAGGTGGCCGGACGCGCCGACAAGCTATTCGACGCCGGTCTCGACGTGGTGATCGTGGGTCTCACCGCCCAGCACGACGCCTCCACGGTGGAGAAGCTGGGGGCGGCGTTCGCCGCCCACTAGCCGTCTGCTATCGGCCTTCGCCCGGGGTGAGCAGGCCCTTCTCAAAGGCGGCGCCCACCGCGGCCGCCCGATCGTTGACCCCGAGCTTGGCGTAGATGTGGAGAAGGTGGGTCTTGACCGTCGCCTCGCTGACGAACAACTGCTCGGCGACGTCCCGGTTGGTGGCGCCCGAGGCGACGAGCTGGAGAACCTCGAGCTCGCGCTGGCTCACGGTTTCCTTCGCCGGCTGCCTGACCTGGTCCAGGAGCCGGGCGGCAACACTTGGAGAGAGCACGGCTTCACCTGCAACGGCGGAGCGGACTGCTCGCAACAACTCGTCTCGCGGGGCGTCCTTGAGAAGGTACCCGGTGGCCCCGGCTTCGATGGCCGGGCAGGACATCACTGTCCGTGTCGAACGTAGTCAACACGAGGACACGGAGCCGGGAGCCCGAGCTCGGCCATCTTGCCGGATCGCGGTGACACCGTCCATCTCGGGCATACGAAGATCCATGAGCACGACATCGGGGTCGTGGGCGCGGGCCTTGGAAATGGCATCGGCCCCGTTGGTCGCCTCGGCCACGACCTCGAAGCCATCCTCCCCGGCGAACATGCCGCGCAGGCCGTCCCGGACCACCGGGTGGTCGTCGACGATGAGGAGGCGGATAGACGAGGCGTGGTCACTCATGGGATGGGTCGATCGGGATGGCAGGGAGGGTGGCACAGACTGCGGTCCCATTTCCGAGCTCGGACTCGATCTCGAGAGTGCCGGCGAGTCGCTCCACCCGTTGCCGCATGGCGGTGAGGCCGAATCCCGCGTCTCCCCCGGCTCCGTTTGGCCCGGTGCCGTTCGCGAAGCCAGTTCCATCGTCCTTGACGTCGATGGTCACGACGTCGCCCATGTAGGAGAGCGTCACACCGACCCGTGAAGCGTTGGCGTGCTTGGCGACATTGGCCAGCGCCTCCTGGGCCACCCGAAGTACGGTCACCTCCACTTCGGGGTGGAGGCTCTGCGTCTCGCCAGTCGTGGTCACCTCGGCTGGGCACCCGGTTCAACGACGACCAGCGTGCCGCCTCGTCGGCCACCGCGTCCGGGAGGTGCCTGCCTTCGAGGGGAGCGGGGAGTATGGCCCGCATCGAGCGGCGGGCCTCGGCCAGACTCTCCCGCGCGAGGTTGATGGCGTTGTCCAAGCGGCGCTGAAGCTCTGCCGGGTCGCCCTTGACCTGACTCGCCGCCTCCAGCTGGGTGATGACGCCGGTCAGGCCCTGAGCGATCGTGTCGTGGATCTCCCCGGCGATCCGCTGTCTCTCGTCGGTGATGCCTGCTTCCCTGGCCTGGGCGACCAACTGGGCGTGGAGACCGGCGTTCTCGTCCAGGGCCGCCTCCAATTCGATGAGCGAGCGGCGGCGCTGCTCACTGAGCTCGGCGATCTTCTCGCCCCCGACTCCCCCGAACCCGATGGCGACGGTCTGGATCACGAAGATGATCCCGAAGGTCCACCACTCGTCGGCGGTCGGATCGGGGTAGACGATCCGGGAGTTGATGATCAGCGAGGTCAGCCCGATCCCGACGAACGCGAGCGCCGCCGGCTTGAGGAGGTACGCATGGATGAAACCGGTGATGACGAACACGAAGTAGACGGGTAGCAAGTACATGAACACCGCGGCGAACACCATCAGACCCACCGAAATAGAGCCGCATCCATCTCTGGTCTTTTCGGCGATCCCGCTGAAGGGTGAACATGAAGAGCACCCAGGCTGCGGCTGCGGTGGCCAGACCTATCGAGATCAGCCTGACGATCCCAGGTTTCTGCACTGAACAGGCTGAGGACGAGACCGATCGCCAGGGTGACGTAGGGCACCCATTCCACGACCTTCTCGAAGCCGCCCTCCCAACTTGGAGAGGGACGCATCGGCGATCGCGGTGGACCGGCTCGGTGCTCATTCCCAGCGGAAAGTCAACGCTGCCAGCACGCCGGCGCCTATCGCGAAGGCTGCCATGACCAGGAGACTAGAAGTCGACGGGGCCAGACCGGACCAGGTGTCCTGGAGGGCCTGAACGCCGGCGCCAGTCGGGGTCATGTCACTCACGGCGAGCAGCCCGTCTGGACATCGCCTCCCGTGGGAAGTAGACCCCAGCGAAAAACAGCATCGGGAAGTAGACGGCCATGCCGATGCCTTGACCCGAGGAGACGGTTGGAGCGACCGCCCCGATGAGCAGACCGATGGCCAGCATCGAAGCAGCGGCGAGTACGTAGACCAGCACGAATCCGAGCCCGTTCTGTGGGATCGGGATGTCGAACATCACCACGCCAACGGCGATCGCGAGAGCGGCGGACAGCCCGGCCATCACCAGCTGGATGATGAGCTGTGCTGTCACGAGGCGCCAGGGGCTCACCGGTGTGGTTTGGAGGCGGCGCAGCACGCCACGTTCCCGATACGTGGCGAGAACGGCGGGAAGGGTGGCGAAGGCCAGTGTGGCCAGGGCCAGACCGAGGACGATGGGGGCATAGAGATCGATCATTCGGGACCCGCCCAGGTCCGAGCTCGGGGTATCGAAGCCAGGGAAGAAAACGCCCAGTGCGATCAATAGGACGGCGGGGAAGATCAGCCCCCAGAACATGGCGAGTGGCTCTCGGGCGAAGAGCTTTCCTTCTACGGCGGTCAATTTGGCTGAATGCAGACATGGCTTCTCTCCTCAAATCTCGGAGTTGGTTGTGGTCTTGCAACGACTTGCCGGTGAGAGCGACGAATGCGTCGTCGAGGGTCACCTGGTCGACCCGGAGCTCGTAGGCGATCACCTGATTGCGTGCCAGGTAGGCAGTTACCGAGTGCAGCACGTTGCCGACTCCGGTCACCACCACCTGCTCACCGAACTTGCTGACCCCGGTCACGTCAGGCAAGGCCGCCAGCTGCGACTCGTCGATCGAAGGCGAGGGGCGGAATCGGATCCGCTGCTCGTCGTCGGCCCGGGAGACCAGACCGGCCGGTGTGTCCAGAGCGACCAGCTTGCCCGAGTCGATCAAGGCGACCCGGTCGGCGAGGCGCTCCGCCTCCTCCATGAAATGGGTGACGAGGACGATGGTCACGCCGCGGTCGCGCTGCTGCTCGATCAAGGCCCAGGTGTCACGCCGAGCCTGCGGGTCGAGACCCGTTGTGAGCTCGTCGAGGATGGCGATCTCGGGATTGCCGACGAGGGCGAGGGCGATGGACAGCCGCTGTTTCTGCCCTCCGGAGAGCTTGGCGTACTTTGTGTCCCGTTTCTCGGTGAGATCGAGTTGGTCGAGGAGATCGGGCCAGTTGGCCGGGTTCCGATAGAAGCTGCTGTAGAGGTCGAGTGCTTCCCACACCTTGATCCGGTCGGGGAGACTGCTCTCCTGGAGTTGGACGCCGAGACGTTCCTGCATCTCGGCGGCGTCGTGTTGTGAGTCGAGGCCCAGAACCCTGATCCGCCCCGCGTCGGGCTGGCGAAGGCCGGCGATGGACTCCACGGTCGTCGTCTTCCCCGCGCCGTTGGGGCCGAGGATGGCGAAGATCTCGCCCTTCTCGACGGTGAAGCTGACACCGTCGACAACTGAGACGTCGTCGTATCGCTTGACCAGGTTGTCGACTTCGATGACAGGCATCTCGGTTCCTTCCTTGTGGAGCTGACAATTGTCAGCGTGCCGGGTCACGCCGCCACCCACATCGCCCGACTGGCCACTATCCGGTCCGATCACGGATGAGCCCGGGAATCAGCCGATCGGTTGACCCGTCTCCACCCTGAGGTCATCGGGGGAATTCGGGGGAACTCCCCGATGGTGGGACGGACGGGCTCGCGTCATGCTCGGGGGGTGGATCTGGTCGACCCCACCCTCATCGATCGCGTCCCCGATCGTCCCCCAGGGCGACGCCGCGGTCGGCTGCTTCTCTGGATGGCGGTGGGCCTGGCCGCGGTCGGGGCGATGCTGGTGGTCGGAGACGACATCGAGGTTTGGTGGGCGGGCCTCCGCGCGACCCTGGCCACTCCAGACTCATTCAGGGCATGGGTCGAGGGTCTGGGCGTGTGGGGTCCGATCGGGTATCTCCTCGCCCAGGCGGCGCAGGTCGTGGTGGTCCCGATACCGGGCACCCTCTTCCCGCCGGTCGGTGCACTCGCTTTCGGCCCTTGGCCGGCAATCGGGCTGAGTCTGGCGGGGCTGGCGTTGGGATCCGCCCTGGTGTTCCTGATAGCCCGCAGGTGGGGTAGACCTCTTGCGGTTCGCTGGATCGGCGCCGACCGCATTCAGCGATATGAGAGCCTGATGACAGCTCGAGGGGGCCTGCTGATCTGGCTCGTTTTCCTCCTCCCCCTCCTCCCCGACGACGCGGTCTGCGCCCTTGCCGGGTTGTCGGGCATCGGATTCGGCCGCTTCATGCTCATTGCGACCGTAGGTCGAATCCCGGCGCTTGCTGCCGGAGTGTTCACCATGGCCGGGTTGGAAGGCGCCCCGGCCTGGGTGTGGGCGATGGCCGCCGGCGGCTTGGCCGTCGTCTTGTGGGCTGGTGTGCGGTTCGGCCCGGCCCTGGAGCGACGGCTGTTTCACAAGCTGGGTCGGGCTTCCGCCCGGAACCCGGTTGGCTCGGTCAACCCACCCGGCGCAGGATCAGCTCCACCGGCTCGGCGCGATCCGTGAGCACCTCCGGGGTGTCGGTGGACCAGAGCAGGTCGCCCTCGACGGAGATGATGCGCCCGGTGACTGCGAGCAGGTGTCGCCCGTCGATGTCTTCGCCGCTCTCCAGGGAGAACGGAAAAGGTGGCCCCGTCGTATCGGCGATCACCTGGGAAGCGATTGGCTCGACGGCGATGTCCGCGAGGGACATGTCGATCAGCTCCACTATCACGACGCTATCCGGCGGCAGCATGATCCGCTCCCGGAAGCTGACGGTCCCTTGAACCGAGACCCCAGGGGCACTGGTCAGCACCATTGTCCGTTCGTTCCGTCCCAGTTTCAGGCCTTCACCATCCCGGGTGATCTCGTGCTCACCCTCGAGCGCAGAGTTGAATCGATCCTCCAGGGCCATCATCTCGGGCGGTCCCGCCATGCGGGTCGAGGCGACGGGCCCCACCTCGAGAACATCACCTTCGATCGAGAACGAGCCGGAGAATCGGTTGACTCCGACACGCCCGATCACCCGGCCGCCCTCGAACCGAACGGCCCGCGGGGCTCCGGGATCGACCGGCTCGCCATCGATTTCGACGACGAGCCAATCGCCTTCCAACATGTGCTCCGTCATCGGCTTCAAGCCTACGGAAGCGATGTGTCGGTAGCCTCGGCCCTCGATGGCGATCATCTCACGTGGATTCAAGGGGCGACGCCCCGAGGCGGACCCGAGCCGAGTACCTCCGGGCCAATACGTCACCCAGGACTTCCCGGTGCTATCCGCCGGGCCCACACCCCGTGTCCCTCTGGAGCAGTGGACGTTCGAGATCACCGGCTTGATCGATCAGCCTCGATCCTGGACCTGGGAGGAGTTCAACGCCTTGCCCTTCGAGACCGTGACCCACGACATCCACTGTGTGACGAAGTGGTCCAAGCTGGATACCACTTGGACGGGTGTGTCGGTCGACGTCCTGCTGGAGGGCGTGGAGACAAAGGCGACGCACGTCATGGCCTCCAGTTACGACGGATACACGACCAATCTCCCGCTTGCCGACGTGATCGGGGGCCGCGCTTGGGTCGCAACCCGCTTCGGCGAGGAGCCACTCCACCCCGAGCACGGTGGGCCAGCGCGCCTTCTCGTGCCGCATCTCTATTTCTGGAAGAGCGCCAAGTGGGCCCGGGGCCTCGAACTGCTGGCGGAGGACAGGCGAGGCTTTTGGGAGCGGAACGGATACCACGACTACGGAGACCCGTGGCGGGAACAGCGGTACTGGGGCGATTGAGCCAGGCTCCAGTGATCTCGGTCCGGATGGATTGGCTCGGCGCCAGGGTCGTCGCCAAGCATGATGAGACGCCCCGGGTGCGCAGCATCGTCTTCGAAGGCCCGATTTGGGAAGGGCAGATGGCCGGCCAGCACGTCGACATCAGGCTCACCGCCGAGGATGGCTATCAGGCGCAGAGGAGCTATTCGATCGCCTCGGCGCCGGAGGACGACCATTTGACGTTGACCGTGGAGCGGCTCGAGGCCGGAGAGGTGTCGCCATATCTGGTCGATGACCTGGCGCCTGGCGACGAGCTAGAGATGCGGGGCCCGATCGGCGGTTATTTCGTCTGGGACGCCGGGAAGAGTCGCCCTCTGCTCATGATCGCAGGCGGATCGGGTGTGGTGCCGTTTCGGGCCATGCTCCGCCATCGGATGGCACAGGATGTAGATGCCCCGGCCCGATTGCTCTACTCCTCCCGGACGATCGAGGACGTGATCTACCGCGATGAGCTGACCGGATTCGATGATGCTGACGGCGTCGAGGTACGTCTGGCGCTGACCCGTGGCCAACCCGAGGGATGGGAAGGCTTTGGCCGTCGCATCGACGCCGAGATCCTGTCCGAGGTGGCGTGGAAACCTACGGAGAAGCCGAACATCTATGTCTGCGGGCCGACCGGCTTCGTCGAGACGGTGGCTAACTCCCTGGTCGACCTCGGTCACGACCCGGCGTCGATCAGAACCGAGCGCTTCGGGCCCACGGGCTGATGCACATCCACCCACTCGGGAATTAGGCGGTCGCCTTCGGGCTTGAACAAAGCAGTGCCCCGAGGAGAGTCACTGGACGACGGAGTCACAGCGCCGAACCCGATGACCCATCGTCAGATCCTGCTGGTCTTCAGCGGCCTGATGTTGGGTCTCTTTCTCGCTGCCCTCGATCAGACCATCGTCGCCACGGCGCTGCCCACCATCGCGGGTGAGCTCGGCGGGCTCGATCATCTCTCCTGGGTGGTCACCGCCTATCTCCTCACTTCGACCGCTTCGGCGCCCCTGTACGGGAAGGTTTCGGACATGTACGGGCGGAAGATTGTCTTCCAGTTCGCCATTGTCACCTTCTTGATCGGGTCGGTCCTGGCGGGGATGTCCCAATCCATGACCCAACTCATCGCTTTCCGGGCAATCCAGGGGCTGGGGGCGGGTGGCTTGATCGTGATGACTTTCACCATCGTCGGCGACGTCCTGTCCCCACGGGAGAGAGGGAGGTACCAGGGCTACATCGGTTCGGTGTTCGCAGTCGCATCGATCGCCGGACCGTTGCTCGGAGGCTTCTTCGTCGACAACCTGTCATGGCGCTGGGTGTTCTACATCAATCTCCCCATCGGACTGGCCGCTCTCTTCGTGACCGCGACCGTTCTCAACCTGCCCTTCCGCCGGGTCGATCACCCGGTTGACTACCTGGGAGCTGGGCTCCTCGTCGGCGGCGTCACCTCGCTTCTCCTGGTCATGGTGTGGGGGGGATCAGAGTTTGCCTGGGACTCGCCAATGATCATCGGGCTATCGGTCGTCGCGGTGACGCTGCTCGGCCTGTTCCTCCTCCAGGAGCGGCGTGCTGCCGAGCCGATCCTCCCGCTTCGGCTGTTTCGCGACCGCACCTTCGCCATCACTTCGGCCACCGGATTCATCATCGGCCTCGGCATGTTCGGAGGCATCGTCTTCCTGCCTCTCTTTCTCCAGGTGGTGATGGGGGCGTCGCCAACCAACTCGGGACTGCTGCTCATCCCGCTGATGGGAGGCGTCGTGACCTCATCGATCGTCTCCGGCCGCCTGATCACCCGCACCGGTCGCTACAAGATCTTTCCGTTGGTTGGCACCACCCTGATGGCGGTCGGTCTTTGGCTCTTCTCGACGATGAGCACCGAAACGTCCCTCCTGACCGCCTCGGTCTTCATGTTGATATTCGGCACCGGGATCGGTTTGGTACTGCAGGTGCTCGTCATTGCTGTGCAGAACGCGGTGGAGGCGCGCGACCTCGGGGTGGCGACCTCGTCGGCCACGTTCTTCCGCTCGTTGGGAGGATCCTTCGGGACTGCGTTGTTCGGTGCCATCCTCACCAGCCAGCTCGCCATTCGCCTCGGCAGCCTCCTGCCGGAGGGAGCCGAGATGGGGGAGCTGACCGGGAGCACCGACCTGATCGCCCAGCTCCCGGAAAGAACCAGGGAAGTGGTGGTCGATGCCTTCTCAGGCTCGATAACGACGGCGTTCGCCCTTGCCGTCCCCATCGCCGTTGCTGCGCTCTTGTTGGTGGCGTTCCTTCCCGAGCTGCCGCTGCGCGAATCCGCCCATGTCGGGGCGGGCGAAGCCGAGGCCACGGTCGGCCCGGGCGCGATCGGCCACTGACGACGGCGGGATCAGCTGAGCGGGACCGTGAAACGGACCCGCCCACCAGGGCCGGGCTCGATGGTGATCGACCCTCCGTGAGCCTCGACGATTCCTTTGGCGATGGCGAGCCCGAGTCCCGTTCCGCCGGACTCGCGATTGCGGGAATCGTCGGCCCGGACAAAACGCTCGAACACGCTATCGCCCATCTCCGTCGGGAATCCCGGGCCTTCGTCCACCACCGTGGTGATGGCCTCTGACCCGTTTCTGCTGACCACGAGCGACACCTTCCCTGATTCCGGGCTGTGCCGGATGGCATTGGCCAGGAGATTTCTCAGCACGCGGCCGAGGGCAGCCGGGTCGCCCTGAACAGCGACGTGCCCCGGGGATTGGACCGCGAGGACGACTCGCCGCGCCGAAGCTGCCGGGGTGACGGCCTCCACCGCCTCATCGGCCAGCTCGGCCAGGTCGACACCGACCGGCGATAGCTCGAGGCGCCCGGACTCGATCCTGGCCAGGATGAAGAGGTCGTCGATGAGGTGGCGGAGATGCTCCAGATCGAGGGAAAGCCCGCGGCAGATATGCCTGCGGATCCGGCGCCACCCCATCCTGCAATGCTTCGACGGCGGCCTGCATCGACCCCATGGGTGTGCGGAGGTCGTGCCCGATCGCCGACAGCAGGTTGCGCCGCTCGATCTCGGACGCCTCGAGCGTCGCGATGGTCTCATCCAGAGCTGCCGCGGCCCGCCCGAGCTCGTCGTTTCGGGTCACTCCGGTCCGGGCGCTCAGGTCACCGGCGCCGACGCGCTCGGCGGTCCGTGATATCGCCTCGAGGTCTGTGGTGAGAGGGCGAGCCACCGCCCCGGCGATGACACCTCCCAGACCGACTCCCAACCCGATGGCCACGAGAACGAGGGTCAGGTCGTGGGGCTCTATGAACATGGTCAGGGCCGCGACTGCCACCGCGGCCCCGGTCACCACCACTGCGGCATAAGCGATGACGATGAGACTGGTGCGGAGCGAGTGAAACCGGGTCGCCAGTCGGAGCGAAAGCACCGCAGCCAGGAACGTGGCAAGGGCCATCGCACCGAAGATGAGGTAGAGGAGCCGGCGGTCGGCCGGTGTCACATCCATGGCCAGTTCGGCCACCAGGAGCACGATCGCCACGATCAGGATCAGGGTCAGAACGGTGCGTCTCATGACCCGAGTCTGTATCCGACACCCCACACCGTTTGAATCCAGCGCGGGGCTTGGGAGTCCCCCTCGATCTTCTGGCGAATGCGGCGGACGTGGACCGTGACGGTCGCCGGGTCTTGCCACTCGGGTGACGAGCCCCACACCCGGTCCAGCAGGTCACCCCGACTGAACACCTGGCGGGGATGGGCGACGAGGAAAGCGAGAAGGTCGAACTCCTTGGCGGTGAGTTCGATCCGCTTGCCCTCGACCGTGGCCACCCGTCTGGCCATGTCGATCGCGATTCCGTCGTACTCGTAGGCGTCGGAGGGCGGCCGGCCCGTGGAGCGGCGGAGGACGGTGCGGACACGGGCCACCAACTCCCGAGGGGAGAACGGCTTGACAACATAATCGTCGGCGCCGAGCTCCAGGCCGGCCACTCGATCCGACTCTTCGACCCGTGCCGTGAGGAGGATCACCGGAAGGTCGCCCTCCCGCCTGATGTCGTTCAGCACCTCGAAGCCGGACACCGCGGGCAGCATGAGGTCGAGGACGACGAGATCGGGTTTGAACTCCGCCAGCCCCTTTCTGGCGGTTTCGCCGTCTCCCGCGGTCTCGACGTGGTACCCGTCGCGGCGTAGGTAGCTGGCGACCACCTCCCGGATCCTCGGCTCATCATCGACGACGAGGATCTTCTGTCCGCTGGGATTGGGAAGTGACACGCAGTCGAGATGGTACGGCCAAGCACCCGGAATCGACACGGGAGGCAACCTCGGTTTCGAGAGATTTCATCTTTCACCGCCTGTCATTTCGGAGCAGGCGACAAACCCTGGATCTGGACCAGGCGCCGCCGACTCATCCGTCGCGCCAGTCGAAGACGGGCTCGGGCGGAGCCACGTGCGCCGGTCCTTGGAGCAGATCGAGCCCGTTCACGTCTCCAACGAATTCCAGCCACCACCGGTCGTAGGCCGAGCTTCGATCCCACTCACGAAGACCCATCCGAGCCAGCCCGGCTGGGGAGATGTCGTACACGCTCACGCCAATGTCGTTGTCACGTGCATGGTTGATCCAGAAGGCGTGGGCTCCGACCTCGAATCGTCGGTTCAGGTCCTGGTATTCCTCGAGATGAGGCTTCAGCTCGGTGGCCAGGTCGCGGTATCGATCCGTCTTACCCGGTCGAAGTGGAACTGCGCTTGCGAACAGCATGTCCTGCCCTTTCGTCGGTGCCAAATGTTGCCGTGTTCCATGGTCCCTCGTGCCTCCTGGCGGGCCACGGCCCGATACGGTCAAGGATGTGCGAATTGTGTCTATGCCGCGGCCCACCGTCGTTCTCGTCGGTCTTTCTCCTCGTTTCTTGCACCGCTGCCGCGCCAAGACAGGTTTCGACGACGATCACCGACCACAACCGTGGAACCGCGCACGTCCTCCACCGGTCCTGTTTCGACGACCACCACCACGTCGCCGGCCACGACCACCACCGATGCTCCCGGCACGACTGCGGTTGCGGCGCCAACGACCACCACCACCGTCCCGCCGCCGGTGGGGGACCCGCTCTATGCACCGCCGGCCACGGGGTCCTCCGGCGATCCCTCCGCCGCATTGCCACCCGGCGCCGAGGTCGTGACGGTGGCCTCGATAACCGACGGAGACACCCTCGACGTGCGGTTCGACGACGGGTCGGTCTTCGAGGTCAGGGTCATCGGGACCAACTCGCCCGAGTCTGGTGAGTGCTTCTCCGACGAGGCGACGCAAGTTCTCGCCGCGCTGGCCCCGCCGGGCTCCAGGATCGGCATGACCAGCGATGTGTCCGACATCGACCAGTTCGACCGACTTCTGCGCTACTTGTGGGTCGGGGCCATGTCGATCAATGAGGAGACGGTTCGCCGCGGGGCTGCGATCTCGAGGAGCTACCCCCCGGACACGGCGATGACGGACCGGTTCGAAGAAGCCCAGGCCGAGGCGAGGGAGGCGGGACTCGGCCTGTGGTCTCCCACAGCGTGCGGCCCCCGCGCCGAAGCCACCCTGGGCATCGTCGAGTTGATTTCCGATGCCCCCGGGAACGACAACGAGAACCTCAATGGAGAGTGGATCGCGATCCAGAACGAGGGTGCAGCCCCGGTCGACCTCACCGGGTGGGGCATCAAGGACGAGTCGGCCAGCCACCGTTACGCCTTCCCCCCGTCTTTCACCTTGTTCCCGGGGGAGACCGTCACCGTAAGGTCCGGATGCGGGACCGATTTCGACACCGATCTCTACTGGTGCAATCAAGGTTCGGCGGTGTGGAACAACGACGGTGACACCGCCTTTCTCCTCGATCCCAACGGGAACACCCACGTCGCCTATGCCTATTCGGGGTGAGAGCCGACGGCGGCAATCACATGTCGGGTCCTCGTCTGGCGTTCCCCGCGACCAGACTGCACCGATGCAGGAGACCGCTTCTGTGCGGAAGCGTCTCACCGCCGTCTTGTTCGGTGGTGTCGCTCTCGGATCGACGGCCTACATAGCCGCGGTGACCATCGCCACTCTCGCCGTGGACGAGATCACAGGATCCGCCGCGTTGGCGGGCGTGCCCGGGGCAACAGCCACGCTCGGGACCGCGTTGGGGACCAGCCTGCTGACCCGGAATGTGGCCCGTCGTGGCCGTCGCCCGGGCTTGGCAGCGGGCTATGCCGCGGCGGTGGTGGGCAGCGCGATGAGCATCCTCGGGCTGACCAGCGACTCCCTACCTCTCCTCCTGATCGGGATGGGACTCCTCGGTCTCGGAAACGCATCTGGTCATCTTGCCCGGTACGCCGCGGCCGAGATGTACCCCGAGGAGCGCCGAGGCCGGGCCCTGGGCACCGTGGTCTGGGCGGGAACCATCGGATCAGTCCTCGGCCCGGCTCTCCTCCAGCCATCGGGCCGTGTTGCGGTCGGCCTTGGTCGGTCGGAGCTCGCAGGTGGTTTCCTGGTGAGCGTCGTCTTCATGGGGATCGCTCTGGTTCTCTACCTGGTGGCCTTGCGGCCCGACCCGGCCACTTTGGCCCTAGATCGAGCAGAGCCGACCGATAAACCGCCTGTGAGCCTCGGGCCGGCGTTTCGCCTCCCCGCGGTTCGGGTCGCCCTGATCGCGATGACCGCCGGCCAGGTGGTGATGGTGATGATCATGACCTCGACCCCCCTCCACATCCACCATCACGGCTCCGACCTGGGGATCGTCGGTCTGGTGATGAGCGCCCACACCCTGGGCATGTTCGCGTTGTCGCCCGTCACCGGGCGGCTCACCGACCGATGGGGCGGGTATCGGGTGATCATGGCGGGCATGGCTTTGCTCGGGCTCTCGGCATTGGGAGCGGCTTATGGCCCGAACGACTCCACGGCTTTGCTGGTGGTGGTCCTCTTCGCCCTCGGTTACGGGTGGAATCTGGCGTTCGTCGCCGGAAGCTCCTTGCTCACGATCGGCGTGGGCAGTGAGATCCGGAGCCGTCTCCAAGGGAGGGTGGACTCGCTCACCTGGACCGCGGGTGCTCTGGCCAGCGTCTCGTCGGGCGTGATCTATCAGGCCAGCGACTACCGGGCAATCTCCCTGATCGGGCTCTTCTTGCTGGTCGTCCCCGTTGTTGTCATGCTCCGGGATCGGGGTGCCCCGTTGGCGGTCAGGACCTGAGCCCCGAGAGGCTCAGTCCTCGACCATCAGTGGTCGAGGAGCGTCGGCGGCCGGGTCGAACAGCACTTTGATCTGAGGCGACTCGCCCTTGGCCATCGGGATCAGTCCTACTTCGACCACCTGATCGAGGGGGTAGACAGTCGGTGCCACCTCGGCCCAGGCATCGCGGATCCGCCGCGATGAGATCCACCGCTGCGGGGAAGTCCCGGGCGAGGACATGGGCCTGGGTGCCGATGATCTCCAGCTCGTCGAGGGCGACCTCCCTGAAGTCGACGGCTACGGGTTCTGGCTGGTGACCAACGACCACCACACGCCCACCATCGGCCACCAGACGAAGTGCGCGAAGGAGCGAGTCGGGACGACCGGTGCATTCGAAGACGACAGTTGGCTTGTCCGCGTTCAACTCTTCCTGGGGCCCTGGGGCGGAGAGGTCGCCGATCGCCACCGCTCCAAGGCGCGATGCAATGGCCAGTCTTTGCGGGTCGAGGTCCATGGCGGTCACAGTCGCCCCCGCCGCCGCTGCCGCGTAAACGATGAAGCTGCCGATACCACCGGCCCCGAGCACCACGACCCGGTCGCCATCTTCCACCCGACCGCGGCGAGTGGCGTGCAACGCGATCGACATCGGTTGGGTCAGTGCGGCGAGATCGGGGGTGATCGCGAACCCCGACAGGTTGTAGCTGCTCGAAGCGGGTATCACGGCAGCCTCGGCCAGACCCCCGTTGGAGTGGAGCCCGACGGTCCAGTAGGAGTGACAGAGATTGGTTTGACCCTCCTGGCATGGAGGGCATTCACCGCAGGCAACACCAGCGCCGACACCGACCAAGTCACCCTCGGCGAAGCCGGTGACCCCATCGCCGACGCCGACCACCCATCCTGAGAACTCGTGACCCGGGATCGTTGGCCCGAAGTGGCCGCTGTGGGGGTGGGGTGCTTCGAGGGGGAAGAAGCGAGGGCCATGCACGAACTCGCCGACATCGGTGCCGCAAATGCCGACGGTTGCAACACGGACCAGGATCTCACCCCGGCCCGGCTCAGGAACCGGCGTGTCCTCGACCCGGACATCCCCCGCCCCGTGATACCTGACCGCTCTCACTCCTGCCCTCCGATTGGGAACGCCCGGACAGTATGTCGCCCCCGGGTGGTCGTGCATACTGGGCACCGCATGGCCACCTCATCCCCAGCCAGAATCGGTTTCGTGGGTCTGGGTCGTATGGGCTCACGGATCGCAGCCAACCTGGCCAAGGCCGGGCAAGAGGTATCGGTGTGGAATCGCACCGTTTCGGTGGCTGAGGACTGGGCAAGGGAGAATGGTGGCGTCGTCGCCGGAGGCCTTTCCGACCTGGCCCGGGCCGAGTTCATCATCACGATGCTGGCCGACGGCGATGCACTCGAAGAGGTGTACGGGGAACTCGCCGGCAGTCTCGGGCCGGAGACAGTCGCCATCGACATGGGCACGTCAGGTCCGGAGAGCTTCGAGAAGGTCCGGGCACTGGTCGAGGCCCGGGGAGCGACCATGGTGGACGCCCCCGTCTCGGGAGCGACTGCGGCGGCAGAGGCGGCGTCGCTGCTGGTCATGGTGGGTGCGTCTGACGAGGTCTATGAGCGGGTCGAGCCGATCCTCTCGGCCGTCGGCAATCCTGTCCAGGTCGGGCCGACCGGGTCCGCCGCTGTGCTCAAGTTGGCGGTCAACTCTGTGCTCTATGGGCTCAATCAGGCGGTGGCCGAAGCGGTGG
Source organism: uncultured Acidobacteriota bacterium (assembly GCA_963720925.1). Classification (GTDB taxonomy): domain Bacteria; phylum Actinomycetota; class Acidimicrobiia; order Spongiisociales; family ZC4RG35; genus JARDZU01. The sequence continues at coordinate 464,721 of CAVRHE010000014.1, forward strand.
CGCTGGCCGAGAAGTCGGGGGTCGCCCCCGACACCACAATCGACATCCTGGCCAAGGGCGCGGCCGGGGCTCCGATGCTCACCTATCGCCGCGAGCAATATCTCCATCCCGATCAGGCTCCGATCACTTTCACCATCGATCTGGCCAAGAAGGATCTGACCCTCGCCCTGGAACACGCCAGGCGCACCGGCGCCCCCACCGGTCAGCTGGAGCGGACGATGCAGTTGATGGAAGACCTGATCCAGCGTGGCTTCGGGGCCCAAGACATGGGCTACGTGGTCGAGGCCAATCGCCGGGCTTGAGATCCCGGCGAGTTGCCGCTCAGGTCTTCTCGCCGAGCATCCTCGCAATTTCAGGTTTTAGCGTCTTCCCCATCGGGTTCCGGGGCAGCGAATCGGTGAAATGGAACTCCTTGGGCACCTTGTGCGGGGCCAGCCGGCCCTTCACCCACTCCTTGAGCTCCTCGGCCTCGACAGGATCCGAAGCGACCAAGACCGCCACCACCCGCTGGCCCCACTCGGGATCGTCGATCCCGACCACCGCCGCTTCGCTGATCGCCTCGTGGCCGAGTAAGACATCCTCGATCTCCAGGGCGGACACCTTCTCGCCACCTGTCTTGAGAATGTCGACCGAGGACCGGCCCAGGACCCGGTAGCGATCCTGTTCGACTACCGCTGTATCTCCGGTGCGGAACCAACCATCGGAGGTGAAGGCGGAGCTGGTGTCGTCGGGCCGATCCCAATATTCCAGAAAGACCGTCGGGCCTCTGACCTCGATCTCACCGGGCATGCCATCGGGCACCTTCGACCCGTCCATCATCGACGAGTCGGACTTCGACTCCCGGCAACGGCGTTCCCACCGAGCCCGGGATCCGTTCCCCGCGATACGGGTTGGACAGACCCATCCCGATCTCGGTCATCCCGTACCGCTCGAGCAAGGTGTGACCCGACAGCTCACGCCATCGCTCCAGAACCGGGATGGGGAGGGCGGCCGATCCCGAGACCATCAGACGCATGTCACCAACGCCCTCCCGGAATCGGCGTCTGTCGACTTCAGCCGCCTGGTCGAGATGGGCGATGAGCCGGTGAAAGATCGTGGGCACCGCCATGTAGAGGGTCAGGTCGTCAGCGGCGAGGCGATCGATGACTTCGCCTGCATCGAACGACGGGAGGATGTCGCACCGCGCCCCACTCCACAGGGCGCAACCGATGACGTTGACTATTCCGTGAATGTGGTGCAAGGGGAGGGTGAGGAGGATGCGGTCGTCCTGATCCCACTCCCAGGCCTCGACCAGCGATGTGATCTGGGCCTCGATGTTGGCATGGGTGGTGACAACGCCTTTCGGCCTGCCCGTGGTCCCGCTGGTGAAGAGGATCATGGCCCGACGATTCGAATCGACCCGGGGCGTTGGCACCGGATCCGCCTCCGCTTCGTCGACGAGGAGGAAATCGATCCCCCTTGCCACCGCCAGGGGACGAAGCAGATCGGCGTATCCCGCTGAGGCGATGGCGATGACCGGGTTCGTGGTATCGAGCACGTACTCGAGCTCGGGTGCGGGGTGAGTGAGGCACAGAGGCACCGCCACTCCGCCGGCCCGCCAGACTGCCCACTGGGTCCGGACGTAATCGAACGACGGCTCGACCATGAAGACGATCCGCGCCTCGTCCAGGTCTGCCTTCCCATCGAGGAGACGTGCCGCGATCCGCTCCGATCCGTGAAGCAGGTCCGAGTAGATGTGAGAGCCGGCTTGGTCGGATATGGCAATTCGCTCCGGCCAGGCTCGGGCCCGGTCGATCAGTGCGAGGGCCATCACTCCAGAGGCGCGAACAAGTCGACGGCGTTGCCGTCGTGGTCATGCACCGTGGCGTAGCGCTGCCCCCATGGTGCATCGAACGGTGGCAGATGACCGTGGCCCCCGGCGGCGACCAGATCCTCGTAGAGCCCATCCACAGCGGCCGGGTTGTCGCAGAGGAAGGCGAGAGCCGTACGTGGGCCACCTCCCGTGGGCGGCTGCCAGGCGGAGAACGACATGACACTGGCCTCGGTGTCGAGCATGACCCGCAGACCACCCGGTCCTGCCGCCTCGGCGTGAACCTCGTCGCCCTCGAACTCGAGACCCAGCATCCGGTAGAAATCGATGGCTCGGGCCATGTCGGAGACGATGACACCGATTGCGTCGAGACGTGGCATCTGCCGGAGTCTATGGCGGGATCAGGCAGCGGGGGACCAGAGCACGACTTCTCCCGAGGAGACGCGAACCGGGTCCCCGCCTTGGACCTTCTGCACCCAGATCCCGGCATCCTCGAGGTTGTTCCCTCCGGCGTAGGCGAAGGCGGAGCTGTCCGGGGCCCAGAGCGAGATGCTCAGGGCGAACTGGTCGAAGTAGGCGATGTAGTCCCGGGCGAAGATCCCGGTGGGGCTGAACGGGCGATAGGACTTGGTCTCGTCACCATCCCACGTGTGCCATTGCAGACGCTCGATGCCATCGACGGCCTGGACCGTGCTGTAGAGGAGCTCCCGGCCGTCCGGGCTCCAGAACCAGGCAATGTTGCTGGCCTGGCTCACTTCCTCGAGGTGTCCGTCGGAGGTCGCGACCACGACCAGTTGCTCCGCGTCGATGATCGGAAGATCGGTCTCGTCGAGCAGGGAGAGTGCCTGACTCTCCGGCGAGCCCCGCGACATCACCGCCACTCGGCTGCCCGTCTCGTCGGCGACGAACGCCATCGGAGTGGCATAACGAAGCAGCTCACGCTCGATCTCCCCTTGGCGGTTTGCCAGGGCGAGGGCCTCGCCGACGTCACGCCCGGTTCCGAGCAACAAGGACCCGGCGACATGGGCCCCGAGCCTGAATTCCCCGGTGACCGGGACCGTCTCGCGACGAGAGCCGTCGATGGCCAGATACTCGAAACGCCCCGAGATCCGGGCCAGCACCTCTGTGCCGTCTGGAGCCCAGTCGAAGTACACAGGCGCGCCCTGATCGATCACCTGGATGTCTCCATCGGGCCTGGCGATGGCGAGAAGGAGGTCTCCCTCGCCCTGGCTCCCGGTCAATGCCAGATGCTCGCCGTCCGGGCTCCATGCGATGTACACCGCCAGGAGCGGCGAGGGCCATTCGATCACGTCATCACCGTCGCTGTCGGCCACCAGCAGGTACGTCTCTCCGTCTGCCCTCCGTTCGGTCCACGCCACCTTGGATCCGTCGGGTGACCAGGTCGGCTGGGTGCGCTCGATGTCCGGATCGGGCCCGGCCAGGGTCACCGGGTCGGATCCATCAGGCCGCATCGTGATGATCGCGTTCTCGGACCCCAACACGAGGAGGCGGCCGGGGGACGTGTCTTCGCCAACGGTGACGTCGGTGGCGATCGTTCGGGCGTCTGGAAGTGAGTCTCGATCGGTGTCGCCCGTGGTGGTGCACGCGATGAGCAGGGGAGCGAGCAGGAAGATCGGAGCGAGCAGGCCGGGCCGGGTGGTCACAAGATCGACCCTACGAACCGCTCTGCCCGGCCTTCCACGCCTCGACCTGCCGAACTACCGCAGCCGAGTCGAACCAGGTGTTCTCGTAGGCGATCAGCCCGTCGCGCAACTCGAAGAGATGGAGGATGCGGAGCTCGACCGGCGCCCCTCCACCGGCGATGCCGGCCCACTCCCCCTCGACATGACCGGTGACGTCGGACACATCGACCACCCAGCTCCCATCCTCGGAGGAGAAGCGACGGGTGGACACGAAGTTGACGTCGGGGATGGCGGCGATGATGTCCGAGTAGACCGCGCCGACCGCCTCCTTCCCGTGGACCGGGCTCAATGGGTGAGTGACGTCGTCCCACACGATGTCTTCGGTATAGGTGGCCAGGGTGGCGGCGACGTCATGGGCGTTCTCGGCGGCGAAATGCTGGTCGACTATGTCCATATCCCGAACCTAATGGAGGGGGTCACGGGTATGTGACCCACTGTTGTATAGCTCAGGATTGGGGTCCGGTCAGGTGACCCAGCTTGTCGGGATTGACCACCGCCCGCACGGCCTGCACCTTGCCCATGGCGACATCGAGAGACACCACGGTCACGGTGGCCCCGTCGCCACTGTTGACGACTGCGCCGGGCTGGCCGTTGACATCGACCAGCGTCAGGGTCCAGCCCTCACGATCGGCTCGTGGGCTGAAGGCGGCGAGGAACCGGGCCGTCTCTGCCATCCCCGCAGAGGCTCCCTCCGAGCCGGCGCCTTACCGCCACCGTCGCCATAGAGGACGACGTCCTCGGCCAGCATGTCGGCGAGGCTCTCGGTGTCGCCTTGCTCGATGGCAGCGAAGAACCTCTCGGCGAGGGCCCACCGCTTCTCGACCGAGGTTTCGAACCGAGGCTTGCCGTCCTGGACCTTCTCCCTGGCCCGCACGGCAAGCTGACGACACGCCGCCTCGCTCTTGTCGATGAGCTCGGCCACCTCGTCGAAGCCATAGCCGAAGACATCACGGAGGAGGAGGACGGCCCGCTCCGGGGGCGTGAGGCGCTCGAGGAGCACCAGGAAGGCCATGGACAGGCTGTCGGAGAGCTCCGCCTGTTGTTCCGGGTCAGAGGACCGATCGGTGACAATCGGCTCGGGCAGCCATTCCCCGACGTACTCCTCACGACGCACGCGGGCCGAACGCAGGTAGTCGATCGCGAGCCTGGTCACGACCGCACACGCGTATGCCCGTCGCGACTCGATCTCGGTCCCATCGATCTCGGCCGCATGCACCCGAACATATGTCTCCTGCACCAGGTCCTCGGCATCGGTGACGCTCCCGGTCATCCGATAGGCGATCGAGAAGAGAAGTGGGCGAAGCGAAACGTCGGTTTCGTCTGTCCTCGGGTCGGGAAGGTTTGTCATGTCCCTGGGACGAGTTTGTCCCCTCGATTGTGACAGCCGCTGGATGTTGTCACAGAAACCGCCTCCATCTCGTCCTGGGTAGGAAGACGAAAGGAGACGACATGAGAGTCTTCGTAGCCGGCGCCACCGGAGCCATCGGGCAACGTCTGGTGCCATTGCTGGTCGATTCCGGTCACGAGGTCGTTGGCACCACCCGTACCCCGGGCAAGGTCGACGGTCTGCGTCTGGTCGGAGCCACCCCCATAGTGCTCGACGGCAGAGATGGTGAGGCAGTGCGACGAGCGATCCTCGAAGCGAAGCCGGAGGTCGTCGTGCATGAGATGACGGCATTGTCCGGAGATCTCGACTTCAGGCGCTTCGCCGAGACCTTTGCCGAGACGAACCGGCTTCGCACCGAGACCACCGACATCATGATCGATGCCGCCGTCGACGCCGGGGCGCGGCGCTTCATCGCCCAGAGCTTCGCCGGATGGCCCAACGAGCAGAGCGGAGGTCCGGTGAAGACCGAAGAGGACCCGCTCAACACCGACCCCCCGAAACAAGTACGCGAGACACTGGCGGCCATCCTCCATCTCGAAGCCGTCACCACCGGCACCCCGGGGATCGAGGGCCTGGCGCTGCGATACGGCGGCTTCTATGGACCGGGAAACGCCCTTGGGAAGGGCGGGGCGATGCTGGAGGCGATGGCCAAAGGTCAGATGCCGGTCGTCGGTGGCGGAACCGGGATTTGGTCATTCATCCACATCGAGGATGCCGCCCAGGCGACTGCCCTCGCAGTCGACCGGGGCGCTCCCGGGATCTACAACATCGTCGACGACGAGCCGGCGCCGGTCTCCGAATGGTTGCCGTATCTCGCCGATGTCCTCGGAGCCAGACCCCCACGCCGGGTCCCGGCGTGGCTGGCAAGGCTCATCGCGGGTGAGGCTGCGGTGTCGATGATGACCAAGATCCGTGGGTCCTCCAACGCCAAGGCCAAGCGTGAGCTGGAATGGAAGCTGGAGTACCCCACCTGGCGGGTGGGATTCAGGGACGGTCTCTGAGCGCGAGAATGAGGCTGGATGGATGATCGGAATCATTACCGCTTCGTCAATGTCTGGCATCTGAAGTTCCGACCCGGGGAGGTGTACCGCGTGCTCGAGGACATCGGCGGGTACCCCCGATGGTGGCCGGAGGTGCGACGGGTCGATCGGATCGACGACCGCACAGTGCGGATCGTGGCCCGATCCGTGCTCCCCTACAGCCTCACGTTTCAGGCGACCGACTCCCGGCAGGGCGAACAGGCCGGAGTTCTCGAGGTGGCCATGCGGGGCGATCTGGATGGGTTCTCGCGCTGGACCCTCGATCCCGAGCGGGCCGGGACTGTGGCGACCTTCGAGGAGGAAGTCATCGTCCGGAGGAAGTCAATGCGACGGCTCGCGATGGTGGCCCGACCGTTCTTCCGGTGGAATCACGCCGTGATGATGCGTCACGGGCGACGAGGGCTTGGCGTCTACCTGGCCGGATATCGAGCCGGCGCCCAGCAGGCCGACGAGCTCTCGGGTGGATCGTCAGCGCACGACCGATAGTTCCGGCTCAGCCCTTCTTCTTGGCCTTCTTCTTGGAGGACCCGGCTTTCTTCGTCCCCTTCTTCTTCTTGGCCAACTGCTTATCCGTCTGCTTTTTCCCTTGCTTCTTCTTGTCTTTCTTCGGGGTAGGAGCGGGTTCGGTCACAACAGGTGACGCGGTCGGAACCGACACGCGAGCCGCGGCTGCGGTGCTGATGAACCGCCCCGTCGCAGGGTCACGAAGTCTCGTCGTTGTCATCGTTTCCTCTCGCGTGATCCGGGAATACAGGTCGTATCGGCGCGTGTATGCCATGACCTGAACAAGTCATCATCGTCATCGAGGCTTCCAACCAACGACCTCGGTATGTCCGGGTGAGTCCGAGCGCTTCGTAGAACGAGATGGAATCGTCCAGATCGGCGCACAGGAGAATCGGGATCGTGATCGCCGACGCCACTTCAGATGACTCCGGGCATGGCGGTTCCTGCCATGCCCGGCACCGTAATGCGCGCTAGCCGGCCGTCAGCTGCAGCCGGTGGTGTCCCCGCAGGTGAGGCAGACGTAGCAGCTCCCGTTGCGGATCGTCATGTGACCGCAGTTGGAGCAGACCGGAGCGTCACCCATGTTCTCCCTGAGGGCGGAGTCGACCATGGCCGCCGATCCGGCGAGGACGGTCTCGGTCGCCGTGGAACCCCCTCCGGCCGTTCGGGCCACCTCCCCCAACGCCGCTTCGCTCCTGGGGGAGGAGACGGTCGGCCCATCGAGGAATGCGACTGCCGCCTTCACGGCCTCGACGTCGTCCTCGGCGACGGCGTCGGTGAGGTCGAGTTGGATCCCGGCCTCCACCGCCATTCCGGCGGGCGGCTCGGGGAGCTGCATGTCGCGATCCGGCGGGACCTGGGCCAGCTCGTCACGCTCGAGATACTCCACCCCGAGGGCACGGAACACGTAGTCCACGATCGAGTTGGCCATCTTGATGTTCGGATGGCCCTCGACCATGCCCCTCGGCTCGAACGTCTGGAAGGTGAAGGTGTCGACGAACTCCTCGAGCGGCACCCCGTACTGGAGACCCTTGGAGACGGCGATGGCGAAGCAGGAAAGGATCCCCTTCAGCGTCGCTCCCTCCTTGGCCAGGTCGATAAAGATCTCGCCCAGGGTCCCGTCGTCGTATTCGCCGGTGCGGAGGAAGACTTTGTGCCCGCCGATCCTCGCTTCCTGGTTGTACCCGTTGCGACGGGCCGGGAGCAGGAACCGGGGCGGCTTCATCCCCTGGTGGTAGGCCTGCGTCGGTGAGATCCCGGCGGGCAAGTTCCCCCAGTGGATTGCCTTCTCGGCCTCGACCGCCGCCGTGAGCGCCGGCGTCTCGTCCTCGCTCTGCTCACCCTCGTCGGAGGTCGAGTTGAGCGGCTGGGCCGCCTTGGACCCATCCCGGTAGAGGGCCATCGCCTTGAGACCCCATTCCCACGACATCCGGTACGACTCCTCGATGTCCTCGACGGTGATCTCGTGGGGCATGTTGATCGTCTTGCTGATCGCTCCCGAGATGAAGGGCTGGGCGGCCGCCATCATCTTGATGTGCCCGTAGTGGTGGATGAACCGGGTGCCGTACTTCCCGTTCTTGTTGGCTGTGTCGAATACGGCGAGATGCTCATCGGCGATGTGCGGGGCGCCCTCGATCGTCTGCCGGCCACAGATGTGGTCGTTCGCCTCGCCGATCTCAGCCGAGGTGAACCCCAACGCTTTGAGCAGGTTGAACTCCCAGCCGGTGTACTCGTCGACACCGAAGCCAAGACGCTGCAAAGTGCTCTCACCGAAGGTGAAGACGTTGAAGGCGTGCTTCAGCTCGAACACCGCAGGCAGAGCCTTCTCCAACTTGGCGAGGTCCTCGTCGTCGAAGCCCTTGTCCATGAGCGTCTCACGGTTGATGTGGGGTGCCCCGTCGATCGAGCTGGTGCCGACGATGTACTCGACCACATCCGTGATCTGGCCCTCTTCGTAGGCGAGATGCCTCAATGCCGGGGCCACCGACTGATTGGCGATCTTGAAGTAACCGCCTCCGGCCAGCTTCTTGAACTTGACCAAGGCGAAGTCGGGCTCCACTCCGGTGGTGTCACAGTCCATCAAGAGGCCGATGGTGCCGGTGGGAGCGATCACGCTGGACTGGGCGTTGCGGTAGCCGTGCTGCTCGCCCTGCTCCAGCGCCAGGTCCCACGACGAGCGGGCGGCTGCGAGGAAGTCGGCCGGGCACAGATCGGGATCGATCGCCATGACCTTGTGACTGACGCCCTCGTAGTCGCTGTCGCCATAGGCGGCGCGGCGATGGTTCCGGATCACACGCAGCATCGCCTCCCGGTTCTCGGCGAAACGGGGGAAGGGGCCGACCACAGCGGCGATCTCTGCCGACGTGGCGTAGGAGTGCCCGGTGAGGATGGCCGTCAACGCGCCACTGATGGCGCGACCCTCGTCGGAGTCATAAGCGATGCCCTGTCGCATCAGGAGCGATCCGAGATTGGCATAGCCGAGGCCGAGGGTCCGGTAGTCGTAGGAGCCCTGGGCGATGTCTCGTGACGGGAAATGGGCCATGGCCACCGAGATCTCCAGCACGATGGTCCAGAGCCGGACGGCGTGCTGGTAGGCCTCGATATCGAACACGCCGGTCTCGTCATCGTGGAACCTGACCAGGTTTATCGATGCCAGGTTGCAAGCAGTGTCGTCGAGGAACATGTACTCCGAGCAGGGGTTCGAGGCTCGGATCCGGCCGCCGGCCGGCGAGGTGTGCCACTCGTTGACCGTGGTGTCGAATTGGAGACCGGGGTCGGCGCAGGCCCAGGCCGCCTCGGCGATCCGGTCCCAGAGGTCGCGGGCCTTCACCGTCTTGCGGACCGAGCCGTCGGTCCGGTTGATCAAGTCCCAGTCGCCATCCTCGAGGACGGTCTGGATGAAGTCGTTGGTGACCCGAACCGAGTTGTTCGAGTTCTGGCCGGAGACCGTTGCGTAGGCGTCGCCGTTGAAGTCGGCGGGCAGGCCACCGTGGTTGATCAGGACCCGAGCCTTGTCCTCTTCGACCTTCTTCCAATCGATGAATCTCTCGACGTCCGGATGGTCGACGTCGAGGATGACCATCTTGGCGGCCCGTCTCGTCGTCCCTCCCGACTTGATCGCGCCGGCAGCGCGGTCGCCGATCTTGAGGAAGGACATGACACCGGATGACTTGCCACCCCCGGAGAGCCGTTCGTTCTCGGCCCTGATCTGGGAGAAGTTGGATCCGGCACCCGAGCCGAACTTGAAGATGCGGGCCTCTCTGACCCAGAGGTCCATGATCCCACCCGGATTGACCAGGTCGTCTCTGACGCTGAGGATGAAGCAGGCATGTGGGGCGGGCCGGCTGTAGGAGTCGGGGGAGGATTCGAGCTTGCCGGTGGCACCGTCGACATACCAGAAGCCCTGGGAAGGCCCGGTCAGGCCGTAGGCCCAGTTGAGCCCGGTGTTGAACCACTGCGGAGAGTTGGGCGCGGCCATCTGCCTCGCCAGCATGTACTTGAGCTCGTCCTCGAAGGCGACGGCATCCTCGCTGGTGGCGAAGTAGCCCTCCTTCTCGCCCCAGTGCCGCCAGGTGCCGGCGAGCCGGCTGAACACTTGCTTGGCCGACTTCTCCGGGCCTAGCTCCGGCTGCCCGGTCTCGTCCAAGACCTGGTTGCCGTCCTCGTCGAACTGGGGGACACCGGCCTTGCGGAAGTATTTGGACACCATGATGTCCGAGGCCACCTGGCTCCAACCAGCCGGGATCTCGGCATCCGTCATCTCGAACACGGTGGAGCCATCCGGGTTGGTGATCCGCGAGTCGCGCCGGGCCCATTCGATCTTGTCGTATGGGTCCTTGTCGGCCTCGGTGAAGCGACGGGTGATCCGCAGGCCTTTGCTCATGAACGTGCCTCCTCGCACAGGGTGCGCCCCGGCCAGATTACGGGGCGATGTCCGATTGCCAAAGCGTCGATTCTCAACTCAAACCACAAGATGTTGTGGTCGAGGGGGAAGTGACCACGACATCTTGTATGGACCCCACTACTGTAATTACAACAATGTCATGGGTCAAGTGTTTCGTTATCCACAGGCCCGCGACCGGCCCAGAACGCGAAAATCAACGCTCTGGGAGGGGAAGTGAACGTCCCGGACCTGCGCTCGGGGGAAGCGAAGTCACCCTAGACCGGTGGCTCGGGCAGCGGCCGGTTGCGTCCCTTCAGAGATTTCGCGACCCGGTCACAACCCGGCCTGGTCCCACCAATATCGGATCATGAGGGCGGCCTCGGGCCCGGCGTCGTCCTGCCAGTAGTGACCGGCGTGACGGAGGACGTATCCGGTGCGGTTGGTGAGGATCGACTCCCAGCGACGCTTCTCCGTCCCCCTGAAAGCCGGGTCCTGGTCCGCCCAGAACAGAAGTGTCGGTTTGTCGGCGATCTCGCCGAGTCTCTCTTCGATCGAGGCGAGGAAGGCCGCCGATCCGGTCAGCTCCCGGGGGAATACCCGGACGGGGAGCCTGGACTCCTGATCGGGGAACGGCCCGCGCCACATGGCCATCTCCCGCCCGCTCGGCGCCCGGCGTCGCATCGCCCTGCGCACGAAGACGTTGACGAAGACATTGGCCCGGTCGACCAGGAACTCACCGGTTCGCCCCTCTCCCAGGGCAGATGCGAATCGCTGCGTTGCGTTGTCGGTCCGGGGCCAGGCCCAGGTATTGCCCAGGATCATCGCCTTGACGCGGTCCTGGCGGTCGAGGGCAGTCGCCAGCCCGATCGGGCCACCCCAATCCTGCATCACCGGGGTGAAGTCCTGGAGATCGAGGGCGTCGACGAACTTGCCGACGACGGCCGCGTGCTCGGCCGGCGTGTACCCGTAGCCTTTCGGCGCCTTGGACAAGCCGAACCCCGGGTAGTCGATGGCGATGCAGCGGAAGCGGTCGGAGAGGTAGGGGACCATCCGTCGGTAGAGAAATGACCATGTCGGGTTCCCATGGAGCATGAGCAGCACCGGTCCCTCGCCCTCGTCGAGATAGTGGACCTGGGCTCCGTCGATCTCCTGGAGGTGACTCTCGAATGGGTACTGATCCTCGAGGAACCAGGCAGGTCGCTCCACGTCGCAACGGTAGTAGTTCGACCGGGGACCGGCCCCTTGCGGGTTTCGGCGCAGGCCCATGGCGGGTAAATGTCGTGGCGAACCGATGGAATTTGCTTCTTTCAACGTGTCTGAGCCCGATGTCCTGATCGCCACCGCGATCCACAACGGGCACGATCTCAGGGCGAGTCTCGCCGACCTCCCTGCCATCGATGATGCGACGCGCCTGCGGGAGGAGGATCCGCACACCGGCGCCATCGCCTCCCGTTTCGCCAACAGCGTGGTGGTCAATCGGTCCCGTTTCGAGGTGGATCTCAACCGGGAGCGGGACGAAGCGGTCTACACCGATCCCGAATCCGCCTGGGGCCTCGAGGTGTGGCGGCGCGATCTCACCGAGGAGGAGCTGGCGGCTTCACTCGCCCTGTACGACCGCTTCTATCTCGACCTCTCCTCGATCCTCGACCGGTTGGTGGCGGACCACGGAGGGTTCGTCCTCTACGACATCCACTCGTACAACCATCGGCGGCTGGGTCCTGTTGCCGACCCCGAGCCCGCCGAGCACAGCCCGGTCGTCAACCTGGGGACGGGGTCCCTGCCCGCGAGATGGAAGCCGGTGGCGGATGCGTTCATGGAGAGTCTCCGATCCAACACTTTCGATGGCGTCCGTCTCGATGTTCGGGAGAACGTCCGATTCGAGGGCCGAGCGCTGGCCGGCTGGGTCCATGAGCACTACGGCGAGCTGGGATGCGCCTTGGCCATAGAGGTGAAGAAGGTGTTCATGGACGAGTGGACGGGGGAGGTGGACCCAAAGCGGATGTCGCAGCTTGGAGACGCGCTGATCGCTTCCGGGTCTGAGGTGCGGAGAGCCTGGGAAATGGCATGAGCGTCGGGGAGATCGACCTGGTGATCGACCGCCGTCTCAGCGAGATCTGCGGTCTGCTCCCCATGCTCCAATTGCTCACACCGACCAATGTGCCGGACCAGAGGCGAGCCTTCCTCGAGGGAGACATCGAAGAACCGGAGTTCACCTACCGAGACCTTCCCGATCTGGATGGCCTGGCCGATGATCTCGGCGCGATCAATCCAGAGGAAGCCACCGACCCGGTGTTGATTCACATGATCCGTGGCATGCACCGGGAGCTGGAGCGTCGTCTCGAGCTGCTGGCGACGAGGAACACGGACCAGTTCCTCCTCGCCGCCATCGAGCAATACGGACATGTCGAGACGTCGCTGCTGGATCTGGCCCATCGGGTGTTCGAGGAGGTCCCGCCGGGCCCGGCCGCAGACGTGTATGTCGATGCCCACGATCTGGCCGGGAGGGCCAACGTCGAGCTCGATCACTATCGCCGCCGCTTCCCGGAGCTGTCGACGTTGGTCCATGTCAGCGAAACGGTGGCCGGGGTGATGGTGGAGAACGGAGACCTGTTCATCGGTGTCGACACCTCGATCGCCGGCGACCGGGTGGAGCAATTGCTCCACCACGAGATCGGCATCCATGTGGTCACTTACATCAATGGGAGCGCGCAGCCGATTCGCATGCTCTCGCTCGGCCTCTCCGGGTACGAGGAGACCCAGGAGGCCCTTGGGGTGCTTGCCGAGCATCTCAGCGGAGGTCTTCGCCCGAAGCGGCTGCGGGCCTTCGCGCTGCGAGTCGTCGCCGCACATTCGGTCAGCGGGCGAGCCACCTTCAGACAGACCTACGACACGTTGATCGATCTCGGCTCGGGACGAAATCGGGCATTCACCACGGCGATGCGCGCCCATCGGTCCGGCGGGATGACCAAAGACGCCCTCTATCTCGGCGGGCTGACCAGGCTCGTGACCTACCTCCAGGAGGGCGGCCGGCTCGATCCGCTGCTGGTCGGGAAGATAGGCTTGGCCGACGAGCCGCTGGTGGCCGATCTCCTCGAAAGGGGCGTCTTGGTGGAGCCGCCGCTCAGACCTCGATTCCTGGAGTCGAGAGATGCGCTCGATCGACTCGCCAGGATCCAGGATGGCGCCGGGATCCTGGAGCTGGGAGGTGTCGCCGCATGAAGCTCGGCCTGGTCGTCAACGACGTGATCACGGAGAAGCCGGAGTACAGCACCACACGGCTCGCCTTGGCTGCGCAGAAACGGGGGCACGAAGTCTGGCTGATGGGGGTTGGCGACCTGGCGCACACCTCATCGGGGGAGGTGACGGCGCGAGCGCGCGGCCCGCTCGACAAAACATATCGCTCGCTGAAGAGCTTTCTCGTAGATGTCCAGAGCGAAGATGTGGTCCCCGAGCTGATCACAGTCGATGAGCTCGATGTCCTCATGCTCCGCAATGACCCCGCTGAGGATGCCACTGACCGACCTTGGGCGCAGGCCTCGGGGGTCCTGTTCGGTCAGCTTGCAACCGCGGCAGGAGTGGTGGTGGTGAACGACCCCGTTCACCTCGCCGACGCGATCAACAAGACCTACTTTCAGCATTTCCCCGAGGAGATCCGACCGCGGACCCTCATCTCTCGGACGGTCGGGGACATCAAAGACTTCGTCGACGTCCTCGGCGGGCGGGCTGTGCTGAAACCGCTCCAGGGGTCCGGTGGCCAGAGCGTGTTTGTGATCGCCGGGAAGAAGGGCCAGAACGTGAATCAGATCATCGAGACCATCACCCGGGACGGCTATGTGGTGGTCCAGGAATTCCTCGCGGATGCCGAGAGAGGTGATGTTCGCCTTTTCGTCATGAACGGGAAGCCGCTCGAGGTGGATGGCAAGGTGGCCGCCTTCCGCCGGGTCAACGAGGGCGACGACATCCGCTCCAACATGCATGTGGGTGGGAAGGCACAGAAGGTGAAGATCACAGAGGAGATGCTCCATGTGGTCGACCTGGCACGCCCCAAGCTCATCGAAGACGGCATGTTTCTCGTTGGGCTCGACATCGTCGGCCCCAAGATGATGGAGGCCAATGTCTTCAGTCCTGGGGGACTGGGAAGCGCCAGCGGGCTGCACGAGGTCGACTTCGCCGGCGCCGTTATCGACGCCCTGGAGAGAAAGGTCCAGATCCGGGCCACCTATGGGCGGTCGCTGCCCAATGCGTCACTCGCCACGATGTAGCGAGAGCACGGCGTTCCTCAGGCCGGCACCGGCGCCGCGTCCAGGACGAGAGCGGCCGCGTCGAAGGGGTTGAGCTGGCGGCCATTGTGGCGGGCCGCCTTGAGCACCGGGTCGTCGAGCGAATCGGCCATCGCGGAGAGAGCGTCGAATAGCCACTTGATCAGTGGCCACGGGTGGAGCCCGATCCGCTCCCGGACCTCCTCGGCCGCGCCGAGAGCGATCATGCCGAGCTCCGTCTGTCCCTCCGTGAACGAGAGTGAGGCGGCGGCCTCGAGGGCGTAACAGAGACCTTCCCGATAATTCATGCCGCGGAACACATCGAAGGAACGGCTGAGGGCATCTCTCGCCTCGGAGAGTCGGCCCGAGGAGATGTAGGTGAATCCGATCTGCGCCTCGGCCAGCCCGATCAAAGCTCCATTGCCCAGTTCGAACCCGAGACTCCTGGTTTCGAGCTGGTATCTCTCGGCTGCTTCCACGTCGCCATTGGACCCGGCGAGGATGCCGAGCGCGATCAATGCATACCCCTCACCCCACCGGTCTCCAAACCCCCGGAACCGGGACAACGACAGCTCCAACCTCTCGCTCACCTGGCCAGGATCCTCCCCGTGTGTGGGTAGCAGGAGGGCAGACAGGAAATCGGTCCAGTTGTGACAGTCGATGTCACCGTTGGCCTCGACGATGGTCATCGCCCGATCGATCGACGCCTTTGATTCCTCGTACAAGCCCATCTCGTATTGGATGCCGCCCCGCAGCCACCAATATCGGCCGGAGAGCACGTCATCGAGGTCATCGGGGGAGCCAACTGCAGCGAGGTAGCGGGCGCCGTCCTTGAGATGGTTTCCGATCCATAGGTAGACCCACATGCCGAAGGACATCTTGACCAGGGAGGCGTCGTCCGCCTTCTTCATGAGCCACTCGGCAGCGACGTCGAAGTTGTTCCAGTCGGCGGCGAATCTCTCGACGACCGACGCCTGCTTGGTCCCACGAAGATCCTCCAGGGCGGCATCGGCGACCCCTACGTAATAATCGGCATGCCGATCCTTCATCCATTCGTACTCGCCCGCCTCATGGAGATGACGCAGGCCGAATTCCCTCATCGGTGCCAGCATCCTGAGCCGGCCCTCGCCGCCCTGGGCAGGGAGGACCAGACTGTTCTCGACGAGCACCATCAGCTGGTCGACGGCATCTCCCTCCTCGACGGCCACCTCCTGGGCAGATTCCACCGTGAAGCCTCCCTGGAACACGCACAACCTGGAGAAAAGGGCTTGCTCCTCCCGATTGAGCAGTTGGTAGCTCCAGTCGATTGCTGCGTCGAGGGTCCTCTGCCGGCTGGGAACGTCGGCCGCCCCGGACCCGAGAGCATCGAGCGACCTGGTGAGCCGGTCCGACAGCGCCCCCGGGCTGAGCATGCGAAGACGGGCAGCGGCCAACTCGATGGCCAGAGGCAAGCCATCGACCTTTCGAACAATCGACGCCACCGGCGAGGCGTTCTCCTCATTGATCGAGAATCCCGGGATCACCGCGACGGCGCGGTCGATGAAGAGACGAACGGCATCGGAGGCAGAGATCGAGTCGGGCCGATCCGAGCCGGTGGGGGGAAGGCCGAGCGGCTCGAGTGTGTATTCGTACTCGCTCATGATCCGGAGCGGGACGCGGCTGGTGGCGAGGACCTTGAGCCCGGGGCTCCGTCCCAGAAGGTCGGCGACCGACGATCCGCCCGCTGCCACATGCTCGAAGTTGTCGATAACGAGTAGCACCTGTTGGTTCTGGAACTCGCTGGAGAGCGCGTCGATAGCGTCACCTTCGATGGGGATGCCGGCCGCGTCACCGATGGCGAGCAGCACCTGGCTCGGGTCGGTGATGGCGGCCAGGTTCACGAAATAGACCCCGTCGGGGAAATGCGCTGAGCAATCCTCGGCGACCGACAGGGCGAGGCGGGTCTTCCCGATCCCACCCGGGCCCACGATCGTGGTCAGACGAACATTGGGGCGTCCCATCATCTCGGTCAGCTCTGCCAGCTCCTTGTCCCGCCCGACCAGGACGTTCTGCGACTTGGGAAGTCGAACCCGTGTGATCGACCGTGCCCGAGGGGACGGAAACTCGGCTCGCAGGCCCGGGGCCAGCACCTGGAACAGCTTCTCGGCGCGGGAGAGGCCCTTGAGGGCGAAGGAGCCCAGCTCCTTGATCTCCCATCCTTCTCTCTCGGTCTGCCCCTCGACTAGCTCGCGCACCGGGGCGGAAACAACGATCTGGCCTCCATGGGCGGAGGAGGCCACCCGGGAAGCACGGTGCACGTCGAGCCCGACATATCCACCGGACCCGATGCGGGCCGTGCCGGTGTGCAATCCGAGGCGGGCTTGCACCGCAACCGACTCGGGCCAGAGTCGATCGTCGAGTGCCTTCTGTATCTCGACCGTGGCGCTGACGGCCTGGAAAGCATCTTGGAAGACGCTGAACAGCCGCTCTCCTTCCAGATCGACAATCGTCCCTTCATGACTCAGGGTGGCGTCGGCGACTACCTGGTGGTAGCCGGTGAGGACATCGGCGTACCGGGCTCCTAAGCTGCTCGAGGAGGGTGGTCGACCCGGCGAGATCGCCGAACATGAAAGTGAGGGTGCCTCCCGGCAACGCGTCGGGGTGGGGCCCGACGGTGGTGAATCTCTCCGCCATCAGTCCCGCGAGGTCCTCGACCATCATTTCCGCGAGCTCCCCAGGGGACTCGAAGGTGCGCACGGCCGATCGTGCCTCGGCGCGAACGCGGTCCAAGAGGTCGGTCAGGCCTTGCTCCCGATCGGGGGCAGGCTCCTTGACATAGACGAGGCCGGGGAGGCCCGATCCCGCCTCGTACTCCCGCTCGAGGTCGGATTCCCAGCCATACGACTGCCAGTAGATGCCAACGAATATGTCCGAGTCACCGATGGTCGGCTCGTCTTGCCCATCTCGGTCGCCCAGGTCCATGCCGGCAGGATCGAGCCGCAAGGTCTTGATCGCGGATTTGGCGGCCTCTCGCTCTGACTTGAGCTCGCCGAGCGTGGACGACACAAAGACCCTCAATCTCGGGTCGTGATTGGTCGGCTCGAAGCCACTCCCCTCCCTGGTCGCATCCACGAGTTACAACGGTAGTGAGTCGGCCGCCGCTACCGGCCATGGTTCAGCGGTCGAGATGCTCCCAGACGTCGGTGCTCGGATGGGGGGAGATGTCCCAGCGCGGCAAGAAGTACTGGACGAGCGGGCCGATGGCCAGGGCAAAGATGATGGTGCCGACGCCGAAGGTGCCGCCCAGGATCGCGCCGAGGGTGAGGACCGATATCTCGATGACCGCACGGGTGAGTCTGATCGACGGCCCCCGGCGCGCGATGCCGGTCATCAGCCCATCACGCGGGCCCGGCCCCAGGTTTGCGCCGATATAGAGCCCGGACGCGATCCCGATCAAGACGACCCCACCGAGAAGCATCGACCACGCCACGCCGGTGACCCCGGCCGCCGGGATAACAGCCGCGGTGAGGTCGATGATGACCCCAATGATGATTGCGTTGAGGAGGGTGCCCAGGCCGTAGGGCTGTCGCAATGGCAGCCAGAGGAGGAGCACGAATACCGAGACGATGATCGACCAGAGGCCGACGGTCAGCCCGAATCGCCGAGCCAGACCCTGATGGAGGACGTCCCACGGCGGCACCCCGAGGCCGGATTGCAGCATCAGCCCGATGCCGACACCGAACAGCACCAGTCCGATGATCAGTTGGAGGATGCGACGAGTGAGTCGCTCGCCGGTGACAGGGATCAAGTACTTCAAGTCATCGACCTCCGAGCGCCTCCGCGACCTTGGGAGGAAGGTCGATGCTCGTCGGTGGCATGAAGCTGACCAGCACGTGATCCGCCCCCAGCTCCCTGTAGGCAGCGACGAGGTCGGCCGTCTCGTCTGGGTCGCCCGGGTACCGGAACTGGACTGAGACCTCGATCTCGGAGCGGTCTCTCCCGATCTCCTCGCACGCCTCTTCGAAACGTCGCAGGGCCGGCGACGAACAGATCCGGCTCGGAGATGAAGTCCGGGTAGTTCCATTGGTCGGCCCAGCGGGCGGCCAACGGGATCGTCCGACGAGGGCCGGAGCCACCGATCACGAAAGGCGGTCTGGGCTTTTGCACCGGCTTCGGCTCGAAACGCGCCCGAGCTGATGGCTCGATGCTTCCCTTTGAAGTCGAACACCTCCTCGGTCATGAGCCCGTGGAGGATGTGGAACGTCTCGTCGAGCATCTCGAAACGCTGTCGGAGAGGGGGCAGATCGATGCCGAATGCTTCGTGCTCACGTTCGTGCCAACCCGTCCCCACTCCGAGCTCGAGCCTGCCGTCGAGACATGTGATCGAGCGTCACCGCCTGCTTGGCCAGCACCGCCGGATGGCGAAAGGTGTTCGCGGTCACCATCGTCCCGAATCTGATCCGGTTGGTCACGGCGGCGAGACCACCAAAGAGGGACCAGCCGTCCATGATCGGCCGGCTCTCCTCGGCCCGCGGCGGGTAGAGGTGGTCGTTGAGCCAGACCGCGTCCCAGAACCCGCCCCGATCGGCCTCCACCCACATGTCACGGAGTTGCGGCCAGTCCTGATCCTGAGCCCAGACTTTGAAGGAATGCCGGAACGGCCTTTCGGTCATGAGTCAGCGGGCTCGACCACCATCGGCACCTCGGGCAGATCGTCGTCGGGAGAGAAACCCAACACTTTCCCGTAGAAGGCGAGCTCGGACTCGAGGCTGTGGATGATGTTCTCCGCCTTGCGGAACCCGTGATCTTCACCCTCGTAGGTGAGATGTGCGTGCGGGATCCCGTTCGTAGACAAGGCGGCGGAGATCGCCTCGGCCTGCTCCGGCGGGACCACCTTGTCCTCCATGACCCTGGAGCAGGATGACCGGGACTGTGATCTGGTCCGCCGAATGCAGGGGTGATCTGCGTTTCATCTCCTCGCGGTCGGTGCCGACCAACCCGTCGAGATAGCGCGACTCGAACTTGTGGGTGTGGTCGACGAGGAGCCCGAGGTCGGCCACCCCGAAGTAGGAGCCCCCAGCGCTGAACGCGTCCCCGAAGGCGAGGGATGCCAGCGTGGTGTAGCCGCCGGCGCTGCCCCCGGTGATGATCAGTCGTTCGCCGTCGACCTCACCCTCGTCGGCCAGGTAGCGAGCGGCCGCGAGGCAGTCTTCGACGTCGACGATGCCCCAACTGTCACGGAGGAGGTTCCGGAACCTGCGCCCGTAACCGGTCGAGCCGCGGTAATTGACGTCGACCAAGCCGAAGCCCCTGGTGGTCCAGTACAGGAACGCCGGCCTGAGCCACGGGAAGACGTGTGACGTCGGGCCCCCGTGGACCTTCATGATCAGTGGAGGCTTCTCCCCTTCGGGCCCCTCGGTAACCGGGATTGGTGGGTGGGTAGTACACGCCGTGGCCGACCTCGCCATCAGCGGTGGGGAAAGTGATGATGCGTGCTGCGGGGATGTAATCGGGCTCGACCGGCATGGGGTTGGACCGGACCACACTGAGGGTGCCCGTGTCGACCTCGAGCTCGTGGATCGAGTTCGGCGTCGTCGGCCCGTGCCCGACGAACCAAGCCCGGGAACCGCCGTCAGTGACCAGGAACTCGAGACCGGTCAGGTGGTTGGGCAGACGTCTGAGACTGCCATCCCGGTCGACGACGCCGAGATGGTTGACTCCGTCCTCCCAGAAGGCGGCAAGAATCCGTCCCTCAGAGAGGAATCCAAAGCTGGTGAGGCCGAAAATCCACGCCGGCACCCCAAAATCGGCCTCCATGGCGAGTATCGGGCTCGTCATCCCGCCCTCGAAGCGATGCAGGTTCCACCACCCGCTCCGGTCGGAGGCGAAGACGATGGTCCCGTCCGGTGCCCACTCCGGTTGGAAGATGGACTCATCGGGACCGCCTGCGATCTCCTCGATGTCGACCAGTCCGTCCACGGTGATGGTCCCGGTCTTGAGGAGAGTCCCGTCCCAGGGCATGTTGGGGTGATCCCATTCCAGCCAGGCGAGACGCCGGCCATCGGCCGACGGCCGGGGAACGCGTAGAAGTCCCTACCGGTGGCCAGGACCGTCACATCCTGGGTGGCGGGGTCGATCCTGACGATCTCGTTCGCCGGCTCCCCGTCACCATGACTCTCCCGGACAGCGACGATGTCCCCCTTGGGCAGAAAGCGGCTGTCGGCGTAACGCAGGGCCCCTGGCCGGGAAGGCTCGGGCGTGATCGGCCCCTGGCCGAGGAGATAAAGCCTTTGATCGGAGAGCTCGGAGTAGGCCACCTTCCCGTCGGCGACGGTGAAGGCACCACCCCCGTATTCGTGGACCGTGGTCCGGACGTAGACCGGTGGTGGGGTCACGTCGCTGAGCTGACCGGTTGGGTCACGACGCACCAGGACCTGGCGGCCCCCTTCGGAGGGACGCCCTTCCAGCCAGTACAGATCATCGCCGTCGATCGTGATCTGCCCGAAAAGGACCACACCTCCGACGGTGTCGGCGGCCGAGATTGGCGAAGGCCAGGTGCCGTAGGGTCGGATCTGAGCCATCTCCGCAGGCTATCGGTGCGCGGGGTGCTCTCACCAATCATTACCTTGTGGCCGATGCGAGCAAACGATTGGCGCAAATGAGCACGGATACGAGAGAAGAAGGGCTCTACGACTACGCGCTGAGGGAGCCACGGCTCCCGGCATCCGAGAATCGGGACAACGACAGGATCGGCATTCCTATCGAGGCGCGGCTCGAGATGTACGAGATGCAGCAGCTCCTCCGGCAGTTCGAGAAGCGGGCGTACGACATGTTCCTCCAGAACCTCGTGAAAGGAACGTCGCATCTATCTCTTGGTCAGGAGGCGGTGGCCACGGGTTTCGGGCGGGTGATGAGACCCGATGACTTCACGTTTGCCACCTATCGCGGCCACGCCCACACGCTCGCCCGGGGCGCCGACCCGGGTTCTGTCCTCGCGGAGCTGCTCGGCAGGGAGAACGGGATCCTCAAAGGCAAAGGCGGATCGATGCACCTGACGTCGGTCGAGCACGGGATGATGGGCTCCTACGCCATCATCGGCGCCCATCTCACCATCGCCAACGGTGCGGCATGGTCCTCCCAGATGCGGGGCACAGATCAGGTGGCCGTCTGCTTCTTCGGGGATGGGACCACGAACATCGGCGCCTTCCACGAGGCGCTGAACCTGGCCGCCATCTGGGGTCTCCCGGTCGTGTTCGTGTGCGAGAACAACCTCTGGATGGAATACACGCCCATAGACCTGATCACTGCGGTAGCCAACCCGGCGGCGGACCGGGCGTCCGCTTACGGGCTGGAGGGCATCGTGGTCGACGGGAACGACGCCGACGCCGTCTACCAGGTGGCCAGTCAGGTGATCTCGAAGGCACGGCGCGGGCAGGGACCGTCTCTGGTCGAGGCCCAGACCTACCGCGAACAGGGGCACAGCCGTGCGGATCCGGCCAAGTACCGTCCCCCCGCCGAGGTCCAGGCCTGGAAGGAGCGGGACCCGATCCCCATGTATCACGAGAGGCTGCTTCGCCTCGGTGTTCCCGAAGGTGATCTGAGCACGATCCAGCAGGACGTGGCGAGGCGGGTCGACGAGGCGACGGAGTTCGCCAAGGGCGGTGCAATACCCGGGGAGGAGCATCTCCTGACCGATGTGTGGGCCGATGGAGGTTCGGCGTGGCGGAACTGACCTATCGGAACGCCGTTGCCTACGGCATCGCTCAGGAGATGCGACGCGACCCGAGTCTGGTGATGCTGGGAGAGGACATCGCCGGTGCGGGCGGGGTGTTCAAGACCACCGTCGGCCTCCTCGAGGAGTTCGGGCCGGACCGGATCAGAGATACGCCGATCTCGGAGCAAGCGATCCTCGGGGCGGCGATGGGCGCGGCGATGACCGGCATCCCGGTCATCGCAGAGATCATGTTCTCCGATTTCATCGCGGTCAGCTTCGATCTGCTCGCCAACGAGATCGCCAAGTCCCGGTACATGACCGGCGGCCAGGTAACGGTGCCGATCGTGGTTCGCACCGCCAACGGAGGCGGGTCCCGGTTCGGCGCACAGCATTCCCAGAGCGTGGAGAACTGGGTGATGATGATTCCCGGTCTCAAGGTGGTTGCCCCTTCGACTCCGCTGGACGTGGTCGGGCTGCTCGCGGCATCGATCCGTGACCCCGACCCGGTGGTCTTCCTCGAGCACAAGTCGCTCATGGCCGACAAGCAGGACGTCCCGGAGGGTGAGATCCTCGATGAGTTGGGAGTGGCCAAGGTGGTTCGGGAGGGGACCGACTGCACCATCACTGCCCTTGCCTTGATGGTCCCCAGGGCGCTCGAGGCGGCGGGACGGCTCGAGGAGCAAGGGATTTCCGTCGAGGTCATCGACCTTCGCACCCTCGTGCCCTTGGACACTCAGACCATCCTCGGATCGGTGAGCAAGACCAGTCGCCTGTTCACCGTGGAGGAAAATCCACGACTGTGCGGCTGGGGGGCCGAAATCGCATCGATCGTGGCCGACGAGGCGTTCTGGGATCTCGACGGGCCGGTGGTCCGGATCACCACGCCACACATCCCGCTCCCCGCGGCGGAGTCATTGGAGGACATGGCGATTCCCTCCGTCGACAGGATCACGGAGACCGTCACCAAACACATGGGTTGAGGCGCCAGTCTCCCTAGGGTGAGGCGAATGGCGGGGCTGCCGGTGACAGATGTTTTCGATCTGGGCTAAACCTCGGCCGCAGACGGCCGAGACAACTCTTACATGACCGGTCTCAGACCGCCGCCCAAGTCTGAAACCACGAGCCGGGTCTTCCTCCGGTTTGTGGTGCTCGTCCTGCTCCTGATCGTGGCCGCGGCCGCGATCTGGACCATGGTCACGCTTGATCGCATCGAACTCGTCGAGGACCTCGCCTTGGAGGATCTGGAAAACGAAACCGTGGTGACTGCCAGCGGCACAGTTCTCAATGTGGTCAATGCGGGCGAAGGGACGGTTCCTCTTGTGCTGCTTCACGATGTGGACGTGGCTGGAGGGGTCCTATGGGACGGAGTGGTGGCAAAGCTCGACCCCCGGTTTTCGGTGACGCGAGTCGACCTCCCCGGATTCGGGCTCAGTGAGAGGATCCCCGAAGAGGGGAGCAGACACACCGTGGCCTCCATGGCCGAGGAAGTAGCGGACGTGATGAGGCAGAGCTTCGGTCAGCCGGCCGTCGTCGCCGGCGTCGGGCTTGGGGGAGAGGTGGCCGCCGAAATCGCGGTGACCCAGCCCGACCTTCTCGCCGGCCTGGTGATGGTCGATGTCGACTTCTACAAGCCCCGGGAGTGGGATGAGTTCCTCGAGAAGGTTCCCTGGTTCGGAACCGCTGCCACATACGCCCTCGAGACTGCTGGTCCGCTCGCTGCCGGCCGCTGGGCGCCCAATTGCGAGAGTGGCGGTTGGTGCCCGTCGCCGAGTCAGACCGAAGCCCGCGATCGCGCCGAGACGATCGTCGACACGTCCGAGTCGATTCATTCCTTCCGTCGCACCCCCGCTGCGTCCCAGGTGCCCTCGAAACTGGGTGAGATCACGACGCCAACTCACTATCTCTGGAGCCAGGCAGGAGAGGTCCCGCGAGAATCGGTCGACCGGGTGCAGGAGGCCATGCCCGCGGCAACCGTCGAAGTGGTGGCCGACGCATGGAAGGCCCATCTCGACACCCCGGGAGTGGTTGCAGCGACCCTCGCCGGCTACCTGCAGTAGCGCTAGCCGGCCTCGAACTCCAGGGTGTGGACCATGTTGTTGGCGTAGCCGTTCTTGTTCCAAGGCGGGCTCATCGGCTGGCTGTTCCCGGCCGAATCCGTCGCCCGGGCCATCACCGCGTGCCTGCCCGGTTCGACGACGACCTCATGACGCCAGGCGACAGCCGCCAGCGGCCCAGAGCCCGGTTCTATCTCTGCCGTGTGCCATGTCTGGCCCCGATCCATCGAGACTCCGACCTCCGCTACGGGCAACCCGCCGGACCAGGCGGAGCCCATGACCACGACGGCCCCAGCCGCGACCCACTCCCCCTGGCCTGGCCGGGCGATCAACGATCTGAGCTGGATCTCCGCTACGGGTGATGCGTCCTCGAACCGATCATCGCCGAGGTATCGGTATCGCTGGACGAAATGGCCGGTGAAAGGCTCGGTCGCCCCTTCGATGGTGGCCAGCCATTTCACGGACCGCATGGCGTAGTGCCCGGGCAACACAAACCGGATAGGCCCACCGTGCTCGATCCCCAGCGGCGCATCGCCCCAGTGGGTCACGAGGAGAGCCGACCCATCCTGTACCCGATCGATGGGAACCGAGAACTGGTAGTTGATGTCGCCCTCCGGCCAGACCGTGCCTCGATCGGAACCGGTGAGGACGAGCTCCACGACCTCGTCGGGCACGACCCCCAGCGCATCGACGAGTCGCACTCCGCCGATCCTGATCGGGGATACGCCACCGAGACCCCACTCCAGACCGCTCACCTCCGGCTTCACCATCGACCGCCCGTTGCCGGCGCATTCGAGGACCATCTCCATTTCCACCTGATCCAGCTCCGACAGCGTCTCGATGCTCAGAGTGTGCGTCGGGCGGCCCGGCATGAGCACCTCGACCTCAGCGGCCGCGGTCTCGGGGATGGGGAAGCTGTTGCGGAGATATGCCCGGTCCTGGGGGATGGGGCTCCCGTCGAGGGCCGCGAGGGGCACCGCGGCGTTTGGCGGCGCGTCGGTGATGTATTCGAGATCTGACACGGGGCCAACCTACCGAGGCGCCGCTTCGTTTTCGGAAAGCTGGGCTGTTACCCATTGCGCCCAGCGACGGGTCAAGTCGTCGACCGCGGCGCGGTCGGTGCCGGTTGGATAGAGGGTGGGACCGACGATCACCCTGACCCGGCCTTTGCGGAACTTGTTGTCTATGCCGAGCACCCGATCGGACCCGGTGACCGCCACCGCCACCAGAGGCGCTCCGGTGCGAGCCGCCATCCAGGCCGCACCGCGCCTGAACCCGGCATCACCAAATCTCTCTACCCGGATTCCCTCGGGGAAAAGACCGACCACACCCCCGGATTCGAGATGGGCCAGACATTGCCGCACGGTCCCCAACGGCACCGCACCCCTGCGCACCGAGATCGCTTCCCAGGAATCGAGGGCCCAATCGAGTAGCCGGTGGTTCCCGTAGAGATCGATGAGGGCAATGAAGCGGGCTCGCTTCCCGTAAACGGCCCCGACCAGAGGAGGGTCGAGAAAGGAGTAGTGATTGGCGGCGAGAACGAATGGGGGGGTGGGAAACCCCGGTCCCCGATCCACCCGGAGCCTCCACAGTATCCTGGCGCCGAGCCTGATCAACGGCAGCGATATCAGCCACCACAGCCGGCTCCGGAGCGTGGGTTTCGACGAGTCGGGTTGCGTCAAGGGAGCAGCAAGACCTTGCCGGTGGTCTGCCTCCCCTCCAGCGCCCGATGGGCAGCGGTGGCGTCGGTGAGGGGGAATTCATGGCCGATACGCACCTGGAGCTCACCCGATTGGATCCAGGCGAAGACATCGTCGCTGCGTGACAGGAGTTCTTCGGTGGTCAGGAGATAGTGCGCCATCGACGGTCGTGTCAGGAAGAGAGACCCCTTTTGCGAGAGCAGAAGCGGCGCGATCTCGGGCACCGGGCCCGATGCGTTGCCAAACGTCACCATCATCCCGCGGGGTCGGAGCAGGTCGAGCCCCTGCATGAAGGTGTCGGCGCCGACGCCGTCGTACACGACGTCGAGCGGCTTCGGCCCGGCCAACACCTCGACCGAGTGCCGGAAATCGGCCTCTGTGTACACGATCACATGATCCGCCCCCGCCCCGCGACTCAACTCCGCCTTGTCGGCGCTACCCACCGTGGTGAACACCTCGGCTCCTCGCAGCTTGGCGATCTGGGTCAGCAGGAGACCGACCCCCCCGGCGCCGGCATGGATCAGACATCGGTGTCCTGCGTGCAGCGGGAACGTGTCGGTAGCGAGATATTGGGCGGTGAGACCCTGCAGCAGGACGGCGGCCACCGTCTTTGGGTCGAGACCGTCCGGGATCGGCACGGCTCGCTTCGCCGGGATCACATGACGTTCCGCGTAGGAACCGCGGACGTCTGCCCAGCCCACCTGGTCACCCACCCGGAACCCATCGACACCATCACCCACCGCCGACACAGTGCCGGCTCCCTCCACGCCCGGCACGAAGGGGAGGGCGATGTCATAGAGACCGCTGCGGTGGTAGATGTCGACATAGTTCACGCCCGCCGCCGTCACATCGACCAGCAGATCCCCTGGCCCGGCCTCGGGCTCGGGCACATCGTCGAGGACCAGATTCTCGGGCCCGCCGAGCGCGGGGACGACGATGGCCTTCACGCTTGCTCCACCTTCCATCCCCGGCTCCGCAGCTCCAGTGCCAGCAACTCGTCACTGATGAAGGAGAGGTCGGGCGCCTTCGGATCCGCCCCCAGACAGCGCTCGACAGGGTCGCGAAGTGTTCGCGCCCAGGCCTTCCCTTTCGCCTCCGCCTCCAGGCTCAGTGTCGAATCGGGATTGACGGTGTAGACCCGCGCCGTGATCTGAGGATTGGCGCGAGAGCCACGCTCGCCGTAGACCAGAAGGGTGGCGCCCATGGGCAGATCCTGGATCCCGCCGGTGGCCACGAACGGCCCTTCGAACGCCCAACCCGATGCCCTCGTGTCGTCCACCGACTCCACCACCTTCGCCCAGTTCTTGTGACGCTCGTCTCCGACCAGCGGGACGTCGACCGCCACCATGACCACGTCGCCCATGTGCCGAGAGTAGGCGAAGGCAGCCCGGAGTCGCGAGGTGAAGTCGGTACGCTTTAAGGCTCGACACATGGCCAAGCTTCGCCTCTTCGCAAACCTCCGGGAACTGGCCGGCACATCGCGGCTCGATGTCCCTTCCGAGACCGTCGGAGGGGTGATCGAGGCGGCATCGGAGAAGTTCGGGCCTGATTTCAGGCGCGGCGTGGAGACTTCACGGGTGTGGGTCAACGGTGAGGCGGCGTCGATGGACGACAGCGTGACCGAGGATGACGAGGTCGTGCTCATACCGCCGGTCTCGGGTGGAGATCAGCCGGCCACAACATTTTCCGCAGTCGACTTGATGGCATTCCTGCCCGCCGCGGTGGCCGTGGCAGCCATCCTCGCCAACACCCAGGGCCAAGACATCTGGGCCGCTGTCCTCGTACTCATCGTCGCCATCTGGGCGCTGGACATCGGATCGGCCTTCGCGGCCAGAGGGCGGGAGTTCGCCCCGCTTGCCGTCGTGGTGACGGCGGCCGGGTCGGCGATGGCTGCTCACGTCGCCGGGGGCGGCGGGTACGCCCTCTCCCTGGTCATCGCGGTCGTCGTGGGTCTGGGTTGGGCGGTCGCCTTCCCCCAATACCGGCAGGTGGAGGTCTTCAGTCCGACCCTGATGGTTGCTCTCCTCGCCGGGTTGGGAACTGCCTCCCTCGTGCTGGCCCGCTCTGCCCAATCCCCTGAAGCGAACGCAGTCGACGTGTTCCTCGTGTCCGTCATCGCCGCTGTCAGCCTCAGTGCCCTCCTGGAACGGATCAATCCGATCCCCCTCCTCGATCCGTTTTCGGTCACCGCTCTGGGAGCCGTCCTCGCCGCGGTGGGCGCCGCTCTGATCTGGGACCTATCCGTTGTCTCCTATCTACTCGTCGGCCTGGGCGTCGCCGTGGCCCTGCTGGCCGGCCGAGGTCTGTCGTCGATGTTGCGCATGGGCAGGGTCATTCTCACCGAACGGCCCCCCGGGGCTCTGGTCAGCCTCGACGGTGTCGTATTGGCGGCTGCGATCTACTACCCGCTGCTGCTCCTGGTCCTTTGACACTCGTTTGCAATTAGGTCGCTCCGACTAGAGCGAGACACGGTCTCGGGTTAGCCTTCCCGTCGATGCGTGCCCAGACGACCGTCCGCGTCATCACCCTGCTCACCCTCGTCGGTCTGGTTGGCGTCCTCTTCCCCCTTGCCGGCCAGGCCGTGACGAAAACTCAGGTCGAGGAGGCCTGCGCCGACTCCCGCGACCAACTCGATGAGTACCGGGAGGCGCAAGCAGCTTTCGAGGCAGCCGCCAACGAGTACGAAGACTCCGTGATCGAAGTCGATCGTGTCGAGCGGAAGCAGGAGTCAGTCTCCGGCTCGGTGTCCAGCCACACCGAGGAGCTCGACCAGATCCAGGCCAGGATCGAGGAGCAGGCGGTAGAGCTATACATGCGGGGCGGGGTGGCCGGACCCGGGATCATCTTCTCCGCGTCCTCGGTCGACGAGTTCATGACTACCTCAGAGTTCCTCACCGCCGCCGCCACCGGAGGACAGGAGTCGTTGGACGAGCTGGTTGCCGCCCGCAGTGAGCTGAACCGGTTCCAGGCAGTCCTCGACGGCACCCGTGTCGAGCTGGAGGCGGTCGAGGCCGAGAAGTTGGACGCGAGGACCAATCAGGAATCGGCGATGGAAGCTGAGCAGGCGGCCTATGCAGAACTATCGGGCCGTTGCAAGGAGCTCGCCACCGAATACGACCGGGAACAGGCGGAGCTGGCGGCCCGCGCCCGCCAACGAGCAGCCGGCTCGGTGCAGGTCGGGTCGTTCATCTGCCCCTTCACACCGGGTCGCACCTCATTCATCGACTCCTGGGGAGCGCCGAGGTCGGGGGGTCGTGCCCACAAGGGCACCGACCTGTTCGCTGCGTGGAACGAGCCGATGTACGCGGTTGCCTCAGGCCGCGTCGCGCTCGGCAGCAGCGCGCTCGGGGGCAACACCATCTGGCTGTTGGCGGACAATGGGATCGGCTACTACTACGCCCACCTCTCCGGTTTCAACGTCGCTTCGGGGTCGTCGGTGAGCCAGGGCCAGACGATCGGCTTCAACGGAGACAGCGGCAACGCCAGCGGCGGCTCTCCACACCTCCACTTCGAAATTCATCCTGGTGGGCGAGGTGGGTCCGCGGTGAATCCGTATGCGACGCTGGCTGGGGCATGCAGGTAGCCTGCGCCCTGTGAGCGAGCACCGCCGCACCATCGACATCGTTCTCGAGCCTGAGTATCTGGCGGACATCGCCGAGGCGGACCTCGACGACCTGCGGCAACGGCGAGAGGCGGCCGAGGACGTGGAGAGTCAGATCTCCTATTACCGCCGCCTGCTCCATGGTCGGGTCGACCTGCTCAATTTCGAGTTGCGCCGCCGTAGCGGGCAGGAGGAGCGAAGCTTGATCGAGGCGTTGCCTGAGATCCTCGCTTCGGGGATGACCTTTGGCAACGAGCCCAATCTGCGCCATCTCGACACGATGCCCCCCCTTCCGCCTTCGACCGGCCGTCGCCTCATCGACAGGATCATGGACGATGGCATCCTCACCCAGCTCCCGGAGCTGACCGACGAAGAGCTCTCAGAGGCGATCGATCGGGTACAAGAGGTGGAGGCCGAGCTCTCGGCACAGCGGCGCCAGCTGCACGGCGTCATCGACGCCCTGCAGGACGAGATCATCGCCCGCTATCGAAGCCAGCAGGGCGAGGCACAGCCAGCGAGCTGAAGGTTGCTCGCGGCCAGAACACGCTCCGGCCTGGTCGAGACGATGCACGACGGGGCGGTGGCTGTCGTCACCCCCGACGGCGCGCTGGTCGCCCACTCCGGCGACATCGACCAGCCCTTCTACCTCAGATCGGCGGCCAAGCCGTTTCAGGCTCTCGCCTCCCAAGAGCATGGCGCCGCGCTCGGGCCCCTCGAGCTCGCCCTCGCCTGCGCATCCCATGACGGGCATCCGGTGCATGTCGCCCTGGTCGAGTCGATGCTGGCCAAGATCGGGCTCGGCGAGCCCGATCTCCGGTGCCCACCAAGCTGGCCGCTCTCGGACGCGGCGACCAACCGTCTTCGGATGGAGATGGTGGGCGGGAATGACGATCCACGACGGATATGGCACGACTGCTCGGGCAAGCATGCGGGATGGCTCCGAGCCTGCCATGCCCAGGGGTGGACTCTCGATGGCTATCTGGCGCCCGATCATCCGCTTCAAGTCGCGATCACCGACCTGATCGCCGAACTCGGTGGGTTCCCGGTATCGCCGGTCGGTGTCGATGGTTGCGGGGCGCCGGTCCATCGCACCACGACTCGGGCCATGGCCACGCTCTATGCCCGTCTCGGCTCGATGGCGCGGCTCAGGGAGGTCTTCGACACCATGCACCGGTATCCGGCGCTGGTATCGGGCTCAGGCAACGGCGATGCCTCGATAGCCATCTCTCTGAATGCGGCCGCCAAACGCGGGGCGGCCGGATGCATCGGCGTCGCCTTCGATCGTCGCCTCGGTGTTGCGGTGAAGTCCTGGGACGGGATCCAGGAGGTCGCCGATGTGGCGGCCATCGCAACGATGGCCGCGTTGGATGAGCTGCCTCGAATCGCAGCCGATCGCCTCGCTCCTGCTCGCCCGGCCGACGGTGCTCGGTGGTGGCCGGCCAGTGGGGGAGCTCGAGCCCAGGTTGGAGCTCCAGTGGGCATGAGGGAGGTGCTCGAGCACCGGATCGAGCGATGGCTAGCCGACCCCGAATCGAGCGTCGAATACGCCGAGGAGGTGGAGGGTCGCTGGGCGGTGAGGGTGAGGCAGGAGGCACGCGATGCCACCACCGTCTGGTTCACGATCGGGCAGCGCAGTCTCGAGTACGAGGCCTATGTCATGCCCGCAGCCGAGGGAGGCCGTGAGCTGTACGGACAAGCGTTGCATCGCAACGCGAGGGGTTGGCGAGCGCATTACGCCCTCGATCAGGAGGGAGGGCTGGTGCTCCGCGGCCGGCTCGCCGAGCCTCACGTCTCCGACCTCGAGCTCGACCTGGCACTGGGCGAGATCTACGACGCGATCGAGGTCGGCTTCCGGTCATTGCTCCGGTCTTTGATCGCAGGTCGCGAAAATTCCGGTTAGAAACTTGTGAACAAACCCATGTGGACAAAGCCTGTGGAAAACCGGGATTCCTGTTGGTAACCCGGGCCGAGGCCGGACCGGCTCCCTAATTGGCGATGGGGAGCGTTACTCGGCGATAGATGACATCCACTGCGGGGTCGTTGCTTCCGGTCGGCAGAACCCGTACATTCAGCGCTGCGAACGCCCGAGAGGCAAACCAGAGAACCGTCCGTTCGGGGAAGTGCGGAGGAGGCTCAGGTGGGTCACTCGGGCGTTTTGCACTGCGGCCAACCGGAGGTCACCACGTCCCGATCCGGTACGATCGTGCCTTGGCCAGCCTCCAGAAGAAGAACCTCGACAACCCGGACGAGCGGGTCCAATTCGACGGGCTCGAGGCCGACATCGTGCAGGTCGGCGAGACCTCGATATCGCGGAATGTGTTTCAACCCGGCGCTCATTGTGCCCTCGGCGGGCGCCGTCTGAGCGGTAACCATCGAGCGAAGGAGAGCTGTCAGGCGCACCACTCAGGTGTCGTCGTTCAGGGGCGATTGCGGATCGAGATGGACGACGGCTCGGCCATGGACCTGGGGCCCAACGAGGTCTTCGACATACCTCCGGGCCACGATGGCTGGGTGGTGAGCGACGAGCCCTGGGTCGGCATCAACTGGTCCGGGGTCCGCACCTGGCTTCCCCAGGTCGAGTCCGGGGACCGGGTTCTCGCCACTCTTCTCTTCACCGACATCGTGTCTTCCACCGAGACGGCCGTTGAGTTGGGGGACAGTGCCTGGCGTGATCTCCTGGGCCGGCACAATCAGGAGGTCAGGGATCAACTCGATCGGTTTCGAGGGCGGGAGGTCGGTACTACCGGAGACGGGTTCTTGGCAGTCTTCGACGGGGCGGCCAGAGCCATCCATGCAGCCCAAGCCATCCGTGACCGCGCCCGCGGCCTGGGTCTAGAGATCCGATCCGGGATCCACACGGGTGAGGTCGAGGTGGTCGGAGATGATGTCAGGGGAGTCGCGGTGCACGAAGCGGCCCGGATCGCGGCGGCGGCTTCACCCGGCCAGATCCTCGTCTCGGCCACGACACACGACCTGGCTGCCGGCGGCGAGTTCACCTTCGAGGAGACACCGGGTCGAAAGCTCAAGGGCTTGGCCGGAGAGCGGATCCTGCACACTGTTGTGTAGCAAGCCTGTCGTCGAATCAATCGTGACAGAGCTGGGCGAACCGGCTGGCCTCGATGCAGGACTGACCCGGGATCACCGGCCGGTCCGGGGGCACGATCATCGTCGTGGTCGTCGTGCTCGGTGCCGATGTGGTGGTGGTCGAGGGAGTGGTCGTCGTCGGTGCCGGGGCCGCCGGCTCGCCTCCCTCGTCTGAGGGCGGCGCCGTGGTGTCCGGTGAGTCGGGTGGGGGTGCCGGCGCCTCGGTCGTCGGTGGGGCGGTCTCCCCCATCTTCATGAACACGACGGTGACGTACAGCCTTCCATCGCTGCTGGTGTCGGTGCCGACACCGACATAGTTGTAATCGCCGAGGATGTTGGCGGCGTGCCCCGAGGAGTCCATGAACGCCTGGTGGAGTGATGACGGCGACTGGCCTCTACCGACGTTCTCGCCGACCTGTGACCAGCCACTGCCTGCGGCCGCAGATAGCTCGCCCGAGCTGGAGTGATAGATGTCGCCGGCCGCGATCATGTCCTGGGTGTGATTCCGGGCGTGGGATTGGAGACCGCCGTCGACCTGCAGAGACCCCAGCCCGTTGCTGGCTCGGGTCGAGTTGATCAGGGAGACGAACTCGCTCTCGGTCCCCGAATCGGCTGTGGCGGCGACTCCGAGAGCGGTCGAGGCGAATACGACCAAGAGCAGCGAGAGCCAATGCTTCTTCCCGGGCATTGGTTATTCATCGGCGCCGGGCCGAAATCGCTTTAGCCACCCCCAAACGGGATCAAATCCCGAACATGACCTCGCGCAGGCTGATCACGCTCGACTCGAGCGTGACCGGGTCGAGGCGCATCGATCCGAGACGAAGGCCCTTCATCCCTTCTCCGGTGTTTGTCATCACCCTGAGACCGTCTTCCTCGTTGCTCAAGATCCCGAGACCGAGACAACCCCCGCCCTCGTCCTGAACACCGACCAGCACATCGGCGAGGCGGCCCAGATTGAGACCCATCGGAAGCGTCGGCGCAAAGACGGTGGGGCGGACTTTCCAACGATCCAGTGGCGGCGCGAGCGCCCGGGCAAACGCCTCGGTCCTCCGCTGGGCCCTCTCGTCCGGGGAGATGGGCATCACATTCGGGTCAGCTGGCGTGACGGTCACCTCCATCCCGAGAAACCGGCGCAGCATCCCCACCACCGGTTCCATCTCACCACCCCGCTGCAGGGCGACCACCTTGTCTGGTCGGCACAGCTCGGCTTTGTGGTACTTCAGGGTCTCGCCGGCGACCCCCGAGACGACGGCGGTCGTGTCGAGGATCACCAGTTCGGCCATTTCCCTTGCCAGGTCCACCATCGCAGCCGTGGCGACGACCTGTTGCAGCACGAGGCGCGCCGGGGAGATGGTGCCCACGAAATGGAGCCGGTCCGGCGTGTTCACGTCGTCGAGATCCTCCGGAGAGCGAAGCACCTTCAATCCGACACACGCCGGGGGGCCGATAGTCGAGTTGCCCACGTCGGCGTCCACGATCGCCACTGTCCTGCCCGCACCGAGGGCGAGACGAGCTGCTTGGAGGGCCAAGGTCGTCTTTCCGGTGTCGACGCTGCCCATGAGCATCGCCACCCGTGCTCGGGACACCTCTCTCGCGACTCCGTCGTGGCTGGCCTCGGACATCGCGGCAATATAGGACCACGCATGACTCACGACGCACTCCCCATCAGCTTCCTGTCCGACTTCGGGCATGCCGACGAGTTCGTCGGTGTGGTGCATGGGGTGCTGGCGAAGCTGGCCCCGGAGTCACGGGTCATCGACGTGGGCCACGGGACTCCGAGGGGGGATGTGAGGGCTGCCGCTCTCAGCCTGACCCGGGCCATCCAATATCTGCCTGAGGGTGTCGCCCTGGTCGTGGTCGACCCGGGCGTCGGCTCCGAGCGCAAGGCGCTGGCATTGGAGACGGACTGGGGCTTCTTCGTCGGTCCGGACAATGGAGTCCTGTCGCCGGCGGTGGCCATGGTGGGCGGGGCAAGGGTCATGGTCTCGATCGACAATCCAGAGGCGAGGATCCCCTCACCCGGCGAGACCTTTCACGGCCGCGATGTGTTCGCCCCTGCGGCGGCCCTTCTCGCCTCGGGTGAGGCCACGATCCAGGATCTGGGCCCCGAGGTGGGTCCCGATGCCGTGCAGCCGTTACTGCTCCCCCTGCCCGAGACCCAAGGAGCTCTCGTCACCGGCGAGGCATGGTGGGTGGATCGGTTCGGGAACGTTCAGACCAACATCGGGCCCGAGGACCTGGCCGCGGTCGGTCTCTCACCCGGGTCTGTGTTGACTATGAAGGTGGGCGCGACTCTCCACACGATCCCGTGGGCCGTCGCCTACTCCGAAGTGGAGCCCGGTGAAGCGCTGGTTCATGTCGACTCTGCCGGGCTGATCGCGATCGCAGTGCGGGATGGCGCCGCCGATGAGGAGTTGAATCTCTCGGCCGGGGTAGCGGTCACCCTGGCGGGGACAGGATCGACGTCAACTGGATGATGCCGGCGGCGGCGATGAGGAGCAGGAGGATGACGAGGACGACGGCGGTGGCGGGTCTCAACTCGCACACGATGGCAGACCACGAATGTGTCGAAAAATGACGAGGCCCCCGCTGAGCGGGGGCCTCATCTACACACGAAGGTGGGTTCCGTACCGTGGGGCGGGCTGGGAGGCTATCCGTTCACACCTGGGACGAACGTGCCCTAGGTATGAGGGGAACGGCGACCCTCCTTCTTGCATGCGTGTCCATTATCGGTCACCCACGGTGGTTACTTGAACAATTCTGTGTTCAGATTCCTGACTAGGCCCGGATGCCATCTCTGCGACGAGTCTCGGCCGGTCGTCGACAAGGCGGTGGCACGGGTCGGAGGCATCATCGAGGAGATCGATATCGACACCGACGATGCTCTGACCAGGGATTATGGGTTGCGGGTGCCTGTCGTCCTCGGGCCGGGCGACATCGTGCTCGCCGAGGGGAAGATCGAGGCCCGGGCATTGCGACGGGCTCTGCGAAGACTGGGGACCTAGAAAAAAATCTCATCGCGGGGGTCACGGCATTCGTGCCGCGGCGGCTTCGGCGCCGCTCACCGTGGTCGTGGGCTCTCCCTCCGCCGGCGGTTCCCCATCGGGTGTGGTCTCGCCAGGAGCGCCGCCCCCTTCGCCTTCCGCCGGGGCCAGGCCACAGTCGGTGAGAGTCTCGGCAGAATCGGCGCCACCGAAGCGGACCCGTTCGAACGTGACGACCGAGGCCAATTGCTCCTCGGTGAGACTTGCTCCAAAGGCGGGCATACCTCCTCCGATCGGCTTACCGGTGTCCCCATAGCTGCTCTCACCCGCGTCCAGGAAACCTTGCGACCCGAGTGTGACCCACTCGATGTGATCGGCACACGATCCGAAAGTGGTGAGAACGCCACTGAAGGCCGGGCCGACCCCACCTTGCCCCTGGCCGCCATGACATCCGTCGCAATTGGCCACATTCATATAGACGTCCTCGCCCATTGCGACGAAGTCGCCGCCCCCTCCACCGGCGCCGGAACCGGTGAACTCGGTGCCGTCGCAGTTGACCACCTGTCCGGTGATGACGTTGGTGGCGAGCTCGGTGGCCTCACCGCACTCACCGGTGGCGGAGCCGCCGAGAGCGAAGAGTGCGAAGGCGGGGATGATCAGCATGACCGCCGCCAACCAGCGGGGGATGGCCAGATTCGTTCTCTCCCGAATGCCCGCGGTGGGAACCGTGATCACCTCGGGAAGCCCGGCAGCCTCGGCCGCGGTCACCTCGGCCGGGATCGGGGAGCGGGTCACCGGGCCGGTGGGAGCTCCGGAGGGTGCGGCAGCCGGCGGGACCGGGATTTCATCAGCGGTCTCCTCCTCATCATCTTCTTCGGCAGCCGCCCCGGAGTCAGTCGCTGCTTCTTCGACAGCGGGTGGAGGTTCGGTGGGTGCTGAGGACGCGCCAGCGACCGACCCGCCCCCCGCCCAAGCGGCCAAGACCTCGTCGACCGACATCCCTGTCTCGGCGGCACGGGCGGCGGCAGAGCGCTGGACGATGGCCTCGGGGATGCCGAGAGCCGCAGCGGCGGCGCTGAGGTCGCTCATGGCGTCGTGGTCTCCTCGGTGGGTGTCTCCCCTTCGGGGGCGGGCTCCTCGTCGGATGGGGCCTCGTCGGATGTTTCCTCGTCGGACGCAGCGGCCTCCTCGAGGGTTGCCGACTCGGTCATGTACGCCACCAGGGCATCGAGATCGTCCGATGAGAGCGACAGGGCGGGATGATCGTCGAGCCCGAGGATGATCGCCTCGATCTGACTGGCCGTGATCCGCGCTCCGACATTGGACAGATCCGGGCCGAATCGCCGCGATCCGAGCACCTGATTGGTGTCGTTCAGGGACACCGCCCCGAGACCGACATCGGCCACCACCGGACGAACCATCTGCGTGTGGCAGGAAGCACAGCCGACCGACTGGTAGATCTCCTGCCCATGCAGGGCGGTCTCGGTGTAGGGCAGGTCGCTGGTCCGCGCTCCCGGGTTCTCGGTGGGCAACGAGGGACCGATCACACCAACCAGGAAGAGCGCGACGAAGAGCCCCACGGCCCCGACCAGCACTGCGATCGGGTTGTCGGCCTCTCCAACGAGTATCGGTGGCTTCCCCGGAGGAGTCGGGGCGATGACCGGAGGAGCCCCCGGCGTCTCGATCACGGGCGTTGGCGTCGGCGACGGAGCGGCGTCCGACTCTGCGGGCTCATCGGTGGGGGCCGCCGGCTCCTCGGCAGCTTCGGGCTCCGCGGGCGTCGGTGGCGCGGGTGGAGGGATGTCGCCACCGCCGGCCCAAGCGGTCAGCACGTCGTCCACGGTCATCCCGGTCTCTTCGGCGCGAGCCGCAGCAGAGCGCTCCACGATGGCCTCCGGGATGCCAAGAGCGGCGGCCGCAGCCGCGCTCAGGTCACTCATCTGCGTCCCGATCGCTGCTGTCGTCCGGACCGTAGACCAGGACCTCCTGAGGGACAGCCCTGCCCGCGGTGACAGTCCCGATGACGGTGGCCGCGTACGCCAGCTGGCCGATGAAGGCCACGATGCCGAATCCAAAGGCGACGAGCATCAGGACCTCGGCCGACCCTGCCCCGGCGGCCCAACCCTCGCCGGCGTTCACGTAGGCAGCGCTGTTCGACCCCGCCACCCACGAGTAGCCACTGACCAGGCCGGCTCCGATCATGCTCAGCGTGACCCCGCCCACCCCGACGACGGTCCAACGGTTGAACGACCGCGGCCGATCCAGGGTGGCCGGCTCCCGGCCGGCGACCCGCGGCAATGCCTCGAAGACGACGCCCGCAGCCAGCAACACACCAACGCCGTACAACGCCCCGTACTCGATCGCCTCCCAGTAGGCGGTTAGTGCGGCAATCGATCCCACTGAGGGGAAGGCGGCGAAGGCAGCCAGGATGGCCACAGCCACTCCCAGGTAGAGGCCGACGACCCCGGAGACCACTCCCGGCTTGTCCCTCAATTCTTCCCAGTGCCCCTGCAGGGTCAGCGAGGCGTTGGCGGCGTTGGCCAGCGCGCCGATAGGGAAGGCGAGGCCCAATGCAGCCGAGACGCCGTCGATCCAACCCGGACCCGGGCCAAAGACGAGTTGCGCCGACCCCCACCAGGCGGCGGCGAAGCCGAGCGACCAGAAACCGACCGAGGCCAGCTGGCGTGAGGCGAGAGGGATGTCCAACTCCTTGACCAGCGTGTAGTAGAAGAGCCCGCTGCCAACGGTGAACACCCAGAGCGTTACGAATCCGGCGGAGAAGAAGAGATCGGAGTATTCCGACGCCAAGGGAGCTCACGAATGGCAGGTTTCCCGCCGTGTAGACGAGATAGAGCAAGGGCAGCCAGGCCACTCCGCCTATCACGAACCAAAGAGTGACGAAGCTCCGCTTCTCCTCCCGACGCCGGATGGTCATCATGGTGACCGCGAACGGGATGGTCAGCACCGCCAGCATCGGGAGGTGGAGCCACCAGGGCAGGCCGAGCGGCTGCCGCCCCTCGCCGAAGCCGAAGACGATGGCCAGGAGGTCGAGCACGACGAGGCCCGAGACGCCGAGGAGCCCGAGATAGGCCAGCTCCTTCCGCCAGAGTCGGGCGCCGGTGAGCCGGGGAAGGACGTAATAGATCCCGCCAGCCAGCGTCAGCACCAAGAAGCCGAGCATGACGGTGATGTTGGCCATCGACTCGGCCCGGCCGTAGCTGATCGGGGAAAGCCCGGCGAATCGCAGCGAGAAGAGGGCGAAGAGCTGGAAGATGCCGGCCAGCACCAGGAACAGCGCACCTACCAGGAAATGGGCAACGGCGACGCGGTCCTCATCTCCGGCCCCGAGGAGGGCCCTGATGTCTGCAGTTTGGGTTGCGGCCAAGGGTTCCCTCGTCGCGGAACGGGACGGCGGGAGCATAACTACTTCCTCGATTCCTTCCGCAGTCACGA
Organism: uncultured Acidobacteriota bacterium; assembly: GCA_963720925.1. Lineage (GTDB taxonomy): Bacteria > Actinomycetota > Acidimicrobiia > Spongiisociales > ZC4RG35 > JARDZU01. Next base: position 503,876 of record CAVRHE010000014.1, read on the forward strand.
CACTTGGCGCGATGGGCCCCGGCCAGGGTTCTCTCACGAGACCCGGGTTGTGGTAGAAACCACGTGAACAGGTATTACGACCGCGCCGAAGACGAGAGATGTATCGCCTCGCAGAACTGAGCGACAGCAGACGCAAGAGCATCGGATGGGGACTGCTCGGTCTCGGCTTCGTCGGTCTCGTGGCAGCCGTGATCTGGATCCACTACACGAGCCTCCCCCCGGAGCAGGACGCGGGCATCTTCGATTGGATACCGAGCAACCACCTGTTGAAGGGTGTCGGTTATCTGGTCGTGTTCGGGGCCTCCCAGATGCTGGTGGTTGGTGCGTTGTTCGTCTGGGTGCTCAACCAGAGGATGACCTGGGCCCGTGCGCTCTTCGCTTCCTTCGTCACGTGGATCGAGCTCGTGATCATCTTCGGGATGGTTCCCTCGGAGTGGCTCAACTTCGCCCAGACCGATCTCGACTGGTCCTCACAGCGAGTGGCGGTCACGATCCCGCCGTTCCTGGTGCTGGGGAACGACATCCAGCTCAGCTGGGCAGCCATCAAGGACTCGATCTCGATGGGCTATCACCTGGTGATGCTGGCGGCGGCTGCGGTGTTCACTCTTCAGCTGCAGAAGATGAAGAAAGGCCCGCCGGCCTCGGCCGAGAAGGCTCCGCCCCGCTCGCCTTACGGGCGTCCGCTGGTCAGGGGTGAAGGCTGATGCCCAAGGGTGTCGTCGATGAGACGCCCCCGTACCGCGACGACTATCAGTTGGCCGTAGTCGAGGGCGACTACTTCACCGACAAGCTGCGGCCGAAGCAGTTTCTCCACATCGACCAATCGGAGTGCATCCTCTGTGAAGGATGCGTCGACATCTGCCCCTGGAAGTGCATCCACTATCTCTCGCTGGATGCCATCACCGAAGGAGTCAATGTCGACCACCCGGGCGAGGACCCGCAGAACCTCGGCTTCTTCGTGGTGGACGAGGACGAGTGCACACGATGTGCCCTCTGCGTCGACCGGTGTCCGACGAACGTCATCACCCTGGGCAAGTTCGAGGGCTCACTCGCCGACCAGGCCGTCGAGCTCGGCCTCGACCGCCGTCCCTGGGATTTCGACACCGGGCAACGTGACTTCAAGAATGGATACGCCTACGGGATGCGCTGGTAGGAGGCGGATTGGCCAACGGCAACGGTAAGACCGGCATCACGGACAAGATCAAAGAGGTCAACGACAAGCTCTGGGGCTCCCAGGTCGCCGAGTCGATCCTCCGTCCGGGCTCGCCCTTCAAGAAGGGATACTCGGACAGCCCGAGGAACCGGTCGTACGTGGTCATGAACAACGTGCTGTATCACCTCCACCCGGTGAAGGTGAAGCGGCACGGGGTCAAGCTGTCCTACACGTTGTGTCTGGGCGGTCTCAGCTTCTTCCTCTTCATCCTCCTCACCATCACCGGCATCTTCCTCATGTTCTATTACACGCCGTCCGCGGAGACTGCCTACGCCGATATCGAGGCGCTGTCCACCAACGTCGCCTTTGGCTCCCTTGTGCGGAACATGCATCGGTGGGGCGCCCATCTCATGGTCCTCTCGGTCTTCCTCCACATGAGCCGGGTCTTCTATCACGGTGCCTACAAGCCGCCGAGGGAGTTCAACTGGGTGGTGGGCGTGCTGCTCCTCTTCCTGACCCTTCTGCTCTCCTTCTCCGGCTATCTGCTCCCCTGGGACCAGTTGGCCCTGTGGGCGGTCACAGTGGGCACCAACATGGCGGGCTTCGTGCCGGTGGTGGGCAATCAGGTGAAATTCGCCCTCTTGGCCGGGGTCGAGGTGTCTGGTGCGACCCTTCTCCGCTTCTACGTGCTGCACGTCCTTGCTTTCCCGTTCATCCTCGTGATCTTCCTTGCGGTGCACTTCTGGAGGGTGCGCAAGGACGGCGGGGTCTCCGGACCCCTCTAGAAGGAGTCGTCAATGACAGAAATTCCAGAGAGTCTCCTCAGGAGATCGGCCGAGGCAAAGGCCAAGGCATTGGGCCTGCCTGTCGAGCAGGTGCTGGCCGAGATGAAGGGGGAGGCCCCGCCCACACCACCGCCCTCTGCCGAGCCAGCGGCTGAGGCCGAGGAGACCATCGCCGAGGAGATGGAGGAGGCGGGGGAGCGCTCCGAGGAGATCGAGCAGGCTGTGGAGTCGGTCGACGAAGAGCCTGCACCGGCAGAAGAAGAGGCGCCCGAGCCTGCGGCCGAGACCGAGCCAGAGGTCGTGACCGAGAGCGCAAGCCGACGTTCCTCCCGGCCCCGCCCACCGAAGCCCCGCCGATCGAGGACAGTGAGGAGGCACTCGCTCCCGCGGCCTCGGCGGAATCGTCGGACGAGGCCGGGCCTGAGACAGAGGTCGAGCCCGCCGCGGCCGCGGTAGCCACTGCGGTGGAGGACCGGCCCGCTGCGGAAGGAGATGGCGGTGGCGATGGTGCCGGAGACGGCGCAGGCAATGGGTCCGGGAACGGCGCCGGGAACGGCAAAGTGGCCGCCGTGGTGAGCACCCGTCCCACCGTGCCCCCCAAGGGGACCCCGGAAGGCGTGCGGACCCAGCGTCTGCTCACCGTGGTCAAGGCCCGTGCCATCCAGACGGTCAAGGCCGAACCAACCGACAAGGTCAACACCTGGCCCCATCTGATGCTCATGGAGTTCGGGGCCTTGCTGGCGATCACCGGTCTGGTGGTGATCATGTCGGTGGTAATCCATTCGCCGCTGCTCGATCCGGCCAACTTCAACGCCACGCCCAACCCGTCGAAGGCGCCGTGGTACTTCCTCGGCCTTCAGGAGCTTCTCTCCTACTTCGATCCCCAGATCGCCGGGGTGACGATCCCCACGATCACCGGGATCATCGGGTTCATGATCATCCCGTATGTCGACAAGAACCCCTCCAACCGCCCCAGTGACCGCAAGTTCGCCATCGCCCTCTACTCGGTATTCCTTGCCGGTGCGGCGACGCTCACCATTTTCGGCGTCCTCTTCAGGGGCCTCGGGTTCAACTTCTCCTATCCCTGGAAGGACGGGGTCTATTTCGATGACTTGAAGGACTGGGTGCAATTCGAATGACCCTGACCAATGCCGCCCTCTTTGCGGTCGCCGTCGTGGCGATTCTCGGGGCGGCCGGGGCATTTGCAGTTGCATATCGCCGGTCCCAGACCACTGAGAAGCCTGACCCGCTGGCCGGTGTCTCGCCGGAGACCCGCGCCGCCGACCGGTCGGCGACCGCGGTGTTGATTCCACCCCGAGTCGAGGAGGTAGAGGAGACCGTCGAGGAGGAGGCCGCCGAGGCCGAGGCCGAGCCCATCGAGGCGGAGGATGACGCAGTCGTCGAGATCCTCGAGACCCAGCGCATCGTCGAGGTCTCCCCGGAGGAAGGTGGGGTCAGCCGGCGGCAGTTCTTCAACCGCGCCATTGCCGCAACGTTTGGCGTGTTCCTCGCAGCACAGGGTCTCTACTACCTCGCCTTCTTCTGGCCCAAGCTGACCGGTGGCTTCGGCGCCGACATCGACGCCGGGCCGGTGGCCGACCTGCGCACTCAGGTCTTCACTCCCGACGGCGCCGTGCTCCCGCTCTTCATTCCCGAGGCCCGGGCCTACCTGGTCCCTGCGCCCGAGGAGCTATCCGAGCAGTTCGAGGGCCAGGGGGTGGAGACCGACGGCCTGATGGCCCTCTACATGCGATGTGTCCACCTCGGGTGCCGGGTGCCGTGGTGCGCCCCGTCACAAGGCTTCGAGTGCCCTTGCCACGGGTCGAGGTACAACGCCATTGGCCAATACTTCGGTGGGCCTGCCCCCCGCAACCTCGACCGGTTCGTGGTGGAGAACCAGGGCGGCAATCTCATCATCCGCACCGGCTCAATCATCCAGACGCCCCGGGCGCCGGTGTTGCTCGTCCCCTACCCGCAGGGACCGAGCTGCATCAGCGCCGTGGCCGAGGCATGACCGCCAACCTCATCACGGTCATCGCCCTGGTTGCAGGGATCGCCTGGCTGGGCATGCTCTTCGTGTCGGCCATCCGCAATCGCGGCGGTGAGGAGGTGGCCCCGAATCTCCGGCCCGGGATCGACGACGAGACCGTCGAGACGCGGCGGCTGGAGGGAGGGCAGAAGGCGGCCATCGCCTTCTCCGCATTCCTCGCCATATCGCTCCCCCTCTACTTCCTCACCGAGCAGGAGCGGCAGGAGGGCTTCGTCGAGGAGTTCGCCGAGGGCTCGATCGAGCGGGGCCAGCATCTCGTCGAGGAGTTCGGCTGTTTCAACTGTCACGGACCCGAGGGGTCGGGTGGCGTTGCCCCCTATGTCGAGAAGCGCTCTGGCATCGCCGTCGAGTGGGCGGCTCCGTCGCTCAACGACGTCTTCTTCAGATACGAGGAGGACGAGGTCAACTTCTGGGTCACTTACGGTCGGGGCAACACCCCCATGCCCGCCTGGGGCATCCCTGGTGGTGGGCCGCTCAACGAACAGCAGGTCGAAGACGTGGTCAATTACCTGGCGACCATTCAGGTCACACAGGACGAGAACCTGGCTGACGTCGAGCCCGGAATCAACACCGCCTTGGACCGGCTGGCCAACGCCGACGCCACGGTCGAGGTCGCCATCCTCGACCAACGTCAGGTGGTGGCTCAGATCGAGTCGGCGCCTGACGACGTGGATCTCGTCGTCCCCCTTGCAACTGCTGCCCGAGAGGCGCTGGACGGAGCCGGAGAAGGTATCGACACAGATGCCGACGGCATCTCCGATGCGGCGGAGTCAGAGCTCAGCGCCATCTCGGCCGAGGCGGTAGAGGGGTTCCGGATCATGGAGCCGATCGCCCTCGACCCGGAGGTGGCCGATGCGGAGCTGGCCGACGATGCTCTGGCGGCCTTGGAGCTCGCATCTCAGACCGACCCCATCGTCACAACACAGAGCCGGGCCATCGAGAGCGCCATCGAAGAAGGCACCCTCGACCCGGCGGTAGGGCTCAGCCCGGCGGCTTTGACCGCTCTGGAGGAGACCCGGGTTGCGGCGGAAGAGCTCGGCTTAGAAGTCCCCGGCGCCGTGGAGGACCTGGATGCGGCCAACGAGTTGGTGGCTGCGCTCGATGCGGCAGCTACCGCCGAGGAGCCGGTCGAAGGTGCTGCCGACCTGGCGACGCAGGCGACCTCCGCGATCGAGGATGGCTCCGATCCCGATGGAGACGGGCTTTCGACGGGTGCCGAGAACGACATCAACGGCCAGATCGAAGCGGCCATCACTGCCACAACGCCGCCCGAGATCGTCCCGGTCACTCTGGATCCAACCAACCCGGCTTCGGTCGGTGGGGAGCCCGATGCCGTGACCGCCAACACCCTCGTGAGCAACCTCGAGACGTTGGTCACGACCCTCTCGGTCACCGAGCAGAACCGGGATGAACTCCTCGAAACCGCTGAGGGCGGGCTGGCCTACCTCGAGGAATCCCAACAAGCCCAGCTGTATTCGATCGATTTCGCCGGGGTGGCCGAAGCCATGGCATCCTCGCCTGAGGAGGCGGAGCGGGCCGTGGGCTTGTTCAACTCCAATTGCGCTCGGTGTCACACCGCCGGCTACAGCGCGGGTGTCCCCTACACCCAAGAAGCGGGATCGGGTGGGTTCGGGCCGGCGTTGTGGGACGGTCGGCCGACGGTTCAGTTCGGCGACGCTAATGAGGATCCCGCCCAGGATCTATTGGTCCAGTTCCTGATCAAGGGCTCCGAGGCCGAGACACCCTACGGTATCAACGGGTTCGGCACGGGCCGTATGCCGGCCTTTGGCGCCAGCCTCAGTGTGGAGGACATCGAGTTGCTGGCCCGTTATCTCCGGGGTGGGAACATGGACGGGAAGGAGGCCACCGTTGTTCTTCCGTGAGTTTTTCCGCTCGCTGTTCTCCGCCAACCTCTTCGTGACCGGGATCATCCTCACCATTGCCGCGGTGGCCCTGTTCTATGGGTCGATCTACCTGTTCAACTACACCAACCTGGGAAAGAGGCTCGGATTCCTGGTCACCGGGGCTGCGGTGTTCGGCTGGCTGACCATCACCTCGATGCTGTTCGTGGTCTATGCACCACGCGGTCCGAAGCCGGCCGACATCGAGGGGCTGAACGCGTTCGAGATCAGGATCATCCCGATCACGTACTTGCTGGTGTCTCTGGTGCTCTTCCTCGCCTTCCTGGTGGCGCTGCACCAATACGAGGAAGTTCAAGAGAAATCCACGGCGTAGCCGTGGATCCCGTCAAAGACGGGATCCGTAATAGCTCAGCACCTGTAGCTCCATCGACAAGTCGACCTGACGCACCGAAACCTTCTCCGGCACGTTCACCCGGATTGGTGCGAAATTGAGGAGCGAGCGAATCCCATGCTCCACGAGACGATCGGCCACCTGTTGGGCTGCCACCGCGGGCACGGCGAGGATGGCGATTTCGAAGGTCTTCGCCTGGCAATCGCCGTCGAGCACGTCCAGATCCTGGATGATGACGCTGCCCACCGCGGATCCGATCTTCCTGACGTCTGTGTCGTACAAGGCCACGACATCGAAGCCCCGGCGACTCAGCCCGGCGTAGTTGGCCAGGGCTCGGCCCAGGTTCCCCGCTCCGACGATCGCGACCCGTTGCCGCTCGGCGATCCCGAGCTCCTGGCGAATCCGCGCCTTGAGCTCCGCGACCGAATAGCCGATCCCCCTCACTCCGTGAAAGTCGATATGGGAGAGGTCCCTGCGGACGTTGGCCGCGTTGGCGCCTGCTGCGGTCGCCAACTCCTCCGAGCTGACGACATCCTTCGATGAATCCAGGTCTTCCAACAGTCGCAGATAACGGGGCAGGCGGACGACTGTGGCCTTTGGGATTTCATTCACAAGCTCACGATAAACCGGCGCGGGGTGCTCGGAATCCCGGCATGTGAGCGGGCCTTCTAACCTCTCCTTTGATGTCTTCTCCCTCGGTCCTCGTCGTCGGTGGCGGACCTGCCGGCTCTGCTGTCGCCTATTGGCTGGCCCGGGAGGGCCACGACGTGACCTTGGTCGAGAAAAAGGAGTACCCCCGGGACAAGACGTGTGGTGATGGTCTGACCCCGAGGGCGATCCTCCAGCTCCAGGAGATGGGATTCGACTTCGATGTGTCGGAGTTCCATCGCATCACCGGTCTTCGCTCTTACGCCGGCGACGAGTACGTCGAGCTCGAATGGCCTGAGCACTCGCGCTTCCCCAGTTGGGGAGGCGTCATGAGACGGAGTGACCTCGACGCCCAAGTGGCAACCCTCGCCGAGAAGCAGGGGGTGACGATCATGGAGAAGACCACGGCGACACCGGTGATCGAGGACGGTTTCCTAACTGGGGTGTCCTTGGACCACAACGGAGCCCAGGAAGTGGTCACGCCGATGGTCAGCGTCATTGCCGACGGCTCGATGAATCGATTCGGACGGGAGCTGGGGAACGAGCGGCGGAGGGACTACCCGATGGGAATGGCTGCTCGTGGCTATTACTCCTCACCCCGCTCGAAGGACCCGTTCCTGGAGAGCCAGCTAGATCTGAGGGACTCGAGCGGAGCGACCATGCCGGGCTATGGATGGGTGTTCCCACTCGGTGATGGCACGGTCAATGTCGGTGTGGGCCTTCTCTCGACATTCACCCGCTGGAAGCATGTCAACACCACCCACATGATGGCCGACTACGTCGCCACCGCCCCCGAGTATTGGGAGCTTTCCGAGGAGTCGAAGCTGACCAACCCGGTTGGTGGCAAGCTGACGATGTCGTTCTCCAAGGGACCGCTGGTGGGGGCCAACTGGATCACGATCGGCGATGCCGCCGGGGCGATCAACCCATGGAACGGTGAGGGCATCTCCTACGCCTACGAGACCGGTCGCATCGCCGCCGAGCATGTTGGCAGGGCATTGGGGACTGCAGATTTCGGGCTGTTGCGCCGATATCCACAACAACTCGAGGATGAGTACGGGCTCTATTACAAGATGGCCCGCATCTTCGTGAAGCTGATCGGTCACCCCCCGGTGATGCGGACTCTGGCCCACACCGGGCTGAACAGCCGATCGCTGATGGAGTGGACTTTGAAGGTGATGGCGAACTTGCTCGACGAAGACGACAAGCACATGGGAGAGCGGACATACGATGCCCTGGCTGCGGTCGTCCGGACCCTGCCGACGTCGTGAAGCCGGAGCTCGTCGTTTTCGATGTGAACGAGACCTTGCTCGACATGTCGCCTTTGCGGATGGATTTCGAGGATGTCTTCGGCGACCCAGGCGCTATGGGCGAGTGGTTCGCCCGTCTTCTGCACGGGTCGTTGGTTTCGAACCAACTCGGTGATTACCGCGCCTTTGGTGTGATCGGAGTAGAAGCTCTCCTGCTCGTGGCGGAGCGGCGTGGGATAGATCTCGACGAGGCGACAGCCACCGAGGTGGTCACCCGTCTCGCCATCCTTCCTGCTCATCTCGATGTCATCCCGACCCTCGAGCAGCTTCTCGATGCCGGCTTTCGCACCGCCGCCTTGACCAACGGCAGCACCAAGGCGGCCAACGTCCAGATCGAGAACGCCGGGCTGCACACCTTCATCCAGCGGGTGATCTCCGTAGAGGAGGTGGGCCGCTTCAAGCCCGATCCGGCTACCTATCGGCATGCCGCCCAGGCGATGGACGTGCACGTCTCCAAGTCAATGCTCATCTCGGCGCATGACTGGGACGTGGCCGGCGCCATCGGGGCCGGCGCCGCCGCCGCCTTTGTCCGGAGGCAGGGAAACCTCTGGAGTCTGCCCGGCCCGATGCCCGAGACAGTTGGAGCCGACCTCAGGGAGATAGCCCACCAGCTGATCGGTTGATCAGATCCGGGGAGCCACCTCTTCGGCGAGCTGTGTCATCAGTTGGACCTGGCTGTCGTAGTCGAGCGTGGGGAAGTAACTGCGGGCGGCGAATTCGACTGGCAAGCCAGCCTTTTCGCGAAGATCGAGCAGCGTCTCCACGATCTGGTCGCTGGACCCGGCAATGGTCGCCCTTCTCAAGAGCGCGCCGCGATCGGATTCGGTCAGCTCTGGAGCCGGCGGAGGCGGCTCTGTCCTCGTAGCCGAGGCCTCCATGTCGGAGTACTTCCAGGTCATTTGCCAGAGGTGCTCCATGTATTGGGCCCATGCATCGTCGGCGGAATCACCGGGGAGGATCACCGAGTAATGGACGATTCGCAGCTCTGCCGGGTCCCGTCCGATCCGATCGCACTCGTCCCTGATCCACTCGAGCTGACGGAGGAAGCCGTTGGTCGTGGCATTGGAGTAGATCCCGTCGGCGAGGCGAGCGGCACGTCTGATGGCCGGCTCGGCGCCGCCTCCGATCAGGATCGGGATGGGCTCCGACGGGGCGGGTCTGACTGCGACCTCGCCGAACTCGTACACCCTGCCTTCGTGAGTGAACGGCTGGCCGGTCCAGGCCTTGGGGAGAATCGTCAGGATCTCCTCCATTGCCCTGCCCCGCTGATCGATGCGGGCGCCGAGACGGTCGAACTCGACCTCGCTCCAGCCCAGGCCCAGGCCCAGGGTGAATCTCCCTTCACTGAGCAGACTGACCGTGGCCGCGTCCTCGGCGAGGCGAAGCGGGTGGTGCAATGGGGCGAGGATGACCCCGGTCCCAATCTCGATTGTGGACGTGGCGGCGGCGATGGCGCCGCTGACCACGGCCAGCGAGGGCATGTAACCGTCGTCCACGAAATGATGCTCGGTGGTCCAGACCGAGGAGAGGCCGAGCTGTTCCGCCTGGACGGCGATCGAGATCGTCTCCTGATAGGCCCGGGACCAATCGGTCTCGCCGGGTCGTAGTTGGGCGCTGAGAAGTCCGAATCCAAGGCTCATAGGAGCAGGTTACGTGTGGATCGGCGGTCCTCTGTCACCGTCTCCCTGATGGATGAGGGTGTGGTGGTATCGGCACAGCAATCTCAGATTGCCTGGCTCTGTGGTCCCGCCGTCTGCCCAGGGCAGGATGTGATGGACGTCACACCAGCGTGGGTTCCGGTCGCAGCCAGACCAGGTGCAATGGCGGTCGCGTGCGATCACCGCCCGCCTCAGGGCTGGCGAAATGACCCTCGTTCGCCGGCCCACGTCGACGATCTCCGACTCCGGGCCAAACACGATCCGGCAGACGGACGAATCACAGCTGATCTTCCGGACGGTGTCGAGGTCGATGACCTCGCCGTCCTCGAATTCGTGACGCCCACCTGCAATGCCGTTCAACGCGGCCCAGTCGACGATCACGTTGACGTGCGGCTTCTCACCTCCGACGGAGGGCGTGTCGGCAATGTCCAAGAAATCGCGTGCTAGCTCCTCGAGAGCATCGTGACGACGTTGTCGGGCAGTGCGATGGTCGGATCCAATTCGGGGCCGGCATCAGCGCGTCGAGGGCTGCACGGACAGTCTCATACGCCGGTAGGGGTGACCCAGCCATCGATCCGACCTAGCCCATCGATCGTCCTGGAAAGAGAGATCCCGCGCTTCGCCTCCTGTTCGAGCTCCGTTCGGGTGTGATCTGCGACGGTATGCCTCCAATAGCGGAGGGCCCGTCTGGTGTCGCTCGGACTCAGCGGTTCGACGATGTCCACCAGCGCTTGCTCTGAATCGTGAAAGGACCCGGGTGCCGAGTCGGCGGCCTCCAATAGTCGATGCGCCTGATCCGTGCGAAATGCGTAGTCCAGCCCAGGCATCGTGGACGCGAGGGCATGTGGCCGCGGTGTGAGCGAGTCCAACGAGTCTTCTGGCCCTCCCTGCTGCGATTCGACATTGATGGATCAGAAACGCAGTCAAGGACGGGTAGCCGTGGTCCTTTGGCCCGCCGATCTCGTCGAAGTGACTAAGACGCCGCGCCCTCTCGGACTCGAGAAGTCCGCTGACCAGTTCCAACTCCACAAGATCCTGGGCCAGATGATCTGCCGCAACCTCGCTCAAATCCTGCGAGGCCCACTCTTCCAACGCGGATCTCAAACCACTCATGTTCGCATCCCCGAACATATGTTCGACCCTACAGGACGACTCCGACAGATTCCATAGGCTCGTTTTGGGATTCCTCGATCGGGAAAGGAATGGATCATGGCAAAGCTGGTAGTCGTCGAAATGGTCTCCCTGGACGGTGTAATGCAGGGGCCAGGTGGCCCGGATGAGGACCGCAGCGGCGGGTTCGATCATGGTGGATGGGCGATGCCCTACTTCGACGAGGTCGCCGGCGAGGAGGCGAGCAAGTCGATGACGGAGACCAGCGCATTCCTCTTCGGGCGCAAGACCTACGAGATCATGGCCGCCTATTGGCCCAATCATCCTGACGATGACATTTTCTCCAAGGTCCTCAACAGCTTGCCCAAGTACGTGGCGTCAACCACCCTCGACGAGCCGCTCGAATGGGCAGGGTCGGCCTTACTGAAGGGCGATGTCGCCGAGGCAGTGGCCACGCTCAAGGAGGAGCACGACGGGAACATCGTGGTGCTAGGCAGCGGGCAATTGGCCCGGTACCCCAGGAACACGATCTCGTCGACCAATGGAGCCTGACGATCCACCCGTTGCTGCTGGGCGGCGGCAAGCGGCTCTTCGATGAGGACGCCGCCATGCGTCCCCTCCAATTGGTCGATTGGAAGACATCCACAACCGGCGTGATCCTGGCCACTTACCGGCCCGAGTGGACTGATTTACCCCACCCTGAAGCCCGTCCTAAGCTCAGAAGGTGACTCTGGCCGACTATCTGCCGATCGGCATCATGTTCGTCCTGGCCGCAGTTTTCGTCGCCGTGTCCCTGATCGCCTCCCGCCTGGTCCGCCCCAACAACCCCACTGAGGCCAAGCTCGACCCCTACGAGTGCGGGATCGTGCCCGAGATGGAGCCCGTCCAGCGGTTCCCGGTCAAGTTCTATCTGGTGGCGATGCTCTTCGTGATCTTCGACGTCGAGATCATCTTCCTCTTCGCCTGGGCATCGATCTACGACAGTCTCGGCTGGTACGGCGTGGCTGCGGTCGTCATCTTCACCTTCTTCGTCCTCGAGACGCTGGCATACGTGTGGAAGCGGGGCGCCCTCGACTGGAATGTGCACCGGCGGGCCCGCTACATCCCAACCGACGCCACCGACGAGGCTGCCTGATGGCCGCCGACCGGCCCCGGCCAATCTGCTCATGACCACCATCGACAAGGCGGCGCGGTGGGCCCGCACCCGATCGATGTTCCCCGCCACGTTCGGCCTCGCATGCTGTGCCATCGAGATGATGGCCACGGGGACTGCTCACAACGACCTGAGCCGGTTCGGGATGGAGGTGTTCCGCGCCTCTCCCCGGCAGGCCGACCTCATGATCGTGGCCGGGCGGGTCAGCCAGAAGATGGCCCCCGTGCTGCGCCAGGTCTACGACCAGATGGCCGACCCGAAATGGGTGATCTCGATGGGTGCCTGCGCATCCACCGGGGGCATGTTCAACAACTATGCCCTCGTCCAAGGGGTGGATCAGGTGGTCCCCGTCGATATCTACGTGCCGGGTTGCCCACCCGGGCCGCAAAGCCTGATGCACGGGATCCTGACCCTGCACGACAAGATCATGAAGGGGGAGATCGCCAGTTGACCGACGACACGGGCGCCGTCGAGATCGAGGAAGCTGTCGAGGTCCCAGAGCGGCCACTCCCTGACAACGAGATCCTGAAGAGCTTGTTCGAGCCATTCGAGGACGTGACTTGGGAGGACTCCCAGGGTCAGGATGTGGCCCGGGTGCCCAACGAGCGCTGGCTCGAGTTCGCCATGGCGGCGAAGGAGGCAGGATTCGAGGTCTGTGTCGACGTCACCGCGGTCGACTGGATGCGCTCGCGATCAGACCGTTTCGAGGTGGTGGCCAACCTGCTCTCGATGCAACATCGTCTTCGGCTTCGCATGAGCACCACCGCCCCTCGTCTCGAGCCAACAGTCGCCTCGCTGGTGCCGGTCTGGCCTGGGGCCAACTTCGCCGAGCGTGAGGTCTACGACATGTTCGGGATCGTCTTCGAAGGGCACCCGGACCTGACCCGCATCCTGATGCCAGACGAGTGGGAGGGCCACCCCCTGCGGAAGGACTTCGGCGTCGGCGCTGTGCCGGTGCAGTTCAAGGAAAGCCACAAGGTGAGCTGAGATGAGCGACGACCCCAAGACCCTCGACGTCTGGGTGGCCGGCACCGAGGAGCCGGAATTGACACCGACGGACGAGGGCGCCCAGGAGATATCGATCGGTGAGTCGGGTCGGCGTCTCGACGAGCAGTTCGGGCGGGTTGTCGAGGACGACTACGTGTTCGACGACGACGCAGACGAGGACGAGCGGATGATCCTCAACATGGGTCCCCAACATCCGTCCACACACGGCGTGCTCCGACTCCAGATCGAGCTGGAGGGGGAGATCATCCGTCGCACCAAACCGATCATCGGATACCTCCACACCGGGATGGAGAAGACCGGCGAGCAGCTCAACTTCTCCCAGGGCGGCACCAACGTGACCCGCATGGATTACCTGGCCCCCCTCCACAACGAGCTGGCTTACTCACTGGCGGTGGAGCGGCTGCTTGGGATCGAGGTCCCGCCGCGCGCTGCCGCAATCAGAGTGCTCCTGACCGAGCTCAACCGCTGCTCGTCGCATCTCGTCGCCCTTGCCACCAACGGGATGGACATCGGGGCGATCTCGATGATGATGTACGGCTTCCGGGAGCGGGAGCAGATCCTCGCCTTCTTCGAGAAGACGACCGGGCTCCGCATGAACCACAACTTCATCCGACCGGGTGGGGTGGCCGCCGACCTCCCGCCCGGTTGGAAGGACGATGTAGCCGCCATCATCGAAGAGCTCCCCAGGCGGCTCGGCCAGTACGACGACCTGCTCGAGAACAATCCGATCTGGGTGGCACGCACCAAGGGCGTCGGGGTCCTGTCGGCAGAGGAGGCGATCGCCTACGGGATCACCGGGCCGACGTTGCGCTCCACCGGCGTCGATTGGGACATCCGCAAGGCATTCCCGTACAGCGGGATCGAGCAGTATGAGTTCGAGGTGCCGGTTGGCGAGCACGGCGATGTCTACGACCGCTACCGGATCAGGGTGGAGGAGATCAAGCAGTCGTTGTCAATCGTCGAGCAGGTGATGGACACAATCCCGAAGGGCGACTACCGGGTCGACGACCGCAAGGTCACACCGCCACCGAGAGCCCGAATCGACGAGTCGATGGAGGCGCTGATCCATCATTTCAAGCTCTTCACCGAGGGATACAAGGTCCCGGCGGGCGAGACCTATGTCGCTGTCGAGTCGCCACGGGGCGAATTGGGCTGTTATCTGGTGTCGGATGGCGGGGCGCGGCCCTACCGGATGCACACCCGTGCCCCCTCGTTCTCCAACCTCCAGGCCCTCCCGATCGCCATGGCCGACTCCCTGATGGCCGACACCGTCGCCACCATCGCCTCCCTCGACCCGGTGATGGGCGACGTCGACCGGTAAGTACCGGAATAGCCGCTACGACCATCCTCTGTAGTCAATCCGGGTTTCGCCCGAACTAGCGGTGATACCTAATCTCCGGCGTCGATGAGCCACTGGTCGGAGGCCACCCAGGAGCGGGCGCGGGAGATCATCTCCAGGTATCCCCAGAAGAGGTCGGCGGTCATGCCCTTGCTCTATCTGGCCATGGCAGAGGAGGGGTATCTGACCAACGAGGGCATGGAAGAAGTCGCCCTTTGGGTCGACATCACGCCCGCCCAGGTTCAAGCGGTCGCCTCCTTCTACACCATGTACAAGAGACGGCCCACCGGGAAGTACCTGATCTCCTGCTGCACCTCGATCTCGTGCATGCTCTTGGGAGGTGACGACGTGCTCCACGCGGTCGAAGACGAGTCCGGGGTCCCCCATGGCGAGACGGGAGCGGATGGGCTCCTCTCGGTCGAGCACGTCGAGTGCATCGGGGCTTGTGGCGGAGCGCCCGCGGTACAGGTCAATTATGAGCTGATCGAAGGCGTCACACCGGCTCGGGCAAGGGAGCTGGTGAGGTGGCTGGGCAGCGCCCGGCCTGATGTGGTCAACACCGACGAGATGCAAGAGCTGTTTGGAGGGGTCCGAAGCTTCGATTGGGCCATCAGGGAGGAAAGCGGAGCGGTGGGTCCGTATCCGGCCTTCCAGCCCTTGGGTACGGTCGGCACCGAGGGCGACGCTTGACGACACCCCTCGTTGTCACCAAGCGGATGACCGAGTTCCCTGCCGACTCGCACACGATCGACCGCTACGAGGCGACCGGCGGCTACGAGCAAGCACGCCGCGCCACCGGTATGACCCGTGACGAGCTGGTCGAGGAGATCAAGACCTCAGGCTTGCTCGGCCGGGGTGGTGCGGCATTCTCCGCCGGCCTCAAATGGAGCTTTCTCGCCCCGGCCCGCCCGTCTTATCTCGTCATCAACGCCGACGAATCGGAGCCCGGCACCTTCAAGGACCGCCAGTTGCTGGAGCGCGACCCCCATCAAATGCTGGAGGGGATCATCATCACCGCCATCGCCAACGAGGTGCATCAAGCCTTCATCTACATAAGAGGCGAGTACCCCAAGCCGGCGCGGCGGGTGCAGGCTGCGGTCGGCGAGGCGTACGCAAAAGGGCATCTGGGCAAGGGCATCCTTGGCTCCGACTACGAGCTGGACGTCACGGTGCACCTGGGCGCAGGGGCGTACATCTGTGGTGAAGAGACCGCGCTCATCAACAGCCTCGAGGGCTTGCGAGGCGAGCCGCGGCTCAAACCGCCGTATTTCCCCGCTGCCAAGGGCCTCTACATGCAGCCGACCATCGTCAACAATGTGGAGACGGTCTCGAATCTCCCCCACATCCTGGCGATGGGGGCGGAGAAGTTCATCGAGCTCGGCCACCCCCTCGACACAGGCACGTTCATGCTCTCGGTATCGGGGCATGTCGACAAGCCGGGGAATTACGAGCTCCCGCACGGCATCACCTGGCGTGAACTCGTCTTCGATGTGGCCGGCGGCATACCGAATGATCGGGAGTTGAAAGCGATCATCCCCGGCGGCGCTTCATCGCCGTGGTTCGTCCCCCAGATCCATCTCGACCATCAGATCACGAAGGACATGTGTGCCGAGGCGGGATCCATGCTCGGGTCGGGGGCGGTGATCGTCATGGACGACACCACGTGCATGGTTCGCGCCGCCGAGCGAATCGTCCGCTTCTTCGCACACGAGTCGTGCGGGCAATGCACCCCGTGCCGGGAAGGCACGACATGGATGGAGATGATCCTGCGCCGCATCGAGGAAGGCCAGGGCCGGGCGATCGACCTCGATCTCCTCCTCGACGTCTCGGACAACATCAGCGTTGGCCTGGGCTGGCCACCGAAGATGACCACGATCTGCCCGCTCGGGCCTTCGGCAGTCTCTCCGGTTCTCGCCCTCCGCGACTACTTCCGGGACGAGGTCGATGCCCACGTCGAGCTGGGCGGATGTCCTCTGAAGAAGGTCGAGGCGAATGCCTGACCCCGAGCTGGTCACGATCACCATCGACGGGGTCGCCCATCAGGTGCCGGCCGGCTCGTTGCTGATCAAGGCCGCCCAGGACAAGGGCACCTACATACCCAGGTTCTGCTGGCACGAACGGATGAACCCGGTGGGGATGTGCCGGATGTGCCTGGTGGAAGTGCAAGGCCCGCGCGGCCCGATGCTGCTGACGGCGTGCACGAACAACGTCGCCGACGGAATGGTGGTCGACACCAGGAACGACATCGTGAAGAAAGCCCAGGAGGGCGTCCTCGAGTTTCTTCTCGCCAATCACCCCCTCGATTGCCCGGTGTGCGACAAAGGCGGTGAGTGCCCGCTCCAGGACCAGGCCTTCTCCCACGGCCCAGGGGAGAGCCGCTTTGTGGAGATCAAGCGCAACTACGAAAAGCCCATCGCGATATCCGACCTGGTTCTTCTCGACCGCGAGCGATGCATCCTCTGCGCCCGATGCACCCGTTTTGCCGACGAGATAAGTGGGGACCCTCTGATCGAGTTCAAGGCCAGGGCCAACGTCACCGAGGTCAACACCTTCCCCGACCTCCCCTTTTCCTCCTACTTCTCCGGGAACACCATCCAGCTGTGCCCGGTGGGCGCCCTCACCGCCGCCCAATACCGTTTCCGGGCCCGGCCCTGGGACTTGCAGATGGTGGAGAGCTCGGGTCTTCACGACACCGCACACCCGCGGCTCTCGGTCCAGGTCAGCCAGAACGAGATCCTCCGCCTGGTGGGGGTCGACAACGATGCCACGAACCACGGATGGCTCTCCGACAAGGAGCGTTTCGGCTTCGAGTACCTCGGCTCGGAGGAACGCCTGCTCACGCCACTGGTACGTCGCGATGGAGAGTTGGTGCAGACGACCTGGGCGGATGCCCTCGACCGGGTCGCCGAGAGGATCGGGCTCATCCGGGACGAGGATGGTGGCGGAGCTTTCGCGGTGATCGGCGGAGCCCACGGCACGAACGAGGACGCTTACGCACTCTCCAAATTCGCCAGGGTGGTGCTCGGGACCAACAACGTAGACGCCCGCCTCGATGATGCCCTTGCCTCGCATTTCCTGGCGGCAACGGCGGACCGAGCCCTCATTTCCGATATCGATACCGCGGACACAATCGTGGTCTGGGGGCCCGATCTCAAGGAGGAGCATCCCACGCTCTATCTGCGAGTCCGCCGGGCCGCACAAGAGCTCGGTGTGCGGCTCGTCGTTGTGCACCCCCGAGCCACCGGTCTCGACGATCGGGCCTCGCTCAAGCTCGGCTATCGGCCCGGAGGCGGCTTCGCGCTCCTCGACGAGATCGCCGATGGCAAGCACCCCGAGGTGCGCCAGGCTCTGAGCGCCGAACATGTCGTGGCCCTGGTCGGCCAGGCCTCGTTTGCAGACGGTCCCAAGCTCGCCGAGTCGGTGGCGGCGTACGTGCGGAACAAAGCCGGGTCGGCTCGAATCCTCCCACTTGCCCGTAGGGGCAATCTCTTCGGCGCGCTGGATATGGGTCTCGCCCCCGATCTCCTGCCTGGACGGGTCGCCGACGAGGAGGCGGGGCGATCTGCCCTGGCCGACTCCTGGGGTGAGATGCCGGTAGAACGGGGCAAGGACACGAGGGCGATGCTCGAAGGTCTCGATTCGGGTGAGATCCGCTTCCTCCTCCTCGTTGGTGCGGATCCGCTGCGCGATGTTCCTGATCCGAGAAAAGCGGAATTGGCTTTGGAATCCGCCGAATACGTGGTGTCCATCGATCTCTTCGTCAATGACTCCAATCGAGACGCCGACGTGATCTTTCCCGCTGCCGGATTCGCGGAGAAGGAGGGAACCGTCACCAATCTCGAGGGCCGCGTCCAGAAGGTGAATGGCATCGCGCCCGTGCCGGGTCAGGCTCGGCCCGACTGGGAGATCCTCGATGACCTGGCCGAGCGGGCCGGCCGCACGATCGGTCTCTCCAACGGAGAAGCGATCGCCAAGGAGATCTCCGAGGTCGCTCCCGCCTATGCCGGCATCAGCTGGGACCTGCTCGACTGGGAAGCTCGGGACGGGGCCGTGGTCCCGCTTTCCAGCGCCCGGCATCTGAGCCATATCCCGGTCGCCCTGAAGGGGGACAAGGCGCCGTCCGCTCCGCTGATCCTCCACGTGGCGAGGACGCTCTACGACGACGGCGTGATGATGCGGCACAGCCGATCGCTTCATCCGCTCGCCCCCGGAGCCGTGGCCTATCTCAACCCCGATGACGCCCGGAAGGCCGGAGCCCAGGAGGGTCACGCGGTGAAGGTCGTCACCAAGCACGGTGAGGGAGAGTTCTCGGCGGTCCTCGACGACGGGACGCCACCCGGAGTCGTCTATGTGCCTTTCAACCAGCCGGGAGCGGGTTCTCTCGGCACCGAGGCCGTGGTGCGGGTTACCGCGGTGGGCAAATGACCTGGCCCGAATTCTGGATCGTGGTCCTTCGTGTTCTGCTCACCTTCGGTCTCTTGTTGGTGGCCACCTTGATCAACGTCTGGGCGGAGCGAAAGATCCTGGCCGACATGCAGAGCCGCATCGGACCCACCCGGGCCGGGCCGTGGGGGATCCTGCAGACGGTCGCCGATGGGCTCAAGCTGTTCTTCAAGGAGGCCGTGACCCCACGCAAGGTCGAGTTGGGGATGTACCTGCTGGCACCGTTCCTCGCCGTGGTCCCCGCCTTTCTCATCTTCATGATGGTCCCCTGGGGCAAGCCGTTCACCGTTGCGGGCAACGAGGTGACGTTGCAGGGCGCCGATCTGAACATCGGGCTGCTCTTCATCCTCGCCATGTCTTCGCTGGCGGTGTACTCAGTGGTGCTTGCCGGGTGGGCATCGGGGTCCAAGTACCCGCTGCTCGGCGGGGTGCGGGCTACCGCCCAGGCCATCTCCTACGAGGCGGCGATGGGCCTGGCCATGGTCGCTGTGGTCATGTTCACCGCCACCCAGGGAGAGGGCGGCACGCTATCGGTGGCCGAGATCGTCGAGCGTCAAGCCGGGACCTGGGGCGACATCATCCCGGCCCTCGAGCCGGTCCTGCAGTTCGTCCCCCGCTGGAACGTGTTTCCCCAGATCGTGGCGTTCATCATCTTCTTCATCGCGATCGTCGCCGAAACCAACCGCGCCCCATTCGACCTGGTCGAGGCAGAGCAGGAGATCGTCGGCTTCCACACCGAGTATTCGGGGATGAGGTTCGCCATGTTCTTCCTGGCCGAATACGTGAACATCTTCTCGATGTGCGCCATCGCCGCCTCGTTGTTCTTGGGTGGCTGGAACGGGCCGACGTTCGAAGGATCGGTCCCTGCGATCATCTCGGGCCTCCTGCCCACCGTCTGGTTCCTGGCCAAGACCTACTTTCTGATCTTCCTGTTCTTCTGGGTCAGGGCAACCCTGCCCCGGTTGCGCTACGACCAGCTCATGCAGCTCGGATGGAAACGGCTCATCCCCGGCGCCCTGGCCTGGCTGGTGCTCTCGGCGTTCGTCATCTCGTTCCGCCAATTCGGGCCACCCTGGGGAGTTAGCGATGGGTCTCATCAGAGAGCTGATCAAGGGTCTGCGGGTCACCGGCGGGACGATGATCCGGACCATCGCCGGCGATGAGCTCGTCACCACCGAATACCCGAAGGAGATGCGGGTCAAGCCGCAGCGCTTTCACGGGCGTCACGTGCTCAATCGCTATCCCGACGGCATGGAGAAATGCATCGGCTGTCAGTTGTGCGCCGGGGCCTGCCCTGCGCAGTGCATCTATGTGCGAGGAATGGACAACGATCCGGAGAGCCCGAACTCGCCGGGCGAGCGGTTCGGATACGTGTACGAGATCAACATGCTGCGCTGCATCTTCTGTGGTCTCTGCGTCGAGGCCTGCCCTACCGAGGCAATCACCATGACCAGCCTCTTCGAGATCTCCACCACCAACCGCGAGGACGCCATCTACACCAAGGAGACCCTGCTCATGGACCGGCGGGGGAACGTGCCGCACATGTTCCCCGACGACGAGCTCGCCGATCTCGACGAGCTGGATACCGCAGATGGCTGGTTGCGGGCGACAGCGCCGGCCGGAGTGGCCGCCTACGAAGGGGTCAAGATGTGGCAGGGCACCCCGGGCCCTGCCGACTGGTCGCCCGAACCGTCACAGGAGGAGCGGGACCGCAAGACAGGCGACGAGGAAGCCGATGGTTGAGACCATCCTCTTCGTGATCGCGGCCCTCGCCGCGCTGGCCGGCGCGGTGACCGTGGTGCTTGCCAGAAACCCGATCTACTCGGCCATCGGGCTGCTCGGCACGCTGTTCTCGGTCGCGATTCTCTACGTCGTGCAGCTCGCCCACCTGGTGGCCGCAGTCCAGGTGATCGTGTACGCCGGTGCGGTCATGACCCTGTTCTTGTTCGTGATCATGCTGATCGGGGTCGACAAGGAGGAGAAGCGGGTCGAGCCGTTGCCCCGGCAGCGGCTGTGGGTCGGGGGTCTTGCTGGTGTCGTGATCCTGTTCGCGGCGGGGGTGGCTCTGTTCGGGGATTTCGTCTGGGTGCCCGCCGCGGCCACAGCAGTCGATCAGGACGCCACCAACGGGACGATTCAGGCGGTAGCCGAGCCGCTGTTCACCGATTGGGTGCTTGCCTTCGAGGCCACCGCTCTGTTGCTGACCATCGCCGCCGCAGGCGCCGTCGTCCTGGCCCAATTCAAGAGAAAGCGGGCGTGATGGTCCCGGTCGGGTGGTACATGGCCCTGGCCGCGGCGCTGTTCCTCATCGGGGCCCTCGGCATGCTCCTCCGGCGAAATGCGCTGGTCATGTTCATGTGCATCGAGCTGATGCTGAACGCTGTCAATCTGACTTTGATTTCGGCAGGGCGGGCTTTGAATGACCTCAACGGTCAGGTCGCAGTCTTCTTCATCCTCGTGGTCGCCGCCGCCGAAGTGGTGGTGGGGCTGGCCATCATCGTCGCCATCTTCCGAAGACGTGCCACCGCGTCCGTCGACGAGTTGAGCGAGCTCCGTGGCTGACCTCCTCTGGCTCGTGATTGCGCTGCCGCTTGCGGGTGCGCTATTCCTCCATTTCGCCGGGCGTTACGTCAAAGAGCCGCTGAGCGGCTGGCTCGCCTCTGCCGCAATCGGTGGGGCGTTCGTCATTGCCGCAATCGCAGCTGTGCCGTTCATCCAGGGTGGGGCCGAGCCGATCACGATCCCGTTGTGGGAGTGGATGCCGGCGATCGGGGCGAGCTTCGAGCTGCTCTGGGATCCGTTGGCCGCTCTCATGGCCCTCGTCGTCACCGGGGTTGGCACGTTGATCCATGTCTTCGCCATCGGCTACATGCACGGTGACGAGCGCTTCCACAGGTTCTTCACCAACCTCAACCTGTTCGCCGCCTCGATGCTCACACTGGTGCTCGCCGGCAACTACGCCATGTTGTTCCTCGGATGGGAGCTGGTCGGGCTCTGCTCCTATCTGCTGATCGGCTTTTGGTACACCCGGACGACGGCGGCGGCAGCGGCCAAGAAGGCGTTCATCGTGAACCGAATCGGCGACTTCGGGTTCATGATCGGCCTGATGCTGATCTTCGCCGTATTCGGCACCCTCTCCTTCGCCGGCGTCTTCGAACGGGCCGGGGAAGAGCTGCACCGGGGGGATGGCTACCGCGATCGGGCTGCTCCTGCTGGTTGGCGCCGCGGGCAAGTCGGCGCAGATCCCGCTCTACGTTTGGCTGCCCGATGCGATGGAGGGCCCGACTCCTGTCTCCGCCCTGATCCATGCCGCGACGATGGTCACCGCCGGGGTCTACGTCATCGCCCGGTCCGCCCCGATCTACGAGTTCACACCCTTCGCCTCGACGGTGGTTGCAACCATGGGGGCGCTGACCGCGATATGGGCGGCCTCCATCGCCCTGGCCCAGACGCGATGTCAAGAAGGTCCTGGCCTACTCGACCATCTCCCAGCTCGGCTTCATGTTCCTCGCCGTCGGGGCCAGGGCATATGTCGCCGGGGTGTTCCATCTCATGACTCATGCCTTCTTCAAGGCATTGCTGTTCCTCGGTGCCGGCTCGGTGATTCACGCCATGAGCGACGAGCAGGACATGCATCGAATGGGAGGACTTCGTCGGAAGATGCCGGTGACGGCCACCACCATGGCGGTCGGGGCCCTGGCCCTGGCTGGGATCCCGCCCTTGGCGGGCTTTTGGTCGAAGGACGAGATCCTCGGCGGCGGACTTCGCCAGGGGCGGCTGGTTCTACTTCCTCTGGATCATCGGGCTGGTCACCGCCCTCCTCACCGCGTTCTACATCGCCAGGCTCTGGGTGCTCGTGTTCATGGGAGAGCCGAGGTGGGAGGAGGAGGCCCACCCCCACGAGTCCCCGCGGGTGATGACCCTGCCCCTCATCGCCCTGGCCATCCTCTCCATCGTCGGCGGACTGGTCAACACCCCGTTCCGGCTCGGTCTCGAGCATTTCCTCGAGCCCAGCTTCGAAGGAGTCCAGGTCCAGGAGGCTCCCACCGACTGGCTGACCCTTGCCGTCCTCGCCGGTCTCTCCACTCTGGCTGCCCTGGCCGGGGCGGGGGCGGGCATTCTCGCCTACAACCGCCCGCGGGAGCGCTGGCGCCGATTCGAGGAGTCCTTCGACCCCCTCTGGGGCACCTGGGAGCAGGCCTACGGGGTCGACGACCTCTACGGGAGGACCCTGGTGCTGCCGGGTCGCAGGTTGGCCGAGGTCACCGCGTTCTCTGTCGACTCGAAGGTGGTCGATGGCGCGGTCAACGGCGTGGGGCGGATGGTTCGAAACGCCGGTGACTGGGCCCGGCCGCTCCAGACCGGGTTCGTGCGGAACTACGGCGTTCTATTCCTGGCCGGTGCTCTGGTGGTAGTGATCTGGCTGGTGGCAGGAGCGTGAGATAGTGCTGACCGCCCTGGTGCTCTTGCCCGTGGCCGCCGCCATCGTGGTGATGTTGATCCCGGCTCGCCGGAGAGAGATTCACCTTCCCCTCGGCATCGCCCTCTCCGTGATGCCGCTGGCTCTGGCCGGCTACCTGTTCTCGGTCTTCGAGCCGGCAGCCGGGTTCCAATACGTCGACCAGGTCACCTGGTATGAGCCGTGGGGCATCGATTGGTATCTCGGAGTGGACGGGATCTCGCTCCCGATGGTCGTTCTCACCGCTCTGCTGGTCCCGATCGCGCTCGCTGCCTCGACCACGATCACCAACCGGACCAAGGAGTTCGTGATCTACACCCTCCTCCTCGAGGCGGGCATGATCGGGGTCTTCCTGGCTCTGGACCTCTTCCTCTTCTTCGTCTTCTTCGAGGCCATGTTGATCCCGATGTATTTCATCATCGGCATCTGGGGCACCGAGCGCCGGGTCTATGCCGCGGTCAAGTTCTTCATCTACACAGCCTTCGGATCGGCGTTGATGCTGGCGGCGATCATCGGTCTCGCTCTCACCTATGCGTCTCAGGAAGGATCTCCTTCCTTCGCCCTGTCCGATCTGGCCGGATTGGATCTCTCGGTCGGAACCGAGCGGTGGTTCTTCGCCGCCTTTGCCATCGCCTTCGCCATCAAGGTCCCTCTGTTCCCGTTCCACACCTGGCTCCCCGATGCCCACGTCGAGGCGCCCACCGCCGGGTCCGTGCTGCTCGCTGCCGTCCTCCTGAAGTTGGGGACCTACGGACTTCTCCGTTTCAACCTCGCCCTGTTCCCCGAGGCCTCGGTCGACGCCATCCCGATAATGGCGATCCTGGCTGTCATCGGGATCATCTACGGGGCGGTGGTGGCCATCGTCCAACCGGATCTGAAGAAGCTCGTCGCCTATTCCTCGGTGAGTCATCTTGGTTTCATCGTGCTCGGCACCTTCGCCCTCACCTCGGGTGGGCTCCAGGGGGCCGTGATCCAGAACGTGAACCACGGTCTGACCACCGGCGCCCTGTTCCTCCTGGTGGGGATGATCTATGACCGGAGGCACACCAAGAAGATCGCCGATTTCGGCGGCCTCCAGAAGACGGTTCCGCTTCTCGCCGGTTTCTTCTTGTTCATGACGTTCGCCTCGATCGGGCTCCCGGGCCTGAACGGCTTCGTCGGTGAGTTCCTGGTGCTCATTGGCAGCTATCCCGCCCTCCCCAGCTTCACCGTGATCGCCGCATTCGGGGTCGTGCTCGCCGCGGTGTACCTCCTGTGGGCGTACGAGCGCGTCTTCACCGGCGTCCCCGACAAAGAGGAGAACTCGGTGCTATCCGACCTGTCGGGACGGGAGATCGCCCTGCTCGTGCCGATCGCCGTCCTGATCATCGTGATCGGGCTCTATCCGAAGCTGCTCCTCGACAAGATCACGCCCTCCACCGAGGCGGTGCTCGACAACATCGTCGAGCAGACCGATTTCGTGGTTCCCTATCCGGGGCGAATGGCCGATGTGTATGTGGCGGACGAAGGATGATCACGCCTCCTGAGATCTCGTGGATCGCCGTCGCACCCGATCTGGCATTGGCGATCGGCGCGGCCCTGGTGCTCTTGGTCGATGTCCAGTGGAAGCCGGCGCCTCGTGTTCTCGGATGGGTGGTCGGGGCGACGCTGGCGGTGGCCGCGGGGCTGACCGTGTTGCAGTGGGCCGAAGCCTCCGACGCTCTCGCCGCTGGGGACACGGAGAGCCTGGTGGCGTTCTCCGGCTTGATAACGATGGACGGGTTCGCCATCTTCTCCCGGGTCGTCCTGATCGCAGCCACGGCGCTGGGGCTGGCAGCCGGTTGGCGATTTGTCGTGAGTCTGGGCCGCCGCGGCGCGGAGGCGATCGCCCTCGTCCTGTTGGCCACCACAGGCTTCTCGCTCATGGTGGCTTCGAACAACCTGGTCATGTTGTTCCTCGGGCTCGAGGTCGGCTCCATCGCGTTGTACGTCTTGGCTGGATTGGCGCGGGAGAGACGGGAGTCGGAAGAGGCCGCCATCAAGTACTTCCTGCTCGGCTCGTTCGCCTCGGCGGTGTTCGTGTACGGCGTCGCCCTCATCTATGCCGGGACGGGCCAGTTCGGGATCCTCGGCATCCGCCAGCTCCTGGATGACTTCATCATCTCCAGCCCGGCGGTGATTTACATCGGCATCGGCTTGGTGGTTGCCGGCCTCGGGTTCAAGGTGTCCGCCGCCCCGTTCCACACCTGGGCGCCGGACGTATACCAGGGGGCCCCCGCCGGGCTCGTGGGATACATGGCGGCTGTGGCCAAGGTGGCCGGATTCGCCGCGATCACCCGCATCCTGCTCACGGCATTCTCCGATCTTTCCGACACGTGGCTGCCGGTAGTGGCCGCGATATCGGTGCTGTCCATGGTTCTCGGGTCAGTGCTCGCCCTCGTCCAGGGTGATGTTCGCCGTCTGCTCGCCTACTCGGGAGTCGCCCACGCCGGATTCATCATGACCGGAGTCGTGGGCGGCGCTACCGACGGAGTCTTGTTCTATCTGGCCATTTACGCCGTCCAGCTGGTCGGCGCCTTCGCGGTGGTCGCCGTGGTGAGCGGGCCGGACGGAGCAGGTTCCAGCCTGGACGAGTACCGCGGTTTGGGCCGGCGAAGCCCGCTCCTCGCCGGCGCCTTCACCATCCTCCTGCTCGGCATGGGGGGTCTGCCCATCACCTCCGGGTTCGTGGCCAAGTTCGGGGTCTTCACCGACGCCTGGGCCCAGGGATACCAGTGGCTCGTGATCGTGGCCGTCATCGCCTCAGTGGTGGCATTCGCGTTCTACATCCGGGTCATCGTCGTCATGTACATGGACGACGCCGGCGAGGAGACTCCGTTGCGAATCGGTCCCGAGCGTTGGGTGTTGGCGCTGGCTGTCGGAGCGACGATTCTCTGGGGGATCTTCCCGTCGTCGCTTCTGAATCTGGCCGCTGATGCACTACCTATCTAGGACGGCGCTCTGCGCAGGAATCACAGGCATCTTCGTCCTCGCCGCCGTCACCCCAGCGCTGGCCGCTGAGACCGCGGCCTCCGATATCGTCATCATCGCCGAGGGGGACACCGTCACCGACGACCTCTACGCCGCCGGAGCCCGGGTCGTGGTCGAAGGGACCATCGAAGGCGACTTGATCGCATTTGCTGCCGAGGAAGTCCTCATCTCGGGCGAGGTCACCGGGAGCGTGCTGGCGGTGGCACCAACGGTCGGTGTCAGCGGGGAGGTTGCCGGATCGGTGCGCTTCACCGCGAACAGACTCACTGTTTCGGGGACGATCGGGGAAGACCTGGTTGGCACCGCTGTTCGGGTCGGGTTGAGCCCGGAATCGGTGGTTGACGGGGATGTCCTGGTATGGGCATTCAGCTTGACCGCTGCAGGAACCATCGGTAGCGATCTGGAAGGCACACAGCGTTCCTTGGATCTCGAGGGAACCGTGGGCGGAGACGTGGATGTCAGCGTTAATCGCCTGGTCATCACCGGCCCGCTCGAGGTGGCGGGCGACTTTGGCTATCGCTCGGCTGCCGACGCCGAAGGCATGGACCAGGCTTCCGTGGAAGGTGTGGTCGCCCACAAGACCCCTCTCCCACCCAACATTCGAATTCGCGCTCTCGGATTGCTGACCCGATTCCTGGTGATTCTGGGCCTGACCTGCGCCGCCCTCCTCGTCGCTTGGGGCTGGCCCGGACGTACCGCGTTCGCCGGCGATCGCGCAAGAGCCAGCGTATGGAAGTCCCTGGGCCGGGGCGCTCTCGTCATTCTCTCCCCGCTCATCGTGGCCGGGATCGCGGCGCTCATTGCGGGCTTGGTGCCGGCCTCAGCGAGCCTGCCGTTGCTCGCCATATTCGTCCCGCTGATCCTTGCGCTGTCCGGCATCGTGCTTTTGCTCTCGCTGGTCGCCGGTGTGCCCGCCATCCTCGCCCTGGGACGGGCACTGCCCGGTGAAAGAGGGCTGTACGGGTCGATCGTCATGGGATCGATCGTGGCCGGCATCTTGTGGATGATCCCTTGGATCGGGTGGCTGGTGCCATTGGTGGTATTGCCCATCGGGCTCGGAGCGTGGATGCTCAGCTTCAGGGAAGAGGGGTCACAGTCGACAACCCATCAAACTGCTTGACAACGGGTCTGCCGTTCGCATCTGGCACCACGGTGAACGATCCGGCCACCTCCAGGTCGGCCGATGAGGTCCCGACCAAGACATCGATCGATCCCGGCTCGACCACGTACTCCAGGTCGCGGTTGTAGAAACCGAGCTGGCCAACGGGGAGGTCGAAGGTGACCCGCGCCGAGCCTCCGGCGTGGAGATCGACCCGGGCAAATCCCTTGAGCTCGAGCACCGGCCGGGTCACGCTCGCCACCGGGTCCCTGACATAGAGCTGCACGATCTCTTCGCCGTCCCTGTCGCCCGTGTTGGTGACCGAGACGCTGACTGTCACCCCTCCGTTCCATGTGGCCAGCTCGGGTGTCACCGTGAGGTCCGATATGCGGAATGTGGTGTAGCCGAGGCCGTGTCCGAACGGATAGAGCGGGCTCGCCGCGCCATCGACGTAGTCGCCCTTCCAATGGGACCTTCCACCAGACACCTTGTGCCCGTAGTAGACCGGGATCTGCCCCGCCGACCGGGGATGGGAGATCGGCAGCTTTCCACCTGGGCTCACCACTCCGGTGAGCACGTCCACGATGGCTTCGGCTCCCTCTTCTCCGGGCAGCCAGGCCTGGATGACCGCTGCGCTGCGCTCGTGGGCCCACACGCTCCCGCAGGGACGGCCGGTCACCAGGACCAGCACGACCGGGGTCCCGGTCTCGATGACCGCACGGACCAGATCCTCCTGAACGCCGGGCAGGTCGAGGGTGACGCGATCCCGGCCTTCCCCGGAGGTGCACTCGGTGGTCAGCCCCGCCTTGTCTCCCATCACCATGATCGTCAGCGAAGCATCGCGGGCCAGGGCGACTGCCTCGGCAAACCCCTCTCGGTTCTGGCTGTTTACGTCACACCCCCGGGCGTATTGGACCCGTTGCCCGAGACGGTCCTGGAGAGCATCGAAGACCGAGCGGGCCGGTTTCATCGAACCTTCCACACTCACCTCTCCGGCGAACGGCACCCCGAACACATTTTCGCCTGATTGCATGTCGACCAGGGCCTCGATGTGGGCGGGGTAGGTGTAGTCCCCGAACAAGTTCCGAGAGTCGTGGGCATTAGGCCCGATCACTGCGATCGAAGCCGTATCGGGGGCGATGGGCAGGGCACCGGCGTTGGCAAGCAGGACGATGCTCTTCTCCGCGATCCGCCGAGCCAGCACGCGCTCGATATCAGGATCGGATTCGGTTGCCTCGGCATCGACCAAAGGCGAGTCGAAGAGACCGAGTTCGAACTTGGACCTGAGCACCCTCCTCACTGCCGTGTCCACGAGGTCGAGATCGATGACTCTGTTCCGGACTCCGTCGATGAGTGGCTCGCCATAACAGTCGGTGCCAGGTAGCTCGACGTCGATCCCGGCGTCGAGGGCGATCCCGGCCGCGCCGCTTCCGTCCTCCGCCAGGTGGTGGTAGCTGGCAAGCTGGCGCACCGCGAAGTAGTCGGACACCACCGTCCCTTCGAATCCCCATTCCCCTCGAAGGAGGTCGGTTAGGAGCTCGCGATGGGCACCGCACGGGATCCCGTCGAGCTCGTGATAGCCGTTCATCACCGACCGGGCCCCGGCGGCGATCACCGCCTCGAACGGATGGAGGTACACCTCCCGCAGCTCCCGGGCCGGGAGATGTGGCGGTGCCCAGTTGAGGCCACCCTCCGAGGCGCCGTACCCGACGAAATGCTTGGCAGTGGCGACCACACCCTTGGTCAGGTCCTCGCCCTGCAACCCATCGACGAAGGCGGTCCCCATCCGGGAGACAAGGTAGGGGTCTTCCCCGTAGGTCTCCTCGGTGCGGCCCCACCGCGGGTCTCTGGCAATGTCGAGGACGGGTGACAACCCGTGATGTGCGCCCATGGCCCTCATCTGACGGCGAATCACGTCGGCCATCTCGCGAGCGAGGTCGGGGTCCCATGTGGCTGCCACCCCGATCGCCTGGGGGTAGACAATGGCGTCCTTGGCCATCAGCCCCGAGCAGATTTCCTCATGGACGATGGCTGGAATGCCAAGACGAGTTTCCTCGAGGAGGTAATGCTGGATCTCGTTGGCGAGGAGGGCGGCATCCCGAGGAGACATGTTGCTCGCTCCCGAGATCCGGGTCACATGCCCCAGTCCCTGTCCAAGCAACGAGCCGGCCTTTTCCCGGGAGAATTGCCCGTCTTGTGTGAGCTGAAAGACCCAGGCGCTACCCAGTTGGGCGACCTTCTCCTCGAGAGTCATCATCTCCAGCAGACTCTCGACTCGCTCGGCGACCGGAAGACTCGGATCGCGGTAGGCCGGCAGCTGACCGTCGACGGTGACCGCGGTCATCCCTTCACACCTCCGGCGGTGAGTCCGCTCACTATCTGACGCTGGGCTATGAAGTAGAAGATCAGAGCAGGGATCATTGCCAGGGTCGTGTAGGCCAGGATTACCGCAGTGTCGGTGACATAGGTAGTAGAGATGTTGTTGATTCCGAGCGGAATCGTCCATTGGTCCGCCTGGACCAGGACCAGCAGAGGGAGAAGGAATGCGTTCCAGCTCCCAACGACTGTGAGCACCGCGATTGTGCTCAGCACGGGGCGTGACAGGGGGAGCATGACCGACCAGTAGAAGCGGAACGGGCCGCAGCCGTCGATCGCGGCAGCGTCTTCCAGATCACTGGGGATGCTACGGAAGAAGGGGCGCAGGATCACGATGGAGAGCGGGAGCCCGAACGCGGCCTGGGGCATGGCGATCCAAGAGGGCTGTTGAGAAGCCCGGTTTGGCGGAGCGTGATGAATAGGGGAAGGATGGCCACTGCCACGGGGAAGAGGAGTCCGAAGGTGAACAGGACGTAAATCGAACTTCTCGACCCCGAAAGCGATACCGGGCAATACGAATGCGGAGAGCGAAGCGGCCGGGAGCACGAGGGGGTTGTGACCAGGGCGATGAGCAGGCTGTTGCCGACCTGTCGGTAGAAACTGGCGTCCGTCAGGGCTGTCTGGTAGTTGGCCCAGACCCAAGGGTCGGGAAGCCCGACTGGGTCCGATGCGAGCTGGGCGTTGCTGCGGAAGCCACCGAATACGGAGAAGGTGAGCGGGACGACGATCACCAGCAGCACGACGATGGCGATCGCATAGAGGAGTCCACGGCCGAGGATCGAACTTCCGGTTTCGAATGCTGGTGGGGGTCGTGGCTGTCGTGTCAGGCGGTGAGCGCTCCTTCCAGGTCACGGCGCAGCACGAATCGTTGATAAAGAGGGCGACGACAGCGAGATCAGGAAGACGATCACCGAGACCGCGCTGGCATATCCGAATTGGCTCTTGCGGAATGCGGAGTCGACCAGGTACGTGGCCATGGTCGCAGTGGAATTGACCGGCCCACCCTCGGTGGTGACCCAGACGAGGTCGAACTGCTGGAGGGCGCCGATGATCGACAGGAAGACCGAAACGCGAATCGTGGGGCCGAGGAGGGGAAGCGTGACGTATCGGAAGCCTTGCCACCATGTGGCGCCGTCGATGGAAGCCGCCTCCTCGAGCTCGGTGGGGATCAACTGGAGCCCGGCCATGATCAATACCATATGGAAGCCGAAGTACTTCCAGGAGAGGACGAAGAAAAGGCTGTAGAGGGCGATCTCGGGGTCGGCGAGCCACTCCCTGGTCATGTCGCCGGCGCCAACGGGGCCAAGGATCTGGTCGAAGAGGCCATCGGGGCGGAGATCTGGCGCCACACCACGCCGGTCACCACTTCGGAGAGGATGAAGGGTGCGAAGTACATCGTCCGAAACACCCCGCGTCCCTTGAGGTTGCGACTGAGGAGCACGGCGAGCGCGACCGCGAAGGGGATCTGGAGAAGTAGGGAGAGCCCGATGATGATGAAGTTGTGGGAGATCGCCTGGACGAAGATCGGGTCGGCGAAGGCGTCCCGGAAGTTCTGCAGCCCGACCCAGTCGGTGAGAGGTTCAGGCCGTTCCAGTCGTAGGCGCTGAATCGGATGCTCTGGGCGATCGGGTAAATGACGAACAGCGCATAGAGCGCAGGGCAGGGAGCAAGAACACAGGACGACCGGCCACGGAGCGGTCCCGGACCGGCGCCGCGGCGGCTGGCCGGGGGCCGCTCTTTCGTTGGTCGGCGCGGTCATCGTCATCATTGGCTCAGGCGTCGGTGGAGGGCCGCCGGGACGGCGGCCCTCCACAACTCTGCTCACAATACGGCCGGGCTCAGCCCGCGGCGTCTGTGATCGCCTGGGTCACCTGCTCCGGGGTGGCAGTGCCCGCGAACAGGGTCGCCACGGCGTCATTGACAGCAGCACCCAGCTCAGGGGTGAAGTACTGGTCTAGATAGAGCTGGACGAAGCTCGCCTCGCCCAGTCCGGCCAGCACCTCCTGCTGGAGCGGGTCGGTCACCGAGTCCTCTGCTCCCTGTGGTCACAGGAAGGACGGTGCCGGTGGCGCCAATCCTGCTCGCCTGCTCGAGGCGCGTGATGTACTCCAGGAACGCCACTGCCTCCGGGGGAGCGTCCTTGCCCACGGCGATGCCGTCGCCACCACCGAAGGCGTCGGTCGCAGCACCGGCACCACCTTCAACCGCCGGGAAGGGGAACCAGCCGAACTCGGCGGGGAGCCGCTCGGCGATCGGATCCTCCGGGGTGCCGATGCCCGACGTCTCGGCATAGGCGCCCGGGCCCCACTGGCCCATCAGGCTCATCGCCGCTTGACCGGTGCCGATGGCCCCGGCCTCTCCGTCGGGACATGGCCATGGTGCGGCCAGGAAGCCGGCCTGGAATGGCTCCATGTCGATCAGTCGCTGCAGTTGGTTGCCGGCCTCGACGAACTCTGGAGTGTTGAAGTCGAGGGACTCCGTCACTTCGGCCATCGCCGCCTCGCCGCCCTCCCGGATCATGAGATACGAGTAGTAGAAATGGGCGGGCCACTTGTCTCCGGCACCGACCGCCATCGGGGTGATGCCGGCGTCCTTCAGGGCCTGCACATCCTCCAGGAACTCTTCCCAGGTCGCCGGTGGGGCGTCTATGCCCGGCCTGGGCGAACAGGTCTTTGTTGTACCAGAACCCGACCATGCCCAAGTTGAACGGTACGCCATATTGGACCCCATCGACCTGATAGAGGCCGACCGCGCCCTCGTTAGGTTGCCGATGAACCCGGAGGAAGCGTCGGTGATGTCTTGCACCAGTCCGGCGTCTACCTGCTCGCGGAGGCCACCGCCACCCCAGGACTGGAAGAGGTCGGGGACGTCTCCCGCCTGGAGGTTGGTCTGCAAGCGCCGTCTTGAACGCCTCGTTCTCCGATGACCGTGATGTTGATCTGGACTCCGGGATTGGCCTCCATGAACTCATCGGCCAATTCCTGCCATAAGATCGAGCATGGGCCCTCGTTGCTGATGTGCCACCACTCGATGGTGACCTCCTCCGCCGGTTCCTCGGCTGCGGCGGTCGTGGTCGCCGCTTCGGCCGCCGTCGTCTCGGTCACCGCGCCGCCGTGGTAGTGGGCGCGTCCTCGCTGGTGCCTCCACCGCCACAGGCGGCCAGGAGCAGGGCCAGGATGGCGAGGATCGCCATGGATCGTCTCACCGGTTTCACTATGTTCCTCCTTCGCATACCTCCGTCGTTGTAATCGTTTTCAGTCAGGGTCTGGGTGTGTTGCTCCTCCTCGGATTCGGTCTAGACGGTCACGGCCCGGCATGACTGCCGGACCACCAACTCGGTGGGAAGTGTCAGGTGCGCCGGTTCTTGATCCGGCTCATCGATGAGCTCGACGAGAAGCCGCGTCGCCTCGTAGCCCATCTCCTGGATGGACTGGTCGATCGTGGTCAATGACGGTTGGGACAGAGCCGACTCGAGGATGTTGTCGAAGCCGATCACGGACAGGTCATCCGGCACCGAGAGTCCGAGTGAGTGTGCGACATCCATCGTCGCGATTGCGGACACGTCGTTGGCGGCGAAGATCGCGGTCGGGCGATAACTCATCTCGAGCAGCTCGTGGGCCGGGCCCTCCGTTGCCTCCCGTGTGTACTCGCCGACCCGGACCAGCCCCGGATCGAACTCGATCCCGGCTCGCTCGAGCGCCTTGAGGTAGCCCTGCTCGCGAAGACGGGCCGACTCCAGGTCAGGACGGCCGGCGATGAAGGCGATCCGGCGATGGCCCAGCCCGATCAGGTAGTCGGTTGCCGTCATCGCCCCCTCCAGGTTCTGGGAAGCGACCGTGGGTAGGGGGGAGGCTCCGGCGTGGGGGTCGATGACGACGACCGGGGCGGCATGGGCTACGTCGACGACGGTGGGAGTGACCAACAGCGTCCCATCGGCGAGCGTGCCGTTGAACCGGGAGAGATAACGGCGCTCCCAACCAACTTGTGCCCCGACATGGCCGTCCCCGGCGCAAACAATCAGTTCGTAGCCGGTGGAGTGAATGGCCCGGGCCGCCCCTTTGAGCAGCTCGGCGCTGAACGGCTCGAGATCGGGGACGATGATTGCGATGACGCTGGTGCGGTGGCTGCGCAGACTCCTCGCCACCAGGCTCGACTCGTACCCCAGATCGTCGATGACCGCCTGGACCCGGGAGGAAGTGTCGGGGGCCACGCCGTACCGGCCGTTGACCACCCGGGAGACGGTGGCGATCGACACGCCGGCCTCGGCGGCGACGTCCCCGATGGTGATCCGGTCCTGCGCTTTTCTCATCGCTCCTGGAAACGTTGTTGATAACGATGTCGAAAACGTTTACAACCTAGACCTCGGCGATGCACGCATGCGCCCGAGAACCGGAATTTCTTTGGGCTCGGGTTGGCCGTCGGCCCGCTTTGCCCGTCACTCCAATATCGTTGGGCGTGATGAGTGCCCTCGTCGACCGGTTCGAACGCCCGGTTCGTGACCTCCGCATCTCGGTCACCGACCGCTGCAACTTCCGCTGTACCTACTGCATGCCCAAGGAGTTGTTCGGCAAGGATCACGAGTTCCTGCCCCGCGAGCAGCTACTGAGCTTCGAGGAGATCGCGACTCTCACCCGGATGTTCGTGGATCGAGGCGTGGAGAAGGTGCGAATCACCGGTGGCGAGCCACTGCTCCGAAAGGACCTGGAGAAGCTGATTGGCCGACTGGCCTCGATCGACGGGGTGGAAGACCTGACTTTGACCACCAACGCCTCGCTCCTGGTGAGGAAGGCCCGATCCCTGGCCGCGGCCGGGTTGGGCCGGGTCACGGTGAGTCTCGATGCCCTCGACGACCCGACCTTCCAGAGCATGAACGACGTTGGGTTCCCGGTGGCCGCGGTCCTGGAGGGAATCGAGGCTGCGGCCGAAGCCGGGTTGGGGCCGATCAAGGTCAACGCGGTCGTCAAGCGTGGGGCGAACGAGCACGCAGTTGTCGAGATGGCGCGGCATTTCAAGGGCTCCGGTCACATCGTTCGGTTCATCGAGTACATGGACGTCGGCACCACCAACGGCTGGCGGTTGGACGACGTCGTGCCGGCCGAAGAGGTGATCTCGGCCATCAACCAGGTCTTCCCATTGGAGCCGATCCCGCCCAATTACCCCGGCGAAGTGGCCAGCAGGTTCCGGTACCTCGACGGCGAGGGTGAGGTGGGTGTGATCGCCTCGGTCACCAGGCCATTCTGTGGATCGTGCACTCGGGCCCGGCTCTCAGCGGAGGGTGTCCTCTTCACCTGTCTCTTCGCCGCGTCCGGCTCGAATCTGCGTGATGCGATAAGGGCCGGGGACGACGTCGGGGCGATCATCGACCGGGTTTGGTCGAGCCGTGAGGACCGCTACTCGGAGATCAGGTCGGCGCAGACCGTGAGCATCGGCTCCCGCGTCGAGATGAGTTACATCGGCGGGTAGTGCGCCTTTCAGCGCTCTGAAGAGTCGGGTCGGCAGGGTGCCCTCGGGTTGCCTACGGAGTCGAGAGAGCTAGGAGAAAGGCGTCGAGATCGAGCTCGGCGACCGACTGGCGAGGTATCGGGATCACATTCACCCTTGTGGTCCACAGAAAGACGTGGGACATCGTCTGATCGATCCTCTCTAAGCGCGACGCGGGCATCGTCATCGAGACGCCCACCGGGTCCACAGATAGGGTCAAAACTCCATCCTGGACGGTGATCGTGCAGGTGGAGCCGATGATGTCGCCCTGCTTCGACTTGAGGAGGCGACGCATGACGACCCACTTGTTGAATCGCCTAATGCCGAAGTACGACGCAACGCAGAGGATGACCGAGATCACCACCACAGGAACCAGGGAGGGGATCGGCCCAACGACGAAGTACCAGACGAACACAACGACCGCGTAGGTCGCACACACCGCGAACACCCCGTAGAGGATTCGAGCCGGCCAACGCGCAGACTGAAAGTCGACTGCGGCGCGAAAATCGTTCTCGCTCTGGGGAAAAGACAGTGCCAGGCCATCTGGAGAAACGCGCGGACCGTTTGGCAGGTTCACAGTGAAATTCTCGCAGGCCCGTCAACCCGGCGGACGGGAGAAAAGAGAGCCCCCGGGGGGAGGGGGCCTTCTTCATGTCAGAGGCTGGTGAGGGGTGAGGCGACGCAATCCCCGGCCTCCCCGCTGGGGATTCGACGTTCTGTGGACCAGGTCGATGGTTGAGGCTCCCCCCTTCGACCGGGCTCTCCTTCCGCGGGCCGAATGGGTCGATGGATTCACTCAGATGATGCGTACATGAGCCGATGCATGTACCTAGTTGGCTGCTTGAACGTCGCTATCTCACTCGTGACATGAGCAGCTTGATCCCAAGCCGCTGGCGGGATTCCCTCGCAAGAGAATCCTTGGGTGGCAGGATCAGAGAGGAGGCCCGAAAGGGCCTCCTTCTCATAGGCGCCTTCGACGTCCGTCAGCAACCCGCACAACTGACCCCCGGCAGACCCGCCACCTCAGGCACTTATCCTGTCACGTGGTGTGCCATCGGAAACAATGTGGTCACGCATTCCCACGCCTCTGCCGAGCCGCCAGTAGCGGAAGCCCCCGGTGATGGGGTTAACAACGGGGGCGTTCCGCATGGAATGGTGCCGCTGGAAATGATCCGGGTGGGAAGAAGTCCAGCAGTCGCCTCCCACAGTCCATACGCTCCAACGTCTTCTCTGGTTCGAATCGGCGGCGCGATTGGGGCACTGCTGACCGCGGAATCAGCGGGCACGGCTCACGGCATGCGGGCCGGATCTCGAAAGAGATCGTCCACGACTGATGATGAATTGATGTTGCCCGGGTATCCCTCGGCTCCGATTCGGCGATTACGTACATACATACGCGAGAAGCGCCTCCGACCGGGCTAGTGGCCTGAGGCGCTTGGGTGTTTCATCTCGCCTTCCCAGGTTTGGTGGGGGAAGGCTTTCAATTTTGGCTGATTGCCGGGTGAGGTCAAGTCCTGAATGGGCTCTTGCCTTGGCGGGGCTCGTGGTTCAGGCTCAGCGGGCGAGGTGCCTGCCAGGTCGGACCACTGATCCGGTCCCGGTTTCCGCTCCAACGTTCGACTCGCGCTTTACGCTTCCAACAGCCGTTTCAGGTTGTCGATGAACCTGACATTGCTTCGGCGGACCATCATTCGCATCATCGGGCGCATCAACGTCATCGGGCCGCTCGTTTCAATCGTATACGACGTGTGACTCTCGTGCCCAACTCTACGAACTCTGCCACGAGAATCACGAGGGACGTCCGACACCCGGCGTTTCGTTCGCGTAGGTTTTGGTCCACTTAGAGGGGGTCATGGCAATGGTGTCGGCAGAGCCCGTCGTCTTCATCAGTCACAAGCACTCGGATGGCCAGATTGCTGAAAAGATCGCCCAGTTCGTCAAGAACAAGAGCGCGGGGAATGCACGTGTGCACCTCTCCTCGAGCCCTGATTTCGAGGGGCCACGCTTTGGGCAGCCCATCAATACCGAGTTGAAACACGCCCTCGGCGAATCCGATCTGGTCATCTTGGTCTACACCGACGAGCGGGAGGATTGGTCGTGGTGCATGTGGGAGTGCGGCGTGGCGGTCGACCCGACGGAGAAGCATGTGACAGCGGTGGTCGTCGTGCAGTGCACTGCTGACGTACCGAAGCCATTTGCTGATCAGCTGCGGGTGGATGCTCGAGATCTCGACTCTGTTCAGGGTTTCGTCAAGGCTCTGTTGACCACCACCCAATTCTTCGCTCGACGGGACGAGCCGATGACCAGATTCGCCCCCGAGGGGAGTGAGGTCAAAGATTTCGCCGCAGAGCTTCATGGTGCCCTCGCCGACGTCATTCCCGCAGGGAACGCGGCCGAACGGAGTACGCCTACGTCCCCATTTCTCAGGGTCCGTCTCAACAGCCAGGCCGCCGACGAGATCCGCAGCAATTACCTCGCCGGGGCTGGGGAGCGGAACGAGAAGATCGTCGAATCCGGGGCCTTGATAGTCGAGGAAGAGGGGGCAGGGGCGCTGTTTGGCATGCTGCTCGGGCCTCTCTCGACGGTGGGCGACGTGCTCGCCGACTGGCAAATGGAGGACATCAATTCCGGCCAGGAACCACGGTGGTTTGTCTCGTTGACCGACCAGATCGAGGCGGCCCTCGTCGGCAAGATGAAACCTGTCAGTTGGGCCGCCTACAGGGCGGTGAAAGGACAGACTGACGTGCCCTTCGTAGCCGGCTCCATTCAGAGGTCGGACGGCGTGGAGTTCGATGTGTACATGGTGCCTATCTCTCCCCGACCGGTCCCGGTGCGGGAAAGGATGCTGCCGATCGAACAGACCTATTACAAGAACGCGGCCCAAGAGCCGTTGCAAGAAATCCTGCTGGCGTCGCTTGTGAAAGAGATGGGGAAACAGAATGTGACCCGGCTTCCAATTCTCGACGGGAAGATCGCCAAGTCGATCGTGCACCGGGCGACGATCAACGAATACCTGGCGGATCGTGCGATCAACGCCGGATCGGTCGAAAAATGCACCCTCGCTGACCTTCTGGCTGAGGACGCTGACGCTCTCGACAAGTCCTATGTCGCCGTTCCGCCGGACGCCACCATCGAGGAAGCCATGGCCTTGATGAACGGGGAGGCAGGTGCTCAGGACGTGTTCGTCATCGATGATGGGTTGGTTGTCGGGTGGATCACCAACATCATGTTCATCGAGGGCTGAGTCGCTCAGATCTGCCCAACCCGGTGTCACCACCCAGATGAGCTACATCGGGGGCTGAGCATCAGGTCGGCCTCGGTGCGGAGGCGGCTCGGCCGAGATCTCTCGATCGACTATCGGCTGAACGAAGTCCAACGGAGAAGATGCACCGCGCTCGAGAAGAAGGGCCGTGCCACCTGTCTCGAAGCCAACCACGGCCCCCGCACCTGGATCCACTATGTCAACCGAGTAGCCACAGGCGACCAGTGTGCTCACGAACTCCTCCCAGGTGGCCTGGCCGGCCGGCGACAGCGACGAGGGAAGTTCTCCAAACGACAGTTCGCGTGACAACCCGTCCCAATCCTGGGCGAGCCACGAGATCGTCGCCTTGCGTGTGATCCCGAGCAGTCCGCGGATTCGTCCGCCTTTCGCAAGCGTTGGTGCAGTTGGCTCTGCAGGCGCCCGGAGGGGCGGCGAAAGCAGATAGAGCCTGCGCTCCAACCCGAGTTCCAGCACCCGCCGCAGTTCCCACGCTGTGTTGGGCGACGCGCTCGTGGCAGCAACGATGCAGGGGGCTTCAGCGGCCAGTCTCTCGACGGCGGATTGCCACTCATCATCCTTGTAGTAATGCCGCTCGGCTCCATCCGGCGAGATCCTGTCCGTGGGGTTGCCGAGGGCGATCAGTGGCCCGATTTGCTCCGCGACCTCGTCCCCCAGGAACTCGTCGAGCGTTTGAGATCCGGCGAACAAGCGGTGCTCCTCTTGGAAGGGTCGAAGGTAGAGCACCCGGGGTCTGCCGTTGGCCGAATTCTGCAGCGAGGGTCGGAGACGCTTCGTGTATGACGACGTCTTACGTTGGGCACGCAGAACGTAGACCACGAGGATCACCATCAGAACCGGGACGAGTACCAGGGCCGCCCATTCGACGGGCCCGAATCCCCCGAAGCCGCTTGCGATCAATTCGACGAAGGCGATGATCAAGACGGCAGCGAACAGGACGACAAAGGTGAGCAGGAGCACTTTCATCCAGATGGTGAGGCCTGCGAGCACAGCGTTCGTTCGTCGGTGCGGTCCCGTGCGCCGTCGTTGCGGGAGGACACGAACCACGGTTCTGGCTGCGAGAGACAGAACCAACGCCAGAAGCAGCGCGATCACCCCGGACAGTGCGACGTCGATCGCTCCCGCTCCCGCATCGATCCCAAGCGGAATATCCAACCAGCGACAGATGGCTGTGGTGAGACCGAGATTCAGCAGGGACAGGCCGCCCGACAAGAGGTTCACCGTGCTGCGACCCTTGAGTCGACCGGTCAGTTCCACCGCTCGACCCAGACGCACGGCAAATGCGTGTGTCACGAGGATCGCCGGTGCGAGCGCTACCAAGTAGACGTAGTCCCTCACATCAAAATCGTTCTCCTGAGTCACGTCGGCCCCGCTCGCCAATGCGAATGATCTTCAACGTCGCCTGATACGTTGCTATCAAAGGCCATTGAACTCGTACGATGTTCGAACCGCCGATGGTCACCTAAGGTCGGAGTAGCTACATCGGGGTTAGATCAGAGATCGGCCAGCGCCTGGTCGCTCGGGGCCGGCGCCCTTCGCCCGCCCGATGCCACCCGATAACCGGCCCAGATCAGGGTCACCGCCACCAGCAGGGAGAGGGCGAATGCGCTCGACTCGCCAAGCGCGAGACCGGTGCCACCGGACGCTGCCGCCAGTGTCCCAGCGAGGATGAGCAGGTTGCCCCAGACGATCCGGCGATTCTTCTTCCAGAACCGGAAGATCGACACCAGCGACAGAACAGCGAGGATCGTGGCACCCATCGCTCCGCCGATGATGGCGAACAGTCGGGGCCCGAATCCCGAGGCGAAGACATCGTGGGGCACTCCGGTCTCGGGGAGTGGGTTGGCAAAGGGCACCGTGGCGGTCAGGGTCGTGGAGATTGCGGTCAGGGCTCCGAGTGCGATGGCCATGATGTGGCCCGAGCGCTTGCCGACAACGAGGAACATCGACCCCAGGGCCAGGAATGGGATGTTGAGGATGGCCCCGAACAGATAGAAGACCCGGTACATCGGCCCGGTCCAGCCAACGGTGACTCCCAGGAAGAACGCCCACGTTGCGATGGCGAACATCGTCATGCCGATGCCGTAGGCGGCGATATGGGGCGGGGCACGGCGTCGATAATCGAGCCAGAGATCGACGGCGAACAGGGAAGCGGCCAACGCCGCCACGAGGGCCAATGACGAGTCCACCGGCGTCAGGCTAGGAGCATCAACCCCGGGAAAAGATGCGGGCGTCGGTCGCCCGCACCCGGGCCGGCTGGCCAACGCGGTAGATCGGACGAGGCCCGATCCGGGCCCGAACCCGGGTGCCCTCGTTCAAGGCGAGCGTCACCAATTGGTCATGCCCGAAGAACTCGGACCCGGCCACCACTGCATTCGGGGTCTCACCGAGTGAGATCTGCACGTTTTCCGGTCTCACGACTACGGACACACTGCCGTGGATATCGGTATCGAAGGCTCCGACCGGGGTGTCGACCCGCCCATCCCTCGCCACCGACTCGAGGACGTCGGCATCACCGAGGAACTCGGCGACCCAACGGTCGGCCGGGTTCGAGTAGAGATGACCGGGGGTATCGGCCTGCAGGACCCTGCCCTCCCTCATCACGGCAACGATGTCGGAGGTGGCCAGAGCCTCCTCCTGATCATGGGTGACGAAGACAGCGGTAGTACGAGCCTCGGTCAGGATGGTTCGCAGCTCACGCCGCACCCGGTCCCGCAGGCTTGCATCCAGGTTGCTGAACGGCTCGTCGAGCAGGATCACCTCGGGTTTCGGGGCCAGCGCCCGGGCCAAGGCGACTCGCTGCTGTTGGCCGCCGGATAGCTCGTTCGGCATCCGGCCCTCCAATCCGGTCAAACCGACCAGCTCGAGAACCTCGCCAACCCGGGGCGCCCGGTCGCCGCGGGGGAGTCCGTAGGCAACATTCCCGGCGACGGTCATGTGGGGGAACAGGGCGTAGTCCTGGAAGACCATGCCCACCCTGCGCCGCTCCGGAGGGACGTGGACGCCGGGCCCGAGCACGGTGCGACCGTGGATCTCAACCGACCCACCGGCATTCTCGAAGCCGGCGATCACCCGCAATGCGGTCGTCTTGCCGCATCCCGATGGGCCGAGGATGGTGACGACCCCGCCCTCCCACACGTCGAGGCTGAAATGATCGAGGGCTACGGCGTCGCCGAAGGACCTGGTCAGGTCCCGAGCACGGATGGCCAGGCGGTCAGTCGCTGAGCTCACGTGACATCACGAGGAAGAGTGGCACGATCGAAACGGCGAGAAGGACCAAGCTGGCCGCGGAACCCCTGGTGATGAAGCCTTCGGCGGTGGAGCTCCAGATCCTGATCGCCAGGGTCTCGAACCCGTTGGGGCGCAGCAGGAGCGTTGCCGGCAGCTCCTTCATGACGCTGAGAAACACCAGCGCGGCGCCCGCCACCAATCCCGGGACGGCGAGGGGAACCGTTACCCGCATCAGCGTCGCCAGCGGTCCCCTACCCAGGCCCCGGGAGGCGTCTTCGAGGTCGGGGCTTGCCCTGACCAACGAGTCCTGGGCCGCCCCTACCGCTTGCGGGAGGAAGATCGCGCCGTAGATGATCACCAGATAGATCAAGGTCTGATAGAGGGGCCGGGCCCAGGTGAGTGCGAAACCGACCGCCGCCACCCCGACGGTGATGTGAGGGAGGGAGTAGGCGCCCCACATGGTCGATTCCACCCAGCCCGACAGGCGCCCCGGCCGGCGGGTGGTGACCATCGCTACCGGGAAAGCGAGTATCACGGTCACCAGGGCGGCGATCAGCGCCACGCCCAATGATCGAAATGGCCTCCGCTCCCAGTGATCCCACGATCTGGTCGGACTCGAGCCCTCTGATGACAGTGATTGTCATGACTGCCAGCGGGAGGCCGAGAGCGACCAGGGTGTAGAGAGCGAGAGCCAGGACCGAGGCGGCCCGTGGCCAGCCGGTCAGGGGGAGCAAAGTGCGGGCCCTGCGGGGCCGGCGGGAGTGAAGGGCGACTCTGGCGCGATATCGGCGCTCGATGAGGAGGATGCCGATTGCCAGCGCCATGAGGATCAACGACAGGGTCGCCGATGGCCGCCGGTCGATCTGCCCCCGATAGAGGGTGTAGATGGCGCGGGTGAAAGTGTCGTAGCGAAGCAGGGACACCGCACCGAAGTCTGAGATGGTGTACAGCCCGACGAGGAGACCTGACGAGATGAGCGCCGGCTTCAATTGCGGAAGGGTCACAGTGGCGAACACCCGCCATCTACTCGCCCCGAGCCCAGTTGCCGACTCTTCGGTCGCCGGATCGATGGCCCGGAGCCCCGGGATGAGGGTGAGGTGGACCAGCGGCGCGGTGAACACCGACAGCACCAACCATGAGCCGACGAATCCATATGGCGTCGGGATCTCGACAAGCACTCCCGAGGGACCGGTGGCCGCAATGAGGCTCAGGGCCGCGACATAGGAGGGGACGACCAGGGGGAGAGCAGCGAGCGTCATCCAGCCCTTGCGAAAAGGAAGGGCCACTCTCGTCGTCGTCCAGGCCGTCGCCAGGCCGATGGCGACCGCTGTGACGGTGACCGCAACACTAAGCACGACGGTGTTGAACATGAGCTCGGCGAGTCGGGCGGGCGGCACCGCCAGCGTGGTCCCGGTCCCGATGACCTGGAACAAGAGGCTGATCGGAGGGATCAGCGCAGGGAGGAGGGCAATCCCCGCCGCGACCCACCAGCCCCAGCCGCCGGGATGCCGAACCGGCCCGACCTCGGGCCGGCGTGCGGTCAGCGGCC
Organism: uncultured Acidobacteriota bacterium; assembly: GCA_963720925.1. GTDB lineage: Bacteria > Actinomycetota > Acidimicrobiia > Spongiisociales > ZC4RG35 > JARDZU01. The sequence continues at coordinate 547,270 of CAVRHE010000014.1, forward strand.
CGGCCGTCAACTCACACCAGACCGGCCTCGGCCACGAGACTGGTGGCCAGGTCCAGCACGCCTGCCAGCTCGCTCAGGTCGATGTCGGGGGCTGCGATCTCGGACAGGGGTGGCACGCCTTCGGGTTGGGGCACCCCCTCGATCAACGGAAATTCGAATGTCTCGGTGGCAAAGAAGGTCTGCGCCTCTTCGGCCAGCAGGAAATCGACGAACTGCTGGGCAGCCTCGGGGTGCCGGGTGGCAGCCATGATCCCGACACCGGCAGGCATCACCAATGATCCGACGTCCCCGGCGGGGATGAAGTGGTTCTCGGTGTTGTTGCCCTGACCCTCCGCCCGCAAACGGAGGAGGTAGTAATGGTTGACCAGGCCGCCTCCCAGCTCACCAGTGTCGGTGGCCTCGACGATGGGGGCGTTCCCGTCGAACTCGACCGGGTTGTTTGCGGCGAGGGCCTCCAGCCAGTCACGTGTCCTGTCCTCGCCGCGCTCGAGGATCATGGCCGAAACGAAGGCGAGGAACGAACCGTTGGTGGGGGCCACGCCGAGCTGACCGGCCCAGGCCGGGTCCACGGCATCATCGATCGTCTCGGGCAGCGGCAGGTCGGAGCCGGTGTTGTGCACCACCACCCTTACCCGCCCTGATGTCCCGACCCAGCGGCCATCGTGATCGCGTAACCGCGAATCGACAAGGTCGAGCGTCTCCTCCGGAAGCGGGCTCATCAGACCGGCCGCGGCACCGAGGGAAGCGGGGTCTTGAGCAAAGAAAACATCGGCTTCGGTCTCCTCCCCCTCGGCGAGAAGGGTGGCCGCAAGCTCGCTCGAATCGGCGTACCTGATCTCGACGTCGATCCCCGATTCGTTCTCGAACTGCTCGATGAGCGGACCTACCAACTCTTCGCTGCGACCGGAGTAGACCACGAGCGGCCCATCCGCCTCCGAGGTCCCTCCGCAGGCGGTGGACGCCATCGCGATTGCCAGGGCCCAGGTCATCAGCCTCATCAACGTCTGCCTCCAGATCGTTAGCTACCTAACAATGCCCGAAATCTAATTAACACTATGGCCGTAGTGCAAATGTCCCGGTAGGGCCTAGCCAGCCGTGGAGGTCCGGACCAATCGCCTGGCTTTGTCGACCTCTCAGGGCCGCAGACGATTGCTCTCGAGGTGCCGTCCGCGCGGGGCAGTGGGGCGGCGTGCCAGCTGTCGCTCTTCCATCCAGGCGGATACCACTTCGAGGGGTGAAAGACCGTCGTCGTGCGCCCACATCACCCGTTCGGTGGGCGATCGGGGCCCGGGCTTGGTGCGGGCGGTGAAGAGTATCGGCTCGTGGCGTCCCATCACGGTCTCGGCGAGTCTCGCTTCGCGGGGCTCGCCCGCTTCCACCTCGACGGTCAGGCCACCGGCGGGCTGGGAGAGGAGGTCCTCTCTGCGGGGTGGGTGGGCGGTAGCGGCCATGGCGCTGCCGATCCACCCGGTAAGCGCGCCGACCACGATTCCGAGACCGGCATATATCAGCCAGTGTCGTCCATCCATCCAGAGGACAGAGGCAAGTGCGGTGATGGCACCCAGAACCATGGCGCCGGTGGCAGCGGTGATCATGGGGTGCTCGAACAGCCGGCCTCCCGGATCAGGTAGAGAAGAGAGCGTCCATGGCCCGAGCGGGGCGATCACTGTCGGGCGCAAGCCCGCTCTCTCCAGATCGTCGACGACGGCGTTGGCGATAGACGGATCGGGGTAGGCAGCGCTGAAAGTGCTGCTCTGCTCGTCATCGGATTCATCGACTCTGCCGCTCGAAAAGGACAGGTTGAAGGACATGTTGGTTCCTGGTCTAGAGGTTGTGATTACCCCTGATCCGGTCCGTCGAAACCCCGACGGGCGGCCGCATGTCCCCGCACCCGGCTGAGGCCACCATGGGCCCATGTCCGAGTCGGCTGTTCATCTGACGGGGGGAACGCTCCGCGCAGCGTGACTGTCCCCTGGTCGATGTCGATGTTCACCGTAGCCATCGGTAACTCCCACTCACTGGATTTCGGGCCTGGGCGGTATCTGAGGTCTCGTCCCGGCACCAGAATGTCGATCGAATTGCCGATGCGGCGGGCGAGATTCTTGCGCCGCCTTTTGCCTTGCACCGGATCGAAGAGAAAGACGAATGTCGCGCCGATGACGGCGCCAACGACGAGGCTCAGTCGTTTCACGATCGGTCGATGGCCGGCGCCCGTAGCCGACTGCCCTGACAACCAGCGTGGTCGCATCCGCAGAAACCACCGGAAATGCTTCCCACTTCGCAGCTCTCGCTGCAGAACTCACCCTCCTCGATCACCAGGCAAGTACACGTCTCGTGTGCGCATTCCATCGCATCTCCCATTGTCTGGTGCGAGATGTCTTTCCCCCCCGCCACGACCTCAAAACCGGAATGATCGATCATGGCTTCCACACCGAACTGGCGTCGATGTCGGGGAACCCTGCAGGTTCGATCGTGGCCAGCGGAGTCATCGTGACGAAGTTCTTGGCGCACAATGCGGTATCTGTAGCCGGGTCGGTCCCTGCCGAGGACGATCCCACGACGAACTGCAGCTTCCGGTCCTCCACGTCGGCGTTGGCCACCCGGAAGTACCCGAACTCGTCCAGGTCCGCCCAGTGGATCCCATTGACTTCCGTGAGCGGGACACCCGGCACGTTCACGTTGAGGACGTACGGGCTGCCGCTTCGGCCGATGAGCCATCGTGCTGCGGAGACACCGACCTCCACGGCGGTATCCCACTGCCATGGATCGGACTGCGCCAGGCTGATGGCCATGCCGCGGCTGCGGAACGTGCGGGCGGTCAGCGCCGCACCGACGGTGCCGGAGTGGATGATCGAGTGACCGGTGTTCATGCCGGCGTTGACTCCGGACACCACCAGATCGGGGAAGCGGCCGAATGCGCCGAGCGCTGCCGCCATCACGGCGAGCCCCGGGGGCCCGGCGATGGTGTAGGCAGTGATTCCACCCATGTCCACGGTCGTCATGTCGACACCTTTCACCGGGTCGAACCCGCCGATGCCCGTTCCGCTCCCTGACATATCGGACGCAGGCGCAGCGACGACCACATCGAAGTCGGAGGCGAGGCGGGCGGCGAGAAGCCTCAGACCCGGGGAATCGATCCCGTCGTCATTGGTGACGATGACTCTCGGGAGGTCGCTCATTGCGGGAGGGGGGTGAGGACCTCGATCTCCACGCGCTCGGCGAGACGGGGAATGAGGTCGTCTGAAGCGCTGCCCAGTCCGTGCCGGGTGACGTTGGCTGCCCCCGCCCCGGAGGCGAGACGGAGCAAGCTCCTCGGCCGCGAGGCCGCGCCGCAGCCCGGCAGCCAGGCCAGCGGTCATGGAATCGCCGGCGCCGCGATAGTCCGCCGGCTCCAGGTCCGGTCCGGTGACTCGATAGGTGACGCCTTCGATCAGAGCCACAGCCGGGCGTGGGCCTCTGGAGATCACCACTCTCTTGGCTCCCGACTCTCGAAGACGATGGAGCTGGTCGAGTGTCATGTCCTCGTCTTCCCCTTCGAGCGCCCCGTCCTCGATCAGATCCTCGTCGCTGATTTTGAGCAGATCGAGATGACCACCCTCCAGGAATGCTTCGGAGCTCAATGCCGTGAAGGTCTCCCACAACCGGCACGCCGGCCGACGCCAGATCGTGACCGAGTCGCCGGTAGGTGTCGACGGGGACGATCTCCGTGTTCTGGCCCGTGATCACAACGACCTCCGAGCTCAGC